>NC_021353.1:0-1200000 GCF_000404225.1 Candidatus Methanomassiliicoccus intestinalis Issoire-Mx1 | reverse complement strand
TGAAAAACTTAGACAAAAGCGGTAACTATTTCAATAAGGTTCTTGACGCTTGGAAAAGTCACGAGTTATTCCAGAAAATGTTTTCTGACTATGAATCCTACTCATGGATCGAATCTTCAAAATCTCATTTTTACAATGGTTCTGACATTTTTTCAGAAGTATATGATGCTGTAAAATCCGTTTGCTGTTCTAGAACTGAGGTTGTACGCCAAGAACGGGATGTTGTAGACATAGGGCCTACAGGAGCGCCAATAGTTGGCAATGTTGATTATGATTATGCTATATTCGGAGATCCAGTTGTTTATTGGATATCCAATGTAGCAAGTTCATATTCATTATCATCTAACCTTAAACCCAATAATGAAATGAAACTGGGCAAACATCAGAGAGACCCTGGTTGCGTACTTGCTGGAACTAAGATACTTATGCAAGATGGCAGCAGTAAACCCATAGAAGCTATTCGCAAGAACGATAAAGTATTGAGTGTAGGTGGGATGCCAGCAGTAGTTTCTGATGAGCTGATCGTAAATCCGCAGGTAAAAGAATTTTATGCAATTAATGATGATGAGCCGTTTTTATCTTTAGAACATGCAATTTTAACTCAACAGGGCTGGAAATGCTTAGATCCTGAAACGGCACAACAGATCAATCCAAATTTTGAAGTATCTCTATTAAAAATAGGTGACATCGTCTGTAAACTAAAGGAAAGAGATCCAGATACTGGAGAACTAATTTATGAAAATGTAGCAGTAAAGAAGATAAATACAATCTCTAAAGAATATGTCATGTCTTATGATCTGCACTTCACAGATGGTTATAAGTCATATCATGCTAATGATTACTGTTGTCTGTTAAATTATCCTGACATTACTTCCAATACAATACGTAAAAATGTCCGCTCACTTTTCAATCAATACGATTGTGATGAACTAGATATGCTTAAAGTTAAGCTGGATGACATGGGGCCAACATTAGAACAGATGTTTGGAAAAAGTTCTGTAGATTATGTTAAACGTAAGTTAGAAACTCCTTACGTTGAAGTGGAGAAAGCTCAAAATAGATATCTGACTTCTGATATGGTTCAAAAGAATTTTCTTTTTGATCAAGTCATTTTCACAGATGGAAAAGATGCGTTTACACATCTCCACATTATTCAGGGAAACGTTTTGGTGCATGACCAAACTTGTTCCGAATATGCAGATGTTACTGTTCCTCTAATGGATAGTGAAGGTTTCTATTTTGAACATGAGCATTACAAAGTATATCTAAAACTTCTTTTTAATGGTTTGATGGCCAAAGGAATAATCCATGATGGAAAAAGCTTCAGAACTTTTTATGCCCTGGGCAAATCAACCTTTTCCGTCAGGCTGTTCGTAGATGATCATTGGCTTGATTTTGCCAATCTAAAACTCTGGTTTGAAAAAAATAAAACAGGCAGTTATGTGCCAACAGCAGCATTATACATGGTGTTAGATGGTAATGAAGAACGCATAAGTGAACGATGCATCTTTCAAACAATACTGATCGACAAAAAACCAATATTTAATGCAACTCTTTATATAAATTCTGACATTGCAGAACTCTGCAGAGATGAAGGTATATTTTGTGTCGATGATCTCAGCATTAACTTCAGCTATAATTATAAGACATTGTCCGGCACTGGTTATATTCGGACAGCAGAGAAAGATATGGATTATAAGCTGCAAGGTGAATTTTTACAGTATGATCTCCTGAATAAAGAAGAAGATCAACTGCAATCCTGGCTATTTACAAAAAAACCAATTGCATATCAGCTTCATCGGGGAATCAGTGCAGCCACTGAGAATAGTATTTCGTGTTTGCGCAGCAATCTTGCCTTGAGTGTAGAAGATTTATTCTGCATTGCACCACCTGAAAGTATGGAAAAGGTCTACGATCTCAATTTCACCAAGATTAAAAATATGATGCTTTATGCCATTCCCCAGAATTGGCTGGGTATGATGTGTGCTCTAAGACCCAGTGTCGGAGAATACGGTGATCTTACCAATGCAGAAGTGGAAATGATCACCAGTGATGCTGGTATGCGTGAATATCTGACAAATAACTTTGGAAAGGGATTTATCACAACTTCATTATTTCATTCAACTGAGCCTAAGATTCATAATAAATTCGATCAAACGACCACTGCGACTAAGCTTGATTATTATTGGAAAGGAGTAGATAATGACAAATGTTTTTCTAAAAATCAATACTATAATCGAATATCCAATACTGTCCATCTGCACAGTTACATGACGTTTGTTCCTGATTTAAAAAAGTACAAAGACGATAATGCAGAATCTTGGGCAAAGCAACTATATGACTACATTCTTTCACCGCAGATCCTTCAGATGCTGGCTATTGAAACACAATCAACTGATAAAAATAAGCTGCGTCACATTGTGACTATGTTGGATATATTAGATAATAGACAAAATGTAGAGATCGATCAAGATAGTAAAAAGGTGAAGGTAAGTTATGCAAATTCGGTATACATTAAAGTCCTTACCTATAACTTGAATTTTTGTTCAACGAATGTCAAAAAACTTCCCGAAGGCTCCTCTGTAGATGAGATACGCCAGTTTGTTGAAGCCATCTTTAGAAATTATTATCTGGCATTGATAAACGGAACTCCATTTCTGGGTAAAAATATACCAGAGGATATCCAACGGAAGCTGAAAGAAGATCTTGTTCAGTATATGAAAGATCAGAAAGAGTATTCCGTTGAAACATTTATCGTTTCAATTACTACCTTTTTAGATGATTTTGCTAATTTAATCAATGACTGTACTGGATTAAACTTTCAAAGACTTAGGAATTTTTCAAGCAGGCATCCCACAATCTGCGGATTACTGTCTCTTGCTGTAATCTCTACAATGCTCATATCTATGATCGCTTCCATCTATTTTCTTATAAATAATACAGGTAAATTGGACATAGTATCCTTGTTTGAAGTTATTGTAGGATCTGCAGCGGGAATTACAGGTGCGCTCTCCACATTCGCAGTTTATAGAGCAGGGAAAGCCATATTTAATCTAGAAACTAAGTTTCAAGAAGTCCTTCAGGCTATGCGGCAACTTAACCATGCGGTGGAAGATGTTGATATCATCGCAATAGGTGCAAAAGAAGCCGGCAGCACAGAACGGTATCTTGTACGCTTAGGAGAAAGTCTTGGTAGAGAATTAACAGCTAATGAAACTGGGTTTGTAAAAATCGCTGTTAGATGGTCTAAAATTGTAAAAGTTGCTTCAGTAATGGCTAAATTAGTATCTGTTGTTGTGATGGGTGCTGCATTAGGATTCTGTATCTATCAGACAATACTTGATTTCAATAGTGGTCAGTCGACCGTCATAAAAGTGTTTGAAATAATTGATGTCGTTTGTACAGGCTTAGGATTCTTTGCGGAGATCGGCTCAGGAATTGCTGGATTGGCAGGTAGTGCTCTAGTTTCTTCTGCCTTTTCTGTATTTGGAATTGCTCTTATGGCTGTTGGAATAATCATCTCTCTGGTGCTTGCTTTCTTACCACGCAAACAGGAACCTACGCCAGCAGAAAAATTTGTAGATGATCATGCTTTAACTTTCGTAAATAACCTGCCAATGCCCAGCAATAAGTGGATAAAAATGAAAGCGAATCAAGAGCATTACCTCAATGGTGGAAAAATGTGCAAGTGTGTTTCCATCTAAAACTATCCTTTTATCAGGTCTGTGAGCATTGATGTTTGGACTACTGACATTCCTAGTCTGGACACCAATGCTCAAAACATTTCAAACTTCTTATTTATCATATAGATATGATGAGTTTTGATTAAAATTTAGATTGTTTCATTAAGAAAGCTGATCTCTTGTCTGCTTGCAGCTTAATCATTCATTGTTTAGTTTTAGGTTTTTTAGTCTGAGCTGCATAAACGTCATAGTCGCGTTTAGACTTGTCACGATCTTCCATTTTATCAAGATGTGATCTGACAAGGTACATTATAAACTCACTCCGTCCTGAGAACAGTCCTTCTTTTACTGCGCGGTCAATCTCAGGCAACATTTCAGTAGGAAAAGTCAATTTGACTGGCGTCTTTGGAGGTGCTCTTTTTGGCATGCATATTGGTGTATGGTTGGCTATACTATATTTTATGATGCATCAAATTTAGAACTTATAGATAGTACTAAAATAGAGACCTACATTCATGTTTATGAAACCTGAAGATGAATTTGAGATCATCACATACGTAGATGAAAAAACGCTGAAGAAGCTGGAGAAACTTGCAGAAAAAGAAGGCTTTCAGTCAGCAGATGAATGTGCTGATTATATATTCCATAAACAGACGTTTGTCTTATGTTGTAATGATCCAGATTGTAGAAAAGACCTGATTGAAAAAGTGTTTGCAAAAAGCAGACTCAGCAGAACAGATCTTGCAGTATACTCAAGGTATCAGACAGGACAAAGCATTAAGGATATAGCTGAAGAATTGGGTCTCAGCGAGAAAGAAGTCAAAGACTGCATAGGATACGCAAGACTGCAGTTTCCATCCGAAACAAGGAGACCATTTCCATAATTAGATTATTTTTGGATTATGCTAGGCAATTTGATCTGGCAGTTTACATAATCCAAAATAATCTTTCTTCTTAATATATGACTGTAAAAAAAGAAAATAGATTAAAACCCCTTATCACAGGGGCTTCTGTAAAAGTTTAAGGTACTAATCTCACTCTGTCTCTGGGGAAGAGGATTGCTTCTCTTACGTTTGGTAATGAAAGCATTTTCTGCACCAGACGTTCCACACCGATACCCCATCCTCCATGAGGGGGCATTCCATACTTGAAAGCGTCAAGATAGAAGTTGAAATCGTCAGGATTCAGACCTTTCTTGCTTATTCTGTCAACCAGCACATTGTATCTGTGTTCTCTCTGTCCTCCAGAAGAGATTTCCTGTCCTTTGTAATCCAAGTCGAAAGAGTATGAGTAGGGAGTGCCTTCTTTTTCCATGATGTAGAATGGCTTTGCTTCTTCAGGATATTCTACGATCCAGTACATCTCGTAACCTTTTTCTTCCATTACTGAACCGAGAATCTTCTCTCCTTCTGTACCCAGATCATCACCTAATGAAATCTCCATTCCTTCTTTGGTTACGATCTCCACTGCATCTTTGTATTCTATGATTGGATATGGAGCTTTAGGAACCTTTACCTCAGTGCCAAGAATCTCCAGCTGGGCTGATGAAGTTTCTGCAACGCCTTTGATTACATGCTGTATGCAGCCTTCCAGCATCTGCAGGACATCATTCATGGAATCGATGTAAGCCATTTCTCCGTCAAATGATATGAATTCCGAGACATGTCTTACTGTGTCTGAGGGTTCTGCTCTGAATGCAGGTCCGATTTCAAACACGCGGTCTAAACCTGTGGACATGATCATCTGCTTATACAGCTGCGGCGACTGTGCAAGGTATGCAGGCTTGCCGAAGTAATCAAGTTTGAACAGTGTAGCTCCGCCTTCTGCGCCAGAAGCTACAATTTTAGGACTGAATACTTCTACAAAATCTTCGCCTAACAAATATTCGTCAATGAGCCTGAGTACTTTTGATTTGATTTCAAAAACTGCTCTGGCTTCAGGTTTTCTAAGATCCATGAAACGGTGGTCGTAACGGGTATCCATTTCTGCGTTTACCTTATCGACAACTCCTAGAGGCAACGGGGAAGCTGCGCTGCTGAGGACAGTAATGCTTTCAGGAATTACCTCTGCTCCTCCTTTAGCCTGATTGGAAGCTTTGGCTGTTCCGCATACTTCAACTACAGATTCTCTGGATAATGACGTTAATACATCCATTATCTCTGGTGCTACTTTTTTCTTAGGAGCTGTTACCTGAACAGTGCCGTATCTATCTCTCAGAATAAGGAATGAAATTCCACCCAGATTTCTGATTTCCTGAGCCCAGCCTTTCACCTTTACCTGCTTTTCAGCATCTTCTGGTGAAAGAGTCTTGGAATTTCTTGTGATAAGATCCAATGCCATGTATTGCTGGAAGTTACTAAGAATTATAAAGCTTCCGTGATGCCTCAAGTTAAGCCGGAGACTATCCAATTTAAAAATCTGCTTTAAATGGCCTTAGAGAGCCTTTACGCAAAATAACCGATCTAGGTGCGATTCTAACCGATCTAGGTGCGATTCTATATCATATGTCACTGTATTCTAGATTGTTAACATACCCTCAGGTTGTCTTATTTTTAAAATAAGATCATACAAACTGTGAAATTATGCTGAGGGAAGAACGGATAGGTCTAGTAAATAACATTCAAAAATGCAAGAGTATCCCAAAACAACACAGGTGAAAACATCTTCTAAAAGATGTCCAACTCATTTATATGAGACTCTGTCTTGTTTTTCTAATCAATATTGATGGAATTATTGTTTTTAGTTTGGACAAATCACAAAATTCAACATCGCCAGTATATGATTCTGTAGGATATTCTATAAAATGTTCTAGGGTGATATGCTAGTATGATTTTGGTGTTGATTTACATCGTATTTCCGAGTTTGACATCTTTTTACTTCCGAGTTTGACAATGATCTCCCTCATATCTACTCATTTTAAATGTAAAAAGTAAGCAACTTTGGCGGTTTCAACAATCATACACATCTTGATAGATTCTCATACTTCGATTTTGTTCGTAATGTCAGTTATAAAACAAAGGCTTATGATGAGACTTTATCATTAATTCTCAGATGTATCTGAAGAATATCTTTCAACACATGACTATTAGTAAATCACAAGTAATGTAACTTCTGACTTGCCGCATTGTTATTTGAATTACCTTGGGACAATCTGCCATGAAGTTCAATAAGTCAGAAGTTATAAAGGAGAGACAAGATGGGGAAAAAGCTATCAGAAATGACTCTTGAAGAATTATGGACACTGTTTCCAATCAGATTGACGGAGCACAATGCTGAATGGAAAGATCAGTATGCGGAAATGGCTATATTTTTGGAGAATAAACTGTCATCTTGCAAGGTCATTCGCATTAGTCATATCGGTAGTACAGCAATAAATGGCATTTTGGCAAAGCCTATTGTTGATATTCTTGTTGAAATCGCTACCGATGAAGATATTAGAGCTGTTGCTGAAATCATTACGAGTAGCGGATTTATCAAAATGTCAGAGTCAAAAGGGAGGATTTCCTTTAACTATGGATATACAGAAAGCGGATTTGCCGAAAAAGTTTACCATTTGCATCTTCGATATGTGGGTGATAATGAAGAACTGTATTTTCGTGACTATCTAATTGATAATCCTGAGATCGCAAAAGAATACCAACAGTTAAAACTCAATTTATGGCACCAGTACGAACATAATAGGGATGCATATACCGAAGCAAAAACGGAATTCATAAAAAAACATACAATGGATGCAAGAAAACAATATGAGAAGCGTTATTGACAATTCCCGTTTGATGAACTGTTTAAGCGCGCCTTAGATAAAAACTGAATGGCTGTTATGCCCCGTCTGCGGCAACAAAACGAGGTTGAGAGTTCGAGAGGACACGGAGCTAAAAAAAACTCCAGCTATTCTGCCCCAAGTGAAAGCAGGAGCGTTTGATCAACGTACAACAACTGAATACATCTGATATCACAGATCTAGACGCCTGAGACGCAGAGTTGATAACCATTACAAAAACGCGGTTGTCGGCTCGTTTTTCATATCGCAATCAAAGCCGCCTACTCTTTTGAAAGAACGATTTACGGGAGCGTGATAAAATTACGCCTTTGTGAGAGCGGCGGCACAAGGAGAGTGCTGCCATGTTTTTCTGTAAACGACATGTAGTGGCAAGTATCGGCGTATCAAAAAGATTTTTGCGCTTTGACGGGATAGCCATGCACACCACATATAACAATCACTCAAGTCTGCTTATTATTTTATAGCAGATTCATTCTCAGCACTTGGAAGTGGAAAGATGAGGAGAATACCGGCAACATTGCTTGCAATCTTAACAGGCATATTCATTCTGGCTGCTGCAGGTACAGCATACCTCTACTCACTTTCAGAAGATCCTCTTTTCCTGATTGAGATTGTTCTCATCTTTCTTCTATATCTGATGGCGTGCAGATTTTCCAGTTACAATCTCGAATGGTCTGAGATCATTTCTGCAAGAAAATTTGCGTACTGGCTCATCATGTCGGTTTTCTTTATCGCCATCGCAGTCTGCATTGGAGTATTGATGGCAGTTGCTCCAGCGGGTATAATGCTCATTATCTGTATTGAAATATTCTTCATTCTGGCAGCACTGCGCATCTTCTTTCTCAGAGTTGGTATGATGACAGTTTACTGACGCTGTTTTTAGCAGAATATAGAAAAGGATACTGCCGCTGGGGCAGTTCAGAGATCATAGCGTTTTGGCGAATTCTCATACATGTCAGCGATCTGGGCATGAGCATCAGCCAGATAGAACACTGCCAAAGCAGGGTTGTCAGCGGTTTTGTAGTACTCTTTAACCAATGGTACAGACAGGCAGATTTTCTTAGCTTCCATGTTTTCTTCAAAAACTGCTTTGCCGCTCAGGCGCATCCAGGAATTCTCAGAACCCGGTCCGGCAAACTCTATCCAGGGATTATACTGCATGTCCATGTATGCTTCATGCTGGTTGTCAGTGCAGAACCATAATTTTTCATCAATCTCTCCGACAAATGTAAAAGGGCGGCATTTTGCTTTATTGTCGCTGCCGACTGTAGCAAGGTACTGTATCGGACTGTCCTGTAAAAATTTTACAACATCATTCATGGGTAAACCTCTGAGTCTGCATGATACAGACACAGAGATTCACGTGCCTCCTTGCACTATTTATACAATACCAGATGAAATTTTAAAAGGTTTAGAGATCCACAGGTATCTGAATTTCAGTCAGATACTCGCTTACACTCTCCTTGTTCCAGCAGCCGTCTATATAGCATTCCCGGGGAGGTTCAGACATTGCATATCCGTTTTCTTTCAGATACTGAAATGCAAATGCATAGGCAAATTTGAGACCTTCATAACTGCCTTTGTGGAGAACGCAGACAGCTTTGGTTTTTTCAATCTTTTTGAATTTTATGGATTTTGTCTCGTTGCCGAATGCTTTTACGGCTTCGTAGTACTCCAGCAGGATATTCCCATCTCCACCGAAACCATTGGGATATGTTATGAAGTTGTATGCGGAATCATCACACTCCATGTCTGGGTTCGCCGCAAGGCATTCGTCAGCAGCGGAATGTATGAATTCCACCAGAGAGTCCCAATCTGCGATAACACCGCTTTTACAGTACATGATGTATTCCGGTATCTCTTTAATCACTGCATTATAATTCATAGGGCAAAGAGTCCTGTCTTTACATATATAGTTCATCAGGGGGTAGGTGAAAGTACCTAACGCTATGCACTTCACAGGCTGCACTGCAGTCTTTAAAGCAAGGCCGCTTCAGTAAATGTCTGCCAGAATGCAGAATCTTTAATCAAAAACCAACATTGAAAATGTTTTTCTGTCGGAATACCCCGACAAAAGGCCCCTGCAACCGGGTTACAGGGATTTGATATCACTCTTTTTTGTCGCCGCCACAGCCGCAGCCGCACTCAGAAGGCTTTTCTTCTTCTTTTTTCTCTTCGCCGCAGCAGTCACAGGATTCCTTCTTATCGTCTTTTTTCTTACTGAACCAATTTTTTATGGACATACTATTCCTCCATTTTAATAGTGCAATAATTTGTTTAGATATACAACTTTCTCCTATCTATTATGGTCCAGAGGTCCTGCCAGCATCTGCTTTGACAAAATCTGCATGTACTTCTCTGTTTTAAACAAAAATACTGCCGATCAGGAGAGTGAAAAACCCGTCCTCATTTATCTCAGTCCTGGCAGCCGCCGGAGCCTTCCGCAAAGTCTATCTGCTTAAAGGTGCCAAATAGCGTTACATGGTCAAAGTAGAGATTGATCTAGAAGGATGCATTCAGTGCGGAAGGTGTTACGATGAAGCTTGTTCCGACATCTTTATTCAGACAGATGACGGTACATCCAATATCTCGGAGAAATACCGTACTTCCGGGCCTGAAGCAGGAGAAGTTCCGGAAAATATGTTCGATTGCGCCGCCAAAGCGGCAGAAGAATGCCCCGTTGACGTAATTTCTATTCAGAAGTAAGCGGGGCTGACACGGAAGACCCTCTCTCGTGGGGATGGGGGTGCTCTTTCCGTGTAATTATTTATAACACTTGAAATATTGCACATGAAGATTTAAGACCAATTGGGGATTACAAATGTCAGACAGAGTCACAGTATCAGTTATTAAAGCGGATGTTGGATCGGTAGGAGGACACGCCCGTCCTCATCCATTGATGATGCAGAAATGCGTCGAGCGCCTGAAAGACGGTGTCAGAGCCGGAACCGTGGACGATTTTTATGTTACCAGAGTCGGTGACGACATAAATCTTTATTTGACACACACCAGGGGAGAGAACAACAAAGATGTTCATGGTCTCTGCTGGGATGCCTTTATGGATGCTACCAAGGTAGCTAAAGAGATGAAGCTGTATGCTGCCGGTCAGGATCTGCTTACAGATGCCTTTTCAGGCAACATAAGGGGTGCCGGTCCAGGCGCTGCTGAGATGGAATTCAAAGAGAGAGGCGCAGAACCGATCGTATTCTTTATGGCCGACAAAACTGAGCCTTCTTCCTACTCATTCCCGCTCTGCAAAGTTTTCATGGATCCATTTACCACCACAGGTCTGGTAATTGATCCCCGCGCCCACGAGGGCTTTAAGTTTGAAATTGTGGATGTAATAGACTCCAAGAAAGTCATCATGTCCACTCCTGAAGAGACATATGATATCCTTACTCTCCTGGGAGATACCACAAGGTACGCCATCAAGAGGATCTGGAGCAAATCTGACGATATCGGCATCGGTGCAGTCGTCTCTACAGAAAAACTCAACATTTCTGCAGGCAAATACGTAGGAAAAGATGACCCCGTTTGTATCTGCCGTGCCCAGTCTGGTCTGCCGGCAGTAGGGGAGCACCTGCAGCCTTACATGTTCCCTGCTCTCGTTGCAGGATGGATGCGCGGTTCTCACTACGGTGCATGGTATCCATGCTCAGTTGCTGATTCCGACCCTGTCTTCTTTGACGGTCCCCCGCGAATCTGCGCTGTAGGTATGCACGTCAGCAACGGTAAGTTCCAGGGTCTGGAAGATCCAAACTCTCCTGTAGGCGTCCACGAACCTCTGGATTATTTCGCAGGCAGCTGCTGGGATGAAGCCCGCCGTTCTGCTGTGAAAGCTTCAATGTATATGCGCAGACACGGTCCATTCATGCCTGCCGTTCTGGGACCAGAAGAGATGGAATACACCACCCGCCCGGCTGTACTGAGCAAACTTAAGGAAAGGATGGAAAAGCTTGAGTGAACTTAAGACTCCGGCAGTAATCGTCAACTTCAAAGCATATTCAGAGGTAGAGGGCGGAAAGGCCCTCAAACTCGCTGAATCCTGCCTTGAAGTATCGGAAGAATCAGGCATCAAAATCTCGATATGCCCGCCGATGCCGGAACTCTCCCTGATTGCTTCTGCCATTTCCATTCCTGTGCTGTCGCAGCATGTGGATGCTAAAAAACCAGGATCTGCTACCGGCTGGGTTACCCCGCAGATGGTAGCGGCTTCAGGAGCTGTGGGAAGTCTGCTGAATCATTCTGAACACAGAATGATGCTTGCAGATATTGCTGCTGCAGTCGAGTCCTGCCGATCTTTAGATCTTGTCACAGTTGTTTGTACTGACACTGCGGTAACTTCAGCTGCTGCCGCGTCCTTATCGCCTGATTTTATTGCCGTAGAGCCTCCGGAGCTTATCGGCGGTGACGTTTCTGTCACTGATGCAAGACCGGAAGTTGTTTCGGAAGCAGTCAGCGCTGTCAGGAATATCAACAGCAGCGTCAAGGTTCTCTGCGGTGCAGGCGTAAAAACAGGAAAAGACGTTTCAAAGGCTATTGAACTCGGAGCTGCAGGTGTTCTGCTAGCTTCTGGTGTTGTCAAAGCTGCAAATCCCAAAGAAATACTGCGCGATCTGGTGCAGTACCTTTAATTTCTTCATTTTTTTAATGTTGTTTTCAGGCTGTCGTATTCGGCTGCCGCATTTTTGATGTAATGATTATTTTGGAAAATTAGTGCTAGATTTTTTGATTTTAGTGTTTGTCTCAATCAGAGCTCATCATTCTCGATGAACAATAATTTCTCTGTTTTTTAGTCAAATGAATAATGAGCATTAAAGCAAAATAGTTTGATTTTTTGATTGATTTTACGAGTGTGTAGTGAAATTGCAGTCTCGAGAAATTGCGCGAGAATGTGATGTATATGTTTCTGAGCGTGCCTGCAAAGCTCAATGTGTAGATGAAAGGCATAGTGCTTACAACGGAAAGGACTGGGATGACGAGTTAATTAAAGAACTTACAGGCAAGAAAGGATTAGTCTCGCTTTTAGAATTTACAAACGATAACGGCAGGATAAAAATAACGAGAAATAAGCAGTTAGTCGATGAATATATCAAAAGACATGGAATAGCGATACTGCTGACAACAAGCAATGATTCCTGGGATGTGGTTCTTTCAAGATATCGTCACAGAAATGATGCAGAAGAAGAGTTCAGAATGCTCAAGTCATCAATGGAAGGCGGCATAAAACATCTCTCTTCAAGAGAATCAGTCGAAGGCATGCTCTACATCGAATTCATCGCTTTGATTTTAAGAACTATTTTATTAAACAAAATGAGAGAAGAAAACATGCTGCAGAACATCTGGATTCCTGACGTCATCAATGAAATGAGTAAGCTGAAAATAGGAAATATAGGAAACATCTGGAGACTTAACGAGCTGACGAAGAAGGAGAAAGAGCTGCTTAAGAAGCTCTCGGTCAAGCAGCCCGACAGCTCGTGCTACGAGCTGTGGTGATCTCAGCATCACTTTCAAACCATGTTATTAACTGATGCGGAGGTTGCGTTAAATATTCAACTGGCAACACGCCATCCCTGCGCACAATGTCTGCATATTGTAAATAACATTAACTATCGATTTTAAGGCGAAAGGTGTCAATTTCCTGAAAGCGGTTCTGTTCTTGTATCTCGTTGTAAATATCTAGCTCCCCACTCAAATCTTCGATTGTTATTACTAAGGCATATGGAATATCGGCTACTTTATCGTCCCAACGTGAAAAGAGTTCCAACCAGACTTGCCAATCACCAGCATTAAACTTAGAAAACACTTTACTAAATTGATTACAGACATCCCATTTTCTGCGACCTTCTTTATGAGGTTGTTCAACTGGGGTCAATTTTCCATGTTTGCCGATTTTTTTCAGTGAAGCGCCCACATACGCTCCGAGATACTCGCTACCCTTGGTTCGATCAACTGGTGGTTGTGAAATGCAGGTGACAGTAACTCTTGCAGTATTCTTGCCATATTTCGATGCCAAAATTTTTGGCATATATATTTTCACACGTTCCTTAGTAAGACGATTAAGCGTGCCTGTCCTTACAAATGTCACTCTCGATGGTGACGAAAATTTACTACTTGCGACTGAAGAAATTCCACGGCCATATAGTCGATGAATGAAATTTAAGTCATCATCCTGCGGTTTAGCTACCTGTATTGGAGGTTGTGCGTATTGATATAATAGTGTTTTTGCTAATAAAATATTTGAATCAGGCACGATCGTTTGAATCTCAGCCAAATCCCCAGCAACAATCGGAGCAGCAAAGCTTGTTCCCACATCTGGTGTGATTGTTCCATCGGGAGTCATCACTAGAGCATAAGGATCACATGGCACATGTGCACCATTCTCATCGACAACAATTGTTCCGCTGTATGCACACACATCTGGTCGTAGGGAGCCAGTAAAACCAGGACCACATCTGCTGTACGGTGCGACAGTATCTTTGCCAGAAATGCTACCCTGATGATCTTCGCCGACAAGAGCTCCCACCACAATGCTCAACATAGAATCTGCTGGTGCAGCGATTTTTGAATCATCATCGTCAAGAATTTTATCTAATGATGTATTAGTTCTCCAAAGGTAATGATTGCCAGCCGAAACAACGAACTGCACTCCCCGTTTAAGTTGTAAAACATCTAATTCAAAGCCAAGGATACTCATTTCATTTCCATCAATGGGGCTAGATGAATTAGCCGATAAATTGAAAATTTTTGTTACATCTGCATACTTATCAACTGCGGCTTGAATGCGTTGGATCATAATATTTTCTGGAACATTGCCATCAAGGGTATTGCAGTCTATAATTCTTGTTCGTGGTGTAAGAATCTGTGAAGTTGTTAATTGCTTCCCCAAATGTGCAAAAGCTACTTTACTGGCCACGCGCGTACCATGCTCGCAGTTACCACCTGATGAATCAGGCGCTTTCCAATGTTCAACGATCAATTGATCATATTGTTTGTTAAATTTCACACCAGAATCTAAAACTGCTACGATTGGCAAAGAAGCCACGTCTACTTGAGAATTAAGTTCAATTGGTAATTGCTTTGTTTTGTTCTGATCATCAACCACGGCATTAAAAAAACGAGTTTCTTCAATCCTGTATACTGCTGAGTCATTTTCATATCTGTTTAAAGCTGCAGAAGGAATAATAACACGCATTACTGGAGTGTTATCTGATAAATAATATATGTCTTGTTGAATCACACCATCGGTAGCTTTAATTTTTTCTTTCATTCTTTTAATAATCAACTCATATTCTTGCGTTTGGAGATTGGGAATGAACATGAGTTGAATGTCAATCTTCTCAGGAGGTGAAGTATGATATATTTTTTTCCGTAATTCATCGGACTCTTTTTCAACTCCCACATATGGTGCAATACTTTCAACGTAATCGAAATGAGTTTTATTGGTGCCATTTTGTGTATATGCATCCACTCTATTTTTCAGCATTTGGAACTTTTGTTTGGTTGTTGATACGATTGCGCGACGTTCATCTTTGACTGCATTTACAGTCATACCGTTTTTAGAAAAAAGATTGGATCTGTTTTGAACTTTCTCTTTTTCAGGAAGTTCAACTTTAAACACATACAAATCAACGTCTCGCAGGGAATCATCGTTTTGCGTTGTTTCTAAAGTTTGTTTAACTGTTTGTAGTCCCTGGCTTAATTTTGCACCATGTTCTGAGTGAACAATATCCCTTGTTTTATCTCTTCCTCGTGGTTTTTTGGGAACTCGTTCTACTTCTTGATCAGGAATCCAAAAATGTGGTCGTTGATTATCATTCATTTGACTTCACCTCTTTTTTGAAACGATAACTTAATGTTGATTTGGAAATCCCGCTTACAGTTGCAAGTGCTCTTATCGAAACTCCACTCTGATGTAATTTTAAAAGTTCTGCAGTAAGATTCTCATCATTATCCTCTACATGCAAATTTTTATGTTTGAGCCAAATTTTTCTAACTTCTTCGATAGTAAGGACTTCGCCTTCTTTTTTATATATGATGCAATATTTTCCAAGCGCTTGTAAAAATGTCTGGATCTGCGCGCCGCTCATACCTTTAGAAAGAATAATCAACGATTGAGCATCTACTTGAAAATCTTTTAGATACTCGGCAAGTGCTGTTGTAATTATCTTTTTTCTTTGACTCTCATTCGGCTCTTCAAGAAGAATCGAAATGTCAAAACGTCTCCAGATTGCTGGATCTAACAAATGTTGATGATTTGTTGCTGCCACTAGAAAAACATGGGATGGCATTTCATCCAGATTCTGCAGAAGGGCAGTCACCACACGTTTCAACTCACCAAGTTCATTCAGATCATCTCTTTTCTTAGCAATCGCATCGAACTCGTCTAGAAAAAGCACCATGCGCTGGCTTTTGGCGAATTCAAAAATTTTTCGTATGTTTGTTCCAGTTTGTCCAAGATACGATGAAACCAAACTATCCAGTCTGACGTATGCAAGTGGTAAATCAAGTGCCGAGGCCAATGCTTTAGCAGTCATAGTTTTACCACACCCCGGCGGTCCACAAAATAAGACGCGATTGGTAGGAGGTATGCCCGAATGCCGCAGTTCTTCAGAATTCCTTTGTTCTTCGATTATCTGTTGGATTATCTCTAATGTTTTTTCAGGTAATGCCACATCATCAAGAGTCACATCAGATTGTATAATCTCAATTAACTCTAAGGTACTGTCCTTGTCTTTAGGCAGATTAATCGTTGACTGTGCAGAGTAGGTTGGTGAAGGCGAGGGATAAATCATCGAGCCGTTTGAAGGATGTTTTTTGGCTGAATAAGCGCTCTCAAGGGATGAAGCCAAGGAGTAATTTCCTTTCATTTCTTCATCTTGAATTAGTTCTGAGAGTGTTTTTTTGAAGAGAATTTCATCGCCTGCGCTGTGGGCGGATATGAGTTTAATAATTAAATTGGCCTTCATTTTTCTCCTCCTTTAGTTGGACATCTTTGTCCTATCAATTATATCCATATAGTTAGAATGCCTATAAAGTTATTGGATATGATTGGATAAAATGAGTTTTTTATTGGACGTAGTTGGACATTTACCACTTGTTCTTTGTCTCTGTCGTGGCGTCTTTTACTTATTAATATTCTGTATCTTACGTCTGGGCTCTGAAAAATCGCTAAAGAACATTATCAACACTTTTGAAATCTTTAATCGTATGACTCATTACAAACGACATTGTGTTTTTGCACTCGTATACTTAATTTGCAATTCATCATCGGTAGTTTTGCGATTTTTGGTACGCTAATATTAATCTCTCCAGAATAATGAAAGTTGGTGTAGGCAATCATCTGTAAAATTCTAAATGTTGATGTCTGAGGTCAATGGTGGTTAATTAACAATTTACTCTAAGAGCTGATAGATGCTAATTTCAGTGTTAGAATTTTCAGTAGATCCATTAAACTTCTTCGTATGACGGCTGATTACATTATAAGAAAAGCTCTTATTTTATACAAAATATACTCTCTGGCTGATTTTTATCATTGAAGAGAATCCTCATAGTATTCCTAAATATACTGCTATATATCACCACAGCAGCGCGCATTTGCAAAGAAGAGTATGCCAGTTACGATTTCAACAGGATTCGAAACAATCGCATTCTGTGGAACTTCGCTGACTCTCTGCTTTTCTAATGCAGCGGTTGAAACGTAAAACAGTTTCAACAACAAACAAACCCCCTTAAAAATAAATAAGTGAGCAAATGAATAAAAAAAGTAAATTGATACTTAGCATCAGCGCTATTTATTGCGGCCCTGATGCTACTTGTACCTTTAACCCAGGTAGATATGCCTGGGGGAGGGGGGTACAGGAAACTTATCATTCTGACTCGCTCCTGTTCGGCGTGTTCTAAACAGTTTCGCTTATGGGATTTAGCTCGAGTATTTGCATTGTTTTCATTATCCAGATAGTATTGGCTATCTGATTTTTTGTTGCCATGCTAGCCACAGGAAGTACGAATTAAAGAACTGAAACTTTAGTAAAGAGTTCTTTTAATACCCAGTCGGAAATATCTATCAGCGGCTCAAACATAAAAGAATTCAAGTGTATGCTTTCGGGTGTGATAAGATTCACTTCCTCAATTATGGCTTTTTGATCTGGCGTTAAGAACCGCTCCGATTTTTTATACCATTCTCTTGTTTGATTACTATTTGCATCTGCACAGGTCTGCCCGTTTGTTGTAATTATCCGCTGCATAAACTTTTCGGTCAAGAGCCTAATTGCAATAGCAATAACCAACTTGTTATCTAAAAGAACCTCGTTAGTATTATCTGCTACACAGGCGGTTGCAATCCTTATAATAGCTGAAAAGTAATTTTCATCATTTCCAGAAAAAGAAACACCATCCAGGAAAGGTTTAATTATATTCCATAGTTCCGAGATTTGTACAGCTTGTGTATTGAGCGGTGTTGATTTTAAGTGAAGAAAGCAAGTCAACTTTGCATACTCATCTTCTTTACCACTATATTCACACAGGTTTCTATAAAACGGAATGCTTGATATCAAAAGCTTCTTCTTATCATCATCAACAATGTTACCGTCTTTAATACCCTTGATTACTACATTCTTGAAAAAGTCCTTTTGATACTTGAATTCCGAAATTGAAATGACGCCTTCTTCATCTCGTTGTGCAATATAGCAATTAGTGCGAGCAACGCCTAACCTCGATTTTACTGTTCTATAAAAGTCAAAATTATGGGTGAGGATCATTAAATCAATGCCAGTGGTACTGCCAAGATCATTTAGATACTCAATAATGGCATACTTATTCTTGTAATCAAACGAATCTGCTATATCGTCTGCAATTATTAAGAATTGTCCGCCGCCTGCAATTGCTTGTTGTCTGATTCTTTCAAGATCAAACAAAATATATAGGAGATAAAGTGCCCTTTTTTCACCTGTACTCAAAGATGCCATCAAATCATCTTTTTTTAGCATGGCACTCTGTGGGGCGGCAACTCCCCTCGTATATTTGAATGATAGGTTTGGTGCTTCATCCTTCAACAAAAAATTGGCTTTGTTTTCAATCTGCACTTCAAACGGGACACGAAATCGTCTATTAAACTCATTAACAACCGTTTGCCATCTTGCTGACTGTGTAGCTGCCTGTTTATACAGGGCCCTAATTTGAACTGTATATTGTGAAATCCTATTATAATAATCGGTAAAGGGTGTATCAAGTTTAGAGAAACAATCAAGCCATGTTTGAACCTTCAGGGTATTAATATCTCTTAAGGCTGGAATGATTTCACGGTGAGCAATGATAATATCTCTAAGCCGAGAAACATCTTCATTAGCTGTAAGCAGCTTTTTCAGTTTTTGAAAAACCGCACTTAATTCTGGTGTAGCATAAATACGCTCTAATTGCTTATTTACAACAGTATTCCATTCATCAAGTGAGTGAATAACTGTAACACCATCTTTTAATTGAATAGTATGCTGTGCATTAAAAAGGTTATGCTTTGCCAACTCCTTTCCGAGCGTTTCTGCATTTCTATCTGTAAATCCATCACTCAAAACTGGATTGTTTGCCAAAAGAGTATTAAGATTTTCAATGTATGTCTCTATTGAATTAATAAATTCCTGTTTCCCATAAACCGCCAACACTTTATCGTTGAATAATTCTGAATAAGTACAGTCATTCAAATAACCGAGGGTCTGACGGTTATCAAATAGTTCATGAATTTTTTCAAAAATATCCGTCCAATCAGAAGTTTCGTTTAATCTTAAATCAGAAATGAGCTTTCCTTTGATTTGAGGTTTAGTTAATCCAGTCAGTACTCGAAGGTTATTTTCGATTTGTCGTATTTCTTCGCTAAACTGAGCCATAAGAACATTGTATTCATTTCGGGTTGTTTCATCAGCAAGCAATGTACTTACAGTTTCTTTAGTAAACTCAAATGAATCGGCAAATGTATTAACAACATAAATTCTATCGGTTGCTGTTGGAGTCGTGGTAGCATTAGATGAACTGTAAACATACTGACTGATATAATGCGTTACAGAGTAGCTACTTACTACACCAGGAAATATTCGGTCACTTGTTGTCATGCCTTTGGAAATATCATCAAAAACCTTAGCTAGAGAACTTTTCATTACACCATTAGGTGCATATATCATTGCTTTATTGCAACGAGTAAAATCAATACTTGGAAGATTAAACTGCGTTAATCCGTAACAGTTTTCAAAATGACCACTAAGCATATATTACACTTCCATTATCAGAATTTGCAGCACAAAAATAAAGAATTATTCTATAATTCAACGGACAAAGTACCATCTGTAAATGCCGCAGGATATGCTCTTTTGCATATCTCTTGAAGTCAGTATATTCAGAGATGGGCAAATATGGAGGGTCAAGGAAAACAAAGTCACCGGGCTGAGTATAGTGTTCCAGAACTAAAAGGTAGTCACCGCACAGAATATCTGATTTTTTCAATACTACTGATGCTGCTCTCAGCCCATCCACATCACAAATTTTTGGATTTTTGTACTTCCCATACGGGACATTGAATTGCCCCTGTTTGTTAACACGATATAGCCCATTAAAGCAAGTCTTGTTCAAGAAGATCGTTCTTGCAGCAGCTTCAGTATGAGGAAGTGCTGTCCATTCCTGACTGCGAACAGCATAAAATATTTCAGAGGTGTTTTTATATTGTTTTAGGTATTGAATAACATCTTCAACATGATCGGCAACTTCTCGATACATATTGATTAACTCTGGATTGCTATCTGCAATAACAGCATTCTTCGGCTGTAAGGCAAAGAACATTGCGCCACCGCCAAAGAACGGCTCAATGTATCGACCATAGGAGGCCGGTACTTTTGGCAAAAGATCGCTTAGCATCTGCGTTTTCCCACCAGCCCATTTCAAAATTGGCTTGGCCTGAACAGGTTCTATTTTTCTCGCTGTTTGTTCTGCCATCGTACCGTCTTCTTTCATATTTTGTATCTTGTGTTAGTTCCATTATATCGCCAATGTCACATTGTAAAGCAGTGCATATCTTTACAAGAACATCAGTTGTCACATTTTCGCTTTTACCAAGTTTGGCCATTGACGCATGGCTGATTCCCGCTGCTACACATAAGTCTTTCTTTTTCATATCCTTATCAATCAGCAGTTTCCATAATTTTTTATAACTCACAGCATACATTTCACTCCATTAGCAAGTCTCAATTTCATGCTTTAATGAGATTACAAATCAGCTTTCGCTGAACTTAAAGATAGTATAGTATATTTGAAAACTGTGGAAAAGGCGGCAATCTTGAACTGATGGACTGCCATATCTCCAAAGTTGCATATAATGCAATTCAGATAGACTCCTCTAACTTTAATGATATTATTATTGATTCCAACATAATCTCGACTTGGGATTCAGATAACACGGGTTCTACTTCAGAAAGCGAACTGTATGCAGGTGGACGTGCAGTCAGAATAAATATTAATGCTGACCAACCATTGACATTCATTTCTATCTTGAACAATACTTTCACTAAAACGTATAATAACAATGAATTTGTTGATGGTTTAGGAACAACCAACACAACTGGATACGACAATGGAAATGTTCTGAAGATCACGGTAAGCGATAACTCTATTGCAAACGTTACCTT
Source organism: Candidatus Methanomassiliicoccus intestinalis Issoire-Mx1 (assembly GCF_000404225.1). NCBI lineage: Archaea > Methanobacteriati > Thermoplasmatota > Thermoplasmata > Methanomassiliicoccales > Methanomassiliicoccaceae > Methanomassiliicoccus > Candidatus Methanomassiliicoccus intestinalis. Next base: position 1,178,872 of record NC_021353.1, on the reverse strand, counting down.
GGCTGAGAATAAGCATAACGGATCTAAGTTACTTTCGACAGATGGGAATTATGTAATTCTCCCACCATCTTCTCCTGGTGTTACCTTTGAGACTGTTTCTGATAGTGAATTATATGGACAAACAGTATCTGAATTAACAGATGGTTTAAACATCTCTAAAGTATACTCGTATAATAATGTACCATTGAGTGATTATGTCTACGATGTAACTGGAGCGCTCAATTATATCAATTCTTACAGTGGATTCAGCAGTCTGTCTGCTATGCAGTCTGGATATTATCTACCAGTTAAAATGAAACTGCTGGATGGTATTGATGCAGACAAGCTTTCAATTACCATCGTTGGAAAAGAAACTAAAAAATTAGTTTTGGACAACTCTGATAAAGCAACACTTAAAAACGGTTATCTCAACTTAGTCTTGTTTGTCACAGGAGAATGCGAGAGCTTCGAAGTAATTGTTGATTTTGACGGTAATGAAACCAATTACGCTGCTTCAACATACATTCTGAGCTTACCTTGGTTAAAGTTTAATGAAGGAATAAAATCAGCACCGCTTGCAGATCAGCCTGCAAATGAATCTGTGAACCCAATAACTCTTCCAGGAACATACGAAGCATATCTAGAATGCGGATATGATGATGTTGCGATAATTCATCTCATCGCAGGTGGAGTTCCAGAGCACTATAATGGCAAGCACATCAAAGGCTATTGGGTAGGTGTAGCTATTCCAGTACCCTCTGCTATGTCAGCCGATGACCTTACATCTGCAATGTATTACTTTAGTTCTGAACCATGGAATGAAACTGATGCCTTAACTGATGCATTCTTAACCACAGACTTTGAGAGCAATCTATATGGGGATGACATAAATTATGTTTGTTTCTATATTGATGTACAATCCAGCTCTGATATTAAACAATACATTATTATTGACTGGGATGGAAATGATGCTTCAGAGCCAGTGAAGTACTATGTGGATCTGCGTGACGTTATATGTAATAATGGAGAATGCGTAGTAACTTACTATGATAATGGTTCGTACGTGAGTAGCGTTAGTATTGATTACGGATCCAAACTCACAAAGCCTTCAGATCCGATAAAATCTGGATATAACTTTGCCGGTTGGTATGTAGATGAAGAACTGACAACCGCATATGACTTCAGTGAGGATGTGTACAACAATCTCAACCTCTATGCGAAATGGGAAGTTAAACCCTCAGGCAGCGGCGGCGGAGTTCCAGTAACACCACCAGTAACTCCAGACACACCGAAAGAACCAGTCATTCCTGACAGCAACGGCAATGCAGAAATTAAGGTAGATGACAAGAAAGCAGAAGAATTAGTTCATGAAGCAGTATCTTCTGGTTCTAATACTGTTGAGATTGTTAATAAAGACAGCATTGAAGGAACTCTGACATCTGTAACTGTTTCTGTATCAGACTTAGAAACAATCTCAAAGACAATTGAAAACAATCAGAACATCGATTCAGTTTCAATTGCCACTTCAGAAGGAGAAGTAATCATTGAGAAAGAAGTCTTAGCAGGAATAATTGAAAACACTGATGCAGGTTCAATCGTCTTCGAAGTAATTGATGCTAAAGATAGATTAAACGAAGAGCAGAAGAAAACAGTCGGTGACAACCCTGTTTACGATATCAACATTATCGCTGGTAATGAGAAAGTAACAGACTTCAACGGCAAGTCAATTACCATCTCTCTTCCATACAAACTCAAAGCAGGCGAAGATCCAAACAACATCGTTGTTTATCATCTCAAAGATGACGGAACAGTCGAAAAAATGGACGGAACTTACAAAAACGGTGTAGTTTCATTCGAAACAGATCACCTTTCAAAGTTCATCATCGCCTATGAAGCTCAGGAACCAGTCAATCCGGACAATCCAGATGGACCAAGTAACAAAGACAAGAATGACAACACACTCTACTACGCAATTGCAGCAATTGTCGTCATCCTCATCATTGTTGCTTTAGCATATTACTTCCTGAAGAAGAAACAGTAATACAAACTCTGCACAAACTCTAAGCGAATATAATCAAAGACTGCTTTTGCAGTCTTTTTCATTTTTATTTAATTTTTGATTCGACACCTTCTTCATGCAGATTATTAACAACTTCAACCGGAACCTCTGCACCATTTAATAATCTGTTATACACTGTAATTATTCTGAATTCACGATCATAATCTACATATTTTTCTTAATTCAAGTAGCCGTAACTTTCTGTCTTCGCAGATCAGCAATGACAATGTTTTAATCTACGACATCACAGGGGCTGGCCCATTATCAAAATTATATGAGTATGCTGAGTTCGGAAAGAGTTATCATGTAACAAACCCGATACAGATGAACTTAGGCTTAGTCCATTCACTGGATACAGACCTTCCTGTTTATTATAAGCTATTTCCGGGCAGCATCCGCGATACTGCTGCACTGAAAAACTTAGCAGATGACCTTGCAGAGCTGGGAGTCTCCAATCTCCACATTCTTTTAGACCCCAGTTTCTTCAGCGAGGCCAGCCTCAGCATGCTGTCTGAGATGCATTTAGACTTCACAGTATCAGTGCCTATGGGATGTACTGCCGCTAAAGAACTCCTCCTGCGTTCACATGAGAAAATCCGCGCGCCGGCTCGCACTCATTCTTTTCAAGGCGAGGCTGTTTTTGTTTACGAATCAAACTTGTCCATCAATCGAAAAAGTTTCAGAGCAGTTGTTTATAGTGATTATGCAAGAGAAGTGAAGGAACGTTCTGCGCTTTACGCGCGAATCACTGAGGCGGAAGAGTACCTCAACGGTCGCGAATATGACGCTGACTTCGTTGCTGAGTTTCGCGAGAATCACAAGCTCCTCGCTGAGCTGTTGAGTCTCCGCGAGGCAGACGGCAGGATCGTTACAAAGCGTAAAGAGGCTAACATACACAATGCTGAATCGAAATTAGGCCGCACGATTCTTTTGACAACAAGCGAAGAATCATGGGACAAGGTTTTAGCATGGTATCGGCAGCGCAATGATGCAGAAGCGCATTTCCGCACAGTAAAATCGTCTTTAGAGGGTGAAAATCTTTCATCAAATGAGTCGCTGGAAGGGCAGATGTACATTGATTTTATCGCTTTAATTTTAAGAACTGTTTTACTCAACAGAATGAAGAAGCAGACTCTGCTGAAGAACTGCTGCGTTCCTGACATAATCAATGAGATGAGCAAGCTGAAGGTCGTCAGAATCGGCGAGGACTGGCGCCTGAATGAGCTGACGAAGAAGCAGAAAGATTACTTCAAAGCGCTGAGCATCACGCCTCCGATCGATAATTATTGAAAATAAACTCAAACAGGTTTCTCAAGTAAATCCTTGTTATAGTTAAGGGGGAGTTAACGGTTTGACGTAATGATTATTTTGGAAAATGAGTGCTAGATTTCTTGATTTTAATGTTCGTCTCGATCAGAGCTCATCATTTTCAATGAACAATAATTTCTTTGTTTTTTAGTCAAATGAATAATGAGCATGAGAGCAAAATAGTTTGATTTTTTGATTGATTTTACATGTATGTGATGAAATCGCAGTCTCGAGAAGTTGCGCGAGAATGCAGTCTGCTATGTTGAGTGTCTGCATATGCTTTCTGATCAATCTAATGCTGCCTGCAATGCGTTTTAAGCCGTTTTGAACTGCTGTTAAGCTTTGTTGTTAACTCGATCAATGAGATGCGTTTCTGAGAGAGTCTGCAAAGCTTAGGAAGGTAAAGGGAAGGCACATCGCATCGATCGTTATAATCGATTTAATGACGCGTTTAAGCTTTGCATATGTGATTTATCGCGTACGCGCGCAAAGCAGGCGGAGAAGGCGTTTATGAAGCGTTTTAAGTGTTTTTAGCAGGCAGATTACTGTCTGTTTTCTTCTTGAAATTCGAAAGGTTATATGCGTAATTTCTCGTCAAAAAACGTCGATTTTTTGAAAAATTTCGAAAAGAGAAAAGGGGGCAAACTTGACTTAAAAAGACGGGCAGGGGGCTATGCGTATGCGCACGCGCGCGCACATTATAAGCAACCTTTGCGAAAACGATCACTGCAGGAAATTCATATTTAATGATTTTCCCGTTTAGATATTTAAATATATCTCAAATTTAACGTTGAAGTATTAATTTTATTGTATTTCGTTATCGATATTATAATTGTTGATTTAGGCCATCTTAAATTAAACGTTTTCTTAAAAGACTTTTGAACTGCACGTTTTGTCATTTCTGCAGTTATCCTCTCATTTTTGCTCCTAGGTACTTTCACCTCATTTTACATGCTTTTTAATGCGATTTTTCTTCTTGTTCTTTTGATGCTGATCATTCGAATTATACTTGAAATTTCCTTCAAAAATCAAGGGAGGTACTTTCACTCACCCCCCTGTCAAATTTATAAATATCAATCGGCAGACTGATCTCATGCTTGTTTAAATCATGCAGAAAAATATGAAATTTAAAACAGAAAAGGAGGTAGATAATAAGCAGTGAAAAACAAGAAGAAGCAAGTGAAAACAAGACGATGTAATCAAAACTAAAATGATTAAACGTCTAATAAAATGATCGAATATTGAACGAAATAAAAAAGTCAGTTTTCACTGACAGGAGATGTACATTATGATGAGAACCTCAAAACTCGAAATAAAAAGCATATATGCGACAGGCAGAATGAAAGAATCGAACGAAGAAAGAAACAACTTAGAAGAAGAAAGAATGAAAGAATCAAACGAAGAAATGATAAAGGAGGCTTTGATATGAGTTTTTGGCAGTGCCCTGCATGCGTCAGAGAATCATCGGGTTAGAATCCCGGCGGGTGAAATCTAGTATGTGTACAATCAGCGAAGGAAAAGAGTTAGAACGTATTTTTACTAAATATTTTGATGGCAGAGAAGTAGATTGTAACGATAGTGCAATACTGGATAAACTCGTGCTTTCTGCATATTTATCATATGATGTTAAAGATGGCAGGATGATCGCTAAAGCTGGACCTCTGGCTACAAAAGACTAACGATCTAAAAAAGTAAAAATTTGTGCATCTGCTGTCTTAAAATCACGCCCACAAGAGTAAAAAAGACTTTGCCCTGCCTGACGACACATGTTTAAGACTTACTCTTTTCCAATGAATAACTAATAAAAACGGCTTTGAGGTCGCTGAAGATGTTATCAGGCTTCTTTATGCGGTCTACACTTTCATACCCAGAGAGATTGTGGAGCCGGTATTGAAAACTCTGGAAGAGCAAAAAGGTGAAAAACACCTAAGGATGTTGAAGACTTAATCAACAGACTCTTAGATTCAAAACTATTTTAAGCATCAAAAACAATTAGGGATTATCAGGAGGAAGAACGTCCCCCGAAAGGGAGACGGAGACATAAAGTCTCAGAGTTTGCTTTGAGTTTTACTAGAACTCAAAGCTTGATAATGAACTCCACTTTCACGGAGTTTATTATCAATTGAACCCGAACAGTGAGGCTTATATTTTCACCTCCTGCCAAAGGCCCAAACCTGCTAGAAGGTTAGCTACCAAACCTCCTCCTAGCAGGTTTGGATTCCTAACAGGCAATATCTGTATGACTTTTATCTATATATTACTTATTATTATTGACTAGCCAGACGTATATTTTTTACATTTCAGGAGGCATTTTTCAAGATTTCCTATATTTAATTATTTTGTTCTCTAATTTCTGCCTTTCTAACTTTTCAACTTTCTATTTTTCATGTACGATAAATCATACTTCCGCATCAATAGCTATTTGATATTTCTGATCTGTGCTAAAAGACATCTGAGTCGACAACTCCATCTTAGTTTTTAGAACGTCATTAAACCATGTTGGATCAAACGTGTTTGTACATCATTCATCCATCAGAAAAAAAGAAAAGGGTTTGTACAATTTTCCTTTCGATTGGCCTAAAAAATATGAGTCTAGCTAAACATAATGGTGCGAGCCGGCGCTCTCACCATTACATACAGTGCCCTGCATGTGTCAGAGAATCATATTTCTGCGACAAAACTCATTTGAAACTTCATTTGATGAGTGATAATAACATTTCAGGAAGGACTCATACCTGCATTTGAAGAATCAATCATCAATAAGAACGAAGTTTCAGAAAGTGAGATTGAATTAGAATCAAAGCTTCAGGAAGAAAAGGAAGTGAATCAACATGCATTATGAATCGAATAAATCATCAATCGAAAATGATGCATCAATTATTCTCAACATCATTCCTGCTGATGAGAGAGAAATAATCAATCAGTATATCGTTCGTGAGTGTATGATTTCATACTCATACTGCGAAGCTGCATCAGCTTGATAAATGAACTTCTGCATGATTTAAACAAGCAACTTCGCTTCAATCATTTTTTCTTTAAAATATTCAGTACTATCTCTGAGAAATATATTCTCATCAGCATTTACTGAATGTGATACATTCTAAATTCATTCAAATGACTGGAGAACATATCCAGGTGTATACAAAACAATTTAAAACATTAACTTTTAATGTTATTTCGAAACAGTTTCAAGATCTGCAGGAACAGCAGCCTATATAAATAAATTCTCGATTTATAAAAAACTAATATACTCTATCAATTATTTAGCAATAGTTTATTTATACCATTAGCAGCAGTTAATCTAATTCAAGATATTAAAAAAATGAAGTGCAGCAGTGAATAGATAATAACTTAATGATTAGTATTACGCTGATGCAGAAAACAACATAAAAATAAAAAGAAAGAAAAGAAGAGTTCAGAAATTTCAGAAAGTTCTGATTCAAAAATATCAAAACAAGCATTTCTGAACACTTCGCTTTAAAACATGCAGAAACAATTTCAGACAAGAACGAACAAAAACAGCAGCAAATCAAGAAGGTCTGAATAATCATGAACGCAGGAATGAATAAAATAAAATCAGCAATAACAAATGAATCAAATCACTCGAAAGTCTCAAGATCATTCCTGACGGGGGGGGGGGAGAAGGATTTCCCTCAATAATCACTCTCAAGTTTCACAATTATCATTTATTCAATTTATTTTTCAGAATCTAGGAGGCATCGTGAATGAATTTGAGTAAAAAAGCAACAGTTGTTCTTACATTAGCAGTAGCATTCATGATGTTAGTTACGCCTCTCTCGACAGCTCTGGGGGGGGGGGTACAGAATATTGGAAAAACAACAGTCTGAGCGCAGGCGAAGGACTGAATCTCAATCGTGAAGATATTTCAATTGATTCTTATCAGATTGATTATATAAACAGCAATTATCCTATTGATTCTCAATCAGTATCAACAAATCTCAATTCAACAGTGGTGCAGATGTATTCTTCTGCTTGGAACTGGACTGCACCGACTGATAAGGTATTCAACGGGTGGTATGTCGTAACATCTGGAAACGACACTCCGAGGAAATATCTAAGCGATGAGAAGGGTCCGATCAGAGTCATGCCTGGAGACGGCATAACGATCACTTACAATCAGTCAGAATCCATTTCGTACATTTCGTACGCATATGATTCTGGTAACGGAGTTCTCGCAATCACAACTCCTGATAAATCAGGACTTGTACTGACTTTAGAAGCTCTGTGGGATACGCCTCATTATGCATATCTGTCTAGCTCTGGTGGGTATTCAGGATCGTTAGATAACCCTAATAGGCCCTATCATAATTTATCAACAGCCTGTGCTGCTTTTAATGGAGAAGGAACTGTTTTCACCAATATTGTAGTGTTGAAGACTAACTTCAATCCCACTAATTATTCTGGAGTGTATAATGTTACTATCGATGGGACATATAATGGATCTAAACATACACTAAGCATTCCCGCAGGCACAGGATTAAGTGGTGACATTTATTTCAAAAACATCACTTTATCTACACCTGCGATGGGATATAATGAATTTTCTAAGGGATTGTATGCTAACGGCCACAGGCTGATAATCGGTGAAAATGTCGATACAGATTATTCTGGAGGAATAACCACTGATAATTGGTATCAGAGGGTAAATGATGACCCTGGTACAACACATGTCGGGTTCATTCTCTTTGGGGGCAGCAATACTTCATCGATAACAAATGCAACACATGTTGTCGTGCAGTCAGGTACTTTTTCTTCAGTCTTCGGAGGAGGAAATTCTGGTTCTGTAAGTGATACTTATGTTTCAATAGGAAGCACTGGCAGCACTGGTCCGACCATCTTTGCTGTATATGGCAGCAGTTATGGTGCTAATGCTGCAAATACTAACATTCAGGTAAACAGCGGAACAATCATGGAACTGCTCGGCGGCGGAAGAAGCAGCAATTCTGATTCTAACTCTACTGAAGTTACAGGCGGTTATGTAAGTTATCTCAACGGAGCTCAGAGAAGTGGTGGGAATTCAGTAGGAAAAGGAGAGGGTAAAACAGTAGTTCAAGTATCTGTTGTAAATGGAAAGATAGACTATCTTTATGGTGGTGTAAAAGATGGAAACACAGATGCAAAACATCATCCTGTCGACGGCAACATCGAGATAAAAGTCACAGGCGGAAACATTTACAGTTTATGCGGAGGAGGATATGACTTCTGGGCGCTCCCTGCAGAACCTTCAGTATTCGGCAAGATTGCAATAACAATTACCGGCGGAAGTTTTGGTGATAAAAACACAATAACCAACGATCCTCTCGGATCTAAGACTTCTTATTATTATGCTAAAGAAGCAGGAATTTATGGCGGAGGATACAGAGGATCAGTGCAAAGTCCTGACAATAAAGACTCAACAGAAACAATCACGATAAAAATAGGAAGTAATGATCCAGTAAAGCCTGTTACAATAAACTGCAGTGTCTACGGCGGAGGCTCAGGCGGCAAAGACGACTCTTCGAACAATAGTGGAAGTGGATGGAGCGACTCTACTGGAAAATCTTACGTTACTGGAAGCACTAAAGTTGTCATCGGCAATGCAGCAGTATCAGGAAGCATCTACGGAGGAGGAAAAGGATTATCACGCTCATCTGATCACTATTTTGATACCACTAATAATAAAGATGGAGGTATAAGCACTGACTCTTCAGGTCACGAGGATGTAGCAAAAGTGACAGGAAGCACAACAGTGCAGATTCAAGATAGTGCAACGATAGAAGGAAACGTTTTCGGCGCAGGCAAAGGAGTCAGCAAATCAGTGTGGATCGGCGGATTGAACGGAGAAACTTTTGGAAGTTCTACAATTTATTCTCGTTTGTATAATCTAGCCGATAACGCAGATCTCGGCATTGATGTGGCAACATATCAGTGGCAGTACTGTACTGGGAGCAGCGCCGAATTTACTGACATAACTAATGCTACTTCTAGCAGTTTTGATATTAGCAGTGCTGGGTATAACTCAGGATACATCAGATTAAAGATGACAGTTGTTGGTACAGAGGAAGTAATTTACAGCAATGCAGTTGCAATCAGTTATGGTAATTCTTTTTCATCCAAGCTTGATCTAAACACCTGGGAATCATGGAACAGAGGATTTGTAGAGGTAGCGTCAGTCACAGGAACTGCAACAGTTAATGTTCTAGGTAATGCAGCAATTGTGAAGAACGTCTACGGCGGAGGCAGTTACAGCGTTGTAGGAAATATCAGCCAGCTTCCTGATACCAGCGCAGCTCCTCAGTATACTCTTAGCGGCGATGCTGGCGGCGGAAAGACTTCAGTAAACATTCAGAGCGGAACAGTCACAGGCAGCGTCTTCGGCGGAGGAATGGGAGAGTCTAAAGATATTACAGTAGGTGCAGTAGGGTCATCAACAAGCGTTAAAATCGGTGGCAGTTCAAACTCTCCGACAGTAAACGGCAGCATTTACGGCGGAGGAGAGAACGGGTTTGTCAGCGGATTCTTACTGACTTATGATAAAAATAATCTATCGATGGAGCAGATCGAGGACCGCGGAACTAAAACAAACACTTATTCTTTAAAGTTCAGCATAACATATGGCGCCAGAGCTGCTCTGGGAACATCATCAGTTGCAGTTTATAATTTAAATGAAAATAAGACTGAAAATAAAACTAACATTTACGGCGGAGGATATGGAGCAAATGCTTCAGTTACTGCAAGTACTGATGTAACAATCTCCGGCGGAACTGTATTCAGCGTCTATGGTGGAGGAGAGTTAGGCGCAGTAGGCAATCCTGTTCAAGGGACTAAATACAAAGTTCTTACTGGCGGAGAAACGAATGTAGAACTTATCGGAGCTTCTGCAGGTGATACCGCAACGAAAGTAACAGTACTCGGCAGCGTCTACGGCGGAGGACATGGACAAAGAGCAACTGCTCCCGACGATCTCATTCTCGGTTCAGTAGGAGATAAGACGTCAGTATCTACCAGCTCAAAAACACTCACAGGCATTCTCATCAAAGGCAGCGTCTTCGGCGGAGGAGAGCTGGGATTAGTAGGCAGATGTGAAATTCAAGGCGAAGCCGGGTCTGTTGATACAAGATCAATGAAATTCACCGGCGGAGAAACAACAGTAAAAATCGACGGCGGTACAATATACTATAATGTTTACGGCGGAGGAATGGGCAGTCCTGTAAACACTCTTGCAGGAGCAGTAGGAAAAACAAATGTAATCATTGCAGGAGAATCAAATCCTAATTATTCTAACAATATGATCGAAACTACAGTAACGCAGATCGGTGCAGCAGATCAGGCAGTTCCCTTAAACTCTGATGAATTGAATAAAACTAATCCTGAATATATTAATCTCTCTGATAACAGCAGCATTGTGCTTTCAGAAAATGAGAATGCAGAATACACTCCCCCGGCACTTGCTAATAATAAATTCGGCAGCAAAACTGACGAAAATAACCATCTTATCGCTCTTGCTCATCCGCAGCACGGGTCACTGAGTATTAAAACCGGTGAAGCAGGAAAAGAGACATTACTGAACCCGACAAGTACTGTTTCAAATGACGGCAGCACATACAAATATGATATTTATGAAGTAGCTAAAGACAGTAAAATAATCATAACTCATACCGACAGCAGAAACAGATACAGTCCTGAATGGTATCAGTACTTCAATACATCAAGCGCAGCTTCTAAAATTGAAAATACATCAAACAAAACAATCACACACATAGTCTCAAATGACAAATCGACAATTTATGCCAATGAAATCGATCAGTACAAGACGGTCTACGTAGAGCAGCCAACCGTGGGAGTAATAAGCGTTTCATTGAACGGTACGCCTCTTCCGGCAGAGGGCAGTGCCACCGGCAATTTGATCTACGCTGCTCCCGTAGGTAAAAAATTAACGCTCACATATTCATCTCCGACAGACGAAGGATATTATGTAACAAGTTGGACCGGAGTCACTTCATCTGATAAGAACACCGCGACTGTGACGGTATCGGCTGAAGAGCAGAACGTATCAGTCAAACTTTCCAACACGTATACAATCACTGTAAATAAACCGCTTTACGGAACCATCAAAGTCTATAATCTGACAACTCCAGTTCTGAAATCCGGAGTGAGCGAAACTGCTGATAAGACTCTGATTGAAAACTTAAGTCCTATTAATAATAATCCATCAAGCTCTCAGACATACACCGTAGCATACGGTACAAAATTGATGTTTGAATATTCTACCAACGATTCAACCCACTTCGTCAAGAAATGGATCTGCAATCCGCAGTTCAATACTTCTCAGGCAAAGGATGACTCTGACATCATGGTTATGGATGTGCTGGGAGACGCAGCAGTCTCTGTTTTCGAAGGACCGGGAGTCGGCAGCGTCTACGGCGGAGGAGCATACGGACTGGTAGGAAACGTTACTATCGGCGCGAATGGAGGAAAATATGTCATCACAGGCTCTGACAATCTTGCTGAAACAAATGTAGTTATCATCGGAGGAAAAGTCGGATCAGATGATTTACAATCACTCTCTACCGGCAATGTCTTCGGCGGAGGATATGGTCCTAATGCAGTTGTAGCAGGTTCAACTCACGTGTACATAGGTCATGCTCCTGCCTCGATAGATGTATCGGAAATGACGCACTCATCAGTGGGAGTTCACGGCAATGTCTACGGCGGAGGAGAGATGGGCTCAGTCGGAGCATTTGATTCAGATAATAATAGATTATTTAGTTACGAATTACAAACTCCAAACGTCTCATCAAACGTTTCGATAATTTCCACTGATACAAACAAAAAAGTAATCATCGGACACCCTGGACAAACCAGTACGGCTGATGATTATGCAGAGCGTATCGGCAATGTCTTCGGCGGAGGACAGGGAGGAGACATTCCTTCAGCGGTTATGGCCAACACCAACAGCTCTGATTCTGAGCCTCATGCTGCTCTTGACTCACTTATAGAATATGGTTATGCTACCATCTACGGACCGGCGAACGTGGTTATTTCCGGAAAAGAAAGCGGTCCATCAAGCACTTCAAAAAATACTGACTCTAACATCCGCATAGGCGGTGAAGTTTACGGCGGAGGAGAAGGTTTAATCAAAGGACAGAGCAGGCATGCTGACATCGGCGGCAGCAATATCGTAACTAAGAAAGAGGCAATTCTCTCCAGCACTTTATACGGGAGAGTTACAGGCGATCTTGTCGGCGACAGCGATGGTAAACTTTCTTCAGCAGCGACGCGCGTATTCATCAATGATGCAGTTGTTCTCAAATCAGTCTTCGGCGGCGGCAAGCTCGGCATTCTCGGCAGTTTTGATGAAGAATCAGCAATTTACTCAGGAAAAGACTCGATCGTATTCATTTCAGGATTTGTAAGGTCAAGCGTCTTCGGCGGAGGAGAAGGCCACTCGGAAAGTGCAGTTTCAGGAGCGGTAGGAAACACTCTGGTAATCATCGACGGCAATGCTGAGATAGGATTGAAAAATACAAAATACACTGTAGTAGGAGCAAACGGTCTGACTATTTCAAGCGGAAATGTCTACGGCGGAGGACGTCTGAGCGTTGTCGGCGAGATATTTAAAGTCAATAAAGATAGTCCGGAAGGATTTTCATCAACAGATAATGACAACAAATCAGAAACAAATGTAATCATTCTCGGAGGAAGCGTTTACAACAGCGTCTACGGCGGAGGCTTCTCGCCGAAAGCAACAATTGCCGGCAGCACTCATATTTACATCGGAGATGCTTTCAAAGATGTAGAAAATCATCAATCGATGTCAAATCCAAATCTGCGTAATCAGCTGAACAATTTCTTCTCAACTGCAAAGAATTTAGGAGCATCTTCTGCAGGAATTGAAGGCGGCAGCTCAATACTGCTGGGAAATGTCTACGGCGGAGGAGAGATGGGAGCCGTCGGTTCAACGACATTGATTAAATTAAATGATGATGGTACTACAAATCCCGACAATCAGCTTAATCCTGAAAAAATGAAAGATGCAGGCAGAACGGACGGATGGGTTTCTGCCAATGTTGATATAAAGTCGTCATCAGCAAAAGTAACAGTAGGAATTGATAATGGTTACATCAACACAGATGGAAATGTCTTCGGCGGCGGAAAAGGTGTTTTAAATTCGAAGATTAACAACCTTCTTGGTTATGCTGTAATCAGGGGAAACACTTCAGTTAATATCACCGGAAATGCCACTGGAAATATTGTCAATATATTGGGAAACGTCTTCGGCGGCGGAGAGGGAGTTGTCTCTGATACGCACGCGATCAATTACGCTGAGGTTTATGATTCTACAGAAATATCGATAGATAAGGCAGCAATCAACGGCAGCGTTTACGGAGGAGGCAGTTACGGAATCATAGGGCACTTTGTCGATTCGCTTCCTAAAAATGGATCAGAGATAACAGTCACGCAGTATGATGGCGACGGCAAAATGATAGTAATCGCCGGAATTGTTTCAAGGAATTCTGACGGAAAAACAATCAATATTGTATATAAGTCAGATAACAATAAAATTCTCTTAGGAAACCTGACTGTAACAAAGAGAGACTTCTGCGGAGACGACCTTATTACTATCACTAATGGTAAGACCACCTCCTACAAAGAAGGACCTAATGCTTACAAGGGAAAAGGAACGACAAAAATAGACATTCTCGATTCTAAAATAAGTGGCAGCGTCTTCGGCGGCGGAAAAGGTTCGCAGATCAATGCTCTCGCCGGAGCAGTCGGCAGAGGTACGGAAGTTACTCTCAGAGTAACTGCTACAGGAGAAGGCGGATCAATCACTTCAATTGATAATGGCAGAACAGTAATCGGTACGAATGTCTACGGCGGAGGAGAATACGGTATTGTCGGCTCGATAATAACGCAGATTGTCGACAGCGATAGGTTTTCTCCCGTGAAAGTACTGAATGTTTCTCACGCAAATGTCGTTCGTATGAATTTAGGAGAATATACTTTCGACCAGGTAAACGATATTGAACTGGTAGTCAACATTCAGGGCGGAACAGTCAACGGCAGCGTTTACGGTTCAGGAAAAGGAGAAGAAATCAGACTTGAAAATATTGATTACGAAACACTCTCGACTGCATATTACAAGCTTTCATCATTCGGCAGAACAGAAGTAAACATTTCAAATGGAATAATATCTTCAAGCGTATACGGCGGCAGCGAGAACGGAGAAACAGGCAGCTTAACAGTTTTGAAAGATGCGGTAACATTCACAAATGCATACTGGGAGTCATTGGGAAAACCGTTCTCACCGCCAAGCGATATTCCCTCAGATATCAGGGATAATGGATTTACTCAGAAAGATAAAGATGGCAACCCCGTCAAAGATGAAAACGGCAAAGATGTAATCATAAAAGCAAATCTGTCTACATTCAGTGCTACCTTCGTCAACATCATCGGCGGCACAATCGGCGGCAACCTCTTCGGCGGAGGATATTATGGAGCCATCTACGGTACCAGCCATGTGCACATGGGCTGGAATGCGATGATGCCTGATGGTGACACCAGAGGAGACTGCCATTATTACAATAATTATGGTGATGGTAACTTCGGAGGAGATTCCAATGACGAATATGCAATTCTTCCTTTTGATAAAAATAACCAGAAAGCTCTCGTCAGTAATTTATTCATCAATGGTTCTGTTTACGCCGGAGGCGACAGAGGCAGTCCCGACGGCAAAGTAAGTTATGACTTCGTCACAATTTACGGAAATTCGCACATTCTGCTCAACGGTACAGGCTATGCAGCAGGAACCAATGTCTATGATCCGCTGACGCAGATGGCGGCAATGTACGTCAAAGGCAGTTTATTCGGCAGTGGCAACAGC
Source organism: Candidatus Methanomassiliicoccus intestinalis Issoire-Mx1 (assembly GCF_000404225.1). Taxonomy (NCBI): domain Archaea; kingdom Methanobacteriati; phylum Thermoplasmatota; class Thermoplasmata; order Methanomassiliicoccales; family Methanomassiliicoccaceae; genus Methanomassiliicoccus; species Candidatus Methanomassiliicoccus intestinalis. The sequence continues at coordinate 1,163,639 of NC_021353.1, read as the reverse complement.
TGCAGCGCTTTCTATGATACTCCTGCATACTCTCACTTCATTACCATCAAGAATTATCAGGCGGTAGAGGAAGGAACAAACTTCCCCTTATATTCGATTCAGAGAGCTTCGACCGTGACTCTGATCCACACCAAGCTCAGATTAGCAGGAAGAGCTGACGGAGCCAATGCCAATCCTACTGCATTATATTCATTAAATTACATTTACTCGTTAGTATTGCAGAGCAGCAGCGAAGGCAGCAGCCAGATAATATTGGATGCACCTACAAAAGACTTAAGAAAAATCACTTCGCAGGAATATGACGGCAGCATTAATGGATATAAAAATACAACAGCAGATAAGCCTTACAACATCATCCAGCTCAACGGCGGTATCGTTCTCGAAGTCAAAGAGGACTCAGGAAATCCCCGTGAAGATTACGGCCCTGTGCAGGGATATTTCTATCTCGATGTAAACCAGCTGAGTTACTACAGCGCTTATGTTTATGGTCAGAGACAAGTAAGCGGTGTTGAAGGCAGTGCAACAGGAGGATTTGTTTACGGAAACAGCTTCTACGGCGTAAGCTTCGGCGAGGTCGGTCATACAGATTCAATTGTTTCCGGCGGTAGTGATTACAATAATCTTAAGGTAGGTTACAGGGCCTGGATGCCGGTAGGAGGAGGCGGACATCTCACAGCGTCGACTACTGTGGTGGCAACAAACGGAAATTCGGCAAGTGATCCTTCCGATTCGACTAAAACTGTTTACCTCAACGAAGGCAGCGTTACCTTGCCTATGGCTGAAGCGGGATCAAAATACAGGCTGGTAGGTTACAACATTTACCCTACGCAGATTGCGTCATTGACTGATCCAGATAGAAGTTTAAAGCTGGTAACCGGTGAAAAATCGACTGCAGAAAAACCTAATGGTTTTACAGGTTCTGACAAAAACTCAACCTTTAAGCTGAAGATCTCTCCCGGAGAGGGTTTTGATAAGACTGATGAAGAGCAGATGTATCTCTGGTTCACTGATTCTAATGACTCAGCAATCGGATCCGAAGACACTTGGAAAACAACAGGAGCAGTTCTGCCTCAGTTTGATTTAGAATTATACTCGCAGGGAGTGACGAGAACTGCAGTAGCAGGAAATGTCGTGCTTACAGTTCAGGAAATGAAGCCTATTGTTGATGCAGATGGTAAAGAGACATATGCTCCCGGCAATGAAATCAATATTGTCATCGTAGTCGAGACGCAGTCGGGGACCTTGGGAGACAAAGTTACTGATGATACAAGTGATCGTTATGGAGATGGTAACAATTATCAAGACTCAACAACTCTTTATGTGAACTCATTAGGAAAGTACTCGCTGCAGTACATCATTCCATCGATTGACAACAATCAGTACACGCTTACTCTTAAAACTGTCAAGTTGACGCAGTCAGAAGGCAGAAGTGACTTCACACTGGTAGGTAATCCAAAGGATATTACGAATAAAAATCAATACGCCATTTCCATAAAAGCCAATGATGTCAAAAACAGAGAAGGCTGGCATTCTAACAGTATGTCAGAAGAGAAATTCCTGACAGAAGCTGATCTTAGCAGCACAACAATCGGTACGACGGACGGCAGATATCAGGCAGGAATTCTCATCACTTTATACAGTAAGACGCCTGATCAAAACACATCAATCACTGATCAGGACTATCCTGCAGGAACAATAACCTTTGAAATAGAATATTCTAACGATTCATCATCAGGATCGATATATATTGACAACAAGATCAGCACGCAGCGTGAAATTTATACAGTATCGTTTGTGCCGGGACAAGGAGCAGCATCAATTCCTTCAAAGAGAGTCAGCAGCGGAGATACTCTTAATACAGACAATTCTGACTTTGTAAGCAATCTCAGTAACAATCCTCCGCTGAAAGAAGGAGAGACATTTGCTAAATGGGTGGTATTAGAAGGATACACTCCTGATGCGAATGGAAATCTTGTACCAAAGCTCGGCTCTGATTTTAATTTAAAAGATAGCAAAATAACTGGCAACACAACTCTCTATGCAGTCTACAAACACTCAGTGGTCTTCCATTTTGGTTATAATAACTCTGACGGTAACGAAAATATAACAACTTTAGATGTTGATGATAATACTGATAAATTAGACGAATCGCAGTATAAGGGTCTGAATACTAACAACAGACCTGGTTACGAATTTGTAGGTTGGTATACAGACAAAACTTTCACCACCCCATTCAAAAATGAAAATATAACAGAGTCTATCGATGTTTATGCTAAATGGGATGCAGTCAAATATACGATTAAACTCGATAAAAACAATAATGATGCAAGCGGAAGCGTAACTGATATGCAAAATCTTACGCTTGATAACCCGGTAATAAATCTGCCCACCAGCGGTTATGAATTAACTGGAAAATCTCTCGGAGGGTGGTCTTTAGAAAAAGATGCAGCATCAGGAGGAGTATTCAGCATAAATCTCAATGATTATATCGACAAGGCTGTTGATAATGTCATAACTCTTTATGCAGTTTGGGTTGATGATCCTGTAATCGCTGTGTCTCTCGACAAGACAGATACATCGGCGGAGTTCTGGTATTCTACAAGCAATGATGGTACTACTGATTCATGGACAGAGTATCAGAAATTTACGGGATCATTCACTGCTGTTTTAGACACATACGTAAAAATCAAGTGTAAATTAACCGATGACGGCAAGTATAATATTTCAAATGCAACATATAATTCTAATGATACACCGATCAACGGTACTGATACAGATGGAACAGTCGTCTTTAATCTTGGCCAGATAACCAGCAATCAAAACAACCTTGTGATACATCTCAAAGGTCTGATTCATACTGTAAAGTTAGATGCAGGCACAGGTGGAAAAATTTTAGTGAAACAATCAGATGGGACAAGCGTTGAAGTAGATATCACATCAATATCAGTAATTTACGGTAAAACATTTGCAGAAGTAACTTACACTGAGAATGGAACAACAACTACTGACACAGTTGCATTAAGCGATATAGCAGCAGCACGTGACGGATATAAGTTCAAACACTGGTATCTGGGAAGCGATCCTAATCTCAAGACTAAAATCAATGATGCTGATAAAGTCAATATAGCAGATGATAATCAGACGTTAATCGCATCCTATGAGGCAGTAAGTTATGGTGTAATGGTAACAACAGGATCGAATGTCAGCATTTTGATAAACACTCAGACTATCGCTGCAAACACTACTGATAGGGATCTGGGAAAAATAGCTTCTCAGGACGCACAACTTCAATTCTATGTTTATCTGCCTGAGGGATACACGCAGACTACTGTAAGTAATATTCTGACAATTGAGATGAAAAATGCAGGTACATTTGTGCCTTTAACCAGCGATCAATATTCAGTATCTAAATCACCCGATGGTACATATGCTACAGTAGAAATAAATGCGAATGTAATCAAAAATGATATAAAAATAACTCTTAATAATGCAACTCTTAACACTTATTCAATTTCAGGTATTGTGTCAGACAACTTAGATAAAAACCTCTCAAACATAACTGTAAATTACACAATTGCTGGTGTGCCAAAGAGTGTAACTACCGATGACAATGGAAAATATACCATATCTGGTGTGCCTCACGGAGCAACAGGATCAATATCAATTAATCAATGGGGATATGATCCACGTTCACAGGATGTTACAGTCACTAGTGATCAAACTGTGAATATGGCTCTGACTAAGAATTTAACAGTAACATATAACTTAAACGGTGGAACTGGAACAGCTCCGACCGACGGCAGTAAATACGCTCCGGGAGACTCGATTACTCTTAATACTGATGCTCAAAGCAGAACAGGTTATACTTTCGGAGGCTGGGCTACATCGAATGGAACGGCCATCAAAAATTCATATGCAATCACTTCAGGTGACTCAGGAAAGGATCCTAATTTCAAAGACAACGAGATCACATTCTATGCTGTCTGGACTGCAAATAAGTACATCGTCTCATATGATGCAAACAACGGATCTGGAAATATTGAAGACGGTTCTGCAACTTATGATCAAAACTTCACACTGAGTGACGGAACAGGATTCAGCAAAGAGGGATATAAACTTGTAAAGTGGAATACTGCTGCAGACGGCAGTGGCACAGATTATGATCTTGGCGCTATATTCAAGTGGTCTCTTACAAGTAATCTAACTCTCTATGCTGTCTGGGAAGAGATCACCTATCTAATTAATGTTTATGATTATTTGAATAATAAAGATGCTAATGTAACAACGGTTGATTATAATGCGTACTTGATAAAAAATGAGAATCTATTAAACCCGGCAAATCCTCCTCTTGATAAAAGCAAATACATTAAGCTTAACTTTAATAGCGGAAGATATTACACCGCAAATGTTCCTGCAGGAACCTATCACATCTTTTTCTTATTTGGTATGGAGGATGTTGATGCAGATAATTTCTCCAATGGAGTTTTATCATATACAAACACTCCCTTTACTGTTACTGCCAACAGCATCACAGACTCTGACGGTGGAACCAATCATACAGAGATGACTACTGTGAGAACAGTAAATGTGATGCTGTATTCAGTAGAATTTAGTATGTCTGGAGTAACAACAGATGGGAACAGTTCATTTGATTTATCTGATCAAACTCACCCTAATGGATTATTGCCGTCCTATACTTCAAGCGGCTTACCTGGATTGCTGGTAGTCAGCGGAGCTCTGCCTTATCAGTACAATATGAAATTATACGCACCAAACACACTTCCTACTTCAGATGATTATTACTTCGACGGCTGGTATGTGGAAACCTCTGAAGGTTCAGGGGAATATAAAGAATGGAATATAGCCGATTCGATAACTGAAAAAACAACAGTCTATGCGAAGTGGGTCAGCAAGACTCTTACTGTCAAATTCAATGATGACAAAAACAGTGATGTTTATTCAGGATTTAATTTAAGTAATTCTAAAAACAATATAACATTTTATAGAGGCGTTATAAAACCTGGTACTACGGCACCCGTTGAAGAACGAATAACCACTGATGAATTTAACACATTTAATTGGTATGATTCAAATGATGGCACTGTATCGGTAAGTGAGATAAAGAATGCAGGCACATACTATCTGAAAGGAGATGTAAACCACAATCAGTTTGTTACTACTTATAAAGAAAATGAGATAAAAGATCCATTCAATTCAAATGGTTATACTGTCACACTACCAAACTATCCGGAAATCAATGCAGTCGGTGATACAGAATCAATTTCAGGATCAGCAGAATTCACAATAACTCCGTACACCGGCACGATTACAATAATACCTGCTGGTGATGGTAGTAATCTTGAATATATTTACAACGGAGACGCGCCAGATCTCAAATATACAGCATTTATTGACGACGATGATGATGGAACATTTGATGAAAGAACTGATTACAAGTTAACAGATGATGATCTCAATAACTTTATAAAATCATACGCTAGTGGAGATACTAGTCTAAAGTCTGCACCTGTTAATGTAGGCAGTTATAAGTTAACACTGACTGCTAACAGCGCAGCTTCTAATTTCTACAGCAGTGATACTTCAAAAGGTGCTTCTGGCAGTATTGAATATACAATCAATAAATTAGCAATAACAATAACTCCAGTGGATGATCAGTGGAAATATTACGGTGATAATCTCAATCATATCTACACAGGTATAAATCCACCGACTGTTGCAAGCTCTTCCAAAGATTATGTAGATTATAAAGTCACTTTCATAGATGCTAATGGAAATTCAGTAATGGTAGATTATGGTGTTTTAGGTGCTGCCTATGGCTCATATGTAAATTATTCTAGGATCTCTGGAAACTTAAAAATTATACACACCGAGGATAAATCTCAGACACTAACTAAATTTGATCCAGTAAACGGTAGCTACTCATATAGTATAGATTATATGGATGCAGATAGTAACTCTAACTATACAATAAACTTGGATAATTCCAAAAATCACACATTTGAAGTTAAACCACTGCCGATAACAATCAAACCCGATGATGGTCAGTGGAAGTTCTATGGCGATCTAGATGATCAGATTTATACTGGTGACTATACATTAGATAGCTCACCTGACTCGATAAAATACACAATAACTGCAACGATAAATGGAACATCTACAGAAGACCTGACTCCTGAACAATGGTCCAAAAACTATTCTGATTATAGTACAATAAATGTCACTGTTTCTTACGACGGTGCTACTCGATTTATCGATGCTGGATCATACGACACTAACTGCACTGGAACTAATCCAAACTATGATGTTAAAATATATGCAGATCCAACAACAAACGAGAAGATCAAATTCACAGTGAAACCGCTGCCTATCTTCATAGTTCCTCTTGCAGATCAGTGGAAATATTATGGTTATGACCTTACAGACCCATCTAAGATTGATACAACTGACAACAGTATTTCATGCATATTCATCGGAGAGAACGGTACCGACTCACTAATCAAATCAAACAAACTTAGATTCGATACATACGATTTTAGATCTATAAATATACAGAATACAAATAAACTTGAATTTGCACCTGGCACTTACAAAACATTAGATGGTATTCTTTATTCAAAAATGTTAGAAAAAGCTTCAAATGTAAGAGGTGATGAAAACGTTCAAGTTCAATATGGGTTTGATATAAGTCATCTTACTAAACTGAATGGAACTGGAGCTAATATAAACACAAATTATGATATCTGGGACATAAACAGATATAATGAGGAGAGCACTCATCCAGTTCCATATAGTAATGAACAGTCTTCATCTGATAAAATAATCTTAGGTGCTGGAAATAATGATCTATCAGTTGAATACTTTGGCACTATTTCACCTACACCAGCAACCCTCACTTGGTCTGGTATATCTCAAACATATGATGGAACTGATCAAAGCGGGAAGGTAATTGCGAGCTATTCTGACGTAGATGGAAAGACACAAAATATTCCATCTGAGTTATTATCCTTCGTAGGCTCTGATAATGTCACACAGTTCTTAGTTGCAGGATCTTATACGGTAACTGCAGATGTTTCGTCTCTAACTAATTATGATTTCGGAACCGATACTACTTCAGCAGCAACAATGAGTCAAAAACCTCTGACAATCACTCTGAATGGTCTAACTGCAGAATACAACGGCACAAATTCATTTACATTCACTATTCCGAATGATAATATCTCCGTTAGTGATTTAGCTAGCGGTGATACTATCACTAAAATAAAAATAGAAACTATGAAAAATGGAACAGCATCAGCAGATGCAGGCACGTATACTACGAACGATCTAAAAGTCACTTTGACTGTAGTAAATAATTTGTTGAATGATAGGTTGAACTGCTATGATGTGAGTTTGAGTAATAGTTTCACAATTACTCAGTATGCTGGAGATCTCACAGTAACTCTTGACTCAGCAACGGAAGAATACAATGGAAAACCATACGCTCCTAGCATTCAGGGAGTTGAAGACTCAAATGGAAACACCTTATCTGCTGATGATTACAGCCTTTCCTGGAATCCTTCTGGAGACAAAACCTCAGCCGGTACTTACACACTCACTGTAACTGGAAAAGGTACAAACTATGCTAGTTCCGCTACAGGAACTGCAACATTCACAATTACTCAGTATGCTGGAGATCTCACAGTAACTCTTGACTCAGCAACGGAAGAATACAATGGAAAACCATACGCTCCTAGCATTCAGGGAGTTGAAGACTCAAATGGAAACACCTTATCTGCTGATGATTACAGCCTTTCCTGGAATCCTTCTGGAGACAAAACCTCAGCCGGTACTTACACACTCACTGTAACTGGAAAAGGTACAAACTATGCTAGTTCCGCTACAGGAACTGCAACATTCACAATTACTCAGTATGCTGGAGATCTCACAGTAACTCTTGACTCAGCAACGGAAGAATACAATGGAAAACCATACGCTCCTAGCATTCAGGGAGTTGAAGACTCAAATGGAAACACTTTATCTGCTGATGATTACAGCCTTTCCTGGAATCTTTCTGGAGACAAAACCTCAGCCGGTACTTACACACTCACTGTAACTGGAAAAGGTACAAACTATGCTAGTTCCGCTACAGGAACTGCAACATTCACAATTACTCAGTATGCTGGAGATCTCACAGTAACTCTTGACTCAGCAACGGAAGAATACAATGGAAAACCATACGCTCCTAGCATTCAGGGAGTTGAAGACTCAAATGGAAACACCTTATCTGCTGATGATTACAGCCTTTCCTGGAATCCTTCTGGAGACAAAACCTCAGCCGGTACTTACACACTCACTGTAACTGGAAAAGGTACAAACTATGCTAGTTCCGCTACAGGAACTGCAACATTCACAATTACGGACAAAGAAGTGTTTACCATTACTTTCGACAGCAACGGCGGCAGTTCTGTAGAGCCAGTTGACGTAGTAAAAGACAGCAAAATTGAAAAACCAGAAAACCCAACAAAATCAGGTTACACATTCAAAGGCTGGTACAAAGACGCAGCATTAGAAACAGAATGGGACTTCGATAAAGACGTAGTCACAGCAGACATAACCTTATACGCCAAGTGGGAAACAAAGGACCCTGACAGACCTACTTACTTCAAAGTAGAATACAATGCAAACGGAGGAGAAGGGGAAGTTCCGAAGTCGGAACTTCACTTCTCAGGCGAATTTGTAACTGTCAAATCGTCAGAGCTGTCAAAGAATGGATACATCTTCAAGGGATGGTGCGACTCATTCACTCAGCAGACATACTTGCCTGATGAAGAATTCAGAATGCCTAACAGAAATGTCTGTCTGACAGCAGTATGGGAAGAAAGCAGTCCTCCTACTCCTGGAAAAGAAGTCACAGTCACATTCGTAGTAGACAACGCTTTCTACGGAGAATCAAAGACTCATATCAACACAGCATTAGGAGAATCAATGCAGCCTGATCCTGTCAAAGAGGGATATGACTTCGCAGGATGGTATACAGAAGACGATCAGGTCTTCACAGCAGATTCAATAGTAAGCAGTAACATGACAGTCTATGCAGACTTCAAATTAAACAAGGACTACGTCATAGTTACTTTCGTTATAGATAACGAAATTTACTTGGAGAAAGTCTGCAGGAAAGACAACATTCAGGAACCTAATATCCCTTACAGATTAGGAAAGGAACTGAATGCATGGTATTCAGACAAAGAGTTACAGAACAAATTCAGTTTTGATTCAGTAGTATCAGAGGATCACATAACACTCTATGCTGAATGGAAACAAGACGAGAATGTAATGATCTGGTTTATTTTCATACTCTTCGCAGCATTCATGGCAGCAGTGATAGCATCAGCAAAGAGAGTGTCATTCTTCATCAATGAGAATGACGAAGAGAAGTATGCATCAGTAATCATGTTCGGAAAGGGAACTCTGGGAGACAGACTTCCTCAGATTCCTAATTCTGATTTCTCAGGCTGGTACTCAGAATCAGGAGAACTGATAACAGAAGAATCAGAGATCACTCAGAGCATGAAAGTCTATGCTCACTGGAATGAGTGATCTCAAACCTCTTTTTTAGAATAAAATAAACGACTCTTAGCATTAAGCTAAGAGTTTTATCAATTTCATTTAAGGTCTTTTACTTGAATGATGTGCCAGCCGAATTCAGTTTTCACTGGTCCTACAACAGCACCTTTAGAGGCATTGAAGGCAGCAGTTTCAAACTCAGGAACCATCTGACCTTTTCCAAACCAGCCGAGATCTCCGCCTTTGGATTTGGAAGGACACTTGGAGAAGCGTTTAGCCAGATCAGCAAAGTTCTCTCCTTTTTCAATGCGGGCCATAATGTTTTTGGCATCTTTTTCTGAGCCTACGAGAATATGCGCAGCGTTAACCTGTTTTACCATGCAGATGACAATGCATCACCACGGTTTATAAATTACCCTTTACAGGGTAAAACAAAAACATATGTGCAACATCTGAATTACTCTCCCAGTCTGAGAGAAAAAACCTATGCCGACTTTTGAAGGTTACCGTAAAACATTGTCGCCGCTGCAGGTGCAGATATATGATGCTCTAAAAGATGGTATGAGCAGGCACCGTAAGGAGATTGAAGTGCAGCAGTGCACAGACGAAGCCTTGAACGGTATCTTTGAGTCAGTGCTGTTAGACCACCCTGAAATCTATTACGTTAAGGGATACCGGCTCTGGAAACGGCAGGACTCGTCACCAATGGCAGTTGCTCCTGTTTACACATCTGCACCGAAAGAGGTAAAATCAGTATTAGAAAGCTGCAGCAAGGCGGCAGAAATTCTCATCAGCAGAGCAGAGGGTTTAGACGAATATGCGCAGGAGCTCTTCATCCATGACCTGCTGCTGCGGGTAACTTACGGTGACGGACGCAAAGCTGAAGCGCATTCATTAGTGGGACCGCTGCTTCACGGCATTGGCGTCTGCGAGGGAATCTCCAAAGCTGCCAAGTTTCTCTTTGACCTTCTCGGCAGAAAATCATTTGTTGTCATAGGGGTAGCTAAAACTCCTAAAGGGCATAAAGACGAACCGCATGCCTGGAACTGCATTCAGACCAACGGCTGCTGGTATCATTTAGACATTACCTTTGATAACTCGCTCAGCGGAAGAAGTGTAAAGCGTTATGATTACTGCAATCTTTCAGATTATGAAATCGAAGCGGATCATAAGGCCACCAAGAGACTGCCGGTTAAGTGCGTCACTCAGCAGAATTACTATCAGCAGACTGGAGCGCAGATAGAAAACAAACGGCAGCTTGTTGATTTCATTACCAAGGAGAGAAGCAGCGGTGTCAGAGATATCATTGTTAAATTTCCTTTCTCTGAAGAAGAGGCATATTTAATGATCAGGGAAGCTCTGGCAGAGTTAAATTATAAAGGTACGGCAGCGGTCAGCTGCAACAAGCAGCAGATGGTCTTCCATCTTCACTGTGGAGAAAACAATTAAACATTCAGGAAACAATATCATGACAGTGTATCTGAGAAATTTTCGGGATTCAGACGCTCCGGCAGTTTATGATCTAGTCTGTTCTACCCTTGAGGAAGACTATGACCCGACAATCTTCACAATCCTGCCGAAACTGTGGCCGCAGGGCTGCATAGTGGCGGAAAGTGTCTCAGGCATCGCCGGCTTTCTTTTAGGTTCAGTAGTGTCTCCGGGACAGGTACAGATTCTCATGCTTTCAGTCGATCCCGACATGAGGCACCGCGGCATCGGTGCAGAGATGATGATTAAGTTCCTCTCCGCCTGCAATGCCCTCAACTGCCTCGAGGTGCAGCTGGAAGTAAGAAAATCAAATATCAATGCCATAAGGTTCTATCAGCGCTTCGGTTTCAAGCTCAAGGAGCTCAGGGAAAATTATTACAAGGATGGTGAAGACGCTTTTATCATGACTCTTGAAGAGTCATAATGTCTGATTTTACGACTTTGATGTATATTTTATACACTATTGTTGTTGGATGCCGGTCGCAATCATCATATAATACCTCACATTGAGCATTTTATGAAAGGGAAAGAGTTCAAGCCCACAAAACTTTCAATGATTGCGATTTTGTTGGCATCAATGCTCATGCTCATGGGAGGAGCCGCGGTTGCCCCGGCACTACCGGCTATAAGCTTAGCATTTCCCGACGCCTCTGAATCTCTTATTAATCTGATAATCACACTTCCTTCATTGGCTATCGCCATCACAGGTCTTCTCATAGGTGCACTTTCAGATAAAATAGGCAAAGTGAAAGTCCTTTTAGCTTCATTACTTGTTTTCGGAGTTGCTGGTGTTTCCGGTTACTTCCTGAATGACGTTTACACAATTCTCATCGGTCGTTTCTTCGTTGGAATCGGTATCGCCGGTATCACCAGCTGCTGTACGGCTCTAATTGCTGAATATTACACAGGCATGGTCAGGGTCAAAGTCCTCAGTTATCAGTCTGCTGCAATGGGTATCGGCATTCTTGTGCTGGAGACCTCAGGGGGAGCCCTGGCAGACTTCAGCTGGAGAGATCCTTTCTTAATCTATGCAATCGGCTTCTTCATTTTCGCTCTTGCTCTGGTTTCACTCAGGGAGCCTACAAGGCCTGAGGTAACAGACGGCATAGATATTCAGCCGGAAGAGAAGTTCAACCTGAAGCTTATTATCGTCTGTTATCTGACGATCTTCTTAGCAATGATCATGTGCTTTATTCTTCCAAGCAAGCTTCCTTATTATCTCTCGGAAATGAACGCTCCATCGATCATGTCAGGTGTGTTCCTGGGAGTGCAGGGAGTATGCAATGCTGTGACAAGTCTCAGCTTCAGAAGGATTTCAGCAGCTATCGAAAGATTCAAACTGCTGGCCATTGCATTTATTTTCCTGGGAATATCCCTCTGTCTGCTGTATCTGCCTCATTCCTACGCATACATTGCAGTCTCAATGGTGTTTGCAGGAATAGGCATGGGTATAATCTCGCCTACAGTATCTACGACACTGGCATCTCAGTCTGTGGCAAAAACATCAGGCAAGATTATGGGCGGTTATTCGACAGCGCTTAATCTGGGACAGTTCTCTGCTACCTTAGTGATAATTCCTATCATGGCAGTTATGGGAACATACAGCGGTCTGTTCCTGGTGATCGGTGTCATTGCTCTCATAATCGGAATAATCTATGGAGTAACATCACTGTTTCTCGAAAGATCAAACTCAAAGAAAAAGCAGGTAAGCGCCTGAGCGCTTTCTCTGCAAACACTTTTTTTTTAATTTTTATTTTTGTATGGAGATTATCGATTGTTTAATCATTTTCTGCCGTTAGAATCTTGTCCTTATTAGCTTATATATCTACGAACATGCCGCAACGTAATACTGATTGAGAAAGGACTTGAAGATATCCGCCTGGTCTGAAATTGATCCCGGCATACACACGTTTCTGGTCTTTTCTTTAACAATATTTGGTGAGCAAATGAACAATAAAAGCAAGTTGATATTAGCAGCAGCTATGCTGGTTGCTGCAATGATGCTTCTGGTCCCTCTTACCCAGACAGACCTGGGGGGGGGGGGTATCGGAAAACAACGCTTCAGACTCAGTTGTTTTGAGCGAGAATAATGAAGTAACTGTTTCTAATTTGACTGACTTGAAAAATGCCCTGGGTGGCAATATTAAATTGGCTCAGGATATTACAATATCTAACGAATCCGGACCATTGACTCTTATAAATGGAACAATCCTTGATTTGAATGGTCATACAATTACGATTCCATCTGTAGGTAATGAATCTAATAAAAATGATACATCTAATTCTAATATTGATTCTAATTCTAATCGATTAGTCATCGCAGATAATGCAACGGTGACCATTAAAGATGGTAAAATTGTATACAGCGGAACGTTAGGAGATATATCACCAATTAGGGTAGGTCAAACTAAGACATCCGTAACTGATGCAAACGTGCAGACTTTGAATCTAAACAATGTTGACATAATCAGCAATGGATATGGTGTAGCAGTCTTTTCCAAGGGAGTACTCAATATAACCGGTGGTTCAATTACTGCAGACAGTTCAGCCGTTGCTACAAATGGAGGCAATCCTGTCGAAAATGGGACCACAAATTCTGCTGATGCAAAAATAACTTTGAATGGCGGATGCTATACTTCAACGACAACTGCCGCTATCTATTTTCCTGGTGGAGCTGAGTTAAATGTCACTGGCGGAACATTCACAGGAAAGACAGGATTTGATATTCGATCAGGTACTGTAACCATTGATGATAATGCAATAATAAACGTTCTCGGCAGTCCTGATGAAAAGAAGACTGACGATGATGGCCCAACACCATGGGGAATGGGTGTAGCTGTTTTTGATAATACTGCATATGGAAAGAATACAGATGATAACGATAGCGTAACTCAAACACCGATTAATGTTACTGTCAATTCAGCTAATATCTATAATGCAGCATACGCATATTATTTCACTTCATTTGGTTCATATGACGATCTCAGGATTGAGGGCGGCTCTTTTAACACATCTCAACAAACTATACCTAGCGCGTCTCATAATGTATCCATATCTATCCCTGGAAACGGTAATAGTTTTGTAAACCTTAGTAAAGGTGCTACCGTCACACCAACAAAACTACAAGCTGATGGAACCGACAACTCCCAAAAACATCCAATTACGATTGAAACAATCGGTATTGATAATTTTATCTTTGCCAATGGAACTCCAATATCAATCGGTTCAGGATCATTATCTGATTCTAAAATCGAATATAAAGATAATAGTGGTAATACTATATTATTTGTTGATAATTTCGATTTATCAACTTTCACTGTGTTTGGTGGATCAAATAATGCTGGGGAGACTGTCACTTCTTCAGAAATCACAATGAATGGCGGAAAGGCTTATGGTATCGTTGGTGGCGGATATGGAAACGCAACTGTTGGTACGTCAACAATAACAATCGATGGAGGAAAAGCAACATATGTAGCCGGTGGAGGCTGGTCTACAGATAGCTCAACAACTGCTGTCAGTCTAGAAGCTTTAAAAAATAAAACAACAACTACCAATGTTACCATTAATGGTGGAGATATCTTATATGCAGTAGGTGGCGGCAGACTAGGATATACACATGTTGAAACTGCCAACTTAACAATTAATGGTGGAAACTTTGATGAAATCGTTGCTGGCGGTATTAATGGATATACCAAAACTGCAAATCTCACTGTTAACGGGACTTCAAAGATAACCACTGGTCTGATCTCTTCAGGAAACAGGGGACAAGTATCCAATGTAACTGTTGATATCAAAAGTTTAGGAACAGAAGGTAGTGCTAACATCGTTGTTATTGGAGCATTGTCTGGATTCACAAGTACTGATGGTGGACCGAATGCTATATTTGATAACATTACTTTCAAAATAACTGAGGATATTAATGGAATTGATAAGATATTTCTTGGCGGAGCCAAATGGTCAAAAGGAAGCAATCCTTGGATCACATCAAGAATCAATTCATTAAGTGATACTACTATTACAATAGATGCACCTGGATACACAGTATCAGCTGCAGACATCTCTAATGCAAATGATTATACAAATATTACTGTACAAGCTTCTGATTACACCATTGGTGATGGTAAGACTTGGACACTCACTGAATCTTCTAAACTTGAAATAATTGAAGGTAGTTCATTAACAACTAATGGATCTGGAAAGTTCATCAATGAGGGTATAATCGAAGTAAATTCTGCAGATGCTCTAAAGAATGCAATTAATTTATGTTCTGGAACAATAAAACTTATGGACAATATTAATGTTGTTAATTCAGTTGATGTAAATGTGGAGGAGGGTTATACGACTTCACTACTTATCTCAAATAATGTAACATTAGATCTCAATGGTCATACCTTAACACTTTCATCAGCAGGTTCTGGAATATATGTAGGAGCAGGTGGATATCTAACAATAATGGACTCGTCAAATTCTAAAGGTTCTATCATCTATACATATTCAGACATGTCCAATGCTACTATAATGGTAAATGGTACTTCTCCAGATTATGCACAATTAGTTCTTGAAAAGTGCAATATATTTGTCGTTAATACCACTGGGGCTTATGATGCGGGGTACGGAGTATTCGCTTCAACTTATTCTAAAGTATCTTCAGACAAAGATGTCTCAATCACTGCTGGTTACTCTGCAATAAGTGGAAATGGAACTGATAATGGAGCTGAAATAACTATTTCAGGTGGAAAATACACATCTAATGCATCTGCCGCAATATTCTTCCCTTCAACAACTAATCTGACTGTAACTGGTGGAAAATTCATAGGAAAAACAGGATTTGATATTAGAGCTGGAACTGTTTCAATTTCAAATGCTGAAATTTCGATCAATCAGAATGAACCTATCGATTCAACAGGTGCATCTGGTCCGTCTTCATGGGGAATGGGCGTTGCAGTAATTGATCATCCTAACTATGGCTCCGTGGGAACAACGGGTAATAAATCATATTCAGACATCTCTGTCACAATTAGTAAAACAGCTGTAACTGGTGCAAAATATGATTTATATGTTGGGGATTTAAATAGGGGTAAAAACGGAGAGTTCTTAGGTACTGATGGAACATTCACAGCTAATCATAGCATCGAAGTTGAAGTGAATGGAAGCACGGTCTATACCGTGGCTGCTGATGATACAAATGCTGAACGTTTCACATCAACCATTAAATCAAGTTCAGGCGGCAGCAGCGGAGGATACCCCGTCAATCCACCTGTAACTCCTGATACACCGGAAGAACCTATCATACCTGACAGCAGCGGAAACGCAGAAATTAAGGTAGATGACAAGAAAGCAGATGAATTAGTTCATGAAACAGTCGCATCAGGCTCAAACACGCTTAGCATAGTTGATAAAGACAATGTAGAAGGAACAGTAACATCTGTATCAATATCTGTTTCAGATTTAGAAACAATTTCAAAGAAGATTGAAAACAATAACAACATTGATTCAATTTCAATAGCAACTTCAGAAGGAGAAGTAATTATTGAAAAAGAAGTTCTTGCAGAAATATTAGAAAATAATTCAGAAGCAGACACGTTGATCATTGAAGTAAACAATGCAGAGAACAAATTAACAGAAGAACAAAAGAAAGTCGTAGGAGACAACCCTGTATATGACATCACAATCAGAGCAGGAAACGAGAACATATCAAGCTTCAACGGTAAATCAATTACTGTATCGATACCTTATGAACTCAAAGAGGGAGAAGATCAAAACAACTTGATTGTTTATTATCTCAAAGATGACGGTTCAATCGAAAAAATGAACTGTTCATATAAAGACAATCAGGTATCGTTTGAAACAAATCACCTTTCAAAGTTCATAATCGTCTATGAAGCTCAGGAACCAATAGTTCCAGACAACCCTGATGACAAGAATGATGACAATAACAGCGACAATACTGTTTATTACATAATCGCAGCAGTAATAATTATTCTCATCATCATCGCTTTAGCATATTACTTCATGAAGAAGAAGTGAGAGTAAACCCTATAAAATCAATAAAGACTGCTTTCGCAGTCTTTCATCTTTTTATTTAATTTCGATTAAGATTCATTAATCATTTTGTGAAAAGTCAATAATGTACTGTCAGCAGTAAATTAATAAAAATAGAATGGGTCAAAGACCCTGTTTGACGTTTACTGATATGCCTGATCGTCAGTCACGTGTTCATTCCAGAAGTAGTACTGTGAACGCTCCTTCTGAGCAGAAGAAATGTCTGTTCCCAGTCCTTTCATGTATGTACCGTATCTTTCTCTGATCTGTTCTTCGGCAGTACGGCTGCGGGCTTTAGCTGCAATGACATGACTCTCTTCGATGACAGGTGAATCCATAAAGACTGCAATATCCCCTGCAGACCTGATCAGACCGCCTAGTTCTCTAAGACGCAGCGTCAGAGCATTATCTTTCGAATCAATCACTTTTGCACGGCGTTTGGCCTCGGCAATTATGGATTCTACAGCAGCTCTTGATGCCGGAGGTATCTTTCCATCGGTGGCGATCTCCTGAGCAGTGAACTGGGCAATTCTGGCACGGTTAATGTCATTGTCTTCCATGAACGTGTCTACCAGCACTTCGTAGCCGTCACCGGCGATTCTGGATCTCAGAGGAGAAAGAACATTCTCTAAGTCCTGGATGTTGCAGGCCCCTACAAGAATAAAGTTGCAGGGAACGTTGTCAACCTTGACAGATGCACCGGCGGACTGGGGATTCCTTCCAGAAATGGGGAACCTCTTCTCCTGCATTGCCGTAAGAATAAACCTCTGGGTCTGGCCTAAATGAGACAATTCATCAAGGAATAGAACTCCCTGATGGGCTTCATGAATGGCACCGGGAATAACTCTCTCATACGGGGGGCTTCCCAGCTGGACATGGCCTCCGAAGGGGTCATGCCTGACATCTCCCAGAATCTCAGTCTCGCTGGCGCCGGTGGCAAGCACAAAGGGATTGCGCTCAAGAGGAACCAGCACTTTGCGGGGGCGCTGTTTTTCAATCTCTCTCCTTCTTTCCAGAGCGCTTTGGTCAAGCATGCGGATCATGTCGCCGCTTCTTTCGAAGACTACGACTTCCTCTTTATCAAAGCGTTTTCTGGTGGTAGTGACTTTTTCTTTTGCAGGAGAGAGTCCTGAGGCAGGAACACCCATGGATTCCATCATGTTGCCGATCAAATCTCCAAAGGGATTGTTGGGCTGACCCTCCTGGCCGGCTTTAGGCTGGTCGCAGGACGGGCAGGTCTTCTCCCTCGGAGATGAATAGTAGCCGCAGTTTTTGCATCTGTATCCCAGTTTCTCTGCGACAGCCGGGGGTGCAGCCTGCGGTTCAATAAGTTCTCCTTCGGCAAAGCCCTTTGATTCCTTTTCCCTGTTAAGCTCGCTTTCTGTGAGAACTTCAATCAGGGGGCGCTCGGGATTCTCGGGGTTATGTACGACTCTGACTTCTTCAGTAGGATGAGGAAGATGCAGAGCCAGAGCCTGAGCGATCATTGACTTTCCGGTACCTGGAGGCCCTACAAGCAGCAGATGTCTTTTTTGTCTTGCAGCGATTCTCGCAAGTTCTACAGCTTCGTCCTGGCCTATGACTCTGTCTAAGGGGTCGTTAGGTATGGCAATGTCAGCTGTTGTAGAGATAGACTTGAGGTCTATCTCTTTCCGGATGTCAACTTTTTCAGGCATTTAATTCGTCCTTTGTCCAGATTTCAACATTCTCTGGCTGCTTGGCGATGTTTCCCAGTTTGGTACCAACGATGGTCTCGATATTCATATTGGAAGCAATATCGACTATACGCTGGGTTATAATTCCGTCAAATACGACAGAGTAGACGCCTTCAACTCCGTTCTTGAGTGTGTTGACAAGCTCGCGGACTGAGACTTCTCTGATGACTTCTCCGTCTTTACCGAGAATGTTTGCTTTAGATGTTGTAGAAAGGCTGTTAATCATTTCTTTGTATTTTTCCTGCGCTTCAGACAGGCCGCTGGAGGATTCCTTCTCCTCATCAATCTCAGCGAATGGATCTGTAACAGGCTCTTCCAGTATATCTGCGGCAGGTTCCTTCTCTTTCTTGCTCTTGCGCTCCCTGGGCTCGCGGTGCGACCTGCTTTCTCTTGGTTCGCGCTGGCGCTTTTCAGGACGTTCCTGGACAGGCTCGCGCTCAACAGGCTTCTCTACTACAAGACTCTCTATGGGCTTCTCGATGATTGCTGTAACTTCCTCTTCTTTGAGTAAGGAGGGAGCAGCATCGGGAACCATATTGTACATCTCCATGTACTGTTCGCCGGGAATCTTGTTGCGCAGGCATTTCATGATCTGCTTCTGAGTCAGCTCTTCAACCTCCATGCCTCTGGGGGCACGGGCCACGAAATCGACTTCTGCGACCTGGAAAAGTTCTCTCAGAATAAGGTCTCCTCCGCGGTCTCCGTCTACGAATGCCGTGATGATCCTTTCTTTGCTGAGGTCCATGACAGTCTTGGGAACATTTGTTCCTTCCACTGCGATTGTGTTCTTGATGCCCGATCTCAGAAGATTCAGCACATCAGAGCGGCCCTCGACAACAATGACTGCATCGCTTTCGCCTACATTGGGTCCGGCTGGAAGGTGTTCCTTTCCATAGTGCACGAGTTCTTCAATCTGCACACTCTGCCTGACGCTTTCTGTAAGATCGATGCCGGTTGTCTTAGACTGTTTGATAAGATCTGCCAGAAGCTCTTTGGCCCTTTCGATGATTTTGGCTCTTTTGATGACTCTTACGTCTTCGATTCCCAGAATGGTGATCTTGGCTTTGCACGGTCCGACCCTGTCAATGGTCTCCAGTGCTGATGCCAGAATGACAGTCTCAACCTGATCCAGGCTGGACGGTATGAGAACTTCGCCGTCTGATTTTCCTTGTTTGGATATGACTTCTACTTCAATGCGACCCATTCTTCCGCTTTTCTGCAGGTCGTGCAGATCAAGCTCGTCGCCGAGTAATCCTTCGGTTTGTCCGAAAATTGCACCAACCACATCAGGCTTCTCAACAATGCCGTCGGCTTGGAGTCTTGCCTTTATCAAGTACTTGGTGGTGCTGGGATCAATATTCATTTGTACACCTCTTTATCTTAAAAACCAACTTAGAGTTAGAACTAAAACATACGCGCTTTGCCATTACAAAATATGGCAAAGATCGTTGGCCGACCATCATGCGGATGATTGTTTGAAATTGTTGTAAGATTCCCACCCTTAGCCGGATGGAAATGATGATAGTGAGTATGAGTAGTTAAATTAAGTTGATTTCCAGCGTCCATAGTGAAGAAGGGGGTTTATAACCCTTTGCACGTTTTCTTGACTTATAGAACATTGGATCATTAATCCATTATCAGCCGCCAGATGCCACTTTTATTAATTTTATGGAATCTCCCTCGCTTAAAATACAGTCTATCGGAATCGGAAGTTTTCCCTTTAAAACAATGTAGGCATCAGGCATCAGCCCCATGCAGGAGAGCAGATTTTCTGCTGTGGAGCCTTCATCCAAGCAGATTTTTTCCGTTTTGCTTTCATGCTGCACATTAATCATCATTGTAAAGCCTCATTTTGATTTGTCTGAGGAGAGGAGTGCGACAGCTATTGTTATAATCACTGCAGAAGCGCCGAGGCATATTCCCCACAGCGTGTAATTCAGAATTACTAGAATTCCGAGTATCAGGAATGCGATGACGAACCCTATCGCAAGGATGTCAACAGGGCTGACTTTCTTTTTCACCTGCTCTTTTTTAGACATGATGCCACTGCACCCGCATCGAAATTAAGGTTATATATGCTTGCAGGAAAGTCTGAACGGGCATCAGAAATAATATTCATATCTGTCAGTTACATGTAAATTTATATAACATGGTCTGTTTGAAGGGGTTAAGCCGAGGTAGTCTAGTCCGGTAAGGCGGCGGTCTCGAATAAGACATTAGTCTCCGAGTCAACCGCTGGCGACTCGCCACGGGAGTTCAAATCTCTCCCTCGGCGCCATTGTTTTATTCTCATTTTAATATGCAGAACTGTTTTTCACATATTCAATCAGGGGGCAGAAGTATATGCAATAACCTCGCTTTCTAACTTTAATTGTGAGGTGCAGCATGATGAGCAGAGATTCAGTAAAAATCAGGGGCAGTGCCGATACGTCTTATTTACATCAGACTATTGATAAGATGATCTGGGAGCTCATGGAGAAAGAACAGATTCCTGGATTGACTTTAGCCATCGTGCAGGCGCCGTATATTCCCCGTGTAGTGGGATATGGTCTTTCTGACGAACAGCAGAGAAGACTGGCATCTCCCAACACCCTGTGGCCGATAGGTCCGATTTCTCAGGCATTTACGGCAGTGGCGGTTATGCAGCTTTATGAAGCCGGGAAACTAGACATCAATGACCCGCTTGGCAGGTATATTGCTGATCTTCCGCCGGCCTGGCAGAATATCACAGTTCTGCAGCTGCTGCGCCATGCCAGCGGTATTGCTGATTATCGCCGGCATGAGAACTGGAAACCGTTCCGCGAGTGGACCTTTACAGAATTAATTTCGCTGGCAGCTGAGGAAGATCTGCATTTCAATCCCGGAAGTGATGTGGAACTCAGTGCTACCAACTTCTTATTGCTGACTGAAATAATCGAAGCAGCCAGCGGTCAGACTTATCATGATTTTGTAACAGAGAAACAAATTGACTTTCTCGGCTTGCGGCATACAGGCTTTACAGAGGATCTGGCGAAATTCAAGCAGGAAGATCTCACTCAGTCTGCCAATGTGCATCAGGTCTTTAAGCAGAACAAGCTTTTTATCGATCCGACTGAAACAGCCGCCAGCTATGATGAAAAAGGCACAGCGGTGCAGAATATCTGCTCGTCTGCCCTCAAGGGCTTTGCAGACATCTGGGCCTCAGCACAGGACGTCTCATACTGGGACATTGCACTTGCCGGTTCTGTTTTAATTCATGAAGCTGAAAACCGTTCGTTAATCTATGCTCCATGGACATTACCGGACGGCAGACAGGTGCCGGCAGTGGCGGGATGGCATTTCTATCACCACCGCGGGCTGATGGACATCAAAGGTTCAGTTCCCGGTTATTCTGCTTTTCTCAGCCGTTTTACAGATGCATCAGAACTGGTCTGCGTGACTCTGCTCTGCAATAAGGAAGGAATTGACTTCACAAATCTCGGACGCCGCATAGCAGCCGCTTTCGGAGATCTGCTGGCGACTAATTACAATGACAACAATCTCTTTCTTTATGAGGGGCAGTTCCCGGCAGCAGAGACTGTTAAACGTTTAGAGGATGAACTGAAACGAAGAAACATTCCCCTTTTTGCAAAATTTGATCATGCTGAGAATGCCCGTCAGGCTGGTTTGGAGTTACGTCCAACCACTGTGGTTGTGTTCGGCTCCCCCAGCGTTGGTACGGCACTTATGCAGGCTGATCAGTCTGTCTCGCTGGAACTGCCGCTGAAAATTGCCGTCTGGGAAGATGAGGCAGGCAGTACGTGGCTGGCCTTCCCGTGGCTTTCTAAACTAGCTGGTGAGTATTCTCTTACTGACAGCAGTGTCATCAATAAAATGCAGTATCTGCTGGAGGATCTGGTTCGCAGAGCCGGCAGTATTTATTAAGGCTCCAGGGCCTTTTACTTTTATTTTAAAATGAATACTTTTTATGTGCAGTTTCTAAAAATCATATTCTTTGCTATGAATGCTGTATGACTCATTTCATGAGCATGGAAATGATGATATCTATAGAGCCTGAATGAGGCCGCTGCTGGATTTACTTATTATATATTCTGTATTTTGCCGCTTGGGATATAGAAACATCTAAATACAATCTGTATGAGATAATATCAGTCATTGAAAAGTAATACTGAAATCACCCTGCCGACATTATCAACGACTGCTGAAACAGGCTTCAGAAGAGCTTACCGCAGTAAATTCTTCAAGCGTGTAACCTTCATCACAGTCTGCACTATTATCTGCATAGTCATTGCACTCTATTCAGTAGCTCTCGGCTCATCGGATATTTCATTTACTGACGTTTATACAATAATCACCAATGCGCTTCTGGGAAGGGAGCAGACCAACAGTACTGAAGCATACATTGTTTTGAGTCTGCGTCTGCCAAGGATCATCGGTGCCATCGTCTGCGGCGCAGCCCTTTCAATCTGCGGTGCAGCCATGCAGAGCATGATGAAGAATCCCCTGGCTGACCCTTACACAATGGGCATTTCTTCAGGGGCAGGCTTCGGGGCGGCAATGGCAATTATTTTTGGATTCGAACTTATTGCCGGAGGCGGAATAGTTATCAATGCATTCGTCTGCGCAGTCATTCCCGCATTGGTCATTCTTTTCTTAAGTAAGGTAAGAAAAGCAACTCCAACAATGATGATTCTCTGCGGCATCTCATTGATGTATGTCTTTAACGCTTTAACACAGCTTTTCATGCTGGTCTCCAGTCCTGATGATCTTTCGGCAGTTTACACCTGGATGGTGGGATCTTTAGCCAATGTCGGCTGGAGTGATCTGCTGCTCATCACAATCGTCACAGTTCTCGGTTCCATCTACATTCAATACATGGCCAACCAGCTCAATGTCATGGGCATCGGTGATGAGAGCGCTAAAACGATGGGTGTCAATGTTGACCGTCAGCGTTTAGCCATCTTAATGGTCATAACCCTGGTGGCAGCGGCGGTTGTCAGTTTTACAGGTGTGATAGGCTTTGTAGGTTTGATCTCTCCGCATATTGTAAGAACCGTCCTCGGTGCAGATAATAAATTCCTCATAATCGGCTCGGCAATTTTCGGGGCCGTACTGCTGCTGATTTCAGACATTATTGCCAGAACAATAGTGGCGCCTACGATGCTGCCGGTCGGTGTAGTGACCGCCTGTCTCGGCGGGCCGCTCTTCATGTATCTCATTCTGCGCAACAGCAAGGAGGTGTGGTCCTGAGCGATATCACAATAGACAATCTTTCATTCAGTTATGACAATGCAGATGTGCTCAAAGATATTTCACTGCAGTTTCAGGAGCCCAATCTTACCTGCATCATCGGTCCCAACGGAGTAGGCAAAACAACTTTGGTCAAGTGTATAAACAAGCTGCTCAAGCCTCACCAGGGCCGCGTTCTCCTGGATGGCACCGACATCAACAACATATCTCTCTTCGAGATGGCTAAAAAAATGGCTTTCGTACCTAATTCGGTCTCCAGCATATTCTCGATGACTGTCGCCGAAGCGGTGCTTATGGGACGCTATCCTCATTCCGGCTGGGTGACTTCTGCCGAAGATCTGCAGATTGTCGAAGAAATGATCTCCACAATGCATCTGGAAGATCTGGCAGAAAGAAATTTCCGGGAGCTGAGTGCAGGTCAGACACAGAGGGTTGTCATCGCCAGAGGCTTGGCGCAGGAACCGGAAATCCTCATTCTTGATGAACCGACTTCCAACCTGGACGTCAAACATCAGATGGAGATTATGAATTTTCTTAGTAACTATTCAAAAAAGATGGGCATCAAGGTGATCATGGTCTGTCATGACCTGAATATCACGGCTGCTTTTGCCGACCGTATCGTTATGATGCACCAGGGAAGGATTTTTGCCGATGGTACTGCCCGGCAGGTGATGACTGCCGAGAACATTCGTGAAGTTTACGATGTTAACGCGCGGGTCATCGATGTCGAAGGCAAACCGCACATAATCATGCTGAAAGATTAAGAGGTGAAACAAAATGAAAAACAATCGGACTATCGCGGCAATGATAATTATTGCTGCAGTGGTTGTCGTGGCCGGCGTAGCGGCTTACACTTTCCTTGCGGACAGCAGCGGAGAGGAAAGCAGCTCGATGGTCGGCAAGACGCTCAACAAAGAGCAGCTGCCCTCAGACGACTCCCGCCTGTGGGTTTTTGGCAATGCCGATGAGGATGACAAGCTCGATGCTGACGATCTTGCTTACCTGCAGAAGATCATCAGCGGAGAGGAAAAAGAAACCACTCTGGCAGATGCCAACTGTGACGGCTTCGTTGATGCTGATGATGTAACCTATCTGCAGCGGATTCTTGACAGTGAAAAAATGAAAGTTTATTATGTGGATAATTACGACCGTGTGGCTGCAGTGAACTGGCCAGTGAACTCCATTGCTATCGGCTACTGCAGCGGAGCATACTGTGCTGACTTAATCGGCGTCTGTGACAAAGTAACAATGGTCGACAATACGATTGCCGATTACTGGTCTGGAATCAACTCCAACTTTGCCAAAGCAGCCAGTTACGGCACTACTGAAGAACCGGACTATGAAAAGATGATCACTTCCGGCATTGATGTCTATGTTGTCGGTTACTGTGATTTCAACGCTGATGCAGTCAGTCCCGGCAAGCTCAATCCTGCCGGCATAGATGTGATGTTTCTCACAACATGCGATAATTCCGGTGTTGACCGTCCCAATGAGTATATTGATAGAACCATGGTGACCATGGCTTTCCTGCTGCAGGGCAATATGGACAAAGTCTATGAGTACCTGCAGTGGCACGATGAAGTTATTGAAACTTTAGAGCAGGCAGGCGAGACAGTTAAGGATCAGTCTGCCTACCTCATGGCAAGAACATGCCCGCCCAGTCTTACTGGTGACATCAGCATCACCGGTTACAACAACACCAATAATATCCATGCAGAGTGGGTAGGCATAAATGCCATCGGCATGCATGAAGCCGGACTGTCAAAGAACTATCAGACTATCGGGGTAGAGACTATCATGTCATACCTTGAGAAATATAAATCCCAGGGTTATGAGACATATTACATGGAGAACTGCCACGCCGGTCTGAGGCAGCAGTATGATCTGCTGGATTCGATGGCTCTCGATGCCCAGAGATTCGCCAGCATGAGCAACCCTCCGAAAATTATCGGTATGGCCAGGGAGGCAGGAAACAGTCCTCTGTATGTGATAGAGCTTGCATTCATGCAGAATGCGATGTATCCTGGACTTAACAACGGTATGGATTACAAGGAATTGTTTGAATATTATTTTGATAATTTCTCATCCGAGAATTATTACAATCAGCTGGATATCAATCAGTTCTTTGCAGTATACAACGCATAATTATAAACGCTTTAACCGGTCTTCACGGACCGGTTCTTTTTATTAGGACTGAGGCGAATGAACTCTGAAAATGTATCCGTCATGCTGGGCAATCCTAAACTCGCGATAGCATCAATGACGGTGCCCATTCTCATTTCTCTTGTGGTGTCTCAGGTAAATACATTTGTAGATATGTTCTGGTGCTCTACGCTGGGTGATGACGCTTTAGCCGCAGTGGGAATGGTCAGCTCAATATATTGGCTGATTGCCGGAATCGGAAACGGCATCGGAATAGGTGTGTCGGCATCTGCTTCATTTAATATCGGCTCGGGAAACAAGGCGGCTGCAGATTCAATAATCACACAGGCGTTTGTTTTCATGATCCTGGTGTCTGTTATCATGACCCCGGTGCTGCTGCTTTTAAACGGACCTCTGGTCAATCTCATCGGAGGAGGTCTGGTGTATGAGGAAGCTGTAGCTTACACAACTCCGTTCATGATCATGACGATTGCAATCATCATGCAGGGTGTGTTTGCAGGCATATTGAGGGCAGAAGGAGCTGCGAAAAAATCGATGGAAATGATGCTCTCGTGTGCATTATTCAATATGGTTCTGGATCCCGTGTTTGTTTTCGTATTTAACTGGGGGATAGCAGGACTCTCATATGCTCTGGTGGTTGCATCTCTGCTGTCGATGATACCGTTCATTTATTGGTATTTTATTAAAAAAGAAATGTATCTGAAAATAACTCTGAATAAATTCAGGTTCAGAAGTGAATATATTTTTTCATTCCTGAGAGTAGGATTTCCTAAGATGGTTGAATTAAACATCATGGCTCTTTTTAATCTGCTCTTCGTTCATTTTATAGTGTTATGCGGAGGCGTAGCAGGAACAGCGCTGTATAACACTGCATGGAGATATGTGGCTCTTCTGCTGATACCTTCGCAGGCTGTCGCGGCCAGTGTGGTCTCCGTGTGCTCAGCGTCATACGGGACAAATGATTTTCAGAAGCTGAGATCTGGATACAATTATGCTCTGTGGATCTCAATACTAATCTCTATTGCAGGTTCCGCATTGGTGGCTCTGATGGCAGAACCGTGTGCGGCATTGTTTACACATACGGAAGATACTCTGTATCTGAGGGACGATCTGGTAAATGTCATCAGAATATTCTGCATATTCATTCCCTTTTATGCCTGGATAAATGTGGCCTCATCCCTGCTTCAGTCTCTGCAGATGTCTTCGAGTTCTCTGTACTCAGCACTGATAAGAAACATCGTTCTGACGGCAGCACTGTGGATCTCATCATCAATGACACTGTATGATATGTGGTGGTCTCTTGTTTTGTGCGAAATATTCGGCGGATTTCTGATGGGCATCTGGGCATTTCACGGCATGAATCTGAGAAAGTCAGAGCGCATGACTGTCGTATCCAACAATGTTTAATCGATCACTGCTGTAATATCAAAGCTTCCTGTATCAACTTCAATCTGGAGGGCTTTTCCCTCGCTGCAGTAGAATCTGGATTCTCCATCAGCGTTATCTAATGATTTCCAGATGGAGACTTCCGTACCGTTTATGCTGGCCTCGCCCTCATACACAAACAGGGATTCCACCGGCATTTTAGTCTCTGAGGAAATTATGAGTGTGGATTTTATTGTTTCATTGTGAACTTTTCCAGAATCATCCACATAGCTTACGTCAAATGTATATTCATAGATGCGGCTGAGATCAGATTCATTCAGCTCTTTGTATGTTCCAGTGCCTGACACTTCATAATATGCAGAGCCTTCCAGATATTTTCCCTCTACTGTATATGAGGCAGGTTCTTCATCATCCTGCATAAAATTCATGATAACTAAGCCGGTTGCAACTGATACCAGAGAAATAAGAAGGATAAGGAACGCACCTAGCACATATGCACTGTTTCTGCTGCTCATATTGACCAACCAACTGTGTACGCTGTTCCCATATGTTCGCAGCAGTCTTTAATCTATCTCGGCTGAAGAGTAATCTCAGAAATGTCATTGATGTTTTTTCATAATTGCTTTATTATCTGCACATAATCTAAGTAATAACTTTTTAAACTTGTTGTTATTTATGCATCTATGAATATGAGCATCAGGAATCACTGGGATACAGAATCCGTCACCTATGACAGCTTCGTGGTCAAAGGCTTCTCCATAAAAAAAGAAAGGGAAGCCTGGCAGACTTTGTTCCTTGATGCTCTCAAATCAAAAAATCTCAGACTGCTGGATGTCGGCTGCGGGCCGGGAATAGTGTCTATGCAGCTGGCAGATCTGGGATACAGCATGACTGCTGTAGATTTTTCAGAGAAGATGCTGGCGGCTGCGGTAAAAAATGCTGCAGACAACAATCTGAAAATAGACTTCCATCACGGCGATGCTGAGAATCTTCCCTTTGAAGATGAATTCTTTGAGGGGGTTGTCAGCGACTATATGCTCTGGACCGTACCTCATCCAGAAAAAGTGATTTCTGAATGGTTCAGAGTATTAAAGCCGGGGTGCAGAATAGCCTATGTGGACGGCAACTGGGTTTCAGATCCTAAAATGACCAGGCTTAAAGTCTGCCTATCAAACCTGGGTGTTTTTCTGGACTCTCCTTCACGGTGTTTTCATGGAAAATGCGAAGTGTCTGCAGATCTGCAGACTCTGTGGTCTGTAAATGCTTCCAGACCAGCTGATGATATTAAAATGATGGAAAAAGCAGGTTTTACTGATATCTGTGTAAGGCACAATATTCAGGACAGCGTGCTTCACGGCATACGCCACCTTGCGTACGGAAGCACCAATGATCATTTCATGATCACAGCAGTAAAGCCGCATACATCCTGAAAAATGATTTATTGTAAATTATCATATATCACTGATTGCTCAGTGATATACTTCCTTACTTAGTAGCACAGATCATAAATGAGAACGGAAGGTAAACGTCTTCTCCGTTGCACTGAGTGCAGTACGAGTCTTTTCCGTCAGTATCCACCTTTACAGATTTGACGCCCATTTCTATCAGCGTGTTGATGTCCCACTGCGGTCTTCTCTCTTTACTCAGGGGAAGCTCTCTGGCAATGTCTTTGATTATGTTGCTGTCGACATTTTTGATATATCTGTGTTCAACTTCTCCTCTTCCTGTCTTATGGGCATCTGCATAATCCTCATCATACAAATGCAGGTAGTGGTTTCCATCGAAAACCATCATTTTTCCATCGGGTTTGAGAACTCTGAGCCACTCAGCATACGCTTTCTTGGGATTTTCCAGATCCCATATCAGATTTCTTGACAATATCAGATCAAAGGTGTCATCTTCAAAATCCAAACTGTGGGCATCCATTTTAGAGAGCTCTGCGCTGACATTGTATCTCCGGCAGTTCTTTTCTGCCTCTTCCAGCATGGCTTCTGTATAATCCACGGCAGTGATTCTGTGCCCGTCTCTTCCCAGGAGAATCGGAAAAAACCCAGGGCCTGTGCCGACATCGAGAATTTTCAAAGGTCCGTCTGTATCTACATGATTTAATATCATGCTCTTCCAGTGCTCAGCTCTGCTGGTCTCAAACTCATCGATGATGCTTTCTGAATATCCTTCTGCCCTCATCGACCAATAGTTTTTGATTTCTTCCAATTTTCCTATCAATCGTATCCCCGTGAGGTGTAGGTAATACGAATATTAAAAAAGTATCATGGTTTAGATCTGTTTATTGATCAAAAGATTAAGAAAAATAAAGGTTTCACGTTGCCGTGAAACCTAAGATGTTTCATTCTTTGGCTGCCCTTCTCTTCTGAAGGAACTTGGGTCCTTTCCAGCTCCAGTCACCCATAAGGTGCATGAGAGCAGGTACGAGGTATGTAACCACGATCAGAGAGTCAATCAGGATAGCGAATCCGAGAGCGAATCCGAATTCCTGAAGCATCGGTGAAGCGGATGACAGCAGGGTAAGGAATGTTCCTCCCATGATCAGTCCGCAGAGGGTGATTACTGCTCCAGATTTCTCCAGGGCGCTCGTGATGGCTTCATCATTGGAAAGACCCTTGCTCTTTCCTTCTCTGATACGTGTTGTGAGCAGGATATCGTAGTCCATACCAAGTCCGAGACAGACGACAAGCAGCACAATCGGGACGATCCAGGTAACGGGTATTCCCAGAAGTTCTGTGAATACAAGGTGTGTAAGTCCGATTGTCCAGGATATGCTCAGCAGGATGGTAAACAGAGACCTGATGGGAGTGAAGTATGATCCCAGTACAAAGAACAGGAGGATGAAGATCAGTACAACAACACCGATTTCAATCCAGGTGAACTCTGAATCTACAGTCTCTGATATGTCCTGAACTGTAACTGCAGTTCCTGTAACCCATGTGTTCTTAATGTCCGAATTATCCGCAGCATATCCAGATGCCACATCTTTCAGGGATTTGATTGAATCCATGGAAACAGCAGACATGGGTTCGTCAGCCATCATTACCGTCAGGATAGCATAGTTTCCGTTGGTGGAGACAAGGCCTGTTCCGTAGTTGACAATGTAGTCGATTACTGGAGCGGCTGTTGCCACGTCAGTGTTCCATCCGACCATGGTGAATGCCTGTGTAATCGCCGGCTGTACCATGCTTGGCAGGTTATCTACAGCTACCTTATTCACCATTTCAGGGGTGATCATTTCTGCTGGCATTCCCTGTGCAATCATTCCCTGATACACAAGCTGATATACAGAAGCCCAAGGAGTTGGTCCGAGAACATAGCTGATGTTTTCATCAGAGGAAGCGAGTTCTGTAGACATTTCAGACAGAGTCTTGAGATATGTGTATCCTTCAGCTGTCCAAGTCAGCGTATGATTTGTACTGTCTATGACGGCAATTGGATTCTGAAGTTCGTAAAGGATATAGGTCGGCATGATAAGGCCGCCTTCAGCCCTGTCAGTGATTACTTGCACTCCTTTCTTTCCTTCACTGTCAGGCATGATGCTTACCATATCATAGGAGTCATCGGCTGTGAATGCTACATAGCACAGCGGGACTGAAACGATTATTGCAGCTATCACAATTGGTACTGCATATTTGATGGCGCGTTTTCCAGTTTTCTTGAAATATCTCTTGCTGAACTCTACGCATCTTCCGTAGAATCCATTGCGGGCTTTGCTTCCCTGCTGATATGTAGATATTTTACTGGGCCAGAAGATCTTGTCTCCTATAACTGAGATGAGAGCCGGGATGAATGTCAGGGCGGCAAGCATGGCCATTACAATTCCGAGAGCAAGAATGATACCCATTGTAGAGACCATGGAGAATGAACAGAATGACATCACACCGAAACCGATGATGACAGCGAGACCAGAAGTTGCGACAGACTCGCCAGCCCATTTGATGGCTTCTTTAAGAGCTGCATCTTTCTCTTTACCGGATTTGCGCTCTTCTCTGTATCTTGATATTATGAAAATCGAATAGTCACATCCCGCACCAAGCATTGAGACAAGCACAATGATGCTGGTGATGTAGAATATGTCAAGTATACCTCCGAGGAAGAATATCAGTGCCAGTACTATTCCGTATGCGATACCGACAGTGGCTGGAGGCACTACTGCAGTAACAACGGTAAGGAAGAACAGACCTATCAGCAGAAGAATCAGAAGAATGGAGATCGGGTCAATTTTCTGCACATCTTTGTTTGCACCTTCCATGGTGTCATATGTAATAGCGTCATTTCCTGTGACATATGTCGTTACGCTGCTGAGGCCAAGATCGCTCTTGGTGGTGGAAACTACATCTCTTATGTTTCCTATTTCATCAGTGCTGACAATATCCTCATCGTTGTATGAAATCGCTATAAGATATACACCGCGCTGCTCAGCCGTTGACTGATCTTTGCTGTAATAACCCATTCCTGCGGCCGTGACGTTTCCTGCCCCGTATTTTTCGTCAAGATGGGATTGCAGACCTGAACCAGTGTCAAGCAGTCTCTGGGCGTCAGCCAGTTCTTCCGGAGTATCGTAGGGGACTGCAATTATAGTTCCCTGACTCGTACTCGAGTAGAAATTGTCTTCAATTATCTCTGCCCCGCTTACAGACTCAGAATTAGCTCCCGACATGGTGGTCATGTCGTAGTTCATAACTGAATTGTACTGCACTGCAAACGGCAGAGCCACAACTAGAATTATAATCCATAATGCCAGGATTGGTTTTGGATGTTTGATAATGGCATTAGCTAATTTTTCGAACATTAAGTTCTCACCTTGAGCATGCTCAAGCAACATTGAGTATTTGAATCTTTTGAACATGCTCAAAAATATGACTTATTTTTGCTGAATTAATCATCTTCGAAATTCTATGAAAAATATTGATGTAGAGAGTCCAGTAATAGCAAGTTATTAAAACTACAAAAACAATGTAGGCAACAGGGTTTGTGTAATTTGAGCACATTCAAACAACAGTAATTTGATCCTGAATTGAACATGAAGGTTTGGAATGAAAACAAACGGACGATCTCCAAAAGCCTCGTTGGAGAAGGCAAATCCGAAACGTGACGTTTCCCGCAGTAAGATTCTAGAGGCAGCCATGGAACTTTTTTATGTACAGGGCTACAACAAAACCACCACGCGTCAGATAATCCAGAAAACCGGAATTCTGAACGGCAGTCTGTATCATTCATTCACCAATAAGGAAGATATTTTCAAAACCATTATCATTCAGGCCCTCAAGGATTCACTGGAGGAATCTGAAAAGCTCCTTCACAAATGTGATTCCATCTCTGATCTGATTACTGTTGCCGCATTCCCGGTGGCACTGGAATTTTATGCGGCCAGTTTGTCAAAGCGCGCTGCAGAGCTGCTTTATCAGGCGCATCAGTCGTGGACTGTCCTGGACAGCTTCATAAATGTATATATCGAATGGGTTTCAAGCCACACAACTCTGTTTGATCCCAACGAGCATAAGCGCGAGTTCTATGTGAATACACTTGCAGTAATGGGAAGCATTGGAAATCTCGTGGGGGAATTCTGCAATACGGATCAGAAACTTAACTACAGAGACAGCTTCAAGATAGGTCTGGAAATATTCTGTGCGGTTTTCAAATATCCTACGTTTACGATAGATTCCATAGCTGAAAATGTATGCAACATGGTTGAATCAAACAATATCCAGATTTTCAATAAAAAACTGCAGATCGACAACGACAAACTGACAGTTGAAAACATTTCATAATCTCAGACTACGAAAACCTTTTAAAATTACGAAAAGAGCACGGCATATTATTATTCTCAGATCCTTAATCAATAGGTACTTGTATATCTAGAGTTATTGCACATTCTGACAATACCTGAAGTTCTATGGATGGGACATTATGGTTGGCTACGATCTTAGCTGTAACAAGTGCGGGCATACAGTAAACATTTCTGAGTGGGTAGGACAGCATGATACGGATCAAGAGATTGAAGAGAAGATCCGCAAAGGCGAATTTGGAGAAGAAGTAAAGAAGTTCTACGATGAACACGGGGGACCCATTACCGTTCTATATGAACTATACCGCTGTGAAAAATGCGATTTAATTTCTGAAGAAATATATGTAATAATTGCCAAGAATAATGATGAATTCCTGATGCACCAGACCTGCAAAGAATGCGGCGGAAACACGTCGCTTGTAAACATGAGCATCGAAGGTACGGATCATATTCCCTGCCCCAAATGCCACAGGGGACGGCTGGTAATGACTGGAGAATTCCTCTGGGACTGAGCTTTGTGAGATTATGAATTTCGAAGAATTGGTAAAAGCGGCTGAAGAGGGAGATATGAATGCCGGGACGACCCTCGGCATAATGTATCTCTCAGGTGATGAAATCGCTCAGGATTTTGAGATGGCTTTAAAATATATCCTTCCTGCAGCTGAATCAGGAAATGAAGAAGCGATGTTTTACCTCGGCGGCATGTTCCTCAACGGCATGGGTGTAGAGGCAGACGTTGCAAAAGCCATTGAGTATTTTACAATCGCTGCCAAGGCAGGCTATGACTCTGCCCAGCTGCTTCTGGGACTGGCATATCTGGAAGGCGAGGGCGTTGAAAAAAATCTTGAGACTGCTGAGATGTGGCTCACTGCAGCTGCAGAACAGGGCAATGAAGATGCCGCCTTTGAGCTTGAAAATCTAAAGTCGTTAAAGTAATTCGTAAACATTCCGGTTGGCTCTTTCAAAGAGCTCCTTCGCTTTTTCTTCATTTTTTGCAACGCCGATGCCGCTGAGATACATTTCTGACAGTCTGAGATATGCATCGCTGTTATCCTGCTCAGCAGAAATTTTCAGGAATTTAATGGCATTTTCATAATCTCCCTTTGAATAGTATATCATGCCTGCGCTGTATGCGGACAGATCATCATTGAGCTCTCCTCCTTTGGAAAACCATTGAAGAGCTTCTTCCTTATCGTCATGAAAACAAAGTTCTCCCATTCTGTAGCATGCAGGCCCGTATCCTGATTCAGCCGCCTTTCGGTACCATTTCATTGCTTCTTCGGAATTCTTTCCCACTCCTTCTCCATGCATATACGATTCGGCCAGATCATACATGGCCTGGCGGTGGCCGTGGATAGCCGCCCTCATATACCATTTTACAGCTCTTTCAGGATCTTTCCAGATTCCCTGGCCCTCGCCGTGGCATTTTCCTCTCAGGTACATTGCCCCGACATTGCCGGCATTGGCTGCAGAACGGAACAGCGCAAAGGCCTTTCTGAGATCCTGTTTTACGTATATTCCAGCATAGTATCTCAGGCCGAGCTCATAAGCCGCTGACGGATCAGCACCGGAGATTCTTTCCAGTTCTTCAATATCAGTTTTTGAATATTGCATTTTCATCCCTTTCCCGCAGCGCCATCATGGCGCCGAGATGTCCCTGCCTTGCAGCCTTGGACATCCATTTTACGGCTTCATCTTCATTTCCTTTTCTAGAGAATATCACGGCTGCTTCATACTGCGATTCCATGCTGTCTAGTTCGGCTCCTTTCAGGAACCATTCAAATGATTTCTCTTCATCCGGTTTCACTCCCCAGCCGTCTCTGTATGCCACTCCCAGGGTATAGGCTGCAGAAGCATTTCCGCAGAGAGCTGCTTTCTCGCTCCATTTTACAGCAGCCTCATAATCCTGAGGCACACCGTTTCCCAGGGCATACATGGAAGCTAAGTCGTGCATCGCTTCAGCGCTGCCGTTTTCAGCTGCTGTGGTATACCACCTGACCGCTTCGGTATAATCTTTGCCGGTTCCTCTTCCCCACTCGTACATTTTTCCCAGTGCGGCAGCGGCAGGAGAATAACCGCATTCTGCCGCTTCCCTGCACATTTGAAAAGCTTCTGCCAGATCCTCATTGTTTTCAGCAGTTTCATCAAGAACTGCCGACAGAGCAAACTTTCTTTCAGAACTGCCTCTTTCAGATTCTTCTATCATATCTGCCAGCGGGCTGCCGGCTGTTCTGTACCATTTTACCGCTTCTTGCCGGTCTTTCAAGACTCCGCTGCCTGTGAGGTACATTCTGCCAAGGCGCAGGGCGGAGATAGTGTTTCCCTGAGATGCGGATTTAGTCAGCCAGGTTACTGCCTCTCCGCAGTCTTGCTCAATTCCGTCTCCTCTCAGGCAGGCCATGCCGTAATTGTGCTGAGCCTCTGCCAGTCCGGCTTCGGCAGCCTTTTTAAAATAACCGGCAGCTTTCTCAGGCATGCCCCTCTTCAGATAGATGGCTCCGGCCTGAAATGATGCAGCTGCGATGCCTTTTGAAGATGCAGTACAGAACAGTTCCAATGCCTTTTCCAGGTCTGCATCAGTACCCAGGCCGTCTTTGTACA
The DNA here is from genome assembly GCF_000404225.1 of Candidatus Methanomassiliicoccus intestinalis Issoire-Mx1. Lineage (NCBI taxonomy): Archaea > Methanobacteriati > Thermoplasmatota > Thermoplasmata > Methanomassiliicoccales > Methanomassiliicoccaceae > Methanomassiliicoccus > Candidatus Methanomassiliicoccus intestinalis. Next base: position 1,127,654 of record NC_021353.1, on the reverse strand, counting down.
TCATGGCAGCGTTGAATGCAGCCTCGGCATTTTGAGGCGCTGCTTTCAGGTACCATTTTAAAGCCTCCTCATCATTCTTTTCAACTTCTTTTCCTAAAGCGTAGGCGGTGCCGAGGTAGTACATTGCGTTAAAATCATTTGATTCTGCTGCGGCTCTGAGCGATTCGATAGTTCCCATAATCATCAGCCATAATTTTAGTAGTGCAACTTACAAAAAAGCCTGCAAGTGCCGGCAATCTAGAGGTTAATCCTCACAAGGGGGTTAGATCACCGGCATGGCATATAAGTTGTAATCAGATATGAGATTTACTCTCAATTTTTAACTGTGCCACAGCAGCCCAACAAACATGGTATTAATAGTGGTTGTGTATTCCTGCGTAAAGACAGGTGTAGCTATGTCCGATTGGACGACTGAGATAGAAGCCAAGTGGCAAAAACGATGGTATGACGCCAGAATCAATGAGGCGGAGCGCGATTCAAGACCAAAGTTCATGATTATCTTTGCATACCCTGGCTTGACTGGATATCTTCACGTTGGCCATATGAGGGGATACACCTATGTGGATGCTATCGGGCGTTTTATGAGGATGACAGGTCACAACGTTATGTTTCCTGTGGGAACTCATGCAACTGGAAACGGAGCCATTTCGCTCGCCAGGCGTGTGGAGAGAGGAGACTCTAAAACTATCGAGTATCTCAAAAACAACGGCTGTACCGATGAAGACCTTGAAAAGCTGAAGGATCCTCTCAGTGTAGTTTCGTTCTTTAATGATGTTTATATTCAGCAGTACTGGAAGCGCTTTGGATTCCTGTCAGACTGGCGCAGGTTCACCTCTACAGTGCATCCAGGCTACAGCAAATTCATTCAGTGGCAGTTCCGCAAGCTGCATGATAAGGGAATGCTGTTCCAGAAGCCTTACTTTGCACCGGCATGCATAGAATGCGGACCGGTTGCTGTGGATCCTTCAGAAACAGATCTGTCAAAGGGAGGAAATGCAGAAACAACAGAGTATACGCTTCTGAAGTTCAAATGCGAAGATTATTTCCTGGTGGCTGCGACTGTAAGACCTGAAACTGTATACGGACAGACCAACTTCTGGGTGAACCCCGATGTTGAATATGTCAAGGTAAAGATAAATGATGAGATCTGGGTCATAAGCCCGCAGTCTTTTGAAAAGATGAAGCTGCAGAAAGACGGAATGGAACTTGTGGGAACTGTTCCGGGCAGAGAACTCATCGGCAAGATGGCCACAGCGCCTGTGATCCACCGCGATATCCCGGTACTGCCGGCTAAGTTCTGCAAGCCCGAAGTCGGAACCGGTCTGGTGACTTCAGTGCCCTCAGATGCCCCGGATGACTGGATATCAATTCATATTCTCAAAAAGAATGACGAAATGATCAGGGAATACGGGCTGAATCCTGAAATGGTAAAGTCCATCAAAGCTATACCGATCATCGACACCAAGGGCTACGGCCCCCTGCCGGCAGCTGAACTTATTGAGAAGATGGGCATCACCGAAGCCGGGGATCCCAGGCTAGATGAGGCTAAGAAGCTGATTTACAAAGACGGTTTCCACACTGGAGTGATGAATCTCAACTGCGGGCCCTTTGCAGGCATGAAAGTTGAAGAGGCCAAGGAAAAGATGAAACAGATGATGCTCGACAGCGGGGAGGCAGACGTGTTTTACGATCTGTCCGAGGAGGTAATCTGCCGCTGCGGACTGCCGGTATTCATCAAAAAGGTTCCAGACCAGTGGTTCATTGACTATGCCAACCCTGAAGTAACTGAGCAGACCAAGGAGCACTGCAAGGGCATGCATATTCTCCCGGCTGATTACTACAACAATGTGCAGGGTGTCCTAGACTGGTTCAGAGAGAGAGCATGCGTCAGGCAGGGAAACTGGCTGGGAACTAGATTCCCCTATGATGACAAATGGATCATCGAAGCCATCTCAGATTCCACTCTTTATCCTGTTTATTATATCATATCTAAATATTATTTCGAAGGAGTAATAAACGAAGACGAGATGACTGAGGAATTCTTCGATTATGTCCTGCTTGGCAAGGGAAATATAGAAACCGTGGCTAAAAATACCAGAGTCGATCTGGATACCCTCTATAATATCCGTGAGGACGTACTGTACTGGTACCCGCTGGATCTCAACCTCGGCGGCAAGGAGCATATGACTGTGCACTTCCCGGCGTTTCTGATGAACCATGCCGCCATTCTGCCCAAAGACATGTGGCCGAGGGGAATCTTTGTAAACTGGTATGTCACCGGCAAGCTGGGAAAAATCTCCAAATCCAAGGGCGGTGCAGAACCTATTCCGGATGCTGCAGGAAAATTCGGTGTGGACGCGCTCCGTTTATATTACGCCCACATAGCCGTGCCTTTTGCAGATGTGGCATGGGATGAGGATGCCATCGTAACTTATGAAGCCAGAATGGAGCGTATTCTGAGGACAATAGACTCTCTCAAGGAGCTGAACGGCACTGATCTCAAAGATATAGATGCCTGGCTCATTTCGAGGATGAATACCCGCATTGATACCATCCGCGACTGCATGTATGAATATGACATCAGGGGAATGGCTAACGAAGTTTATTTTGAGGCTCTCAACGACATGCGCTGGTACATGCGCAGAGGCGGCAGCAACAAGAAAACCGCCCAGAAAGCTCTGGATATCTGGGTAAGAATGATGGCGCCTATCACGCCGCATATTGCCGAAGAAGTCTGGGAGTCTCTGGGTCACAAGGACTTCGTCTCTATTGCTGATTATCCGGAATATGATGAAAACGACTCTGACTTCGGAGCTGAAATCTCTGAAGAGTATCTTGAGTCAGTCATAGATGATATCAAAGAGATTCTGAAAGTCATCGACAATCAGAATGCCAAAAATGCAGAGGAGGATCCTGCAGCAGCTCCCAAGGTGCCGGGAACCATCTACATTTACACAACTCCCATGTGGAAGATGAAAGTGCAGGCTCTGGCAAAAGAGATGCTCGGCAACATGAGGCTGCCTGCGCTGCTGAGACCGGCTGCCGTGGCCAGGGAGATGAGGCGTTCTGGAGCAGAAGACGATTCAATTATTGAAACTGCCTTCGATGCAGGGAGAAAAGCCGCCTCCAGGATGCTTACCATACCCTCATTCACAAAAGCTGTCATGGCAAACAATGAACTCAAAAAACGCGGAAAGGAATCAGCTGATTTCGCAAGGAAGCTGGCAGAAGAGTTCAATAGAAAATCAGATGCAGAAATTGCCAAGGCCACACTCGATCTGAATGAGTATGAGTATCTCAAAGAGGCAGAGAGTTTTCTGGCATCAGAACTGGGATGTGATGTAAAAGTCTATTCTGCAGACGATTCAGATGCTCCGGATCCACAGAAGAAAGCAAGAGCTTCAGCACCAAAGAGGCCTGCCATCTACATAGATCTGGTGTAAACTCATTCCCATCTTTCAAACAGCTCGTGGTTCTGCCCGAGCTGATCCAGTATTTTTCCGACTATAAAATCAATCAGTTCTTCTAAGGTATGCTGATTTTTATAGAACCCTGGCGAGGCCGGCAGGATTGTAGCACCAGACTTAGCAAGTTTCAGCTCATTTTCCAGCATGATCACGCTTAAAGGCGTTTCTCTGGTAACCAGGATAAGTTTTCTTCCTTCCTTGAGAGCTACTGACGCAGACCTCGTGATTAAAGAATCGGCTATCCCGTTGGAAATCTTTGCCAGAGTCGACTGGGAGCAGGGGCAGATGATCATAGCATCGATTTTATGTGTACCGGATGCGGAAGGTGCAAAAAGATCGTCATCGCTGTAAAGGTTCCCATACTCTGAGAGTTTCTCATAGCCGATGCCAGTTTCATGTTTCATTACTGCTTTTCCTGTTTCGGAGACTATGATTTCCTTCTCTCCCTGCAAAGCCTCTAAAAGTTTCAGCCCATAGCAGATTCCAGAAGCTCCAGTAATGGCAACGAGATAACGCATACGAAAAAGCATTGGTATAGATGTATTTCAAATCTACTTGAAAACCAAGTGATATATGACGCAGCATTAATATAGCTCCTCTATCAAAATCATCTTAGGGACTTGTGCAATGAGTCACTGTCCCTCTTGCCAGTTTAGTGAGAGCATTCTGTGAATTTTAGATACACTCATTGACAATTTAATCCGGGCCTATCTCTCAAAACAGCTATATTTTTCAATTGGTTAGTCAAATGATATTTTTCTCAAGATGATGTCAGAAAATAATGATATTTTGTTTAATGCATCATTCAATCATTTGAAAAACAGAAATATGCAATTCTTCAAGAATTTGATTCTGATGAAATGCATTTCTAAAATGGAAGATATTGATCAAAGGCAAAAAAGTATAAGCATAAAATCGATAAGAGAACTAGGATGGAGGTGACCGTCCTCTTAAGAGGACGGGGTTCGTAAAGTGAACCACACTTTGACTGGATAATTACATCCAGTCAATAACTATCGACAATTTGCCGATAGTTATTTTAACTCTGAATCCACGAGAGAAACGAGTTACTTTGGCTGAAATCAGCACTTTCACCTCCTCCCAGAGGACTCAACCCTATGGAGAATGGGGTCAGCTACCTCCATGAGGTTGACTTCTCCCCTTTTCGGGCATTTTTCTGATTGCGTTTTGGCATCTAATCCATCAGATTATCTAAAAGTATTAATCAAAAATTGACTATAATGGCTAGAGGAAGGCTGTTGTTGCTATTTCAGTGTATAACATACCACCCAAACCCTTTACCTTCCTCGCCTGGATGATTATTCACTCATTTCATTTTCCATGATCTTGATGAGGAGCTGTTCAATAGGTATGCCTTCTTTCTTTGATGCCATTTGTATCTTCTTAAATAATTCATCATCAACTTCCAATGAGAATCCATTGCCGTCTTCTGATTCTATTATTAATTCTCAAATCTCGTCAAGCATCTGAGTTTAGTATTATTGTAATTTACTAAATAGGTAACATAGAACTGTGCTAAGTTTATATTTTGATATATTAGATGCATGATATCATGTCTTCTAAGAGTCCTAAGACGCCTTTTAAACTGTTAATTCCAGGTGCATTGCTGAAAAGGGTTGACTATTACGTAACAAATGACGATTACAGTAACAGGTCTGAATTCATAGTGAGAGCAATCAGAGACTACGTTGACAAGCTCGACTATGTCAAAGCAATCGATAAAGAATATGCAATGTTCGAAGACAAGAAAAATAAAGAAGAGAAATCGACAGATGATAAGGAAGATTCAATCCGAAGTGGTTCGCGATGAGTAAAATTCTGAATAGTAAAGATGCGACCGCTTGAGCTTTTCCAGCATTAGTTTTTCGTCTGTTTGAGTACGATGCTCTCATCAGCGGATTCGGTAATTTCTTCGATGGCCTCCCGTCAAAACTGTCAAAGTCTTATTCATCATTAGTTGATTGATCAGGAGATGAGCTTTCTCAATTTAGAAAAATTCCTGCGAAAGCTTTGTAAACACTTCATGCTCTCTTTCGTTAATTGCTTTAAATGCATACCTGTTACGGTCGGAATCTGATAGAAACTCAACATAGTTCTATTCGTATCTGGCTATCAGGGAAATGGCAATTTCTATATTATTGTCCCAGACTGCTTTTCCAGCGCCAAAGTAACATATAGGCTTAAATATAAGTGTAATATTGGTGGGAGGTAGCATTATCTATATTCAATAATAGAGAACAAATGCCATTAGAGGTAGATTCAAATGGTTACTGTCTATGATGTCCCGCCGGAGAAGCTTATCATGAAGGCCGCTGAAAAATTAAAGCAGGTCGATGCGATCGCAGTCCCGGAATGGGCAGAATTCGTAAAAACTGGAAGGCATACTGAAAATGCTCCAGTTCAGGAAGACTGGTGGTTTATCCGTGCAGCTTCCGTTATGAGAAAAGTTTATACAAAAGGCCCAATGGGAACGTCCAGACTCGCCGCTGAATACGGTGGCTTTGCTGACCGCGGTTCCAAACCGAACAGAGCTATCAAGGGATCCCGTGCAATCGCAAGAAGATGCCTGATCCAACTTGAAAATGCTGGATTTTTGTTAAAAGACAAGAAAAACGGCAGAATGATATCTCCAAAGGGTCAGTCATTCCTTGACAACGTTGCCAAGGAAGTTTACGACGAAATGAATAACTAATACTTATTCAGGAGTGAAACATATGCATGACGCTGAGCTTGAAGAACTTCGCCGACGGAAAATGGCGCAATTGCAGCAGTCACAAGAGTCACAGTTGCAGCAGCAGGCCATGATGGAAGAACGTGCGAAACAGATGGAAGCAGAGCGTCAGGCCATTATGCGCCAGATATTAACTCCGGAAGCCAGAGAAAGACTGGCAAAGGTGAAAATGGCGTATCCAGATGTAGCTGCAGCCGTTGAAGAACAGCTGCTCCGCCTCATGCAGATGGGGCGTATCCAAAATCAAATAGACGATGCTACTCTGAAAGCGATTCTAAGACAGATTTCGCCTCAGAGGCGTGAAATTAAAATTGAAAGGGTGTAAAGTTTATGGCTAGGAACAAGCCCGCCGCTATGAAAGGCCGCCTAATGAGGGCGGACAAAACTAACCGCAGAGTCCCTGCATGGGTTATGATTAGGACTAACAGAAATGTACTCCGTCATCCTAAGAGGAGAAACTGGAGACATAACGATCTGAAGGAGTGAGCAACATGGTGGATAATATGGATGAGAGAATTATCAACATAACACTCAGAAAGACAAGAGCAGTACCTCGTACACAGAGAGCTAGAAGAGCTATCAGCGAGCTGCGTTCCAATGTTGCAAGACACATGAAGGTCAGCGAAGATGATGTATGGATCGACAAAGGTCTAAACGAAGCCATATGGGCCCGCGGGATTACAAACCCTCCAATTCACATAACTGTAAAAGCTGTGAAATTTGAGGACGATCTCGTTGAAGTATCTCTTCCAGACAACTCCGTGGCAAGCAACTAAACCCGCGGTGACGTCATATGATGAGACTCTCCAGCTACAATGGCAATCCGTTCATAGGAGTCTACTGTGTAGCTAATGAAGAGATCTCATTAGTTCCTTTAGATTGTCAAGACTCGCTCGTGGATGATATCCAGGCATGTCTTGAAGTAGATGTAATAAGGACGAGTTTGGCTTCTAGCACCATCCTTGGTACCCTAATGGCTATGAATTCTTACGGGGCCGTGACATCCGACATGGCCTCGCTTTCAGAGCTTAGGCCTTTACGCGGTAAACTTCGTTTCAGAAGGATCAAAGACCGTGTGAACGCATTTGGCAATAACATTCTTGTGAATGACAACGCTGCACTTGTGAATCCCGACCTGGACAATGCCAGCATCAAAACGATTGCCGACACACTCAACGTGGAAGTCGTCAAAGGTTCTGTTGCAGGATACAATACTGTCGGATCCGTCTGCGCTGTTACTAACAAAGGCCTGCTCTGCCACCCTCTGGCTACAAAAGAGGAACAAGATATGCTGAAATCTCTGTTTAAGGTTCCAGTGGCGGTGGGAACTTTGAACTATGGTTCCCGTACAGTCGGAGCCGGCATTCTGGTTAATACAAAAGGTGCTGCAGTAGGATCTAAAACAACTCCCATAGAAATGGGCAGAGTCGAAGACGCTCTGTATCTGTAATCTTTTTTTTAAGTTTATTTTTTAAAAGGGCTTTCACTTAAGGTGAAAAGACCCAGTATTCAGTTTTTGGAGACATGTCTTCTTTATTGAAATCAATCTCATTACCGACTCCCAGTATATCTTCTTCCGGGAGACCATCTAAGAATGGATCAATGCCGGCTACAGAGATTGAGAGGCCTCCGACATGATAATGCATGGGAATGGCCACAGACGGTTTAAGCAGCTCAATCACTCTCTTTGCATCCTGGCTGTCTATTGTAAAGACTCCGCCGACAGGAATGAATAAAATATCAACGGGTCCGATGGCCTCAGCCTGCTTTTCTGTAAGCAGATGTCCAAGATCGCCGCAGTGGCAGAATCTTATGCCATCCATCTCAAAACAAAAAATTGTATTTTTACCGCGCTTGGAACCTTCTTCATTATCGTGAAATGTCGGTATGCCCCTGACATTCAAACCGCAGGCGGCAGTTTCTCCGCAGCTTGTAACAACCTTGGGATCGCCTTTGACAATTCTTACGCAGTTGTGATCAAAGTGATCATGCGAAACCAGCACAACATCTGCTTTCACAACTGGAGGTTTTATCCCAATAGATTTACCGTCATGGGGATCAGTAACCACAGTTATGCCGTCTCGAATTTCGAAACAAGAGTGTCCGTGCCAAATAATTTTCATCGAATTTCCTCTGCAGCTCTATGCTGATGATTAATGAAGGTTCCTCAGCGACTGCCTAGAGGGGATATTACATCTAATATATATCTTGATGCCTATCAGTCTATCATAATTCAATATGCCAGTGTTATTATTGAGTTGATAATGATATATTTAAATTATAATCTTTTTTTAAAGAAATCTCTATTTTTAAAATTCTTTATTTTGCTCATCCCAGGTCGAAGCTTAAATATCTTAGGTTTCGATATGGGGGGTGAATGAAAACACTTGTTCTCTGCGTGGATCGAGATGATGATTTTGGTAGAAAGGCTGGTTTGAACAGTCCTTTTATCGGCAGAGAAGAAAATATGATTGCCGCGAACGGGCTGGCTCTCAAGGATCCAGAGGACTCGGACATCAACACGATTTTTGCAGCAATCAGCATGTATGATGAGATGCTGAAAAAGGGTGTCGATGTTGAGATAGCGACTCTATGCGGCGATATTCATGTAGGGTACGAGAGTGATTTGGCCCTTACAACTCAGCTGGAAACCGTTATAAATATAACTTCAGCAGACCGCGTCATACTGGTATCTGACGGAGCAGAGGACGAGTACATCTATCCGATTATTTCGTCAAGAATTAAAGTCGATTCAGTAAAAAAGGTGTATGTCAAACAGGCTCCAACCATGGAAGGCATCTTTTACATCATTGTGAAAATGATCCAGGATGACAAGATGCGCAAAAGGATTCTGGCCCCGATCGGTCTTGCGCTGCTTATCTTTGGTCTGTTCTCAATCATGGACCCGCTCATGGGCATAATGAACGGTTCAAACATTTCATACAGCACCATCGGGATATCAATGATCTGGCTGGTGGTGGGTGCCTATCTGGTATCGTTTGCATATAAACTAGATGAGCATCTGAAATTGTATCTGCGCGGAGTGAAAAAGGCCGTCCGTTCAGGAAGCCAGTTAATTCCGTTTGCCGTTCTTTCAATAATCCTGCTGGTAACTGCAATATTCTACGGCTGGGATTCTGCCGCAGCTATTGTGGATAAGAACATAGGCAGGCACGCCCTGGCATTTGTGGGCGGATTCTTGTGGCTGGCAATATTCTCGTACGTTGTACTTCTCATTGGAAGATTTGTGAACAACTATGCCCTGGAGAGAAAGATAACATACGGGGCGATAGTGGAATCAATCACAGTCTTTGCAATAGGATTCATCGTGCAGGGAGCTCTTGATTCAGCCAACAGTCTGTTTGGGTATGCAAGTTATGAGGATCTTTTAGTGGTGCTGGAATTTGTGCTTGGATTTGGTCTGGCAATATTTGCCGGCATTCTCAACTTCTCTTTCCGCGCTATGGACAAAGATGATGAGTACAGTGATCTGGAGTGAAGCCGCATGGACTTCTCTGACTGGGAGCCTCTTTATTTGGAGATTCTGGACAGTTTTGGTTTTTCCAGAGATGATGATGAAAAATCAGCGCAGCTTCTTGCTGAATTACTCAGGAACCGCAGAATAATTTCTCCCGAGAGTTTGAGGATAAGCGGAGAAGCAACGGTATGCGGATGCGGTTATAATCTTGAGGACGATCTGGAAAAATATGGTATCAAAGGTAAACTTATAGCTGCAGACGGCTCAGTCTCAAGAATGGGGACCAGGCCGGATATCATCGTGACTGACTTGGACGGCTGCATCGAGAAAGAAATTGAAGCGAATGCAGGCGGTTCTGCGGCAGTGATTCATGCCCACGGGGACAATATGAACCTTTTGAAGAGGTATGTGCCGTTGTTTGAAGGTCCGGTTCTTCCCACTGTTCAATGCAGGCCTCCAGACGGCCTGTTCAATTTCGGCGGTTTTACGGACGGGGACAGAGCTGTGGTTTTGGCAAAATGTCTGGGTGCCGAAAAGATACACCTCAGGGGATTCGATTTTTCAAAACCGTATGTCAAAGCAGGCAGAGATCCTGAGATTAAGAGAAAAAAGCTCCTCTGGGCTAAGAAAATAATCGAAATGGTCAGTCCCGAATCGTTGATTCTCTGATCCAGTCCAGGTAGTCGTCTGTGCCGTTGCTTATCTCATAACTCACAATGCAGGGAACTTCATAGGGATGTAGGCTGCGCACACACTCTGAAAACTCCTCAAAATCTTCTGATCTTATCTTAAAAACTGCTCCTACTTCATTTTCATTATTGATGTTTCCCTTCCAGCGGTATATTGACTCTATTGAAAACAGATCTGCACATGCCGCCAGCTTCTTTTTTATGATCTCTTCGGCTATGCTCTTTGCCCATTCCTTGTCAGGAAAGGTAACCAATGCAGAAGAAAAATTCATGCTCGTTTCATCCCTGTTTTGGAGAATGTCGGCGTAGACATAAATAATGCTTGTTGCTTGATGCGATTGGAATACAATGAACGGATACCTGATAGCGATCATATTAGTAATCGCATTCTGGGCTGCGGTTTATATTCTCGACAAAAAAGGGATTCTTGCAAAGCATCACATGTCTGCATGGGGTCCGTTTGTTATGTGGAGGACCAGTCGCGGAAGAGATCTTATTGATAAGTTGTCCCGCCCCCACAGATTTTGGAATGCCTATTCTCTCGTGTCTAAAGGCATCGTAGCTGTAATCATGTTTGGGATGACTGCCCTGCTGCTGTGGGAGGCAACTCTTGTCTCCAGCATTCCTGCAGAGAGTGCTCCCGGTGTAGACATGATTCTGGGAATTCCGGGAATCAATCCTGTAATCCCCTTGTGGTATGGAATCCTGGGTCTGGTAGTGGCTGTGGTCATCCACGAGTTTGCCCACGGTATCCTTACCAGGGTTCATGGCATGGGTGTAAAATCACTGGGTATTGTCTGGATGGTAATACCCATGGGAGCCTTCACCGAGCCTGATGAAGAGGCCCTTGAAAAAACTACGAGAAGAAAGCGCACCGCCGTCTATGCTGTAGGTCCTGGAACCAACATCATAGCAGCTTTGATCTTTGCCGTGCTGTTCTCGTCTGTGGCGCTGGGCTCTGTAGCTCCTGCATATGATGCTCCCATGGCTGCTACAATCTATGAAGACAGCCCTGGTGATATAGCTGGAATTCCCGTAGGTGCACAAATTATCTCTATAAATGGAGAGGATGTCCCGATAAACGGCTATCCTGATGTCAATGCACCTGATCCCAATACTCCTGTTACGGTGAAGTATTATTATAACGGGGAAATTTTTGAAAAAGAGGTCATTTCAGGTGTCATACTGACAACGACTGAAAAAGGACTGCCTTCCGGCGATGCCGGTCTGAAGCCGGGTATGATGATTTACTCCATAAATGGTGAGATCATCCGCAATGAGACTGATTTCAAAACTGTAATGAGCAGTCTTGAGATCGGCGAGACAGTACCGATCGTAGCTTATTCATACAATGCGGAAACAGGAACTTACGAAGTTGCTGAAGAAGTCACAGAAATAACTCCGATGAGCAAGATCGATTATTATAAGTCCAGGGGAACCAGCACAAACGGCGTAGAAGACATGGCATTTCTGGGTGTAAACACAGCATACCTGGGAATGGTAGTCAAGGATCCTCAGGCTCTGATCGACTCCATGGCACATCCGTTTGCCGGCGATGATTCTGTAGACGACTATTTCCACTCATTCCTGACATATGTGACTCTGCCTCTGACAGGATATCAGCCATTCCCGGCATCGTTAGTTGATGTGTATGAACCTCAGGGAATCTTCTCTGGAATGTCTTCAAATTCATTCTGGATCATGGCCAATTGTTTCTACTGGCTGTTCTGGATCAACCTTATGCTTGGTCTCACCAATGCACTTCCGGCCATTCCGTTAGATGGAGGATATATCTTCAGGGACTGGTTAGATTCGCTGGTTCAGAAGGTACGCAAGAAAATGCCTGATAAAGAAAGGACTCAGTTTGTGGACTCAGTCACATGGGTCTTTGCCCTGATGATTCTCTTCCTGATCCTATGGCAACTCATCGGTCCGAGAATATGATCGATAGCTGCACCTTAAACACATATCCTCTCTGAGGGACATGCAGTTGGCGGAGACCTCAAAAATCTCTCCGCAGGAACTGCAGCGTTTATACGCTGCCAGAATGGGAATGAAGTGTTCGCATTCTGTAACTCTTTCCCCTTCTTTTTTATATAAACAAATATCGGCAGAGCAGTTGTCGCAGAGGGTCCTCCGGCTCAGTACCAGAACTCTGTTGCTGCCAATACTTACTCTGCTCATGCATTTATCAATGGTTTTCTAAGTAATTTAAACATCTCTCAAAAGACCGGTTTCTGACTTACATTCATCTGTATGTGTTTGTCAGCAGTATTGTTTATTTTCTGCCGTTGGAATCTTGTCCTTATTAGCTTATATATCTACGAACATGCCGCAACGTAATACTGATTGAGAAAGGACTTGAAGATATCCCGCCTGGTCTGAAATTGATCCGGCATACACACGTTTCTGGTCTTTTCTTTAACAATATTTGGTGAGCAAATGAACAATAAAAGCAAGTTGATATTAGCAGCAGCTATGCTGGTTGCTGCAATGATGCTTCTGGTCCCTCTTACCCAGACAGACCTGGGGGGGGGGGATCGGAAAATAACGCTTCAGACTCAGTTGTTTTGAGCGATGATAGTACTGAAGCAACTGTTTCTAACTTGAATGACTTGGAAAGTGCCATTAGCAATGGTAGCAATATTAAATTGGCTAAGGATATTACAATATCCGGCCTAACCGGACCATTAACTCTTAAAGATAAGACAACCCTTGATTTGAATGGCCATACACTTACGATTCAATCCATAGATAATATCTCTAACTCTAACAGATTAGTCATAGAGGATGATGCAACGGTAATTATTGAGAATGGTACAATTGTATACAGCGGAGAGCTCAGGAGTAAATCGCCTGTCAAACTAGGAGACTCGACGAAGGTTTACAATAATGGTACTAATGATGTCACAGATGTATCTAAATTAACTCTTAATAATGTAATAATTAAGAGTACTGGATATGGCGTATCTGTCTTTTCTAATGCAAATCTTAATGTGACTAATTCAATAATTACTGCTGAAGTCTCTGCAATAGCAACTAATGGGACTTCTGCAGGATCTCCAGGGAATTCATGTGGTTCAACGGTGTCCATTACTGACAGTCAATGTACATCTATTGACTCAGCTGCTATCTTTTTTCCTGGTGGAGCTAAGTTAGACGTCAATGGTGGAACATTCACAGGAAAGACGGGATTTGACATAAGGTCAGGTACTGTAACCATTGATGATGCAACAATAAACGTTCTTGGAAGTCCTAGTGAGAAAAAACTAACTGATGATAATAAGGCTGGAGGAAATGGACCTACTTCATGGGGAATGGGTATTGCGGTATTCAATATGAATTCATACGGTCAAGATGCATCAGGTACCCCTGCAGACATCAGCGTAACCGTTAATAGTACAACGACGATCAACAATGAAGTTTATAAGTTATATATCGGCGGTTATGACCTCAATAAGACTTATGATACTAATGGTAAGTTTATTGCTAAGAATGATGAGACAAAATATACTCCAGTTCATAAATGTACTGTAACTTTGGATGGTATTGAAAAATGTAATATCTCCTCTACTAATGAAAGTAATGTTGTACTGATTGATGGAACTCGAAGTGCTGATACGTCAGTTCAAATATCAATGGATTACCGCAATATGATCTTTGCCAATGGTACTCCAATAACAATTTCTGGAGTAACTGGTGGAAATAACTCTAAAATTACATATGGTTCTGACAATGAAGTAGTATTTGTTGATAATTTCGATTTATCAACTTTCACTGTGTTTGGTGGATCAAATAATGCTGGGGAGACTGTCACTTCTTCAGAAATCACAATGAATGGCGGAAAGGCTTATGGTATCGTTGGTGGCGGATATGGAAACGCAACTGTTGGTACGTCAACAATAACAATCGATGGAGGAAAAGCAACATATGTAGCCGGTGGAGGCTGGTCTACAGATAGCTCAACAACTGCTGTCAGTCTAGAAGCTTTAAAAAATAAAACAACAACTACCAATGTTACCATTAATGGTGGAGATATCTTATATGCAGTAGGTGGCGGCAGACTAGGATATACACATGTTGAAACTGCCAACTTAACAATTAATGGTGGAAACTTTGATGAAATCGTTGCTGGCGGTATTAATGGATATACAGGAACTGCAAAGCTGACCATCGATGCTTCTTCTGGAAAGTCAATAGTCACTGGTCTGATTTCTTCAGGAAACAGGGGACAAGTATCCAATGTAACTGTTAATATTCAAAGTTTAGGAACAGAAGGTAACGTAGATTTAGTCTCTATCGGAGCATTATCTGGACTTACAGCAACAGACGGTGGCCCGAATGCAATTTTTGATAAAATTAACTTTACCATTGCTGAAGATGTAAAAGCTGACAATATCTATCTCGGCGGAGCCACATGGTCAAACGGTACAAGCAATCCATGGGCTGTAGGTAGAGTTGACTCATTATCTGCAACAGATATCACAATCAATGCAGGTGGTCACAAAATAACCGCTGCAGATATACCAATAGGAGTAAAAGGCTCTTATGGTGATTACGCATCTCAAAGCAAAGGCATCGCATACACAATTGATTCTGATAAAACTTGGACACTGAATAGCGGAACATTAGAGGTGAAAGGAGAAGCTTCACTAACTATTAATGGGGCTTTCACAAACAATGGAACAATCTGCTATGATTCTTTGAATGTCGATCAAAATGGTTTAATCATTAAGAACATTCAAGGATCTGGGGAATTACAAGTCAAAGATACTACATTCACAACAAAAGGGTTGTATATAAAAGGAACAAACAATGTAACAATCACGGGTTGTAAATTTAATAGTATAACCAATGATCTGGACTTATCTGGCGCATACATGCATCATCCATCTGCTATTCACGTGGATTCTGCAGAAGGAACTGTAACAATCAGTAAAAACATCCTTACTGACATATACCCCCAAAATGAATCAGCCAACACAAAGAAATTTATGGGAATATCCGTAACTTCTAATAATGAATCTGCAGGATCAGTTGACATCTCTGAAAATGAAATAACAAATGTTCTGCACAATGCAATCTACACGAACGGTAAGTTCAGTTCAATTTTAATTAAAGGAAATACAATTGATAATTGGGCAGCTCAACCTACAGCAGATAAAGGACGTGCCATCAGAATCGACACGCTCTCGGCATCCGCCAGCAATATCATCATATCTGAAAACACATTTGTAAAGACATATACAAATCCTACTTTTGGTGATACTGGGAGTTATGATGACGGAAACATTCTGAAAATTACTGGTTCAAGCGCAGACTTCAAAGACAACGTTCTCAGGCTTACAGGAATTACAGATTATTCTGATGACAAGCTTTTCAAGTTTGATGATAAAAATACACGTTTCTTAGTCACATTCAATGCCAACGGAGGATACTTCCTTGATAATAGCAATAATGAAAATCTTTACTCGCTGTTCGTTGCATCTAAAGATGGAGCTACTACAATATCGCAGCCAGATTCAAAACTAATTAATCGGTCTGGATCATACACATTTGCAGAATGGTATGACAGCAATGATGTAAAATGGGACTTTGATACCCCTATAGATGAAGACAAGACTCTCTACGCTAAATGGACATATACAGGCGGAAGCGGAGGATACCCTGTCAATCCCCCTGTAACTCCTGATACACCGGAAGAACCTATCATACCTGACAGCAGCGGAAACGCAGAAATTAAGGTAGATGACAAGAAAGCAGATGAATTAGTTCATGAAACAGTCGCATCAGGCTCAAACACGCTTAGCATAGTTGATAAAGACAATGTAGAAGGAACAGTAACATCTGTATCAATATCTGTTTCAGATTTAGAAACAATTTCAAAGAAGATTGAAAACAATAACAACATTGATTCAATTTCAATAGCAACTTCAGAAGGAGAAGTAATTATTGAAAAAGAAGTTCTTGCAGAAATATTAGAAAATAATTCAGAAGCAGACACGTTGATCATTGAAGTAAACAATGCAGAGAACAAATTAACAGAAGAACAAAAGAAAGTCGTAGGAGACAACCCTGTATATGACATCAATCTCCGCTTAGGAGACAAGTATGTTACAAGCTTCAACGGTAAATCAATTACTGTATCGATACCTTATGAACTCAAAGAGGGAGAAGATCAAAACAACTTGATTGTTTATTATCTCAAAGATGACGGTTCAATCGAAAAAATGAACTGTTCATATAAAGACAATCAGGTATCGTTTGAAACAAATCACCTTTCAAAGTTCATAATCGTCTATGAAGCTCAGGAACCAATAGTTCCAGACAACCCTGATGACAAGAATGATGACAATAACAGCGACAATACTGTTTATTACATAATCGCAGCAGTAATAATTATTCTCATCATCATCGCTTTAGCATATTACTTCATGAAGAAGAAGTGAGAGTAAACAAACTGACATCATTGATGTCAGTAAACCTTTTTTTTATTTCTTTTAATTACTTAATATAACACCTAGAATGACACTTGAATTTTTATTAAATGATGAAAATTAGGATCTGCCGATTTTCAGCAGATCATATGGAGTTTGTTGATACACATAATAATTGAGCCAGTTTGAAAACAGCAGGCTGGCATGGCTTCTCCAGAGCTTTTTTGGAGCTGCATTGGGATCATTATCTGGAAAATAATTCTCTGGAATTACTGGATGCAGTCCTTTTTCAAGATCTCTCTTGTATTCATTGGCTAAAGTCATCGTATCATATTCTAAATGACCAGTGACAAAAACCTGTCTTAGCTTGTCGGACATTATTATTGCCGGTCCGGTTTCTTCAGAGCGTGCCAGAACCTTAAGATCTCCCTTTAAGTCAGATTCTTTTACCGTCATATATCTGGAATGAGGCATGTAGAAAACATCATCGAATCCTCGTAGAAGAGGATGATAATACTCAAGCGGAACATGAGCATAGATTCCTGAGATCTTTTCATCCAGTGGATGCTTTGGTATCCCATAGTGGTAATACAATGCTGCCAGTGCTCCCCAGCAGATATGCATTGTTGAGAATGAATTAGTCAGAGACCAATCCAGGATTTCACAGAATTCTTTCCAGTATTTTACAGATTCATACGGCATATTCTCAACAGGAGCACCTGTGATTATCATGCCGTCATATTTTTTATTTTTAATCTCATTAAATGTTTTATAAAAATGCTGAAGGTAATCCTGAGATGTATGTTTTGAGATATATGTCTCAGTACGCAGCAGATCAATATCTATCTGGATGGGGCTGTTGCTTAATAATCTCAGAATCTGTGTTTCAGTCTCTACCTTTGAAGGCATTAAATTGAATATGAGAATTTCAAGAGGACGGATATCCTGATGCCGGGCGCGATTTTCATTCATGACGAAAATCTTCTCTGATTCCAGTATTGATGCGGCTGGGAGATCATCAGGTATGTTAATCGGCATCAGTATTCCTCTTTATTCTCCGAATGCCTGCTCAAGATCTGCGATTATATCATCTATATGCTCTGTACCGATTGACAGGCGGATCGTATTCGGTTTAATTCCCTGGGCAAGCCTTTCTTCTTCAGTCAGCTGTGCATGGGTTGTGGTAGCAGGATGTATCACCAGTGATTTAACATCAGCTACATTTGCCAGGAGTGAAAATATTTCCAGTTTGTCAATAAATTCCTGGGCTTCCTTTACTCCGCCTTTGATGTCAAATGTGAATATAGATGCCCCGCCGTTCGGGTAGTATTTTTCATACAGGTCATGATTGGGATGATCTGGAAGAGACGGGTGGTTTACTTTCTCCACTTTAGGATGTCCGTTTAGATATTCCACTACTTTGAGTGCATTCTCCACATGTCTTTCTACACGGAGGGATAATGTTTCCAATCCCTGCAGAAATATGAATGAGTTTACAGGAGAAATGGTAGCTCCGGTATCCCTGAGCAGAATTGCCCGGACTTTGGTTACAAATGCTGCAGGTCCGGCTGCTTCAGTGAAACTTACTCCATGATAACTGGGATTAGGTTCAACCAATGAAGGGAATTTACCGCTGGCTTTCCAGTCAAAGTTGCCGCTGTCGATAATCACTCCGCCTATGGCTGTTCCGTGGCCGCCGATGAATTTAGTAGCAGAATGAACTACAATGTCTGCTCCGTATTCAATAGGTCTTACAAGATATGGTGTAGAAAAAGTACTGTCTACCACCAGGGGAATTTTATTATCATGAGCAAGTCTGGCAATTTCTTCAATGTCTATGATATTTGCATTGGGATTGCCGATTGTTTCAATAAAAATGGCTTTAGTATTGGGCTGAATTGCATTTTTAAAACTGTCTTTTTCATCAGGATCTACAAAGGTAGTTTTAATTCCGTACTTCGGCAGCGTCTGATCTAACAGATTGTATGTTCCGCCGTAGATTGTTTTAGAAGAAACAATATGATCTCCCGCCTGTGCCAGATTCATAATTGTATAGGTAACAGCTGCAGCCCCGGAAGCTACTGCCAGTGCAGCCACTCCTCCCTCCAGCGCAGCGATTCTTTTCTCGAAGATCTCCTGTGTTGTATTGGTCAGCCTGCCGTATATATTTCCCTGGTCTGACAAATCAAAACGTGCAGCAGCATGTGCAAAATTCTTGAATACATAGGCTGTAGTCTGATAAATTGGAACGGCTCTTGAATCAGATGCTGGATCTGGAGTTTCCTGGCCGGCATGAACTTGAATAGTTTCAAATTTATACTTATTTTTCTGCATACTTTTACCTTCTTAATATAATACTAGTAATCAGTCGTATATCCCTAAACTTACATATCTCTCTCCGCCGTCTGGGAGAATTGCGAGTATGATTTTTCCTTTTTCCTTTTCAGCCTGCTGCAGAGCTGCAAACACAGCGGCTCCAGAGGATATGCCTGCGAATATCCCTTCCTCTTTTGCAAGCCTTACTGCGGTGGCGATTGCATCATCTCCCTTCACAGTTACAACTTGATGTATTGCGTTGGGATCGTAGTTGTCTGGTATGAAGTTTGAACCTATTCCCTGGATCTTATGCGGACCGGAACGGCCTTCTGTGATCAGTGGACTTTCGGCAGGTTCTACTCCGATTACTTTTCCTTTGGATCCTGAGTCTCTCAGGCTTCTTCCAATTCCTGAAGCGGTTCCGCCAGTCCCTATGCCTGCAAAGACATAGTCTACATCTGGAAGGTCCTTCAGTATTTCATTGGCAGTCGTCATGTAATGTGAGTCAATGTTTGAAGAATTGCTGAACTGCATAGGCATGAATGCTCCAAGTTCTCTGCAGAGCTCTTCTGCCTTTTCAACAGCACCGGCCATTCCGTCTTTTCCCGGTGTATAAACAATCTCTGCGCCGTATGCTTTCATGAATGCCGTGCGTTCTTTGCTCATTGTATCCGGTATTGTTATGATCGCTCTGTATCCTCTCGCAGCCGCGACTAAGGCAATAGCTATGCCTGTGTTTCCTGATGTCGGTTCTACGATGATGCCGCCTTTTTTCAGAAGACCTTTTTCTTCAGCGTCATCGATCATTCTCAAAACGGCACGGTCTTTAATGGACCCTGCGGGATTAAAGCTCTCTATCTTGACATACACGTGAGAGCCTTCCGGGGCCATTTTATTTAATTTCACTATGGGTGTCTTGCCTATAGTGTCTAATATACTGTCATATGCAACCATTGTCATCCCTGTATTCACAATAGTTAATCAATGCATGCTTACGCACGCATATATAACTTCTCTTCTCTGAAATATAAATAAGCTGGACATATTCATTCTTCTTCAAGTTTAACAACATGTTCTTCTTTGCTGTGGGCATCTATCTGCAGGTAGCATTTGAACATGGCATCCAGTTCCAGATCTCCTGTATCCACCTTTATGCATTTTATCTCACTCAGCTTGGCCGGTGTTGCTATCACAATGACGTTCTCCACTCCGACTCTGCGGATTACTTCTGCAGATATCTGCTGGTTTCCTCTTCCAAATATAAATCCCTGAGAACCTATCGGAGTGACGACTATTTTGGCTTTCTGATACATGTCCAATGCAGCCAGAATCTCTTTTTCTGAAAGATCTTTTCCAAGCATTGTTCCATTATATACTGTATCTACGCCGAGCATCGTTTTATCTATCCCCAGTTTTTGTCCGACCGCTTCAACAGTGCTTCCAGTGCCCAGTATGTACAAAACGTCTTTTTTCATGTCAGCTACGAAAAACTCTGCCAGTGATTTTTTCATCTCTTCATCAGATGCACCATACGACATCGTTTTTGAGCTCTGCATAAAATCATTTTCTTCTATGGACGGCAGATATCCGTAAAGAGAAGCACTCATTCTGTCTTCATCAAGTGCGTTTTCATCTACGTCCATAACTTCTGCGGTTCTTACTTTAAAACCGCCTATCAGAATCATGCGGAGGAGATCCCCTGCTTCTTTCGGGGTGTTGGCAAATACGGATGAGTGCATTTTGACACCAGCTGGAATCCCAAGTACCGGAATGTCCTGTCTGGCGTCCATTATATCTCTGGCTGTGCCGTCTCCGCCCGCAAAGATCAGGAGGTCAATATCTTTAAAAGTCTTGCAGGCCGCTTTTGTATCTTCACTATCGCTGCTGTCTTTTGGTGTATATGTGACTTGGACATGAGAAGTGAATTTTCTTAAAACATCCTCACCCATTTGTCCGCCAGCAGTTTGGAATTCAGAATCCATAAGGTCTCCAGCACACTCAAACGCCTCCAGTGCTCTTTCGGATACATGGGAAACGGCACCGCGGTTTTTAGCTTCGATACACCTTTTGCCATCTGTTCCTTTCAGACCTACGCTTCCGCCTAATCCTGCTATCGGGTTTATTACAAATCCTATCTTCACGCTTCATCATATGCTTAGTTGGTATTAACGGTTTTTCGAATTTGTATGTGAATATTATTCAGCATATATGCTGAGATTTCAATACCTATGAGAAAATCCTCTTATGATCAAATATGCCGCTGGCACAGTTATGATCAAATATGCTCTAAAAAAAGAAAAAGCAAGGAACATAGGTTCCTTGTTTATTGAGGTAATGGATTGGATAATATTGATGGCAGAACACCGCATATTGATACTTCTGAAGTTTGAGGCTCCAGTATGCGAACCTCATTTTTGACTTCAGTAGCAACCTGATCTCTGATTTCTGTGGTTATTTTATCAGAGATCACTGTAACAATCTTTGCTACGAAACGGTTGATGACGTTGAAACTCTCTTCCATGCTCGAATTTCCGGCCATGTGAAGGAGGCGGTCATTATCAATGACCACAACATTTGAAACTACAGACTTAAGGGATGAAATACTGTCTGCAGCTACTTTTTGACGGTTCTTCTCAAACGAGAATGGACTGACTACTATTCCGACAACGACAGATCCCATCTTCTGTGCGATGTCTGCAATTACGGGAGTGGCACCGCTTCCTGTACCCCCTCCCATGCCTGCAACTACAAATATAATGTCACTTCCATTCAAAACATTTTGAATGCTCTCTTGAGCCTCGACAGCACATTGCTTTCCTATGCTGACATTTCCATCAGCGCCTTTACAATCGGTTATGTCTTTTCCGATGAGGAGTTTTTTGTCTGCTTCGATGCCGTCTAAGTTTGTATCGTCAGTGTTTATTGCCACTGATGTCACATTTTCCAAGCCTGTACATATGCTGTTGATTATATTGCAACCAGCACCACCGCATCCGACAACGGTGATCTGAGGATCTGTAAGTCCTCTTGCAATCTTTGCAGCTATCTGCTCTGAATTCATTTGTCATCCCTCAAATGTTAGCGTTTGTCTTCCTATGCATAAGTCAAATTGGTGCCCGCCAATTTCACTTATCTGTCTATGATTTCAACCGTATCGTTATTCACCTGAGCTTTATGCGCTACATCCATCATTTCCTGCGTATTCAGGTATTCTTTTCTGATACTGTCAATAACCGCTTCTTCGATAGAATCGAAGAAACCATCGTCAACAATTTTTGAAAGAGCCTTGTGCAGTGCTTTTGGAATTTTAACGATGACTTCACGCTCGCCCAATGAACGAGTTTTAGGATTTGTGCCATCTGAGGTTTCTATGTATTCGCGAATTGCTACCCTTGCGAGATTGGAACGGTTTGAGTACTCTGGATGACTCTCAATGAATTCATCAAGAATCTCCAGATCTTCTGATTCCAACCGCAGTGATATTCTTTCCCCATCCATGCGAATACCTCAGATTTGCAGATTATGTATGACTCAAGAAGTATATAAAATATGTCATTGTCCTACTTTGTCATACTGAGGTCTTTTTTGTAGGATACAACTATGTCTGCCAGCATATCTAGTATTGTGTATTTTACCTTATCTGAAAATTTGTACGGGCTGCTGTGTTTTGTCGGACGCCGTCTAAAATTTGATCGTTATTTTATTATTTACCTAATATGGTAACAAATAAATTTCCCCGTCTTGCATTCAAACAGTCTCTGAAAAATATGAGAAATAAGCATCTTTGACATAATTTCGTCCGACAACTGTCAGATTCAAGTCATACAGCCGTCGATAAATTTCCGCAGCTCACTCAATAAACTCTGTGCCAGCATATCCTTCCAAGAGATGATCTTCTGCACTGTGCGGATGTTTGTGAAAATGCTGATACCCTTTCTTTGGTATTACAAACGGAGTTCCAAGATGATCGATTATGTCTACATCCATTCCGTATACATCTCTGATAAGCTCTTCAGTGATTATCTCTGAACTGCCATAGCCGGCAATTTTTCCATTCTTGACAAACAGCAGCATATCTGAATAATGTACGGCCAGATTTATGTCGTGCATCGTCATAATGGTGCATATGCCTCGGGAATTTACAGCATCCATGACCATATGCATAGTCATGTGCTGATTTGCAATGTCCAGATTGTTCGTAGGTTCATCCAGTATCAGCACGCTCGGTTCCTGAACCATGGCTCTTGCAATCTGGACTTTTTGAAATTCCCCGCCGCTCAGTTCGTCTGCATATCTGAGAGCGAGATCCGTCAGCCCGAGCACGTCTATGGCTTCCCAAGTGATCTGTATATCTCTGCTTGCTGCTCCCCATTCAATATACGGTCGTCTTCCTATCAGAACCGCATCGAATACCGTTGTATGAGGAACGGGGCATTTCTGAGGCACATACCCTATGTGTCTGGCAAGTTCCCTTGAAGACATGTCTCTGATGTTTTTCCCGTCAACCTCTACTGAACCAGACTGTGGCTTGATAAATCCGCATATACATTTCAAGAGCGTGGTTTTTCCGACTCCGTTTGGGCCGAGTATTGAGATGACCTTGTTGCCTGCAGCTTTAAATGAAAAGCCGTCCAATACTTTTCTCTCCCCATATCCAAAAACTAAGTCCTTTATTTCGAGAGCCACTGCCGCCACGCCCGCATTATCTGTATGTGGATGGCATATCATATTACCAGTATTTATAGTAATATCAGATATTGCATAGGTAATACTCAATTCATAGTTTTCATTTCATAACATTCTCTAAAAAAGTATATAATTACCTATTTGTTTACTTACTTGGTTACCTAATGTTCGATCCACAGCGTCCATTGAAAGATATAATTTTTGAATTGATTGGTTCAGATGGAAAATCGATAAGTGCATTGTCCAGGGACTTGGAAAGCAATGGAATTACGATGCACAAACTGATTCTTACAGGATATCTCAGAGCTTTGACTGATATGAATATGCTCAAAGAAAAGGATATACCGCCCTCTAAACTTTATATTCCTGTAAAAACAAAAAATCTTGACATCTATGGACTGGTGGGAGAATGTTCCCGGAACATATGCAGCGGATCAGAAGCAGATCTGTTAGCGCTGCATGCTTTTTGTAAATTGTTCAAGCGGGCTGTATTCATGGATGAACTGAAAAAAGCAGGTGTACGAGACATACCAAACCTAGAACAGGCTAGCAAAGAAGATAAACAGGAAGCAAAGAAAGTCCTGCAGCGCACCAACATGAAAAATCTCGACAGCAACACCGCATATCTCTACTGTGATGAAGAGAGATTCGGAGACCTGTATGAAGATCTGCTCAATCAGATGCTGTCTCAGCTGGTAGAAGTCAGTCAGTACTCAAAGCAGACAAAACAAACAACTCTCTTTGAGATCTGATCATTCTCACACCATAATTCAAAACAATTTAGATGCTGTTGGCAATTCAACTGTCAGGTAAGATATATATGCCCCTCCGCCATGTATGAAGTATGGATTTAGTAACCCTGGCTGCGGAGATTAAATCATTTCACGGGGTAACACGAAAGAAAACAATATCTAACGTAGTCGATTTCTTTCCTTCCATACCACAGGAAAACATATTGGCTGCATACGGAGAAGACTGTGCTGTAATTATGCACAACGGGAGTGAGCTCCTGTTGGCTGCGGATGGCATAATGGAATCGCTTATGAAACTTCATCCGTTTTATGCAGGTTATTTTGCAGTTCTTGTTAACATTCATGATGTGGCAGCCATGGGCGGAATACCGCTAGCGATGGTTGACATTGTATCCTCAAAAGATGAAAAAGTCTGTGCTGAAGTTATGAAGGGCATGGAATCTGCAGTGAGGAAGTTTGGAGTTCCGATAGTCGGAGGTCATACACATCCAGACTGTGAATACAATGCGATTGATGTGGCAATCTTAGGCACCGTTGATGCAGGCAACGCTATCTTTTCTCATACGGCAGAACCAGGAGACGATATCATCATGGCAATGGATCTGGACGGGTTTTTCCCTGAGACTCTTCCTTATGCCTGGGACACTACTTCCAAAAAGTCAGCTGAACACTGCCGCGAGCAGCTGCTTTTAATGAATAAAATAGGAAAGCTTCATCTTGCAAAATCTGCTAAAGATATAAGCAATCCAGGGTGCCTTGGGACCTTGGGAATGCTGCTGGAAACCAGCGGGGCAGGCGGGGATGTTTATGTTGACAAAATACCGATGCCGCTGAACGAGGATTCCATTCAATGGATGAAAGCCTATCAGGGATGCGGGTATGTCTTAACCTGCAGTTCAAATAATTCTCAAAAAATAATTGACGTTTTTGCAGAAGGTGGATTGGATGCTGCAGTCGTTGGTACAGTAAATGATTCTAAAAAACTCATTCTGAAAGACAACACTCAGAACGTCTTACTCTTTGACTTTTCAGTAGAGAAAATAACAGGCTGCGATCCCACTAAACTTCCTTCGAATGTAAAAATAAAGCGCTAGGCCGCGAAGGTTGATGCCCCAATCGTTGCGAGTGATCCAACCTTCTTCTCAGCCCTGCAACCCCCTGAACGTTAGTAATCCATGGTAAGGCTGCTCCCGTCAGGGCCTGGCCCGTTCCCCATGATCAGTGTAAGGGGGGCCGCTCTCCAACTGCCCCCGCAGACAGCTTCCAACTCCATAGGACAAGACTTCATTGTCGAAGGCTGGGCTCGTTTCTCTCAGGTTACGCCGTCCTCCGTTGTCACCCCCGTTATCGACAGTTTACGGTGTATAAGGGCGTGCCGAACGTCCCGGTCAAGCCTAGCAGTTCGACTAATCTCATGAACCTATTTATAATCTTCAGTACGAAAAAGGCTCAGAGGCGTTTAGGAGCTGTGCTCTCTCCGCCTTTAGTACAATAGTATTTTTTTCGGAACCCATACTCCTCATGAACCGGACATTTGGGGCATTTGCAGGAAATTTCCCTGTTTATGCAGTCTAACGATTTCCCATAGAAACAAAATGTAGTCTCTTTTCTCTCTGCAGCACATTCAGTATATGTGGGGCAGGAGGGACATGCGCACTTGCTGCGCATGTCAGCTATTGCTTCCTTTCTCTTCTCAGGGCTGAGGCGGTTTAAATCCTGAATACTTTTCATTTGGTTTCCCCGCTAGATTAGTGGCTATCTCTAATCTCGGCCTCGGAACCGTTTATACAATAAAATACGTTTCTAAGACCTGACGACTCGTACACGGGGCAATCAGGGCATATGCATCTTTTTTTGTCAGTTATGCAGGGGCTTCCGCCTTTGAAACAATATAGATATTCTTTATTGGATGAAGCACAGCTGTTATATGTAGGACAATCAGGGCATATGCACTTTTTCTCCATTTCCTCTACGTTACCTGTCCTTTCCTGATCATCCATGCCTTTCAAATTCGTACATTTGTCTTCGAATTTGTCCATACATTGCTTTTTGGAGCTTATTGTTTATTAATCATTTCTCATCGTCATGAATAAATAATATGGGTTAGAAAAATGGTCAATACAGGTATATCATGCAGCAAGAAATGGAATATGCACCACATAACAGACTTTCTGTACTTACGACACTGACTTCAGCAATGGACGCAACAGCCTTATTCTGTATGAAAGAGAAGGTAAAAAAATATGCTGAAGAGGTAAAGTGCGTCAAAATCGACTATGCGCCCTTTGTCATGAAAGCAGTAGTTGCAGCTCTTAAGAAACATCCGGACTTGAATTCATGCATAGACAGGGACAGATTATTCGTTCAGAATATCTATGATATTGAAATATTCGGTTCAGTGATAAAAGATGCAGATAAGAAAGATATGTTCACCATTGCATATGAGCTGGAACACAGACCGGTGTATTCCCAGCCTACCTTTGCAATTCTGCCCTATGGGGTAAAAGGTGAAACTTACCCCATAATCATACCGACTTCTTCTGAAGTCTGTGTTCTCGGTGTGAGTATGATCTACAATGACTTCTCATTGTCGGGAAGCGGTCTTGTGAACAGTAAGATAATCTATGCCTCGCTTGTATTTGATTCATCATATGTATCAAGGGAGGAGGCCTCTGGATTCATGGCAGACCTCAATATGTTTATGGAGAATCCAGAAATATCGCTGTTGGATATCTGATTACCTTTCATTTGCCCAATCGATAATATTCTCTTTAGACAGGCGGTCGCCGCATATGGCCTTGCCAGTCTTCTCATTGTACAGTGTTGGGACACCGAGGCCGCTTCCGCATGAGCTCTCTACTTGTTTTGAGTACGACTCCATCAATTGAGCGTTTTCTGCAGAATGCCACACTTCGAGTTGTTCAATAGGCTGAGCTATTTCCTTTGATGCATCTTCTACGACTGGATGCAGTTTTGCGCAGTGTGGGCATTCTCTGCCCCAAAAGTAAATCAGTCTATCCATCATCTTGACCTCAAATGTCCTTCCGATTAGAAAGTTGATTATCTTTGTGCGCTTTGCTGTCGCACCAGGCATGTTTTGGTAATTCTTCAGCGTATCAAAAAATAATTATGCTGTTTTTTCCAATCTGTAAATGACGTGATGGATACGCCATGAAACGAACTGTATGTACAATACTGGGAACGATTGCAGTAATGCTCGGAGCGGTTGGAATCGTGCTGCCGGTTATGCCTACGGTGCCGTTTATTCTTGCAGCCGCTGCTTTGTTCAGTGCCGGAAATCCCAAAATGCATGACTGGCTTATAAATACCAA
This sequence comes from Candidatus Methanomassiliicoccus intestinalis Issoire-Mx1, assembly GCF_000404225.1. NCBI lineage: Archaea > Methanobacteriati > Thermoplasmatota > Thermoplasmata > Methanomassiliicoccales > Methanomassiliicoccaceae > Methanomassiliicoccus > Candidatus Methanomassiliicoccus intestinalis. The sequence continues at coordinate 1,099,745 of NC_021353.1, read as the reverse complement.
ACATTTCGGACCGTTTATTGAAAATTACCAGAGCGGCAGAGGAATTCCCAGGCAACTGAAATTTAAAACTCTGGTATTCTTATGGATCATGCTGAGTATTTCGATGTTTTTTACATATAAGAATTCAATTGTGCTGCTCATCTTAATAATCGTAGGAATACTCGTCAGCGTGCATATTTTAACTATCAAAACTCAGACAACGGCTGATTAATTCTGTAAGAAGTTTTCAGTCCGCTTGATAATCATTATGAATTTAATTATTTTTATAAATGAAATTAGGACTGCAGGTTATCTGCAGTCAGATCATTGTACGTCAATGATTTTTATGACATGATAGCCGAAGTCTGTCTTTACAGGTCCTACGATCTCACCAGCTTTTCCATTGAACGCTGCATCCTCGAATGGTTTTACCATTTGTCCGCGTTCAAAGTATCCAAGATCTCCGCCATTTGCTTTAGACGGGCATGCTGAGTACTCTTTGGCAAGTGCTTCAAAACTTTCACCGTTTCTTATACGGCCGATTAGCTGCTGGGCTCTAAGCTGACTGCTTACAAGTATATGGGCTGCACGAACTTTTGTTGCCATAATTGCGCGGAATCTTTTTTACAATATATACCCATCGCTCTGCTTTGTGTGGCACAGGCTTTACGGGGCTGCAGAAGTCAGTTTTTTGAACCTTAATGTGCAGCGAAGTCTTGCATGAAGTTTAAATCCTTCTTAAGCGTAATTCGCCTCAATGTGGAGCAAAGTAAACATCAGCGAATGGACGGCAAGGCGTAAGGGTACCCTTTCCGAAGTACGGCAGCCCGTTGAAGATATAATCAATAATGTACGGAATAATGGAGATTCTGCATTATTTGAGCTCACAGAACGTTTTGACAAAGTCAAACGCGACTCCATCAAAGTGAGCCGTGAAGAGATCGAGAAAGCTTATGAGTCTGTAGACCCAAGCCTGATTGAAGCTCTTAAGACATCAAAAAAGAATATTGAAGCTTTTCATCTTATGCAGCGCCCGTCTGACATGTGGCTGAAGGAAGTGTGTCCTGGTTTGACTCTCGGTGTAAAAACGACACCTCTTGAAAGTGTAGGTGCATATATTCCGGGAGGCAGGGCATCATACCCATCAACCGTTTTGATGTGTACTGTTCCAGCAAAAGTCGCCGGTGTCAGGAAAGTAGTCTGCTGCACACCGCCGCCTATTAATCCACTCACTCTTGTAGCAGCTGATCTGGCAGGTGTGGATGAGATTTATGCTGTCGGCGGAGCTCAGGCAATAGCCGCCATGGCTCTGGGAACTGAAAGTGTAGAACCTGTTCAGAAAATCGTGGGACCAGGAAATGTCTTTGTTACAACTGCTAAATTTATGCTGAAAGATACTGTGGAGATTGATTTCCCGGCCGGACCATCTGAAATAGCCATACTTGCAGATGAGACCGCAGATCCTGAATTTGCAGCAGCTGACATCATGGCTCAGGCAGAACACGATCCAAATGCAGCCTGCATTCTTGTAACGACCAGCCAGAAACTTGCTGACAGCGTTGGTTCAGAAATTGAAAAAATGCTCCCGCTGGCTCAGAGAAAAGAAATAATCGAAAAGTCACTCAACAATGCCGGTTATGTCGTGTCCGACAGTCTTTCTGATGCCATCGACTCAATTAATGAAATAGCACCTGAACATCTTTCAATACAGGTAGCTGATCCCTTGTCAGCTTTGAATAAGATAAAGCACGCCGGTTCAATCTTCGTAGGAAGATATGCTCCGGTGGCCTGCGGGGATTATGCTTCCGGGACAAATCATGTATTGCCCACTGCAGGATATGCGTCAACATATTCTGGACTTGACGTGATGCACTTCATGAAGAGATCTTCAGTCCAGATCATTGAAAGAGAAGGTCTGGATAGAATCGGGGACACAGTCGAAACATTGTCTTCTGCGGAGGGTTTATTTGCACACTGCAACTCAGTCAAAATCAGAAGGCAAAACTGAACCCTTATGCCTTGAACCGGGCGAATACAAATGGCTGCGCCCTAACAGGTTAAGCGCCGCATGGAACCTGATGTACGGTGATGAAAAGTTAACAACACTTTCATCTCCAAAATCATTTGGCAGAATGGTGACGTTCGAGTCTGCCGGGGAGAACTACACAATTAAAAAAGGCGGAGTTAGAAATCCAGGGGGAGACCTCCGTTCAATGTCATCCGCCGAACCAGTTACACTCCTTTCCATTCAAAACGTGACTACCTCTGCCATCTCTGAAAATGGAAAAAACTACACATTAAAAAGAAAAGAAAAAACTGAAGAATGGACTCTCATGGAGTCAAACGATGTGGTTTTCAATGCAGTCAGGGATACATCCGGGCGTTTGCCTCAGGGAACTGTAATGGTTGCCAAGCCTGTATCAATAACGGTCATGGCTTTTGCATGGTTCATGATATTCTCGGATGAGATCCAGTGACATTAGATGCCTGGGAGGCAGAATATGCCAAATCTGATCCAGTCTGGAAAGGTCCTCCACTGTATGAAAATCCCTTTCCTCCCAGACTTAATATTCTGGAGCTTGGATGCGGAAATGGAAAAAATCTTCCGGTTTTGTTAAAGGATGCCTCATCAGTAACTGCAGTAGACTTCTCTCATAACGCTCTTCAGCTGTGCAGGGAGCAGTTTACAGGTGATAATATTTCATTTATTGAGGCAGACGTATGCGATCTGCCTTTTGAAGATGAAAGCTTCGATGCAGTCTGTGCCATTCATATTCTGGAGCATCTTTCAGAGAAAAACAGAATTCAGGCGCAGAATGAAATTTACCGGGTATTAAAGTCTGAAGGACTTCTTGCGGTGCGTGTTTTCTCCATTGATGATATGAGATTCGGCAAAGGCACTGAAATTGAAAAAAATACATTCGCAAGAGGGAATGGAATTTATTACCATTATTTTACTAATACAGAACTGGAAATGCTCTTCAGCGGATTTAAACTTGTAAATGTCACTGAGATCAAATCTGAAAAGAAATATGGTGTGAGATCTGAAATCTCGACACTCTTTAAGAAATAATATTTCATTTTGTAATAATCTTCCGCTCTTTTCCAGGAATCCTCTTAAGTTTGCCGTTGTCTATTGCCCATTGATAGTTGGCTTTTTCAGAGGGAGCCACCACTATCCTGTCGCCTTTGGAAAATTTCTTCCTTGAGTTCCACTCGGTAAATGAAGACACAACTTTGTAAACTTCAGCTTCTTCAACGACATCCCTTCCCTTTCTGACGCCTTTGAACTGCGAGTAACTGCCGTTGAACATGGTGAATGTGCCGTCTTTAAGTTCTGCAACTTTGCTGCATACGGAATCCAGCAGATATCTGTCATGACTTACAACTAAAAATGTGCCTTTGTATTCTGCAAGCGCGGTTTCTACAGCGTGTCTTGCCATGATGTCCAGGTGGTTTGTAGGTTCGTCAAGCACCAAAAAGTTCAGGTTCATTGATAAAAGCATTGCAAGACTGAGCCTTGCCCTCTCTCCGCCGGATAATGTTTTGATGGGACGTTCCGCATCTTTCTTCGTCATCTGGAGACGGTACAGGCAGGATCTCGCTCTTGACCTGGCTTCCCCTTCCAGATAATCATCTATCTGTTCATAGGAAGTCATTTCTGGATTAAGATGGTCATGGCCCTGTTCAAAATAGCCTATTTTCGCGCCGGGGGCAATCCACAAGTCGCCTCTGAATGGAATATCACCCATCAGCGCTTTGACAAGTGAACTTTTTCCAGAGCCGTTGGGACCGAAAAGTCCTATTTTATCCCCGCGGTTAATATCAAATTCAATATCTTCGAAAAGAATCTTTTTGCCTCGCATCACTCTCATTTTTCTAGCCATAACTACATTTTTTCCAGATTTGTCTGCAGAGTCTATGTCTAGAGTAAGATCCTTCTTTTTATCCGGGGCTTCTGTGACTTCCATCCTCTCAAGCATCTTCATACGTGTTTTGTGAGTTGAGGAGAACCACTGCATGCGGTGCTGTTCTTCAGCTATTTTTGCCTGCCTGTCTCTTTCTTTGGAATTGCGCTGGAACTCTTTTTCCTGACGCTCGATCTCCAAAGCCTTTTTATCCACAAACTGAGAGTAATTTCCCAGATAATGTTTCATTTTAGAGCCGTCGATCTCAAGAATCTGGGTCACTGTTCTGTCTAAAAAGTATCTGTCGTGGGAGACTATCAGCACTGCACCTTTAAAATCTGCAATATATCCTTCCAGCCACTCAACGGCATCGATATCCAGATGGTTTGTAGGTTCGTCCAATATGATCAGATCGGCCTTTTCAGCTCTGGACAGGACCTTTGCAATCATCACTTTAGCTCTTTCTCCTCCGCTGAGCTCGTTCATCTTTCCTGAAACCCTGTCCTCGATGCCGAATGTCTTAAGATGGTCCAAAGCCCGTTCAGCATCGCTCTTGTTCTGCCTCAGGGCTTCCTCCTGCAGCCTGGCATACTCCATGGAGATATCATTCCAGTCTGCTCCGCGGGGCAGTTCTCCCGAAGCCATTATATTCTCCAGTTCGAGCATTCTTTTGTTCTGTACCTCGTCAGAGTCAACATTGAGGGCATCTTCTACCGTGGTATCGTTGTCAAATGATGGAAACTGTGACAGGTACACGATCTTGTTTGTCTTAATCACAAGTTCGCCTGAGTCCGGAACATCATCCCCGGTTATCATCTTCAGAAATGTAGTTTTGCCGCAGCCGTTGGGTCCTACTAATCCAATTCGATCATTATCATCGATCTGCATTGATATATTTTTTAAAAGTTCCTTGGGACCGAATGATTTTGTGACACCGTCTGCGCGGACTAGCATGATTCTGCCATCTCCAGTTTATTCATAAGGTTTGCGTGTCAAAATCATCTTTTTGCGATTAATTTTCGGGCTTTTAAGCAGTTAAAGGCGAAAGAATAATGCCCTTTAAGCGTGTAACGGGAAGGCATGAAAATCACAAGACATGATCTGTATGAGCACGTCAAGTCTTACGAATGTGCTACGGATTTTACTGGATTTCTAGGTTTTATAGACACGCCGATCAGGGAAGTAAGCATAATCAAAATGCCCAAAGGCAGGATAAGACTAAAGTACATAGACGTCCAGAACAACATTCACAGAGTGGATGTCGGCCCTGGAGAACTTGAAGAAATTGATTTTCCCTGTTAAACCGGTGACACTGCATGGACTGTTCAAGTATGAATTGCGGAATCGATGAACGTTTAGATGCAATGAATCATGCACAGTTTGCTGAATTATGCGGTCTTAAGGTAGTTAGTGTGGGTAAAGGCGAAGCCGTCGTCAGAATGTCAGCCGAAGGAAAGAAAAATGCTATGGGCAACCTTCACGGCGGTGCCATTTTCACACTGGCTGACCAGGCGTTTGCCCTGGCCTCAAACTCATATGGAGACCCTCAGGTGGCATTGTGCTCCAGTATAAACTACATCAAGGCGGCAAAAGGAGACCTTGAAGCCAGAGCTGTTATAGTTAGTGAAACAAGGAATACTTCAGTATATGAAGTGCGTGTTTTTGAAGGGGAGACATTAGTCGCCATATTTACAGGGACAGGATACAGATTACGAAGGTGATATTTTGATGAAATGGGATCTTACGCAGTTAGCGCCGCAGGATACGATTGAAGAAGATCTAAAAAAGATGCCCTCTGAGGCAGAAAAATTCCAGAAAGAGTATCAAGGCAGGATAGCATCATTGGATGCACAGGGACTCAAGAAATTCATTGAAGACCGTGATACTTTTTATTTAAAGTTTGAAGGACCGGTTATGCATGCCAGGCTTGCTTACTATGCCAATGCTCTGGATCCTGAAGCCCAGCGTATAAGCGACATTGCAGACAGGGCTGGCACAGAGGCAGCTCAAAAACTTGCTTTCTCATCCATAGAGCTGGGGAAGCTGCTTGAATCAAATCCTGCTCTTATAGAAGATCCCGTATTGTCAGAATATAAACACTTTCTGCAGCTGGTACTCCAGTCAGCTCCCCACAGGCTTTCAGAAAGTGAAGAAAAACTGGTGATGTCTAAAGACCTCAACGGTGTTGAAGCCTGGTCCCGCCTTCAAAGCGATTGGCTAGCCACAAGGACTTTCGATCTAACGATCGGCGATGAAGTCAAAACTATGCCTTATGGTGAAGTAATCAGCTATTATCAGAACCCGGACAGAGATGTCAGAAAATCTGCCAACAGCGTAGTTTACACCAAACTTGGAAATGATGACATCGTCTGGTCTTCTGCACTCCGGTCCATCTGCGATGATCACATCAGAATGTGCAGCCTGAGAAAATATTCTGATCCGATGGAGCCCAGTCTTGAAGACAATGATGTCGACAAGGAGACAATAAATGCTCTGATGGAAGCCATTGATGAAGGAAAATCTTTCTACAGACGATACCTTAAAACAAAAGCTAAGCTCCTTGGCCTCAACAAACTCGGAAACTGGGATCTCATGGCGCCGCTTCCTGGATCTGGGAACATAAAGTACAGCTGGGAAGACTCTAAGAGAGAGGTTTTTGAAGCGTATTCTTCATTCGACAAAGAGTTTGGAGAATATATTGAGGACATGTTCAGCCGCAACCACATCGACGGGGAAGTCAGGATGGGGAAGACAAGCGGGGCATTCTGTTCATTCTGGTATGGCGGAAAGAGCGCTTACGTCCTGCAGAGCTTCAACGGGCAGCTCTCTGATATTTACACACAGGCTCATGAGCTCGGCCATGCAGTCCATGCATATCTTGGACAAAGGGCCCAAAAACCGCTAAACTTCAATCCCGGATCATGCATAGCGGAATGCGGATCCATCTTTGGTGAGCTGCTGCTCACAAAAAGCCTTCTGGAAAAAGCAAAATCTCCGGAAGAAAAGCGTGCCGTGCTCTGCGTAGTGCTGGATGAATTTGGAATGTCTGCTTTCCAGGTAACAGCCCGTTTCCTGTTTGAGAACAGCCTTTACGCATCAATCAATGGTGGAAAATTCCTAGACGGATCTGCTATTTCCGATCTGTGGGTAAATGCAAGGGACAGCATATACGGGGATTCCGTAGAATGGCTGCCAGAAATGAAATGGGAATGGACCATGAAGATGCATTATTACATTCCCAACTACCGCTACTACAATTATCCATATGTGTTTGCCCAGCTGTTTGTTTTCGCCCTTTACCGCTTATATGTGGAGGAAGGAGAGACCTTCATTCCCAAACTGAAAAAATTACTGTCGGCAGGATCGTCACAATCCCCGTATGATCTAGCGAAAGATCTGGGATTCGATATAAGATCTGCTGATTTCTGGAAGAAGGGAATAAAACAAGCAGAGTACTTTCTGGATGAACTGGAAAAAACTATGTAACGTGTCTGCAGAATATGCAGAGATGGCTGATTATAATCTTGGGCGAGTCTCTGCCCATAATCAGTCATCACAGATTTTATCTGATTAAATGTTTAAACTTCACTGCCGCATCTTCTTAAGCTGCTGGACAGCTGCATAAAACCTGCATTCTAAATTTGAGCTATATTATCGCACTGCATTTGTATATATTATTTTTTAAAATCTGTAATATTCAACGGGCAGATCAGTCTTCGGGAGTTTTATTGTCCACAGTTTCCACGAAATTCATGCCTTCTCAGATGATGTTTAAAAATCTCTGCTTAAAACTGCAGTTTCTTAAACGATGCCTTTTTGTTTTACAGCAGTGAAAGGCAGTATGCTTAAACGGATGATATGCAGAATGTCTGTTTTGAACTACAAAGATGAATATTTCCTCTTCAGCAGTCAGTTCAAAAGCTTTTTTGAGATGTTTTTGACTGTATAGTTTAAAATTGCTGTTTTTTACGATATGTAAAATAAGACTACATCTAGCCGTAGTTATTTAAATATATGATGCAGATAAATCAACAGAATGTTCATGGCATACACGAGCATTCTTTGAATCAGAATACGAAGTGCGTCTTGTAGCTTCCCCCTGCACTTCAGATCTGGTGTAGATATGGAGGAGAATAGATGTCTGACGAAACGACTGTAAAGTTTAATTTGGCTTTTGCCGAGCCGCTGGGATGCTATACCGTGTCGGTGGTAGCATTCCTCGTAGCCATGATTGGTTTGGGAATGATGACCCTGGGGCAGGGAGAGGGTATTTTTACTGCAGTGGCAGTAATATTCTTACTGGGTGCTTTTATATCATATCTTAACAGCAATCTGCTGTGTGTACTATGGTTTTCGGAACATTGGCTGTGTACTTCTTAGGACTAATGTCTGGGGTAATGGATGAAGGAATCGCATATCTGACGATATTTGCTGGAGTCTTATTCTTCCTGGAAGCTTTGATTGCATACAAAGTGCAGCCGATACGTGTTCTGCCGATTTTACTGATATTCACAGCACTCGGATTCTGGGTACTTGGAGCTGCATTCCTGCCGGATGTTGCATCAGATGCAATAAACACTGCATATGGTGTATTATTCCTGATCGTGACAATCATCGCCATGTATCTCGGAAGCGCAGTGGCACTCTTCCTTTCTGAAGGGAAAGAAGTGCTTCCGCTCCTGATGAAGAAGTAAACTCAAACGGGCAGCAAAACTGCCCTTTCATATTTTCTTAAATACAGTTTGAATATGTGATTTCTGCGGGGGAAATCAAATCCTGTCTTGTACACTGTGGTTATCATCACTGTGCTGGATTAATATGCACTCTGCCGTGCCCTCTTGTATCTTTTTTGCATTTCACTGAGCGTCTATGATCTCAACAGATCCTTGCTGAAAGTTTAAAATATCAACTCTTATATTGCACATCAATGCCAGTAGTTACTTTTGACCGCAATGATCTCGATGCCTTGCTTGGGCAGAAAGTGGATCTAGAGACGTTATTGGAACGGGTTCCGCAGTTGGGTGCGGACGTTCATTCATATGATGAAGCTACAAACTCGCTGTCTATTGAGTTTTTCCCGGACCGCCCTGATCTTTATTGTGTCGAAGGTGCTGCCACAGCCTTAAGGGCATTCTTAGGCTTTGAAGAGGGTTTAAAGAGATATCCTGTAACCGACTCAGGCATCATTCTGAAGGCGGAAGAAAGTGTAAAGAATGTTAGGCCCTACATAGTGGCAGGAGTGGTGCGCGGTGTTTCTCTCAACAATGCTGCAATAAAATCACTTATGGAGCTGCAGGAGAAACTTCACATCACCATGGGAAGGAAAAGAGCCAAGGTCGCTATCGGCATTCACGACTTAGATAAAATCACTGCACCGTTTACATATAAGGCTGTAAATCCAGACTCATTATCATTCGTACCACTGGCAAAAACTGAATGTATGAGTATGAGGGAGATTCTGACTAAGCATGAAAAAGGAAAAGCATATGCACAGCTGCTGGACGGCAAGGAATTATTTCCAGTAATCCTTGATTCCAATGATAATGTAATCTCATTTCCGCCGATAATAAACGGAGCCCTTACAACTGTTACTGAGAATACAAAAAACATATTCATTGATGTAACTGGAACAGATTTAAATGCTATAAACGGAGCTTTAAACATTGTTGCATGTGCACTTGCAGAACGCGGAGGCAGCATACAGCTCGTTTCTATCGAATCTTCTTCAAAATTCAAAACTCCAGACTTAAATCCAAAAACAAAAGACATAACAGTCGGGGATGTAAATTCACTTCTGGGATGCAATCTGAATGCCAATCAGATCTGCGAGGCCTTGAGTAAAATGGGCTGCGATTCTCAGATTATCGGTGACATCATACGAGTAAACATCTCTGCCACAAGGATGGATATTCTGCATGAAGTCGACGTGATTGAGGATGTTGCCAAAGGTTATGGATATGAAAACTTTGGAAACAGGCTGCCGGCGTCTCAAACGTTTGGATCAGAGCTCAGCGAAACCAAAGCTTCTAATGTAATCCGCCAGCTGCTGATAGGCTACGGATATCTGGAGACAACAACTCTGACCTTGACATCTGAAGAGACGCAGTTTAAAATGATGAGGCTCCCTGAAACTGAAGTGGTATCTGTTTTAAATCCAATAAGCGAGGACCACACATGCCTCAGAGTTTCACTGATTCCCAGCCAGATGGCGCTTCTCCGCAAGAATAAGCACAGAGATCTGCCTCAAAAGCTGTTTGAAGTCGGTGATGTGGTCATTGATGCTGTAAGACACAAACGTCTCGCTGCAGTCAACATCTCTGTAAAATCCTCTTTCACAGAAATCAAATCACTGGTTGAAAGCATTCTGCGGGATCTTTCAGTAAAATATGAAATTCAATCATCATCTTCGGAAATGTTCATTCCCGGCAGAGGTGCTGAAATAGTTTCAGACGGAAAAATAATAGGTGTATTCGGAGAGATTCATCCTGAAGTAATAACAAACTTTGAACTCCGGTATCCGGTAATCGCTCTGGAACTAGATGTCGAAGCAGTTACTGAGGGAAAGCTCGACAGGGTTGCTTAAAGCCAAAGGTTTATATTAAGTAAGATATTCAGACCCTTATCAAGCCGAGGTAGCTAAGTCCGGCCTACGGCGCCAGTCTTGAAAACTGGTGGTGTCTCACCACGGGAGTTCAAATCTCCCCCTCGGCGCCATTTTTTCTTTTATGCCGGTTTTAAGTTTTACATCTTCCAATCAAAGTGACGTTTAATCCAAAGCGGTCGTCATGGGAGATCTCTGAATCTATCTCAAAAATTTCTTTAAAGTTGCCTGGAGATGCTACATCTGCCGTTTTTCCCATATGATTTATTTTTCCATTTTCAATCAGGATCATCTTGTCGCAGTACCGCGAGGCAAGTATGATGTCATGGGTTACAATTAAAACAAGCAGTTTTTTTTCTTTAGCAAGTTTATTAATAAGTTCCATCAGGTCGAATTGGTGATTAATATCCAGATGAAGCGTAGGTTCGTCAAGCAGGAGTACTTCAGGTTCTTGCGTGAGTGCCCTGGCAATCAGGACTCTTCTCCTTTCACCGCCGCTGAGCTCATTTATGCCGCGGTCTGCAAACTGCAGTGTTCCCGTGTCTCTCATCGCATTGTATACTATGCTGAGATCACTGTCGGTTTCCGAGCTCATCGAGCCTATCCGCGGATATCTTCCCATCATCACGGTTTCATAGACTGTAAATGGAAATGTGATGTTGGTTGTCTGAGTTACAAATGCCATCCTTCTTGCAATTTCTTTTTTAGACAGTTTTTTAACATCTTCTCCATCCAAGGTTACATTGCCGCTGCCGGGAGTGAGTGAGGCGTTGATGCACCGCAGCAATGTTGTTTTACCGCAGCCGTTCTGGCCGAGTATTCCAACAACTTCTCCCCTGTCCGCTTCAAAGGATATTCCTTTTAATATTTCTTTTTTAGAATATGAAAATCTAATATCATTTACGTTAAGCGACACGTAATCACTCCCATATCTCTCTCTTTCTTGTTTTCATTATATATATGAAAAATGGGGCTCCCAGCAGTGAGGTTAATATGCCGACAGGCAGAATTATTGTACTGAAACCCGCTTTAGCAATGGTATCTACAATTATCATGAATGTTCCGCCGCCGACTACACACAGCGGCATAAGCAGCCTATGATTGGGACCAGCGATCATTCTAAAGATATGTGGTACAATCAGGCCGACAAATCCTATTACTCCAGAAATGGCTACTGCTCCCCCTACCGCTAAGGAAGTTGCGATTATCAGCGTGAAACGTACTCTTTTTACATTCACACCCATATTTGCCGCCTGTTCTTCACCGGCGGAAATAAGGTTGAGTTCTTTGACATAATAAACCATAATTGCAATTCCGATCGCTATCGGAATCAATGCGAGCTGGAAAGAATTCCATCCGCAGTTGTTAAGACTGCCCGTTGTCCAGTAGACAATATTGGACAGCACATTTTCATCGACAATATATTGAAGAAGCGAAACCAGTCCATTGAAGAATGCACCTATGGCTACTCCTGATAAAAGAAGCGTGGTCGTAGCCACTCCGTATTTTGTTCTAGCCAGGAAATATACAACAATCATTGTTACGAAACAAAATACGAATGCCATTCCTGGAACTGCATACTTTCCTAAGAATCCGCCGACTCCGAATGAAATTGCAAGGGATGCTCCGAATGCTGCACCCGATGAGATTCCTAAAACTGACGGAGACGCCATGGGATTTTTGAAAAGGCTCTGCATTACTAATCCAGAGGTAGACAGTGCCGCTCCAATCAAAATACAGCACAGCAGCCTGGGAACTCTGACTTCAAACAGTGCATAGTTGGTATTGTCATTAGCATCGCCGACAAATGCTCTGAGTACCTCTGATATTGTCAGATGATAGTTTCCAACAAACAATGCTAAGAAAAATGTAGTTGCAAGACAAACAGTGGTTAGTAGAATAATCAGCCATGACTTTCTGCTGACTTTTTTGTGATGATTTTTAAGGTCTTCGAAAGTCTTCAGTTCATCCATACTAACCACCTATAAATTAAAAAAATGTTTTTTGTCCCTCAGATATTAGTTCTCATCTTTTCAGCATCTGTACGGGTGTCATTTGTGTAGAATATCAGGTATGAAGGTTTGTCCTGAAGGAGAGACTCCATATCATGTTCTGCACCATCTAGAAGTTTAGAGTCAAACCCTAAAAATTCAACAATGATTTTTCCCATAGCAGATTTAATTGCTTTTCCAGAACTGCTTTCCCAGTACGCATATCCTGAGGATGTTCCATCTGTTTTCTCCTGAACTGAGTGATACACTTTGTAAAGTCTCAGCTGAATGTTTTCAATCAGTTCCTGTATGGTTTTGTCATCAAAACCGGTGAGGTGGCCGATACATTCGATTGAAGAATAAACTTCAGATATCTCAGTAGGTCCGAAGAATGCGTAATAGGATCCAGTTTTCTTGCACGGCTCTACATTGTTGTCATAATAGTCGGTGGTGAGACGTGTTCCAGAGGCCAGATATAAAACCTCTTTTGTTCCGTTCTCTCCTGCATCTTCCAAGATCTGCATGAGCTTCTCTTTTTCAACAGTCTGAACACTGTTTACTCCAAGGTCGAGATATGATGATTTGTCTATGTAGCTCAGCATGTATTCTACTTCATTTGTTACATAGTAATCATAACTCATGCCGCCTGCTATATGAGACTGAAGATATGCACCCACATCTGCGTTGTGCAGCCCTTCTTCTGTGTATGGTTCTACACCGTATAGTGTGCAGGCAAGGAAGTACATGGTTTCAGTGTACATAGTTCCCAATGAAACTACGGTATCGACTGGTGGTATGATTAAAGTCTCACTTTCATGACCTTTTGCACCTGTCACGCTTTCCACAGTGTATGTTCCGTCACCGTTGTCTTTGATAATGGGAGTCCACTGACCATATTTATTCCAGAATTCAGTATCTTTTTTAGCATCTTCGATGGTAAGTGTATCATCTACCAACTCACCGTAATAGTCTGCGTACATCTGTTCAAATGTAAGTATGACTCCGGGAGTTGCTGAGCACTGTCCCATATTTACATCGCTTACTGTCGCATCCAATCTGTAGAGCCCTTTCTTTTGAGGCTCATCCCCCTCACTCTGGGTATAGACTATGACGCCGATAGCAGCCACCAGTAAAATGATGACAGCAACAATGGCAATTATCTTTTTTTGCTCCAATCGATCACCTTTTTATGTATTTAGGCTAGTTAATTTCACCTAGCTATGCGTTGGAGATTACAAACCTTATATCTGTACATTGAGACAATAGTTCTTAATTGATATAATGTTGGATGATATGTCTTTAATTTTTGATTATGTCTGATCCAGATACAATATAATCTAGAAATTTCAGGACAAAATGCAGTGAACAAAAAATACAGTTAGGAATCTATGAGTGCCTGAGTTTGGTTTGATCTAAAGAATATGTTAATTCTGCTATTATTTCGTAGTTTAAATAGACATAATCGCAGTTATGTATGTAATTTGTATGTTTTTCATAGTTTTTCACCTGAAACTGATTATGGCCTAAGAAAAGTACTAAATACCAATCACATTTCCAAACGATGTGAGAGTAAGAGACCTTCTCGGAAACAATTCACTGGTATTGGCAGTAGCTTTAGTTATTGCATTAATTTGTGGAGGTTTTCCCGAGACGGAGCACATCACTAACAAAGACATCGCCATGGTATCTCTTTGTCTAATGATGTGTTTTTCATTGTGTAATATAAAACTGACTGGTCTGAATCCTAAAAATTACTCTAAAGATATCCTCAAGGCATTTTTCTTATGCATGATTCTTGGATTGGCAGTTACCGTGTTGATTTCTTTCTTCTTCGAAGGAGATATACGGCACGGCTGGATTTTGGAAGCCGCGGTTCCTTCAGCTGTTTCTGTGATTCCATTCACTGCCCTGCTGCTTGGAAATATGAAATCATCAATTGTATCATCCACCGTTATTTATTTTGCAGCGCTGGTAATGACACCGCTGGTAACCTTAATATTCTTAGGAGAAGCCATAAATCCGCAGACGCTTCTGGAATACATTGCAATTCTGATCATAGTTCCGTTAATTGTATCCAGGTTTATGAGGCGGCTTCACATACCTCCTGCTGCTGGATCTATAACAATCAATCTTCTGTTTGCTGTTCTTGTTATTGCAATTGCAGGCTCTAACAATTACGTATTCTTTGGGGAACCGGTTCTTCTGCTGTCTTTGCTGATTGCAGCAGTTCTGAGAACATTCGGAGTAGGAATCGGCCTGAATGCTTATTTAAAAAAGAAAGGGGAGCCCCGGGAAGACAGGGTGCCGGAGATTCTCTTTGCAACTCATAAAAACACTGGCATGGCAGGTGCGCTGGCTGTGGCTTTGATTGGAGACGCCGCTGCTATACCCATAGCTGTGTGCATGACGGTTGATATTGTCTGGCTTATTTATGTGAGTAAATTCATGTTTCCAGTGAGTAAAATTAAAAACGAAGAGATCCAATCGGCATCGGCAGCCTAAATCTCAGGAAACATCTCTCTTTTTATCCTCGGTACCAGAGCGGCAATCACAGCTTGTTCGGAAAGCTGTGTTCTTGTGACAACACCTTTTGTAAGGCATCCGATCGCTCCTTCCCCCATTCCTTTTCTTTCCCACTCATACATGGTGTTGAAAGCATCGCCGACTGTCCAGCCATTTTCAACCTTTTCTCTAACTGCATCAGGATACCTAAATCCTGGACCATGTCCGATGGTTATCTTGCCGGCCTTATCAATTATAGAACAATATTGAACATCATAGAGACCATCCTCTGTTTCGAAAACACCGGCTTCTAAACCAACGCCGTAGTCTGCATCTCCTATGCAACTTTTGGCACGGTTAATGGATCCTTGTCTGGTCTCACTTTCTTTGGGCTGTTCAGGTACTCCCGACTGTACATTTACCCCAAAAACTTCTACATTTTCATAAAATCGTAAGAATGCAGATCTGGTTGCATCAATCTTTATTTTGTTTAATGACCCTACTGCAATTTTCAAAGGGCGGAGCATTTTTCCATAAGTATCTATCTCTCCAGAAATAATTCTGGTGGATGAGATAGGCATACCGTCTTCAGCCAATACATGAGGAACAGTGACTATCTCTAAGGGTTTCAATCCGTTTAATTCTCTGGATACATTTATCTTCACTGCATTTTCATATGTTTCAGGAGATACAACAATAGCATCTAAGAATTTATCATAGGGTGCATTTCCTTCGGGAGTATCTATCACTGTAATGGAGTATCTGCATTTTTTGGATGAGAGGTACTGATCAACGCGTTCTGCTCTCTTTTCCAAAGGCGTGTGATATTTTTTGGTCTTTGAAATGAAGTCATCTGATGTTATTGCTATACAGACTTCATCGCCTATGGCTGCAGTAGCATCCAACAGTGCGCAGTGTCCTGCGTGCAGGACATTAAATGTTCCGCCTAGTCCAACTCTCAAATAACCATTCCGGCCACAATTGCTATGATCATTATTACCATAAGCACTCCAAAGAGCACATACAGTTCTTTCTTCTTTTTATTAATCTCACCTTTATTTTTTGATGCACATTCATCTGAGCAGTATCGTTCAGTGCCAATGAATGCTTTTCCGCAGGTACGACAATGGTTGTGTTGGGGGATTTGTACTTTTTCTGACATGCTAATCTCCGTGATTTATTTGAATTGATTATCTGAATTGGATTATTATGATTAGACTCCGCGTCTGTCTAATTCATTATTGATGATTATTATGCAGTGATCTGCATGATATGAATAGGGACCAAGTGAACAGATCGCTGGGTTTAGAGAACACAGCGTATCATCTTCCTGACTGGTTAAATCTTGATTATCTGAAAGAACAAATGTAACGTCTTCTGGAAACTCTGCTTTTTGCACATCCACACCATTTTCCCGAAGATAAACTATCTTTGATCTGGCTGAAAGGCGGTTAATTACATCATAAAAAGAATCTCTGGAAACATATATGCCCGGTGAAGATCTCATCTCTCTGTCTTCTACATCCATCATCAATGCATTTCTTACGAGTGCACCTGTGGAGCGCTCATCAGGATTCAGATACTTTACTTCAGACCCTACAATTCTGACTGTTTTAGGAGCATCTTCTCCGCCTAACATGACGAGATATATCTCAGCATCTTTTCTAATCGAGTGAGATAGGAAAAATGCTGAATTTATGCAGCGTATTAAGATATCCAACCGTCCAGCTCCTCCGGCCATATCTTCTAGTTTAAAGTTACCAGATGATGCGGCTTTATGTCCGACTACTACAAAGCGTCTCATTCCTGATCGACTCCATTCGATGAGAGCTGTTTCATAAGCTGTTTTCTAAGCTTACGATTTCCCATGAATCCTTTTACAGCTTTTTTAGACGTGTTATATTGTCTGATAAGTTCTCTTACATCTTTAGCTTCCACACCAGCACCTTTGGCTATGCGTGATACTCGTGATGCTTTGATTACTTTGGGGTCTTCCATCTCTTCCTGAGTCATTGAGTCCATGATATATCTGAAGCGTCTGAGTTTGTCCTGGGATTCTTCCATGTCTACCTTTCCTTCCAGATTTCCCATTCCTGGTATCATGTTCATGACTTTCTGAAGAGGACCCATGTTTGTAAGCATCTCCATCTGTTCATACATTTCAACCAATGTAAATTTCCCAGACATCATTTTTTTAACTGTTTCTTCAGCCTGCTCTTCAGATATGTTCTCCTTTGCAGTTTCAAGAAGACTCTGAATATCGCCCATTCCCAGAAGCCTGGATACGAATCTTGCAGAATCAAACGGTTCTAAATCAACAAGGTGTTCGCCTGTTCCGATAAATGAAATTGTAGCATTGGTCTGGGCTACAGCAGACAGTGCTCCACCGCCCTTTGCAGTACCATCCATTTTTGTAATAATTACGCTGGTTATATCAACGGCATCATGGAATGCTTTAGCTTGCGGACCAGCCTGCTGTCCTACAGCGGCATCCAAAACCAGAACCCTTTCATCTGGTTTTGCTACATCAGCCACATCTTTTATTTCCTGGATCAAATCTTCTTCAAGAGCATGACGTCCAGACGTATCGATGATGACTACATCCATGTTTGAAAAATGTTCTAAACCTCTTTTTACGATTCCAGGTGCATCCTTCACACCTTCTTCGCCATAAAATGATACATTGACTTTTTCTGCGACCTGCTTTAATTGATCATATGCTGCAGGACGATGGACATCGGCAGCTATAACTCCGGTTTTCAGTCCTTTTTTTGTGAAATACCTGCCCAACTTTCCAGTTGTAGTTGTTTTACCCTGTCCGTATAGTCCGACCATCATTATTGTCTGCTTTTTAATCGGCAAAGGTCTTGGATCACCCAGAATATTAGTCAGTTCCTCATTAATGATCCTGATAACGTATTCTTTGGCGCTCATTCCCGAAGGCGGAGCTTCATGTAGTGCTTTGTTCTCGAGCCCCTTTGTCAGCTCTAAAACAAGTTTTACATTCACATCTGCATGCAGCAATGCCCTTTGAATATCTTTGGAAATCTCTTTGATCAGTTCTTCATCGATGTGGTTAGCTCTCGTAATTTTAGAAATAGCATTCCTTAGAGATTGTCCAAGCCCTTCGAGCACCATATATACCAGGGCAGTTGAGAGCGAAGGTTAGTTATTAACTTTGCTAAAAAAACACACGCATAGGAAGCGGACGGCTAGCTCTGTCAGAAGGGATGGGATGCACTCTGTAGACTAGCTCGTCCTTCCCACCCTAATATTCTCTAAACACTATTTATACTTTCCTTCTATCATGCTAATATATCTAGTCTTCTACATATTTATGCATCATTTGGAGCGTTGAATTAAAAAAATAGATTTGTTTGATCTAGTGTCTCAATAAAAACAAGTTCTAAAAATTTAAACTGTATGCATGGGCAGAACCCATGCAATTAGTTTTAAGGTGGATATTTCAGAGGTATCCTGATTTCTGCAGCGCCATCAGGTCATCGGTACTGAGTTTTTCTCCAGCTTTGAAGCGGTCAAAGATCTTCTCTGCTTCTTCTTTGGCTGAAGCCTCATCATCTTTCTTCTTAGCTTTGCGAGCTTTCTGCCTCATGCCAGCTAAGATCTTGTCGTAATCATGTACCTGACGTATATTTTCAATGTACTTTTTGTGCTCTTCATCAGAGTTGACTTTGTTGGTAATAAAAGCTTCCTGGGCGGCATCTGCTTCTTTTCTCAATGCATCTGCTTGTTCGTACAGGGCGATCATGGCATCATGTTCTGATTGTGCACTTTCTGCATATTCTGATACCTTATGGTGATGCACTTCGGCTTTTTCCTTTGCATCACGCAGTTCTTTCAAAGCATCTTTTATATCGTCATTCTGATCGTAGGCTTTTTCACGCTCTTTAATCTCAGCCTGAAGTTTAGCCATCTGATCAATAAGTTCCTGCTCTTTTCCTTTAGAGAGCACAGATGTCATTTGCTTAAATTCAAGAGACTTCAATTCTTTTTTGAGTTTTTGAACCGAAGGGCCGTTGTTTTTAGGTAAGTTGTCTTTTTTTATTTTTGTAACCTTTTCATTCAAGTCATTGACAACTTTGTTCCAAACATCGCGTTCTTCCTTGGCTTCACGCACTTTAACGTTCAGTTCATCTCTGGACTCACGATGTTTTGCTGCCTGGTCTACAAGCTCCCTAACTTGAGCATTAAGGGAATCTCTCTTCTCGACCCATTCTTTCGTCTTTTCATTCAGTTCATCACGTATCCTGCGGTGTTTCTCCGCTTCAACGTTATGTAATTGACGCTTTTGTTCAAGTTCCTCCAAAAGTTCAGTCATACGTTCCACGCTCAATTCAAGCAAATAAATAGCTTGGCAACGAAGGGGATACTGACACTCGTTTATATTACTTTCTCATAACACCCCTGTCTCACATTACGCTGCCAGATGTGAATTATTATCTTCACACATCTAATTTGTACAGCTAATAAGTAATAAAGCTTACATTGCATTTTTGAGATCTATCTCATGCCATCCGCTTCCAAAGCGGTCAGCTCCTCCTGTTTTTAGGCTGAATTTCACCCGCATATGTCCATTTTCATACAGCAGCTCTGCGCTTTTCAGCATAGAGCTGTAAATTGAAACCCTCTTGCCTTTTTGATTAAGGATCCTTCCAGATTTAACAATCAAACCAGCTTTTTCCAGCTCTTTAATTCTCCTGTAACAGGCTGCAATTGGTATATTGTATTCTTCAGACACCTCCTGTGCACCTTTGGATTTGTATGAAACTGCTGCTAAAATACGCAACGCATATCCATCTGTGAGTAGTCTGCCGGCTTCAAGGACATCCATCTGAGTACCTTCTAGACCTCGATCTATTAATCTTCTTGCCGTATAAGTGCTCTGTATGAGATTTATATAATGCATGTTGCTATGGTGCCTTGGAAAGTGATGTCATGTTAATCTGTCCTTTGGACTACAGATATGGAAGAAATGAGATGAAGTCTGTGTTTTCTGAAGAAAGCAGACTTAGAAGTCAACTTCTTGTTGAGGCAGCTCTGGCTAGGGCACATGCGGCAGTAGGAAACATACCTGCCGAGTCTGCTGATGAAATAACAGCAAAAGCAAATTTAGATCACGTTTCTCTAGAACGCGTGAAAGAGATTGAAGCTGAGACCAAACATGACATTATGGCAATGGTCAAAGCACTCTCTGATCAATGCGGGGATGCTGGAAAGTATGTCCATCTGGGAGCTACTTCCAATGATATTGTCGATACGGCTGCAGCTCTAGAAATAAAAGCTGCTTTGGAAATAATCGAATCCGATCTGGATGAATTTATATGCACATTAGTTAAGCTGTCATATGCACACAGGGATACCGTTGAGATCGGCAGAACACATGGGCAGTTTGCAATACCCACAACATTTGGATTTAAAATTGCAGGCTACGTATCTGAGATGATGAGGCACTATGAACGCCTTCAGGAAATCAAAAAACGTGCCTGTGTGGGAAAAATGTCCGGGGCAATCGGGACAGGAGCCGGGTTTGCAGATAAGTTCTTTGAGATTCAGGAAAGAGTTATGGCAGATCTTGAGCTTGGCATAGAAGATGCTGCAACGCAGATTGTATGCCGCGATAGATATGCTGAACTAGTCTTCTTGTTGGGCCTGATTACTACTTCCTGCGAGAGATATGCTACGGAAGTTAGAAATCTTCAGAGATCTGAAATCGGAGAAGTTTCTGAAGCATTTGATGCCAAAAAGCAAGTGGGATCTTCGACCATGGCTCAAAAAAGAAATCCAATGCTGTCTGAAAACGTCTGTGGACTCGCGAGAATAGTAAGGTCATATATCGCACCTCAGATGGAATCTATGATTCTGTGGCACGAGCGCGATCTGACAAACTCTTCCGCAGAAAGATTCATTCTGACGCATTCCATAACATTAACGGATGATATTCTGAATAAGATAAACAATGTTTTTTCACATATCGAAGTTCACACATACAATATGCAGCGCAACATAGGCTCTTCAAACGGCTTTATAATGGCAGAGTCTGTTTTGTTGACATTGTCATCCAAAGGAATTGGAAGGCAAAATGCGCATGAGCTCGTCAGGCAGATAAGCATTAAAGCCGAGGGTGAAGGAAAATCTCTAAGGGAAGCTTTACTTGAAAGTGATGAAGTAATGACACTGGTAACAGAATCAGAACTAGACGCCGCCCTTGATCCAAACAGCTATGTCGGCTCAGCACCTCAGATGGTTGACAGAATAGTCGCAGATGCAGAAAAACTTCTTGGAAAAAGGATCGTTTAATCGTGAAGTCTGTGATTATTTTTGACAGTGTTTATGGATGTACAAAACAGGTAGCGGAAGCACTTGCAGATGAATTAAATAGAAATGGTTGTGAAGCATTGCTCTGCAGTCTAAAAGATTCAAAACCGGAATCAGTCGACTGCGACTACCTGTTTCTAGGATCTCCAACGCGTTTTGGTAAGCCTACCAGAAGGATGAGAAAATTTCTGGATACATTTGATTTAAGTAATTTTTCGGGAACTGCAATAGCATTTGATACGATCATGCAGATACCAGAAAATGACAGCAATCGGGAAAAGATGAAGGCGAAGTATATTGACGATGGTTCTGCACCTACTATCAAGTCTGCTTTGACACAAAAAGGAATACATGTGTCAGATAAAGTCCTCAGAGTTGAGGTATCTGGATTAAAAGGCCCTCTTGTTGATAATGCGTTAGATGCTGCAAAAGAGTTCGTCAATGAATTAATCTCTCATTAATCCTGCAATATGCAAGCAAAGAGATATAAACAAAACAATCTTACAGGAACTGAAAGGGCTGATAGATCAGGGGTAGATCGCGACATTCGCAATGTCGAGGCCGCGGGTTCAAATCCCGCTCAGTCCACTTTTAATTTTTTACCTGCTGATTCAGATTTCAGGTACTTTTTTAAATATAGACGATATGTATGCATTAGTGTCTAAGAGATTTCCCATTTTGGTAATATCAATATTGTTGGCGCTCATCTTCATACCATCAGTATCTGGCGAAACTACGATACATGGTTTTGGAGACTCAGAAGTAGATATTACTGCTGGAGACTCTTGTGCTTTTGAGTGGGGAATTTGGAATCAAGACGACACTATGTATCTGGTAGAAGTCAAAGCTGAATTGAGTGACAGTTCTGTCGGATCTCTGCAGTATGTTCAGAATTACACACTTGAAAGCGGTTCAGATGAAATAATCAGAATTGAAGTGAATACGTACGAAGGGGCCAGCACCAAAGATGTAACGTTGAATGTGCAGTTCATAGTGCAGGATTTATCACAGCCAGGAGTGGAACATACTCACGAGTCTCAGGCTACAATCCACATCTCATCCATATTTTCGTCCGTAGGAAATAAAATATTTGGCTGGGAAAATACTCTCCCTGCTCCATTCAATAGCCTGATATGGACATTTATCATTACATTAATTATCTGGGTTCTAATCGGATTGGTGGTTTATTTCATTATAGACCCGTTTGTGGAAAGATTCATACTCAGAACTAAGACTAAGTATGATAATACAATTTATGACGTCACCAGAGTTCCGATCCTGATCACGATCCTGTTGTATGGGCTTGTGAGTTCTGTGGATATTTTAAGCATATCCAACAACGACCACATTCTGATGCATAAGAGTGTAATCATCATTCTGACTGTGATATACACCCTTGTGGCTTATCGTATATTCGACAGAGTTTTCATAAATTTTCTGCGTGCCTGGTCTAATAAAGTAGGATCCAATCTTGGATCTGCCATTATTCCAATACTGCATTTTCTCGGCATGATTCTAATTCCGGTTGCCGGCATTACGTTTTTACTCAATGCTCTGGGAATCAACGTAGCACTATTGGTTGCCGGTGTCGGAGTTGGTGCATCAATCGTTACACTAGCGGCAAAAGACGTTTTCAGCAGCTTCTTTGCAGGTCTGCAGGTTATGCTTGACAGGCCGTTTAAAATTGGCGACAGAGTTATGCTGGATAGCGGAGAGATATGTGAAGTAAAAAAAATCGGTATACGCTCAACTCAGTTATACGATTTAATCAATCACGATATTGTAATCATCCCCAACACTATGATCGCTGCGGACAAGATTACAAACTATTCTGAACCAGATAACCACAGAGCTCTTTACACTTCAATAGGTGTGGCATACGGGTCTGATGTTAAGAAAGTGGAATCCATTCTGCTGGATATCGCAAATAATCATCCAGACATTGTACACAATAACAAAGCACAAGCACCATATGTAAGGTTCGCTAATTTTGGATCAAGTTCTCTTGATTTTTCAATTTGGTATTACGTAAACGACATTAAAAAAATGTGGAGGGTAAATTCTGAAATCAAAACACAGATTAATAAACGATTTAATGAAGAAGGTATAGAGATACCCTTTACTCAAAACGTCATTACATTCAACAACCCGATGGAGGAGAAAGGAGCGGACTAAACTTAGTCCATGCTTCCTGCCCTATATCCTTCCAGATCTAAACATATGTATTTGAATCCTAATTTTTTAAACTCGCTGCATATGTAACCACGATTAGCAGTTACTTTCTCCAGCAGTTCGCAAGGAACCTCTATTCTGGCGAGATTCTTGTGGCATCTCACTCTCAGATTAATAATTCCCAATGAAAACAAAATTTCTTCTGCTTTTTCAACAGCTAGCAATTTTTCTTCATTAACCTCTTCTTCAAAAGGTATTCTGGTCATTAAACATGTGCCGGATACGGAATCTGCGGTTGGAAGTTTAGCTTCAGCAGACATCTGCCTAATCTCACTCTTCATCAGTCCAGCATCTTTCAGCGGTGACAATATCCCCAGTTCCTCTATGGCTTTCATACCCGGTCTCAACGACGGATCGTCATCGGCGATGCTGCCTTCAGCCACACAATTTAAGTTAAGGCTTTCAGCGACTTTTTTGATTTCAGACATCATTGATTTTTTACATATGTAGCATCTGTCATGAGGATTCATTTTTAATTTGCTATCCAGTACGGATATTTCTATTACATTTGCTCCGATAATCTCAGCAGTATCTCTTGCAGACTGTATCGATCGGGTGCTGTTTATCGGAGACGTGTTTAAAACTCCGACAGCATTTTTTCCAAGAATCTTTTGAGCTTCATATAATAAAAATGTACTGTCAACACCCCCTGAGTATGCAACAGCTACACTTTTCATCTGCTTAAGCATGGATTCTAGTTTGTTTAACTTTTCATTCATTCCAACATGCATGGTTACCCACGATTTTAAAATGTTGATTTGCTTTTTAGCATCCTGATGAATGTAAAGAAAGTTTTGGAGGAGTATAAAGAGGGAAACCTCTCTGCAGATGAAGCTGAAAAGCAGTTGCGGTTAGATTACATTCAGACAATTGAAAATCATACTTTATTTGATAAGAGTCGCTTTAACCGGAAGGGAATTCCAGAGATAGTATTTGGTGAAGGTAAATCACCGGTGAAGACAGCTGAAATAGCCTGCAGAGCTGAAAGCGACATTGTGCTCATTTCCAGAGCGTCTCCCGAACATTATTCTGCAGTACATGATAGAATTCCAGAAGCCAGATATGCAGAAGATGCAAAAATGATAATTATTGGAGAGTTTCCGGAACCGACAGGTCTGATCGGAATACTGGCAGCCGGTACTTCAGATATCCAGTATGCGGAGGAGGCAAGAATTGTGGCAGCCGCAATGGGTGTCAGGTCGATAACATCATATGATGTTGGGATAGCTGCTTTCCATCGTTTTCTGGACCCTCTCAAAAATATGCTGGATGAGAATGTTGATGCTATTATTGTTGCAGCTGGCATGGAGGGAGCTCTTGCTTCTGTAGTTTCTTCATTTTCCAATGTTCCTGTGATAGGACTTCCCACTGCAGTAGGCTATGGGTTTGGTGGAGAAGGCGAAACTGCATTAAGATCTATGCTGCAATCATGCTCCTTAGGTATCGCTGCAGTTAACATAGGGAATGGAGTAGGAGCTGGAGCTTTTGCTGCAATGATAAGCCTGAGATGCAGAAGGCCACATGATGAACTCTGAAAATTGTGCAATATCTGATTGTTTTAAGGATCTAGCTATTGCCATGGAAATACAGGGTGAACAATGGCGTTCATCTTCATATCTGAATGCTTCAGAAGAAATTCTGAATTTAAATGAGAATCTGTCTAAAATTTATACTTCTGGCAGAGTGCGGGAGATTAAGGGAATCGGACCGTCAATAGAATCAAAAATTGCAGAATATCTTGAAACTGGAGGAATAGCTGCATTAAATGATGTGAGAGGTATTCTTCCAGATGATATGGAAGTTTTTAGAAGACTTCCACTGAGTCTGAGAGAGATAGCCGATGTCTGCATATTTGCAGATGTCCATTCCGCGGCTGATCTGCTTTTAGCAGTTGATGAGGGAGTGATCCGCAACATTCCTGCCTTAGGTACTGCTGTGGAATCAAAACTGCGTGAATTTATTGCATGGCTTGGAGAACAGTCAGCTGAGCTTCCATACTGTGTGGTAAATGCTTCAGCTGAAAATGTTTTGAAATATGTATCTGAAGATGCCTGGACAATAAAAGCAGAAGCCGCTGGAGTTTTTAGACGAAAAGATGAAATTGCGACAGCATTCACAATACTCGTTTCCTCATCAGCAGACCGGGCCGTACCATTATTCGCAATGTGTCCTGAAATTCAGGAACTGACACATGCCAATAAACAGACCGCTACAGGAAAAACGGTCTCCGGTGCGGCAGCGATGCTGAAGTCTATGAGCCCAGAACAGATACCATTTGAGCAATTGAGAATTACCGGCCCCGCTGAACACATAACTTATCTGGAAAAGAGGGCCGCGAGCCTTGGCCTCACATTATCTCCAGAGTCTATGCGCGACGTTCATACCGAAGCTGAGATATATTCCTGCCTGGGTATGGATTACATACCGCCGGAGTTCCGGTCCGGGGGAGAACCAAACATATCCGTCCGCGGTGATCTCCGGGTACGATCCATCTCTGCGGATGGATCCATGAATTTGAATGAAATAGTTTCTCAAGCAGAATATATAGGATACGAGTATGTCTGTATCGTAGACAGGCTATGCAGCCGTGTAACACCAGATCATATTCGTGAACGAAATGAATTAATCAATCAGTTAGACTGTTCAATTGATGTTCTGAAGGGTATTGAAGTCGATATACTAAACGACGGCACTTTATCCGCCCCGGACGATCTTTTTGATTCTTCAGATTTAGTGGTAGCTTCAATAAATTCACATCTTGACTGCTCTGAAGATCTGATGACCAGTCGTATCTCTAAGGCATTAATGGATCCGCGGGTAGACGTCTGGGGACATCCATTGAATCGTCTGATTGGAATCAGAGACTCTTTGCCATTGGATTATCCTCACTTGTTTGGATTAGCTTCTGAAAATGGTGTTGCTTTAGAGATAAATACGTCTCCATATCGATCCGATCTTGACTATTCTACAATTTGCAAAGTTTATGAACAAGATGTTATCTATTCTATAGGTACAGACGCAATCCTTCCGCACCAGCTGAATAGAATCAGTCTGGGAAAGATTGCAGCTGAAAAATCGAGATTAGATAACGGGAGGTTGTTGAATACTCTTACCTCGTCTGAAATTCGGGACAAAGCGTGGAGAGACTGAAATGACCAGTATCAGAGTGATGGATCAGAGGGATATTGGTCAAGTTCAAGATGTAGGCCAAATTGCATGGTCAGATATGGCAACTAAGGATGCAGGACGTAAAATAGTATATCCAAAACGTTCAGATATATTAATCAGCATGTATCTTAAAAATGATCCAGAAGGATGCATTGTGGCAGAAGACAATGGAAAAGTTGTCGGATCTGCTTTCTGCCACAAATGGGGAGATGTCGGGTGGATTGGACCTTTAGAAGTACTTCCTGAGTATCAGAACAAAAAAATTGGAAAGGCATTGCTGAGTGCTTGCTGGACATACTTATCATCAGGAAGCATATGTGGTTTAGAAACATCTCCGAAAAGTGAGAAAAATATGCACTTTTACACATCTTCCGGATATTCTGTAGGCACATCCATTCTTGTTGCTGAAAAATTAGTATCCAAGGATGCAGACTACCGGGCTGCTGAATTAAAATCTTCCCGCGATTTTGATATTTCTGAATTATGCAATAAAGTCTGCCCCGGTCTAGATCTATCCGCTGAGGTAGAATCTGCACTATCCGGTTTAGGTAATGTATACGTCACTGAGAATGGTTTTGCCATACTTCATACATTCAGCAGGGGAAATGACATAAAATATGCATCTGTTAAAGCTCTCATACTGGATCCAGATTGTAAAAAGCCATCTCAGGAATTGTTTAATCTCCTGTCTGCATGCGAAGCAAAAACACGCGACCTTGGGAGAGACAGTTTGATGATGCGGTTCTCACTGGAGCACCGTGAGCTGGCATCAATCCTGCCATCTTTGGACTATTCATATAAAGCAGTTAATGTCAGAATGACCTGCAAGGGGGATTTTTCGGAGAACGGTGATTACCAGATAATTTCCTGGGCCGGTTGATCACCGATATCCCCCTTCAACATCAATGGGATAAGGTATATATGTTTATGAATTAGTAGTGAAAAGGATGTCTGCAACATTTGACGTAGGGGGATTTAACAAATATGCGGAAGATGTGGATATGATTCCGCCAGGCTCTCCCTGTGCCATATGCAAGGGATCTAAAAATCTCTGCGGGAAAGACAGATGTCCATTAATGATCAAGTTTTATTCCAGAGCTAAAGCTAAAAATTTAATCAACTCTCTAGATATTGAAGGAATGTCGCCTCCAAGCATATTTGTCGGGAGATATGGATATCCAAAGGTTGACATTGGGCCGTTAGTGCCGCCGATGATGGGTGATACATCTATAATGGACACTCCTGAACTGTGGGTTGGAAAAAGTATTGAAGAATTTGTAGATTTTCGTTTTTCGCTTATCCGGGGAAAGCATAGAATTGATGCAGTTGATTTTCATAAAGCTGGAAAAATTATCGATCAAACAAGAGATCTGGCTTTGTCAGAGAATCCGTTGGAAGTGGAAGCAGCCTTTCAGAAAAGGCCCGTTGGAAGGCTGGTGCTGGATGATGAAGTGCAGCCCTTTGGACCATCAGCAAGACTGAAGACTCTGGATGTAGGGAACACTAGGTATGAGCAGCATGTTGAAAAGGCATTCTACGATACAGATCTGAAGGCGACAGAGGCCGTCAGATCTCTGTACAGCGATGGAGTATTGGTCTCTAAAATTCAAAAAGCATTCTCAGTCGGAGCTTTTGGAATTGATAAAAATAGAAAATTCGTTCCAACAAGATGGTCCATAACAGCGGTTGATGATATCCTTGGAAAATCTCTTCTTTCGACTACAAAATATAATCCAGTAATTGAGGACTGGAGAGTATATGATTGGTACCAGCTGGATAATAGATGGAGCATTCTTCTTATGCCGGTTTCATGGAGATATGAACTGATTGAAGCGTGGTTCCCAAATACAGTATGGAATCCCCTTGGAAGAGATGTAGAAATCATAAGTTCTTATGAATTTTACAATGGCAGAAAGAAATATGCGGAGATAGGCGGCTGTTATTATGCTGCAAGGTTTGCTGTCAATGAACTTCTGCAAAGCGAAGGCAGACAGGCTGGAGCCGTGATCTTCCGAGAAGCACATCCAGGGTATATTATGCCGGTTGGTGTCTGGAATGTCAGAGAAAACGTGAGGGCGGCATTGAAAACAGATCCACATAGATTTGAAACACTCAACGATGCATTAAACCATGTCGGGTCCAAGATGAGCATTCCCGTAAATCAGTGGATTGCAAACTCTGGGATTCTAAAAGATATGTTTACGCAAAGAAGACTTGATGATTATGTCTAATCTTGATGATTTTATACCTGGTCCAAAAATAAAGTATCAGGCTTGTTCTTGTGCACTTTCTCCATCTCGCCTTCCTGACCTGAATTATGCACTCAATCCATACATCGGATGTTCTCATAATTGTGCATACTGTTATGCTCCAGACATTTTGAAAATAGATCGGAATGTATGGAATGATGTAAAAGTTAAATCTGGAATCTCAAAAATGTTATCTAAGGAATTAAAAACTAAACGTGGAATAATCGGGTTAGGCACAGTGACGGATCCATATCAGCCGATAGAATCCGTGGTCTGCAATACAAAACAATGTCTTTTGGAAATTTCAAAAGAGGATCTTCCAGTGAGCTTGCTAACGAAGTCTGACCTTGCATTACGCGATCTTAAAATTTATTCTGATCTTACGCGTGTCGAGATCGGCTTCAGCATTGCCACTGACGATGAGCATTCTAAATTTTTTGAAAAGAATGTACCTTTGCCTTCCAAAAGACTGGCGGCTGCTAAGGAATTTGCTGATGTTGGATTAGATGTTTACGTTCTCATTGGACCTGTAATAAATGGAATTACTGATAAATCAGACAATCTGATAAGCGACATTGTTGATTCTGGGATAAAACGTGTAATGATCGATAAGCTGAATCTGAGGACTGGCTTATCCGAGACTTTGGAAAGAATCCTGCCAGGTTCTTCAGTTAATTCAGATAAAGCATCTAACCTTATAAAATTCAGATGTAAGTCTGCAGGAATAAAAGTAGAGGATGTATTTTGATACGTTGTGCCAGAATGAAAAATAATCTTATCTAATAGAGAAAGGTATATATAGAAGCTTTAAACTACTCCTTCTTAATAGGAGGCCCATTATGGGATATTCTTTAGGACAAGGTCAACCAATCATCGTGCTCAAAGAAGGTACAGAGCGCACAAAAAAAAGAGAAGCTCAAAGTAATAATATCGCCGCTGCACGCGCAATTGCCGATGCAGTAAGGACTACATTGGGTCCAAAGGGAATGGACAAAATGCTTGTTGATTCTCTTGGAGATGTAGTAATCACGAACGATGGTGTAACAATCCTCAAAGAGATTGATGTACAACATCCAGCTGCTAAAATGATCGTAGAAGTAGCAAAAACTCAAGATGCTGAATGTGGAGATGGCACAACAACATCCGTAGTGGTTGCTGGAGAGTTACTTAAAAAAGCCGAGGCTTTGATTGAACAGAATGTGCATCCTACAATTATTGCCAACGGATACAGATTAGCTGCAACAGAAGCTGTAAAGATACTCGAAAAAATAGCATTTAACGCAAACAGCGATGAGATTTTGAAGAAAGTATCCAAGACAGCAATGATCGGAAAATCCGTTGGGGATTCTCGCGATTACCTTGCAGATCTTTGCGTTGATGCAGTAAAGTCTGTTGTTGAAAAGAGAGGAAACGATTCTATCGTAAACATCGACAACATCAAAGTGGAGACAAAGACTGGAGGATCAATCAAAGATACCGAACTCATAAACGGTCTTGCAATTGACAAAGAAAAAGTCCACCCACGCATGCCGAAATCTGTATCTAACGCTAAGATTGCAATAATTTCCTCACCATTTGAAATAAAGAAGACTGAGGTAGAAGCAAAGATCCAGATACGCGATCCAGCATCCATGCAGGCTTTCCTCGATGAAGAAGAGAGGACCCTTAAAGACATGGTTGAGAAAGTAAAGTCAGCCGGTGCAAACGTTGTATTCTGCCAGAAAGGAATGGATGACTTAGTCCAGCACTACATGGCTAAATCTGGAATATATGCTTGCCGCAGACTCAAGGAATCCGATATGGATAAAATCGCTAAAGCCACTGGCGGAAACGTAGTAGGCAATATCGATTCATTAACAAAGGCCGATCTAGGTACTGCAAGTCTCGTTGAAGAGAAGAAAATCGGCGAGGAAAACATGACCTTTATCACAGGCTGCAAAAATCCAAAAGCTGTCAGCGTCATTGTACGCGGTGGTACAGAACACGTAGTTGCTGAAGTTGAACGTGCACTGCACGATGCACTGCGTGTAATTGGTGTAGCCATTGAAGATGGAAAAGTCGTAGCCGGTGGCGGAGCTCCAGAAATCGAAATGTCCATGAAACTGGCAGCATACGCATCAAGCGTAGGCGGAAGAGAACAGCTTGCAATCGAAGCATTTGCTGAAGCTCTTGAAGTCATACCATGGGCCTTGTCTGAAAATGCAGGATTAGATCCTATTGATCTTGTAATCCAGTTAAAGACAGCTCACGAAAAGAAAACAAAGACTGCATCCTACATGGGTATTGACCTTGATGAAGGAAAAGTCGTAAACATGTACGACCTTAACATCTTAGAACCTCTGAGAGTAAAAACACAGATCATAGAGTCTGCAACAGAAGTAGCAGCAATGATCCTCAGGATTGATGATGTTATCGCATCCAAACAGGGTCCAGCTCCTGGTGGAGCACCTGGCGGAATGCCCCCAGGAATGGGTGGAATGCCTCCAGGAATGATGTAAGCTTCTTCACTTACATCTCTTAAACCCCTTCCTTTTAACATTTTTTTAGAATTGATATTTTGACAGTAAAAACGTTGTTAAAAATATGCTGGCTAGTTTGTAAAATTTGATTTAATAAAACAAAGGTATGATGTGCGGAAAAGCCGCACATTCAAAGTTTTTCGATAGTGCCAACTCTTCCTTTGGAGACGTCAGTACCATAATCTGTTTGTTTCACATAGCAGCTTGTAAGTTTTAATTCATCTCCAACTTCTATGCTCATGCTTTCAACTAAATTTACATCTTCGTCCCATAGTGTGATACGGCAGTTGCCAGAATCATCTTCAACTCCAATATTCCTGACTTTTCCCTCTCCACCGGTTCTTTTATTAAACATCTTGGTATCAAATATCTTTGTTACCTTTACAGTAGCTGAAACTTCCTCTTTATCGCCAAATTCTGAAATCTTTTTTTCTGACATATTAACACCTCTTGATTCAACTAACCTACGTAAAGTATTATCGTCGATAAGCCCGCCGAATTCTTCCTTTAAACGTAACAACTCTGAATCAAGTTCTTGTTGCATTTTACTCTAACATATGCTTTACATTCTTGAATCTTGCCATTAGATTGTATTCTAATTGGATTATTAGTCCTTGATTATTCGTGTTTGAATATTTATATGATCTGTGTTTTAAAGAATCTATCGTCTGCATTACTCTCAAAATCTTTGGCCATATCCTGATTAAAAGCTTAAATTGTGGTTTGTTGTTTACATTATGGGATGCGAGCAGCCGTATACGCCAGGGTTTCTACAGAGGACCAAGCAAGGGATGGATTCAGCATAGCTGCTCAGCTCAAACGATTAAGGGCATATTGTAAAGCTAAAGGCTGGGAAATTGCCGATGAATATGTAGATGATGGTTTTTCAGGCAGAGACATTTCGAGGCCTATGTATAAAAAAATGATGCATGAATCTGACTCATGGGATGTCTTATTAGTCCTTAAAATGGACCGTATTCATAGAAACTCTCAGAATTTTACCAACATGATGAATGAGCTAGCCTCGAAGGGAAAGCAGTTCAGTTCAATGCAGGAGAAATTCGATACAACATCTGCAATGGGACGATTTGTGATGGATATCATACAAAGAATTGCCCAGTTAGAATCAGAGCAGATAGGTGAAAGAGTAAAAATTGGAATGGCTCAAAAAGCAAAAAATGGGGATGGATATCTAGGTTCTGGAGAACCGTATGGATATGAGTTTAAAGATCCCGGATTAAAAATAAATCCATCTGAAGCTGGAATAGTATCCTACATATTCAATGCATACATTTCAGGAAACAGTTTAAACGATATTGCTGACAATCTTAATTCAAAAGGCATTCCCTCCAAAAAAGGTACAACCTGGAAAAAACAAACAATCGGCAAGATCTTGAGAAATCCACTTTATTGCGGATTTGCATCATGGGATGGGTATCTTATCAAACTTGATGATATCGAAATAATATCCATATCAATCTTTAATTTAGTTCAAAAAATGATGGAAGAACGGCGTAGGAATGCATCAGGTTCATCACACATCTTGATTGGGGGATAATGGTGACAAGAGCTGCACTATACATCAGAGTATCTACAGAAGAACAGGCGGAAGAGGGATACTCGCTTGAAGCTCAGCAAGAACGCTTAACTGCATACTGTGAAGCTCAAGGATGGGATGTTGTAGATGTGTATGCCGACAGGGGATATAGCGGCAGAAAGATTGGTTCAAGAGCGGAATATAAACGAATGATCGATGAAAAGGACAGATGGGATACAATTCTTGTCCTTAAAATGGACCGTATTCACAGAAATTCTAGAAATTTTATAGAAATGATGGATAACCTTGAGAAATGGGGTAAAAAATTCACATCAATGCAGGAAGAACTTGATACATCCAGCGCAATAGGGAGATTTGTAGTGGATATGATTCAGAGGATCGCCCAGCTGGAGTCTGAACAGATTGGTGAAAGAACCTATGTGGGTATGGAGCAGAAAGCCTCAATGGGAGGCATGATGGGTTTCAATCCACCCTATGGATACAGATTAGAAAATTCGGAATTAATCATTGAAGAACGGGAAGCAGAGATTATCAGGCGTATCTATCTGGATTATCTCCAAGGAAATAGTATGGCATTAATAGCAGATTCTTTAAATTCCGAATCAGTATTTACAAAAAACGGCAATCTTTGGACCAAGTGGTCAATAAGCAGGATACTTCATAATCCAATATATGCTGGATACAGGCGCTGGGATACTTTGCAAATAAAGTCAGACCATGCTCCAATTATATCCTTAGAAGTTTTCAATAACGTTCAGATCCTGGCATCAAACAATACGAAAGATCCATCCAAACGAAAAACAAAAGTGCTTGACGATCTAAATTGAGATTTTAATATGATAAAAAATAGTAATGAGAGCATATGCTTAACGCACATGCTCATGTATTAATTTTAGAGAAGTTTATCTGCGGCAGATTTCACTTTAGAAATAAACTCTTTATTCTCGGCAGCAGCGTTTGCATCATTTCCATTTACAAACACAAGCTTGTCTATCACATTGAGTTTAAAATAGCCGCTTAACGTTTCTGCAAGCCATTCAGTTTCACCTTTGAATGCATTTTCATCCGGTGCTCCCTGTGTGCTTATAACTATCGCTTTTTTACCTGCAGGAAGGGCGCATGAAAAGTCCGGTTTCACCAAGCAATACATACGGTCAATCAATGCTCTAAACTGTGAGTTATACTTATGGAAGTATATGGGAGCTGCTAAAACTACTGCATCTGCATTAAAAATGGCCTCGATAATTTTTGTAATATCATCATTTTTGACGCATTTTCCCTTAGACTTGCAGTACATACAGCCACTACAGCCTTCAATCTTCATACCAGCCATTTCAAAAAGTTCTGTTTCTGCACCTTTTGATGCAAGTTCATCCAAGGCAGCTTTTACAATTGTCGAAGAATTGCTTTTAGGCCTTGGGCTACCAGATACACCAACGACTTTCATAAAAAAACTAAACGAATTATGTATAATTATAGTTATGGTAGGATGAGATAAAAATCACCCTACCTTAAATTTGTTTATTTTTTAGCCCTTTTAGCTGTGCTTCTTTTCGAGGAAGCTGGTTTTTTCTTTTCTGCAACTTTTTTGGTAGTTGTTTTGCTAGCTGCGGGTTTTTTATCTTTGGTAGCAGCTTTAGCAGGTGATTTTACGCTCTTTGTTGCAGCAGCCTTTGGTGCTGGTTTAGCCGTTTTAACGGTTTTAGCCGGTTTAGCCTGTTTTGAAGGCTTTGTTGCAGCAGCCTTTGGTGCTGGTTTAGCTGTTTTAACAGTTTTAGCTGGTTTGTTTGCTGAAACCTTTGCAGGTGCCGATTCTCTAACGCCTTTTCTGTATACTGGGACTTGTCCCATGTATTCAACGACTTCGTTGAGACTGTCTGCGATATTCTTTCCTTTCTCTGTGAGTTCTACATTGTGGCCAGGCCTTCCTGGGCGCGGATGATCTTCCTGCATGGATTGGTTAATTTCGATTATTCCCATGTCTTCCATCCAAATTAGTATCTTTTTCACAGAATTGTAGTTTGCCGATACTGTATGTTTCACGCCGCTGAGTGTGAGTAATGATTCTCCCTTCATCTCTCTGTCTCTCAGCATTAGAAGAATGCCTGCGGCATACGGCTCATCTAGTATCGATGCTCTTTTTTCTTTTTGATCAATAAATGGCATACATATTAATTAATCATCATAATATATAGATATATCGCCGAT
The DNA here is from genome assembly GCF_000404225.1 of Candidatus Methanomassiliicoccus intestinalis Issoire-Mx1. Classification (NCBI taxonomy): domain Archaea; kingdom Methanobacteriati; phylum Thermoplasmatota; class Thermoplasmata; order Methanomassiliicoccales; family Methanomassiliicoccaceae; genus Methanomassiliicoccus; species Candidatus Methanomassiliicoccus intestinalis. Next base: position 1,064,494 of record NC_021353.1, on the reverse strand, counting down.
AATGCCCTGTGTAAATAAATTTTGCATACTTGAGCACGCTATTTTTCCTCATGAGTTTCAATTATGTTAAGGTTTAAGCACATTTTATTCTCATATCTAAGCAAGCAAAATTTTAAAATCAACACGAGAACCATTACTCAAAACACATACTCATTATTGATAAATTATATATGAAATGTGTTTTGATGCCCTATCAAAAACCGCACGCTCAAGTTATATGTTTGTTTATAAACGATATCTTATGCCTAATTGAATTAAATTACACTCGAGTATTGTGTGGATTTTTAGATGATTGTGACAATCTCTATCGATATCAAGAAATAATTCATTAAATGACTCTTGAAAATACACTCACCACGTGCATAAAATTTTAATCGTATTGATTCTACATTTAACCCGGTGGGTATTACAATATTATGTTTCTTGTTGATTTATCATGAAAATCTTTTTGAATGTGACTGTCATGTTCATTTATGAAACTGTTTCTTGATGAACATTTTACAGGGTCTAAAGAGTATTATGAAGCATTAGGCTGGGATGTGACTACAGTTCAAGACGAAGGACTGAAGGGTAAAAAGGACAGGGAGATAGCAGAATACTCTAAAAAGAAAGGTTATCTACTCATCACAAGGGATGAACTCCCATACAATATTTCAAAACTGATCGGCGGTAAATGTTTCAGGGTAACTGAAGCAATGATTGCTGAAATGGTAAGTGAAAATATTAAGATGACCTTTGATGAGCTCAAGTGATACTTTATAACTAATATCTCAATTACACAGTATGAATTATAAGATCATTGGAGATAATCTTCAAATCGCAGAAATTGAGCTTGAAGCAGGTGAAACAGTTTACTCTGAATCAGGCACCATGAAGTATATGAGTGAAAACATTACCATGGAAACAAATACCAAAGGCGGTCTTTTAAAAGGTCTGAAAAGAACATTTTCTGGAGATACACTTTTCATCACAAATTTTAAGTCAGAAGGCAAAAAAGGAATTGTAGCATTTGGTGGAACATTTCCTGGTAAAATTATACCTCTTGACATGCAAGGCAGGTCGTTCATCTGTCAGGGATCATCATTCCTTTGCGCTCAGGACGGAATTGATCTAGATCTATCCGTACAGAAAAAACTAGGTTCAGCGGTTTTTGGTGGAGAAGGTTTCTTGCTGCAAAAGATATCGGGAAATGGAACTGCATTCATCGCTGCTTGCGGAGATGTTGCTGAGTTTGATTTACAGCCAGGAGAGGTCCTAAAAGTATCAACTTCGAATGCTGTATTGTGGGAAGATTCAGTGCAGTATGAAATTCAGAGGATCAAAGGAATAAAAAACATGTTGTTTGGCGGCGAGGGAATTTTCGTCACAATTCTGCGCGGTCCTGGAAAAGTAATCGTTCAATCTATGACCCCACGGGATTTAGCATTTGCTATTTATGAATTAATACCGCACAATCAAGGTTAAACAAATCTTCGTATGTGGAGTTATTGACCAGATGATCAATCTCTCCACATCTATCGTTTCAGTCTTTAACTGAAAAACCAGCTTCAGACACGGCCTCTTTTATTTTTTTGACGACTTCTTCTGTAAGATCTCCTTTTACTTTTATCTCTCCTTTAGAAGCATTCGCCTTTACTGCTTTTATGCCGTCAATGGCAGACACTGCTTTTTCAACAGAAGCTTCACAATGGCTGCAGGTCATTCCTGTTACCTGAAATGCTGTACCGCCCATCATATTTTTCTCATGGGACTACAACTATTTTAAAAATCTCTTGAGTTCAAGTGGTATTATTTCTGACCTTTGTGCAGAGCAGCCGAACCCAGCAGGTATGTTTTGTATGAGACATTGGCTAATCCGCATTCCTTAAACAAATCCGCCAGTTCGTCCTTTTTTAAGAATAATTCTGTAGACTCATTCAACCATTCATATTCTTTTTGTTTTCCAGTAATCAGTCCTGCCAATCTGGGCATAATATATCTGAAATATAGTCTGAAAAATGGTTTTATGTATTTTGAATCCGGGTAAGATGCTTCAAGGCAGTACACCCAGCCACCTTTTTTAATCACTCTGGTCATTTCAGATATGACTTTGGAATAATCAGCAACGTTTCTTAAACCAAATGAGATTACAGCGCAGTCGAAGCGATTATCTTCAAAAGGCAGGTCCATTGCATTTCCCTGAATCAGTTCTACATCTTTTATCTCATTTTTACTCATTCTCTCTTTTGCGACAGAGAGCATGTTTTGTGAGAAGTCAAGTCCTATTACTTCATTTGAACTATCTTTTTTGGAAAGCATCACTGTCAGATCGCCGGTGCCGCAGCAAACATCCAGAATGCATTTACCTCTTTGAGATATCTCATCAGCAAGAGAATCTTTCCATCCGCGGTGCAACCCTACGCTAATGATATCATTCATAATGTCATAATTTCCACTGATGCGCTGAAACACACCTTGTACTTTTTCTTCTTTGTCGTCTTTCATAATATGGCACCTAGGATCAGATCTGCTGCAATCATTGCTATGTAATATAAATTTAAACGTGTGTGTATTGATAGAATCGAATTCATGGAGAGTATCCTTGACTCTGGCATAAATCTTCCATTTGACAACCTATTGAATGGCATGATTATCGATCCGATCATCAATGGAATCAGAAAACTTCCATTTCTGAAATATACAACTACTAATGTACAAACAAAAATCGCTGATAGAATTATAAGTGACTTTAACAGTACTGAAGTTTTATCTCTATTCAATATGCAGGGAAGTGTTTTTCTTTTTGCATCATGATCCTTTTCTATATCTGATATGTTGTTTGTCATCATTATCAGACCTATAGAAATGATTGTTGGTATGCAATACACGATCACCATTGGCTCAATCTGAAGTGTAAATACATAATAGGAAGCCAATGGAATTATTCCACCCATTACAAAACCGGAAATGACTTCTCCAACTGGAAGATAAGATAATGGAAATTTACTGAAAGAGTATGATGCTAATACTGCTACTCCAACAGCACCGAATACTACTGGAATCCACCCAGCAATATATATTGCGTAGATTCCAGATACAGCTGCTAGTATAATGAATGCAACCCCAACGTTTCTTGCAGATTTTGGATTCAATTCGTTATATATAATTGAAGCATCGGTCGGGTCATCTGAATTTTCGATAGTATCTGTGCCCTTTACAAAATCTGCATAATCATTCAGAGTATTAACTGCACATTGTAAAAATATTGAAGTAAGAAGTACGGAAAAGAATAGATATTGTGAGAATTGGTGTGTTAATGAAACACTGAGCATCGCCGCTAAGCATACAGGTATGCTGCTAGCTGGCCAAGTGTGGGGAGCTGCAAGCTCAACAATTGCTTTCATTGTTAATTTTTTGTAATGCATTTGATCCCTGTCATTAAAGCATCATCTTAATGAGCGTACACATATTATACAAAGTATTCAAATCTTACATTTTGCAATTTTGTGCATGCAATGTGAATTACATTTGGAGAAAAGTTTCAAGAATGTTTAGAGGTATCGGCTGTATATGACTACCTATAATCGAGAGGACTACTTGATCTACATATTAAGGATCACAGGTGGATCGCAAGTAGCCAAGACTTCTGAAATAGCATCTCGTTTAGGTGTATCTCCTGCAAGTGTCAGTGAAATGCTGGGAAATCTTGCGGATGAAGGCATGGTTGAATATGAAAAATACAAAGGTGTTTCTCTTACTGAGAAGGGGTTTGAATATGCAAAACACCTCAGAGAAAAACATCAGGTTATGGAAAGGTTCCTGGTAGATGTTCTGGATGCAAACGAAGACGTAGCTCATGAAGAAGCATGCAGAACAGAACATGTAATTTCTGATGAATCAGCCGGCAGAATGTGTAAGATTTTAGGCACAAATGAACATTGTGGCTGCGGCTGTTCTATTCAATGTGATGTTCCAGAAAACAGCAGGACTTTAGATAAAGCAGTCATCGGCCGGAGATATATAATCTCTCATTTAAAGGGAGGAAATCCAGATCAAATTAAAAAGCTAATTTCCATGGGTTTTGTTCCAAGCGTTGAGGTGAAACTTGTTGACAGGATGCTTCCAGACGGGCCGCTGGTAGTATATATTGGCGGGGTTCATCTTGCTATAGAAAACACGCTTGCATCTTTCGTGTATACCAGATAATCAATCTGCTGGATGTCCTGTTGGATAACATCACGATTGTTATTCAGCATCCGACATGTTTCCAGCGTTTACATAAAGGTTAGGCAAGGAAGGTTTAACCTTCCTACGATTGCGGTCACTCCATCTTGATTATCTCTTCTTTTTGGTCGAGTAATTTTTTAGATGTAATGATCTTTTCAGCTGTATCGATACCTACGCGGTCGATCGTTTGTCTAAAACGTTCTCCTGTTTTTCCTTCTTTTTTAAAGAATAACATAGAGCTTTCTATGATGTCCATAACTTCAGCTCTTTCAAACAATCTACTTAATTCATACCCCAGATAGCGATGTTTTCCCCACTGGCCGCCTATGAATATCTTATAAAGAGTAGTTTCTCCAGTTACTGCTCCGAATGGACATTTATCAGAACATCTTCCACATTGAACACAGGCTTCTTTATCAATTACAATCATATCTGATTTGACTGCTGCATTCATGGGGCACACAGCTTCAACCTTGCACTTTTTACATGATTTGCAGATCTCAGTATTTACGATGGGAATTCTTTGACCTATTATCCCAATATCGTTTATGTCAGGTTTTACACAATTATTCGGGCAGCCCCCGACTGAAATTTTTATCTTATGTGGAAATAACACATCGGCATATCCTTTGAAAAAGCGTTCATGTGCTTCAGTAGCCATTTCTTGAGTGTCATGAAGGCCATATATGCAGGTAGTACCCTTACAGGACACAATCGGACGGACCCGCCGGCCGGTTCCCCCAACGCTGAGACCTCTTTCTGTTACAAACTGTTTGAACTCTGGAATCTTTTCATAAGGTATCCCGGGAAGCTCTACTGTTTGACGAGTTGTAAACGTGAGATTGCCGTTGCCAAACTTCTCAGCAGCTTCGCATGCAGTTTTAAGCTCCGCAGCCGTGAGAACTCCATTTCCCGTAATAATTCTTCCAGAGAATAACTCAGTGCCGCGGTTAATCAAAAACCCTTGGTTTTTGACTTCTTTAATCTGATCTGCATTGAGAGACATGCCTCTATTAACTTCACTCTTGTTTAAGGTACTTTTCCCTTACGGTTCTGTAATTTATACACGCTTCTAAAAATCGTCTTATCATGTCTGGGCAGGATCTGTAAAATATGTGAGGATATCCAGCAAACACATTATTTTCACAATGTATGCATTCCCAGCTTCCGTCTCCCGATGCCCTTGTAGATATAACATCGCTTCCACAATTGCTGCTGTCCCAGTAGTGAAACTCATGAGCTTTGACGGTTTCGTTTGATTTTAATATCCATGAGTCATTTTTACTCTTAAGATCTACATACCCAAATCTAACAAGTTTTTCTGTTTTATACGATCTGCCGGAGATTATGCCGCACATCGAATGGGACGTTCCAGACGGATCCTCCATTTCGTCATGCAGATACATAAATCCACCGCATTCTGCAATACATGGCATTCCGCCAGATACTGCTTTTTTTATGGACTCGATCATAGAACTATTTCTGCTTAATTCTTCGGCATACAGCTCTGGATATCCGCCATATAATATCACTCCGTCTGAAGCAGGTATACATTCATCATGTATCGGAGAAAAATATTCTATCTGTGCTCCCATATCCTCTAATAACTCAAGATTGTCACGGTACATAAAACAGAAAGCCTCATCCTTTGCGATTGCGATTCTTGGACGGCCTTCCATCTTACGCACTGGCATGTCTTGACATTCAAGAGATGAAGCGCTTTTCGAGATCTCAATAATCTTATCTATGTTGACAGTTTTTTCGAGTACCTCTGCGATTAAATTAAGCTTGTTTTTAATGTCTTTAATATTATCTGGAGTTACAAGCCCCAAGTGTCTGCTTTCGAGTGATATATCTGGAATAGATGGTACATATCCAAGAACATCTATCTTGAGATCATTTTCTATAACATTTTTTATACGTTGGTAAACTTTTTCACTCATCCTATTTAATATAACTCCCTTTATATGACTGTCTTTTTTATACTCTAAAAACCCAAGAATTGTAGCAATTACTGATGTGCTTGCACCTCTCGAGTCTACGATTAAAATCGCTGGAGCATCCAACGTCACTGAAACTTCATATGCAGAAGCTCTGGAAGATGCTGAGCTTATGCCATCATAATATCCCATAACCCCCTCTATGACTGATATATCTGAGTCTTTAGCGGATTTTGTAAACAGATATCTCACGGTATCAGGTTCTGAGAAAAATAAATCCAGATTTGAAGAAGATGTACCTATGGCGTTGGAATGAAACATTGGATCAATATAATCCGGTCCACATTTGAATGAAGACACGCTCATTCCTCTATTTACAAGAGCTTGCAGTATGCCGCAGGTAATTGTGGTTTTCCCACTTCCACTGGATGTAGCACCAAGTAATATTCTTGGAAATTTCGCCTTCTGCGTAATTATCTTCTCATTTGATTGTTTCAAATTATCAGATACATATTGCTGTACGGCTATATAACCTCACTTGATTAATCAGATGGATGTATGCTCTAATCAGTAGAATACTTGTTCCGTTCAACGATCTAGCCAACATAAGGTTAATTGCTTAAAAGCATATTCACCTTCATATTTAGGCAATTACGGGATGAAGGGGATTCAATCAATGACAGAAATCGATGATAAAATTGAATTTTGGAAAAAGCAATTATTAGATTTAGGGAGAAGAAATCGTCTCATCAGTTACAAAGAGACGAAAAATTCAAACATAAAAATTATTCGTCCGAATTATGACGACTTATACAAAAAACTGGTAATCTCTAAAAAACAGTTGCGGTTTCCATATACTCCCCCGAAAGCTCTGGAAGATGAAGAAGACATAGCTGAATTTACAAAAGGAGATGTAGCTACTGATAAATCGATCAACGAGCAGCAGAAAATATTGGGTTCTCTGCGTACAAAATCAAAGGAAGGATTTGAAGAGCAGGGTATGAACACACTATATCTGTCGTTTGGATTTTTAAATTGGAATGATGGATCTGGAGAAATAACATCCCCCCTTGTATTAGTCCCTGTGTCCCTATCAACCGAAAGTATTGCGGATCCGTTTATTATGGAACTGGCTGATGAGCCCATCGTTGTAAATCCCCTGTTACTGTATAAATTGAAAGATGAGCATAATATTGTATTTCCAGAATTCAATCAAAATGATGAGAGTCTTAAAAGTTATTTAGATTCTGTCTCTGAAATTGTAAGCCAGAAAGGATGGAATGTTGATGAAAAAGCAGAATTGGCATTACTTTCTTTCCTGAGGATAAGCATGCACCAAGATCTGGTGCAGAATAATGAAAAGCTTAAAAACAACTCAGTTGTAAAAGCTATTTGTGGTGATAATTCTGAATTACCTTCTGTAGATTTAGTATCATCCAAACTGGATCATGATAAACATAAATCTTCAGAGTGCTATCAGATTCTGGATGCAGATTCAAGTCAGGAAGATGCATTAGTTCTTGCAAGAAATGGAATTAGTTTTATATTGGAAGGACCGCCCGGTACTGGAAAATCGCAGACTATTGCAAATATGATTTCAGAAGCAATGGCAGACGGAAAAAAAGTTTTGTTTGTTTCTGAAAAAATGGCAGCGCTGGATATAGTTCATAAAAGGTTATCTGAAGCCGGATTGGCTGATTTCTGTATGGTTTTACACAGCCATAAAGTCAACAAACGTGATATTCTTGACGAATTGAAGTCTGTATTGTATATGGATAGAAATCCATCAGAATGTAATCTTGACGATCTGTATGCTTTAGATATGAAGAAGCAGGAGCTGGATACGTACGCTGAAGAACTGCATGCAATTAGGAACCCGCTGGGACTTTCCGTATATAGAGTCTGCGGGGAGCTTTCCCGGCTTCAAAATGCAAAAAATTTAGATTTTAAACTGGACTCAATTTCTAATACTGACATGGATACGCTGATGAAACGCGTATACCTGGTAAGAGCCTGGTCGCGGACAACTTCAGCAGCCATGAAACAATCTTCGTGGTCAAACTGCATATTTAAACAAAGACCAACTCCCGGGGAGAAGGAAATAATAAAAACCAGGCTATCCAGAATGCATGATGAACTGAAAGACATCTCTGAAGTGATCAATGAGATATACTCAGTACTCAATCTTACAGATCTTCAGATATCACTTAAAACGCTTAATGCGTTTATTGATTCATTAATTCATTTTAGTAAATCTCCGTCTCCTCCAGAAATTTGGCTGGAAAAAGATGATCTGGGATTGCTTAGAGAAAATGCAATGAGCCTTGCAACATTGATGGATGAGTACGAGTCTATAAAGCAGAGGCTTTTGCAGTTATACGATCCAAAGATTCTGACACTGCCTTCCATGGCTGTTTCTGAAAAAACTGCTGAAACAGAAATGGCATTCCTTAGAGAAAACTTAGCAATCGAAGTATATGCAGATGAAGATGGAATTCTAAGAGGTGCGGATAAACTGATACGTGCATGCGGAGAATCGATTACTGCGCTTGGAGAACTTGAAAAAGTAAAAGATCTTGCAGCCTCTTTGATACCTCAAGAAACTGCTCCGACAGTGTCTGATCTCATTGCTGCCACAGATATATTAAGCATTTTAGACGGACCGATACACCCCACAGATGATTGGTTTACAGAATATGGCAGAAATGTGAGAGATGAATCATTCACAGAGGTAGTTTCCAAACATGCGATAATCCGATCATTAGAGCAGGAGATATTCCACGCATATGACCGACAGATACTGGAACTGCCGTGCTCCGAGATGCTGAGCCGATTTAAAAACTCTCAAAAATCATTTGGACTGAGATTTGGACAGCATAATACTGATCTTAAATCATTGAAGGGCCTTAAGATTGACAATTCTAAAAAACTGGATGATGCTGAGGCCATAAACATATTGCAAAAAGTGATAAGGCTGAAAGAAGAGAGAGTATGGCTGAGAGCAAACGACTCAGATTTACGAGATAAATTAGGAAGCGGTTATACTGGTGAAACGACAGACTTTGAGATGTTGAAGCAATCATTCAGTGCTTTTGATTCGATAATTCAGAGGTTTAACGGCCCTGTTCCAGAAGGTATCAGAAGATTACTTCTTACAGGTATTGAAGGTTTAATTCCAGAGACTTTGGAAATCAAAAGGATTGCAGCAAGATGTGAATCATTAGGTGAGCTTGAGTCTTTATTAAAAAACCTGTCTTTATCAGAGATGGATATTCAGCAAGCATCGACAGAATGCAGCTGTATTCAAAACTCTCTTATCGATCTTAAGCGCGCAATTATGCCAATGATCGAACTGTCACTGTCTCCTGCTGGTTTTTCGTCACATATCATAAACATGCAGCGTCTTGTCAGGCTTCAATCACTGCACGACCTGGATGCTTCTAAAAAATCTACGATGGAAGCGGAATTTGGGCATCTGTATGATGGTCTGACCACCGATTTCAGAAATATTATAGATCATATCGACTGGACAATTGAATTTAATAAATTGATTAAAGAATGGGGTATTCCAATTGAAGTTGCTAAATCCATCGCCAATGATCCAGTTATTGCAAAATCCTGCGAGAGACTAGCAGGGGATCTATCTAGATCGAAAAATATGCTAGATGAGGATGAAGAATGGCTTGAATCATTGTTTTCGATACCTATTGACGCTCATGGTATGAAATTCAGTGATCTGGATATAAAAGTCACATCCTGCTTAGATGAGATGGGAGATATTGACGAACAAGCCGACTTTAACAGAACAACGGATGACTGCATTTCTGAAGGTCTTTCTTCATACATGTCTTCAGCATTGAATGAAAAATTATCAGGTGAAGATGCAGTAAATGCATTTCTGAAGAAATTCTACTCTAACTGGTTGGAAGACATTCTTTTCTCATCTTCTTCACTCAGAAGCCTTTGTGGAAAAGATTATTCAGAAGAAGTCACACACTTCAATCAATTAGATATCAGTCAGCTATCTAGTGCTAAAACAAGAATAAGAAATAAAATAGTAAGCAGACTGCCTAATGTCGATGATGCTGTTTATTCCAATACAGAATTAAGTATCTTGAAACAGGAGCTATATAAACAAAAAGGCGGAATGCCAGCTGCTAAGCTGCTTCATAAAATACCAAACATCGTCATGAATCTTAAACCCTGTATGATGATGTCTCCTTTGTCTGTAAGCTTATTCTTACAAAATGATGACTATATGTTTGACATGGTTATCTTCGATGAGGCATCTCAGGTTAGAACTGAAAGTGCAATCGGCGCTATTATGAGGGGTAAGCAGGCAATCATCGTTGGAGATGTTAAACAGTTACCGCCAACAAACTTTTTCAGCTCTTCAGGTGCAGACAGTGATTCTGAGGATGATGAACAATTTTTAGAATCTATCCTGGATGAAAGCCATGCGTTACCAATCAGATCTCTCAGATGGCACTACAGGAGCAGAGATGAAAGCCTTATTGCTTTTTCAAATCACAATATCTATGGAGACATGTTAATCACATTCCCGTCTTGTAATCACAGAAGACCTAACACTGGAACTGAGTATATCTATGTGGAAGACGGCGTATATGATCGCGGTAAGAAAAGATGCAACGTGAAGGAGGCGAGACGCGTTGCAGAACTTGTGTTTGAGCATATTGAAAACAGAGGCTCTCAGTCATTAGGTGTAATTGCTGCCAGTGAAGCACAGATGCAGGCAATTGAAAGTGTTATCAATTTTATGCGGTATCAGAACAGGGAATATGAAGAATTCTTTAAAGAGAATAAAAAAGAGCCCTTCTTCATAAAAAATATTGAAAACGTTCAAGGCGATGAACGCGATGTCATCATATTCAGCTTAGGATATGGCAAAGATGCCAACGGTAAGATGTATATGAATTTTGGTCCCCTGAGCAAAAAAGGCGGTACACGTAGACTAAATGTTGCTGTTACGCGGGCCAGATCTAATTTAAAATTCGTCGGCTCAATACTGCCTGAAGATATTGATACATCCGAAGGAGATCTTGGCATGCTGAGATCATATATTGAATATGCAATGCATGGCTCTGAATCTCTTGTTGAAAATACTGAAAAAACCGAGACTTCAAAATCCATCTTTGAAGAGTCCATATGTAAATTCATACAGGAACATGGGTATGTGGCTAAGCCGAGAATAGGATATTCGGGTTATCGCATAGATATTGGTGTAGCTGACCCATCAGATCCAGAAAACTACATACTTGGCATAGAATGTGATGGATTTGTATATAATTCAGCTCGTACAGCAAGGGAGAGAGAACGTTTAAGATATGACATGCTGCGCTCTATGGGCTGGAATATTTATCGTCTCCATGCATTAGACTGGGTCAGGGATCCGGAGTCTGCTGGAAATGATCTATTAAATGAGATCAAATCCGCAGTTTCCAACGCATAATGTGGGCATCGAACAGCCCACGTTTTATATTAATGTCTAACCAAATAAATGATGGGATCATGAAATAGCTTACTGAGACGTCTAAAAACGCAGAAAATAACGCTCAATAATCACTGTCTTCCAGCATCATTCTCAATTCTTCCATTTCCTTTTTAGTTATTTTTCGTATTTTTCCAGGTTGGAGATCTCCCAGTTTAATATTCATTATTCGTATTCTGGTTAAAGATGTAACTTTGTACCCAAGTTCTTCGCACATGCGCCTTATCTGTCTGTTAAGTCCCTGTGTTAATATTACATCAAATTCTTTAGGTCCAGTTTGATACGCTTTACAAGGTTTGGTCACTGTCCCTAAAATTTCCACCCCTTTCTTCATCTGATCTATAAAACGTTGATCTATCACTTTGTCTACTTTTACAATGTATTCTTTTTCATGATTATTTCTGCTTCTCATGATTTTATTGACGAGATCTCCTTCATTCGTCAAAAGAATTAAACCTTGAGAGTCTTTGTCAAGCCTCCCAATTGGATAAATCCTGATTGGATAATTGATGTAGTCAATTATATTATTTTTTTCGTTTTTTGCTGTTGTACAAACAAGACCTTTTGGCTTGTTGAATGCGATCAGTACCTTCTCGCTTTTTTTAATGACTTTCTCTCCATTTACTTCTACTACATCTTTATCTGAGATCTTGGTGCCGACAGCCGCCACTTTTCCATTGACCTTCACGCATCCATCTTCAAGATATTCGTCTGCTTTTCGCCTAGAACAAAATCCACAATCGCTAAGATATTTGTTAAGACGAAGCTGCTCCATATCTATACGTTAAAGCAGGATCTTTATAAACAATTTTTGAGTTTTGAAACAAATTTTCACTCAATGTGAAAATCATTCTCTTTCTGCAGTTCATCATCTTTAAATACTGATACACATATTGGAATCAGTTTAGCTATGATGTGTTATCACACGATCTCAGATGGATCTTCAAAAGATCGATCGATTTTTAAGATATGAGGTGGCCAGAGGTCAACTAAATGGACGAGTCCAGTGTCATGATGGTGATTATTCTCATCATCCTAGTGGGTTTATCAGCATATTTCTCCGCGTCAGAAACAGCATTCTCAAGTGTTAACAAGATCAGATTAAAAAATTATGCAAAAGAAGGCAATAAAAAGGCGGAGAAGGCCTTATCCTTAGCTGAAAACTTCGATAAGTCAATAACCACGATCCTGATTGGAAACAATTTAGTAAATATTGCAGCTACTTCACTTTGTACGTTATTATTTACTCTGGAATTTGGTGCTGTGGGTGTAGGTTATTCTACAATTGTGATGACTATTGCTTTACTAGTCTTTGGTGAGATTACACCAAAATGCATTGCAAAAGAGAATGCCGAAAGCTTTGCAATTGCAGTGACCTCATCATTAAATATTCTCATAAAGGTGTTTACGCCAGTCAGCTATCTGTTCATCAAACTCAAGAGCCTGATTACTAAATCGATGAAAAACAAGGAAGTTCCGACACTTACGGAAGAGGAGCTCATGGTAATGATCGATGAGATCGAAGAAGAAGGGACTCTTGAAAAGCGCGAGAGCGAGCTGATCAAATCTGCCATTGAATTTGATAACATTACTGTAGATGAAGTACTGATTCCCAGAGTTGACATTGCCGCTGCAGACATAAGGTCTGACAGGTATGAGATGAAGTATATCTTTACTTCGACAGGCTATTCCAGGATTCCAGTTTATGAAGATAATATTGACAACATAATCGGAGTAGTGTATGAAAAAGACTTTTACACTAAATATTTCGACTCTGAAACGGTGTTGTTGACTGACATAGTGCGACCGATCCAGTTTGTTCCAGAAACTATGAAAATCTCTACGCTTCTAACAGATCTGCAGAAGTCTAAAACCCACATGGCAGTAGTCCTTGATTCCTACGGTGGAACATTAGGAATCGTTACTCTGGAAGATATCCTTGAAGAGTTAGTGGGTGAAATCTGGGATGAAAGTGATGAGATAGAATATTCAGTGATTAAAGAATCTGAAGACCGTTATTCTGTACTTGGCGGTGCTAACATCTATGATGTGATGGAAGAAATCGGACTTGACTTCGATCCAGGTGAGTATGAAGACCATACAGTCGGTGGATATATTCAGTATGTTCTGGAGAAAATACCGCTCAAAGGTGATAAGGTAGAACTTCCCAATGCGACTCTGATTGTAAAATCCATAAAGAAACGGCGCATACGGGAGATTCTTATTATTAAAAAACCACTGCTGGATAATGTAGAACCTGAATAATCTGTAATACACCGGCACACAGTCTGTATTTTATCCTGGGTGTCTGCATCTAACTATGATTCAGCAGCTAGTATTTAATGTAAAAAACAGTATATCTCATTTTAGGTGTGCTTAATGAATGTATTACTCATTAATGGAAGCCCGCATAAAGAAGGCTGTACATATACCGCATTGTGTGAAGTTGCTAAAGAGCTGAACAAAGCGCAAATTGATACCAAGATTGTGCACATAGGAACCAAACCTATTGCTGGATGCATTGACTGCAAAAAATGCATGAAGACTGGTTATTGTGTGTTTGATAACGATTCAGTCAATGAATGCGTTGACATTATGAAAGAAGCTGACGGTTTAGTAGTAGGGTCTCCGGTATATTATGCAGGACCAAATGGTGCGTTGTGTTCCTTTTTAGACAGGATGTTTTATTGTAAAAAACGGTTCTATGAATATAAACCCGCAGCAGCCGTTGTGAATTGCCGCAGAGGCGGAGCCAGCGCATCTTTTGACAGGCTGAATAAATATTTTACAATCTCTAACATGCCTGTAGTATCATCGCAATACTGGAATTCCACACATGGTTTTATTCCAGAGGAAACTATGCAGGATCTAGAAGGACTGCAGACCATGAGGACACTCGGCAGAAACATGGCATGGTTGATAAACTGCATATCCTATTCTAAAGAAAAATATCCGCACCCAATATCAGAACCTCAAATAATGACTAATTTTATAAAGTGAGAGCTAAAACACGGCGTGAAGTGAACTAGATTAATGCATCTATGGCTTCACGCCAGCATATCTAATCATAACACAATGTCGTTGCATACTGAATCTTATTCTATCGTTATAACTGCATCTCGTTTAATTCCAAGCTCTCCAGCAACTTCTATAGCTTTAAGCACAGCGCACGGCACAGGGCAGGCAGCGTGTTTTAAGCATTTGCTGGCAGCCTGATAGATCTCAGTCTCATTCATTGGCGATTCTACGCATGACCATGCATATATTGGTTTGATACCCCATGACATCTCCAGCACTTTAGAGCAATCACTCTGAATGTCAAGTATAACTTCACCATCTTCGTTGGTTTTTGCAATTATGACAGTCTTCATTTTGCATACTCCTGCATCTACTGTTACTTTGCAATCTGCCATGGTAATTCACCTCATAGATTGAGTATTTAATGTGTCAGACAACAATGATGAATCCATAAACAATTCAGTTTCCTGAATGAAATATGATTTCAACACGTCTTTTTTCTTAATCAGGGTTATGTTATCTAATACTTATCACTAATTGTGTGAAATTTTTTCTCATGCTTATCAGGTATAAAACACCTCAATACGCTGAAACGTGGGTGACAACTGGTACGACCTTTTTAAGGGTGAATGCCCATATTGGAGATCAGGAGGATTAAAAATGGAAACTGCAGAGATGAGAAATCTCATTGAGGATAAAAAATTCTTATTTTTTGGTGGCAAAGGTGGTGTTGGAAAAACAACTATGGCATCAACAACCGCATTATGGCTTTCTGATCATGGATATAAAACATTAATCGTTGCCACAGATCCGACTGTATCCCTTTCCGCTATTTATGAGCAAGAGATTAGTGAAACAGAAATTGTTAAAATCGGGAAAGAAAAAAATCTCTGCGGCCTTAATATAAATCCACGCAAAGCAGTAGGTGTATTCCAAACAA
The DNA here is from genome assembly GCF_000404225.1 of Candidatus Methanomassiliicoccus intestinalis Issoire-Mx1. Classification (NCBI taxonomy): domain Archaea; kingdom Methanobacteriati; phylum Thermoplasmatota; class Thermoplasmata; order Methanomassiliicoccales; family Methanomassiliicoccaceae; genus Methanomassiliicoccus; species Candidatus Methanomassiliicoccus intestinalis. Next base: position 1,048,881 of record NC_021353.1, on the reverse strand, counting down.
GAATGAATGAAATGATGGAAGGATTTTCATCAATGTTTGGATCAGAGCTGCTGTCTACACCATGTACAGAGGAGATTGCTGCATTCGATCAATTTGTAAGCTATATGGGAGATACGGAGCATGACAAAGTCGTTTTTGATACAGCTCCAACAGGACACACTCTCAGAGAACTCAGCATGCCATTTGACTGGTCGGGATATATTGCAAATCAGATACAAAATCGCAGAGAACTGTCAGAAACTCTGGGATTCATCTATGATGAATCAATGCTGGATGATTTAAAGAAAGAAAAGGAGCGGTATGATTCAGCCGTTAAGGCTTTATCAGATACAACCACGTCATCATTCAATCTGGTACTTTTACCTGAAAAACTGCCTATCGAAGAAACAGAAAGAGCTGTGGAAGACCTAGGAGGTTTTGGAATAAAGGTTCGTTCAATAATAATCAATGAAGTCATACCAAAAGATGTTCTTCAGGGAAATTGGTTTTTAGAAAAACGCCGTTCTACGCAGGATAAATACCTCTGTGAGATAGATAGCAAATTCAATGAAATGATACGTGCTGAAGTCCCACTTTTTGACAGCGACATATACGGACTTGATAATCTAAGAAGAGTTGGTGAAACACTGTACGGGAAATGATCACATGATGCGGATAACTGTGCTGTCTATGGCATGCTGTAACCCATCGCTTGCTAAGTTCGATGAGAAATATCTGACACTTATCAGTGAGGTTTTAAAGCAAACTGGAATAGAAGCTTCAGTAGATTTAGTACATGCCACCGAAGCTAGAATGATTCCAAGATATGAATTTACAGGAGCAATTTTGCCACTGTTCAATAAATATGGACAGGCAGTTACGCCGGCTTTGTTCATAAACGAATCCCTTACACTTTATGGCGGGGTTCCTACTCAGGAAAAGCTTACTGAAACGTTTAAGAAAGCAGAGATTGCAATAAGCCAAGGGAGACTTTGAATGGCATATAGTGTTACATTAATCACCAAGGAACGTATGAATGAGTTACGGCAGAGTCTAAAATCTCAAAAATTCATCTCTGCTAAAGCGGACATCCATGGGATATGCGTTAAATTGTATTCTACAGACCGCACAATGGTGGACATGTGGGAGAGTAACTTCCATTCAATGTCTGATTCAATAAGGCCACATGCCAGCATAATCCTGTGCAGTGATGACAGCCGTGAGACTAAAGTTCTATATGAAACTGTAAGCCATACTGCATTTTTATTAAATTTTGATTATTATGGGTGGGTCAAAAGCATTGGATTAGCAGTAGCATCAGATATCCTAGAAGATACTTATGACAGCATTTCACACGTTCATGGGGCAGTCATCGACACTCCGTTCGGTGGTGTAACACTAATCGCTCCTTCAAAAACAGGTAAGACTACTCATTCATGGGGTCTTTTAAGACTCGATGGATCTAGATTAGTAACTGACGATTGGTATTTTGTAAAAGTAGGCAGCGGACGTCCAATTGCATACGGATCTGAAAAGAACTGTTACATTGATGCAGATATTGGAAAAGTGTGGAGTGAGTTTCAGCCACTAGTCGATTCTTCAACGTTTGATTCAAAAGGCAGAGCCATCGCAGATATACGCTGGGTTGCAGGGGATGAATCAGTAATCCCGATGACTACAATAAAAACAATCATTCTTTTAAAAAGAGACAGTAATGACAAGAATGTATCAATTGAAATGACAGCCGGGGACGCATTTGAGTACCTCAAATCAAATAATCTTTGCAATCCACACCAGATTGTAACTGATGAGCGAAAATTAAAAATCAGATATGACTTCTTCAAACAGTATCTGCAAAGCGCTAGCGTGTATATGATTAATACAACGGGGGATCCTGTAGACACTCAAAAAGCCATACGAAACGTTATACAGTAACTTTTTCACTGTATATCCTGTCTTTACTTTGGTTGCATAGTGTGTAATACTTACAAAACATACAATGATCTCCAATGTTTTCTTCTGGGATGCCTTGTAACGATCGCATCTCATCGGTTTCATCACATATTCTGCCTTTCATTTCTTTGATATCCTTGCAATCAGGAACTAATACTTCTCTATTGAGCTCTGAAAGATATATCATGTCTACAGATACATGCTCATTGTCTAATCCGTATTTTGACATTGCATGCATGGCGTATACAACAGACTGGTAAAAGTCATCACCTTTTTTTAGACCTGTTTTCCAATCAAAAATTTTAATACCGCTTCTTTTGTCTTTAACGACATAATCTAATTTTACTAATACATCCACATCCCCGCATCTAAATTTATCAAATGATTCTATAGAGACATGCGGATAGTCAAAAATAGACGGCCAGATATCTGATTTAAAATTATGCAAACATTTGGAAATTTCAGCCTTAGCGTTGTTGAGCTGTTCTTCAGAAACTGTCTTTCCATTCATTCGTTCGATTGTCTGCATCTTTTTGTACATCCAGTCTATTTGTCTAGAGGCATTGACTGATGCTTTGTTTAAATCATATGCATTCCCGCACAACTCCTGCAGTATATAACGTTCAATTTCCTTATGAACTAATTCACCTTTGTATAGATGTAAACTTGTTAATTGATATAGATTCTTAGCTGCTTTGCCCTCGTCATCAGCATCAAACCTTTTAACATATGTATAATAATACATCTTCTTGCAGGTATTCCAGATCTGGCTCTTACTGAATGACCATGAATCGGGCATATATTTCATCAGATCTGTATGGTTATAATATAATAATGTTTTATCTATTTAGGAGTGTCTAAGAATAAAATCATTAAACAAATCTGAAGATCATATCCAATATCTGCCATGATGCTGTTATATTCAATAATCTATTTATTCATTCTATACTCAATTAATAAATACTTATCAATGCATAGCTATGAATAATGATCGCTGAAAAAGAAATTGCTGAGAAATTTACACAAGGTTTTGACTGTGCAATGGTTGTTCTTGGGGAAGTAGCAGAAGATCTTGGAATTGAGCAAGAAGAAGCATATCGACTCGCTTCGTGCTTTGGAGTTGGTATGATGCAGGGAAGCATCTGCGGTGCAGTATCTGCAGCATTTATTGCAATAGGATATAAATATGGAAATACAAAACCAAATGATGTTTCCCAGAAAAATCTGGTTTTAGCAAAACGAGAAGAATTCGTAGAGGAATTTACAAATGAATTTGGTGATATCTCTTGCCCAGGTCTCGTAAAACTTGATCTCAGAATACCTGAAGAAATGGAAAAAGCGAGAGAGCGTAAAATTCTTTCTGAATTTTGTCCCAAAGTCTGTCTACGTTCTACCAACCTGATAAAAACTATTTTAGAATAAATGGGATGTTACATCCCTTTCAATTTTTCTTAACAACATTCATCATCAATTTTAGGCGACCAGCATCCAGGCCCCTGTCTATTGAACAAGAACATGTAAAAATATAATTTTCATCTTTCATGAGTTTCAGTATTTTTTGGGTGTCGCGCACAACTCGTGAATCTGGTCCTAAATATATTGTTGTGTATGTGTCAATTCCGCCCATTATCGATATTCTGCCATCGATAAGTTTTGAGAGCATTTCCGGATCGTTGTTTTCACCATAATATAAACATTGTATGCCTGTTGAAATGAAACGCTCAACTGACTTAGATCCGTACTCAGACGTCATCGATCCATGAGGGTGTATCGTTGCATATCTGCCCATATTGCTAGCTTTATTCACCATTCTGCTTATGTAAGGCATTGAGAACTTATCAAGTCCATCCAGCCCAATGAGATCTACGTTATCATATGCAGCTGATATCAGCATGCAGTCTGGATCAGAATCGCTGAAAATCTGTTCTTGTACAATGTCAGATACATTGGATGAAAAATTCATAATATCTTTTATATATGATTCATCTAATAACATATCCATCATAAATGATTCAAACCCTCGAAATGATGTAGATAATGACAGTATTGAGGGGATGTGGCCCATTAAAAACGCTTCAGGATCTTCTTTTTTGATCGTATTATATGATGTTACAATATTCTCCAATACTAGGTTATCAATCTCATTTGGATCATGTTCATACAGTGCGTGTGGATCTGAAAAAGCAGGTGTTTTTATCACTGGAGTTCCATTTGGTGGAAACAATACTTCAGCACCAAATGCTCTGCTGTCTGCTGCAAGAACTGAACCTATTACAGCGTCATGACCTAAATATTTTCTAGAAGCCATTATCGATTTTGCAGACTTTTTTCCATCAAATCCATTCTGAAATATTTCTGTTGTTGTGTATCCTGCTACTTCCATACCAAACGTAAGATCGAAAAGGAATGTTGGAACTCTGCTATGGTTCTTACATTCCAAACATTCTTTAAAGTTTTCTTTAGAGGTCATAGTCTCAAAGCCTCATCTATTTGGGAAATAAGACAATCTACTGGAATCGTTTCGTCTGCTAAACGCGCCCTCCAATGATACTTAAGTTTCGCGTCAGTATCGATCAGAAAAAGTTCTCTGTTCGTTTTACCTATCGAATCTTCAGATGAATCTCTTATGATGTATGATTCGTAATCCTTTGCAATTTTCATATCTGTATCCGATATATGTTCATACCGCGAGTCTATGTTCTTGACTAAAGTTTTATGAGACTCAACAGACTCATCGTTTATGCACACAAGTGCAATGTTCCTTTTTACAAAATCATCAAAATGTCTGTTCAAATCTTTTTCATACTCTTGAGAAATATGTCGATATTCCTGTGGATAGAAATAAAGCATTACGGGTCCGTTTCTAATACGTTCTGAAAGATCAAATCTGCCATGGGTGGACTCAGATCTAATCTTTGGAACGGAATCACCAGTTTTTAATGAAGTCCGTTCATATAATCCATCCCTGGACGCCTGTCCAAGCTTTAATCCAGAATCGATAATCAGTTTCATAGCTTCCTGGTGATTGTATGGTTCCCAGCATTCTATTTGCTGCAGATCATCTCGTGGATTAGCACCGGTTTCAACTGTAATATGATCCGCACCATATTCTAGAGTTTTTGGAATAACTGGATGTGTTGCGACACCCCATCTGAGGCCTCCAGCGATTCTCGCGACTGCAACTATCTGTGCAAACCGATCGTCTGAGATTTCTGCATATCTAGAAAGCGGAGTTCCAGCTACATTAACTCGTTTCATGATGCAGACAGACACCAGATCAAGATTCCTGAAATACTCGATCATATCGAGAATTTCATCATCAGTATGCTCTGATCCTATTGGTTCAATACCAACAGTGTGCATAAGTTTTGAGTCCTGGATGGAGTTTATAGAATCGATTCGTGTCTGTGGATCAAATGGTGTATCGATACCTTCTCTCAAACGTAGCGTGTGATACATGCCTGTAAAACCGCTGTAGAAGAGTTCATCTGCCATTTTTGTTGTTACTTCTCCAGTATTGGCAGTGAGCATGTAATCTCCAGGTATGGCAGCTCTGATCTTACGCCCGAGCTGACAGAGTTTTTGATGACTGAAGTATTCAGTAGTTCTAAGGGTTATTTGAGTGAATCCTTTATCTACTACACTTTTGGCCAGGCTTAGAATTTGATCATCAGTAAGAATGTGTGTCTCTGTGACTAAGCCCCATTCTTCACCCAGGGAACAAAATTGGCAATTCATGGGGCATGGTGCAATATCTACACCTATGGACGAACCAATTCTAACATATCCACCAGTATGTTTAATCATAACCTCTCTTGAAGCTTTACCGAGATACTCACATTCTTCACTTCCTGGTTTAAGCTCCAAAAGCTTTTTTAAGGTGGATCTATCGACCATGCCATTTGACAATGCTGTTGATTTAGCATTATCGATTAACAATTTTATTTCTGCATCCATCAATCTCGACAAACGATATGCTTGTCCTGTTTAATATGGTTTTTTAATATGATTAACATAACTTTATTATTTTAGAAAAAAGTTAAACAGTTAAATACTACAAGTCAGTTTATTATCCATAATTTAGGGAGGAATCAAATGGACGGGACACAAAAAAAGATTGTAGCCGTTGTCGCTGCGTTGCTTATTGTCATCGTTGCGATTGCTGGCGTATTCGTTCTCACAAAAGAAAGTTCATCAAATGATGAGCTGAATGATGAGGATTTGATCACTTCAGATTGGCAGGCAATTTTGAATGATGCCAAAGGCCAATCTATTGAAATTGCATTCTATGAGGCAGATACTCAAACTAAACAATTTTTAGCGTATATGAAAGACGAAATGAAATCTAAATATGATATATCAGTTTCATGGAGCGAGTATGGTCCGGTAGCAACTGGTATTGTAAAAAATGAGTTTAAAAACGGCGTCACCACAGGTGGAAAATATGATCTCATCTGGGGAGATACGACAATGTTTGCAAACGTTATCAGTACAGTGAGTGGCGCTGAATATGATTATATTTTTGATAAGACTGTTGATGGTAAAGGATGGGTAAATGCACTTCCTAACTCCAAATATCTCTCAGACCATGCAGAAGATATGGTTTCATCCATTGTTTCAGGATACAAATCTGGAAGTGCAGCTGAATTCTCCAATGGAGAAACAATGTATATCTACAATCCAGATTACTCAGTCTATCAATACAACAATGAAAAAGTTCCTTACAATGTAGTCATGGTTAAAGATGAAGACAATACAGGTTTTGTAAAGGTTGGATACACAGGATCATTATACAACAACCAATACGAGAGTACAATTTCTGCAGCCAGTTCATCTTCTACAGTCTACAGTATATTATCTGTTAGACAATACATGACGTCTAACTTTGGAACAGTTCAGGGTCATGTATTCTTTGGGCTTCCAGATAATTTCTCAGACCTGTATCAATGGGCACAGATCTACAGGGGACAGTTTACATACCCAGATGCTACCAATTCATCAGCAACATTCCATACAAATTTAATTCTTAGTGCAATAATGTATGAATTGCAGTATGAAAATCAAACAGCTAAAACCGGATGGGCTGTCGCAGAAGATAAAGATCTCAACATTGAGCGTGTTGATAAGGCATTAGCGTCAATTTCATCCAAAGAAGAATTCACAGCAGAATTTGGGTACTTATACAATTATCTTGCCGATCTTGACAAATATACAAACAAATCCATTGGATACAACAAGACTGGAACTGTTTCTGAAATAAACGGTAAGATGATTGGATGCAACAGTGAAAAAGATTACGGTTCTGGAACTGTATTAATCGGACTTACCACCGTGGCCTCTGTAGATATGAGAACAGATGCATACGCCTGCTCTATCGCAGCCTATGCTTTTGATTCATGCTGTTCCAGTCAATACTATCTGCTGATTCCAGACAACTCATCACATAAATCTGCAGCTATGGTTTTAGCAAACTGGATGCTCGAACCGTCAGTTCAAGCCGAGTTCTACCTATTGACTGGCAACTCATTCAATATCGATACCAGCAAGACTGCCGATGGAGATTCAGCAGACATCTGGACAACATACTTCGCAGATGGAGTCTCAGATTGGACAAGGTACGTTCCAATCGACAGGCATAATGAAGTAACCATTGTCGGTCAACCATTAGGTAAAGCTTCTTTGATGGACACTATTTGGCATGAACGCATAGGAAACTGATCAAAAATCTTTGACATGATGATCATATGAAATCAAAATGGATGCCATACATCGCATTGATTCCTGTGATCATCATCATTTTTTTATTCTACATAATTCCAATTTATAACACATTTTATGAGTCTCTTCATGATTTTTATGGGAGATATGTTGGATTAGAAACATTTTATAATGTTATAGCAAGCAAATCTTTTCAAAATGCATTTGTATATACAGTTGAATTATCACTAATTACAACAATAATCTCCATCATACTTTCAATCATAACAGCAATGGCATTGAAAGATACATTTATCGGGAAAAAATTAGTTCTTTTTTGCTATCAATTTAACGTTTCAATACCGCATATAACTATGGCAACAATGATACTATTTATATTCAGTCAGTCTGGAATTGTGTCCTCAATAGCTTACCAGTTGGGGTATATTGACAACTGGTTTGATTTTCCAAGAATTGTTGAGGACTCAAGTATGTTTGGAACAGTAGTATCGTTCTGCTTGAAATTTATACCTTTTATTGGATTATCCGTGCTCTCTGTATTGATGAGTTCGTCAAACGAGTGCGAAAACCAATCCTTATCTTTGGGTGTGGGGAAGTTTAGAACGTTTTTCTACGTAACTTTACCTTCACTAAAGACTTCAATATTCTCTACGTCAATGATTGTATTTGCATACTGTTTTGGGTCATACGAAGTTCCTACAATTCTGGGGAAGACTCAAACTTTAGCTATGCTGGCATACAACAGTTATAATAATTATTATGATATTAATGCAATATATGTAGCATACTCTACATCTTTAATAATCGCCGCTGTGACGATATCCGCTGCGGTAATTTACCTTTACATAATAAATCGTTCTAAAGCGGAGGTGACAATTTGAAAAACATATGGAGGAATGTTACCTGCATAGCCATAATCGTGGCAGTAATTCTTCCTGTATTACTGCTAGTCCTCCAATCTTTAGGAAAATGGACATTTCCAGATATGTTACCAGATTGGAATTTGGAAGTGACCATTGAATATCTCACAAGTGATGCATTGCTTAGACCATTATCTAATGGACTTGTGCTTGCAGCTATTGTAACTATCTTGTCATTAGTTCTGGGATTTTTTCCTGCAAAATACATAGGCACTATGAATTTTCGTGGAAAACGTATCTTAGAAATTCTTATAATCATCCCAGCTCTCACTCCTGGCATTGCTGTAGTATTTGGAATGCGAAGTGTATTTATCGATCTCAACATCTATCAATCATATCTGGCGTTAGTTCTCGGGCAGATCACATTTGCTCTACCTTACATGATTCTTTCATTAAGTTCTGTATTTAGAAATTATGATACATCTTTGGAATCACAATCTGAAACACTGGGTGTAGATAAAATAAATACTCTGCTGCATGTGACTATTCCAGCAGTCAAACCTGGAATTGCAGTCGGCTGCATGTATACATTTATCGTATCTTGGTCCATGTATCTGCTTACTTCGATTTATGCTCCAAGGGGATTTCAAACATTGGTTACTTATCTATTCCCGCTTTTCAATTCTGGTCTCGTTTCAGATCAGATAGTCGCAATATTGTCAATTGCCTACTTCATGCCATCAGTCTTCGTTCTTTGGATATCTTCCAGACTCATGGGATCAAATAAACTGTATAGCCGTGGTGGATTATGAGTTATATTGAATTAAAATCTGTTTCGAAAACATACCCGGGTGCTTCTAAACCGTGCATTCATGATACGAATATAACAGTTGAAAAGGGTGAAATAGTTGTTATTTTAGGGCCATCTGGCTGTGGAAAAACAACGATATTAAAATTAATCAGTGGTTTAGAAAAACAGGATTCGGGAGATATCATTATAGATGGTGAAATCGTAAATGATGTAGCTCCAAACAAGAGACCGATTGCAATGGTATTTCAAAAATCTCTTCTTTTCAAAAATATGACTGTTGAACAAAATGTAAATTATGCACCCCGCGTATTAGGTACACTGAAAGGCGTTGATCTGGATAACGCAACCAATGAAATGCTTAAGCTAGTGGATTTAGAGGGATATGGCGATCGCAAAGTAAACCAGCTTTCTGGAGGCCAAGAACAGAGAGTTTCCCTTGCACGAGCGTTGATAACTAAACCAAAAGTATTGTTGCTCGATGAACCATTCAGCGCTTTAGATGCAGAACTTCGCATACAGATGAGAAAGAATGTAAGAAAAATCTGCAAGGATCTTGGTCAAACAATGATATTTGTCACGCATGATCAACAAGAAGCTGTTGCTATCGCAGACAAAATCGCCATGATTGATGACGGACGGGTTATTCAATGCGGCAATCCTGAAGATTTCTACACAAAACCTAAAACTCAAAGTGTCGCTGCATTCTTTGGCTGGAAAAACTTAATACAGGGATATTTCGATGGGAAAGAAATTGAGTGTATATTTGGAAATATTCCAGTTTCTTGTGATTCCAAAATCGGTAAAAAATACTTGACAATTCGGCCCGAATCTTTTTTTGAATCGTCTTCTGGTTACACTGGAATTGTGCGGTCTGCCACATTTATGGGAACAAAGGTGGACTATGAAGTAGAATACATGGGATGTGTCATATATATGTCACTAAACACAAAAACACTGCACATTGTTGGTGAAGAGATTACATTTGAATTTGATAGAAATGCTTTATGGATTGTCGATATTTGTGAAAATAAAGTTAATGCCATTCCAGAAGTGAAAAGTAAGTCAATGTTTAGTGTGTTGTCTGATAAGATTCCTAGAAGAGCTAAATAAGTATATTTTATTTGGATTCAGAGATTATCTGAAATGAGTGGATATTCTTTCTCTATGGTGTATATCGGACCAGCGGGAGTCAGAACGCTGCTCATGAGAAACATTGAATTAATGGTTTGTTCTTTAAAATGATATTCCCTTGAGTTCAGGTATTCATTAATATTTTTAATGTCATGTTTTGGTCTTGCAATAGTTACATGATTTTTAAAAGGTTTATTTTCACGATCGATCCCATTTGAATACAATAACTCATCGAGCTTTTTAGATATGTCAATTACTGTTTGGTCGTCAGATCCGATCCAGACTATGCCCGATCCATCCTTTCTAGGAAATGTTCCTACCTTGTTTATCTTCATATCAAATCGATGGAATACATCAGCTGTTGCTTCAACAGCCTTACTAATATTGTCTACATGTTTTTTATCAATGTCTCCTAAAAATTTCAAGGTTATATGAAGCTGATTTGAATTTACTGTTTTAACACCTATGCTGTTTAAATCCGCAAGAACCTTAGATATAGACTCATCGCACAATAAATTCAACGAAATGAATGCACGCATCGTAAAAACCGTAAGTAACTAAAAAATATATAAGAAAATAAGCCGGGGAGACCAGTCCCCGTATGTATCTTGTTTATTCAGATATAGCACCGTTGGGACACTCATCAACGCATGTTCCGCAGTCTACACAGGCATCTGTGTCTACTACAATAGTATCAGTCACCTTAATAGCTGACTGAGGGCATGCATCTTCACAAGCTCCACACAATACGCAATCATCAGTGTTTATCTTTACTACCATGTGAGTAACCTCGCTAATGTCTAAAAGAATGGTTCTATAAAAAGACTGCGCATAATCTTCCGAATCGAGTGCAGTAAAGTCAACATAAAATAATCGTTTGTAGTTGACATGATATGAATTGCGCCTCCGGCAGGATCTACACAGAAGATGGTTTCGTTGAGGGTCACATATGTTTTGAGAATGGAATAGTGACTGAAGTGTGCGAAGGACCGTCTGAGGATGCAGATGTCAAGGGGCTGATCATTCCAGCATTTACAAATGCTCACACCCATGTTGCAGATTATATCGTGCCGGTGGATCTAAGTCTTTCTTTAGAAGATCTCGTTGCTCCGCCGAACGGGTTCAAGTATCAAATGTTAAATAAGACGCCAGAAAGTGTGCTCAGATGTGGAATTGAGAAAGTTTCTGAATATATGTTTAAACGCGGCGTAACCTCATTCATAGATTTTAGGGAAGGGAGCATCTCTGGAGCCAAGATTCTTTCTCATTTGACATGGGCGCAGCCAGTTATTATGGGAAAACCGGTAACATTCGATGCAGAGGAACTATCAGTTCTACTGGATGTATCGGATGGAGTAGGACCTTCTTCCATATCGGATTGGAAATATGAAGATTTGATGAATCTGTCAAAGCTCGCCAGGTCCAAAGGAAAGTTGTTTGGTATACATTGTTCAGAACGTATAAGAGAAGACATCGGTGCTGTGTTGGACCTAAAACCATCATTTTTGGTTCATATGACTAAGGCAACTAAAGAAGATCTAAAAGCCTGCGCAGATGAAAATGTTCCGATCGTAGCCTGCCCTCGTTCGAACATGTTCTTTGGTTCTGAACCGCCATTAAAGGAAATGCTGGATCAGGGCGTATCTGTAGCTTTGGGGACAGATAATGCTATGATCTGCATGCCTGACATTCTGTGTGAAGCAGAATTTGCCGGCAGGCTTTTAAGAAGGCAGGGAGTTTCTGATCTGGATGAAGTAGTCAGAATGATTACTTGTAATGGGCGAAAAATTATAAATCATAAGCAGAAGATATGGATAAAACCGAGAGATCTGTGCAATTTCGTGGTAATTGAAGATAAAGGTGGAGATCCCATTACAGATTTAGTGCTGAGAAATGCCGGTACTTCACCATTACTGGTTTGCCTAGATAATAAAGTTTGGAGAGGTGGATGAAATGAGTCAATTTACTAAGATACTTATACCTACGGATGGAAGCGAGAACACGCTACCAGCAATTACAACTGGTTTGGCATTAGCTAAACAGATGAATGCAGAAGTGACGGCATTGTATGTCGTAGATCAGACAGCATTCGTTAACTTCTCAATGGATTCTACGATCGTAAGCATATTTTCTCTTCTTGAAAAAGAAGGAAAAGCTGCAGTCAGTTATATCGAATCTGAAGGAGAAAAACTTGGAGTCAAAGTAACATCAAAGATTCTGGAAGGTTCTCCATCTAAGAAAATCATTGAAGAAGCAAAAGAAAACGATTTGATTGTGATGGGGACGCTCGGTCGCAGCGGAATCTCCAAATTACTCTTAGGCAGTGTTGCAGAGCGCGTAGTAAGGTACTCTCCATGCCCAGTTCTCATCATACGTTCACCACAAGAGAAGGAGGATGCTGATGACAAAAATTAAAGATGTAATGACGCACAATCCAATTGTCTCACAGGTGCCAGGCTCTCGTACTGATGTCATAAAACTGATGGTCACCCACAACCTCACAGGTATTCCGATTGTGAAAAAGGATGGAGGGGAACTTGTAGGCATGATAACTCGTGATGACATCTTTACAAAACCAGATGAGGATCAGCTTGCAATAATCATGAAGAAAAATCCAGAGACTCTGTCACCAGACGATTCAATAGAATATGCAGCCGAGAGAATCTTGGAAACACATGTTACTCACATGCCAGTAGTTGAAAATAAGCATTTGGTTGGGATTCTGACACCTACTGATCTTCTTCATGAAGTAGAAAAACGAGGTGGAAACATCTCTGTCGAAGATGTTGCTATATCTCCATGCGTTCCAATCTTTCAAGACTCTCCTCTGAGAGTAGCATTGGCCACTTTTCGTGCCAGTAATGTAAATGCTCTTCCAACATTGGATGAAAACGGCAGACTTTCTGGAATTCTGACTGATCGCGATATATTCAATAAGAGCCTGATAAATGGATCCAGCACAATTACCGCCATGGGAATCGCCAGTGATGAAGATGAATGGAGCTGGGAAGGACTGAAAGGCGTTATGAAAATGTGGTTTGAAATATCCAAGGTAGAATTGCCGGCTATTCCTGTAAGAGACATAATGATCCCACACCCAACAACAGTATTCAGTAAAACATCAGTTGTAGAATCTGCTAGGATCATGAGGCGTAATGACTTTGGACAGCTGCCAGTGGTAGATTCCAAAGACGTCCTTATTGGTATGCTGTACGATACAGACATCATATCTGAATTGGTGCAATAATATCGGAATGTTTTAGTATCTGCTCTAGAATGATCGGGCTGGCACACAGTTACTGTTGTGCCACCCGATATATGGAGTCAGATGATATGGATTCTTCAGATATTCTTTCCCTGTGTAAACGAAGGGGTTTTCTTTTTCCATCATACGAAATATATGGTGGAGTTGCTGGAATGTATGATTATGGACCGCTTGGTTCAACTCTAAAGAACAATATCATGGAAGTCTGGCGCAGACTCTATACACTTGGAGAAGGATTTATTGAAATCGACTCCGAAACTGTAGGTCCAGAGATCGTGTTCAAAGCATCTGGTCATGTAGATGAATTTGCAGACAAGATGGTTAAATGCACAGCATGTGATGAAGCATTTCGTGCAGATCATCTGGTGAAGGGGCTCCATCCAAATCCGGATACACTTGATGAAGCTGCCTTGGATAAACTGATAAAAGAAAATAATGTAGTATGCCCCACGTGCAAGGGCGTCTTGTCATCTGTAGAAGAGTTTAATCTGATGTTTAAAACAACAATCGGACCTGGGAGCGGGCGTACCGGCTATCTGAGGCCTGAAACTGCACAGGGAATTTTCGTAAATTTCCCAAATCTTTACAGATATAACAGGGAAAAACTACCTCTTGGAGTCATTCAGACTGGAAGAGGATATAGGAATGAGATTTCTCCAAGACAGGGTATAATCAGGTTACGCGAGTTCAATATGATGGAATGTGAACTTTTCGTAGATCCAGAAGATAAAACATGGCCGCGATTTGAAGATATTAAAGATGAAATCTTGACACTGCATGCTGCAGATGGAAGGGACCTGAAGATCTCGGTTGAAGATGCAGTAAATCAGAAAATAATCTGCAATGAAGTTTTGGCATATTTTGTCTGGCTCACCCAGGCTTTTCTGACCAGCGTGGGAATTGATAGGGAAAAACTGAGATTCAGACAGCATGAGCACGATGAAATGGCACACTATGCTTCAGACTGCTGGGATGCTGAAGTAATGTTATCATATGGCTGGACAGAAATTGTAGGTATCGCAGACCGTGGCTGCTGGGATCTTTCAAGGCACGCACAGTTTTCCAGCTCCGATATGACTGCATTTAAGAGGTTTGAAACTCCCAAAGAAATCGATAAAGATGTTATAAAACCTAAATACGGTGCCCTTGGTCCAAAATTCAAAAATCAGGCAAAAGCCATAGGTGCTGCGATGGAAGAAACCGATCCATCTTCGATAAAAGACGGCATTGTATCTGTAACTGTAGACGGCGAATCATACTCATTAGGAACTGAATTTTATGATATCGGTCGTATGAAGGTTACAGTAACTGGTGAGAGAGTAACCCCGCACGTGATAGAGCCTTCACATGGTCTGGATAGGATCATATATTCCGTTCTCGAACATTCATATTATATGAGAGACAAGGAAGATCAGACAGTTCTTAAACTTCCATCTGCTGTAGCTCCTATAAAAGTCGGAGTGTTTCCGCTTATGCCCAAAGAAGATCTGGAAAAAGTTGCTAAGCAGATCGATATGGATATAAGATACAGCGGTATAGAATCGTATTATGATTCTACCGGTTCAATAGGCAAACGCTACGCTAGAATGGATGAAGTTGGAACTCCTTGGTGCATTACTGTAGATTATCAGACTCTTGAAGACGGAACTGTAACCCTGCGTGAAAGAGACAGTACTGAACAGATACGTATTGAGTACATGGGTGCAGCAGAGATAATCAATGCCGTACTTTGCGGAGCTGATTTTAAAAAATTTGAAGTAATCTTAGATAAAAACTAAGACTCCAGTTAAATAAAAGGATGCATCCATTGGATGCATTCTTCCATATTTTTTTTATTTTGATCTATCTCCCATTCGATAATCCTCAAGCATGTTAAATAATATAGGAGATCAATAATGAATTGCAGTGTGACGAGAAAATGCTGCAGATTTGTTCTAAACATTTTCTCCACTGGAGGTAAACTATGAACACACAGGAAGTAGCGGGACTTAAAAAACGGGAAAGGCTCAGGTCCCTTCTGGAGAAGATAAAAGTTGAAGATTTTGTCCAGAAGGATTTCGAGTATGTAGGGTCCGACGAGCAGCTCTCTGAGATTATCACAAAAATGGGACAGTATGATCTCCATGAAATCCCAGTGAGTAATGACGGAAAGGAGTTACTCGGCATAGTAAGCTACAGAACTCTTCTGAAGCGTAGGAATTTACCAGTTGAAACGAAAGCAAACACACTAATGGTAATGCCTCAGGAGATAACACTAGACTCTACAGTGATGGACATCGCAGAAGCTTTCGTTGCTTCCGGATATAGACACATACCAGTTAGAAAAGGACAGAATATTATCGGGGTCGTGTCTCGTACCGACTTAATAAACATTGCAGCTGGAATAAAAGAATTCTCAGACATCTTAGTTGAAGACATTATGACTGGAGATGTTCATACAGTCCTATCTGAGGATTCGGTAGAAGTTGCACTCAGATCAATGAGGGCACACACTCTTCAAACACTACCAGTCATTGATAAAGAGGGCAGGCTTACAGGCATAGTCGGCATCAAGCAGGTTGCTAACTATAACTGGAGAAAAAAACAGAGAGAAAGCAGCGGAGAAGTATCTGGTCAAAGCGAGCCAGTAGACATGACGGTATCTTCAGTCGCACTTGATTCTGTCCGTACTATCGGACCCAGGGCATACATAGGTACTGCTATCCAGGAAATGGTTAAATACAATATTTCAACCCTTCCAGTGGTATCAGAATCTGGAAACCTGGAAGGAATCCTGTCCAAATACGACATTGTAGAACTGATCGCTTCTCTAAAAGAACGTGATATGGTTTATACCCAAATTGCAGGTATGGACCAGGAAGATAAGTTCGCTCTTGAGTCTATCGAGAGGGAGATCTCCGCATCATTACAAAAAATAGCAAAAATTTCCAAGCCAACAATGTTTACAATGCATGTCACTAAGTATCATGCACAAGGTGTAAACTTCAAATATTCCCTCAACGGGCGTATGATGGTTGGAGATAAAACATTAGTTGCATCTGCGGTCGATTGGGATATTGTCAAGGCCACCCAGGATCTTATGGAAAGATTCGAAAGGATGGTTATTGGACAGAAAGAAGAAAAGTTAGACCGTCGCAAGAAAATAAGGAGTATTGGACACTGGTAAAATCCAATACCCCTTTTATTTATCTTTTTAATATTGCATAGAATTGTTTATATAGTGGATATGTATCCACTGTATTGGTATGACGGCCAGAGCGGCGGGGATACACCCGGTCCCATCTGAACCCGGAAGTTAAGTCCGCCTGCGTTTCATGTTGTACTGCGGTGCGCGAGCCCGCGGGAACCATGAGACGCTGTCAGCCACTTTTTTGATATCTTGTTATATATTTGATTGTACACATTTGTTGATTTGTGATTTTAATCGATTATTAAAACTTAGTCTGCAGTGATAAATAATTAGTATATGGCTGTAGATTGTGTGGTGTAGATTCGAAAATAAGTCTTTAAATTACCAGTATCAGATGAAAAATATTTATGAGTAGAACTACAAACAACTATGTTGAATATTTTCAACTATAGATATCAAGAAGGGAAAATATGGCAAGCAATGAAGACGCATCAATAATGGTTGAAATTCCTCTGAAGATTTTAGACAAAATCGATGAGGAGGTTTCAAAGGGCAAGTTTAGAGACCGTGAAGAATACGTATTGGAAGCCTTAAAATTCTGTATAAAATCAGAAAATATGGAATCCGATAATAAACAGAGAGAGTAACATCTCTCTAAAACCCCTTTGTATTCACATCCAGGGTTAGCAAACCTTTTATGCGGTTTTATCATTCCATCCGTATGCTATGACCCAATATGAAGCTGTCTCTACTGAGCATAAGTGGCAAAAATACTGGAAAGATAATAATCTTTATAGATTTGATCCAGAATCAGATAAGCCAGTATTTAGCATTGACAATCCTCCCCGGTATACATCGGGATCTCTTCATCTAGGACATGCTACTGGCTATTCTCTAATAGACTTTGTAGCGCGTTACAAAAGAATGCGCGGGCATAATGTGTTTTTCCCACTGTGTTTTGATGTCAACGGGACGCCCACAGAGATCAAAGTTGAGAAAAAATATGGAATCACTAAACTTACTGTTCCACGTCAAAAATATATCCAGCTGTGTTCTGAATTTGCCAATTCATTCATTGAAGAAATGACGCACCAATTTGAGATTCTAGGCGAAAGCATGGATCCATCCATATATTTTCAGACGGATGCGCCATATTATCGCAGAATTACACAGATCACATTCCTAAGATTATTGGAAGAGGGATTAGTCTACAAAGGGACGTATCCAGTTAATTGGTGTCCCTCCTGCATAACTGCACTTGCTGATGCAGAAGTGGAGTACAAAGATAACGTTACTAAGCTCAATTACATAAAATTTAGAATAAAAGATGAAGAAAACGATGCAATTATAGCCACAACACGTCCTGAACTACTATGTGCATGTCAGCTAATTGCGGTTCATCCAGATGATGAGACTAAAAAGGATCTGATTGGTAAAAAACTCATAACTCCGATATATCACAAAGAAATCGAAGTAATCGCTGATGAAAAAGTCGACCCGTCATTTGGTACTGGAATAGTCATGATCTGCACAATAGGTGATAAAACAGACCTGGAGTGGGTAATGAAATATGGACTTCCTCTTGAGAAGGCAATTGATGAGCAGGGCAAGATGACTGCGTTGTCTGGAAAATATGAAGGAATGAGTGTACCAGATGCTAAAGCTTCAATAATTGAAGATTTAAAATCGGAAGGACTTGTCATCAAACAAGAAGATTGCCCTCAAAGTGTTGGATGCTGCTGGAGATGTCACTCTCCGATAGAATTCCTGCAGGTTCCTCAGTGGTTTCTAAAGATCTTGGATTATAAAGAAGATATTCTGAAAATGGCTGAAGAGATCGACTGGCATCCGCAGTTCATGAAAGTCAGACTTGAGGATTGGATAAACAGTCTTCAGTGGGATTGGGTCATATCGAGACAAAGGTTTTTTGCAACGCCTATTCCAATATGGGAGTGTAAAACCTGCGGAACAGTAGTTCCTGCATTGGAATCTGAGTGTTATGTAGACCCCACTGTAGATAAGCCACCAGTTGACCGCTGCCCTAAATGCGGCGGAGAATTAGTAGGCTGCCAAGATGTGTTTGACACATGGATGGATTCCAGCATATCTCCGTTGTTCAATACATTCTGGGGACGTGACGAGAAACTGTTCTCAAAGTTATTCCCAATGTCCTTAAGGACTCAGAGTCATGATATTATCAGAACCTGGGCATTTTACACGATGATCCGTAGCCATTTAATAACTGGACAAAAACCATGGGATAATATCATGATCCATGGGTTTATAATGTCTCCAGACGGAACACCAATGCACTCTTCTTTAGGTAATGTTATTGATCCTATGCCGATACTTGAAGAGTACGGTGCAGATGCAATGCGTTACTACGCGTGCACCTGTGCGCTAGGCGAAGACAATGCATTCAGAGAAAAAGATGTAATCCACGGAAAGAGACTTTGTACAAAACTATGGAACATCGGCAAGTTTACATCAATGGTTGTTAAAGAAAAACCGCATCAGACAAATCTTCATGCAGTAGACCTCTGGATCTTAGGAAAATACTCAGATACTGTAGAAAAAGTTACCGAGCTGTATGAAAACTATCAGTTCGACAAAGCAATGAGAGAAATCGAAGATTTTGCCTGGCACGAATATGCTGATCATTATCTGGAAATGATAAAACACAGAACTAAAAATCCGGATGATGGTGTTCTATTTACGCTGTATACAGTAACTCTGGGCATTGCAAAGATGTTTGCTCCTTTCCTTCCTCATGTCACAGAGGATATTTATCAGGATTTCAAGGACATGGATGGATTCAAGAGCATACACGTATCTGAATGGCCTAAACCTCTTGAATTAAAGGACGAAAGGGAAAACGGAGATATTGTAAAGGAGATAATCTCGGCTGTAAGATCTTGGAAATCCGAAAATAAGATCCCCCTGAATCAAGAGCTCAAATCCATTGAACTTATTGGTCCGGGAGCGACAAAATTAGGTGAATATGCTGAAGATATCAGAGAGACTTCTCGGGCTTTGAATCTAGAAATGCTGCATGACGCAGAACTTGAAGAGGAAGTTTGCGCTATAAAACCAATCAAGTCTAAGATTGGCCCCGCCTTTAAAACACAAGGTAAAGAGATTCTGCAGATATTATCATCAATGGATCCTCAAAAGGCAGCAGAATCTCTTAAGTCTGGACCATTGGTTCTAAACATGTCTGATGGCAGCATAGTTTCTATACCAAATGAGTTCATCGAATTAGAAAGAAAACTAATGCTGATGGGACAATCTGTTGAGACTATTCAAATCGGAGATATTCTCATAGCAATTTCACAATAGCCGTCTTAAGACGGTTATCTTAATTTTTTTAGAATCTTAATGGAACTTGTGATGTCTTTGAGGTCATATTGTATCCATTCATCTTTAAGAATAAATCAGCATAGCTCTTAGCCTGTTTAGACTTAAGAGTTGGTGAGATAATCACATCTTTCAATGTCTTATCATTGATGAATGGTACAATTACATATGGAGTAAATATTCCATGCATGTCTCTGAATTTTATTATATCTTTGATGCTCTCTATACTTTTATTTTGTATGTAAAATATGTATCTAGCTTCATGTTCTGACTCGAAGGCTTTATGTTTTAAAAATGCCCCTGCAATCCTTATCGCAGCATATGTTTTTTTGATGATTTCATCTTTATTGACATCATCCAGATTCCAGAGACTGTATGCTGCATCGCATATTTCCTTAACAAGATTCTCTTTTTCTAAATCATCATAGATTACTGGATAAAGGTTTGAACCTATCCCGTAAAGCATCTTTTCTCTAAACTGCATTTTTATAATCTCATTTACATCCAGACCAATGCTGAATCCCGCTTTTGCAGGATTCTTTGAATAATGGTTCCAAAGCGGAAGGCTATCTTTATCCAATGAACACGAAAATATGAATATCTGCACTTCATCTGGATCTATAAAATCTACACCGTCTGGATCTTCTTTCTTTTTATGAAATAATTCTAAAAGGTGTTCTGTGAATTCATTTTTACTTGAATCATCAGAATATGACTCTAAAACAGTCTCTACAATGTCAAAAACGTGAGTTCTTTCTGTGGAATCGTTTAAAAAAGCATTGTGTGTGAAATGAACCTCTCCCTCTTCAATGATACTTTTAAAACCCTCTGCAGAGGTATAATGCCAGATCGTGCTAAAATCACACAGTTCATTATGAATGTGACAGTATTTTTCGATCACATTGAAAAGTTCATTGCTGTCAGAAGCAATCATTGGATAATATAACGCAGACATCGTTAATATCTCTATCTATTTTTCAGAATCTCATGCATTTTCATCAGTTTACAATCATACGTATGTTTTGAGATAAATTCTCAGCATTCAACTCCTCCAGTCTAAAGTAAGTTGCACTAAGTTTTTCAGCCAATTTCTCTGCGTTATCAAAGCGAGGGTATCCTGCACAAGTATCTACGACAATCCATTTAACTCCAGGAATTGATATGTTCTCGGCGATTGTCTGTGCTTCATCGTTTGCATTGAAGCTATCTTTTAGAGGTACGTTTGCTCTGCCATCCGTCAGTACCACAATGTAACAATGTTCTCCAGGATGAGATCTGGAATATGTAGTCATGTACTCATTAGCCTTCATGAGTGCTGCACTTAGAGGCGTCTTTCCGCCAGTTGGAAGATCCTCCAGCATTTTATAGCTATATTCTACAGATTTAGTTGGCTGAAGTATCAGTTCTGCAGAGTCTCTTCTAAATGCCATCATGCCAATTCTATCCCTTTTCACGTAGCTCTCCTTCAGCATCGATAAAATTGCTCCCTTAACGGCGATCATTCTCTTTCTCACGCCGAGTGAGCCGCTTGCATCTACTAAGAATAATAATGTACAGCCGCATCGTCTTTCTCTGACTTTTTCTCTTAGATCAGAATCTTTTATAGTTATGCATAAATCTCCTTTATCTCTGCATTTTTGAAAAGGTGCAGCAGCTTTGATCGTTGCATCAAATGCAATATCTCGTGGGAAATCCTTTGGAACTCTGTATCTTGCATATCTGCCAGTCTTATCCCCACTCTCTACAACATCCCTTCTGCCTTTTCTGCTCTTAGTCTTTACAATACGCAGTCTATTGTTTCCTAAATAATTAATTAATTTGAATTGATTACCAATCTGAAACATGAGGTCATCCATTTTCTGAATGTCATTATTGCTTTGGTTGGTATCATTTTTTTCCGGAGTGTCATTATCATCTTGTTGTTTTTCATTATTATTTTTTTGATTTGGCAGATCATCCTGAGAATTCTCTTCTGACTGTTCATTGGTATCAGGGTCGTCTTCATTGTCTGCATTCCTTTGTGGGGGAGGATTTGGAGTATAGTCACGTCTGTGGGATAGACATAACATGGCCGCTTCCTCAACATCTTTTCTGGATACTTCTTCACGTCCATTTAATGCTGCAAGTGTTAATGCAGTGTTTAATGTAGAAATGTCTCCGCGGTGACCTTCTGATCCAATATTGATGCATAATTCAACAATAATTGAAATAAGGTCGTCTGAAATCGTGACGTATGGAAGTAATTTCTTTGCTTTTTCAATAGTGTCGATGATAGTAGTCTCTTCATCATGATACTTATGTCTAAATTTTACTGGATCATTGTCAAATTCTAAATTTCGTCTCAAAATTTCTTCCTTTGCTGCAATATCATCTTCTTCGTTGATGCATATGCAGATGTCAAATCTATCCAGAATATGAGAGCTTAGATCTGAGTCAGCTGGATTCATCGTACCTATCAATAATCCATTAAAGTCGTGACTGGATGATATTCCCTCTCGCTCTACAATGAGTTTGTTGGCATGCAGCATGTTCAGGATAGATATGAGTATACTGCTGTCAAAGAGATTGATATCATCGATATAAGCAATATTTTCGTTAGATCTGAGCAATAATCCAACTTCTTCTTCAATAACTCCATTTTTTAATGTTTTTTCGATATTTATACCGCCAAAAATCTGCTCCTCTGTAGCGTTTAATGGCACGTTTATCAATTTTTTATCAGGTATGCATTCTGTAATCGCACGTACGACAGTTGTTTTAGCAACTCCAGACGGACCTCTGATAAGGACTGATTTAATCTGCGGGTTGACGAGTGCACATATCAGCGCTTTTTTGGCATCGTTCATTCCGTATATTGCAGAAAACGGAAAAAAGATCGTTCTGTTCAAAGACTCTGAAGACATTCGTCCAGTTCCTCCAGATCAAGAACTGATTCTTCAAATGGACGTCTTCTCATTCTATGCATCAAAACCAATGGAGCGGTTTCTTTTACATCAACGTCTGTTACTTCCAATCTTCCCTGAAGGGCAGCGTTTGCCTTAGAAGCTTTTATAAGAGTTATATCCGCACGGTGTCCATCTATTCCAAAGTGTGTAGTGGTCTTGACTATCTTTTGCAGGAGGATATCGTCCACAAAAATACTTTTCAGAGTGTGTCTGGCAGATATAATCTGCTGTGTCATTTCAGTAAGATTTGACTCACATGTTTTTAGGTATTTTTCTGGGTCTTGATCAAAGAGCAACCGTCTTTTGACAATTTCTACACGCTCATCGATTTCTTTCTCACCTTTTACATTCACGGATAATCCAAATCTATCCAGGAGCTGTGGGCGAAGATCTCCCTCTTCTGGATTCATAGTACCTACCAATATAAATCGAGAGGGATGTGAAAATGATACTCCCTCTCTTTCTACATAATTTACACCCATTGCTGCTGAGTCTAAAAGAAGATCTACTATATGATCATCCAATAAATTTACCTCATCCACATACAGAAGATTGCCGTTTGCTTGAGCCAGGACACCAGGTTCAAATTTTTTCTCTCCCGTTTTTAAAACATGCTCAAGATCTAGAGTTCCAGCAACTCTATCTTCGGTAGAACTCAGTGGGAGCTCTACTACGTTCATAGGAGTATATTCTTCCTCCAGGTCGATTCCTTTTGAAAGTTTTTCTTGACAATATTGACACATCGTTTCCGGGCTGTCTGGGTTGCAGTTAAAAACACATCCTTTTACAGTTTTACGTTCTGGAAGTATCTGGACTAAAGATCGTACCATCGTTGATTTTGCTGTCCCTTTCTCCCCTTTTATTAAAACTCCACCAATGCTCGGGTCTATTATATTTAGAAGCAGAGCTTTTTTCATATCTTCTTGCCCTACTATACTTGTAAAGGGAAATAGCAATTTTTTAGTCTCCATGTTTTTCCTCCAACAGACGCTTTTTCACACTTGGATATGTAATCCAACAAATAGTGCATATGTTTTTAGCATTTAAGAGTATTGGATACTAGATCCATCATTATCTTACATATAGGCTATTGTTTCCAGTTGTTGATGTGTGGAGTATTATCTGATCACTAA
The DNA here is from genome assembly GCF_000404225.1 of Candidatus Methanomassiliicoccus intestinalis Issoire-Mx1. Classification (NCBI taxonomy): domain Archaea; kingdom Methanobacteriati; phylum Thermoplasmatota; class Thermoplasmata; order Methanomassiliicoccales; family Methanomassiliicoccaceae; genus Methanomassiliicoccus; species Candidatus Methanomassiliicoccus intestinalis. The sequence continues at coordinate 1,024,599 of NC_021353.1, read as the reverse complement.
AAAAACCATTAAAACAGCTGCAGTCTGCAGTACTTGTATAATTATCTCTATAAATTTAGAGATGACTGACAGAGAAGAATTTGATTAATATTGAATGAAATATTGATTACTGCTCATCATCTCTTTCAATGTTCCATCTCATGACATATCTTATAAAATCGGTCCTGCTGATGAACTCTCCATCACATACTTTAGTGTCAATATAACTTATAATGGACTTTGGAAGTTTTATTACTACAGGTTCTCTAGCCAATTTTACACCATTCTAATATAGACGTGATTCTATTTTTACTTTTACAGAGTCAATGTGTTATACGATGGATAATCATTCCATATACGTAATTCAATATAATCTAAGGCAGATATGTACATGCGCCGTGACTAATGGATGAACATCTCTGTGTTGATCATTATCCTCAAAAATTGGTGATAAAAATAGTTAAATATGTATACCCATATCTCCACGTCTAAATAGTATTGGATATATTAACCAATAATCTTCTGATGGATCAAATGGTGTGTGTAAATTGACCAGAGATGTACAGTCTAACAATATTATCGAAGTCAATGATTTAGTCAAAAAATTCGGTAACTTCATAGCAATAAATAAATTGAATTTAACTGTTAAACGGGGAGAGATATTTGGTTTTCTAGGACCTAACGGAGCTGGAAAAACGACCACTGTCCGAGTTTTATCCACCCTTACGAACTTTGATTCTGGAGAGATCTATGTAGATGGATGCAATCTGCTAAAAAACCCGCTTGAAGCTAAGATCAGAATGGGGGTTATTCAGCAGCATATCAGCTTAGATAAAGATTTGACTGTAAAGGAGAACATGATTCAGCACGCCATGTATCATAAAATTCCTGCATCTGAAAGACTAAAGAAGATAACAGAGCTCTCGTCTTATGTAGGTCTGGAAGAATACATGGATAGGATGGTGGATTCTCTCTCGGGCGGATGGAAAAAGAGAGTTGCCATCGTGTGTGCTCTGATACACGAACCTAAAATCTTATTCTTAGATGAACCTACTGTAGGTTTGGATATACAAGCACGGAGATTGCTGTGGGATCTGATAAGGAAGCTTAATTTTGATGGAACTACCATTTTCCTTACAACACACTATATCGAAGAAGCCGAAGCACTCTGTGACAGAGTTGGGATTATAAATCATGGTAAGCTCATTGCGCTAGGAACACCTCCAGAATTGTGCAGCAAGATTGGTTCTACGGCTGTAGAGTATTATGGCCCGAATGGTAAGACCGCATATCGGTATTTTTCAAAAAGAACTGATGCTAATGACTTTGCTGGTACGATCCCGGATGGAACCACCGTCACCATTCGAAATACCAATCTGGAAGATTGTTTTGTTGAATTGACGGGTGAAACGGTTGGTGGGATGTAATGCTGGATTTTCTAAGAGAAGTGTACTATGTTTCATGGGCAGATCTTAGATTTCTAAAACATAATTTTCCCAATATTCTAATCACAAGCCTTGTGAGCCCTATACTCTATCTGATAACTTTTGGATATGGTTTAGGAAGGGGAATGAGTTCCGGTGACATAAGTTACATAGCATTCATTATACCAGGTATTGTTGCCCTGTCTTCTTTATCATCATCCTTTTCATCCACCTCGACAAGAATTAATGTGCAGAGGCTGTATTACAAAAGTTTTGATGAAATGATGATGTGTCCCCTTAGGCCTACTGCTATAATTTTAGGTAAATCTATGATGGGCGTTTTGAGAGGACTTCTCAGCTGCAGCATCATCTTCATCATGGGCTTGATACTGTCTCCTGAACTCATGTTGACGCCGTTGTTTATTGGGTGTCTTTTGATATCGTGCTTTTCGTTCTCATTTTTGGGTGTAATGGCCGCATTATTAGCTAAATCTCATCAGACACTAGCTACATTCAACAGTCTTGTCATTCTGCCGATGACTTTCCTCTGCGGAACATTCTTCTCCGTATCTTCAGTTCCGGCTTTATTCCAGTACATCCTGTATTTATTCCCTTTAACACACGCGAGCATGTGTGTAAGAGCATCAGCTCTTGGATGGGTATTTCCTTGGGGATCTTTAGCTGTTTTAATTGGTTTCGGAATTGCATTCTACATAATTGATGTGTATCTAATCAAGACTAGAAAGGTCTGAACAGCTTATTGGAGTGAGAATAAACAGTAATATTTAAATGGAAGAAGAATATCTCTGGGATACTAAGCGAGCGTGGTGTAGCTGGTTATCACTTAACCTTGCCAAGGTTAGAACTCGGGTTCGAATCCCGGCGCTCGCACTTTTAAGCATAGCCAGGATCCCATTTTTTCTGCCCAATCAGCGGGGAATTTGTAGGTTCGGGCTCAATAGTCGCAGGAGCAGTCTCAAATTGTGGCGTAAGAGACGGATTGGGTACCTGGGTCTTATGCCAAACTTCTTGTGCTTCTGCGATTGCACATTCATTTGTCATCCTTGCATACGACTTCTCTGTGGTTTTTGTACTGGAGTGTCCCATCGAGACACTTATTGCTTCAATTGAAGCGCCATCATTTTTCAGCGCTTGTCCAAATGTCCTTCTGCACTTTCTTAAATCATACTTTATCCCTGTTTCAGCCATCACTATTCTTCTCAGACAGGTCGTGCCGTTTATTGAATATCTATACATTTCACGGTCGGTGGTGCCGCTCTTCTGGCTCAAAGCAGGGAAAAGAACCGGAGTCCTCACGCCTCTTTTAGTCAGCTCTCTTTGTCTTGCGTCTACATACCTGCGAAGAAACGGAATCGCGAGTGGGTTTATCGGAGCAGTTCTAGCCTGTCCGTATGTGTCTTCGCCTTTGACATGCTCCGTATAGATGGTTTCCGCATCAAGATCTAAATCAGAGAGGTTTGCCATGCGCAGTTCTTTGTTTCGCAGACCTCCGGATATTGATACTATCGTCATTGCATACGCGACCATGTGCCTCCAGTTTTCACTTTTCACCTTATTCGCTGCTTCAATGATCGCCCTCGTGTCATGAGGAGACATGGGAGGCAGTCTGGTGTAATGGATCTTAGGGACTGACGCAGCATGTCTGTGTTTCACCTGTGCGATGAGGTCTGTGCCGTTTGCATATTTGCACAGATCATTGATCAATCCCAAATTGTGATGGATTGATTTGGCTTTGAGAGGTTTATTTTTTCCTTCTCTCCCCGGTCCTTCTCCAGACATTAAGAGGTTGATATATTCGAGAATGTCTACATCCGTCAGTTTCATAGGGCTTGTGCTTTTAATGCGCCCTTCTTTCTTTAAATACTCCAGATCATAGTTTATATTTCTGTATCTTCTTCTCATGTCTGCGATTGTAGCTTCAGATCGCACAGTTTTGACGGACTCGATATATTTTAGAGCATAGGTCAAGAACGGATGAGGTCCCATTGACCTAGCCCCCCTTTTTCTTCCTCGTTTTTTGGGTTTTGAATCGGGTTTGGAAGGGGTTTTAGAAGGGGTTTTGACCACAGAGGTTCCATCATATGATTCATAGGAACCACCGGACGGGGAATCGCGACGGCTCGTATATATCACCTCTTCTTTGACTCAAGTTCGTCCTGCAGGATTTCCAGCAGGAGATCTACTGCCCAGAGATGGTCGTCATATTCCTCGGGGATCTTTTTTCGTATCCGTTTCCAGTATTCTATCCTCTGTTCTTCTTCGCTGAGTCCAGCACTATCGCTAACACTGGACTTGGTTTGATTAATACCAAGCGACACTATCTTTCACCAAACTGATTATCAGGACTGAAAAATATAAAGTTAATGGGGAGGTCGGTGAAAGTACCTTCGGCCTGTAAAAAATATGCTGGCTAATTATTTTTAGTGTAAAATCACCGGGATATTTTTTCCTAAAAGGTGTGAAAGTACCTCCTTAAATCACAGATAACCGGCTTATCTTCGACAATTGTTGTAGCAGAATCTTGACTGATTCTGCATATCTTCTTTTGACAGCTTTTCCAATGCAGACTTAGTGCTGTTACCATCGTTGACATGTTAAAAAAAGAGTGCTTAAGCCACAAAACTATGATTTGGTGAAAGATAGTGTCGCAGCTTAAGCAGTTGTATAATGCATTCATGCATAATATGTTTCGCCCCTGTGCACAGCGAATTTGATCCTCATGAGATCTATGGAACGTTCTTTTGGAGAAGTATTCTATATATTTTCAATGTAAAGCACAGCTTAACGAAACATCGTCAATAGGTATACTCCTATACTGCTCAATGAGTCTGTGGTATGCATCTAAGCATCGTTCGATGAAATTCTGCATCTGCTAGTAGCTTATCTATCTCAGCAATTCTTGCGTTTAGCCGTTCTTTCTCAGCTAGCAGTGAGTCAGCATTGATTTCTGTCCCTTCTAAGTCTACGATGATATTTTTGATGGGCTGATATGATTCATAAAGTATTTTTGGTACATTTTTGAGAGAGATCTCTGCACCAGCCGGAACCACGGAACACCAGTTCTTCATACTTCCCCCACTTTTTGGATAGCCTTTTATATAATTCACACCGGATCCGCAGGTTGCTCCGCTGTCTCTGCCGTACGCATGGCTCAGACATCGCCCGAAAAGAGTAACATCACCATGACATTCCGCGAATTCTTCTTCAAATCTAAGTCTGATTGAGACTGTTTCAGCCGGGCCGCCAGTGTCATCATGTCCGTATACCTCTTTCATAATATCTCTGACAGCATCAACACAGTCACTTGGTACGCTCCAGCATTTAAGAGACGCATTCCATTTAGCCCCGCCGATTCCCCGTTTTATTTTAAAAACGAAATCCTTGTTGTACGGCGTATAGCTATCTGCCATATCCTCTTTGATTATTATGTTGAGTTTCTCCATGATTTCACTTTCCTTTTTTCTACGAGGTTATCATTCTCGCAACAATGCCTAAAACACGAGACTATTATTTAACGCTTTCTAATAATCGGCTAATATCGACTCTCTAACTGTTGATTATTGCAAGATTATCGGTGTGTGAGTCAAAATAAAAAGATATTTATCCCTCGATCATGCTTTTGATTTTGCAGATGCCTTATCAACATCTGTCGGGCATGTCCCGTCCCACTGCCGGAAATTCACTTTCGCCGGTGGTGGGTCAAAAGATGTTTTGTTTTATTCGAAACTCGGCGAGATCTCCGGCTTGCAGACCAAGCTTTTCCAGATCCTGTTTAGATAGTCTTATCTCACTTGATGTGCGGCCCTGCACATCAGTAATCCTTTTAGTCAAGATTACAGGCTCCTGCACATCATTTCTAGTTATATCGATATAATCACCGATTTTCAGATTCATTTGATTAAGATCACTCTTTGACAGGACGATTGCCCAGTTTTTGCCGTAATGCCCGTGTGAGATGATCCGTTTCTTCAACACGATCTCCTCAACACTGAGGTTCTTGGCAGCCTCTATCAATTCAGAAAAATCTGTTTCAAAAAGTTCAAGGTGGCCTGAATCCATAATCGCTTCGGCTGCATCTAAGGCCGTAATCACACGCCCGTACGCATCACCTTCTTCAGACATGATTAAAACATAATTGCAGGATAGTTTTGTGATTCCCAGGTGTACTTCAGGATTACCGGCGTTGAAGCTCTGAGATTCCTCATCCCAGATATCTAAATTATATACTGGGTCAACTTCTCCGACCACTTGATTCTGATCATCATATATTGTTACCTTGGCCATTCTAAAATGAGAACGCACTTGGGGAATATATACTTTTAAGCTAGATAATGTTAAAATATGTAAATTATACATAAAAAATCCACAACATGTGTTTCATCAGTCCTTCTGGAATGCAATGTATAAGGCAGAGCGGCTTTGGCACATCAAAATCTGGTGAAGAGTATTGATGCCCAAGCCATCCATACCTGCTGTGCAGTCAGCTGATGTTTTTCGTTCGATTACGCCAGCAGCTCGTCATTTGCTACGAAAAACCTGTCTAGTGTACGCTGCAGATCCTCTTGAGACAAGACTTCATCCTGGTAGTTCAGCGCTGCCGCCAGCAGTCTGTCAAGTTCTTTCGGCCGTTCGGCCATCAAGAGCCGCAGAAGAGCAACCGCTTCTTCAACAACCTCATACTGCTTGAGATTGTTGTTGAAAGCAATCGCCCTGATCTGCCATTCACATTTTTCGCTGAGAATGAATGTCTTGGGTACTTTAGTCTCCTTGGTCTTTTTATACATCTGCAATCCCTTCAAAAAATACGGTCGGTATGTCATCCAGACCTGAATTGGGCACAATCTTTTTTATGACAGGTCTGGGTTCTGCACTTTCTTCTTCACATTCTTCAGAAACACAGTCATCGTCTGTTAATTCGTCATCTAACTGCTGTTTTTCCTCTATCAGCTCATCCAAAACAGATCTTTCGATAAGTTCCCATCCCTGAGACCGCAGGTCAGCCAGCATCATCTGGAATTTCTCTTCGTTTTTCAGGCGCTCACGCTCTTCGATCTGTACTTTAGTCATGCGGTGCTTGGATCTTTCAACAAAGGGGGCAAGCACTCTGCAGACTACAGATGTTTTAATGCTGTTCCAGTTACGGTCAATGTCATCTAAAGTGAGATCTTCTTCGGTATTGTACGGCGAAGCAGTCTCCAGGATCCAATCCATATCATATGTGGATATTCTGTCGAGAGTCTCAAGGATATTGGAATCAGATTCATATATCCAAAAAAAGTGAGACCAGTATATGTCGGGATAGGCCGTGTCCACAACATCCGCGGCTGCCTCTTCAGCATATTTCATGGCAATTGACGCCGCAGATATCAGATATGATCTGACATTCTTGTTTTTGTCTTTTGCTGTAAGCTGGACATACTTCAGTTTAACATCAGTTTTAGCGTCTCTGGCAGGCAGGGCCGGCAGAGGTCTGAGTTTAATCATCATTATCAATCCTGTTAATTAATTAATATTCTAATAATCATTTATTGTCTATTTATCTTGCATTATATGTAGTTTTGGAATTCAAAGACACGGAAGGCCTTTGATGGGCGCTGCACCGCCCTATTTCTGCCAGTGCAGCAGGCAGATCCGCATCATCCTCAGGCATATGCGGTGCCCTCGCTGAGTTTCTTCCAATTGGTTTCGAACCATGAATTAAAATCATCCACGGAGATCCGCTTGGTGCCTCCGCATGCTTCACATTCGGCCTGCTGCCTTTTCGCCAGGTCATAACAGTAAGGGCAGCGGTACATAGGCATCGGGCGTTCCTCGTCCCAGACTATGTTCGGCTGATCAATGTCAAAAAATGCGCTGTCGATCGGCTTGCTTGCATAAGGCCACTCAGACTTTTCGAATACCACTTTGCCGCATTCAATTCTTACTTTGTTAGTCTTGCAGTATACGCCTTTGGACTCCCGCAGAATCAGTTTTGACAGTTTCTGCTCAGTCATTATCTTTCGGATTTTTTTATGCAGATCTGCAAGACCGTAGCCTCCGATAACTGCATAACGATCAGCAGAGCTGAATGCACGCACAATCAGAAGATCTTGATTGTATTTTTCTTCAAGAGATCTGTACAGTTTATTCTTTTTGTATCGGGTCGTTTCCTGATGACCCAGTTCTTCTGACATCTGGGCTATGAGCACGGATGCATCTTTCCACTCCGATTCTCTGAAATCATGTATCTGTGATGCGAGCTGCAGACATTTGCTGATAGCAGTACTGAGTGCACCGCAGTCGTGATTTGAAGTGAATTTGTTAATCTCTGCAGAGATTGTATCTGCCTGCCGCATCCAGAAGTCCAATCGGTTGCTGAATGACAGCAGTTCGCTTTGCGTCATCGTTGGTAATTTTTTATCTGCATAATGTTCAGCATCAGTCATTGCTCTGCCTCCTCAAACATGTCTTCAAAATCAGAGCAGTTCCAGTCATCCACAGGGGCATTGTTGAACTCACAACGCAAAGTCTCCAGGCCACGCACTGTGCCGGATATGATGTGAATGCAGTCGCTGCAAGAGTATGATTCTGAATCATCTTCGAACGATCTGCAGACATTTGTTTTGTATGCAGTGAGATATTCATCTGCATTCAGAAGGTCGCATCCGAACACAGTCCTGCCTATGCAGTCATCAACGCCGTATATCCGTTCACGGGTTGTGTGTTTGCAGTGTCTGCACAGTCTCACAGGCATCATCTATCACCTGATCTGAAAAAATGATCAATGCCCTTTTTGGTTATGATCCAGCAGTCGTGTGATGATCTTATGTAATTCAGCTTCTCAAGGGAGTAAAGAGCACTTATCAGATCATACATGCTGTATTGCTCATGCCTTATGCGGGTTATCAGGCTTATAGTCAACACAACCCTGCCGTTCTGATATGCAGACAGGAGGAGTCTGGCTATACAGAGTTCAATAGATTCGGACATTACAGACTCGCCTGGATCTTGATTGTCCGGCATGTCACTCTGATTCTCTTCGATATCCAGAATGGCGTATTCAGAATTCAGACACGGAACATTCTTCGGCACATGACGGATGCGTCTGGCCGCTTCCCTGCCTGTGAATCCTTCAGTGTCTGGATCCCACTCTTTCAAAACTAAGAGATCATTTACCTGGTAATCCCCATTGTCATTTATCTGTTCAAAATTCTTAATTCCCGTTATGGCCTGTTCAAAATCCTGCAATAATATTTTCAATTTATGAATTATATGTGTATGGTTAAAATCATCTGATTTGATCATTTATAATCCCTCTAAAAAATCTAATTTAGTCTGATTGTCTGGCAGCGCCCTGCATTTCCGCAGATGCATCGTTCCCTTTGCGGTTATTTTATAGACTGTTTTTTCTGAAACCGTTACAAATTCCATCAGACTCAGGTGCGACAGCACTGAGCCCAGGCCTCCTTCTGAAATGTTCTTAGATCCAGCATAATCCAAGAGGTCTGTGTAGGAGCAGCAGCCTGGGTGATTGTTGATGACTAAAAGAACATCTTTTACCAGTCTGTCGAAGTAGGTTTCAGTCATCTTGACGCACCTACATTGACTTCCGCATAGCCTCCAGGCCTGCGGATCGGGGTATCGGCTACTCTGCGGTACAGCTTACGCACTGTCATTTCCGTCTTTGTGTTGAAAAGGAAAATGCAGAACGTGTCTCCTGCAGATATATCGCAGTAAGGGTCATAGCAGACTATCGTGTCAATTTCTCCGCGCTCCAGCTTGAGAAATAGAGCCTCTGGCAGCTTGCGGTAATGAACAAGAGGATAGCTCATTGACACGCACCTCCTTCAATCCCGTCAAGATTTAGCTGCTTAACCTGGGGCATGATGCTAATTTTCTCAAACGTTTCTGGATTATAGTTAGTCCAGAGAACCTCTGTCCTTTCACTGTGATTCTCATTGTAACGGTTCGGCTTGTCCTCCGTGCAGTACCAGCCTGAGTAAAGCTCCTCATAGAGTCTGCTCTTGTAGCCCGAAATGGCAGCATAACCCTCAATAGATCTGAGAGCAGAGGCAATGAGGCGGTGGTATGTGCTGTCAGGCTCTACTTTGTAGCATCTGTCCTGAACCCTTGCACTGTGATCATACGGAGGATCGCAGTAAAAAAGGGTATCCGGGGTATCGTACCTTTTGATAATGTCCAGAGCATCGAGGTTTTCGATCTGTATCCTGAGTATGCGTTCTGAAACGGCCTCCAGCCTTCCCAGGTACCTGCGGTACCTTGAGATTCTTTCAGGCACCCCGTTTACAGAATTGTTGTTGGTTGTATTGAATGCTCCCCTGGAATATCTGGCACCGTATGATACCGAGGCTCTGAGAAAGAACATTCTAGCTCTTTCAAGATCGCTTTCTTTCTCCATATCCCTGGCCAGATTGTACTCTTCCCTGGAAAACGGAGTGAGCTCCAGCATTCTGAGCAGTTTGTCAGGCTGCTCTCTCAGGACTCTGAAAAAGTTCACCACGTTTGAATCGATATCGTTGTAGGTCTCGACCTCGGATGGTGTTCTTGCCAGCATGACGGCCATTGAACCGCCGAAAGGCTCACAGTAGCATTTTGTCTGAGGGAGCAGGGGCAGCAGGAATCTGAGATGCTTCGTCTTCGCTCCATAATATGGGAAAGGCGGCAGGGTCATACAGAAGCCTCCTTTGGTCTGATGACCAACCTCCTTCCCAGCAGATGTGCTGGATTTTGCAGCATCACACACGGGATCTGATATATCACGCTGATCCCTCCTCTGCTTTACAGATCTTCTTGGTCAGATGATTCTTTCCATCCAGCACTCCAAGGCTGTATGATGTGGCACAGTATGCCCTGGTGCGTTCGTTAGGCTCCTCCTTCAGAAACTTGACGGTGGATTTTACATACTCTGTGACTTCTTTAGGAATGATGGCCACCAGAGCTGTTTCTTCACATTCGTCTTGATGATCATAGGCCTTTTTCAAACCATTAATGAAGCCGAGTGCATATGACATCTCATGTGCTGGCTTTCTGTAGATTATGTTAGTGTGGACAGCATAGACAGCATACTCAAACGCCCTAATGCACAAATCAAGATCATCGGGAAAACCGATCATCTCCACAAACCGTGTCTGTTTGTTGTACTCGTGTGTATAGCAGCTGCTGCAGCAGTGCTTTTCAGCGATCAGGTTTGCAAGAGCACCTATCCATGCATCACGCCTTCTTGAATAGGTTATGCTTGTAAGCCTTTTCTCCACCTCCAAACTGGACGGTGTCTTTGTGAGATCGGCATCTGACAGCTTGTATGATGCCATGAGCTTTCTGGCCATCAGAAGGGCAGTCTGTGCCTCATGCTCATTCGGAGAGTCTGAAAGGGCAAGGCACTTCTGAATCTTCTCTTTCGCTTCCTGAAGATTCATTGATACATCACCCTGGCATCACTGCTGAAGTGCATCTGCTTCTCAGGCTGCAGCGGATCGGAGATGCTGAAACCTACGTCATCCCCTAGTGCTTTATGATACGCTGACAGTTTCATTAATGCCAGATTGGGAATTTTCGAGTCAGCATCGATCAGCAGAACATTCATGCAGATCACTCCTGTTCAACAAGTGACAGATGCTTTTTCAGCTTCCATCCGTATGCTGAAGTGAAATAATAGCCGCCTCTTTTGCCAAACGCTCCGATATCCACTAAAGTATCTATCGACTCTTCGATTCCTTCTGAGTATTTCTGAGAGTCGCCCCTCAGCTCTGCAGCTGATTCCTGCAGCTCAGCGCGAGTCATCATCCGAATGCCTGGGATATTGAGAACAAATAGGTCTAATTCGCTGAGGTACTCAGCATCAAGCAGCAGAGTCTGGCTCACTTCCTGCACATTATTGTCTGTCTTACAGATCTCACTGTCGTTTCTGTTCATGCCACAGTCTTTTGAGCAGATATCCAAAAGGTCGGCAGTATTCTGAAAGATGGAGCAGAGGTCGTCTGAGAAGCCGAATCTTTTCTGATTCTGAACTATGCTCTTTCTGATGTCCCCGTTTTTAGTCCTCTGACATGCAGCAGACCAGTCGATGAACATCTCGCAGATGTCTACCAGATTCATGCCGGATATGCCGCTCTCAAAATGTTCCGGATGATGACGGTTGCACTGATAGTGATGTTTCAATGCATCCTCTAAGCTCTTCAGCGATGCATTGTAGTCTTCCGAGCTGTATTCGATTTTACTGAGATCCACTGCCCTGCGGAAAGCATCTGCTTCAGGCTCTTCAAGCTTAGATGCATCGTGTAATAAGAGCCTCCTTTGCAGCTGGGTAATAATGCTAATTCCTATATTATTTACTAATTTAATATGTTCAAGTGTTTCATAGTTTTCACTGTCATCCATGTAAATGTCTCCTATTAATTTGAAATTATTATTGATGAAAGTTTATCAGCGATGGCGGCAATAACCGGAACAGTCACCGAGTTGCCAGCCTGTTTGTATAGCTGAGTATCGGAGTTTACTTTTTCAGCTCTCTCGAATGCCCAGTCTGGGAAACCCTGCAGCCTCCAATACTCCCTCGGAGTAAGGCAGCGCACTCTGCCGCCGTTCAGTATTTTCACCGTCCGGCCTCCGCCCCCCGGGATCACAAGAGTAGGCGAGAGACCGTTGGAAGAGAACACACGACCAGATGATTCGTAGGTTCTGTCAATTATTCCAACCTGTATCAGTCTCGTGCCGATATTCTTCATTGGAACAGCCTCAGTCTTGCACGGGATTTCTCCGAGAGGGAATACTTGTCCGCTGCATTTTCCTCTAAGATATCCAACAATGTACACACGTTCTCTGTTTTGGGGCACTCCGAAATCCTTGCTGTTAAGCACCTGCCATTCCGCATCATACCCCAGATCATCCAGCGTAGTGAGGATTGTTTTAAACGCCCCCCCCCCCGTGACTGAGCAGACCTTTAACGTTCTCAAGGAACAGAAGAGGCGGTCTGATGCTCTGCGCAAGTCTGGCGATTTCAAAGAAAAGAGTTCCGCGAGTATCTTCAAATCCAGATCTTCTTCCTGCAATTGAGAAAGTCTGGCACGGAAATCCTCCGCAGAAACAGTCGATCCTGCCGATGGCTCTGAGCTCGCCAGCAGAAACACATCTAATATCTGCTGCACTCCACTCGCCTTCTGTGTCGTAGACTGCTTCATAGCTGCGGCGGGCATACTTATCTATCTCCACATAACCGGCGCATCTGTGGCCTGCCTGTTCCATGCCCATCCTGAAACCGCCGATTCCGGCGAAGAGATCTATAAAACGGAGCATTTATTATCCCTCCTTCTTTATCAAAACGACTTTTCCAGTCTAAAACGCAGCAATATGATGGATCTGCTTCGAACAATTCACAGATATTCATTCTGTAGGCGGTGAAAAATTGATTTGCATTCAGAATGTCACATCTAAGCAGAGTCCTGCTTATGCCGTCAACACATGCATTTTCACGGGTTATGTGCTTACAGTGTCTGCATAACATCATACGCATCAGTCATCACCTGACCTGAAAGATGACTGACGCGGGTATTGAACAAATTGTCTTTCCGCAAGACACATTCAGTCACCGTCCTCGTTGAGTATATCTTCTGACATTTCGAAGTGCCCCCGCTCCATGTGTTCATCTTGCAGATCTATGCCGATATTGTCAATATTTCTGCTTCTACCGTCACTTGTATGGAATTCCAGCCTGCCGCATCCAGAGTCCCAATTGATTGATGAAAAACCGTCTCTGATTGCACGGAATACCAAATCATATGCTTCATCGATAGTCAGCTCATCTTCAGACTCAAATTCTACGCGATAATCACGAGTCAAATGTATGGTTATGTCTGTCGAATAATAATGCATTTCAATCATCTCCATCATCCAGTCTGAAAAAGTGGCCGATACCTTTCTGCGTGATGCTCCAGAGGCCGCCCTCTTCTCTGATCCATTTTTCTTTCAGCATGTGATCTACTGCGCTGAGCAGGTCATGCGGATCGTGAGAGTTTGCTATCAGGTGGCTGCGCAGAGCTTCATAGTCTAGTGCTCCCGGCCAATCCATCATGCAGCGGGCAAGACAGCGCTCTGCAGCTTCACATTCTAACTTGCTTGTAACTTGCTGAGGACTTGCTGGAAAAGCAGAATTTTCAGCAGCCAGATCTAACTTGCCTGTAACTTGCTGAGGATTGGAAACACCTGTCTTCATTCCAGCCTGCCTCCTGGTATGGGGACAATATACGCCAGATAGGAATAGCCGCAGTTGGTCCACTCAAATCTGACTGGATAGTTTGTTCCAAAGGAGATTTTAACCTCGCCTGACATTACTCCAGCAAGCCTAAACAAAAATCTATGGTATATGATGCTTGAATGCTTTCCGCCGGTAAAGATGCCGTTCAGATGGAAATTGTATTTCTTATCGCTGTTTGACATGATGATGCCTCCCAAGGGGTCGGTATGAAAACGAATGCAGCTGCTGTCAGGAACATAATTATTGCAGGTCATCATAAAACGGCGCAGATCTGCCTGGCTGATACTGGCTTCTACTGGAGTTTTATCCGCGATACTGGAAAGTACAGGAATCTTTCTGCCGACTGGTGCGTTGGATAACCCTAATAAATACGATTCTTTTTCGTTATATATTTCAAAATTATCCTTGCTGAGCCTGGTGTAATAAACGGCATCTTCATCCAAGTCCAGATATGAAAGCTGAGACAAATTGATTCTTAAATCCGTGTCACACGCCGGCAATCGGAAGAGAGTGCTGCCATCGATACGTTTAGCCTCGATGAGAACTGTATCGTCATAAGTTGTAAGAATGTCTTTCATGATGTTGATATATTCATCAAAGGCATGCAGTGTTCTAGCCAGTATAATTAATTCTTTACCTTTAATACTATTTTCTGTCATTGTCCTTCCTCCTGAAGTTTTATAAATTGAGTATAGCATACTCCGCAGAACTGGACAGCTTCTCCGCAGTCACTGATCTTGTATCTCTGTATAGCACTGCCGCAGAACGGGCAGTATGACCGTGTCTTGGAGATATAGGGAAAGGGGGATCCTCCCAACTCTATTCTGATGCTGTTGCAGTCTTTACATTCCGTTATCATTTCCTGGCCATTGTGAGAGTATGTGCAATATTCACCACATCCTGGGCAGTGAACATCTCCATGGTGCTGGTTCTCGATCTCACTCACTGAGATACCCCCGGTCCGTAGTATTCTGACTGCAGTCTCTCTTTCAAAAAACAACAGTATGCGCCATACCTGCCTTCAGGTACCGCTTCTACCTTTGATATCACATATACTGCCACATCATCCGGCAGCATGAATGTGATCAGATCGCCGCTCGTAGGTATCACATCTTTTGACGGAGCTTTTTTATGTTTATAGAAATAAATGCATAAGTCGTGTTTTACTCTTTTAAATTCAGATTCATCGGTGTGATATATCCATTCTGCCATATCCGTCACTCCATATCCAAGCCAGTTGCATTTTTAAAAAATGCAGAATATTCCCTCAGCTTCGCCGCTGAATATGCCGGTGCAGGTTCGGTAATCATTCCTTTTCACCGCCTTTGGTTTTGCGCGTCCTTTCAGCAAGCTCTTCTGATGCCTCAGAATCATCTCCCACAAACACTGTTTTATCCCAAATTCTGAGATTTATCAGTTGATCGTCAGTGAGCAGTAAGCCGCTACGGCCTTCGTGCGTCTCTGCATCTGTTTTAAGATCATTTCTCATCAATTTCATCACCACATATCAGTAGGCTGCCTTTCAGACTTGATGCGGGGTGTATCTGCAGAGCCTGTGCTGTTCCATAATATATTTTCAAATGTCATTTTAATCACTTTTTTTGTATAGCCAGAGTTTCAAATATTTTCAGAGATCAGGGAATTATCTTTTATCCGGATAGACTCCAGTCGCTCCGTCTTGATCATCTGCAGAATCTGTATTATCCAAGCGTGTTGAGGTTTCATTGAATTCATCTTTAATCTCAATCGATTCGTCCATTTTCAATCGCTCATTGTATTTTCTTTGCAGCGGGCAGAATACTTGCGGATCGTGTTCCGACTCTCTAAATACATTTGAGTGATAGCACATTGTGTACGGTATAGGCACACCATCCCAGTCACGGCATGGCTCACCGATTTTCTTGAATTCAGTATAAATTTTTATTCCGCACCAAAACAATTCATCTTTCTTGTTATCACAAAAGGGGCAATTTATATACGATGTGACTTTAAAATCCCTCGTATAATCGCCGTCATGAGTGGATACAGTAACTATTTTTTCTTTGAAGTCATACATGATATCACTCGCCTTCTAATTCGCCTTTATCAACGTCAATACTTTCCCAATTATCGTAGTCCTCATCTACGAGGCTCTCCAAAGGATCTCGCTTAACTACTTTAAAAGCGGCATCCGCCAGCTCTGAGCGAGTTAATTTCCTATAATAATCTAATTCGACTTCATGCCATTCCCTTTTTATAACTTCAATCGTTACTTCATAGTGCATTTTTAGCGTCCTCCTCTTCTTTTAACTCGCCTTCCTCGACTTCAAGGGTGTCCTCATCGTAATCATTATAAAATTTTTGTAAACACCAGCCGCCATCACGTTCAACACTCTCAAAAGCCCTTTTTGCCAGCTCAGACCCAGTTAATTTTTCATCTGAATCTATTTCTATATAGTGCAATTCCGTGACATCTACATTCACGTATACGCCATAGTGCATTTTAATCCCTCCAGCCATCGTCACAATCTTCTTCGGTCAACGTGAATTCTTCAGTTAGTAAGTCGCCTTCGTAAATCTCGATCATTTCCCAGTAGTCCCTACAATCCGCTTCTATACGATCGCTCTTTCCTTCTCTGACAGCCTGAAAAGCTCTGTATGCTAAATCTTCATATGTTAATTTCTCATCTGAATCTAATTTCACGCTATGCGACTCCACCACTTCCACATCAATCACTACTTCATAGTGCATTTTTAATCCTCTTCCTTTTCTTTTAGTTCTCTTAAGGTCTTTACAAGATTGTAAGTGTCAAACACCAACACCTTCTGGTGAGCTGTTGAATCCATACGCTCATTATTATCATTAATTATTTTATTTATCTGATTCAATGTTTCCAGACAGTCCTTATATGCGTTGCGTGCAAAATCATTGAATGCCTTAAGATTTACAATCTCATCTTGGGCTTGTTCAAGTTCGCACTTCAATCCATCCCTTGACTCCCTTGCAAGATTGCGAACATCCTCGACTAACTGTAATCTGCGGTGTTGATTAGCCATTGCAGTCTTGTTATCAGTATCGGGAACGCCGTTGACTATCCCATTTATCTCGTTCAATACATCGATGGCCTGATTGTAAAGTTCATTGGTCTGTCTGTGTTTGTATCGAAACGATTCTAGCTGCTTTTCGGTCCTCTTTAACTCTGATGCTAAAGCGTCAATCTCCTGCCTTTGGGCGTGTAAGTCGTCTATCGACTTGGCGTATTTACTTTTAATTTCTTGCGCATAATATTCTGGAATATCTGGATCGGTGAGATCAAAGTATTCGACCAGGTCATCAAACGCCTTCGCCGCTTGGTTAATGTGAAATTCGATCTCTACCTTATCCTCTTGCAATTCTTTAATCATGCGAATAGCCTTATCTGCAATCGTTTGAGGACAGTCGGAATAGACAATACCCAGGTACTTTTGCAGAATTTCAATAGCGTTTTCACATGCTCTCAGTCTATCCTGGTCTCTAGCAGTGTAAGTTACCACATCTTCTGGAGAGCTACAATCATCTATGTCCATTACCAAACGCAAATTTTTAAACGCATCAGCACATCGAGCGTTATATCTTCTGGTTATGAGATCTTCCTCGGCGGCTGTTCTTTCCCTTGAGTTGTACTCATTCAATCCAACGGATGCCATTTCAATTAATTCCGCAATTTCATCTAATTCCATTTTACTCGTCCTCCTTTTCTGCTGCCGCCAACTTAAAGTTATATAGTATTTCTTCTAAATTCGTGTCAAATTGCTGCAAATCATTAAAATTCAGCAGCAATGGATATCTATCGATGACTTTGTCATCAACCCTGATTCTTAATTCAACTGTTTTTTGTAGACTGCGATGTCTGCAAAAATCAAATTCCACTTTCCCAAAATTAAAGCAGTAATGAGGTTCTACATATCGTGGCAAGCGGATCATTCCCCCTCATTAGGTTTGTAGTTCATGCGCTCCCAGAACTCAGCTAGGTGTAATTGTGTGATTGAATACGCCAGTAAAATCGTCAACTCCTCTATATCTTCATCTTTCGATAAGAGATCTGTCAACTCGTCCACAGCGTCTCTCACGCCATTCATGCGTTCAAACACCTTTCTGCGGGCGTCTTGGGCCTCATCAGTGATATTCATCAGTTCACCTCTCATTTGGCTTGAATTGCTCAAATTATGCTGTCAGAATATCTCCAAGCTCATCCGGTTCACACCCTGCCCAATTTCTGCTGGAATCATCCTCAAACATATAGACCAGAGAGCCGATGTTTTTTGATGATTTCCGATAGTTCTCTTCCAATGCCCTGCTGCGTTCATACAGCCCTTTGACATCTTTTAGATCCATGGTGCGCGGTTCAGGGATGTGCATGATCAGTGTTTCCAGTTTCTCTGCCAGATCATTATATTCTTCTGCAAGTATCTCTATGTCCATCATCCAGTTAGCTATTGATTTACTCATCTTGTCACCTCTGTTTTATCTCTCCACACCTACACTCCCGCATACTTCATTCACAGTCTGCATCGAGTAAATGTGCTCATCCAATCCAAGTTCTTGTTTAAATTCTGTTAAACAACTAATCAGCGCGTCAAGATCTTCAACAGCAACATTCAGATCATTACCGCAGAAATGAACTGCAAATGTGTCATCACCCACGCGGTGCTCTACATGCAGATCAGATCTGGAGCGTACTTTGGTAAATACTGCATTTCTATAAATCACCAGATCCGACGGCCTGAATCCAAAATCAAGATTCAGAGTGTTCAGGACATATTTCGAACTCTTCAGTACTGCAGTAAGTGATTTGTACATTTCTTTATACTGCTTTATGTCAAGCGGTTCTCTGCATGCAGATGCCAGCATATCATCTACTTCATTGAGATAATGCAGGGCAATGCGGCAGCTTGTTTGAGCTTCGTTAAATCCGTCATACATATTCATCACTCTCTTCGTCTTTCTTCAAGAAAATTCATAATGCAGCATCTCCAGCCGCTTCACACTCATCGCCTCTCTGCTCATGCCGGCATTCCGAACAGATGCCGCCGTTGATTTCAAACTCATCTGGACTGATATTCATACGACCGCACATCGGACATAGAGACCAAGAACCGGAATACTCTGTTTCCGCTCCGCAGCCCCCGCATCTGCTCCAGATTCTTCCATCGCCGTCAGCATCCTGGGTTCTGAACAGCTCTAAATCGCCGCAGAACGGACACCGTTCAACAGAGACCACCCTGTTGCTTTCAGCCTCATATATTTCCCAAATAATGTCGTTCATTTTAATTCTCCTTTCAAATAAATCATGCTTCTGCTTTATCGTAATCAAACAGGGAGCACTGCCCCCTCTCGCGGATTTCATAACTCTGTGCCTCTCGCAGGATGTTCCGCCCTTTTTTCATGACCTTATACACGCTGGGGCAGTTGTGGCAGAGCGGACCGTAATTTTCCGGCTCTCCCATGATGTAGATCTCCTTCAGTGCCGGACAGTCGTAGAAAACATCATTGTCCAGGTAGATGACTGATGCCGGCAGTGTGACATGTTCTAACTTCGTCAGTCCCCAGAATGCCCCGCAGTTGATTTTTTTCAGGGTGTCCGGTAAAAACACCCTGATCAGTGTGTCTCTGGAAGCATCAAAGCAGTTGGTATCCAAGACCTCCACTCCCTCAGGCACATGATAGAACTGGGAGTTTGGAGGAGCTCTTTTCAGCCATCTGCCGTTATGCGACAGTACCGGAGGATGCTTTACCATCACTCCACCTCCTGTATCCTGTTGACTCCGTCAGCAGTCATCAGATAGCAGACTGGAGAACCGGTGAAGGCGCCGTCTTCTATTTTGGGCAGCACCAGTGTGCTGAGGTACACAAAATACAGGGACGGGCAGTCGGCAAATGCCCCGCTTCCTATGCGCCTGATGCTGGCCGGCAGTGTAACGCTGCGCAGCTTATCCAGGCTGCGGAAGGCATTGCTGCCGATTACCTCAAAGCCGTCCGGCACCACAACATTCTGCCATGATCCGACATACTGAGTAAGCACGGTTCCGTCAAAGATATACGGTCCGTCTTTTGCTTCACTCATCTGATTCCCCCGTTGGATTTAATACGTAACAGGAATCTTTCCAGACAACAGTGTTATAAAGGGACAATTCGGCAAGCATCATCGGTGATGCATAGCCTCTGAGTTTTGTATTGTGAGGATACTGTTTGTAATATCCGTATCTGGCTGCATTTCTCTTCAGCTTGTGGTTAAGTTGGGCAGCTCCCCCTTTCAGGGGAGGGGACAGGCCGTTGAGAGTGTTGCCTGCTGCCCTTTGTTCAGAATTATCTGAGCCGTTCATAAATTCCGCCTCCTAAATGTCTAATTTCTCTTAGTTTGCACATACTTGCTAAGATGTTTGAGATGCTTTCAGCAGGTATGCCGTGTTCGAGACCGTTTTCTAAAACATCATCGTCTGAAAAAGTGCGTGACTCGAAATTATGAATTATTTCAGAAACAACTGCTAAAGTATTCCGTTTTTGTTTGGTGATGCCGGTCGCTATATGATCTATATCCAGAGTGCCGCTCTGGCCGGCTATTTTCTGCAGATAGTACTCAATCAGGCTGATGGCCCTCTGTGCATCTTCCTCTGTTGCGATATTTGAGAGTCTTGCTCTTGCAGAGGCCTCAGCAAGCCTGATATATGCCTCAAGCTGCCTGGCAGTAATCGGAACCGAGGAATTGTTTCCATAGCCCTGCTGCCTGATCTTCATATATGCGTCCTGTATCAGGTCTGCCGCCTTATCAGTCAAAACAGGAAAGATGTTTTTCGCGTAAGCAATATATTTCCTCATGATCTGTCTGTCATAGACTGGTTTCAGGGTTTCTGTGTCATTGAGGATCTTTTGCAGATCTACACCCTCCAGATCATTACGCTGCTGTCTTGCTGAGCCTCTCCTGTGTGTGCTGATTATGTGTGTGGATGTGCTGCGGTCCCTGGCCTCATCCGGTTTATCAATGATTACAAAGATAAGATCAAATCTGGACAGGAGCGCAGGGGGCATGTCGATCTGCTCAGAAAACGGGATAGTGTCTTCAAAGCGGCCAAATTTCGGATTTGCCGCCCCCAGGACGCTGGCTCTTGAGTTCAGCTGAGCAGTGATTCCGGCCTTGGCAATGGATATGGTCTGGCTTTCCATGGCTTCGTGCATTGATGAACGGTCTTCATCACGCATTTTGTCCATCTCATCAATGCAGGCATTTCCTTGATCTGCCAGTACCAATGCTCCGGCTTCGAGAGTCCATCTCCCTTCTCCAAAATCATCCTTGACTGCCGTTGCGCACAGGCCGGCTGAGGTAGATGATTTTCCAGATGCATATATTCCCCGTGGAGACATTTTTGCGATATACCGGAGCATCTGTGACTTAGCTACCCCTGGATCACCGATCAGTAAAATATGAATGTCCCCTCTCACTCTCGACCCGTCATCAAGAGTCTTGGGAACTCCGCCGAAGAGCTGCAGAACCAGTGCCAGCTTCTCCACGTCATATCCGCATATCGTTGTAGACACTGACGCTACCAGATCCTTGTAGAGCGTTGGAGACTGTGAGATCGTTTTGATCTCTGCGATGTCATCATCAGTTATCTCGATCTCTTCGTAGACATCCTGCTGCGTCTCGACTGATAGAACATCCAGGTACAAGTCGCACTGCGGAGTCATCGCCTGGCTCTTATGCTCTGCTCTTAAGATGCCGTTAAGAGTCACTCTGTCTCCTGCAGTAACGCTGCCTACCGCATCATCATCAAGATATGCAATGATGGATGCAGGCTGCGCTCCGGATCTGACCGAATCCGGTGCCTCCTGTATCTCGATTTTCTGATTGTCTAAGAAAGCAGTTTCCTTATACAGCAGTTTAAAATTTTTAGCTCCTGCCTTTCCGCATCCGTCTTCGCTCCGCGGACACTCTGTCGGTTCAGTGTACTTTCTTGCATCGTCCTGTATAATATGAATTTTATTTCCGCAGATGCGGCACTGATATACAGACTCAGTGATGTATGGTTTGACTGCCGTGGATTTCCGGATTATGCCCTCTACAGAGATCAAGTCTCCAAGATGGCACGTTCTGATGTGGCTGATCGGAATCTTGACATCATTCGGAAGAGAGGTGATCCGCACATGCAGCTCATCCTTTAAGCCGCCGAATGTGAGAGGGTATGTTTTCTTGATTATACGGCTTGCCGCATCAAGCGCCCTGTCCGGATCTTCGAGAACAGCTGATGCCAGATCTGGATCAAACTTGTCAAGATCTGAAAAATCAACATAGACTGATCTGATGTTTGGGAATCCGGCTACGATCTCAGACAGCTCTGAAGTGTAAGCAAGAGTGAGAAAAGACTCCCACTTTGACTCAAGACTGGCGTCTTCCTGAGTATAATATCTGACAGAACTGTTCTTCTCCTGCAGTTCGGTGATGTCGGATTCCAGAGCTGTCACTCAGCTGCCTCCGAGACTGGGAAAGGCCGGTCAGATTCTGTCATCGACCGCTTCCTCCTTTTCTTTCTGTCGTCTGTGCACCTCATATGCTTCTTCAACAGACCAGCCAGACTGCGATATCAGCCTCGTGCCTCTGTCGGTTGCTGTCCAGGCAATGAATTCATCCTTCTTTGCGACCCAGTTATTGCGTATGAATTGTCTGGAGATCTCTTTTCTGGCGGATACAAGGATGGCCGCAGCATCTTCCGTTGAAACGCTGGTCTTCGGCGGAATTCTTGTAATCTGATCTCTGACAAACCTGTACGCAGCATCTGAGGACTCAAACCCGCAGGCCGCGATGATCTGAGTATTTCCTTTTGCCCATGCTGAGAACAGGTCCCATCCGTCAGAGGTGAACCAGTCTGGAGAAGCTTTTGCTCTTTCCAGGAATCGTATCCTCTGCTCAGCTCTTGACTGCTCCAGGCGGCTTGATAATTCCAGCCTGTTTTGAAGATCGCTGATCTCGCTGGTTATCTGGCTCAACTCGGACTGCTGCTTCTCTTCAAGCGTCTTTTTCTGGCCTAAAAGCTGGTCCAGTCTGAGCCTTATACCCTCGCTGCCAGTATTCTTGATGAGAATCGGAAGTATCGCAGTGCAGACCATTTCTGAAAAATTATGATCCTGTTTGTAAATCTCAACAAGCTTGTATACGTGTTCTGGAGCAGCGAATGTAACATTTTTGACTTTACGTCCCACGATCATCACAACCCAGATGTGATACTAGATCTGAAAACCGCAACAGTTGTCTTTACACAGGCCGTCATGCTGCAGTCTCCTGTGGATTGCTGATGATCATTATCTGTGAATCAATCATCAGTATCTCTGAAATGAGTCCAGAAATCGCTGACTTATCAGGATTGATTGCAGATAAAATTTCATTGATCTTTCGCACTTTTGTCTGTCGTCTGAGTACGAGACTCAGGATATTGGGGTTGGTTTTTGCTTCCATCGGTTATCTCTCCGTTAGTTTTACAGCGCTTTCGCTGAATCATTGTTAAAGGCGGTCCGTACTGGTGTGGAAATCGATGGCAAACATACCAGTAAGGACCATGCAGGGTGTTTCTGCCATCGATTAAGGGGTTTGCGTCCAGAGCTTTCGCTGGATATACAAGGGGTTTTTTGGGTTAGAAGAAAGGCATTTTTACCTTGGTTTTGCCGTGCAGCGTTTTCAGACTCCGATGCTGCTTTAATTATATTTTGTAATTGCATAATGTAATCTAAAGTATATAATATTTTGTAATTACATATTGCAATTATGTGATGTAAATACAAGTTGATACTTATATACTGCATTTCAATATCCAATACTGCAATGATCATACCAGACAGTGTGTTGGATGAACGTGGTGCTGTAGGGATCTTAATCCGTCTTTTTGAGTCGGATTCATCGCCATATATTACAGATTTTGACACGATCATTCCAAATCCACAATCTAGAACAAGAGTAATAGAACGGATGGCAGACGATATGCTGGTCACATTGACTTCAGATCCGTTGCGTCCGGTGAGACGTACAGTCTCTTTAACAGAAAAGGGAAAACGTGTAGCAGAGCATCTTAGACTGGCTAAGGCTGAGTTAGAGTCTGACTGACTTTCTGCATTTCTTACTATTTCCATCGATTTCATCTCCTTGATTTTTTTACATAGCTTTCGCTGAATCAGTGTTAAGGGCGGCCCTGCCCGCTAGAAACCGATGGAAGAACTGCGGGCAGAGAGCCATAGGTTAGTGTTTCTCTCCCATCGGAAAATATTTTGGGATGCCGCGGCTGTCAGGGCATAGAGAGATGCACTTTTGTACAGCCGCGTAAATGGTTTGTCCAGCGCTTGCGCTGGATGAATGTGTTTTCTGTGGTCAAACAATCGGGCAGTCTCAGCTGATGGTGTTTTGCTCTGGTACCAATTAAGCCAGTCCTGCCATGGGTCAGACTTATCTTTGCAGCGTTTTCAGACTCCGGTGCTGCATTTTTTACATTTTGTGAACGCATGATGCGTATACATTTATTTAATAATATGTATTCGTATATTGCGAACGCATAAAGAAAATATACATCAAGAATCAAATATCGCACTTGATTATTGATCCTACGAATGTTATCGCAAATAGGATCCGTGCTTAATGAACGAAGCGCTGTCGATATTCTGATATTTCTATTAGAAGAGGAGAAAACTCCGTATATCGCAGATCTTGAGCCCATTTTACCAGGGGATAGGGCACGGTTAAGAGTCTTATCTAGAATGGAAGGAGCAGGATTAATAGTTTTGAAACAAGATCCCATAAGACCAGTACGCAGAACTGTATGCATAACAGAAAAGGGAAAACGTGTAGCAGAATTCCTCAAACTAGCTAAGGCTGAGTTAGAGTCTGAGTGACTTTCTGTATGTCTTGCTTTTTCCATCGTTTCGTTCTCCTTGTTTTGTTCAGCGCTTTCGCTGATTCGAAGCAGTTTGTAGGAAACCCTAGGGGCCAGCTTTCATATCCAAAAAGCCGGCGCCCAATCGGGTTATGTCTCAGATTTAAGGTCGATGCACCCATTGGAGTCTAAAATTATTGAGTGCATCGGTTAAGCAGTGTCAGACTCCTTGAAATTGTTTGGAGGAGTTGAATGGCCCCTTGTTTGATTTTGAGGCATTTCGTTCTAGATTCTAGAACAATAAAGATGTATTTATATGTTCTGTGTTCTAGAACAAATAACACAAATATATACAACGGTTAACTGTTCTAGAACTTAGAATTTCATGAATGAGCTGGACATCGAAAAGATATTTGGAGAACCAATTGTAGTTCTTTATCATTTATATGATCATAAAGAAAAAGAGATCCACAAAAGAGATCTCAAATATGAAGTTTTAAGCAACTATAACCGGTTAATGAATATATTGGATACGCTTAAAACAGAAGAACTGATTGATATCCATGATGATGGAAAAAGGCATATTGTGTCTATAACTCCAAAAGGATGTAAATTAGTGGAAAAGCTTAGGGAAATATCACATTCACTATAACAATTTAAATTTGAAATGATGCTGCAAATATGTTTTATAAACACGAATTGTCGTAGATCTCTAAGCATTTTGTGAATATCATATTGTACATATAGATGGGATTTACATTTCAAACGGTGAACAGCTCGATTCTCTTTGTGAAAATAGACCTATCTAAATCATCGATCGTCTAGGATCCAGGAAAAACGCTACAATAATCACAATCACATCTGAAGGGGAAGAATACATTCGCCTTATCGCTGAAGCTCAGAGGCTTATTGATTATGTAGGAAACCCTAGGGGCCAGCTTTCATATCCAAAAAGCCGGCGCCCAATCGGGTTATGTCTCAGATTTAAGGTCGATGCACCCATTGGAGTCTAAAATTATTGAGTGCATCGGTTAAGCAGTGTCAGACTCCTTGAAAGGGTTTAAACCGTCTAACAATTTGATCGATGTAGTTTTCACTGAGGCATATGATGAGCCCTTGTAGTAAATCCGAGAATTAATATTCTCGATTACTAACTCAACAACAGATACATGGTATAAATAATTATTCTTGATTAGTGAATTGAGAACCATATCTTATATTTGATAGTTGATTTATGAATTAAGAATTGAAAATGCCTGACTCAAGTCTATCTGAACTCTTTGGACCAACCGTCGATGTGTTAAACTATGTCTACGATCATCGAAATGAAGAGATATTGAAAACAAGAATTCAGAATGATGTTTTATCGACATATGTACGGTTGATGGAGATTTTAGACACTCTCGAATCAAAAGAACTGATAAAGATCAAGAAAGTCTATAAAAAACACATAGTTTCGATCACACAAAAGGGCATTAAGGTAGTGGAAAAGCTTAGAGAAGTATCATCTTTACTTTAAAGCCCTAATTTTTGACATTTTTAAGCCATTTTACGGCATGTTTGTTTTAACACGTACGTTTTCATGCTTGATGGAGAAACTCGCAATTAAACCGGATTTATGAGATTTTAACGGGATCCCGCGCTGCAGAACATATTCTTTAGTGATCAAATCGCAGTGCGGATCCTGCCTTGATGCATCGGATCGAAATTGTATATAGAATATTGTTATAAGATCAAAAATACATACTGAAGCAAAGCTTTTTATATGATGAATCTCCGAAAGTGTCTATAGAGAGAGCGGATGTTAATAACAATTTTAATTGTTATTGTTATTGTAATTTATACGATACACTTTCTATATCTTCCCTCTTAGAGTATTTAAAACTTTGCGTTTTTTACAAGTATTTATCATACTAATCCTTATTATCTCTTGTTTTATCTTGCCATTTTGTAAAAAAATAATATTTAACGGCGTTGAATGTTATTAGATAACATTTTTTAAATGAAATAACACCGGATAACATTTAGTTTGTAGAATGTTATACTATACGATATTATTAATTTATTAAAGTAATTAGCTAAAAAAGACCTGATCCAGAAAAAACAAAAGAAAGCTAAAGCTATGATAAAAGAAAGTCCGACATCATGCCGGCAACGAAGGGACTCTATGACCGCGAACGGCCTGCATTTCTCCGCTTTGAGAAAATACAGACTGCATTATGAAGTAAGAATTATTTAAAAGGATAAGAATTGCATGAGATTCCGTTTGAAGTTTGAAGAAAATATACGAACTTATCAGACCAGACAAGAACAAGATCATTCGGTTGGCACCGAAATACAATATAACTTATTTGAATAGTTCAGAGGTAGAATATATTAAGATGGAGTTTCTGATCATCCGAATTACCTATTTGATCTGGGTATGATCAATAGAGACTTGATAATCCTCGATGGACTGATGACCAGAGTATCTCCAGATCTCTTTTTCATCGCTAATGAAACAGAATGATATATGATTCATAGCATGGAGCTCTTCAATTATTCTACATTGCTTAGTTTTTGAGTGTTGATTTTGACATTATTTTAAACTTGCATCATCAGAAGGCTCAATTCTGCAAAAGTATTCATAACTCTTTAAAAAAATATTCTATGTTCTGTAGAATGATAACTATATATGGTAGTTAAGCACTTTATGCTTCTCAAGCATCTATTGCGTGACTGATTACAATAGCCTGTTTTGATGACAATCTTTAGAGATTCATTCATTTTTCTGTAAAAAAATTTAAATACTTGTTGTTGTATTAAAGATCGTCTCTTTGGGATTAAATGAATAGAGACGTTATACATCTTCTAACTCTGTTGACTGGCATAGTTGCTATGCAGCATACATGAATAAATAGAAGGTGTTATCAAATACACATGGTAGCTTGATCGCCGCCTCATAGAAATTGAGGTATCAAATGGCTTGATCGCCACCCTAGGTGTAGGCGTTGATACAATGATGACTTACCAGCAAAAGCATGTATTGAAAAAATACAGACAAGGACGCATCATCGATAAAGGAGATGAAGATGCGGTTGAGTATCTAACATCCGTAGGGTTAATGAGATGTGGATACAACGACAATAAAAAAAGGGCCACTGCAAAAACAACACCACTTGGAAGAGACAGCGTCTCATTCAGATTATTTTGGTGAGCGAGTGGGAGATGTAGAATATTGGGGTTGGTTCCCAATGGCCAGCCCCAATTACATTTTACAACAAAGACGTTTGATTCTAAAAAAATTAACACTCTCAGCTGATAAACACTCTAGAAATATTTCTGCGGATAATATTTTTGAACTCATATTGAACTCAAACGATTATGATACATTTTCTCCAATAAATGACGACCAAAACATACAAGAATCAGATCTAGACATGTCTAACCCATATCTGATGGATAATCGTTTATCTACTCAGATGATAGAGAGCGTAAAATCCATACGTGACGAAATTGTAATGCTAGGGTCTGTTGCAAAGGAGAGGATTAAGGGATGCTATCAAAGAAGACAGTTTAGGAAGGGAATTAATAATAAAAAGAAAGAATTAATTGAGGCAATCAAGAGCGAGATAAAGAGAATATATAATGAAGAATTTAGCCAAACAGAGGGTAAAGAATTATATTACACCTTAAAAGGCATATATAAAGATGAATTTCCTTATACCTTTTTACCTGTACTGATCGTTTCATCTTCTGAATCATTTGATTACACAAAACCTAAACTGTACTTAATAGAGACTCTTAAAGTTAAAGATACAAGCAATAGGTTAGAAATATCCAGTATTATGCACATATATATGGATCAGGCCTGTGCAAATTAGTCTCACATAGTTCACAAAGTAAGGAAGCTTTACTGGTTCAATACGATCTTAATAAGATTCGAGACGATCTCAACAATGGTAAATATGATCCTAGTAAGATTCAATACTCGACGGGGACTGATTCAAAATCTGAGAATCAGTTTCATGAAATATTTAATGCAGTTAAAGAGCTTTTTCATGTACACAGTCACCATTCTGATGAAAATTATAGTGCCGACTGCATAATCGGGTGTGAAGCTATACCTGCAGGCAATGTATATGTAAATATGGATATAGCACTTAAAAAAATTTTAGATCAGTATAGGATTAGGATAATTCGATACCATGAATTGGTATCTGTACATGAATCCAGAATAATCTATGATCTCATAGTTGATTATGCCAAACTCGCTCAAGGAGTCTTTTATTATGCAGTGAATTTTCTTAAAATTTTTAATATAGATTTAAGTCGTCTGGGCATAGATGTAAATTCAGAAATAGATGCTTTTGATCGAGCAAGCAAGTCCATGGAAGGCATTTCAAGCCATGCCTCTTCAAGTTTTGATATTAGATACGGACGTACTATACGTGTAACTTCCATTGCCTTAGGAGCAATAGCACTCGTCACAGCTATAGCTTGCACGTTATATAGCAGTTATCCATGTGCGATAGGCATAGCTTGTGTGATAGATGCCCTATTGATATTGGCTCTGTTTTGCATAAATTTTATGCCCAGAAAGTTCTATAGCTGGGTCTAATGCACAGATAGCATACGCTCAGGATTACAATCATTAAAACGAGTTTGACCGGTAGATCATCAATGATTTCTTTTTAGAATTACTTTTTCCATTTATCAACTATTCTGCTCTTTCTTATAAACAATCCTCTTATTAACAGAACTCATCCCATCCATCCTCGGCAGCAGTTTTTTTGGCATTCTTAATATATGATGGTATGGTGCCTGTTGCAGCATCGATGAGATGTAAAGATTGATTGAGAATCTTCTTTTCATCCTCAGACATGCCATTATGATTGTCATGCCATGAATTATAATCAGATGACATGGTATCCATCATGCGCATTACAAGTGCAATATTGCTGCGTGCTTTAATGAGATCATCTTTCTGCAATTGAGTGATTTTCGTATCATCTTTATCAGTCATTAAACTCCCTTCCTTTCAGACAGTGACCTTGATGGTCTGATTATTTTACAAATGTCACAATATATAAATGTCACGTTCTGCCTGCTTTATCAACATATGTATGTTCAGCAGTCAGTTTTAATTTCTCACCACGTGGTATCAAGCAACAATATGCGAAACAGACCAATATGCCCTTGGGAAAGGGGGACTTTAAAATGGTGCAGAAGATTGGAAAAAAGGCACAACGCTAAGACTAAGTCTCTTCAAAACGGTGGAAGCGATATGGCATATGACGCGTTGGATGTAGCTAAATACATCATAAAGAAATACTATGGGATGAGAAACCCAGTGACCAATCTTAAGCTGCAGAAGATGCTGTATTTTGCATGGATAAGATACTACAAAGAGACAAAAGAGTATCTTTTTAATGATAAGATAGAAGCATGGATGCTAGGTCCTGTAGTTCCAAACGTTTACTATCAATATTACATCTATGCAGGAATACCGATCAGAGAAGATAAAGAACCTTCAAAACCATTCTCCCCGGAAGCAGTCGCAGTGCTTGATAAACTGATTGAAGACTGCATGGATAAGACTGCCCGTGAACTAGTGGATAAGGCTCATAAAAACGGCACTCCTTGGGATCGTACATATAAACCCGATGAAAAGAAGACTATTGACTTCGAGATGATAATCGATGTCGAATGCGCAGCCTGATGTCATAGACTAGAGAGTATAATCCTCATCCTGCAGACTCATGACTGATCATAGAAATAAGTACTGAGTACTACTTAGTAACCATTACTAATTTATTAAAAATAAGAAATGTATTGAGTACTACGTGGCACTTGATACTAATCCGCCGGAAACTGTTCTCTATAAACGATACGCGGTATATGTATTAGTATTAATGCTGGATTCAGACAAATGCAAGCTGAATGAAATCAGAGGTTATATCAAAAGCTAT
This sequence comes from Candidatus Methanomassiliicoccus intestinalis Issoire-Mx1, assembly GCF_000404225.1. Classification (NCBI taxonomy): domain Archaea; kingdom Methanobacteriati; phylum Thermoplasmatota; class Thermoplasmata; order Methanomassiliicoccales; family Methanomassiliicoccaceae; genus Methanomassiliicoccus; species Candidatus Methanomassiliicoccus intestinalis. The sequence continues at coordinate 994,108 of NC_021353.1, read as the reverse complement.
TCAACTCTGGTTGATCTGATAGAATCGCTGGTGCAGTCTGGACTGGTTAAGAAATCAGAGCCCGTAGGCAGGTATCGAACAACATATGTATCTCTCACTGATGAAGGCAGAGAAATTGCTGCGCTGCTGAAAGATGCAAATGACAGATGTTCCAGACTTGATCGCTGCAGTCAGCAGAGCCAAGAAAGCGCAAAGGCCTGAGATACAGACATATAAAACTCACTAAATACTTGTCCGTCTATACACGATGCAGCGCGTGAAGCTGTCGAATTTAACGTTGTTGAAAAAGACTGAGGAAGCGTGATCCTTTGAATGATGCCATATATCCAGATGGTTATGATTTTTATAAAACAGACCTGACTGGGGATGAAATTGCATTCCGTGGCAACATACTGCTAATGTTTTTCTCGTTTTCGATGCCGGCCAAGTCTATATCGAGTTTCTATATTAGGCGTGACAGAATATACCGCAGCCTTAAGCTGTCGCCTAATCCCTGTGACAAATGCTGGAATTCTAACAAAAACCCGCCATGTGAGCGTTTAATCAAGAATCTGATCAGTTCAGCCATGATCTGCTATATGATCGACATTCCGATCATCCTGCCGTGCCACAGACTCAAGAAAAAAGAGAATAAGCTGCTTCGCAGAATTAAAAAGGAATGCAGAGAACTTAGAGACAATAATTTAGTCTCTTTTGATAAAATAATCGATTCAGAGTAACATCTATGGAGGGTTCAATCACATGACACTGGATGATAAGTACTGCTTCACAAGCACAGAATATAAGGTTATGATTGCTAAATCTGTCGATAAAAAGTCAAATGAAGAGATATCTCAGGATCTGGGCATCCCTGTACAGAGAGTTATCAACATGCAGCGAAAGGTCAGGACAAGGCGGCACAGAAGACATTTTCTGGGATACACAGTCTTTGAAACATCTGGCAGAGTAGCTTATAAAAGGATCAAACACTGGAACAGCTACTGCAAAACAATACCAGAGATCAATATGTATTTCAGCTTAGATCAGGTATCTGTAACCGCTCCAGAATTATAATTCTTTGATATCTGCCATTTTTTTATGTCCTTACTCTTGTTTGATTTCGAACAACCGTAAGGATGTAAAATATTTTTTTCTTGTAAATCAATAGTATATATCCTGTAAAGCTATATGCTGATGTCATGAGCCAGCCTGCTCCTGACACCATTCTTTTCTGCAGTTTTGAGAGGCTGGCCTTCGACCACATGAGGAGCAGCATTCCTATGAATATTAAACATGACAAGGTGATGTCTCTTGAAGAGTAAGTCTTTGGGCGGGGGGGGGGGGGGCGAGCATGTCTTCTTCTGGTTCTCTGTCTCATCTCTTCCGCAGCATTTCTCTCGCCGGCTGAAGATCTAAGCGATGATTCGCCGATATTAGCATCCAACAGTCAAAATCTGGGCAGGGTCACAAGCACCGATCTGGGCTCATGGACCATGTCTGTAACTTCTTCCCGCATCACTGTTTCGTTCATTACGCCGCTGCCGCTGTTCAGTGCTCTGCAGCAGGATCTTGTTGTCAACAGTCCCAGCTGGCTCAGCGCTTCCGGCAATCTTTCCACAAGTACCGTCACCCTGAGCGGAAATGTCCCCTACTTCGGCACCTTTCCCATTTCTGTAACCTGCAAGCTTTCACAGGGATCGGCAACATTCACCGGTACAGTTAAAATCGTTAACGGAGCGCCCTCAACGACCTCCTACACAGTCTCATACAATGCCAATGGCGGTACCGGATCAATAGCATCAAGCACAGTCACTTCCGGCAGCACTGTCACTCTGCCTACCAGCGGTATGTCTAAGGAAGGATACACCCTTGCAGGCTGGGCTTTGAATTCTGTCAATGGAACAAACTATGAACCTGGAGAAAAATACAAAGTCACAGGGAACGCGACATTCTATGCCAAATGGACATCCAGCACATATTACGCAGCATTCAACGCCAACGGCGGAGTGTTCAGCAACGGATCAGACACTAAGTATCTTACAATGAACACCGGCACATCTTATACTCTTCCCAGATCCTACGAGGTAAGCAGGTACGGCTATGAATTAGTGGGATGGTACCCTGGTCAGTTCTCCAGCAATATTACCAAACCAGGAACTTCGTATGATATGCAGACATGGTGGACTGCAGTATGGACTGAAAAACCTGTTTGTACTGCCACATTCAATGCCAACGGCGGTACCGGTACGGTAGCAAGCATGTCTGCCTACGCCGAAGAGGCCATCTATCTCCCGACTGAAGGATTTACTAAATCAGGATATGTACTCTCAGGCTGGAATCTTGAGAGTACGGATGGAACTCTGATCGATCTCGGAGGATATTACAGAATAGGTACAAACGTTACATTCTATGCCAACTGGAGCACTGCCTCATACACGCTGAATTTTGATGCCAACGGCGGATCATCTGTTCCTTCCAAGACCATATTCTACGGCAGAACGTATGGAGATTTGCCAACGCCTGCTCGGACAGGTTATGACTTTGCAGGCTGGTACACATCAGCGTCAGGCGGATCCAATGTCACTTCATCAACGCAGGTAACTGCAACTGCCGACCACACGCTTTACGCTCACTGGAATGGCAAATCATACACTGTTACATTCAACGCCAACGGCGGTACAGTCAGTCCTGAAAGTAAAACTGTGAATTACGGCTCAAGCTATGGATCACTGCCGACACCGACAAGAAACGGATACACTTTCCTGGGATGGTACACTTCATCATCTGGTGGAACCCAAATAACAACCACAACTAATGTGTCTTTGGCTTTGAGTCATACATTATATGCTCATTGGGAAAAAACAGTCGTTGTGTCATTCGAATCTAACGGAGGATCAGATGTATTTTCGAAAACAATAGCTCAGGGAAGTCATGCAGTTAAGCCTAGCAATCCGAGTAAAACGGGATTTATTTTTAGAGGATGGTATGAAGATATAGAATTGACTCAAGAATATTATTTTGATTCGCCTGTTAATGAAAACCTCACGTTGTATGCTAAATGGAAGTCAACCTATCTAGGCCAGTTTACCGTTTTTGTTGATGATGGTTCCGGCTGGCAGTATGAAACAGTATCTGCCAATGATGGTGCACAGGCGGTACGGGCAACTACTTTCTGGAAAAGTACTGACTCGATGGTAGAGATGGAGTATTATGATAGACCTTCAAACAGTATGTGGATCTCTACGAACTATGGGGAGATTACGGAATTCATGGGGCACAGAAATAGTGAAAGTGGATGCGTGTGGAATGCATACGCACTCATTGGGAATAGATGGATAGCATGCGATTATTCAATAGGCCACTACAGGTGCTTTAATGATTATAATGCTGATCTTCAAAGCGCTAATATTGCATTACAATATGGTGATAAATCGACCGCTGTACCTCCTTCTCTTGAGACATACATAGATGATGAGATGATAGATACAAGTAACATTACATCGGTTGCTAACACTCCAGAATTTGCAGTATATTTTGATATCTCTTCACGATATAATGCATATAGCTTAGTTTCAGATAGGACACTTATTGATGTGTACGGCAATAAAGTGAACTCTATAAGAGATGGAGAACATCTTATAATTGTGGGGCATGGATCTGACGCTTATACTGCTCTCAAAGATGCCATAGGGTATTCAACATACAATCTAATGGGGAGAGAATTTCCTGGACCTCTGCCCTATGGTACAGTTACACGCATTCTTGATGTTACAGAATCACGCGATCCAAATCTTAGTTTGAGTTTGTTTGCATCCGACAGTCATCTGGGATATTCCAGACCATTTGAGAATAGTAACTATTTCTGTCTGACACTTGTAGAGGATGTGATTTTTGACACCTTTTATACTATGTGGACGGTGCGCCCATACGCGGACTATAGCGATATAGCACCAATCATATTCGATTCCAACGGAGGTACTGATGTAGAGCCGCAGTTTATAGAAATATATAACAAAGCGATAAAACCTGCAGATCCAGTAAGATCTGGATATACGTTCAAGGGATGGTATCTGAACGATAAATTATATGATTTTGATACAACTATTAGATCTGAAAATACAAAGATGACACTGTATGCTCATTGGGAAAAATCTGTGTCGCATACAATTACATTCTATGCCAACAATGGTTCAGATGTTAATGTTCAGACTGTCGATCACAATGCGATAGCGGCCAGGCCTGCAGACCCTGCACGTTCTGGGTATGTGTTTGGAGGATGGTATGTAAATGAAGAATTGACTTCAGAATACACATTTACTACACCGGTTACTTCTGAAATTACTCTTTACGCCAAGTGGTACAGCAATCTGGTCTTTACATCGATCCCGTCCATTAATGATATCAAAGTCACTGTTGACGGCAGGACGATAACAGCCTCGGTAGCAGCAGACAATTACCTTTACATTTTATGGGACATGGGAAACGGTGAAACTGTCAAGACATACACCAACAGACTTACTTACACATATGACGAATTTGGAGACTACCAGATCAAAGCCACTGCAGTAAACTCTGAAGGTACATCTGAAACAGAATTAGGCGTGTCGATAGGCACAGAGCATGGAACAGACTGGACAGTGCTGGCGCTGGTAGTCGTTTTAGGTATTGTCTTAGCAGTTGTTTCATACCTGTTCAATATCCCAGCAGGTATTATTGCAGGCGTTGTCGCAGCAGTCATCATCTATCTGCTTAAACACTTTCTCTGATCCTCTCTGAGGATCTCTTTTTTTAATAAATAATTTTTTCTTTAAAATAAAGATTATTTATGCTGTAATCTGTTAACACTACGGCATGAGCCGGTTAGCTCCAAATTTTTATTTTTCATTTTTTTGGAAACTGGCCTCAATCAGAAAGGAGAGATTTTTATGAATAGGATTTACGAGGTAATCACATGAAAAACAAATCCAAGATAATGGGAACAGCCTGTTTCCTTTTGGCTTTGTGTTTCATTCTTTCAGCTGCTGCAATGCTGCCTGCGGATGATCCAAACGATGATTCGCCGGTATTGGCATCAAGCAGCCACAGTCTTGGTGTGGTGAACAGCACCAATCTGGGCTCATGGACTATGTACCCTACATCGGATAACATCACCATTACATTCCGGCCTGCCCAGTCTCTTAAAAGCACAAACATTACGGTCAATAATCCCAGCTGGCTCAGCGCTTCCGGCAATCTGTCTACAGGTACCGTCACCCTGACCGGCAGCCCTCCGTATCTAGGTACATTTTTTGTTTCTGTAACCTGTCAGTTAATGCAGGGATCGGCAACATTCACTGGTTCTATGAATTTAGCAAGCAGTACGCCTTCAACGACATCTTACACAGTCTCATACAATGCCAACGGCGGTACTGGTTCAATTGAATCCAAAACTGTTACTTCAGGAGACAGCGTCACTCTGCCGACCCGCGGGGTGTCAAAGAGCGGTTATATTCTGTCAGGCTGGACACTGAATTCTGTCAATGGAACAGTCTATGAGCCTGGAGAAAAATACAAAGTAACTGCCAATGCAACATTCTATGCCAAATGGACATCCAGCACATATTACGCAGAATTCAACGCCAACGGCGGAGTGTTCAGCAACGGATCCGACACCAAATATATCACAATGAACACCGGCACATCTTATACTCTTCCCAGATCCTACGAGGTAAGCAGGTACGGCTATAAATTGGTAGGATGGTATCCAGGGCAGTTCTCCAGCAATATCGTTAAACCAGGAACTTCGTATGATATGCAGACGTGGTGGACTGCAGTATGGGTAGAAATGTCACCGTATACTGCCACATTCAACGCCAACGGCGGTACCGGTACGGTAGCAAGCATGTCTGGATATGAAGAGGAAGTCCTGTTCCTGCCGACTTCAGGATTTACCAAGTCAGGATATGTACTCTCAGGCTGGAATCTTGAGAGCACGGATGGGACGCTGATCGATCTCGGAGGATACTACAGAATAGGTACAAATGTTACATTCTATGCCAACTGGACGCCTGCAACATATACCGTTACATTCAACGCCAACGGCGGTTCGACTCCGGTTGCAAATAAGACCGTCACTTACAACGGAACGTATGGAGACCTGCCGACGCCTACCAGGACAGGTTATAACTTTGCAGGCTGGTACACGTCATCATTCAGCGGATCCAAAGTCACATCATCAACGCAGGTAACCGCAACTGCCGATCACACGCTTTACGCTCACTGGAATGGCAAATCATACACTGTTACATTCAACGCCAACGGCGGTACAGTCAGTCCTGAAAGTATGAATGTGACCTACGGCTCAGGCTATGGATCACTGCCGACACCGACAAGAGACGGATATGCTTTCCTGGGATGGTACACTTCATCATCTGACGGAACCAAAATAACAAACACAACTTATGTGTCTTTGGCTTTGAATCATACATTGTATGCTCATTGGGAAGCAGGAGTCGTAGTTACATTTAATTCCAATGGCGGCTTAGATGTTCCACCTCAAAGAATTGCAATGGGGGATTCTCCAACATATCAGACTGCAACAAAAGAAGGAAAAGTATTTGTAGGCTGGTATTCAAATAGTTCTTTAACGACCTCTTTCAATTTTTCAACTCCTGTGTATGAAAATATTACCTTGTATGCCAAATGGTGCGATTATCTTGTGACATTTGTGGGAGGGAAAACTCCAATAGATCCACAGTATCTAAATGATGGTGATTGTGTAAAAAAACCAACATTGGATCCATATAGATCGGGTTACAAATTTCTATGCTGGTGTACAGAACCTATGTGTGCTAAGGAATATGATTTTGATATCCTGATTTCCAGCAGCATTACACTTTACGCTAAATGGGAAGATTTCTATGATTTAGGTGAGCCTCCAGAAACTCACTATTTAAGATTAGGAGAAAGCTATAATATGCCTATAGTAGCTGGGGGTAACCCTCAACACGGAGTGGTTTTTAGATACTTGAATTCTGGTCCGGAGATAAAACTAAGTGGTAATTCCTATATATTTACACCCACTGAGTGTGGAGCACACACGCCATATATCTATTTCGAAATAGCAAGATCTATAAATGGTCATTCAGGCATATCTCACACTGGCAATACTAATGCCTATTTCTATGTTTATAATTATGAGGTAAACTTTGTTGGCTATCCATCGCATACACAGTATCTTATAGATGGGGAAAAAGCATCAAGGATAAAAGACCCAACAACATATAATAGGACATTTGTCGGCTGGTACACAGATGCTGCTCTGACAAACGCCTATGATTTCAATTCACCTGTTACAGCCGATTTAGATTTGTATCCTAAGTGGACAGCGAGAACATATTCTGTTACATTCAATTCTAACGGCGGCAGCTCTGTAGCGTCACAGGCCGTAGGAGAGTATAAAACTGCAAGTAAGCCGGATGATCCCACTAAAGATGGTTATACTTTTGGAGGATGGTATAGAAATGCATCCTTGACGAATGAGTATACATTTACAACTGCTGTAACCTCAAACATTACTCTTTACGCCAAGTGGTACAGCAATCTGGTCTTTACATCGATCCCGTCCATTAATGATATCAAAGTCACTGTTGACGGCAGGACTATAACAGCCTCGGTAGCAGCAGACAATTACCTTTACATTTTATGGGACATGGGAAACGGTGAAACCATCAAGACATACTCCAATAAGCTGGTCTATACATACAATGAATCCGGAGATTACCAGATCAAAGCCACTGCAGTAAACTCTGAAGGTACAGCTGAAACAGAATTAGGAGTGTCGATAGGCGCAGAGCATGGAACGGACTGGACAGCTGCAGTCTTAGCCCTGGTGTTAGGTGTTATTGTCTTAGCAGTTGTTTCATACCTGTTCAATATCCCTGCAGGTATTATTGCAGGCGTTGTCGCAGCAGTTGTCATCTATCTGCTTAAACACTTTCTCTGATCCTCTCCGAGGATCTCTTTTTCTTGTAAAACCTTAAAAATATTTTCTTCTTTAAAATCAACATATTATATTCTTCAGGTCAATATCATACCGTCATGGATGAGAAACGCCTTGACGCGTTTAGATTATGTATGATTCTGATCTCTGTTTTTTTAGTCAGTACATTTTTGATACCAAGCATCGCGGACAGCATAACAACTGAACATCCAGATTATCCAGGTGAAAACGGCACTTCCAAGGCATATAAATGGTCATACAATGCAAAAGGTGCGGTCAGCTGCGGAATCTCTCCAAACAACACAGTTACATTAGAATTTTCTCCATCGGAATATGACAGAGCTCAAAGATGTTCACATCTTCTTAATGCCCTCTACTACTCTCCGTCATCTGAAACCATGAAATATCTGGCAAATAACATACTAGACATTGAAAGCAGTTTAATTTCTGATCTGGCGGACACATTCAGCGAGAGAACGGCGTCCATGAGCGATCTGGACAGGGCAGGTTGTGTCTTAGCATTCGTTCAAAGCATACCGTATGTATCAGATTTTGCTTCGACAGGGAAACTTGATTACTGGAAGTCAGCCTATGAAACACTGTACTGCGGGGGAGACTGTGAGGATCTTTCGATCCTGTATGCAAAAATAATGCAGAAGCTGGGCTATGATGTAATCCTGGTACATGCCTGGAATCCTGATTCAGAGAGTGCACACGTGTGTGCAGCCGTAAATATCCCTGAAGCTGAAGGATTCTATTTTGAGTACAATGATGTCTGTTATTACTACTGTGAAACGGTTGCCGGAACCCACCTGGCGAATCCATGGGGCAGGATCGGCAATGCAGCAGGCTGGAACTATACAGATTATGAGATCATTGATATCTCTCCAGATTCTCCTTATAAAGAACATATCCTGGATCACCTGGATTATGATATGATTTTTAAAGACTGATCAAATCATAGTCGGCGGATGTGATATGCAGTATTCCATCAGACTCCTGCAGCTTCATTTTATTGCACATCCTCAAAAACCCATAATTCCACAGCCGCGCCTTTCTGCTCATTTTTCTGGACCCGGCCATGATGATCTACCTTGATCTTTTCCGCACAGTCTGAAACTCTCCTCCTCTCTGACGGATATTTCAGTCTGTTATCGGTATATGATGCTCACGGCGGCAGTGAACGTATCATGGTTTATACTTGTTTAAAAAATCCTATATGAGATGAACAGCACACTGCATAAAATTTAATAAAAATATTTTCTTATTTAAAATCAAGGATATATAAACGATCATACGATATCATAATGCCATGAGCCGACCTGCGGCATCTGGCATCATATTTTTCACATTTATCAGACGACAGGCCGGTGACTCCTCCGCGCTTTCAGCCCAGGAGGATATCTGGAGGAATAAATATTAAACAGACATACCTAAAACTCTTTGCGATTGCAATCGTTGCCATGTTGGCAGCCATAGTTCCGGCAGGAATGTTCGGCTCTGACAGCAATGACAGCAGTCTTACATTGGGTGCTGCAGTATCCGGTACGGGTACGGAAGCAGACCCATATCAGTTTGCAGCCATCGCAGGAGATCAATACAGCTATACAATGACGGCAAATGTAAACGCAACATACTCAGTTACTTCAGGCAGCATTGCAGATATCGGCCTCACTCTGGACGGCAATGTGCTTTCAGGTACCGTAAAAGAAGGTAAAGAAAAGATTTGCATCACAGCCACTTCCAATGACGGCGGGCCTGTGAGACAAGCAACACAGTGGATTTCTTACTCAATTTATAACTTATTAAAACTTACTGCAGCACCCTCTACAGCTTCATGGGCAGGTACTGCATATGAATATACATTCTCGATAACAGATGTTGATCCAGACGCTACCGGGGAAACGACAGTATCTTTGAATTCTGAAGCCACGACTGCCGGATTTGCAATTACAAAGGTGTCCGAGACATCTTACAAGCTGACCAGATCTGCTGAAAAGAACACAGTCGGAACCGTTAAGGTAACAATCACCGCTGCCAGTACCACATCAGGCATTGCGCAGAGCAAATCAGCTACCGCTACCATCAGTACCTATGATACGGTGGGAATTACTTCGACACCGTCAGGACACCAGGGATCCGGTCTCACAGTCTGGCTGATCGAAGATAAGGACCAGTCCTGGACATACACAGTCACAGCAAAGCCCAGCGATGCCACGCTCTCAGCCAGCGGCCTCAATGCCAACATGACTTTCACAGACGGCGTTTTGACAGTCAGCAGAGCAGCTCCGTTTGCTGATACCAATGTAACAATCACAGCTACAAGCACTGCAGGGGGTTCAACCGAAACTGCCACTCAGGTGCTTAAAATCAAAAACTGGACCCAGATTGCATTCAACTCAGCTCCTTCATTGTCCGACATTAAAGTCACAGTGGACGGCAGAACCATATCTGCTTCAGTAGTCGCTGATAACTACAGTTCAATAACATGGGTGCTCAGCGATGGCACAGTCTATGAAGGAACCAAGAGCATTAACCACACTTTCGCAGACGATGGAGCATATGACATAAGAGTCACTGTCAAAGATGAGATAGGCCGTGAAAAAACATCATCTACTTCAGTAGTACTGGGAGAGGGTGAAGACCCAGCTCCGGCACCTGGAGGAGACGACCCGAAAAAAGAAGACAGTGATTACTGCTGGTACGCTTTGATCGGCACAGCAGTAGGTGTCATCTTAGTTCTGGTCGGTCTTTTAGGAATCGGTATCAACAGCCGCGGAATTGCAGTTGCCGCCATCGGAGTGATTATCGCTGCCCTTGGACTTCTGTTCTTCTTCAACGTGGTCTCATTCGATGAGATCAAAGACTGGTTCTCCGGCCTGTTGAACGGCAAGGAGGAAGCTCATGAAGCATAAACGCATTTTGGGGGCTCTTGCCCTCATCATCGCGTTATGTTTCCTCTGTTCTCCAGCGATAGCTGACGATCACCAAGTTGCAGACTCGCCGGTTCTCGGCGGGAATGTAAACACATATGACATGGGAGTAGTAACATCGCCAAACCTGGGAACTTGGACAATGAATTCGAATTCGGAACAGGTCATTATCAAGTTCACTACCTACCCCTCGCTGAAGTCAGCTGTCGTAACTGTCAACAGTCCTAACTGGCTCAGCGCTTCCGGCGATCTTTCCACAAGTACCGTCACCCTGATCGGAACACCGCCTACCAACTCAGGAACATACAATATATCGGTCACCTGTCAGTTAATGCAGGGATCGCAAACATTCACCGGAACGATGATTCATGTAGACGGCACGGTAGAAGTCTATAGCGTCAAATTCATTACAGGAAGTACAGTATATGCAACAAAGACCGCAAAGGCCGGGGAAAGAATAAACCTGCTTACTGAAGGTGCATCCATAAATGGAAAAACCCTTACCGGCTGGAGGCTTAATTCCACTTCAGGAACTCTATACAGCCTCGGAGCATCATATACCGTCAACTCTGATGTTTCATTTTATGGAGCATACACTACAAACAAATACAAGATTTCATTCGATGCCAACGGCGGTACCGGGACAGTAAATTCTATCAGCGCGGATTACCAGAGCACGATCACCCTGCCCAGTGGAGGCTTCAGCAAAGCAGGATACACTCTCACAGGCTGGAACAGCCTTATGAACGGGGCTGGAACCCACTATGACCTTGGGTCATCATACAAGATAGATACGATCTACAACCGGACACTGTATGCCGAATGGTCACCTATCACATACACAGTTACATTCAATTCTAACGGCGGTACTTCGGTAGCGTCACAGCAAGTGACCCACGGCAGTTCAGCATCATTGCCGGCGCCGCCTCCGACAAAAGACGGATACATCTTTGAGGGCTGGTATACAAATTCATCATTGACAACCAAATATAATTTTGAATCCTCATCAATCACCTCTAATACCACAATATATGCCAAATGGATTAAGCCGCAGGGAACCCACATTACAGGCGGCGGTTACAAAGTCGAGATCTATGTCGGTTCAGCATATACTGAAACATTCACATTCGACCCGCCGGATCTCTCAAGCTTTGACGAGATCAATGAGATCTTTGCAGAATTCAACAATGGAACTGCAACGCAGTACGGACTCACAGTCACCAAGCTCTCTGATTATGTATATACCGTTTCAGGAACGCCGAATCAGGCAGGCAAAACTTCGTTAAGCCTTGTTGTTTCCGGACATCTTGTCGATGCCGATGACGGTGAATACGGACTGTATACAGTCTCGTACGACATAAAGTTACCAGCATACAAGGTTACCTTCAATCCAAACGGAGGTACAGTCAGTACTGCCAGCAAAACTGTAACTTACTCATCCACATACGGAGATCTGCCGAATCCTTCCAGAGAAGGTTATGACTTTGCAGGCTGGTACACATCAGCGTCAGGCGGATCCAAAGTCACATCATCAACGCAGGTAACTGCAACTGCCGACCACACGCTTTACGCTCACTGGACTGCTAAATCATACACTGTCACATTCAACAGCAGCGGGGGCAGCTCTGTAGCGTCTCAGACTGTAGAGCACGGCAAGACAGCTTCCAAGCCGGCAGACCCTTCCAAGGGGAATAAGGCCTTCGGAGGCTGGTATACCGATGAAAATCTTACATCTCAGTTTAACTTTAATTCAAAAATAACAGGAAACATCACTCTGTACGCAAAATGGGTGGATCCGTTCATCGTTTCCTTCAACACCAACGGCGGTTCAGAGATAGAGAACCAGCAGATAAAAAGCGGGGAAAGGGCAGTAAGACCGGCCAATCCCGTTAAGGACGGATACACCTTCCTGGGATGGTACACAGACCTGACTCTGACAGAAGAATACAATTTCAATTCTGCAGTCACTTCCGACCTGACTTTATTTGCGTCATGGAGCCTCAAAAGCTATACAATCACATTTAACAGCAATGGAGGTTCTGAGGTAGATGCTCAGATCATATCGCACGGCAACAAGCCTGTACGGCCTGAAAACCCGTCAAGGAACGGGTTTACTTTCGGCGGCTGGTATACCGATGCGGCTCTGACAGATGAATACGCATTCGGCCTCAATGCTACAGAGAACCTCACCCTTTATGCCAAATGGTATGAAGACATTGTTTTTACTTCTACCCCGTCAATCAGCGATATCAAGGTCACCATAGATGACAGAACCATAACTGCATCTGTTGCAGCTGAAAATTACGAATACATCATCTGGGACATGGGAAACGGTGAAGTTTATAAGACATATACCAACAGCTTCAGTTACACATACGCTGATCCTGGAAATTATCAGATCAAGGCAGTGGCGGTCAACAATGCAGGCGAATCAGAGCCTGTATTCTACGATTTAGAGATCACAGATATAATCAATGAAGAACCGGCTGATGAGAATACTGTTGACTTTGCACTCATATTTATAGTTGCGGCAATCATCTGCATGGTTTTGGCCTGGATAATATTACCCATTAGAAGGTGGGAACAAGTCATCTTTTTGATAATCGTAGCCACGGTATTGCTTCTGATCGCCTGCATTCTGGGGGTAATCCTTTGAAGAAAAAATATTTAATCGGAGCGTCAGCGCTGCTTCTTGCATTATGCTTCATGGCCGTGGCCTGCGCAGCGACAGATGATAACAACAGCACTGACGAAATCGTTCTGGCTTCCGGTGATTCTTATGATTTTGGTACCATAGGCGTAGATCCGGATATGGGAACAATCACCCTGAACCCTTCATCGGGGTCTGTCACCATAACAATGGAACCGACCTACCTGATGAGTCTAATATCGGTGGATAAACCTAGCTGGCTGTCTGGTTCAGCGAACAACGGGGTCATTACTCTTACAGGCAGCTATCCGTCATATGGATCATATGATGTGGCTGTCAAAACACGTCTCACACAAATGGAGCTGACCTACAGGTTTACATTGAACATTGAAGAGGGCAGCAGCACAACTTCCACCGCAACATTCAGCCACGGCGTCAGCAGCGGCACTGTGCCAAGCGGCACTGTTTCACCGATAACTGCCAAGACTGGAGAAACAATTCATCTTCCAGGCAGCAGCTATACTCATTCAGGATACACGCAGAAGGGCTGGAGGCTCAACTCGCTTTCAGGAACATTCTACAACCTGGGAGCATCATACACTCTCAATTCCGATGTCAAATTCTATGCTGTCTGGGAAGCTGAACAGTATACGATTACGTTTGATGCCAACGGCGGTTCCGGCTCTGTGAGCTCAATTACCGCCGACAGTTACACTAAGGTAACCCTGCCGGCAGGCGGTTTCACAAGACCGGGATATGTGCTCTCAGGCTGGAATTCGAAGGCCAACCCGCAGAGTGGCGGACAGGGCCATTATGATCTGGGCGGAGCATGCAACATCACCACATTCAATCTCACACTCTATGCTGAATGGAGAGCTGAGGTCTGCACCGTTTCTTTCAACGCCAACGGCGGCACGGGAACAATACCTTCCCAGACTGTAAAATCCGGAACCGAGATCAATCTTCCTCAGAGCGGATTTACCAACGCCGGATACATTCTGGCCGGCTGGAACCTCGACAGCACTTCCGGCAGATTCTATGACATCGGGTCTGCATATGCGGCCAATTCTGATGCGGTGATGTATGCCAGCTGGGTAGCCGTTCCCACCGGCGATTATGGAGCACCGGCAGAAGTGAAACTGGGAGAAAAATACTCCTTCTCGCCGAATATGCAGTCCTCGGTCTGGGGTCTGTATATCGAAGTCTCAGGCAATACAAATTACTCAATATCATATGACGGCCCAGACTGGCTGAGCCAGACTGGTGACAAACGGCAGCTGAAATTCGAAGGAACCCCGGCAAAGCCAGGCGTCTACCATGTGGTGATCTCACTTGCAGGCGACAATGCCCCGTACATCAATGCCTCTAAGGCAGAATGGTACATCACAGTCACAGAGGATGTTCCAGGCGCATACACCGTCACGTTTGATGCCAACGGCGGTACGGGCAGCATTCCGTCAATGAATGCACAGCCCAACAACGCAGTTATTCTGCCGTCTTCGGGAATCAGCCGTTCCAACTACACCCTGATCGGCTGGTCTGAAGGTTCTGCCTCAGGCCCGACATATAATCTGGGATCGATTTACACCGTGTCTTCTGACATCAGACTGTATGCTAAATGGACAGCAGACAGCAATCTGATAGTCTTTGATGCCAACGGCGGTACTGGAGATGTTAAATATCTTGCAGCCACCGATGATCTGGTCACATTACCGGATGACGGCTTCACAAAATCAGGTTACACGCTTGCAGGCTGGTACCTCTCAGACAATCCAGATGTCGTCTATGCTCCCGGTTACACATACATTGTATCAGGGCAGACAACGATCTATGCCTACTGGATAGCTGAGGGCGCTTCCTGCAGGACAGTTACATACAGTGCCAACGGCGGTACCGGAAACATCTCAGTTCAGAAGCTGGAGGCTGGAAAATCAATTGCTCTGCCGATATCCGGCTTCAACAGATCAGGCTTTAATCTCAGCGGCTGGAGCACAGAATCAGGAGCTGCCGGCTCCGTCTACCGTCCCGGTGAGGCAGTCAGCATATCAGACAGTCTCACGCTATATGCCCAGTGGGAAGAATCGACCGCTGCTGATGTGACTGTCATCTTCAATCTCAACGGCGGATCCGGTTCGATTGCATCTCAGACCGTTAAATCAGGCAGCACGGTCTCCAAGCCGCCAGAGCCTGTCAAGGACGGATATGTCTTTACCGCCTGGAGAGTCGTCGGCGGATCTGACTGGGACTTTTCAAACCCTGTCAAGGATTCAATGACACTCGTTGCCCAGTGGAACAGGCACTTCACCGTCAGCAGCAATTATCTCATCGTCAGCGTAAGTATGGGTGCTGAATATGCAGGAATGATTCACACTGTCGATTGGGGAGACGGAACTACTGAGATGAAAACCGGCAGTACCTTTTCCCATTCGTATTCCTCGCCCAGTGCCGGCAGGATAACGATCACCACTGCGCTTGACGACCAGAGCTCCGTTTCATCCAGCCTGCCCTACAATCTGACAGACCTGCCTGTATATACGGTCACATTCATCAACGGCAGCCAGATCATCAAATCAACAGTTTTGAAAGGTGAAAGGGCTGCCGAGCCGGAGATAGATATACCTTCAGGCTGCAGACTGACAGGCTGGTATACCGATACAGAGTTCAAAGACCGCTTCGATTTCAAATCACCCGTTACGCAGAATATCACACTGTATGCTGAAATCACCGATGGAGAGACACCGGCAGACAGCAGCACTCTGTATTTTGTGATTGCGACTTTCGCAGCGCTGATCCTTTCAGCCCTCGCCCTGGCTGTCCTGAAAGTAAAGGGACTGCCGGTTGCGGCTGTCATTGCAGCGGTCTATGCAGCCGCGTTATACTGTCTGGGGCTGATCGGATGAACTGCCGGAACAGGAAAATCACGGCAGCAGTCTCAGCACTCATTGCAGTGCTCATTGTCTTTGCTGCAGTAGCTCCCTCGATAGTCGGAGAAGCAGAAGAACCGGTTCAGGAAGCACCGGCTCTGGGCTTTGCTGTGACTACAATCATGGTCGTCTTCTTTGTAATGGGAGCAGTCACAGGATATGCGATTCACGAGGCATACGATAAGCTCACTGAGAAAGGAACTGGAGATACAGATTCATATGTCAGGGGAGAAGAGACAAAGGCTGTCGCACAGTCGATATTGAGCGGTCTGGCCTACTACGACAATGCCCTTGCCAACTACTCACAGATCTGGCCGCTGACAAACGAGCACCACATCAGGCAGGCAGAGATCACATCAGCATACAACTGGGGCAAGGATCTGACATATGATCCGAGTTTGATACTCGACTCAAGCGGATTCTACACAAACGCCTCATACATGCTCAGAAATGCCGCTGCCCAGGTCAATTCCCACTTTGATAACCTCAATGAGCGTATCCAGATCTGGAACGGCACAGACACCTACAGGAACATGATGAATGTCGAGATATCATACGGACTCGACAGCATCTCTTCCAAGTCGTCTGCACAGACCTATGTCGGTACTGCTGTCGATGCAACTTCAGCAAAAAATAAGGTCTACATAACCGGAGGAGACATCTGGGTGTTCGGCGGGTCCGCTGTGATTTCCAGCGATGCTGCCAGGCTGACACTCAACGAAGGCCGCAACAGCCTTGATTCAATGTCAGGATTCAGTGAAGGAGTCTATACCCTGCAGTCCGGCAGGTCCTATGCAGGAGGCATTCTGCCGGTTGTTGATGCCAATGCCGCGGCAGTCATGACCTCGCTGGTTCTCAAGGCCGGAAACGATGTGAAACTGGCCAAGCTGACATCTCAGGGAATCATCGTTGATGATGTGGTAAGAGACAAAATCTCAATCACCATCCATCCAGACGGTGCAGAAAGCAAAAGCGTGGACATTACAGAGCTGATGACTGATTACGATGAGCTCCTCAAGACCATCAGGGTCTCGATTACCAAAGCATCCAATGCCGCTGCCACAGTCTGGAACATCTTTGACAAAGCAGGAGAGGCGAATTTCTACCTCACCACTCTGATGATGCCGGATAACTATGACAACATCAGCATCACACAGGAGCAGCAGGAAATACTGACTGTACTGGCTATGGAGCAGCTTAGCGATTACTACAGTAAAAATGATCAGAAGATCAAAACCGGAGACTACAGTTTTTCAAAGGAATCTCTGACGCTGTATGTCCGGGGAGATCTCTACACAAGTACTGGTGATAAGCTCTATGAGAATGTAATCTTCACACCGTTCGTCTATGGCCAGAATTTTAATCTGAATATAGGCAAAAACACTCTGAATCAGCCTGGGATCATGGCTGTATGGTCTACGGAAGGCACACCGCTGTCTTCCTGGAATGCTGCAGCGAACATGAATGATGCCAGTCTGGTCAACATGTCGGAGAACTGCATGCTTGACGTATACGAGATGTACTACGACAATGCCCCGTCTTCATCAGTCAGTCTTGAAGTCACGAAACTCAAACTGATAAATTCCTCTGAGTTTCCGGATCCGGATCCCACAGATTCAGTTCCAGGCGGCGGACTGACGCTTGAACAGATCGTCAAACTGATCTGCATCATCGCAGGCCTGTTGATGATCATCGGCGGCCTGCTTGCGAGATTCAACTGGACGCTGATCATTGCCGGTGCAGTGATAATTATCGGCGGCCTGCTTCTGGCAGGTCCGATATTAGGTTTAGCGAGGTTTCTATGATGGAAGCGGCGGCAGATTTCATCCTCGCTCATTCAGAGGGCCTGCTGGCATTTGCGGCAGTCCTCTCAACTGCACATTTTGCATGGAGGCATAAGTTTGTCAGGCTGGTGGCGGCATTGGCAGCGCTGTTTACAGTTTATGTCCTGCTGGAGGTCTACCCGTGATGAAAGCCGCAGCAGCAGTTGCCGTCATCGCCGTATTGGCAACGGCATTCTTCCTTCAGGCAGATGATGCTGGACAGCAGGAGATCAAGACAGACACCGGCATCGAAGAGACGCTGGTGTCTCACACATACAGCTGGGTCTATGAACGTGAAAGATACGTGCTTACTGCCGAGTTTTCTCAGTCGGAATACCTTGCCGCAAGGGCTGAAAACCGCGGAACCGTCACGCTCAGCTCATATGCAGACTATATTGACTGCCGGTCAGTATCAGCTCTCGCAGAATCCCTGGCAGAATACACGGACGACACACCGGCTTTCATCCTCTCATTCGTTCAAAGCCTGGAGTATATAGATGATTACGAATCGACAGGATACCAGGAGTATCCGAAGTATCCGATTGAAACACTAGTGGATGGAGGAGGAGACTGTGAGGATGTCGCCGCGCTCTATTCATCGCTGATGGGTGCGCTGGGCTATGACACGGCATTGATATACATACCCACTTCAGCAACAACAGCTCATATGGTGTCAGGCATTGCCGGGGACTTTACCGGCGCCGGCCTGTATGACAGCAGCCGCACCAAGTATTTCATCGCCGAGTGCACCGCAAGATGGGAAATCGGCGATGTTCCGCAGGGCGTTGTCTTTGACCCTGAATTATGCTTAGTTTTGAAAGGAGGGCACACTTTGGCCTCAGATAAAATTGTTTCCACAAATCATTTACCAATCGATATAACCGAACTTAGAGAAGACCTGATTTCCGCCGGAGGCATGAGATGATCACTATAGATCCACTCAGTGTCATCTTTGCATGTCTGGCTGCCCTGCTGGGAGTGCTTATCGGCAGAAAGATACAGAGTATCGTAAACTTTGTTTTCCCTGTGGACCCGGTGACGGTGGCTGTGCTGGTGGTACCATGCATAGCTGCAGTATGGGCACAGGCCGCAGGCAGGGGGAGCCTCGCGTTCCTGCTGGTCTGCCTGATCATATTCTACTTCGTTGGATACTACTTCAACGGCCGCCAGGACTACCGCTACCTAGCGAAGCTGGACACTGCCAACAATGAGATTGTCAGATTCAATGTGAGGCCGTGGGTGGTTTATACGAATGAAGACGGGCAGATCTGCAGACAGGATCAGACCTGGAAGGCTCTCTGGATCAAATGGCGCTGGGGCATTCATCATGTCATTCAGGCAAACGGCGATCTTGACGGCAGGATAGAGACGGACTTTAAACCGCTGGTTTATCCACCCATCTACGGCAGGCTGGTCTTTGCAGAATATGTCCACGATTCATATGTCGAATGGACTGTCAAAAGATCTAAAAAGATGGTTGAAAGGAACGGGCAGTATGTACCCAAGAAAGAACTGAAGGTAATGCAGACTGTGACAACCGTCATTCTCGCTGAATCTGCCGACCTTTCGGCTCTGTCTCTGCTGATGAAGCTGCGGGCATTCAACGATCTCAGCCAGAAATATGCAGAGACTGCTGAAGAAAATTACCGCCTGCGGCAGGCAGTGGGATCTCAAAGCCTCTATGCAGCGGCTGAATTCCTGAAACAGCAGGCAGGCTATGATCCGCAGGCCATAGTCCTCGGAAGCATGGGCTACAGCAAGAACAGCGAGGCCATCAAGACTCAGGAGGTGGGACGATGAGGCGCGATTCAGGCCGGAAATTCCTCGGAGTGGATGCACCTTCCATATTCTGCATCACTGCCAAGGAGGCGCATAATGAAGACAAACGCATACTGTCTCCGATACTGGAGCAGACACGTTCGGCATACTCTTTCCTGAAGAGCAGGGCCGATCTGACAGTCCAGGGATTTGAAAATGACGGCGGAACAATCATCCAGGACGATGCAGGCGACATCTTCACGCTGAAAGACACAGTCTTAACATGCTACAAAGACGAGAGCGGTAAAATCTACCGCCATGACCTGCGTCATCCCGCCTCCCAGGCCGCAGAAGCCAGAAAGGTCATAGACGCCGCCAACGCATATCAGAGCAGTGTCTTTTATGAAACAGAGATTCAGACAGTGGAAGCGCTCATAGGCCGTTTCACCAATTTCTCGCCGGAAGAGGGGTGCGGACAATGAGCGAGAGCTGCATAAAACCGACCGGCGATGTCAAAGTAGGAATTCTGTCTTCCGAAGACCATCTTCAATTTATGCTGCAGGGCCAGGTGCTCAACAACATCAAAGACAGCCTGATTTATGATCTGGCCGGCGATGACATTGACATCGCCCGTTTCCAGGAAAAAGAGGGGCATATCATCTTCCCAGATGACGAATGCAAGGATCTTCAGCTCATTCTGGGGAATGACCATCTCTTTACGCAGACACCTCTGGGCGATGATGTTGTGCGGAGGATTTCCATACCGGTAGGGATGGCGGATCGGACGCAGCTCTTGGAAGATGCAATGATCGCCCTCACCGACCGCTACGCTTCGGATGTGGCCAGGAGTGAAGGCTGGTCTGTCATGAGCCGCAATCAGCAGAATTATGATTACCTGATGGGCCTCAACGACTACCTCAAGAGCATAAAGAACGATGTTGTCCTGACCTCAAAAATGCTGTTTTCTCAGACCGCAGACACTGAATCAGACATATCCGGGAGTGATATCTGATGAATTCCCAGTCCGCAGCGGATCTGATGGAACGCATGGAAAAAGTCCGTCTGTATGAGCAGGAGAAGCTGGAGCAGGAATCTGATATCTATTACAGCTTGCGATCCGCAGGAACAGATTACCATATGCGCGGTCCCGCTGATGCTCTGATTGCCCAGAAACCTAAGGCAGACATCACCGAT
Organism: Candidatus Methanomassiliicoccus intestinalis Issoire-Mx1; assembly: GCF_000404225.1. NCBI lineage: Archaea > Methanobacteriati > Thermoplasmatota > Thermoplasmata > Methanomassiliicoccales > Methanomassiliicoccaceae > Methanomassiliicoccus > Candidatus Methanomassiliicoccus intestinalis. The sequence goes on along the minus strand of NC_021353.1, from coordinate 972,866 downwards.
CTGGCACTAGCTATTCTCTTTCCTACGGAAATTCCAGACAAGGAAGTTATCTGGGTACATGCCTGTGTCGTGGGCTGGCCGGGATGCGGTAAAACTGAGCTTTTCATGTGGCTTACCGAGTATGTCTTCAACCTTTACGGCAGGGAAAATGTCAACTACTGCTACTGCAACGATCTGGCGATTGCCATTGACCAGATCGATTCCAGAAAGGTGCAGATGATGATCATCGATGATGCAGCTAAGTGTGCCAGCTCCCTCAATATGATGGACAAGGACAATATGGATGCAGCCGGAATCTTTCAGCAGTTAAGGCATGAGTATGAAGAAGTGTCCGGTCGTAAAGGAGGGATCGTCATCTGTATCTTCGGCTGGCAGCGCTGGACCGAGCTGAGAAAATCATATCGTTCCGGTCATGTAATCATCTTTAAAACCGCCGTGGCTGAGCGCAATGACACAGAATGGATGATCTCCAATCTTGGCGAACGATGGTACAACGAGCTTATGGATATCTCCGGACAGATCCTCATGCGCAACAATCAGGCAAAATCCACCTCGATTGCATTCATTCCCGCGCTTGGGAGCACAAGAGGCGTTGGATATTTCCATTCGGGTCTGTCAACATTGGATGACAGCTACAGGGAGATGCTGGTCCGCGACAGATACACATTCCAGAGAAGGATACCCCAGTCCGAGATTGGAAAATCAACAGAGATTGCTGATTGGGAGATCAGGATGCATGCCATGGAGGCGCAGTGTGCAATCGGCACGGAAGCAGCTGCTGCGAAATATTTCCACCGCCACTATATCGACAAACTGCCGCTGCCCCTGATTGCTTTTGAAGAGAATGTTGACCGCCGGAAGATAGAGTCTCTGATCAAAGACTACCGGGAGATTCTTGCGTACAATTACAGCAGGGAGGGTGGTGAAGATGATGAATGACTGCACATCCGACAGGTGCTCTTTGTGCTCTGCAGAGATGCCGTATAATGTGCTGCAAAAAATCCGCCGCAGTGTCTACGCGCGGGCGTACGCGCGCGCGAGTATAAGGAGCGGTAAAGTCCCTGAAAAACAAGTATTTACACTTTTCGATTTTGAGGGCATTTTTACCCCTAACTTATATTTAAGCGTTTCTGCCGAAAATTACAGGGATGATGCATCCAAGGAGGCACTATGAGATTCCGGAAACCGCCATCTAAATCAGTTGCTGTCAATAAAAAGCATCCTAAAAAAAAGAGAAAGCTGAGCAGTAAGCAGCGGTCTGCACGAAAGAGGAAACGTGAACAGAACGTGCTCTTTGCAAGAGCATGGGCCGACAAACAGGCAGATAACTACTCACGCCGCTATGACAGGGACTTCAAGATTCCGCTGAAGAAGTGACAGCTGCAGATAACCGAATAGAGCAGGAAAGCAGGAGATGAGAACATGTAAAACCAGCTGAGAAAGCATCAGAACAGGATTGCAGCGGGGAAACGTTGAGAAAGAGGTACCATGCCGCAAGAACCAATGACCAGACTATCAAAAACAGGAAACGAGTACATAGACAATCACATCTATATTTTGGGGATCAAACCCCAGAAACCGCAGGAAAAAGCCAAGTCTACTGCACCAGCAGTTAAACAGGCAGCTAAAAAACCAGCAAAGAAGACAAGCGCCAAGAAAACATCAAAGACTGCATCCAAACCTCCTGTCAAAAAGAAACCGGCCAACAGCGGTTTTCAGACAGCCGTAGGCACCAAGACGATCAAAGGAGTTAAGATACCCGTCACAGCAGACGGATATGTGCCTCAGAATGTGGTAGATAAGTTCCAGGCCGGCAGGAGTAAAAATGCAAGAACCGCTGACGGCTCTTTCGATGCCAAGAATACTTTTACCATGCCTATTACACCAGAGGAATTCTACAAATGGACGAACAGACCCGGATCGTATGATGTGAAGGGGCAGGATACAAGAACCAGATCTGCCGCAGGCAATAAGACTGCTGCCAGTACAGGTTCAAAATCACGGTCTCCAGTTTCCGGACAGTCAACGCTGATGTATCCCGAGCAGAAGAAAAAAGTGACGCTGAGAATACGCAGAGACGGGAAAACCGAGGACTACAGCGGAAAATCTGTAAAGACGATTATACAGAGAGAGTTCGGCAGATCAAACCGGATAAGGCTGCTGCCGAATTATAGTGACAATTCCCCAGAATATTTCACAATCGGGGAATGGATGCCAGATTATCATGCCAACAATGTGCTTGGTGTAGTCTACGATGTAGAAGTAGACGATGTATCACTGTCTAAGCAGAAAGCAAGGAAGCTTATAAAATCTGAAATGGAAGATAAATAACGATAAAAACTAGCTGAGAAAGCATCAGAACAGGATTGCAGCGGGGAAATGTTGAGAAAGAGGTAGTATGTCACCGACAAAATCACGAAAAACCACCAAACCAAATACTAAGACAAGAAAGGCAGAATGCTCATGCGGCAGATCCAAGCTGAACGCAGTGTCAGCATCTGCAAAGAAGCCCAAGAAGGAGTCAGCTGGAAAGAAAATTGCAAAAACAAGAGCAAGGAATAAAAAGAGGCTGGAAATTGTTGATAATCTGAGGGCAAAGGCAGATTATGCCTATAGGGAAAATGCCCCTCGTACACTAAGCTGGCATCCGGACATAGTAATAACGGAAGAAGATCTGATTCTGGATCCCTTCAGAGAGAAGTACAAATTAAGCGTTAATGTGCCAAACGAAGCAGTGATCAAGAAGCTGTCCGATAAGGAATTTTCAGAGTATCTTGCAGGGATGCGCGAAGTTATCCATCAAGTCAAGAACCCGGACGAATATCATTGCTATGACATTCTGATGCCAAACAACAAGACGGCAAAGGTAAGGAGGGTCTGATTTGCCCCAGGCGGGATTTGAAAGGATAGTCCTCTCCAACGGAAAGGAGGCCAACATCCCTGTAGACAAAGACGGATATGTCCCGGTAGAATCTTTGATCAAAAGATTCAACTTTGTTGTGGAGCAGGGACATGTCAGAAACAGGCCGAAAGACTACGATGAACATGCATCAGTGGTTCTGCCGATAAAGATGACCCCCAGGGAAGCAGCTGCCTGGTGGGTATCCCCCAACAGCTATGATGTTGAGTATATAGATGCTCCTGGCAAAGCGCATTACAATGTAAGCGGTATAAAAGACCAGGATCTGCAGGGTGTGCACAAGAAAATCGGCATTGTCTGCCCTCCGCATATGGAAAAAGAAGTGCGGACCCTGATAAACGAAGCCTATCCCAAGAGCGAGCTGAAAAAACTAGTTGCTGACGGCCCCATCACGGTGACCGTCAGGCCTCTTGAGGAATCTGCAGGAGACTACTGGAAGAACAAGATCAATCTGGATATGGAGCACGGCCTCAACAACAGTACTGTTGTTCACGAAGGCCTGCATCACATGCGCATGGTAGATAAGGACCGCAGAGGACCGATTACGCGCGCGCAGGATATCAAAGATAAAAATTCCATGGTGATTGAGGAATCCTGTACCGTGGCAGAGCAGATGGCCAGAGGCAAAGACCCTTCGAGCGGATATTATCAATTTGTTCAGATCTTTGATGAGAATAAAAAAAGATGGAGATATCCAACTGAAAAAGAAGCTCTGGATATGATGAGGGAAGACCGGGCTCTCTTCACTAAAGGCACCAATAAACCGCTCTCGGGAAGAGATGCAATTGAGTCTGTTGAGCAAAACTGGTCCAGGAGCAACATTTCAAGACTGAAGCTGCCTGGAACGAAGAGTGCCATTTCAGCAATGTCAGCCGTTACAGGATCGATTAAAGCTCCGACAAAGCCCCGTGCTGCACAGGGCAGATCCAATAAATCCAAGTCTGCAGCAGCAAAGAAGAAACCGGCCCTTTCTGAAAAGAAACACACTCCCAAAAAACAGGCAGCCAAGAAGAAAACATCAGGAAGGACTAGCAGAGGAAAGCAGACCCGGAGGAAATGATCATGCCTCCAAAAAGGTCAGCCGAAGAATACAAGAAAGATCTGCCAGAGTGGTGAAATGTCAAAGTGCACCCGTGTCTCAGCAGGCGGCAGATCGTACTGCATTCCGACTGAAAACAGCATCGTGCCGGATGACATGCTGGTAGCCCGCCTGCTTTCAGCAGGCCGTGCAGGGAATGATACTGCAAAGACATCTGTCAAGATTATTAAGAGGCCTTTTACGGCTGAGAAAATCGCAGGATGGTGGGACAACCCCGGATCTGCAGATCTCGAAGATATCGATACTGCAGATGCAAAATACATCACCGAAACGGGCATCGGCATCGTAGGGACACCTAGTGAGATCAGACAGATCAAAAAGGCCATCTCCGGCTCATTCACCAAAACAGAGCAGAAAGAGATGGCCGATGCAGGGACTGTTTTTTCAGTGAGGGATCTCCCTGAAGGGATTTCTGCTCAGTATACCGGATCCAGAGGCGTGCATTTCATCATCTGCGACCCAGAGCATATTTCTGAAAATGAACCGGTTGTTCACGAGTCAGTGCATCTTCTGAGGATGATAGACAATGGGAGAAAGGGACTGCTGAAGACAAAGAACCGAAGCCGAAGGTCAGTTTTCGTTGCCTATGAAGATCTTGCGGCAGAGGAGGCTCTGACAACTGCAGAGACAATTGCCAGATTTCCAGGTTCTCCCGGGCTTTCTTACTACACTTACATCCGCGGAGATCCGAGAAAGCTTGTAGAAGATGACCGCAGAAAGCTCAAAGGCGGACAGAAGGGAAAGAAGGCATTGCAGGCGGTAGAGGAAAACTGGAACAGCCTGAACATCAGAAAACTGAATCTGGGATACGGAACAGCTGAAAAATCAATTAAAAGAGGTAATAAAAATGACATGCAAATCAAAAGCATCAGCAAAAGGAACAAATCAAAAAAGAAAAACAGGCGCTGAGAGAGGCGTCAGAAATGTAGCCTATCCAGAGCTGGCCGGTGAAGGTGAAAAAGGTACAGTCATTGTACCGGCAAGCAAAGTAAAGGCGGTGCGGGGAAAGTATCAAAGCTCAGATACCAAAGCAACAGTCACCGACAGCGGAATTGTTGTTCTCAGTCCCAACGCTGGTAAGAACATTGATGCTGCTCTGAATCTACACGAAAACAACAAAAAACGATACCCGAAAGGCCGTTCCAAGAAGGTGATGATCAATCCCAATGAATCAAAGGTCATTGAGATTGAACCGGGTGTTGTGTATGTAACCATGGAGGTGTCAGCAACCCCGACATACACAGCAAATGTATATAAAAAATCGAAGAAAGGCAGGTGGAAAAAATATCCTTTCAGCAAGTCGGTAGCTAAGTCGATCAAGAAAAAGGGAATAGTTAAAATCTGAGGTACCATGAAACGCATTGTATGGATAGTGGCGATTCTGACAATCGTCACTGTCTTTTTTCTTGCAATTACCGGCGTAACCAGCATTGATTCTCTTGCCGCACTCTATGAATCTGAAGGATTTTTTCCTTTTGCAGCGGTTGCCTTCAACCTGACAGTGATATTTGTCTGCTGGACGATAAAGAGCTGGGAGGTTATGCAGGTGTTGGCAGTGATCGATTTGTTGTTGACTATGTACGCACTTTTTGAGGGGGCCGCAGTTCTTTGAAACAAGTGGATTCTAGGAAAAAATTATTAAATCCAGCAGAAAAGACTCGATCACATAAAGACGCTAAAAACTATGTCGTTCTTATCGATGAGTCTGGAGATCTGGGGAAATCTCCAATGTCTGATCCATATCTGGTATTTGCAGCCAGTGTCACAGACAAACCAGAAGAATATGTTAGAATTGCTGGTTCACAACCTCAGAACAGCAGTAAATACAATAAAGCCGGCTCTGAGCTTAAATTCAACAGGTCATCCCGTAAAGTAAGAATGGAAATATTGGATGAGATCTCTAAATTAGATCCGGATATCTATGCAGCCGCTGTCTTAAAATCAAGCCCCCGGTGGGGAGAAAAAGGAAAAATGTACAGAAAGGCTCTGAGTGAGTTTGCTGAGTTTATACTTGAGGATTCAGACGACAAGCAGTACTATTTCTTGCTGGATGAGCATACAGCAATAAGTCCAGAAAAGGATCCAGATTTAGGATGCAGAATATGCAGAAGAGCAGCATCTAAAAAGAAAAAAACCATCGGTTGTCAGATAGTAAGCTCTAAAGATACGAAATCTCTCCAAACGCACGATTTTGTTGTTGGCGCGATCGGCAGCGCATATAATAAAAATGACGACAGATATGTTAAAAAACTTAAAAAAATCAAGTATAAAGAAGGTGAAGCCTACGCGGCGAAACCAAATAAATGATAGGTGCACAGGCATCCCCAGATCCGTAGAGAAACGGATCTGATTAAGCTCCTAACATCCCTTATAAGCCATAAACGACCAGCGATCTCGGAGCGGATGCGTAAGATTCTAATCAAGACTCGGGTATTTAAGATTATTCTAAAGAACGCCTCCCAGATATGCTCTCTTAAGGAGGCTTTAGAAAGAGATTCGTATCAATTATGAGATCTTCCGGAAAAAGATTTAAAAAACACAAGATTAAGGGATTCAAAACTATTTTAAGCATCAAAAGCAATCATGTATTATAAGGAGGCCGGAACATCTCCCCTGAGGGAGATGGAGACATAAAGTCTCAGAGTTTGCTTTGAGTTTTACCAGAACTCAAAGCTTGATAATGAACTCCACTTTCACGGAGTTTACTATCAATTGGACTTTGATAGTGAGGCTTATATTTTCACCTATTTTACAATCGTAGAATGGATGCCAAAATATCACGCTAATAGTGTGCTTGGTATAGTCTGCGATGTAGAACTGGACGGTGTATCGCTGTCCCAGGAGGAGGCAAGGGAGCTTGTAGACTCTGAAATGGGAGATATAGATGACTACTGATCATTAACTATGTCTGTGAAGGCGCTGCTATGAACCACCTCATAACCTACAAAGGCAAAACCAAATGCATTTCTGACTGGGCAAAAGAATTCGGTCTAAGTCGCTCTACCTTCCGTGGTCGTCTTGCCCGCGACTGGCCGATGGAACGAATCGAGAGCGAAGCGATACATGTCAGAATGGGACGGGAACAGAAGCTCATAGGCTACAAAGGTCAGTATAAGACAATGAGAGAATGGGCTGAGGAGTTTGGTCTGAATTATGATACATTTAGGCGGCGCTTTAGGTCCGGCTGGTCGATAAAAGAGATTGAGAGCACGCCAGCGGTCGCCAGGGCTCAGAAACTCATATCATACAAAGGTAAAAAACAGAATGCTTCTGAATGGGCGAAAGAGTTCGGACTAAGCTTCGAAACCTTTTACGGTCGCCGTGAGTTAGGATGGTCGATGGAACGAATAGAAAGTGAAGCAGTACAGTATTCACGATGCAAACTCATCACATATAAAGGTAAAACTCAGAGCAGTAAACAGTGGGCTGAAGAATTCGGACTTGATGAGAATACTTTCCGCTACAGATATAGATCTGGATGGCCTATGAAGCGTATAGAAAGCACACCTGCCACCTCTGGAAACCGTCAGCCATCAAAATTGATCAAATATAAAGGTAAATCTCAGAGCAGTAAACAGTGGGCTGAAGAATTTGGTCTCAAGCTATGTACCTTTAACTATCGATACAGGCAGGGTTGGTCAATGAAAGAGATTGAGAAAGAATCGGTCAACGGGAAGCATGGCAGAGATCCGAGGCTCATCACATATAAAGGTAAAACTCAGAGCAGTAAACAGTGGGCTGAAGAATTCGGACTTGATAAGAATACTTTCCGCTACAGATATAGATCTGGATGGCCTATGAAGCGTATAGAAAGCACACCTGCAGCCGCCTCTGGAAACCGTCAGCCATCAAAATTGATCAAATATAAAGGTAAATCTCAGAGCAGTAAACAGTGGGCTGAAGAATTCGGACTTGATGAGAATACTTTCCGCTACAGATACTGGTCTGGATGGTCTATGGAAGAGATTGAGAAAACTTCGCCTGGAGAGAAAAACACATACCAGAAAACAAGAAAATGCAGACAATGACGGGAGATTATTGAAATTTTTTCATCAAAATATAATTCATCGCAGAAATATCAGTTATAAATATATAGATCTCAATCATCAAAATGATATGATGCCTCTTGATCAGGAACTGATGCTTTCTAAGGCTGACTACATAGACAAAATCATCCACGGCGATTGTTTAGAGATTATGAAGCGTATGCCAGATGAATCCGTTGATATTATATTAACATCGCCACCATACAATCTTAAAAACTCTACTGGAAATGGAATGAAAGATGGTAGATGCGGAAAGTGGGCAAATGCAGCATTACAAAATGGCTACGAGTCCCATTCAGATGATTTACCTCATGAAGAATATGTTGCCTGGCAGAAAGATTGTCTGAGAGAGATGATGAGGCTCATACCAGACAATGGAGCAATATTTTACAATCATAAATGGAGAGTCCAGGGAGGATTGCTTCAGGATAGGTCAGACATTGTTTCACAATTTCCTGTAAGACAGATTATAATATGGAAAAGAAGCGGCGGGATAAATTTCAATTCTGGTTACTTTTTACCAACATATGAAGTCATATATTTGATAGCAAAAAAGAACTTTAAATTAGCTCCCAAAGCTAATGCATATGGAGATGTGTGGGACATTAAACAGGAATTCCATAACAAACATCCTGCTCCATTTCCCTTAGAGCTTGCTAAACGTGTGATATCCTCAACTACCGCTGAAATCGTATTGGATCCATTTATGGGATCTGGAACCACTGCATTAGCCGCAAAAACCCTCGATCGGCATTATGTAGGAATTGAATTGTCAAAGGAATATTGTAAAATGGCTGAAGACAGGTTAACGCAGTCTGTTGATTTTTACGCACTATCATCACACTGTGGGAATGAAAACAGCGGTTGTGAATACAATGACACTATACTCAAAAGATGAACTGATTGCAAAATTTATTGAACTGTCTGAGAAAGGGTGGGTAAAGAATAGGCGAATGGGCAATTCAGGTGGTGTGGGAAACACCTTGGAAGACTATTTGGGCATTGAAGAAAATAATTTACCGATACCTAATGCTGCAGAATGGGAACTCAAAGCTCAGCGTAAAAATACAACTTCATTAGTGACATTATTTCATTCAGAACCTTCCCCGAGGGCGCTTAAATTTGTACCTTGTGTACTGCTTCCGCATTATGGTTGGCAACATAAAGAAGCCGGTCGAAAATATCCTGAAACTGAAATGAGTTTTAGACAGACGATTACCTGCAAGTATAGTGATAGGGGATTTTGTGTAAAGGTGGATCGAGACGCAGAAAAGATACTGATTGTTTTCAACCCTTTGGAAGTGGATCCCAAACATAGTGATTGGCTAAATCAGGTCTATCAAAATATCGATTCGGGCTGCACCAATATCTGTACGATGCAGCCATACTGGGGTTTCAGAGATCTAAGTTGTAAAGCTGGAGGGAAACTTCTGAACTGCTTTTATGTGCAGGCAGATGTGAAAAGGGAAGAGGGTGAAGAGTATTATTGGTATAACTCTGTAAAAATTCTTCAAAACTTTAGCTTTAAAGGCTTTTTAGATGCGTTAGAATCAAATAACATATATATCGATTTTGACGCACGAAGCGGTCACAATCATGGAACAAAATTTAGGATGAGTGAGAGTGCATGGCCACTGGTGTACGAGAAAATAACACCCATCATTCAAGATGGAGAAGTTCTTCGCACATCATATTGAAATCGGACAACCTCATCCTATGGAACGATCATGTTTCAAACTTGGAGTACTAAAGTATCATGAATCTGCCATACGATACTTTAGTATGCCTTTTTCATTTTGGACGACCTCAGCTCTTCTTATCATTCAGAGGGAATCCACAGGACTTACAAAACGCATCTCCACCTTCGATTTCCATTCCGCAGTTGGGGCAAAATCTAGATGTCGCGTCATGTTCTGTTCTAGTATTCTTCTTTTTCCGTGCCCAAGCATATATGAGACCTGATGCCACAGAAGCCGCTATCAGTACAATTACGACATATATCATGGACTTTCCTTCGCTACCAAGATTGTCCAGAGCGTTCGTTACGCTCAGTTCCCATTGGGCATAGAGTTTAGAGTCGGACGCTCCTACTTTGTACAGAGAACCGGCCTTGTAGCTGATCCCCGAACCGTCTTCCTTTGTGTTCCAGCCTTTGAAAACATATCCGCTTTTTGTTGGTTCAGTCAAAGGGAGCGTAAGATCCGAACCATATTTTGCAGTAACAGGCGAATAATTGAATGACCCACCAGTTACTTTGCTTCCGCCTTTTGTATCCAATGCAACTTTGTAATAATTAGCATCCCATATTGCATAGAGAGTTGTGTCTTTCTCTACCCAGTAAGCACTACCTCCAAGCGTATATCCATAGCTTCCGTCCGCTTTGTCGCTCCACCCTACGAATTTGTATCCTTCTCTTGAAAAAGTATCATCAGTTGGAAGAACAATGGTTGTACCTGTGTAGCCTGTCATAACAGAAACAACTTTTCCGATCCCCCCATTAAGGCTGAACGAAACCGTACAGACCTTCGGTTTCCACTGGGCATATAAAGTCAAGTCTTTGTCGTAATTGAATTTTGATCCGACAGTATAGGTGTTTCCCAAACCGTCAGCCCTAGTGTTCCACCCGTTGAATGTATAACCATCCCTATGAATTGCACGCCCATCGTCTATTTCAGTATAGTGCAGGATATCGGAGGTTGTAGTGTATATTGAGTTCATATAAAATCCCGTATATGTGAAATATCCCCCGTTTGCGTTGTAGGTAAGGGTGTGCTGTGGCAGAATGTTAACAGACAATGCAATTTCATCATCTGTCAGATTATTTTGATCGTCTGGCTCACATACGAGTGAAAATACAATCACTGAAATTAATGCAATAAACATCGCTGAAAAAAGCATCGCATATCTAAATTTCAAATCGCTCACCGATCGTGCATATATATTTTAGGTAATAAAAATTGTCCATGGAATATGAATATATTATAAATCATCAAGTGTTCATATGATTGATTATAACCCATAGAATTTTAGTTTTTAGAACATCATTAAACCATGCTGGACCAAACGTGTTTGTATATCATTCATCCATCAGAAAAAAAGAAAGGGGTTTGTACACTACAATCTTCTTTGTCTTTTTACTTAAGCCATTTCTTAATATCTTTTTAATTCCTTAAACCAGCAGCTAATTCTTGGACGAATGGATACTCACTTTACTGATCGAGATCTATCTGCTCGTGCTCAACAAGATAATTTTTCTGTTACCGTAGAAGCTGTTCTTCTATCACCAACTAAAGATCTAGTTCATAGGTGAGAATATACTGGTGCAGTACAAACTTCAATGGGCTGGGATTATGTTATATCAATTATTAGATGGAGTTATTAGCATTCATTATCACATTCTCAATGGAATTACATAGTTTTGAATTCTGTACAAAAGTGCTCAACAATCGGTAATTCATATCGATAATCATCTTTCTTAAATTCACTCAAGTCTTGACGGCTATCATTATCTTCCACCAAGAGGATACGAACTTCATTCTCTTTCGAATACTCTTCACTTTTCAGATATATCCCTAAATACATGAGATATGAAACCATTAATCCAATTGCTGTTTTTTTATCTTCATCGGACATCGCCCTTTTGAATTTTAAATATGCATGATCTACAATAAGTTTTACCAGAGCTCTTTTATCTTGTTCATTATAAATTATGGGAACAATTTCAAGATATTGCGGATAGAATTGTTCTCCTAGATCTTTAGCATTTATCGTTATTCTACATCCTATAGGGTTATTCCTTTTAGCATAAGTTGATATAAGATACTCAGAATGTTCATCAAAACTGCATGAAAATACAAAAAATCGTGAGATGTCTGAAAATCTGTTATTTTGCAGGTCTGATGAGATATATTGATCAAGATATTCATCTTGACATATCTGATAAGCATATCGTTTAAAATCATCAGAGTATTCATCCATGCTTATCATCTCGTTTAAAATGTTGAATACATTTCGTTGTTCAGTGTTATCAGCTAACAATCTGCTGTCTCTAAAATGAATAACTTTTGAATCTATAATTTTTATTGCTGAGTCTAATGATGTATAATGGTATACGATCTCTGGATATTTGTTATAGACTCGTTTTACTAGCTCTGCAATTAATATTCTGTCATCACCATCTAGATCATCGACCAGAAACTTATCAGACATCCAGCCAGCATTTGTGTTAAAATCTATATATAATTAATGATCTTAATTATTAATCAGTCTTCATAGCTGACCATAACATCAGGGTCGTAGTCTTTAGTCTCAAAGTTCATGGCTTTGATATCAAACACACAGACTTCAGGTAATTCTAAGATACCCTTATCTGTTTCACAGAATTTGTATGGTGTATACCATATTAAAAAATCAATATCTGAATTGATTATTGGTTCTAAGAATGCCTTATCACGCCAGTGCTCATGTGGTCTTCCTAAGATAAGATCGCCTTCATGCAATTCAATATCTGCATCTGCTAGATTTTCTGGTTTGATATACGCAGAGGACTCATCGAAGACAAAAAATATCATCTTGTGCCCCGGGTGATTCTTTCGATAATTTTCAATTTTACTTTTATGATCTTCTATAACTCGGATAAAGCTGTCTAAATAAAACTTAAAATTATGATCCTCCTTAGTAGGAAGATCTGTAATTGCGTTTATGATGAGTATTTGTGGGAGTACATTCATCGTTTTCAATTCTTTACGTAACTCACTGCACTTTGCATTTGTTGGATTAGTGTATTTTCCTTTTTCATTTAAACGTGTGTGATCATCCACCCTCATTACTTCCATCATAGAGCAGAATTCATCACAAAAGAAATCTGGAGGAAGGTCTGATTTGCTAGAGCTATTGGTCCATCTATTCCAGTTGTTTATCTCATGAATCTGTTTAAATACATTTTCAGCCGCCTTGGATTCAAAGGGAAAGAATACTTTTGAGTTTTCTACTCCTTGAAAACATTCAATAATAAAACATTCATTATCAAAAGAGTCCATCATTCTCACTCAGCTAACATGTGATCTAACTAATGATATATTTAATGATTTAGCGTTTTTAGACAAATATTTGTGATTGAAAAAAACTTTACATGAATATGAGAACCTTAAGCGATTTACAACAATTATTGAGTGAAAAAAATCATCTAATGCTTCGTAACGATAAAATCAATACATGATTTATATATCCAACGTTCTAGAGTATTATTAATGCCATGATGGCTTACTTTGCAACCCCTTGATATATTGGCAAGGTATTATACATTTTTTCAAAAGATCAGTAGATGTGAATAACTCAAAAGCATCATTTTTTATAACTCCGCATTCTACATTGCCTATACTGTATTTTTTGAATATATAACGACCCTGAAAGTTTATTTAGTAACTTATCTGGAGCAGTAATTTATGAATTTGGATCATATAAAACAGACGTTATACTCAAGATCCTGATCATCTGAACTCTGATATTTCTCAACAAAAGCAACATATGTAAAAAATAAAAAGAAAGGGGTTTGTACAATTCCCTTTTGATTGACTTAAAAAAATACAAGTCTGGCTAAACACAATACTGCGAGCCGGCGCTCGCACTTTTAAGCATAGCCAGGATCCCATTTTTTCTGTCCAATTATGGTAGAGACTGCATTGACTTATTCACAGAGACAATTTTATTTGCCAGATGTAGTATTTGTACCACAACGGGGCTATCTATTTTCAAACTTAATTTGCTTCTGCGATTGCATTTTTTTTGATTTTGTGTATTGTTGGAAAAAGAACACAAATAACCAAGTAATTTTTAGTCAGCCTATTTTGTTTTGCAACTATTATCCCCGTAAGAATGGGATTGCGAGAGGATGTGTCGAAACAGTTATGATTTCACTATATATGAGATCATTCGCATCCAATATTGGTACAGTATTTGCCAGCCTCGATAATCCCATAAACTCCTCAGAGGTCAGCAGTGGGCCGTCTGATTGTATATACTTTTAGAATTGGAGTAAGTGTTATGCAAAAAAGTATAAACACCAAAGAATATACATGAATTAAGGGTAGAGGTGACCGCCATTTAAGGGGCGGAGTTCGTAATGTGAACAATTCATGACTGGCTCCTTGTCAGCTCTCGATAATCACGACCGAATCATCGATCACAACCACCTTGCAGATCGCCACGACAAAACGTGGTATTTTACCATCTCTTCCCGAAAATCTGACCCGCAGAGAATGTTTGACGACTCATCTCTGCGGAGTCAGCTCAAATATCTTTCGGGCGCTTTCTGATCGTATTTTTAACATATGTCGATGAAAAGAATAAAACCTAATATGATCTCTAGATATTTACTCAACTGTCTTAAACCTTCATCAATCTCTAAAGATCATCATTTGTGTCTTCCATTTTGAATTTTACAAATTTCTTTGCTTCCTGCTTAGGGAATGATACATCATCCACTTCAACATCATAGATATCGAGTTTAGCACATCAATAGATGGCAGTATACCAATCAAGAATGAAAGGATATTTATTGAGATATACCCCCACTCTGTGAATGTTTTTGAAGCTGTTAGTGACTATCAAATAGGGATTTAACATATACAAAATGAATGAGTAGATGCTCTCTAGGAGGACTTGTATGGCAGAAAATCTGGCTAAGACTGCTGGAATGATCGATGAAATCTTCTCACTGGCAGACCATGAGTTTAATGTCGAGGAGTTCAATGATCGTCTCCTTGCTCAAAAGGGTGTGTATCTCCTAAATCTTGCCAGAGTCGGTCCGGTATACAACTTTACAAGATATATCCGCGGCCCATACTCTAGAGATCTAGCAGACGCATATTATAAAATCTCAGAAAAAAATATCGCTCCAGAACATATAGACATCCCAGAGGATGTGAAAAGTGATTTAAAGTATATACTTGCTCAAGGCTTGGAATATACCGAGGCCCTTGCGACAATCCTTGTAGTCGCAGAAACTAATAGAAACATCAGCGGAAAAGAACTAATTGAAACAACAATCCGTCTGAAGCCTCATCTAAAAGACCATGTAGAGGGGGCATATAAATATCTGGAGAACAACAAACACTATTCTACATTGATACGTGCTACCTGATTGCTTTCTGCGATCAATCTGATGATGTGCACGGAGATGTAAAACAAATTTTAAAAAACTGGAAGAGGGGAAAACCAAATTATCATGTCCCTTTTCCGGCAATCGACGAAGCGTATCTTGTTGCAACTAAAAAAACCGAATAGATGATATTTTTAATAATTTTCATGATAATGTGAAAAAGGGAATACTGGTTCCAGAAGGAATCCACAATCACAATTGCTATCGTTATGCTCACAGACTGCTGAATAGCACAATGTCTGCAAGAAATCACAAAAATGGATGGGGGAACAATACTTGCAGTCTACCGATGCCTTGATTCTCGCGTGCGCTCTATCAGATAGTCGTTGCACTCATTTTTTAACATCAGATAAACAGATCAATATGCTTGATTCTCTTAATGGGATGTGTAAGAGATATTAGAGATGAAATGGAGTTTGATTTTTTGAAGATAGATGAATTTTGTCCTCTTAAAAAATAGTGAATGATGTCTTCATTCAATTCTAATGTTATGTATCAGCGAGTATCATTCATTTCAAAGAACTAAAGGCCTCAAAGCTACCATCTGGTCTGTTTAAGTCTAGTACTCGCTACTCTGCTGGAATAAATAGAATTAGACAGATCTAGAATTGATGTGATCAGATCTGTCTAATATTTTAGAGATTAGTTTTCTACACCCTGCAGGATATACTTTTTTGCTTTTTTCCTAAACATCAGCACGAATGATAAACCGCTGAATATTGCAATAAACTCCTCAAACCAAGGATATTTTATGCCATCAAAAATTTCTATTCCAAGACTTTGTGCAAATGATATCAATCCATCCCAGAATCCCCCAAGATCTGCAGGAACTAAATGGAATCCAAATAGATAATACACATCTGCAATACACATGACTGCAAGAATCACCATATTTGCATAATACAATGATTTCTTGTTTTTGCCTCTGGTGTAAAACATCGAAGCCATCAATACTAGCGATACTATCCCCAATACTGCAAAGATGATACCAAATGCGGTGAATCCATCCTGAGGGGAGTTAAATATCCCCTGTGGGACCATATTCCCAAAAAAGCTCAGAAGTTTAGTATCACTTGCCTGTGAGAATATAAAATTGAAACATACAAATATAAACGCTAGAATTATAGCAATCATCTGTGAACCAAATGTTATCAGATTAGCTATGGATATCTTCCCAACGTCTATGTATCGTGGCATTTTTGGCTCATTTTGTTGAATCGGTGCTTCCGTTTCATCAGAATCTTCCATATTCTGACATCATATACGAAAATGATATACTTTGGCACTATGAGTGTACAAAGGTGATGATTAATGCATTAAGTGAAACTCATACCTAATCATATTTAGATGAAAACACTATGCAGATTATCTGGATGTGGTAACCTTATGGACTATGTTGGCTTAGAATGTAAATCAGCACTTCATCCAAATAAGCATAAGATGCCGTGTTCCTGGGATTTGAACATCTATAGGGGATGTGAACATGGCTGCAGGTACTGTTATGCTTTATACTCTCATGAGTATCTCAACGATGATCGTTTTTTCGACAGGATATATTACAAATCAAATATTGTAAAGTGTTTAGAAAAACAGCTTTCTTCAAAAAACTGGAAACACGAAGCTGTTAACATCGGTGGCGTTACAGATTCCTACCAGCCTATAGAAGAAAAGCTAAGAATCATGCCTGAGATCTTGAAAATACTGATAAGATATAAAACACCAGCAATTCTCGCTACAAAATCTGACCTGGTTCTGAGAGATATTGATTATCTTAGAAAACTAAGTGATGTGGCTGATATAAAAGTGTCCTTAACGATAACAACTATGGATAAGACCCTCCAAAGATCTTTAGAACCAAATGCCGCAGCTCCTGACAGGAGAATCGAAGCATTGAGGATTTTAAGAGAAGAGGGGATTTCTGCTGGAATAACACTAATGCCAGTCATACCATATCTAACAGACTCGTATGAGAATTTAGACTCGATATATAATGAAGCTTCCAAGGTATGTGTAGAATACATCAGACCAAATGTGTTGTATCTGATCGGAAAAACAAGAACGAATTTTTTGAATTTTTTGAATACATATGACCATTCACTCTATGAAAAAATGAAAAATTTATACCGCTATGATTTTCCACCACAAGAATATTTAAAAGGATTCAATCATAAGATAAACTTGCTTAAAGATAAATATGGTATTCCTAGCTGGGCAAGTCTTAAAAAATCAGAAGTTCACACACAGACTGCATTGACAGATTTTTAAATCATTTAACAAGAGAATAGTTCTTGACATCTTGACTATTTGCTAAAATCAAAAAGTATTTAATTTGCTGATTAATTAATGCATTATGTCTGATCTGCTGGAGATTATAGCTAGAAAGATGAATAGAAAGGTGTACAAGTCTAAGCAGATGATTGTTGTGCGCAAGGACCTTAAAATGAGAAAAGGTAAAATTGCTGCACAGGCCGGACATGCTTGCGTTACAGCTGTACTTTTAGCATTGGAAAAAGAGAATAGACTTGGAGAAATTAAATCAGTCGGTGGAAACATCGTCTTAACGCCATCAGACAGGCCTTCGACACCTCTGAGCGATTGGTTTAATTACGGTGTAGCCAAGATCTGCGTCAGCGTAGATTCTGAAGAAGAACTTCTTGAAATTGATAGAAAGGCAAAAGAAGCCGGTCTGATCTCGGCACTCATATTGGATGCTGGTCATACTGAGTTTAACGGCGTACCTACGTACACTTGTTTAGCACTAGAACCAGAATCTTCTGAAAAAGTAGATCCTATCACTGGAGACCTTCCACTATACTGAGCATCACTCACTCTTCAAATCTATAGAATCTATCTATTGCCGGTTGCACGGATGGATTTATAGGATACTTATGCATATGAAGAGGTACGAGATGAATGACATGTCGAATATATGGCATAACATAAATCCTGCAAGGATTAATCCAGATGATTTTATAGCAGTGATTGAAATCGAAAGAGGTTCTAAAAACAAGTATGAACTTGATAAAGAGACGGGGCATATCATATTAGACCGTATTCTATATACTTCTACACACTATCCAGCTAATTACGGATTGATTCCAAGAACGCTTGCTGATGACGGGGACCCTCTGGATGTTCTCGTTTTATGCAGTGAGAATATTCACCCTCTGAGTCTTGTACAGTGTTACCCAATCGGAGTCATTTCTATGCTTGACGGCGGTAAGCTGGATGAAAAGATCATTGCAATACCATTTAATGATCCCACATATTGCAACTATAAAGATATCAGCGAACTGCCCAGCCACATATTTAATGAAATGCGCCACTTCTTCAGTGTATATAAAAACCTAGAGGGGAAAGAGACCATTGTTAATGAGGTGCAGGGTCCGGACGAAGCCAAAACGATAATTGAAAAATGTCGTGAGGCATATATCGATAAATTCTGTAAATGATAATCTCATTTACACTCAATATTTTTTTTTAACAACAGAAATCATTAGACTTTTTACTTGTAAATTCAATTTAATCTCATTTTTCAGAATACTCTAATGACTGTATTTCGCATAAATACTATGTATGTCGCAGCATCGCTGGAATATTTACCGGAGTTTATGGAGAAAACACCGTTAACTTTATCAGTATTCGTATTTAGTAGCAAATTGAGGCCATTTTCACAGCTTAAATTGAATAAATCTATGCATAATATGCGGATAGTTTACTCAATATACCATATTTCGAATTTATTCAATAATTATGGCCGATATTTTGCAGATACAATTTCAAGAATCTTCGATATTCGAATTAATGCAAAGTTAAGGAGAATCAATGCAGTGTTTTACCGAAGCTTTGGTTGATGCAGGATATAGTGTAAATTCTTTATACACAGGTACAGATGGAATAAGAGAGGTTATTGCCTTCAGAATCTATCACTAGCTAACTAGACGATAACAGGGCTTGTGGTTACATTAAAAAAAGGAGAATTGCGTTTATGACGCATGACTATATTTCTGCTTTAGATTCTACACATCAACGGGTTTATTTCAAAACTTTGGCAATCATCATAGTCTTCAAAGTTGAGCAGGCCATAGTCCAAATTTCATAACGTTACCCTTCAGCATACCTTATATTTTCAAACCATTCAAACGCTTTTTCCCAGCTCGTATGCTTCATGGAGTGAAGGATTTCCTGCTATAGCACCGATCCCTTCTAATCCCAGGCCTTTGACCACTCCTTTAAGTTCTGTTTTTTCAAAACAATCTATCCATCCTTGAAGACCTTTAATCGCCCCGTCAACAGAATCTTCACTAGTGTCTGCTGCAGTTGCTATGATATAGACATCTCGAAACGCATAATCTGAAGAGAAAAGAGGGTTTGTACGATCTAAGACAGTCTTCATCTGACCGCACATTTCATAAAAATATATCGGTGTAGCAAAAACAATAACTTCTGACTCCAGCATTTTTTCAATGATCTGGCATGCATCATCTTTAATAACACATTGTTTTGTTTTTTGGCAGCTCAAACAACCTTTACAGAAATTTATATCTTTATCATGTGTATTGATTTTTTCGATATTGTTTCCAGAATCCGCTGCACCTCTTGCAAACTCATCCGCGAGTGTTTCTGAATTACTTCCTCTACGAGGACTTGTAGATATGATTAGAATATTTTTACTCATATTATCCCCTTGCATCTATGGTCTTGATGATCTTGGCCGGGACTCCTCCGACAACTGTGTTTTCAGGTACATCTTTTGTAACAACCGCCCCAGCTGCAACCACTGAATTTTCACCGATTGCAACTCCTGGAAGAATTGTAGAATTTGATCCTATCCAGACATTATTTCCAATAGAAATCGGAGATGGATACATTCCAGCTCTCTTTTCTGGATCTAGGTTATGATTTAGAGTCGCTAAAACTACATTATGACCGATTAATACATTATCACCTATGGTAATGCCTCCCTGATCCTGAAAGCAACACCCTGCATTGATGAAAACATTTTTTCCTAATGCAATATTTTTTCCGCAGTCAGTATGAAATGGAGGGAATAAGCAAAACGAGCTGTCAACAGATTTTCCAATAAGCCGGGAGAATATGTTGCAGATTTCCTCCGGGCTGTGATATGAAGAATTTAATTCTGAAGTGATCTTTATTGCTTCTTGACTTACTTCACGCATGAATAAATATGCTTCAGAACTGCCATCCACATACTCTCCGCGTTTCAGAATATCCAGATATTCCTCAAGATCCATTTTATATCTCCTGTTACCTAGTTTCGAACTCATCATTCGACATTTACAGATACAAAATACCTATATTAAATGATTTGTAATGCCTAAAAAGCATAGATTATTTATCAATTCATTGCATCAATTTGAGCACCTAAGAGGATTATTTCTTTCATGAAAATGATTGGACAAGTTCCACAAATAACAAATAACTATGATTCATGCAATGTAATGCCTAAAAAGCATAATCTGTAATTGGAGAATGCAAATGGAGATCAGAATTCTGCGATACTTTCTTGCCGTAGCTAAAGAAGGGACCATATCCGGTGCAGCCGAACTTATGAATGTTACGCAGCCTACACTGTCTAGGCAGCTTATGGAACTGGAAGATGAATTAGGAAAGAAATTATTCATCCGTGGCAATAGAAAAATAACTCTTACTGAAGAAGGACACTACCTTCGAAAACGAGCAGAAGAGATTATAGAGCTTGCAGACAAAACGAAACTGGATATACAGACATCTGATGAAGTGATAACAGGTGATATTTTCATAGGCAGCGGTGAGACAGATGCGATGAGGACAATAGCAAAAACGATAAAAGATATGAATACAGCATATCCTCAAGTGAAATATCACATATTCAGTGGCAATGCCGATGATGTAACAGAAAAATTAGATCGAGGGTTAATTGATTTTGGTTTATTGATTGAACCTGTAGATAAGGAGAAATACGCATATCTCAGACTTCCTGTTGCTGATACATGGGGGCTTCTTATGAGAAAAGACAGCCCATATGCGAAATTGGATCACATAACTCCAAAAGACATTGCAAACATGCCTCTATTATGTTCACGGCAGACTATGGTAAAGGACGAAATAACTAACTGGTTTGGAAAAAGTTTTGATGAACTCAATGTTATTTCTACATACAACCTTCTCTACAATGCTTCACTCATGGTAGAGGAAGAAGTTGGATATGCTATTTGTTTAGACAGGTTAGTTAATACAACTGGAAAAAGTAAGTTGTGTTTCAGACCATTATATCCAAAACTTGAGTGCGGTCTCGTGATCGTATGGAAAAAAGACCAGGTTTTTTCAAGGGCGTGCGAATTGTTCTTGAACATGCTTCGGGATAAGTATCTAGCATGATCTTGGGATGGTAGCACATCGTTAAAAAGTGACAAATGGCTAATTTAAATCATTTTATTAATTTTTATAACTCATAGCATTTAAACTACTATGCATGAAGGTATCCAGATTGAAACTCAATGGATAAATGATATCAATTAAGACAACCATACAATCCCATGTATTGCGTCAAACTTCTTATCGGAGAAGCTGAAGGTGGCAACTCATGCTTCAAAATACTTCCCCCAGAATGCAGAGATTCTGACAATGGTGTAGAATGTGAGGTTATACAGTGTACCAGTTTGGCTGGGGAAGGAGGATGTGCCATGATCCGTGTAATGGATCCACACGGTACTCTTCAAAACATCACAGAAAAACAGTACTATGGTAATGAAATGGGTGAATGTACTATTGACAGAATCTCCAGCCATCAGCTTATGGCAATGGTCATGAATAACAACTGCCAGATCTCAAAGATGGTATCAGAATCAGGATGTATGATAACTTCAGCAGTTTCTTCGAAAGACAATGGTGATATATGCTGGACAATTGTCGGGCCAAATTCGGTGTATGTGATGAATCTCATAAAGAGACTAAACGCAGAAGGATTTCGTACGGAAAGAAAATCATCTTTTCAATCAGACTATGCCGCGTTATTGTCTGACAGGCAGGAAGAAGCTCTGAGGCTTGCTCTAGAGCATGGGTATTATGAGATCCCAAGAAGAATAAATCTAGAAGAACTCTGCCTTCTTTTAAACTGCTCCAAATCTACATTGGATGTTACTCTCAGAAACGCTGAAAGAAAAGTAATAACACATTATGTACTGCAAAACAGAGAGACCGTTTTCAATAGAAAAAAATAAACGGGCCCAAAAAGGGCCTTGAGGTTTAGAAATTCATAAAAACTTTAGACATTGCTAGAACATTCTCATATGCAGTGCCGACAGGTATATCGCATCCAGAACCAAGCAAATATCCTTTTTTACCGCCAGCTTCGAGAAGAGTCTGAGTGTTTACACGGACATCCTCTGGAGTACCGCAGTACAAGATTCCTGCAGGATCCAGATTCCCAATAATTGCCATGCGGTCACTCATACTTGAGACAGCATTCTTTATATTTACCTGGTAATCAACAGAAAATGCTGCACATCCTGTATCTGCAACAATATCCAAGCGGTCGCTGGTGTCTCCACAGATGTGATTTATGTGTGTTTTACCACCTTTTCTCACAATATTTCCCAGGGCTTTCATCGATGAAGCTGAAAAATTCGCATAATCTGGTGCTGATATCAAATCCCCAGACGCAGTAGGATCACAGATAATCACAGCGTCTGTATCCCATGTTATCATATCTTCAACAAATACTGTGAGTATTTCCAGAGATTTGTTGATGAGGTTATGTACAAATTCTTCTTCCATCAGACAGTCCATCATCAGCTGTTCTACTCCTCTGAGTTCCCCAGATAATGTAAATGGAGAGAGGATTGAACACATGAGAAAACGCTCTTTTCTCAATTTTTCTGCCATGGCTGATGCAGTACTCTTGGCACCGGCAAAGCGGTAGAAATCATTTATCTCCGGGATCTCAAGTTTATCAAGCATTCCCGGTTCATCAACGATGTGTGTCAGAGTAGGAATGGTTCCGTGTTCAGGAATATTAACTCCGCAGCCCATGGCCTCCGCCGGCAGGAGCCAATCCCACATTATTTCCACAGCATCCATGCAGCATGGCTCAACTACCTTGAACTGGGCTTCTGCAGCCATTTTAGGATTTTTAATGGAGTCTATTACAGAAACTCCGGCAAGGTTTAAAGCCCAATATCCCTGAAACGGGGGACAGAATGGTATTCTTTCCACTTCTTCACGCCTGAGTGCAGATTCAACTAATTCTTTTGATGATGTCAATTTAATACCTCCAAATTACTTGTTCAGTTCAACCGGCATGTCTACTACACTTTCTTCAGCTGTTACAACAGCTTCTTCCTTTGACAATAGTATAGGTTCCTCGACATACCTGTCTGGATTTTTCTGCTCATCTTTTTTCATGAAATATCTCATCACGCCGATAATCACGAAGAATACGATAGCCATTACAGCCATGATCGGATCGCCGTTGAGAACAGCGCTTATTACTGTCCAGATCATCATAAGGGTCATGAAGAGGGATGACGCTGCAGCAATGTATCCCATGATGGCTTTACCGGGTGCAGACCAAGGGCGGTCAGCGTTTGGATATGCTTTTAAAAGCTTAAGATACGACAGCGACACACCTAGATAGGTAAATCCTACACCCAGTGCCATTAAGCTGAATGTTGCATTGATCCAGGCTGGACCTGACAGCGCGATAAGTGTGAGAATGAGAACCATGATGAGAACGAAGTAATTGCCTGTGGAGGGCATTCCGTGTTTGTTAGTCTTGCTGAATACAGACGGAAGTGAACCTGCACTGCCCATTGCATGTAAGATACGCGTAGCTCCCATCCAGAAACCAATCAGACAACAGCCCATACAGCAGAAGTTGGCAATAACTATGAACCATTTAAGCCAGTTACCTACATAAGCCGCAGCGAATATTGCACTTACCATACCGTTGGAGCTGTACAAACTGGAGATATATTCATAGGTGGTCATAGTTGGATCTAGAGAAGTCATACCAAGCTCTGCCAAGCATATGATAGAATCGAATATAATTACAAAGATAATTCCGCCGGCCATAAGTTTCCAGTATTTGTTTGGAGGATAGTCCGCTTCTCCAGCGAACTGCGGGATCAGCTCAAAGCCAAAGAACATAGTTACCAGCGCTGCTATCGCCAGCAAAAATCCCGCATCCATGCCGATAATATCATTATGTCCAGTCATACCCTCTTGGAAAAACGGACCTATGTTGTCTATGCTCCATGCATCATTTAAGAAGAAGCATGCTACGAATAAGAATCCTACAGTTACAAGCACGAAGAACAACAAAGTCTGCACAGTAGTTGCTACTGACAAATCTCTAGTATTCAAGAGTGTCATGACGATCATAAGTGCAATGGAAATTCCTATGATGAGTGCCTGTGAGAATGCCCATCCTGCGATGTACTGCACAAGCATAGTGACACATATAATTTGGAAACAGATCAGTACAATATAAGTGAACATAGTTGTCCACGATATCCAATACCCCGCTTCCCTGTTGTATGCAGTACGGACATATTCGTACGTACCGCCTCTAGTCTTAAACATCCCAGCAAGTTCTCCATAGCACAATGCTATCGGGATACAGAGCAAACCGCATAATGCAAAGGCTAAAATCACCGATGCTCCGGTGTACCCTATCCACTGGGATGTGAGTACCAGCCAAGGTCCGACAATAGAAGAAGTTCCTATGATGAAGAGCTTTTTCCCTCCGACCTTTCCTGTCAAATTTTTATCCTCAGACATGATAGTCCTCCATAGTGATCCATGCCAGAAATTCCAGCTGGATGAAAGGTACAATTGCTTAGAAATTTTATAATGAAAATTACGAACATATCCGATTTCCTAAAATGCATCTTATGAATGGCACATCATTAAACTCAGCATTGAATTGAATAAAATGTCATAATGGCTGAGTTTTAAACTGTCTGAACAAATCATGAAGCAGAGTATGATGAGTATCACATTACCCGCATCAGTTATTTGTACAAATATGATTTAATTCCTGAGCACTCGTTTTGATTGACTGCGATGTATGTCGCAGCCCCATTCAATCTCAGATATCATTGCCTCAAATAAATGCTGTGAAATTCCTGTTTCAAAATGAATATATATTTGCAGAGTGTTGTTGAATTGATGCACAAAAAAGGGCTTGAGATCATGTCTGTCGTTCTGGCACTCGTGATTGCCACTGCATGTCTCATCCCCCTGACAGAAAATGCATCCAATCAAAGTTTTGATGACCACCGCTTAGCCGACAAGGTTGTGACGATAAGGCCTCAGGACATCGATGAAAACTCATCCATTCTAGAACTTGTTCTCAGTTATGAACAAGCATCAGCTGAGAAAAGATACTATGAATCTAAAGGGATGGAAGTTGAATTCTACAACCCAATGGAGTACATATCAGGTACATTCAAGGGGGATCTGATTAGAGAAATGAATTCTAAACTGCATTTACCAATGTTAGATAATGCAGATGCAGACAGACCTTTAGAACCTGTCAAAAAAGATATCATACCCAAGGATGATTTTTCAGATCGTTCATCAATCCCTATTAGCGGCATCATAGACTTAGAATTTTTAGAAGAAGTCATTACCTTTGTAGAAAACCGCAGCGACCGGATAGAGTGCTGCCTTTCAGAGCTTACATCTGCATTACACACTCAGCAGGAAACACTGTTAAAGGTCAAATTGATGTCTGCATATGATGACCTCTTCTGTGTTGATTTGAGATCCTTGGATAAATATAAGCAATCCATGGAGACACAGCAGTTTCAGCAGGAAAATCTGATTGAAGATGATTCAGAAACTGAGCTGGACATACAGACGTGTGAAAACGTGCCGGATATGCTATTAACCGAACAGCCGGTGACTGAAAATTTTTTAACAGACACATTTGTGCTGGAAGTGTACCTAAACAGTTTTAATTTTTAAAGTGGGCGCTGACGGCGTTTGAGTGATGCAATATGATGCATACCACATTATGCCGTCTGGCACCAAGGTGGTGATATATTGAGATATAGAGAGCATCTTCTCATTTCTGCCGTGCCGGCATCCCCGCAGCAGTTATGCTGTATGGATACAAAATCTGCAGATTCCATGAGATCAGAAAATAACGTACGGATAAGGTTGATATCTGACACAGATATTAGATGGAATGTTGAGGGAAAAACATGAATAAAAAATACCTGGTTTTAGCAGCAGCTCTGATTATTGCTTTAGCTTGCGCAGCCGGTGCTATTTACATCATTTCAGACGATGATGATAAAAGTGTTTCGAGCAGCAGCGGCGAAAGCTATTCAATCACATATGTTCTGAATGGCGGAATAAATTCGGATTTAAACATGGATAGTTATCAATCAGGAAATGAGTATAAAATATACAACCCTACATCTGATGAAATGTATTTCTATGCATGGTATCTGGATGAAAATTTTGAGAACGAATGCAACAAGATCACTCCAGATATGCAGGGAGACTTGACTCTCTATGCTAGATGGGCTGACAATCTGGAAGGAAAAGGAATCAGTTTCATGGTGTCGGGATGTGTCAAAGCCGGTTTCTTTACAGAATATGAAATGACTGGTGTTGAAAACTACATGTATTTGTACTATGACCAGGAGGCTGATCGGTATTTCATGTCTAATACCTCTGAATATGTATACTCCAGCGGATTCCTGAAGGAAACTAAGGACTATGAAAGCACATACTGGAGTGATGAAAGCGATATAATATGGACATATGCAGGAGAGACGACCATAGACACCATAAATGGAGAAAAACTATGCGAGGTCTGGCAGGGTACTGATGCTCAGGGGACGTTTGTGCAGACACAATACATCGGAGATGAGTGGATTCCATACATAATGACGTATGAATCCAAAACCACACGGTCCACTACGTATCTAGAATACATATTCGCAGGAGATTTTACATTTGAAGCGTCCGATGAATACAACGTTCAGGTTTATTGCGATGCAGGAATAATTGTTTCTGGAAATGGAAAATACAATCCAGGAGAGATTGTAATTTTAACAGCCTCAGTAGAGGAAGGCACAGAATTCCAAGGATGGTATGATGCAGCCGGCAATCTATTGTCTTCTGACCTTTCATATGAATTTGAGATAGTTGCGGCTGATGTAGTCGTCTATGCAATAAACAACACGGATCCAGATTTCACATATGAGTCAGGACATGAGATTGAATTCAATAACGGAATCAATATTGGTTCTGCATCGAGTAAGATTGTAGACATAGACAGTGGAGAAACAATTGCAGAGTTTTCAGGATCATCATTCGCATACACGTTTGATACTGCTGGAGAATATGCGGTATACATCACTGGAGAGTATGATGGAAGTGCATACTATGGATATTGCACAATCATAGTAACAGGGGATATTGCACGCAGCTACGAATGGTCATTTGAAGGAAAAACATACACATATGATCTGAATATAGAATATGCTGATCTTCTTTACTATCGCAATTTATACTCCACCGAGGAAAGACAGCAGGGGACCGCGAGCCATGACCGGTCTTTTGTCACATCCAATGATGAATATATCGTGCAGATTGCCGCTGATTTTAAAAAGATGACATCGGGAATGGATGATCTGCAGGTAGCAGGATTCATACTTAAATTTATACAGAGCTTGGATTACCAGGCAGACGACGTATACATGGGCTATGAAGAATACTGGAAATTCCCGTTAGAGACATTATTTGATTTAGGCGGGGACTGTGAAGACACGTCGATATTATACTGTGCAATAGCAGATGCAATGGGATATGATACCGCTCTGCTGCTGTTACCTGGGCATATGGCAGCTGGTATATCTGTAGACGATTGCAAGGGATTTGGCTTTACCACTTGGCTCAACACATACTACTATTGTGAAACTACGTCAGATGGTTATGATGTCGGTGAAAATCCAAATACCCAGCTCTACAATGGACGCACCGTCACTTTAATTACAATCTAAAACCATTTTATGGGAGTTCTCTCCCATCACCATTTTTATTTACCAGTCGTATGTACCAATACTGCTAACGGTGCAGGATAATGTTTATATAATGTTGTACATGTGAATATATTAAAATTACAGAGTGAAATATAATATGAAGATAGGACGCAATAAACATTTACATAAAGCAAATCCAAAATCCAGCAGGGCTAGAGTATTTATCTCCTACTCATTTAAAGACAGGAGTCAAAAAGCATTGGTTGATATTCATAAAGGTTCAAAGTCGATAGACTTTACAGACTACTCAATTAAAAGTCCATATGATTATGGCTGGAAAAGTTCTGCAAAATATAGAATTAGAAATTCTGACATGGTTTGTGTATGTCCACCCCGGAATGATGAGGTTGGAAAGGGAATGATTGATGAGCTGAAGATAGCTAAACGATACAAAAAACCAATCATATCTCTAAATACAAATCAAAGATCACTCCCTAAAAAACTTGTAAAAAAGTATGGAATTAAGGAGATACCTCACAACTGCAGTAAACTCCAAAAAGAGATTGATAAATCTCGCAAAAATAGGAAAGTTTGAAGTTCATATTCTTTCCTTTTTTACTAGATTCCAATAATGCTGGCCGGCTGATGTTAATCTACAAGGTTTTGAATTCATAGCTGCAAAATACATATGTTCTTCATCCAACGGAACTACAAGACCAACACTTGCTAATTTTTGCAAATCAGAAAAAATCTTTACGTGCTTGCTCTCTGCATATGGCTCGATAATCTTATGTTCAACCACTGGACTGTTTGTCGGTTCATATGATGGATCAAGGAGCAGTTTTGAATCGGGTGTTTTAAAATAATCAGTCAATCGACGCAATACCTCTTTTGACACTCGTGGAGTAACCTGTCTCAATGGAGAAAAACTACTGATATTTGTCTTAAATATCGGCCGCTGATCCCATGCACCTAATGATTTGTCAATGTATGAGTATATTCCACCTGGTGTTATATACCCCGTGACGTCTGCAGCGCCCCCGGATAATGCTTCTAAGAGTAATGAAGTAAATAACCCATGCCCATTGAATTCCATTGCAGGTTCATCAGATCTGCACGCAGTTAATAATGTGACGCCATCGCCGATTACAGAAGACTGTTGATTCACATTAATCTGGCCCAAATATCCAGAATAGCAACAGTCTAGAATCACAACCTTATTCTTACATTTTGAGTTGTTTACGATATTCAAAAGGTCTTGCATCGAGACACCCACATCACATTCACTACAATCAGGTGTGACGATGTATCCACCCGTAGAGTCTACATATCCATGCCCTGAAAAATAAAAAAGTGCAACCTCGGCGTCCCCTGAAAAACAATTTATAATTAAATGCTTCAGATGACCTTTATTTTCTACGTTTAAGTGTTTAAGTACGTCAAAATTAATGGTTTTTTCTTCATCGCCATTTTGCTTGAGTATGTCTGCTACAGCCTCTGCATCATTTACACAACCATAAAGTGGGCATGTGTCATAATCATCAATACCAACAACTAATGCTTTTTTCAACAGTATCCCTCCTAAAATACTAAATTACAATTATAATATTCTTTTACTTATTAAAATTTCAAAGCAACCTTGTGCATTCATAAGGCCGCATCCAATGCATGATTTATAATCATTTGAATTTTTAATTCATGCAATCATAACCACATCAATATATAATTATTATCCTTACATTCAATCAAAGAATTTGCATAATCCTGCTCATATTATGCATATTTCTGTCCAATGTATAAAAATATAGTGTATATCTAAATTATCGTTATTATTAATTGTCAGATCAATCAGTCAATAGGTTTATCTTTTTAGAGGTATCTTTTGGTGAATGCAGAGTTTCTCATTGTTCTTAATTTGAATTATGAAATGTAGGAATAAATCCCATAGATGTTCGTATACGCAAAATACATTAATAATATAACATGGATCGATATGTACTATAATATTACATGTGTTTACAAAATGATCCTTATTTTCATCACATGAGATGGTCAATGTTGATAAATCCATTGGTAAAGTATATCTCATACATTGAATAATATTAATATGTTGCAAAAAGCCCACATCTAATGCATCTTTTTTAATGACTATTACATCCATCTAAATAAGTATCTTAAATATAGCTAATTATGTTATTTTTAATTGATTAATCAACTCACTCTAATTTTTAAATAAATTTGGAGGTCAATATTGACATTCTCCGGATTTAGATTAAAATGAACACATTTCACTCCGTGAAAAATGTCTGAGGTTTAATGTAAACTATTGTTTACCTATTATAGTATACATATTGTACATAATTAAGTAATTTAGTCAACGACGGAGTCCCGAACATCAACTTAAATGTGGAAAAAATCCTTACTTTAAGACATTTTTTGATTGAATTTCTGGATTAACACTATTGAAAATAGACTATTTTTCTATAAATGCATTTATGATTGATTTGAATTTCTAAAAATCGTATCATTGTCAGATTTATCTAAACTAGATTTAAGTTTAATATAAAATCTCCACAACAAAGAATTCGCACAATAGCAAAATCTTAAGATTACTACAATATCCACATATACAATAATAATTTAATATCTAGCTATACATAATTAAATAATATTACAAATGCTATAACTATCGATTTTTTTAAGAGTAACATTTATCATTAAGTTATTATCGCCAGAATCTTGGGCGATTGTCTAGAAATCTACAATTATAAAATAGTATATAACGAGATATAAGATAAAAATATAGCTTAAACAGATATGTCTGATAAAATAAACAATTCATGTGGGCTTTTTGGGTGTTTTTCACTACTTTTTTGATAATAAAATATCAAATGATGGATAAAATGCAAATAATTAGTACGTATTTTGGATAAATAGAAAAAAATGAAGATGATAAATAATACTATAAAATAATCTAATGTATAGATACAACATATAATAATAACTAATTGAATTAATTATCAAACCTTGCTAAGTTCTCGAAGAATAAACACATAAGTTCAAATACATAATAAATCTAATATGCAATAGTTCACTACAATTCGTATTTCAGCTTAGATAAGTTTCTAACTATATGCTATATCCACAACATTGTATTCTAACTCAGGTAAATTTCTAATAAATAGATAGGTTCATAATCACAGATTCATCTACAAAATTCGATATAGCTTCATGCTATATTTATACATTATAAATCGATATCTAGTTTAAAAATATATTGTAGATGATTTTAACAATTATTAAGGAGCTCCTTAAAAAGTTTTAATAATCCTATACTTTATTGAAAATCAAACACTGGATATTTGATAATCTCTCTGAGCAAGAAAGCGAGAAAGCCTATCAGTCTTTAGTGGAAAGAATAACCGCCAACGAGTGGAGCCTGAATGATCTAACTTCTTCTGTGCGGGTGCAGCTCATTCAATAAAAGATTAGACGAAGATCTCAAAAAGATGAGATTATTGCAACAATATGTAGTTGGGGTAGATGTCACTTATCGCTATATGTTGAGTACGGAACGGATTCACATCCTGTGAGCAGAGCGAGAATTAAACAATTAGCAGACTGGGCTCACAATAAGCTAAGCATTCCTGTTGAAGACACTGAATATATAGCACAACTGTTGCTAATAAGATTCGCACAAAAAGGACGGATCCCCAACCATTTTTTGGCTTTCAATCGCTGAGATGAAGGTTATGATTGATGCAGGAGAATTCAATGACTCTACAAATCCTCTTGAAAAGATAGCCCAAGAATTAATTATGCATCTGATTGATAAGATCAATACCAATAATATTACTGAGAAAAGCACGTTGGTAAAATCAAGTTAGAAATCCATCTAAACTAGAATGTAAATGCAACGGTAAGCAGGTATGCAAAACGGGCAAAGGATGGTTAGAAATCCATCTAAACTAGAATGTAAATGAAATCGAATTAGCAAGAAGTTCTGCATTTTTTGCTAGTTAGAAATCCATCTAAACTAGAATGTATATCAATAGTACTGGAAGATTTGGCGGAAAATATGATAGCTTTGAATTGAGTTTCTTATGAAACGCAACATGAAACATATAATAACAAAAGTAATTATGATGACAAATTGACAATCATCGAAGTAGTGACGGTGGAATGAAGATGCACTTACAAAAAGATCAGGAGCCTTGGAGACGATTCGTTGATGGCGTCTCTTATGATGTATCAGAAGAGGAAGTGGCTCTGATATTGAAAAGACTCGGATTTTCGTCTATGGAGGAATTTAAAGGTTATGCAGACAGCATAGTAGAATACGAGTGTGGGCGAGATGGCACGAAAATCAAGAATAAGGGCGATGATGAACAACTATTGGAATAATAAGCAAGAGATGGGGGACACATGTGCAAGAGTTCGTGAAGGTAGATATTCCCTATATTTTTCGTCTTCTTGTGTTTGGAATACTGGTTGAAAATCCACCTAAACTAGAATTTAAATTAGCAACAATTATCAACATAATTAGCCAGATCCATCATAGGGCTAGCATATACCATTTATAACGTGTAATAATACAATCTAAGTGATAATAGTCATCTCATCTTAGATGTGATGGTGTGCCTGCAGTTTGGATGCGGCAGCCACTCGCGGATCTGCGTTTTATATCCTTTAGATTCATAGTATCTCTTCGCCTCTTCTTTGATAACCCTGCTTAGATCTTCTGGGCTGTCAAATCCGGCTGCAGGAGTTCTTGTCTTGATATTGCTGCAGATCTCTGTAGTTCTGTGATCACTCGGACCGCTCCAGTAATAGCCGTACTTTCCAGGAGGATCTCTTTCAAACTGCATCTCCCTGCTCTTGTTGACGATCAAAGTACTTTCAGATCTCGCTATTGCTTCTGCCTGTGCCTCATCGAGTATCGGCTCCGCTTCCTGGATAGTTCGTGTGAGATCTTTCAGTGACCACTTGTCAGCTGTCATTCTTTCCACCAATGCAGTATATAGGTTCTCGCTCTGTAAAGGAGTTAAAGATGCGAATACCCAGTGTTTAATGGAAAGAAGTGCTTGGACAAATAAGTGCAGATCTGCTTTGATGAGATCTCTGCGGATATATTCGTCAGCCCATTCTTCAAGAGGCAGTTCAGACTTATAGAAGTTTGAAAGGAGCTCTTCTTCTTTCTTCAACCTCTTTGCCGTAAATTCGCTGCGGAAATCTTCAACTCTTATTCGGATATATTCGTCATTTCTATACTCTTCAGCAGGTTCAAAAACAACTCCATTGTCACCATTAATTGGAATTACATGGTCGTTGTAATACGCTTCATCTGGTATTTCATCAGGAAAAACTTCACATTTGCGAACACCTTTGATTTTATACTTGCAGAAGTCACAAAGTGGCATCGCTTCCATCGTCATTGATCTCCTCTCCTGAAAAACTGATTGATCTTTTCGACTATCTCTTTTGCTATAGTAGAAGGATTATCACTATGCAGAACAGATACAAGGCATTCTGAGATGAACTCTTCCTTATTTTTAGCTGCATATCCCGATACAAAATCAGAATCATCTGGCGCGACAGTTCCCTCTGGAAACTTTTCAGAGTAGCTTTTCCAAATATCCTCGATAGATTCAGAAAAGTCAAAATCTATAAGAGTATGGCCGAATTCGTGAGTGATCACAGACTCTATTTCTTCTCCCTTTCGGATAGGGGGATTATAGCCTGCTGATGCACTTCTTCTAATGTCCTGTTCAACTCTTGCCGATCCAGGCCTTGTTGATCCTGGATTACTCGAAAAATATGTTGTATTTAATTGGATAGAGTTTCCATTCATAGATGTTCCGGCATAGGTACGTGAGTTTTTCAGAGGTTTGACTCTTATCTCTTTGCAGTTCGTTTTATATTGTTTAGAAAGATCTGCAAATCTCAGCATAGACTTTTTACAAGTCTCCATGTCACCAAGACTGATATCCATCTGCAGGTCGGGGATGTAAGATTTTAATTCTTCTTTTACTGACTCCTCTAGCTGTTCCAGATTTTCGGCTGCATCTATGCTGTTTTTACCCTCATCGTTCTGATTTTCCTGTGAGTTTGAAGGGTTTTCAGCGTCATCGTTCCTGCCTCTTTCGGTCCTGTGCTGTCGGTCCTCCGGATGGCAGTACGGAAAATCCGGATGTTCATGCTCCCCGGAAGGACACTTCTTCCGCAGTGCTTTACTCACTTCCCCGGAATTTGCAGGGACATCCGGAAGGGATACGGGGCTGTAGCTCTGTTCTTGCAGCTTCGGGGTTCCTGAGATTAGATAGGTCTTGTCTTTCCATTCCACATCAAGACCGACCTGCAATGCCTTGTTTACATTATCCAGCCTGGCAGACATCAACTGTTCGTCTCTCAGTTCATCTGCATCTTCCGCGGGTACCAGCTGCAGCATGTAGTCAGTAATGTGAAACTGCCTGCAGATCCATGGCAGGATGTCTTCATTAAAAATTCTCTGGCCTTCTAGAAAAGAACGGTTTGATATTGTCAGCTGCTGCTTTTCATTATTCAATCCTCCAGATGTTGCAACATCACCCTGCCAGAGGGGCATGACACCATACCAGGATCCCATACGTTTTCGTATGTCATCTTGACAAACATAATCCCTTGAAGATGGATAAATTCTTTATATTTGATGACATACAAATCCAAGAGTGAACAATCTAGTATATATGTAGAATACAGGTATGCGGGGACTTTATATCCATATCATCTAGCGAGTATTCAGTTCAGCATACTGCAATATAGGAATCATTGTTTCAAGAAATTGAAGATATAATTTGGAGATATTGTGGTTTTGACTATAGATGATGGATTTCTGACTTGCAGTTTTATATGCAAGAGTCAGCACAGATGACAAATTTACATTCTAGTTTAGATGGATTTCTAACCGTATGTTCTGAGAAGATCCCTTTTTTCTGAAGATGATTTACATTCTAGTTTAGATGGATTTCTAACTTGCTTACTGCTCTTATTTCCTTTTCTGTGAGTGCCATTTACATTCTAGTTTAGATGGATTTCTAACCTAAATCGTCAAACGCTTTTGCCGCTTGCTTAGTGATTTACATTCTAGTTTAGATGGATTTCTAACTTTTAGTATGAAGATCTTGCTTAAGATCGAAGATGCCATTTACATTCTAGTTTAGATGGATTTCTAACATTTAACATTATTTACTTGCATAAACACACCTCAAAAATTTACATTCTAGTTTAGATGGATTTCTAACGAAGCTTCGAAGAGTGCGGAGTTTCTTAAGTTACTGGATTTACATTCTAGTTTAGATGGATTTCTAACCTATCAGCACCAGATTAGAAGGCTCTCGATATATGTAATTTACATTCTAGTTTAGATGGATTTCTAACTCGCTTTAATCTCGCTCCTTCGTACGCAACGTTATAATTTACATTCTAGTTTAGATGGATTTCTAACTAATTGATCACATCGGGCGTCACACCAGGTGCTTGTATTTACATTCTAGTTTAGATGGATTTCTAACTCAACTCCTTCTCCAAGGCCTTTGATTAAGATCTTGATTTACATTCTAGTTTAGATGGATTTCTAACGAGTGAAACATGGATGACAAAAAGCCGATTGATTTCATTTACATTCTAGTTTAGATGGATTTCTAACAAGTCAACTAATCGTTTCCATCTTGTGTATAAAACGTATTTACATTCTAGTTTAGATGGATTTCTAACCTGTCTATAATGCCGGATGCAATGTTAGCCATTCCTAATTTACATTCTAGTTTAGATGGATTTCTAACTTCTTGTAATGAATCCAGGGGACTGCCCCTTCTTTCATTTACATTCTAGTTTAGATGGATTTCTAACCGTCTATCAATTCCTCATCAGGTTTATAGCCAGGTGCATTTACATTCTAGTTTAGATGGATTTCTAACCCAACACGGTAAGATCTTTTAGTTGTTCTGCCAAGATTTACATTCTAGTTTAGATGGATTTCTAACGACGTTAACCAGAAACGCGCCAATGACGATTGTTATATTTACATTCTAGTTTAGATGGATTTCTAACTCCGCCAATACACCGTTATTTGACAGTAATCAGCCTGATTTACATTCTAGTTTAGATGGATTTCTAACTAATACGATCACCTCCACAATTTCAGGAGCACTGAAATTTACATTCTAGTTTAGATGGATTTCTAACTTTGCTAGATCATACGCCCATACATTCCCATAGTTCGATTTACATTCTAGTTTAGATGGATTTCTAACACGACGATTCACAGAATATCACCCACCTCACAGAAATTTACATTCTAGTTTAGATGGATTTCTAACTGATTGGAGCAGTTAACAACCGGCTCAGGAACACCAAATTTACATTCTAGTTTAGATGGATTTCTAACTACTGCACTCCGTCTGTGAACCGCAGATCGGCATCAATTTACATTCTAGTTTAGATGGATTTCTAACTTGATAGGGACGGTGTTTATCGTTCTTATCTTGACATATTTACATTCTAGTTTAGATGGATTTCTAACTATGTGAAATGTTTTTAGATTGGTATGCTTCCACCAGCATTTACATTCTAGTTTAGATGGATTTCTAACCTACTATAGACTCAACCGGCTGTTAGAGACAGTCAGATTTACATTCTAGTTTAGATGGATTTCTAACATTCTCAGCGTCTATGATGCACTCACCGCTACCCTGATTTACATTCTAGTTTAGATGGATTTCTAACCCATGCAGCGGCTTGTATTTAGATACCCGTATATGCATTTACATTCTAGTTTAGATGGATTTCTAACTTTACCAAAATTCCGAGGTCTGCCAGCTGGTTAAATATTTACATTCTAGTTTAGATGGATTTCTAACGCTTCTTTAAGGTTGCATGTAAAGGTTCTTTGGTTGATTTACATTCTAGTTTAGATGGATTTCTAACCGGCATTTGTAGAGCTGGATAAACAACGTATGAATCATTTACATTCTAGTTTAGATGGATTTCTAACCTGGCCTGTCGGAACAGTTCGCGCGCGAATATTGGGATTTACATTCTAGTTTAGATGGATTTCTAACCCTACACGCGCGTAGACATTAGGCGCATGTTCGCGCATTTACATTCTAGTTTAGATGGATTTCTAACTAGGCGTTTTTCTGCTTTAGTGATGTAAACTGTATGCATTTACATTCTAGTTTAGATGGATTTCTAACTGTGAATGTCTCTCTACCGATGTATTCCCACTTAGAATTTACATTCTAGTTTAGATGGATTTCTAACTCGACATCATTATCTTCTATTTCTGTGCCCATTGTGTATTTACATTCTAGTTTAGATGGATTTCTAACACTCAAACCAGTAGGATCTACAGGCAGAGTAGACGAATTTACATTCTAGTTTAGATGGATTTCTAACGTAAGACTACAGACAAGCAATGATAAGTTTTTTGAAATTTACATTCTAGTTTAGATGGATTTCTAACAGAAGCAACAGACTCTTGGGAATATGAAAGGAAAGAATTTACATTCTAGTTTAGATGGATTTCTAACTTGAGCTGACACATACAAATGATGCAGACTTTGGTAATTTACATTCTAGTTTAGATGGATTTCTAACTTTTGAGACAACAGTAGAAATGCAATATCGCGTAGAATTTACATTCTAGTTTAGATGGATTTCTAACTTAGTCTTTATATATTTGTTTGTTCATTGTTGCTTTCATTTACATTCTAGTTTAGATGGATTTCTAACGTGGGAAGTTCCTAAGGAATACCCCTTGTTATACAATTTACATTCTAGTTTAGATGGATTTCTAACGTGACATGTTCAACCCTGGTCTTGTTCGCATAACGAAATTTACATTCTAGTTTAGATGGATTTCTAACTATCATTCAAATACTTACCCATGGCGAAATCGTATCATTTACATTCTAGTTTAGATGGATTTCTAACTAGGGCCGGATACAATGCCGTCACCACCATATAAGAATTTACATTCTAGTTTAGATGGATTTCTAACGTATTAGACAAGATTAAGAGGGCTTGCAGCCCTCAAAATTTACATTCTAGTTTAGATGGATTTCTAACCCGATGCGTGTGATATATACAAGCGCCTGCCACCCAATTTACATTCTAGTTTAGATGGATTTCTAACTAACTTCACGATTGAGAGGTCTGTAACCCATCAGCAGATTTACATTCTAGTTTAGATGGATTTCTAACAGACTGGGGAAGTCCAGTAAGTTTAAACAATATTGTATTTACATTCTAGTTTAGATGGATTTCTAACCATTTATACCACGACTTCCTTACTTCTAGTTCCATGCCAATTTACATTCTAGTTTAGATGGATTTCTAACCCGATGCGTGTGGTATATACAAGCGCCTGCCACCCACATTTACATTCTAGTTTAGATGGATTTCTAACGAGCAGAGACGCATGCTCCATTTTTTAGCGAGTCGTATTTACATTCTAGTTTAGATGGATTTCTAACCTGATTTCATCCCCCGCCAGCCTCCTAGCTAATTTAGATTTACATTCTAGTTTAGATGGATTTCTAACATTTTTATAACTGCTATGAACCCATTGTATGATTTCTTTATTTACATTCTAGTTTAGATGGATTTCTAACACGCATTCGTCTAATGTTAATCTCGGACCGAGCTTAATTTACATTCTAGTTTAGATGGATTTCTAACCCTAATGTGCAATTAGGGATAACATTGATACTAACAAATTTACATTCTAGTTTAGATGGATTTCTAACGTCAGTTTGCTGATGGTTCTTATGTAGGTACTACAAATTTACATTCTAGTTTAGATGGATTTCTAACACTCCATTAGTTTAGTTCTTGATGATTTCGAGGTAGATTTACATTCTAGTTTAGATGGATTTCTAACTGACTATTACCGCCGGATCGGCATATCAATGTACAAGATTTACATTCTAGTTTAGATGGATTTCTAACGGCATCTCACACTTATAGATGTATTCTTCATTCGAAATTTACATTCTAGTTTAGATGGATTTCTAACCTAAGGTTGATTATGTTGCCTGTATTGATACCATGGATTTACATTCTAGTTTAGATGGATTTCTAACATACCTGAAGCTCATGTAGAAGAAGCAACAGACTCAATTTACATTCTAGTTTAGATGGATTTCTAACTGGCTTAAGAGGGTTAACAGTCACACAGTTCGCATTAATTTACATTCTAGTTTAGATGGATTTCTAACGAGTTGAGGGTAGGGTAAGAGTCTGGGCATGGGCAGATTTACATTCTAGTTTAGATGGATTTCTAACCAAGCGATATGGGTATAGGATCACCAGCGTACCGCCATTTACATTCTAGTTTAGATGGATTTCTAACATAGATCCGTGTGAGGATTGAAATCCCTCTTGAGGTATTTACATTCTAGTTTAGATGGATTTCTAACCTGACCAGTCAACCGTTAACATTGAGATGACAAGAATAAAATTTACATTCTAGTTTAGATGGATTTCTAACTGTTTCCACTGATTGTATACTGACTGTCAGGCAAAAAATTTACATTCTAGTTTAGATGGATTTCTAACATTATCCTGATGTAACTGACCAATTCTCCAGTATAAATTTACATTCTAGTTTAGATGGATTTCTAACTAAAACTGCCCGTGACCGTCAATCAAGCTTTCTACAATTTACATTCTAGTTTAGATGGATTTCTAACTTTGATCTTATACGTTGTCTCTTTTAACAAGTATCCACATTTACATTCTAGTTTAGATG
The DNA here is from genome assembly GCF_000404225.1 of Candidatus Methanomassiliicoccus intestinalis Issoire-Mx1. Taxonomy (NCBI): domain Archaea; kingdom Methanobacteriati; phylum Thermoplasmatota; class Thermoplasmata; order Methanomassiliicoccales; family Methanomassiliicoccaceae; genus Methanomassiliicoccus; species Candidatus Methanomassiliicoccus intestinalis. The sequence continues at coordinate 932,847 of NC_021353.1, read as the reverse complement.
GATTTCTAACCCGGAGATACTGGCTTCCTGTTTAATTTTGTTCCAAATTTACATTCTAGTTTAGATGGATTTCTAACAATACATAAATGAAGATACATTAATATCTTCAAGCAATTTACATTCTAGTTTAGATGGATTTCTAACTTTCAACAAGCTCACGTCCGTTGTAATACACGCTCAATTTACATTCTAGTTTAGATGGATTTCTAACTAAAAATATTGGTAATGTCAAATACATATCCTAAAGATTTACATTCTAGTTTAGATGGATTTCTAACGGCAACATAATCAACCTTAGGCTCGCTTCCTAGTTCATTTACATTCTAGTTTAGATGGATTTCTAACTGGTCACTAGCTGGCAGAGGGGTATTTAATTTCCTCATTTACATTCTAGTTTAGATGGATTTCTAACGCTGACATTAGACGAGTGCGTGCCTATTTGGAACAATGATTTACATTCTAGTTTAGATGGATTTCTAACAGTTTGAATAAAATCGTAATAGTATCTAGTTCTTAAATTTACATTCTAGTTTAGATGGATTTCTAACCTACTCACAATTGGCTTAATCCGTTTACTGCCAGTTTATTTACATTCTAGTTTAGATGGATTTCTAACGCGGTTCCTGCTTAATCAGCAGACGCTCAACCAGCATTTACATTCTAGTTTAGATGGATTTCTAACCTTGTTGATATGAGTATCTGTGACGTGATACCCTAAATTTACATTCTAGTTTAGATGGATTTCTAACCAGCAGGTAGAACTACAGTAACAAGATCAACTTCGGGATTTACATTCTAGTTTAGATGGATTTCTAACATGGAGTTCCTTCTTCGGCTTTTCTTCCTATTGAGTATTTACATTCTAGTTTAGATGGATTTCTAACACTAAGTGCTGTTGCCAGGGTCTTAACTGAGCATTTATTTACATTCTAGTTTAGATGGATTTCTAACTTGGTGATTCTAACAAGTCCTGGGTTAAATTGGTCTCATTTACATTCTAGTTTAGATGGATTTCTAACCGTACTTTGGATACTCATTTGTAAAAACAAACACTCTATTTACATTCTAGTTTAGATGGATTTCTAACGGAAAAGGGTTTAATCAGACCGTATCAGTCTGACAGATTTACATTCTAGTTTAGATGGATTTCTAACTATTGCTCGTTCTACTCTCGATACTGTTATATCTGCATTTACATTCTAGTTTAGATGGATTTCTAACCTTCCTTTAGAACATAGTCAAAATTTCTTACATGTGTATTTACATTCTAGTTTAGATGGATTTCTAACCTGCCCGTCGATCCCACTGGACTCAGTTATGAGGCATTTACATTCTAGTTTAGATGGATTTCTAACTGTGGTTTGATACGAGATATCTCTATCACTATTTAAATTTACATTCTAGTTTAGATGGATTTCTAACTGAACATTTAATGAAGGCGGATTATTTAGCCTCGAAGATTTACATTCTAGTTTAGATGGATTTCTAACTTAACTCTGCCTTTATCGCCATCTGTATAATAATCATTTACATTCTAGTTTAGATGGATTTCTAACGATGAAGATTATCGACTAAGGGAAGGAGAAGTAGATAATTTACATTCTAGTTTAGATGGATTTCTAACTAACAGTATGGATGGTGAGGTATCGTGGGCTACTACATTTACATTCTAGTTTAGATGGATTTCTAACATTTTTCATTGGGGCGGAGCTTGAAGGAAAGAAGGCATTTACATTCTAGTTTAGATGGATTTCTAACGTAGTTTCTCCTTAGATGCTGTTATATCGTACCACTTATTTACATTCTAGTTTAGATGGATTTCTAACAATAGTTATAAACGTATATGCAATGCATGCTCAAAGAATTTACATTCTAGTTTAGATGGATTTCTAACTATCTATGAAACTGTGAAGACGCTATATGATAACTTTATTTACATTCTAGTTTAGATGGATTTCTAACTCGATAGCGCTCCACACGCTCTTGCTCTGTTTCGTTAATTTACATTCTAGTTTAGATGGATTTCTAACTGCTGCTCGTGGTACTCTTGATGCTGCTATATCTCTATTTACATTCTAGTTTAGATGGATTTCTAACCAGGATGGTTTTAGACGTGATGCTGTCCCTTTGTATATTTACATTCTAGTTTAGATGGATTTCTAACTCATTCCGCGAAGCGGCATTTCGCCTATACACGTCCTATTTACATTCTAGTTTAGATGGATTTCTAACCTACCGCTGAAGTGTTCAAGCCTACCGACTGTTCAAATTTACATTCTAGTTTAGATGGATTTCTAACCGATATAACCCCCTTCGCAGGGAGTGTATCTAATAACATTTACATTCTAGTTTAGATGGATTTCTAACAAGGGATGCGTATGGCAACGATGCACTTCAGGCAATATTTACATTCTAGTTTAGATGGATTTCTAACTGATGTAATAATCCCAGTAGTTAATTCAGCTACCTCATTTACATTCTAGTTTAGATGGATTTCTAACTACTATATCTCTTTGGATTCGTTCAGCTCGAGCCGCATTTACATTCTAGTTTAGATGGATTTCTAACCCGCGATCTTTCAATAATATTTCATAATTTGTCTAGTTATTAAAAAGTTTTTCATTAGATACCTTTTTTGTAGAAATGTCGTAGTATTTTGTACGTGATGTATTGAATATAAGTAGAATTTTACCAAAATTTTCTGTCGACCCTTGGATATTTTTGCATAATACCCATCGACAGAATTTACAAAAATTGAGAAGTCTGGTTGAGCTCTTTAGTCAAAAACTCCTTTTGCATCCAGACATCATTTCTTCCTTTAAAGATAATGCATGAGTCTCGATCACATCTTAAATATTTTTTCAGTTCCAATTTCAATTCCATTAATTGAGATTCTGATAATTCGCCTTCGAAAACTGAGTTTTGTATATGTGTTAAATATCGTTTACATATCTTGAAAACAGTTCTCAACACCCGTGCATCTTCTTTGTGCATATATTCATCAGATGAAAGTGATATGTCATAGATTAATACGAGATACAGGTTTACCACCAAATCCTAAATCCTTGATACTTTTGTTCTCCAATTATATGTTTAATTAGCTTATATGCTTCAAGTCTAATCAGATGTTTGTATGAAACTGTTCTGTTCAAAGTTTTATGTTTTATAGTCGCCTGTAAACGTTTTTCAAATTCCTCAACAATCTTTTTTACACCTTTTTCTTTTATTCTTAAATACCCAATTTTATTATCAAAATCATCCATCGTTATCTGATTTTTATTTAACATTGAAAAGATCATTCTGTCAACTATCAATGGTTTAAAAATTTCAGAGATATCCAGGCATAATGAAAAACGTTTAGTTCCTGGTTGATGGAGATAGCTAATAGTTGGATCAAGATATGTTTTATACAATTCTGATAAAATTTTTGTATATAAAAGTGAGTTGCAATACGAAATCATCGTATTTATCATATTGTTTGGTGGATTCTTTACCCTCTTTGTAAAATTTATTTCTTGATTTATTATCACATTGAATGCAGCATAATATTTTTGTCGTATGTTTCCTTCGATACCCATCAATTCTTCGATTGATTTCACATCTGGAAGCATGTGTGATAGTTCTTCAATATAGATCATATATGGGATCAAATCTTTGTCTCTTTCTTCATAATACCTCAGGTTTCTATAGATATTATCTGCAGCAGAAAGAATAAACTCTTTAGCTATTTCCAATCGTTTGGAGTAATCAAGATAATGCTCTACTTGTTTAACGAGAATGTTGCCACTATTCATTGAATCCTTTGGGCAAAAAGAGCCCACATAAAAATCATAATAGTTAAACATGTGAACAGTAACCTTTTTCGATCCAAGAAATGAAAATAGTGAGGAATTGTAATTCATTTCACCAAATATATAGAGATCATACACGCGTTCAATTGGTATATCGCTATAACTTCCATCACTTTTGATAAGTGTTAAACTATTATCTTTTCTGTGAAGAGAGCCACTAGAAAACAAATAATATGACTGTTCCAAAGAATCACCTCACACAAAACAAAATTCAAAATATGCACATTTCTTACAAATTTTGGTCTTAGTTTTTGGAGGTAAATCTTGATCAATAATTTGAATTATGTAATTCATCCGTTCTTCTATTTCAGTGTACTTTTCATCAGTCAAAAATACAGATTCTATATAATTTTCTTTTGGAATTCTAAGTTCACCATTTAGATCATCTATACCTTTTTTCTTTAAAATATATAGATAGTAGTAAATCTGCTCTAACGCTGCTTCTTTCTCAGATGAGCTCTTTTTAACCTCATAGATAATTTTATCTTTCAGTACATCCACATTTGCATTTTCATCGATAAGAATATGTTTTACATTTCTACCATATGCATTTTCATCGATGATCTTTCCAATCTTGACATTTTCATAATCTGATTCCATCGAGATTCCATGAGCATATAGCCATAATTTACGCTCGCATATGAAGCTGTACTGATATAATGTGCCTGAAATTTTTACCATTTTAAACACGTTTAGAGCTGATTGCTAAAATTCTCATTAAGCGATTGAATAGTCAATCCCACACCCATATGACTTTCCTCATCGAAATCATACATAGCATTCACTCGATAAATTTTAACAGATGAACAAATACTATCTTTGTCTGGCATTATTTCTTTTGAAAATATCATGGGGTTTACAGAAATCGTATATTGCATTAAATCATCGAGATATTTCTGCCGTCTGGATGTTTTTGTATGTGGATTATCAATTACTGATCTTAGCTTATCAATCATACCATTGTTTAGCAATATATCATATTGTTCATCTGGGATGATAGTTATTGTCAATATGTCTCTAAACTTTTCAGTGGCCTCTTTTTTTGAAAAATCTGAAAAAGCAAATTTTTCCAAAGAATTATACTCTTTGAGTAATTTTTTAAAGTACTGAGTATTTTTTAACAACTCGTGAGAATAAACACTTTCAACATATGAAATCTTTTCTTTCTCTGTAAAAAACTTATTATCGTATTGTTTTAAACGCTCAACAGACAGATCATATATTTCCGGATCGTATATACTTGAAACACCACTTCTTGTATTGTGTATATGAACATTTGGAGCTGTTCCAGAGTAATTTCTTTTTCTATAGCACCTTCCCAAACGTTGTAGTAAATTATCTGCTGGGCACATCTCAGTATACAATTCATCAAAATCGATATCGAGACTAGCTTCAACTATCTGAGTTGAAACCCAAATGCCATTTTCATCACCATCTGAAAATTTGAGTATTTCAGCTTCTAGCACATCACGATGCCTTTTTTGATATCTGCTATGGATTAAATGAACATTCCTGCAATCATGTCTTAAATTTTGAAAAACTTCACATGCTCTGTTAACTGTATTGCATATGACCAAAACCTTTTTAGAGACACTGTTTCTCAATATTTCTAGATAATCAAAATCCCCTTCAACATATGAGATCATATGACGTGTTTCATATGGACTTAAAAAGGGTGTTGGTTTTCTATAGGCTATTTTTGTCTTATTTTTTATCAAATACTCCAAGATTGGAGGGAATGTAGCGGTGACTATCGCAAACTTTCCTCCCAGATGATCGATAATCTTTAATCCAAATAAGATCTTAGCCAGAATATCTGGAGAGTAAGATTGAATCTCATCAATTACAACCTTTGAATATTTTAAGGTTGCGGGAATCATTTCACATCCAAGATATTTATATACAAATGTGAACAGCTGATCGACAGTGCAGACGGTTAGTGGATATGAAAAAAGTTTTGATCTCCGATATTTGGTGAGTGCATCTGCATCAGCATCTTCCTGCATCAATAAAGATAATGAGTCTGAATGAAGGAAAATGCTATTTTCATATCCATATCCTTCGGTTGAATCGTGTATACGCTCATAAATAGCATTTATAGCTACTTTTAATGGCAGCGTATAAAACAATTTAGATCCTCTTCCCCACAGCAGAGCAGCTTCTGTTTTACCAATCCCCGTAGATGCAACAACGATCATATTTTCATCAGTATGATCTTTCATTTCTTCTTGGACAGACCTAAGTTTCCACTTTGATGTTAATTTTGATTCTACAATTTCATCATATCTTTGACCATTCTGAAGTGGATCCAGTTCAATTGATAAATCATCGTTTGAGCTGGCTACATAATCTAATCTATTTAATATCCCTTTCACTACGGCATATCTTTCCCACCTATCCAACTCAACAAATATGCCTTTTTTGAAGACTTTAGATAAGTAACTATTTTGCAATTTATAATCGTTTTGAAACCTTGGATAGATATCTGCTTCCAGAGTTCTGTGAACATCTTCTTTTGAACAATCTTGCCGCGTATGGTGATAATATATAGCATTAATAATTGATATTACCCATTCTTTATCGAAGTCACCAATCATCGACTCATATGGTAAAAAAGCAGGGCTTAGATACCCATGCGGAATGCTCATATCACCATAAAATTCATCAAGATCTTGATTGTGCAATAATGGTTTTTCTAATTTTTTTAACAGCTTATTTTGAAACTGATAGTTTACTTTTCCATAATCGTGATATTTTAAGGCTATGAATATGGCCTGTTTTTCATTTTCTGAAAAGTATTCACCATAATAATGCATTAATTTATGAAAACACATCTCTAGCTTATCCGTATGCTCTTTAATCGTTTGCTCAGGACTTGTTTTAGCTAGAAAGTTATCCACTAACATATGTGATCACATTATGAGAGGAACACTAAGTCTTTTGATTGATCTATATACATATTCTCAGAGGTCACCAGAGTACCTCTGCATGCATGGTGAACTCTTACTGTTTCTACCCATGACCTGGTTTTTTTCTTTCCGCTTCCTGTGATTTTGAAAACCTTATTTATGCGATATACTGTCCCAATTAAATCTGTATTTTCATCTAAGTCAATATACGAATCTGGAATATACTCATCATGTGTTAAAATACCTTCAGTACATTTTTCCAGATCAACGATTGATACGTCACTTATTATTGCAAGATCTTCATACCTGCCTAATGATAAGTACACAGGTGGGTTAATCAATGAATTAGCGATAGTATTGAGATCCATCGCATCTTCTGGTACAATATGAATTATCAGTTCTACGTCTGTAAGAAGTTCATAGCTTCGCGGAATAACACTAATGCCATCATATTTACCATCACCAGAATCAACTTTTTTTTGATGTCTAGTGGGATCGTATGCTATCCCAAAAACATAGTTTGTAGCATAATCACTTACAGTAGATGCATACGTTCCCTGAATTGATATTTTCATTGGGTGATATGAGCCCTCAGATGTCCAGCCGCATGCTGCGTGTACCATGCCAATTACACTAGAGTAAGGTGGTAAAGGATAGCTTTCTTTAATCATAAAGCTAGCAGGCTTTCTGTAATTTGGCATCTGTTGAGTGATGTGAAGTTTTATTGCCTTAACCATAATAGCTCCTCACCTTATCCTGAAGCTTTGAAAACACAGCACTTATTGATTCTGCTTTGAGCTCTTCTATTATTTCCTCATTGTTTGAAAAACTATTATCTAAATAACCCACATAAGTATTTTCTTTAGAATCATTACATGATTCAATAACTTCTTTTAATCTAGAAATATTTAGAGCATTTTTCGAGAGTGTGCATCTTCCTTCAAAGTATGGAGTTTTTCGATCAAAAACACCGCCAATTACAAAAACAGGTGCCATGTTTTCTCTGCGTCCTTTTATATCTCTAAACAAAAATTGAATTGTTTCTAAAAGTGTACACACCCTTTTTGCTTTTTCTTCAGGTGGTAGAGATATTTTTCCATCTTCACCGATGCGATCCAAGTCTATAGAAACTGTATAACTATAGTATGAGTGATGGATTTCACTTTGCATTATACCATTTTGTAGATCTGCACGTTTAGCTAATCCCATATTAGTCATAAAATCAAGATCGCTCCTGAATGGTTCTAGGGAAATAGCATTACTCAATCTTGCTGCAGCACTGCGTATATCTGCCCCACCAGTATCTCCTTCAGATTTACTTCTCGTTTTCATATATCCAAAAAGATCTATTTCTGGATAGTCTAGAATTGTTGCGGATGGATCAAATTGAACGGTACCTTTGTCACCGTTCACTGGTGTATCGTCCCAACCGGATTGCTGAACAATGTTATACCTTAAGGCTTGACGAGATATGTATGAATATACATTCCCATCACTTCTGCTCATTTTTTTCAGCATTGTGATATTTCCCATACCTTCTCCATAATTTGCACTTTCAGCTTCAAACACGATTGTAAGTGTCAACCCTTTTTTATTCACTAACATCACCCTCTTTTGGTTTTTTATATCCATCTGATTTTAATCCTAAAAGATATGCATAGCCAATTGTTCTAAATTTTTCATCACTTTCAAAACATGAGAAAAATATGTCTGGAACTGGCTGACCAACGCTCGAGTATGAGCGAATTAGCAGATTCATAAATGCATCACGATTACTCAAGGAAACTGCATTTAAAAATTGATATATCATTCCTTTTAACTTATCGTCTCTATCGGATGTTGAGACGTCTTTTGTTAAATTTACACGCATTTCTTCACCTTTCTTTTTAGCGACATATGCTTGCTTAGTATCGGCTTCCATTTTCTGACCACCCTGAGAATTTATTTGAATTATTAAAATCGGAAATAAATGGTTAGAGTTTGTTCCATCTCTCAATGAGATTTTCAACAACCTAGAAATGAAATTATATAAACTCTGCCTATTGATGATGTGTTCAACTGTAGATTGGTAAACATTTATAAACTCGTCAGAATCTTTAACATACCAATTACGGATATAATCTAATTCATTTTTGCTATCGGCCAATGTTGTAACAATCTGCTTATCTATCATATTTAATGAGTATCTTTTTGAATCTTTATGATTCTCTCTTACAATTACCTGTATATTATCTATGCGTTTCTGTACGTTAGATAATTCTAGATTTGTAAATTTGTTATATACTTTATACCAGACATTTTTATCAGCTTCATCCGTCCGATAAAACATCCCCTCAGAAAGACTTTGAAGAGTTTTAATGTTTATATTGCTGTTTATAAAGATTGCATCAGATGCAGCATATGAAAAACCAAGTGGAACTAATGAATAGATAAATGCACATAATGGGCATAAGTATGCATCGGGCACACAGTTCCAGTAATATGATTTTTTACGATTCGTGTCGTCTGTAACGTCCGACATGAATGATAGAGATGTTGTAGTTTTTGAAAGTCTTCCACAATCTATACAAGGCTTGGTTTTAGATTTTGTATATGATAAATCATCCAACAAAGGTTGAACGAAATCATTATGATATATTTGGGTAATGTCTTTCTTTGTATTAGATCTATTCAGAAAGCTTACATCTCCCATAAACATATTAATTTTTGAGTATAGGATATCCTTAAAAATTAAAACTTCTTTTACCTTAGGCTGATTTAAAAGACGACATAGTTCAAAGTATAGATCTTTTTTAATTATATAGTCTTTTTCTTTTTTGAACGACGCAATCATTTCAAGAGTTATCTTTTCCACATTATCATAACTAGCTAATATTTCATAACCAGATTTGAAACTAGCTTTTTCTAGCATCTCTGAAAATTCTTTAAATAATTCGTTTACATCTTTGATCCATTTTTTATCTTCAGGGTCATACTTTTCAAATAATTTATTTACAGCATCTTGTTTTGACATTACACGAATAAATTTAGTGTCTTCGCCCAAATAATATACAATGGATTTAACGTACAAATCGGCGAGATTGTGTGTCAATATGAATTTTTTTGATATGTATAGGTCTTGATTGTCAATTATATAATCTTCATCCTTTACACATCCAAGTTCATCATACTCTTCAGCATATTCAAACAATCTAAGAAGTCCAACTACTCCCGCATTCAAGAGAAAACCATTTAATGTCACTTTCAAATAGTCTTTTTCATCCATGATATCACCGAGAAACTATCTCAAAATGACCGAAACCTTCACTACGTCTACTGCCCATACCACTTAGCAATAATTCATTAAGTACATCCGGATCTGATGTAACTTTATATGTCCCTAGAGACGATCTAATGTTAACTCCAAATGATTTTACAACCGTCTTTTTGGGCGATATTGGCTCAACATCAAGCTTCACATCTTTTCCAAGTCTATTTGCAGTCACGATATTGAGACAATTGCTGAATTCATCATCTTCAAAAATATAATATTTATCTGCTTCACCTGCATAGTGTTTTCTTACAACTAGCGGACTTAAAAACCGAATGGTAATTGTATTTTCTGTGATTTTAGGAACTGGTTTAATCTTCAGATATTGAAGTGCCATATAATTCCCATTTGCAATTGGATATGGATTTTGCATATCTTTCCTGAATGCATTATATAATAAGAGCGTATCAAAATCATTTGAAGATGAGAATGTTACCCAAAAACGAGAATTTCCCAACTCCATACTATCGCTCTGAAATTTTGCTTTCGGTAACGCAACAGAAAATGTAAATGACTTTTGTATGGTTCCACCTGTACCATATAGGTCATGATAAATCTTGGGATAATATTTACTCAATGTATATTTGATATAGCTTACAATAGTCGGCCTATAGTCCTTCGGCAGATTATTTTTATGTAACGCAAATGATAAATCAATAGTCATGCAGCTACCTCAAAGAATGGTACTTTGCTGAAAGTACCAAATACACGTGCTCACTATACAATATCTCTAAGCTACTATATAAATGTAACACTAATGTCATGTTTTTACTACTTTCTTCTCAAAATCTTATCAGATTTGTCAAAGTCTTCATTACCTTTGGAAAGTCTTTCAAGGTTAAGTTTAGCACTTGCATAATGCTGATCAGCAGCAAGCTTGTACAATCTTGCTGCTTCCTCAAGGTCCTTAGAAACACCTTCGCCAAATTCATACATTAGAGCTAAATTATTCTGCGCCCTTGCAGATCCCTGCTCGGCAGATTTTCTATACAGCTCAGCGGCAGTCTCGTAATTCTGCTCTACACCCTCACCGCGGTCATACATCAGACCCAAGTTGGTCTGAGCATCGATGCTCCCCTGGTCAGCTGCCATAGCGAACCATTTCACAGCTTCCTCATAACTCTGAGGTGCTCCCCTGCCTAATCTGTATAAAACTCCGAGATTATTCTGTGCGGTAGCATCTCCTTGATCTGCAGCAAGCTTGTACCACTCGATAGCTTCCTCATAATCTTCGCTGACACCCATACCGCTGTGATAAAAGTAGCCCATGCTGAGCTGCGCTTTGACATGGTTTTGTTTTGCTGCTAACTTGTACCAGTGCATAGCCTTCTTGTAGTTTTTTGCTACGCCGTCTCCCATCTCATACGCATATGCAACCTGAAACTGTGCCTCGGCATCTCCGCCTTTGGCGGATTTCAGCAGAAGATCAAAATCATTCATCGTATAGTCATCACTATAAGGCAGTTAAAAGCTTGCTTTGGAATTGTTCGATTATACACTAGTAATCCATGGTATATGCATCAGTTCTAGTGATCTTATTGTGCAGAATGTATGAGTATAGAAAATTAAAGAACACATCTTATTGATATAAAAATGAGGTCTCTGAGAGCGTAGTGAATGCTTTATAAATAACTTATTGTTGTATTTAATATATGAATAATAGATTGGCATGTGCATAGAATTAAAATTCAATTGATTTAAGGTATAAAGTCATTCAACTCTAAATTTATATTGAATTATATATAATTACAAATATGACATACTAATAGAGTATCAGAATACACTTTTATTTCCTCCTGCCAGTCAATGTTTATTTCGTTTGGCTATTGTTAATGAGCCTTTGCGGATAGTTTGCAATGATAGGGTCGTTATCATTCGTGTCAATCGTTAGTATCTCATCCTTCCACACACGAACGACATTTTGGTCAAAAATATATTGCACAGATCGCATAACACGAGATGGCTCATACATAGTTTTGTCTAAAACTAACTCAGATACAGTAGTCAATGCAGTGTTCTCATCATGTTCCTGCGCTGTCAAAATTGGTAGTAAACCCGACCTAGATGCTTTTTTGTATTGTAGCAATAACGGTGTGCCATTAGGTAATTTTGGAGGCTGGGGTGAATTTTTTAACAATATGGGGATATTCTTATAAGTGTATTTTATCAATGTATTTGATGCAAAGTATGGCGTTATTTTTCCATCAAAGGGATTGACATAAATGTGGTTAAAAAAATCAATATCTATAATGCAACCGTGAATATTTCCATTTCCTCCGAATGCACGTATCTCTTTAGAAATAGTTTTAAGCGCATTGCGATACGGTGTAAAAGCAGCTTTCACACACTGCTTATATGCTGCAAGATTATTGAAATAATAGTCAATATCATGTTCAACTCTGTGAATCTGACCACCTTCCAACATATACAAGTTCTTGTCCTTTAGAAAGAACATGTATGCACCATCGCGTTTTAATAGGTATAATTCTCCTCCACGTTTGAAGCTAGATATAACTATCCCACAACCACGATTAAAATCAATATATTGATTTGGTCTGATATGATAGATACCATCTTCCCAATCATAAAATGGGTCATAACGGCCGCTTACCGTAAATGAGTTAAAATGCCAATTTTTTGGTACGTACCCGACTTGATTATCTGATAAAACCGTGGTTCCATCATCCTTACGAATCAAAGAATTTTGATGCGTGTGTCCATTGATATATACCCAGTTAGGATTATATTCCGCATTTGACCAGTTTTCCATTTGTGTGTGTGTCAGTACAATCACTCGTTGGAATTCTGCACACTGCAAGACTTTTTCATATACTGTTTGGAATCTCTTTGATCTTTCAATGTCTTCTTCAGCAGTTATGGTATTGCGATATAGTCCCATTGTAGCATTAAATACCGGATTAAGACCTGAAAATCCAATGCCTCCAAGAATAATTAATGTAGACTTCTCACAGATCTCTGAAAGTTCGTTTGGATCTGCTTCAAGTATCGTTTTTTCATCAATCCGCACACTGCGTTGTCTTTTATATTCAATATATAATTCATTCTCTAACAGGGTGTTATATAAGGCTTTACGATAATCTTCAATTATTTCATCAACAGGACGGCTTTTAGAGATTCCCATTGGATCACCATCCCACAGTTCATGATTGCCAAGCACCGAGATGATGTTTACGTGAAAATTCCAAATTCTGGATAATGCAGCTTTGAGTGCTTTATAAAATATTTTCTCAAGTTCAATGCTGTTGGCGACATCACCCGCAATCAAAACAGTTCCTCGATCTTGAACTGAATTCACAAGTTCAGAGACTTTATCAGCTACCATTGATTCGATTTCTGGTAATGTTTTATCAGTTAGATCAAGTTGATGTTCTATGTGGACGTCGGATATATAGTAAATATGCTGAACTGAAGAATCACTAATTGTTTCTAGTTCATGAGATATTAATTCATTGCTCTCGGTAATTGCAGACCTGTTCTTCAAAAGCGTACTTGGTGTTTCAAGTGAAATTGGTTTGCAGTTAAAAGAACTTATTCCAAAAATAGCTTCATACTTTGCGCGTACTTTCTCTGGAAACAATGAAATGGGAATTGTTGGGTCTCTTTCAATTGCTCTAAAACAACGAGATTTTGTTCTTTTAGCTTCAGGAATATGTGCTAAAGCACCAGGCCATGCAGATAAAGCCGCGTCTATGATTGCATCATGTTCTTTATACATCTCGGGAACCCATTCGTATAAACTAGCATCGCGTTGTACAAACTGAAGACACTGTGCTTTTGACAAATATTCTGATGGTACACCTCTTAGGCTTGCAGGGCACATTTCAACAGATAAATTGATGAGTTCTTCTGTCATGTATCTTTTAGGGACATGACTAATGGGCCAATTGTTGGCTGGGTAGAGACGTAAACTACCATCTGACAATCTAATACAGTTTTCCTGAGAGGTACGAGATACCACATCATATGCCATTGTCTTTGTAATGAATTCATTTGGTACTTTCTCAATTGCAAGAGGATTTTTCTTTATGGCTAGTTCACACAAACGACGTCCTTGCTCTCCCATAATCAGATTTAGAGGTACATATGATAATGCAACATATTTCTCATCTGTACTCACTGCAATTTCGCATAATTCATATGTTTTGAACTTTTCAGGAATTTTCGATAATAATTCACCCCTGTTACTCAAAGCCGCTTTACAGATGTTATAACTAAGCAAATATTCTGGAACATAATCTAGATTATCGCCGTTCTTACTGCAAGCAATAATGCATAAGTCTTCAGTCATCAATTGCTTTGACATAAATTTCAGTATAGTTCCGCACCCGTCATCATTTTCAACAGCACGCTGCACCATCTCAAACGTTTGTAGATTTTTTCCGATGCGTGATAATGTCGATGCGCACGGGTTTTTATTAAAAGCTATGAACGGATCTTCTTCATCAGCAATGCCAAGTTTCTCAGCAAGCTTATTAACACCCTTACTCTTATCCATATGCATTGCACCTAGGCTAATCAAGTTTAGAGTTTAATCCATTATGCAAAGTGAAGACTGTGTGATGATTTTAAATCTCTATATTTTTTTATTTATAATCAAATGTACCTTCGATTTTGTACAAGCTCACACTTCTGTTGCATAAGCAATACTCTATTATACATGTATTATTTATGATTAATTCCTACCATGTTTGCTCTAATGCGCTTGCATATCATATGCAAACAGTTTTGTTAGTATCTGGCAGACATGCCCTAACATGTAACGGCCGATGCAGTTTCAGCCATAAGCCTTTTAAAATTAGGGAGCGTAAATTTAACTTATCAAGCAGCATTCAGTTCCTCCTGTTTTCATATGTTGCATCAGCGAACCTATCATCAAAGAGTATCCTTCTAACACCATTAAACTAACAAGATGGCGGGATGGCGAATTTTCTGCTTTACCGCCAGTCAGTGTGTGTTATCTCCACATACAAACATCAAACTAAAGAACTGTAGTCGGCATGATCTAGACTATCATCAAATATCGAATTGCAGACTTGTAAAGGTTCGAGGCACGTTATCCATATCACATCGAATGACTGCACTCTACTTACAAAAAACAAAAAAAAGAGCAACCCTCCATACTTTCGTACTAACCGTTGTATTTCGGACGAACAAAGTATAATAGGTAACATATCATGATAATTAATGATTATTGAAGCAAGCAAACTGTATTACAAATTAAGGGAATAAGAATTAGCCTAAATAATGTTTCGAGAAGTGCTGCCTAATTATGCAACAGATATTTTGAAATTAACCTGCATAGACTGCCAAGTCTGCTACACTTCTGCCATCTTCAAACTCATTCAGGTAAAGCTGCCTGCATAGCTTGATCTCATTGAACATTCTCTGTGCCTTGCATTTGTCACAGTAGACTTTCCAGCATCCCCGGCAGAGATAGTTTCTTCCCTTATTTTCTATGAAGCCTTTGACATCTTCCAGGGGGTAACCTAAAAACAGTCCGATCTCGTGCGGAACTCCTTCCGCAGCAATTTTTCTCTGCAGACTTGACAGTACTGACTTTATATCTCTGCAGTCATAACCAGAACTGCATAGAAACTCACAGATCTCTTCTTTTTTAATGTAATCATGCAGCATTTTCGGCCTGTAGACATACACAAGCGCTCTTCCCGAGGAGATATTCAATAACCTGAGGCGGATGCCCTTGATATTTAGAACTGAATTTAAAGCACGTATCTCCGCTGCTAAAGATATGGTGTTGTCAGACGGACATGTAAATAAACTGCCCGGCTTGATATTTGCCAAGGTGGGTGAGCAGTGCCTGACTAAACATCTCTCAAGATAGCTCTCTGATTCTGCCATCTTAATTTAGGTATGCCTAAATAGTTTAAATAATTATCCTGAAGAAAGATTACTTTTCAGCCGCCGATATCTTATTCAGCTTATTCTGAATCCTTTCTGCCAGGGCGGCCGCATCAGCAGCTATACCATTCAATTCATCATCAATCACGGAGTCCTTACCCAAAACATCTGCAGCATCATACAAAGTCTCAGAAACAGAAGACATCATGTGTATGAGCTCATTTTTTGCTTTTTCAAGCACTTCAGATCTGAGCTGGTGCAGCCTTTCAATGATTTCTTCTGGTATGCCTTCACTGCTTACGAAGATAATGTTATTCAGATTTTCTCCCAGCTTAAATTCCACATTGTAGCTGTCGTCTTCAGTTCCGAATCCTATGTGCATATTCTTAGATGATCATAAAGAATAGAAGACTTTCTGTGAAGATTCTCACATTTCACCTATGTGTACTGCAGTGTATATATAGTACAAGTACATTAAGCACGCAGGGAGAAGATGGATATAATCATCAGCAATCGGTCAGGCAAACCCATCTATGAGCAGATTACTGCGCAGGTAAAATCTGCCATCATGAGCGGCGAGCTTCAGCCTGGTGATCCGCTTCCTTCTATGAGAGCTCTCGCCAAATCGCTGCATATCAGCGTAATCACGACTCAGCGCGCCTATGAAGACCTTCAGAGAGATGGCTTTATCGATACCATAACCGGCCGCGGAAGCTTCGTTGCTGTTCAGAATAAAGACATTATTCAAGAAGAGCAGCTGCGGAATGCTGAAGGCCATCTTCAAGAAGCAGCTGAAATTGGAAGAACCCATGGGATCAGTCTTGAGAAATTGATAGAAATTCTGACAATATTCTATTCGGAGGAAGAATGATGGATAACATACTAGAAGTCAAGGATCTTACAAAGAGATACGACGGCTTCTGTCTAGATCGTGTTAGTTTTTCACTGCCAAGCGGTTCAATAATGGGCCTCATAGGAGAAAACGGCGCGGGAAAAACTACAGCGATCAAAGCGATCCTTGGACTGATATCATCAGATGAGGGATCCGTAAAGATATTTGGTACAGATTGTAAAACAAATGAAAAACTGATAAAGAGCCAGATTGGCGTGGTATTTGATGAGTGTAATTTTCATCAGTACATGAATGCAGATAAAGTTTCAAAAGTCATGAAAAATCTGCATCCTGACTGGGACGATGCACTTTTCAGGAAATACCTGAAAGGATTCGATGTATCTGAGAGCAAGATAGTAAAAGAAATGTCCAGAGGAATGAAGGTTAAATTCAGCATAGCGGCGGCACTGGCTCATAAGCCGAAACTTCTGATTCTTGATGAATCTACCAGCGGTCTTGATCCGATTTCGAGAGATGAAATCCTCGATATATTCCTTGAATTCATCCAAAACGAGGATCATTCCATATTAGTATCATCTCATATCACCAGTGATCTGGATAAGATAGCAGATTACATAACATTCATTCATAATGGCAAGGTTGCGTTGAGCAAATCCAAAGATGAGCTCATTTACAGCTACGGGATAATAAAATGCAAGAGCAGCCAGTTTGACAAAGTTGACAAAAATGATATTATTGCATACATCAAAAAGGACTTCGGCTGTGAAATATTAGTAAAAGATAAGGAAAAAATAATATCAAAATACAAAGATTTTGTTGTAGACGGTGTCAATATCGAAGACATAATGCTGTTCTATGCAAGGGGTGAAGTATTATGCACGGATTAATCCAGAAGGATCTGTACAGCATTACTGGCAGCTTAAAATCGCTTCTGCTAGTCATGGTTGTGTTTGGGATTATATTTATTCCGCAGTCCGGAGGCATTTCATTTATTGCCGTGACTGTATTCATGATGTCTGCTCTAGTGATATCAACTATCAGCATGGATGACTTTGTGAAATGGGATAAATACGCTCTGACGCTGCCGTTGAGCAGAAAAGACATTGTAAAAAGTAAATATGAACTGCTGATCATATTCAGCGTCATCGGCTCAGTTATTGGTCTGGGTGTGTCTGCAGCATATAACCTCATAGTAAAAGAAGCATCAATGGCGGATCTGCTGGTGATGGGTATTATGATGATTGCAATGTCTATCGCGCTACTCAGCATCGTGATGCCTGTAATTTACAAATATGGAGTGGAAAAGGCCCGCATACTGATGATGGTGTGCATATTTCTGCCGATAATCCTAATCTTGGGCTTAGTGTACCTTGCAGAAGATGCTGGTATTGCTATTCCTGAGATGAATGAAGTGCTGGTGATTGTCTCGGCCCTTCTGGTCTCTGCGGCTGTGTTCCTGCTGTCATACTTCGTGTCTCTGAGGATCTATTCAAAAATAGATCTGTAAATGCCGTCAGCGGCACCTTTTTATTTTTACCAGATATTATTTTATGTCCGCTGGACTACAGAATAGACGTTGTTTGATATTTGATGATACACAGACGGTCTCACTAAACAATAGGGTTTTATATTGAGTGCTAATTTTTGGTAGGGTGGCTATACTCATATGGATACTCTTAATCATAGCTGGTCTGCTGGAACCATGTTGGGTTATAGCGTTAGAGAAATCTAATAAACTGAAGAATCTGAAATGGACGCTGGTGACTGCGGTCACAATGTTCGGCAGTTTATTCTTCCTGTCTCTGGTTATGAAAGAAATTCCTGTAGGCATGGCATATGCGATCTGGACAGGAATAGGCGCCATAGGAACATTAGTGGGCGGCATGATTCTTTACAAGGAACCCGTCACATATCTACGCATCATGTTCATATTGTTCATTGTCATCGGCATCGTCGGCATACATCTGACAGCGGGGCTTTAAATGTCAAATATTCCAAGCAAGAAACTTTCATGGGCATATCTGACGATCGGAGGAATCATGGAGACTGTCTGGGCAGTATCAATGAAATTCTCTGAAGGATTTACACATATACCCTACACCATTGTCACTGTTGCTTTCATCCTCATCAGTCTGGTGTTTCTATCTAAAGGAATGGACGGTGGGATTCCCGTTGGTACTGCTTACGCGGTCTGGGTTGGCATAGGTGCTGTCGGAGCCGTAATCGCCGGAATAGTGCTGCTCGGAGATCCTGTGAACGTTGTTCAGGTCTTATTTATAATGCTGATCATCGCGGGTATCGTTGGTCTTGAACTTACAAGCGGCAAAAAGGATGAATCTTCAACTGAGAAGTAAGTTCACGTATGCAGAATTAAATCCAAAGTAATATTAATCTAAGAATAGATACACTGTTAATGAAACGCATCACGCCGGGTAGAGAGATCTCTGCAATGAGCTTTATAGTTGCAGCATTGATGGTCATATTTGGCATATTCTTCTTGAGCTCCATACCTTCAGGTGGCGGTTTATTTGGCATAATATTCATACTTGCTGGAATATTTCTTGTAATCTGGCACCTCAATAATGCTGTTGGAAGTAAACGTTTCTCACTGTATGATATTACAGACAGCAAAGATGAGGTTAGGAATAAATATCCATTCGACAACGATGGCGGATTCAGCACATCATCCCAAAAGACATACTGTCCATGGTGCGGAGAAACTTTAGATAACTCGCAATATGTGTTCTGTCCAAAATGCGGCAAACGCATGTAAATGCAATATCAAAAGACATCAATGTGAAATCTATGTCGGGACTTTGCTTTCAAAGCCCTCTTTTTTCATCTCCAGTATAGAAATTAGACAATTCAGAGCAATCCAGATCATGATAAGTATAACAGCAGATGCTTCCAGAAATGGAAATGTTTGAGTAAGAGCAATGACAACTATTAATAGAATCAAGACTGCCGTCACCACAGCAGACAATGTATTTTTATAAATGACATACAAAATTAACCGGATCAAAGCAGAAATGGATATAGAAATGAATAACGAATATGCACATAAGTTATGGGGCCACCCCACATCCTCTGTAAATATTCCAACACCTATCAGGAACATTCCTGCTAATGCAATAAGTACGTAACTTATTCGATCTAAAGTTGATCCGCTGAAGTATGCAGCCAATATTCCATAGATGTAAATGAGTATTCCAGCAGACATGCATCCATAATTGAAAAAATAATGAGCATTTGTATCTGATACTCCAAGATCGCTAATCATATTCACACCAAATATCCATGAAGAATCAGAGACAACTGCACAAATCCAGCATATTGAAAACACTGCTATTCCAGTAAGACCAACTGCTGCCGCCGTTCTAATATTTGATAGTGGCTGCACGATCTTTAATTCACAATGTCCATTATTTTATTTTCTATAGTTGTGACGTTACCAAGACACTGATATGCTGACGATCATCATTAAAAAAATAATTAGAAGAGGTTTGACAGGGTGTTTATTTACCCAATCGTATTGCGTGTCCTGTCATTAAGCTCTCCAATCTTTCCCTTATTCCAGCCTCTTGTTTTAGAGAAGAAACCAGTAACACGAGTCATCCCTTCAATATCCGGTGATCCGCATGCGGGACATGATGGTTTCAGGCCGCGGACAGTTTTTCCACAGCTGAGACAGGAAGTGAACTCCGGGCTGAACGCTATCTGAGCATTCTGCGTATTTTGGAATGTTTTAACGACAAATGAAGCAATACTCTCAGCCGGAGGTTTTGATTCTCCCAACCAAACATGCGTGAGAGCTCCTGCATCAATGAGGGGATGGAATCTTCCTTCCTGTTTCACCCTGTCGATGGCAGAAATCTTAGCCCCTACGTTCATATAAGTCGAGTTGGTGTAGTAGACCTCTCCCTTAGATTTGTTTCCTCTAACAACTGTGGGAGACTGCAGTGGATAATATTTCATATCCAGCTTTGCAAAGCGGTATGCTGTTGATTCTGCCGGCGTCTGCTCAAGGGGCATTTTGAGACCGTATTCTGCTCCGATCCTCTCCGCTTCTTTCTTCATGTGCGCTATGACTTTAAGGCCAAACATGGTAGCATCTTTAGACTGATGCATCTCTTCCCCGGTATGATACTGCACCATTTCATTAAGCCCTACCATTCCTACTAAAAATGAAGATTTATGAATGCGGTAGTACGATTCTCCATCCAGGTTCATAGTGAGAAGCGACAGCGGACCATTTTTTCCCATGTTGAACAACTGAGTAATGAATTCCCTTTTCTGGATGTGCGCTTTAGCCACCATTTCCAGACGTTCTGTTAGTATTTCAAGTAGTCTGGAATCGTTCTGGTTTGCTTCATAAGCCGCACGCGGCAGGTTAATTGTAACATTCTGCATTGCAGAGTACCTCATTTTCCAAGGCGTCTTTGCATCATCCAGATCGTTCTGCTCCAGTTTGAATGATAATCTGCAGCATTCTGAGATCTTAGCTGTGTTTCCCCTGTCAAATACAAAATACGTATTTCCTTTTTCAGATGCAACCCTGGAAATCTTTTCCAAAAACTCTTCATGACCATCAGTCTTAAAGAATTTTTCAGTCATGTGAACTTCTGGTTTCGGGAAGAAAAACGGTCTGCCCATCGCATCTCCATTCATGTACACATCAAAGAGAGCATTCACAAATCTCTGGGAATCTTCAATGTAATCCTCGTAATTCAAGCCTGTAAACTTCCCGCCAGGTCCAATTGCAGGAACACCAACAAAATGATCTGGAACTTCCCAATAAAGGTTAAGATCTGAAAAGATAGACTGTCCACCTCTGGCTACGGCCTGCTGTGCAAATTCATATACTAAGATCTGTGCCAGCTGCCTCATGCGGTCGTCATCAACATCGCCGAGATAGGGAGCTAAAAATAGATTAAATGCGTCCCAGCCGATAGCTCCAGAAAAGTGTCCTTGGAGAGCTGCTGAGAATTTAACAATCTGCTCTATAAGAACCTCTGGGTGTTTAGCGGGTTTTGCAATAGATAGTGCATTTGGCAGATTCAATCCGAATTTTTTTACGTATTCGATTGACTGCCCAGAACAATATGGCCGATCAACCATTCCAAGATCATGAAGGTGAATATCACCTTTCATATGGGCATCAGCAAGATCTTGTGTAAATACTTCCAGAAGAGCAAATTCCTTTTTAATATTCTCAGCAAGAGTCAGATTTGTAGCTTCAGGACCATGTGGAACATTGGCATTTTCTTTATTCGGGCACATGATTATCTGTCTTGCATCATAGAGAGGAACTCCCAGCCGAGTGTGTTGTTTACGTACAGATGATAAACCATATTCCACAAGCTTGGCATTTGTAAGTTCTCTTATCAGAGGTGCCGTTATAACCTCGATATTAAGTTCCCCGATCATTTTCTCCACTTCGCGGGATACGATCATTGCGGCATCTTCACTGATTGTCGTTTCTCTCATTAGAGCATCATAAATTCTAGATTTGTCCCATGCTTTGAGCTCTTCATCCGATGTTCTTACGAATAGAGTTAGTTCGGTAGATTCCTTACTATCTGAATAATTAACTCTGGTTTGTCCTGCAGCTTTCATAAATTTGCCCTCTTAGTAGTGAAACAGCCGCGTTCTCCAAACATGTGAAAGACTATGAAGTCCCTAATTATATAATGCGCAGGCAGGCTCACCTTGTGAAATTGGAAATGAGGCTTAGCTATATAAGAGAGTATTAAAACAAATTTGGCTAACTCAAAAACGATCATAGGTAACCATAATTTTGTATTTATTATCATATTGATTACATGATTGATTACTTAATATGGTAAAGTATATCGTATATCACATCTGGGTATGTGGATAACGGAAAAAATATAATCCGACAAAATACGGAGTAGGCGGAATAAAGACGGATAGAACTGAGCCGAGAGCGAGCTCAGTTCTGCTCGATTAGGGTTCAGATTTTATCTTTAAAGCAATCTCTTTACCGAAGTCGAAGCATCTTTGTTTTGCAGAAGAGTCTGGTATATATTGAACTTCTAGAGGCTCAAAAAACATATTTAGCCCTCCATCCTTCATAATATTTTGCAGGTCCTTAACTGCTCCTCCAGCCCATCCAAATGATCCAAATGCTGCACCAATTCGTCCTTTCGGTCTCAATCCTTTCATGTATACTGCCATATCAGCTACAGTCGGGAACATATTGTTATTAAGAGTCGGGGTACCCATGATAACTGCTCTGGAGGTCAAAATACGAGCCATTGCTTCACTGCGATCCGTCTCAGAGAGCTTTATAATCTCTACATCTACACCCTCTGATGCGATTCCTTCAGCAATCTCTTTTGCCATAATTCCAGTACTTCCCCACATGCTGTCATAGACAATAAGTGCCTTTTGAGGAGTATTGTTAGATGCCCATTGAGAATAAAGCGAAATAATCTTGTCAAGATCTGTTCTCCAAATTACTCCATGTGAGGTTGCTAAGATTTTAATGTCAAGATCTTTTGCTTTTTCAAGTGTCTTTATAACCCTGGCACTGAAGGGGGTTATAATATTTGCATAATATTTTTGAGCTTCTTGATATAATATATCCTGATCAGCTTCATCATCAAATCTTTTAGAAACAGCATAGTGCTGACCAAACGCATCCATGCTGAATAAAAGCCCATCTTCAGGGATGTATGTAAACATGGAATCCGGCCAATGAAGCATAGGAGTGTCAATGAATTTAAGAGTTTTAGAACCGCACTTTATTTCCTGTCCGTCCTTGACTTCTTCAGTTTTCAAATCAGGAAAATGCATTTTTAGACCTTCAACACCTTTTTTAGATGCTAAAACGGTCGCCCCTGTAATCGACTGCAACTCAAGAAGGCAACCCGAATGATCCATTTCTGTGTGGTTTGATACTATGATATCAATATCTTTTGGATCAATAATGCTACTGATGCGTTCTAGCAATTCATTAAGAAACGGTTTTTTTACAGTATCCACCAAGATGTTCTTATCTCCAGTAATTAGATACGCATTATATGTAGTCCCTCTGGGAGTGCAGTAACCATGGAAACTTCTTACATCCCAATCAATTGCCCCTACCCAGTAGATCCCGTCTATTATCTTTTCACCATTCATGATCATGCCTGAATTTGTGATGTTGATCCAAACTATATATGTTTAATCTCAGTTAAGGTTACAGGCATACTGTGAGAATATTTTTTATTAAATTCTCGTTGGATCATCAGTTGATATGTGCAATTTTTGTATTATTTTAAAAAATAATTACTAACATTATAAATTATTACAATTTTTGTTGCAATGATGGATAATTCATAGTTATCTGCTCATCTACAAACCCTTTCTTTTTATTTTTTTATTAAATCAAACTATTTATTGAGGTGAACTAATGGGCGAATTCGAAACTGAAACAAAAGAATTGTTTGATGCGATGGTAGCATACAATAAGTCCAACCTCCTGGCAACAGTAGATAAAGCCAGAAAGGCGGGAATGGATCCATTGGAAATTATTGGAGTCCTAGGTACTGGAATGACCGAAGTTGGTGTCCGTTTTGAAAGAGGTAAACTGTTCTTACCACATGTTTTGAGTGCGGCTGATGCAATGACCGCTGCTGTCAAAGTTCTGGAAGCGGATCTTCCTGTAGAATCAGCTAGCAGTAAGATTGCAAGTGTTGTTATGGGTACCGTAGAAGGAGATGTTCATGATATTGGAAAATCAATCGTATCTACGCTTCTCCAGTGTGCGGGTTTTGATGTACATGACTTAGGTAGAGATGTACCAACTTCAAAGTTTATTAATGAGATTAAAAACGGCTGCACAATGCTTGGAATGTCTGCATTGATGACCACATCCATGGTAGTTCAGAGAGAAGCTATTGAAAAATTGAAGGAAGAAGGACTACGCGATGGCGTCAAAGTCATGGTAGGAGGAGCTCCAGCCACTCAAGCATGGGCCGATAAGATTGGAGCAGACGGATATGGCGAGAATGCAAATGACGCTGTTCAGGTTGCATTATCTCTTGTAAAAAAGTGAGGTGAAATTATGGCAGAATACCCAATTAGAAGGGGAGATGGTAAAAGGCTATACCTCAGTCGCCAGCAAATTTTAGACGACATTAATGAGGGAATAGCTGATGCCGCAGATATTGCATCAGTACCAAACTTAACCTCGGATGATATAGATTTCTTATTGGAAATTCTAATCGATTCGAACAGGACTGTTGGTGTTGAAGTTGGTAAGGAAGTTGTCCTTACATATGATATTGGACAAATAGACCTTGAAGGCGATACTGGTAACAGTGGTCTAGGCATACCGATAAGCAGACTGACTGGTGCATTAACCCATGAAAGAGCAATGGGTGCTGACACATTTGAATTAGCACATGCAGATTACAGTATAAAACCAGTCAAACCAATTATTGCTAATGAAATGCAGGCTATGGAAACTGCGCAGAACAATTTAGTAATCCCATATTTCTATGGTGCTATGCCAAACATGGGATTGTACTACAGTCCTGATGGGCCATATGGAAACCCTGCCGATCTTATGAGAGAATTTAAAATTCAGGAAGCAAGGGAATCATGTGAAGCCGCTGTAGACCATCTAGCTAGAGATATTCATTTTGTGTCAACAAAGATCATGTCTGCTGGTGCAGATGGATTTGATTTTGATACAACTGCATCTGCAGGTGATGGGGACTTCGTAGCAACTCTCAGGGGAGTTGAAATGCTGAGAAAGGAGTGTCCTCAAGCATACATTAATTTAGGAATGTCCGGGGAACTCGTTTTAGGTATTCACGGAGAGTTAGAATATGATGGTCAGATCGTTGCTGGTCTCTGTCCACATCAACAAGTAAAGCTTGCTGCAAAAGCTGGAGCCAGTGTATTTGGACCAGTTGTTAATACAAACACTGGAAAAAGCTTAGCGTGGAATCTAGCCCGCGCTCTTACATTCATAAAAGAATGCGTCAAAGTGTCACCGATACCCTGCCATGCAAACATGGGTATGGGTGTTGGAGGAATACCAATGACTGAGACACCTTCTCTTGATGCAATGACTCGCTGTAGTAAGGCCATGGTCGAGATTGCTGGCGTCGACGGTATATAGGTTGGGGTCGGCGACCCCGCCGGCATGGCTCTTCCACACTATGTTAGCTCTGGTATGGGGGGCATTAGGACCGCAGGCGACCTTGTCGCCAGGATGGAATATTCCAAAAGCATGAAAATTTCCGAAGCGAAAGAATACGTAGCTAAGAAATTAGGAGTTTCTTCAATAGATCTCGCTGATGAATATGTCATGAAAGATCTGAGAGAAGAACTTGGTCTCGGTGTAGTCACAGCAATCCCAGGAGTTCCAAAGGGAATAGCTGCCAAGATGAATATCGAGAGGCTCCTTGATACAAAGATCAACTGCTGCGAACACTTCCGCAACATGGGGAAACTTAAAGCTTAAATCTGAACAATGCCAGACGTCTGGATGGATCATATCATTACATCTGAAAATGATTACATGATTCCTCCTGGTCCATCTAGATTTTTCTGGCGCCAGTTTAGATATTTAAGACTAATTTGGAATATATCAACCAAGCTGATTAGATAATGATAAACAATAATTGGTAAGAAAAAAGAAAAGAGGTGAATATATGAGTAAGCACTACTACCCAGGAAAAAACATCCTGGAAGGCGTGAAACTAGATCTCTATACTGAAGACAGTCTAAGATCTATCGATTACGCCACGATGGAAGTTTTGCAAAACCCAGGTATTCAGGTATCTGATGACGAGGCTTTGCAGATCTTTAAAAATGCAGGATGTGAAGTAAACGAAAAGACAAGAATGGTAAAGATACCCGAACACATTGTTAGAAGGGCTTTATCTACTGCTCCATCTAGATTTGAATTATATGGAAGAGAAAAGAAGAACAAGCTTGTTCAGGAACACAAAGGAAAAGTTCACTGGACCTGCTTTGGAACTGGTATTCAGGTATGTAACTATAAAGGTCCTGGCCAATACGAGACTGTTGATTCCACAGATAAAGACCTTGCAACTGTTGCAAAGTTAGTGGATTGGGCAGACAATGTAGATTATTTTTCACTGGCTGTTTCTGCTCGTGATTGGGCTGGAAAAGGAAAAGAAGACGTACATGAGATGTACACTTCTGTAACAAATACAACTAAACACTTCCATCATATTGATCCTGTTGGAGAGAATGTAGAATACTACTTCGAATTAGCTAAGGCAATATATGGCGGAAATGAAGAAGAAGCAAGAAAGAAGCCATTAATGTCTATGCTGGTTTGTCCAACAAGCCCGTTAGAATTAAGCAGCAATGCCTGTCAAGTAATTATCAAGGGCGCTCGCCTGGGAATTCCGACAAACGTCCTGAGTATGGCAATGTCAGGTGGATCTGCTCCAATTTACCTAGCAGGAACACTAGTTACACACAATGCAGAAGTTCTAGCTGGAATCGTATTATCTCAGTTAGCTGTTCCTGGAGCAAAAGTATGGTATGGTAGCTCTACTACAACCTTCGATATAAAGAGAGGAACCGCACCTGTTGGTTCTCCAGAATTAGGCATGATCAGCGCATCTGTCGCCAAGTTGGGTCAATACTACGGATTGCCAACTTTTGTGGCCGGCATATAGGCTGACGCCAAGGTACCTGATGTACAAGCAGGGCACGAGAAGACAATCACCACAATTCTTCCCGCTCTGTCTGGTGCTAACACCATTTATGGTGCAGGTATGTTGGAACTTGGCATGACATTTTCAATGGAACAGTTAGTGATCGACAACGATATCATCTCAATGGTCAAGAAAGTGATGCAGGGAATTCCTGTAAATGAAGAGACCCTTGCCGTTGAAGCTATCCAGAAAGTCGGTGTTGGAAATAATTTCCTAAGTCACAAAACAACAATGGCAAACATAGATTTACCATCTGATCCTCAGATTATCAACAGAGATATGTTGGGAGACTGGGTAAATGCTGGACGTAAGAGTCTGGATGTTGTAGCTCATGAAAAAGTTTTACAAATACTGGCTGACCATGTTGTATCTCCGATCGATGCTGACATACTCAAAGATATGAACGCTATCGTCGAAAAAGGAGACAAGGCATTCAGAGGCCAATTATAAGGAGGATACTAAATGTCTAATGAAGAAATAATAGAAAAGGCCAGAAATGCAGTCCTTGAATATGATGCAGACTCCGCAGTTGAAGCTGCTGAGGAAGCAATCAAAGCGGGAATGAATCCTGTAGATGTTATCGCTAACGGTTTCACAAAAGCAATGAATGAGATCGCAGCAAAATATGAAGCAAAACAGCTATTCCTTCCTCATGTCGTGGCTGCATCTGATGCAATGACTGCAGGTATCGATGTTCTGAATCCATACCTTGAAAAGATGGGCGTTTCAGAAGGTTCTGGCCTAGGCACAATTGTGATCGGAACTATTGAAGGAGACATTCATTCGATTGGAAAAGACATTGTGGCAATTATGCTTAAGATAGCTGGGTATAACGTTGTCAACTTAGGACGTGACGTTCCAGTTAAAGACTTTATTGAGGAAGCTAAAAAGCATAATGCAGATGTGATCGGATCTTCAGCTTTGATGACAAGCACCATGGTTAACCAGATTAGAATCGAAGAGCTGCTAAAAGAAGACAGCGTTCGTGACAAATTTAAGACCATGGTTGGTGGAGCACCTGTTACCCAAGATTGGGCAGATAAGATTGGTGCCGACATTTATGCTGAAAATGCATCAGACAGTGTCAACAAACTAAAAGCAGCGTTGAACTAAGACTCTTTCCAGTCCTGGCTATGTAAAAATAGCTAGGACTTATTTATTTTTTAAACTTAAAAAAATAACATGGGGGAGATCATATGATAGATGTAGATTTGAAAGAGGATTCCAGTCCGGAGTCACCAGTACAACAAGACTTGGAAGACGCACGTCGGTTGGAGCATAAAAAAAGAGTACGCTTCGGATATATGATGGCTTTGTTTTGTGCGATTTTCTGGGGATTGTGGTATGTTCCAGGAGAAGCGATCTGGCTTATTAATCCTTTTGATCAAATGACTGCAGCAATTTCTGCTACAGATGGGGATGCTCTAGCGACTGTGATTGGTGCAGTAGTTATTACAGGACTTAATGCTATTTTCGTAATTATTGCATTATTGGTGTGGAACGGCGCTCTTGGAAAGTTGCGTGAGATGGGGAGAACGGTTAGACAGATGCGCCATTGTACAAAATGGTTCTTTTTGGCATCGATTTTTGGCGGACCGCTGGCAGTTTTAGGATCGTTTTTGGCAATGGGTTTTGTCGGCGCTGCATTTGCGGCAGTAGCAGGATTAATGTATCCTGTTGTAGGTTCAATCCTTGCTCATTTTACTGGACAAAAAGTTTCTAAAAGAGCATTATTGGGAATTCTTGCCATTGTAATTGGTGGAATTACAGTATATGCAGGTGGCCTTATTGAGGATTTAGCCAACGGTGGTGGATCCATTTGGGGATACGTTGGAGGAATAATGGCTGCCATTGGTTGGGGAACTGAAGGTATTATTGCAAGCAAAGGTCTGGATGTAGCAGAACCTGATATCGGTATTACTCTTAGATTCGTTGGTGAAGGAATTATCTGGTGGGTCATTGCGATTCCGATATTAGCACTGCTTGGCTATCCTGTATTAACTTATGTAGTACAGATTTTAGACCCTCTTACCATCGGTGTCCTGATTATGCTTGGTATAACTTTTGGTTGCTGCTATGTAACTTGGTATAAATCGTTTACTTTAATTGGTGTTAACAGAGGACAGGGAGTAGGAAATCTATACGGAATCTGTGCAGTTATCTTCCTATTTGTATTCATGGGCAGAGTTCCCGACTGGACAATCATTCTTGGAGGAATTCTCTGTATTGTCGGCAGCTTAGTGATGTTTACTGAAGGAAGCATTGGTCTAGAGACTTTAAAAACTGATGAATTCATCAGCAAGGAAGCAGCACCAGCTAAAAAAACATCATCAAATACCAAAAAAACCAATGCAAATGGAACTGCTTCCAAAGTTAAATTGAGACCTATTAAATTCAGAATTCTTGAATTGTATTCTGATGGTGAAGAGCATTGGAATTCTGAGGTCGTGAAAGTTATCCAGTCCGAATATGGAATGGGTAGTGGATATGGTCGGGATTTGATTAATTTCGATATTATTGAACTTGCTGCAGGCGGCCTGCTTAAAGAACTTGCAGTCGCACAAGATGATGGCACATACAAAGCGGGAGCATTGCTGCACAAGTACAAAATTACTGAATTTGGCAAGAATCAGCCATGCTTA
Organism: Candidatus Methanomassiliicoccus intestinalis Issoire-Mx1; assembly: GCF_000404225.1. Lineage (NCBI taxonomy): Archaea > Methanobacteriati > Thermoplasmatota > Thermoplasmata > Methanomassiliicoccales > Methanomassiliicoccaceae > Methanomassiliicoccus > Candidatus Methanomassiliicoccus intestinalis. Next base: position 902,690 of record NC_021353.1, on the reverse strand, counting down.
GCGAGTATCTAATGGAGGTGTAAAACATGCAAACTGAAGTTGCACAGGCGGCATATGACGCATGCTTCAATGCGGGATTATTCTCAAACTATTCTGAGATTGCCTTCATTGTATTCATGCTTGCGGTCACTGTAGCCGGAATCTGGCAAGCCAGAACAATGGTAAAGAATTTCTGATATTTGGAGGCTTCTAAATGTCTGAATGTGAGAATGAGTCTACCTTGCGCCGTACGATAAACTGGAAACAAGGATTGTTGATAGCCTTAGGTGTACCTATCTTGATCTTGCCTTCCATTGGTTATTCAGCAAGTTATCTCTGGGCATTTTCTATTGCGCTCTGGGGGATGTCAGTCATTCAAGGATTTCTGCAGAACACTGCATTCGCAGAGATGGTAACAGCTTATCCCAATGCATCTGGATTAGCAGGATGTGCACAAGAAGTATTCACCGATCGGAATAGTAAATCAAGATATGATAAGGGCAAATTCATAGGTGGATTTTGCGCATGGAGTTACTGGTTTGCATGGACTCCAGTGGTTGCAATTTTCACAATGACTATCGGAACATATCTGCAAGGGTTTGTACCAGCTTTAAGCGATGTGAATTCTTTAGCACTCAATCTGATAATTGGTGTGATGATTATTGCAGTCATGATTGTAATTGGAGCCCGCGGTTTATCAGGTGGAGCGGCAATTGGGCTTATTTTAGCACTTATTACCTTAGTTCCATTAGTCATCATATTAGTTGCTCCATTCATCACTGGTGATTTCCACATGAGCAATGTTACTTCTTCATGGTTCCCATCAGGCTGGAGCTGGAATGGTCTAGATCTCGCGGTCTTCTTTGGATTAATGGGTTTAGCACAATGGAGTGCTTGCGCATGGGAAACTGCTGCAGTATATGGTCCAGAATATAAAAACCCCAGTTCAGATGTTCCTAAAGCGCTTTTCTCCTGTGGAATTATATGTTTATTCCTATATCTCTTAACCCAGACATCAGTCATTGGTACATTAGGTGTAGACGGTGTGCTCAACGCACAACTAGATCCGCTATATCCTCTAGCATTGATGACCTTTGGTGATATCGGATCAACAATACTTTTGATCTTGCTGATCGGGGCAATGATACTAATCATTCAAACTGGTTTCTTAGGTGGATCGAGAACTTTATATTCAATGGCACTCGAAGGAAACCTTCCAAAAGCATTTGTAAAAACCAACAAGAAAGGGATGCCCGTCAGAGCTATGATTGCAGTAAGTATCTTCAATCTATTCTTGATCTTAATTGGAAATCCAGTAGCAGTGCTGGCAGCATCATCAATCGGTTATGCCATTGCAGTTTCTATCGCTCTAATGGCTTATGTCAAATCCAAGAGAGATCCGGAACTTAAAAAGCTGGAAAGGCCATTCAAAGCACCACGGGGCTGGACATACTTAGCTGCAGTGATGGTTTTTTACGAATTGGTGCTCTTGGTCCCATGTCTAGTTTATCTCAATTCACTGGACTATGGTTCGATCTCGACTATTGTTGGTGCAGTCGTATTGCTAGCATTCATTCCAATATGGATATTTACGCAGAATATGAATAGAAAAGATGTGAATCTGGAGGCTAAAAAGCCAAAAGAAGATGAGGAGGTGAAAGAAGTATCCTAAGATGCATACTTACTCAATAATTCTGCCATGCAGAATTAAACTCATTATATTTTTTTAATAAAAATAAAAAGAAAGGGTTTGGGAGGACATCATTACTTGGTTATATTCAAGCGGTTCCAGGCCCAGGCGCATCAGTATTTGTAGGATCCTCATCCAATTTTGTTTGTATGTAAGTTTGACTTGGATCTTCTGTCTTTATGAAATCTGCATCATCAGAGAAGAGCATTTCATCAGTCATCTTTCCTCTTGTGAAACGCACAATTAATCCAACTACTGCACCGAGTACAAGTACAAGCGCTGCTACGCATACGGCAGCAACGGCATTTACAAGCTCTCCAGTTATAACAACTACTGATAAAGCACCTATCCATCCACCTACTCCGTGAAGGTTATGGACGCCCATAACATCCACAGCACCCATCTTCTTACAAAGCCATGGCTGTAAGTAAACGAATGCAAGAGCTGACACTGCACCTGCAACTAGACCTATTACCAATGCACCCCACTGATCTACTAAAAGCAGCGGAGAACCAATGGCTACTGGACCAGCAAGCATGGCGTATGTATATATCAACGGATTGACCTTCTTTTGAGTTATCTCCAGTATGATATATGTTGTAATTATGGATCCTATTCCAGACATATAGCATGTGACAAGCCCCCATGTGACCTGATCCGCAGGAAGCAGAGATGTCACGAATGATGGCCATAGTATGAATAGAAGCATACTTGCTAACCATACAAAAGTCACACTATGTGTAGTTGTATACATAGGTTCTTTGAATGCTCTTTTCTCGCGCAATGCTAAAAGAACTCCTAAACCGAAGTATGCAGCACACATATGCACCATTATTGATCCGCCTGGATCTGTAACAGTTCCAATGCCTAGGTCATTCAGATACGGGGCGGCAGTTAAGAACCATTCTACAAGCGAGTATATCGGAGCAAATAATACACCAACTAGCAAATATTGCCACATCTTTATGGTTCCTAAGAATACACCGATTCCTATCACTACCGTTATTGAGCAGATTACACCACGAATCATCAATGACTGATCCCATATATCAGCGCCAAAATAGAACTGCTGGATAGCCATATATGATAAAAAGCTACCTGCTGTAACAAGTAATGTAGCTAAAGCCACACCCCATTCGAACTTCCTAATAAATATCATCAAAAAGGCAACTAGCATAAGCATGAACCATATGTCCATGTTCTTGGAGTAACGGCTCATCTCATCATCTGTGAATGACTGGTCAGAAGATCCAGGTTCGTCAGACGGCGTAAGCATTTCTTCTCCAGACGATAATGCTATGTCCTGATTTGCAGCTATATCTTCTTGGGAGCTGTTTGTCGGTACCAAAGTGATACATAATAACGCCAAACAGGCTACGACAAGGATAGCTGCTGCTAATTTCTTTCTACCCGCATCCATCTAAATCTCTCCTTTTAATATAAAAAAATAAAAAAAATGGGTTTGGGAATGCAATGTAAGATAACTATGAATTATCCTTACATCGGAAGTCCAAGGTCCCTGAGTTTTGCTACGGCACCGTTGTAGATTTGTACATACTCATCAGTTGGTATGACATTCTTGACGTCGTAACATTCCTGGAAGCGCTTTCCTGCAGGAGCTTTTGTGTAGTTCTGCTCATATTCGCTTACCAGTTTCTCGAGGATCTCGTTAACTTCAGAGACTTTCATTCCGCATGTTGCCATTGAGGCTTCTCCCATGATCCTTGCTTCCATACCAGTGGTCTTGTCCTGGACAACACCCTTGGCAGCAGCAGAACCAGACAGAAGTTCACGTCCGCTTGCGGTATCAGACATTGCCTGAGCTGCAGTCTCAAGAAGACACATCTCTGTGCAAGGTCCAGCGATTGTATAATACTGGTTTGCAAGTAACAGATCTGTGTTTGCATCTATGGCTGCTGCAGCATGGGCAGCTACCTGTAAAGTCTCTCTTGATGTTGTGATACCCCACCTGATGTGGATTGGACCATCTAAGTGGAAGTTTCCTCCAAAGAGTGTGAAAGATGCAAGGGTTGTAGCAATATCACAAATTGCTGTTTCTTCAATTCCACCACAATATCCACCGAAGATAGGCATCTGTTCGATCATAATGGTGTTGCCCTGAGCCTGCCATCCAGCAAGCATGTTGAGTCCTGCCATATCTATCTTCAGTTCGTTCAGCTGTGAGCACTCGTGGCTTTCGCATGGCCTCATGGCGTAATCTCCGGCGAGACGTCCCGCTGCGGACAGCGGTGTCTCAGGGCCCTATATAGCCATGTATGGACGGTTAGCCCTGACTCTAGCTTCCTTTACCGCCCTCAGTTCAGCCAATGTGGCTTTGATTTCCCAAGGTGTGTTTGTTGTTGCAGGGTGTCCTTCTATTGTAGCCATTACACCGTTTACAAGTGTATCGACTGTAGCCTCCTGAGCGTAGCTTTGCATTACTTGGATAAATACTTCCTCAGAAACAGGAGCACCTGTTGGTCCACCCTGAATGATTGGCTTTGTAGAAGAGTTTCCCTTCCTTGGTTCAAAGCGAGCAGCGTCACGATATTCTCCCAGAACTAATTTTTTAGGAGTCTTTTTGATGCCTTCTTTAATTTCTTCTTCGGTTACATACAACACTCTACCCATATCAGCGTTGTAAAATCCGCTGGTAACGAGCATTTCCATACCTGCTTGGAATAACCTGTTTTTAAGGTCTTTGTCTTCAGGTATGATTTCCTTACCGAATTTAATGTTGTATTTTTCTTTCATTGCGGTTGCATTTGTTGGAATTGTGACGTAATCCCAATCACTTTCCGCGACTTTTTGTCCTTTCAAAAATCTCTCATATGTATCATATATTGAGATTGGTCTGGCTGCCATTTACTTTCACCCCTTGATTAATTTAGTGACCAGTTCTACTGCTTCTGCTCCAGATGGGCAATACATATCTCCACCGATACTCTCAACCCACTCTGCACTAGCTGGAGCTCCACCGAAAATGGTCTTTACGCTCACATTTTCTTCTTTGACCAGGTCAACAATGTCCTTTTGAACCACTACTGTGGTTGTCATTAATGCAGATGCACCAACAACATCGGCCTTGTTTTCCTTTACAGCCTCTAGGAACTTTTCAGGTGCTACATCTCTTCCAATATCTACTACATTGAATCCAGCACCTTTCAGCATGGCTGCTACTACATTCTTTCCGATTTCGTGAATGTCACCTAGCACTGTAGCTAAAACTACGGTACCACGTGAGCTTGTAGATCCCTTTACCATTACAGGTTCGAAAACTTCTAATGCCTTTTCCATAGCTTTAGAAGCTGCTAAAACCTGTGGGAGGAAGATCTTTGCTTCATCGAAAAGTTTGCTGATTGTTTCCATGCCTTTTCCTAGACCGTTTTCCACTGCATCACCAGGGTCTATTCCGGCATCCAAAGCTTCTTTTGCTGCTGATTCAGCAAGCTTGACGTCCCAAGTCTCAATTGATTTTTTGAGACTTGCCATTATTTCTTCTTTGCTGCTCATCTAGACACTTCCATTGTTCTAGTATAAAACGTTTATATGTTCATTTATGTTCTAGTATTTAAAATGATAAGTTCGACTAGAAACATTTAAATAGTATTAAATGAGAGTTTATATAGGTTAACAGTTACATTTAAATATAAGTTATTGACCCACATAGGTTTTAAGGGAAATCTTTAAATAATATGCAAAAGTTTCAGATTCTGTGTGAGGAAATGAACTCGTCAACTATGCGATTCAAAAACGTATCTCAGTTTGGAAATAACTCTAAATTTGAGATGGCTTCTCACTCCTCTTATATACACCCTATACAAGATGAGCATCATTTCCTCATGAGAAGTCCTGTTGTTCAATCATATCCCCCTACGATTGAATACAGGGGAGTGAACCGCCCTGAGATTCTGCGCCTCAGGGCGTCACTTAACCGCAATGTGGAGTGTTGGTCCGGGACCACCAGGCCTCTACAGCCACGGCAGCCGGGTTCAACTCCCGGGCACTTCGCCATCAATTTTAATGATATAGTTCTAACGGAGGCCTCTTAAACATGCCGGTTGAATGGACAGCTTCTCAAAAACAGAGGCTAAAAGAATTAGGAATACCTGCCGAAGCAGATAGAATATTTAACGATACAAAGGAAAGGGAAGAAGTGTTTAAGGATATCACTTCTGAACATCTGTCTAAAGTAAGAAAGGATATCAAGCATATGCTGGATTATCCAGAAAGACATCAACTGTCGCAGATTGAATCTATCCTTGCTCAGGCTTTAGTTGATAATGGTTTCATTGAAGTAAAAACTCCCAGTATAATTTCCCGCAGCGCATTGGAGAAAATGGGTATTGATAGATCCCATCCGCTGCATGAACAAGTATTTTGGTTAGATGAGAAACGTTGTCTCCGGCCTATGCTAGCGCCTAATCTCTATTTCATGATGAGGCACATGTACAGATACAGTAAAGGCCCGCTTAGGCTCTTTGAAATCGGATCGTGTTTTAGAAAAGAATCAAAGGGATCCAACCACTTAGAAGAATTTACGATGCTGAACCTTGTAGAGATGGCACCAGATAATGATCCGGCCGACCAGCTTTTGGTGCATATTAAAACAATAATGGATGCTCTTGGACTGGAATACAGCCTTGTAGAGTGTGAATCAGATGTCTATGTTAAAACCCTTGATGTAGAGATAGATGGAGTGGAAGTAGCATCTGGTGCTGTAGGACCGCATAAATTAGACCCGGCCCATGGAATAACTCAGTCTTGGGCAGGAGTAGGATTTGGATTAGAGCGCCTTTCCATGATGAAGTATGGAATGGATAACATCAAAAAGTCTGGCCGCAGCCTAATCTACCTCAGAGGAGTCAGACTAGATATATAGGAGGCAGTGCATGAAAGATGCAGACATAACACCCATACTTCAGAAATCACTGGATGGCCAGGATCTAACTGTTACGGAAATAGAAGCTTTGCTTGCTGCAGAGGATCAGAACTCTGTAGCACGGCTGTTTGAAGCGGCTAGGACTGTTAAAACTCAATATTTTGGAAATAAAGTTTTTCTTTACGGTTTTGTATATTTTTCAACACACTGCCGCAATAATTGTTCATTTTGTTTTTACAGGAGTTCCAATACAGACAGCGTAAGGTATAGAAAAACAGACGATGAGATTCTGGAACTTGCTACTTCTCTTGAGGATTCCGGAGTTCATGTAATCGACCTCACTATGGGTGAAGATCCTCTGATACACAACGACAATCACTACAACAGACTTACTGACTTAGTGAAAATGGTGAATAATGCTGTGGATATTCCTCTTATGGTTTCACCAGGCGCGATTCCCGAACGGCTATTCCCAGTATTAATGGAAAACGGTGCAGATTGGATCGCTTGTTATCAGGAAACTCACAATATGGAATTATTCAAAAAACTGCGGCCTGATCAAGATTATGAATTTAGGCTCAATCAGAAGAAATGGGCTGATAAATACGGACTTCTTGCAGAAGAAGGAATAATGATAGGCGTTGGAGAATCTGTAAAGGACAGGGCGGATTCCATTGATACTATGAGAGGATTAAATGTAAATCAAGTAAGAGCGATGAGTTTTGTTCCACAGGAAAACACACCGATGTCTGTCAACTCACCGTCCCCGTTCATTGAGGAGCTGAAAGCAATTGCAGTGATGAGACTCGTACATCCAAAAAATCTCATACCTGCCAGCTTAGACGTAGAAGGCGTAGCTGGATTAAAGACCAGGCTGGCCGCAGGGGCAAACGTGATTACGTCCATTATTCCTCCACGTAAGGGTCTTGCCGGGGTAGCACAACATGAACTTGACATTGATGACGGCGGAAGATCTGTAGAACAGATTGAAGCAATTCTAGATGATATTAATGTTAAAATAGCAGATAAATACGAATACATCAACCTCATAGAGAGCTGGAAAAACAGCAAAAAAGCGGGGGTTTCTCTGTGAAATTAGGAGTAATAGGAGGCCTTCTGCAGGGAATGGAAGCCATATATCTTGCAAAAAAAGCAGGATATGAAACTCTTGTGATTGACCGTGATGAAAAGGCACCAGCTATATCGCTGGCAGATAGTTCAGAAATATTGGATATTAATTTAGAAAAATCAAAAGCCAAAAGGATACTTTGTGACTGTGATGCAGTGATACCGGCAAATGAGAATATCGAGACTCTGATTTCTATCGATGAAATTGCCAGAGAAATTGATATAGATCTGCTCTTCGACATTAATGCATACAACATCTCGTCATCAAAAATACTGTCAAATAAACTTATGGATGAGCTTAAAGTCCCAATACCGAAACCATGGCCAGAATGCGGTTTTCCAGTAATTGTAAAACCATCAGGCCAAAGCGGAAGTATAGGGGTAAGAAAAGCATATAGTACAGAAGATGTAAGTTCTGCAGTGAACACAATTCATGGAATGGGCGATAAAGAGGTAATACAAGAATTTGCAGACGGCCCCAACATCTCAATAGAAGTTATCGGAGATGGAACCCGCGCAAAATCCATGATTCTGACAGAGGTTGTTCTAGATGACAAGTACGACTGCAAAATGGTCCGCTGCCCCATGCAGAATATTGATCCGGATACCTTAGACTCGTTTTCAAGATACGGCGAATCAATTGCCAAAGCCCTCAAGTTAAAAGGAATCATGGATGTAGAGGCGATTTATTCAAAAAAAGGATTAAAGATACTGGAAATAGATGCCAGGATACCAAGTCAGACTCCAGCAGCAATACTGAATGCAACCGGTGTAAATCTCATCAAACATCTAGTCGAAGCTGTGAAAGGGAACCTTTCCGGACCTCAACCTGCTGATGGATCAGCAATATATGAACATCTGATTTTTGAAAATGGAATTCTGAGATCCTGCGGAGAGAAAGTGTTTGCTGGAGTCGAGAACCCCAGAATAGAATACGGCCTCTTCGGATCATCGGAAATGATAACGGACTATGAACCTGGAAAAGACCGCTGGCACGCAACAATGATCACGAAAGGAAAAATGCCAGAAGACACGTGGGACAAGCGCCAAAAATGCATTGAATGCATTTTAAAAGAAAACAACATCAAACAATATTTAGACCCAGCACCGGAGGTGATAACATTACCCGCTTAACACCAGAGATGATAAAACATGTACCGTATGCATCGGTGGAAAGAGACAGGACCCTCATATCATCAATAGGCATAGACATGAAGGGATTGGCATACGAAGCTGTGAGTGTGATTCCCGATAGTATGCCATTGGAAGATTTTTCTACCGCTGTTGTTCCAGTCACAAGCGGAAAGGGTGTTACACCAGGATTCACAGAGTCAGTCTGTTCCATTCTGCAACATCTTGGTATGAAATCATTCATTACCCAGAGAACAGATATCGCCGGGCTGTCTGATGCACTGGCAGCCAAAGCAGACATTGTCTTTATGGCTGATGACGCTGAATTCATAGCACTCAACACTCATACGAGCACATTTTCAGACAATACACGCTCCACAGCTTTAGGATACTTTACCGCGCTTAAGATCGCAGCCAATGGACTTCAGGGAAAAGAAGTGCTGCTGATAGGAGCAGGAAGAGTCGGAGACAAAATGGCTGATATGCTTGAAGCAGAGGAAGCAAAAGTTACAATTACAGACATTGATCCTTTAAAATCACGGGCACTGCAGAAAAAACATATTGATTTTAAAGTATGTGATGACCTTGAAAAAGCTGTAAGAAATTCTACATTAATCCTGAATGCTTCACCTGGAAAAATACCAGGAGACTGGATAAATAAAGGGACGATCGTGTCTTCCCCGGGAATGCCTTACTCTTTTGATGAAGAAGGTCTTAAAAAAATGAAGATTCTGATTCATGACCCGCTGCAGATAGGCGTGTCTGTCATGGCAGTATGGAGTGCTAGTTTGTCTTTGTATGAACCACCAATACCGATTGAAAGTCCTGTCTGTGCGGAAGTGATCCTGTGACTGAATATTCAATAGCCTTAGACATTGGAACAAGCGGCTTCAGGGCTCAGGCGATTAAAAGAGAGAACAATGAAGTTGTATCTACCGCCATAACTACAAGGCATCCAGTACCCGGAGCCAACGTGATAGATCATGTAAACTTCGCCATGGATGCCGGTCCTGACATCTGCAACAGACTGATAATTGACACAATTAACAAACTTCTTCCATTATTGCAGATAAATTTAGAATGCGTAACCAAAATGGCTGTCTGCGGAAACCCTTTTCAGTTATCACTTTTTCAAAACATTGAGATCCGTGATTTAGCATACGCAGGAAAAAATCGCCTGGAAGAGCTTAAGATAATTCCTCCGAAAAGAGATGGTGAAATCGTTCAGGCGTCTGACTTAGGCTTAGCTAACATGAAAAATGCATCGGTAGTTATTCCGCCTGCTGTAAGCCATGAAATCGGTGCTGACGCTATAGCCATGATGCTGATGACAGATGCATTGAAACAAGATGAGCCGTGTATGGTAATAGATTACGGAACTAATGCAGAAATGGCGCTGATCGTTGACGGAGAAGTATATACTGGATCTGCAGCCGCCGGTCCGGCCCTTGAAGGGCAGCAAATTGAAATGGGGATGCTGGCTGCTCCTGGAACCCTTTCTGAAGTAAATGCTACAGAAAACGGTTGGGAATCCTGGGTGCTTGATAGTGAGTATCTGCCTGTGAAAGGGGACATTGTAAATCCTCAAGATGGAAAAATCGTTTCGAAAGGTCCTGCGCACGGATGTGCTAAAGGAATCACAGGCACGGGAGTAATTGCTGCGTTGGACTGCGGGATATCCAGCGGTCTGGTAAAAATGCCTAAAATCTCTACGCCTGATGAAAGGCTGCATCTGCAGGATAAAATCTCCATAAGTGAAAGAGATGTATCTGAAGCGGGAAAGGCCATCGGAGCATTGAGAGCCGGTTATCTTACATTAATGAGAGAAGTGGATCTCTGGGTTGAGGATGTTCCTATATTCTTTATGTCCGGTGCATCTGGATTATACGTAGATGCCAAAAAGGCTCAGCGTGTGGGAATGGTTTCTCCAGGATCAAAGAAAATCATTCAGTTTGGAAATACATCTCTTGCAATGGCCAGAGAAATCGCTACTGGCAAACTTGAATTGGACGAATTGAAAGAGTTCGCAAAGAAGCTGAAAGCCAGACACTGCATGTTTGCAACCTCTGAAACTTTCAAGAATCTTTATTCGATCGAGCTGTCCCTCTGGACATATGGAATGCCGATGAGCTCATACAACGACATGCTGGACATATATGGTTTGCCTCATCTTCCCATGGAAATATCTGAACCTCAGGTAGAAAGGAGAATGAAGAGAGACATTCCGGATCTTGGAGATTTCGGCATGGCCGTTTTGGAAAACCCGGGCACGCTGATCACCAAAGAGCTGATAGGCTGTGTGAGATGCGACAAGTGCATTGAGGTATGCCCAGAAAAAGCTCTGGTTATCGATGAAAGCGGTGCCAATCCTATTGCAGTCATCAGGTCGGATTTGTGCGATGGAGCGGCCTGCAAAAGATGCGAGCTTTCATGTCCTAGTCATGCTATGTCCCTGAAAAATATGGGAGTTTGTAGGAGATGACTGAAAAAGGAAAAGCTAAACATTTTACAAATTCTTCTTTTATATCCAGCATATAGATAGAAGGAACAAAACGGCAGGGGGATTGTGATGGATACTAAAGGGGAAGTACTCCAGATGTTGAAAAAGGCCGTGGAAACCTGGGATATGGAATTAGTCCATGAAGCATCTCAGAATGCGTTGTCTCAGGGAATCACGCCTTACGAAGCTATTGAAAAAGGCTTGGGAAAGGGAATGATAAACATAAGCGAGAGGTTTAACGAAGGGCTTATTTTCTTGCCTCAGGTGCTAGCAGCATCAAAAGCAATGGAAGAAGGCATGGCAGTCTTCGAACCTTTCATAGGCAAAGACTCTCCCCACACTACTAAAGGAAACATAGTTATCGGAACGGTGCAGGGAGACGTCCACGAAATAGGAAAACACGTAGTGTGTGCTTTCTTGAGGGGAGCCGGATACAGCGTTTTCGATCTTGGGAGAGATGTGCCGCCCGATGATTTTCTAGAAGCTGCTAAAGAGCGAAATGCCAGTATTGTTGCTGCATCTGCACTTATGACAACTACATTGATCGGCCAGAAAAAGATTGTAAAGTGTCTTAAGGAGGAAGAGCTGAATATCAAGACGCTCTTCGGAGGTGCCTGTTGCACCAGAAAATGGGTTGAAAGCATAGGTGGAGACGAATACTGCTCTTGCGGATCAGAAGTAGTAGAATGTGTGGACAGGATGTTAAAATTCAATAAAGGAGATTGATTATATTGGTGGCTGAGAAGGCCTTAACAGTCTATGATGCGTTTCTTAGATCTGAAAAAGGTCCAAAAATTACAGAAAATGTTTGGGACAATAATGTAATACCAGTAACAGCAGTTGAGCTGAAGGAAAAGTATGAGATAGATTTCGGCAACAAATTCATTCCTACTGATCCTGACTTAAAGGAACGTCTCTTCCGCGCAGGAATCGAAATGCTCGTAACTGTAGGCATTCTCAACGTAGACACCGGACGGGCCATAATAGTCACCGAAGAAGAGATAAGGGCGGGAATCAGAGCCGCTCCGAAACGCATCCAGTTAGGCGAGAATAAAGACGCCGTAATTCTAGAGCCAAGAAGAAGTGCATCCAGAAAAAAACCGATAATACAGGGAGGCCCGACAGGAGCTACCGTATCTGAAGATATTTTCGTTCCCATGATTCAAAGCTATGCCCAGGAACCGATTGTAGATACGATCGTCAGCGGTGTGATGTCTACCGTTGACGGAATTCCCGCAGCTACAAACACACCTTTCGAAGTCAAAGCAACCCTTGCTGAGATCAGAGCGGTCAGAGAAGCTTGCAGTAGAGTCGGAAGACCTTATATCAGCATATAGGGACCTGAGACACCGCTGTCCGCAGCGGGACGTCTCGCCGGAGATTATGCATGCGGATTAAGACCATGCGACAGCCACGAAGTATCTCAGCTGAATGAACTTAAAATAGACAACTCATCGCTGAATATGATTTCAGGATGGCTTCACAACGGCAATGTGATAATGGTAGAGCAGATGCCGATCTTTGGAGGCTACATTGGAGGTGTTGAAGAGACAGCAATCTGTGACATTGCCACGACTCTCGCATCATTCACGCTTCTGAACGCCAGTTATCATCTCGATGGGCCAATCCACATAAGGTGGGGCATCACAACATCAAGGGAAACTCTACAAATAGCAGGCCATGTGGCAGCTACACTCGATTCATATACTGACCTGCTGCTCGCCAACCAATACTATCCAATTGCCGGACCATGTACAGAAATGTGTCTTCTGGAAATTGCAGCCCAGGCGATGCTGGATACTGTCAGCGGCAGGGAGCTTGTCTCAGGCTGTGCTTCTGCAAAGGGAGTATCTGAAGATTACACCACCGGGATGGAAGCCAGAATGATGGGTGAAGTGGCTACGGCCTCAGCCGGCATGGATCCTGAAGATGTCAACGACATATTGAACCGTTTGGTTAAAAAATATGAGAGGCAATACCTCACAGCACCACAAGGAAGAACATTCCAAGAGTGCTATAACGTCCGCAAAATCGTTCCTACAAAGGAGTATCTCAAAGTGTATGAAAGTTCAACAGAGATACTTACAGAGCTTGGTCTGGATATGAGTTCCATATCCGACTAATTTTTATAATTATTTACACAAGAGTTCTAGAATTTATAAGATATAGCACATGCACCGCTTGAGATTATATAGTTGAGAGAAAGGGTGCCTATGGATGACTGATAATTTCCGATACTCCAGCTGCAAATCACACCGGAGCCGGTATCGGCGATGAATTGTCTGAAAAACAGAATAAACTCGAAAACGACTCATCGCCGTATTTCAGGAAGAGGATTTCTTTTGCAGAGATGTGTTTGAAAAAGAGATTATGAAGGCTGCTTCAAACTCCATACAAAAAATACAGATTCTTCAACAACAATTTCTTCTGGAGTCATGTCAGCCATGGCTTCAGAACTGCAGCTTCTCAGCACCATGCGGTTTGCTGGAGCATGGATTTTACAGCCTTCGATATCATATGAAATCTCTTTCACGCTGCCCAGCAGGGTTCCTGAAGCCTTGGTGATCACTTCTGCCTTGTGTCTAGCATCCTCAGCAGCCAGTTTGAGAAGATCGTCTCTTATGGAATCCCTGTCAGCCAGCATGAAGCTTATAGACAATTCAGGAGAAACGCTGCTACATGAGATTGAAGAGACCGCCTCAGAGAGTAGATCCAGACTCATCGGGAATTTGACGCTGATTGTCTGACTATATACGTAACCCGTGAACTCTCTTATCTGCGCACCGTCATCTTTTCTGACATAGTCATACTTAGCGTCGATAGAAATAGCCCCGGTTTTCAAATCATCTGCGCTGAATCCAGCAGAGACCAGCGAAGCCGTCAGACTATCCAGCTTTGCATTGGCTTCATTCATCATCAAGCTGTAGTCTTTGTTTTCTGCTTTTAATTCCAAATTTAACTGTATCTGGTCAGGTTTTACTGACATCCTGCCGATTCCTTTTACGGCAATTGATGGTTTAGTCATTGAATCTCATCCTGCACACATGTTTTTAATCTTAAATAGTGATTGGAAGTGCAATAGGCTTTTAACTGAATCTCCCGATAAACCGACGAAAGATATGCAGCGGCTTCTAATGGGAAATGAGTGCATAGCGCTGGGAGCAATCCATGCCGGAGTAAAGTGTGTATGCGGTTATCCAGGTACGCCTTCTACAGAAATTTTAGAAACTGTGGTGAAAGAGAATCCTGGAGACATTTACGTAGAATGGTCCGTTAACGAGAAAGCAGCCATAGAAGTGGCTGCCGGAGCCTCATATTCTGGAGTGCGGACTCTGGTCACCATGAAGCAGGTGGGGCTAAATGCCTGTTCTGATCCGGTTATGTGCCTTGTATATATCGGCATAAAGGGCGGAATGGTGATCGTCGTTGCGGATGATCCGGGCCCGATATCATCGCAGACGGAACAGGATACCAGACATTTCGCCAGTTTCTCTAAACTTCCCATTTTTGATCCTTCAACTCCAGACGAAGCGTATGAGATGATTGAAGATGCATATGAGTATTCTGAAAAATACAAAACTCCAGTGATTTTCAGACCTACCACCAGGATCTGCCATGGCTATTCTTCCATTGACTTAAAACAGGATAGAAAATGCATTGAGGCAGAAGGTTTCATAAAAGATCCTAAATGGGCAATTTTTCCTAAGCTGTCATATCAGAACCACATTGTACTGGAGAAAAAGATTTCGCAGATGGGTAAAGACTTTTCATCATACAGATTTAATGGGATTAGTGGAAATAATGCAGTCGGGATTGCATCATCCGGCATAGGATACGCTTACTCAAAAGAAGCTTTAGACTCGCTGAATACGGCCTGCAGAGTTTTGAAAGTCGCCACTGCATATCCGTTCCCTGAAGAGCTCGCTTTAAAGTTCTTAGACGGCCTCGAGAAAGTCCTGGTGATCGAAGAGCTGGATCCAGTCGTAGAAAGGGAGCTTACATACATCTGTGGAAAGCACAACCTTAAAACCAAAATATTCGGCAAACTGACGGGCAATATGCCTTTCGCCGGAGAGTATTCTGCAGAGCTTGTGAAGTCTGCAGTCTCAATATTTCTGAACATCCCCCAAGATGAAGAACCGCTTTCTATGCCGGGTCTTCCGATTCGTCCTCCTGTGCTCTGTGCGGGCTGTCCGCACCGGGCATCATTCTATGCAGTAAAACAAGCTGCAAAGGGTCTCGATGCCATCTTTTCTGGCGATATAGGTTGTTACACCCTCGGAAACGCTAAACCCTTAGAAATGGTGGATACGTGCCTCTGCATGGGTGCAGGAATAACAATGGCGCAGGGGCTGCAGCGTGCTAACCCTCAGACGATTAATTTTGCATTTGTCGGCGATTCCACATTTTTCCACACTGGGATACCAGGGGTAGTAAACGCTGTTTACAACCAGACAAAAATTGTTGTGATAATCCTGGATAATTCCACTACCGCTATGACTGGACACCAGCCGCATCCCGGCACAGGAGTCAAAGCTACAGGGGCAATAGCAGAGAAAATAGACATTGCTGGCGTTCTCAAAGCCATCGGCGTAAAGAAGATAATTAAGTCAAACCCGCTGGATCTGGAGAAAGCCGTCTCTGCAGTCAGAGAAGCTGCTGAGTTTGAGAGTGTATCTGCCGTGATCTTCGAAGCTCCCTGCATTGCTATCTCAAAACCCAAACCGCATCTAATTATCACAGACAAATGCACAGCCTGTAGGAAATGCATCAAAGAACTGGGATGTCCGGCCATAGTATACTCTGAAGGAAAAGTGTACATTGATTCTTCACTCTGCGTTGGCTGTAACCTATGCTCTCAGGTCTGTCCTTCAGAAGCTATTGCACAGCAGGAGGAATCTTGATGAATTACATCATCACTGGAGTCGGTGGCCAGGGAACCGTTCTGGCGTCAAAGCTTATCGCAGACACTTTAATGGAAAGAGGAGAAAAAGTCAGAAGTGCAGAGACTATAGGCATGGCTCAGCGCGGAGGATCTGTTGTAAGCCACATACGAACCGGTCCTGCCATGTCGCCTTTAGTTCCTAAAGGCTATGCGGATGTGCTTATCGGCTTTGAACCTGCAGAAGCGGCCCGCTGCCTTCCATATCTAAAGAGAAATGGAGTCGCGATAATAAGCGTTAGTCCAGTCAAACCGGTGACTTCATCTCTGGAAGACAATTATCATCTCAATGAGATTCTGGATTTTCTGAAGAACGCTTCCCAGAAGACGCTGATGGTGGAGGGCAATGAACTCTGTGCAGAAGTCGGAAACTCCAAGGTGCTGAATGTCTGCCTTCTAGGTGTAGCTGCCAATTCTGGATGCCTTGGAATCACAATAGAGGAAATGCAGTCCACTCTTAAACGCCGCATTCCCCCCAAACTTTTAGATATCAACAACAAAGCACTAAAAATTGGAGCAAGCGCACCGTTAGTATAATTACTAGGAAATACATACCTAGATGACCTAACATGATGAGTGATGATCAACTATGTACAATAAAAAAGGTTTTGGATTCCATTAAGGAAAAAAGCCCTTTTTATAACAAAAAATATAAAGACATTGATTTAAACAAAATATGCACAAAGGAAGATTTTGAAACTCTCCCTTTAACAGACAAATGGGAACTCAGGGATGCGTATCCATTAGGCCTGCAGGCAGTGCCTGATGAGAAGATTGTCCGTATCCACTCATCATCCGGAACTACCGGCACTCCTATAATTATCCCATACACTGCCAAAGACGTTGAAGACTGGGCTGTGATGTTTGAAAGATGCTATGAATTGGCAGGTGTTTCAAACATAGACAGAGTGCAGATCACTCCTGGATACGGCCTCTGGACTGCTGGTATAGGATTTCAGGCTGGAGCCGAAAAACATGGTGCCATGGTCATACCGATGGGACCCGGAAATACAGATAAACAGATACAGATGATGCTTGACCTGAAAAGCACCGTGCTGTGTGCCACTTCTTCGTATGCTCTTCTTCTGGCTGAGGAAATCACCAGAAGAGGATTAAATGATAAGATTCACCTTGAAAGAGCCCTCATCGGATCCGAAAGATGGGGAGAGAAGATGAGAAACCGAATAGCCAGCGAACTTGGTGTAAAACTGTATGACATATATGGCCTTACTGAAATATATGGACCCGGGATCGGAATAAGCTGCGACTATGCATCTGGAATTCACTATTGGGATGATTTTCTTTATTTTGAGATAATTGATCCAGAAACCGGCGAAGCCCTGCCGGACGGAAAAATCGGAGAGCTGGTAATCACCACCTTGAGAAAAGAAGGAGCCCCACTTATCAGATACAGAACTCATGATTTAACAAGAATCATTCCTGGAAAATGCTTATGTGGATGCAGTCATCCCCGCATAGACATCCTGATAGGTCGCACTGATGACATGGTGAAAGTAAAAGGCGTCAATATCTTTCCTGGACAGATCGACGAGGTTCTAAAAGAAGTCGATGGAGTCAGCAGCGAGTATCAGGTGATGATTGATCATCTAAACGGCAAAGACATAATGACCATATTCTTCGAGACTGAGTGTGATGAATCAAAGCGGGAAAATATCGAAATGAATGTCCGGAACCACTTCAAAGAAAGAGTTGGTGTGACTGTAGTTCCTAAAGCAGTGTACATAGGAGACCTGCCCAGAAGTGAAAAGAAGTCAAACCGTATCTTTGACAACAGGTATTAAATGATGTACATTGTTTTCTTTTTTTTGGGAGGATCATCATGAAAAAATGGTATAATGAAGAGTATGAGTTTGAAATTGAAGTAAGCGGATTTCTCCGCGGCGATCATACAGAAAGATACTGCAGAAACGGCGAGGAAGTCGGTGACAAATATACCTGCACATACGGGTGTCCTGTAAATAGTGATGGACAGGGCATCTGCTCCAAAGTGATGATGATTATGTTTCCAATAATGGAAGCAGTCAGAAGCGGTGGAGATCTAGAGAATATCGGTGGTAGCAGCAGATACAGCAAAGACATTGTGTGTCCAGACGGCTGCGTTATGTTCAGGCTGACAGCCAAAAAACTTGGAAATGAGAATTTTTACAAAGGAAAGTTCTTCGATTAAGTTGAGCTGATACGCATAAAATACAAACAGAATCGATTGGGAATTTATCAATTAATTTAGAAAACTGTAACCAAAGAAATTATCTTCAGAACAATACTATCTGATAGTCTCTAGAAGATGCGAGCTTTTTGCAGACTACCTCATCTTCTTCTGATATGCTGCCTATAAGCAACTCATTTTCCGGATGATGATTTTTATAATTGTAAATAGTCTCTCTGAGATTACTGGTAGCGTAACAGTAAGTGCATCCATGAATGCAGGTGTTGTATATACCAACATCAATGCTCTCGCAGCACTCGCACAAAGTCCTCTGATTCTTATCTCTAGGCAGTTTGAGTTTATATCCGCAGATCATTTCCAGATACTCCTTGTCTATGCATTTCGCTCTCTTAATTCCATACATCTGCGGATCTTCAGGATAGCAGCACAGTCTTGGTTCGATACTGTATGATAAAGCAGTCTCTTTCAGGTTCCTCAGGAACCTTTCCTTATCCTGCCTGGAAATCTCAGATCCAAAGTTTTTATTATGATATGACTGGACAAGACTCATGTTGACAATTTTAGTATATCCAGAAAGCTGACTGCACATATTTTCAAAATTCTTGAGATGATACTCTGGTGTGAATAAATTATTGAAGATTATAGGATCATAACGCCAGATTATACGTTCGCATCCGATCATGTCACTAAGACGCCTGAATGTCTTGATGATATCTTCTTTAGGTCTTATATTTCTCTCGATATCGCTGCCGTATGGGGTTATCGTGAATTGAAATACGTATTTATATCCCAGTGAAGTTATCTCATCCAGTTTATCGAGGATATTTGCAGCATCTTTTGTCCAGAATACTATGCAGTTGACAATTTTAGGATTTAATTCTATTTTATACACTGTCGAACTCATCACAGGATTTCTTATCAAAACATATCCTGCTTTCAGTCTTTTCAAAAACCATTCTGAATAATATGCCGGGATATCAGTTCTGCGGGATGCTGAAATTATCATAACTCATTTCCTTCTCATTTTACGAAGGCCGTCTTTCGTCATATCGTCAACTCTGCGTGACTCAATTATTTTCTGAATTGATTTATTATATGTCCAGTCATCAAGGTTGTTGTACTTTAGATATTTCATAGTTTTATCTGAAAATTTTACAAAACAGACTGAAACTGCCCAGGCTACAGCCATTTTTACGTAATATCCATCGTGTTTTACTGAATCTAATGCTGCTATAACCTGATCAATGTAATCTTCACAGATATAATGATCCAGCATCATTACGACAGCAAACCTCACTTTAAATTCATCATCAGAATAAAGATAAGGCTGAATGAACTCCCATACTGTTTCCATATTCTTTTTGGTTACCTTCAGGCCACTGCAGAAACAGTCACAGACTAACCAGTTGTCAATAGAGGAGGTAAAATCATCAACATATGAAAGAATCTCCTGGATATCACCATTTAACTGGCCGATAAGCAGTCCTTTTATTATTAATTCTTCCAAGTATTCACAGTTGTAATGATCAATATACGGCCGTTTATCTTCTTCTGGCATCTCCCTGGTGATCGTTCGAAGCTGAGGAATTTTAACTCCCAAGATATTGCTGTTGGTTGGAATCAATTTTAATGAGAAATCTTTAAATTTCTCATCTGCTAGATCCTCAAGGATCTTTCTTACATCATACATTTGACACCTTCAGATCACAGAAACTCTGTCACCATCCGATTTTATGAGGCCAGCCTTTACAGACTGATCTATGCATTCGCCGATGATTGCCTTGAGGTTGTTGCCCAGCCTTGAGAATCCAAACAGTTTACCTACTTCCCGTACAAGGTCTGAAGACGATAATGCAAACTGATTGTTTACGACTTCTTTAATGGCATTAATTATCTCTTCTGGAGGAATGTCTGCAATATCTCTTCTTTCTTTGTCAGTTGGAGTTCTGTATCCCTCATATGTTTCTGGATCCTGGTCTGCATTCCAGATAAAGATCTTTCCGTTGAAGGTTGTCTGCTTTGGATTCAGATCATTAAATAATTTCTCAAAATACTTGTTTACTTTAACGATAGGTCTGTAAATTCCCCAGGAGCTGAGAGTCTTTTTCTGAAGCAGCTTGTATGAAATCGGACCTTCCAGACGGATTATTTCTTTCATCTGCTCAATGATCTTTTCTCTGCTGTCCCCGGTCATGAAATCTTCCGGATTTCCGATATTCTGCGTGTCTGCTGGATTGTATTCTGGTTGTATTGAGTCCTCTGCAGTCTCAGATACCTTATCATCCGGCACTTCTACATTCAGCACTATTTGGGCATTGGCTCTCAGGTTATTTTCATCTATTGCTTTCTCTTCTTCTGCCACGCGATTCTTTTTTATTGCAAGTTCAATAGCGTCCTTTATCTTTGACAGTTCTTTTTCTGAATCGTACCACCAGTCCATTATCCACAGATGATGAAGATTCCATCCCAGGGATTCCAGTACTGAGTTCTGAACAATGTTTCTATCCCTTGCAGTACTAGGAGATTGTTTATTTTTACCATCAATCATTATTCCTAAAACATACTCGTCTTCATTATCAGGGTCTATTATACCAATATCCATTCTATACCCCGAACTGCCTATGTCTACATTAGTTTTGTAGCCCATTTCTTCGATCTTATGTGCAATGATGTCTTCGATACCTTCACCTGCACAATCCTTTTTATCGCGCGGAAGACAGTTCTTGCCATTCTTTGCAAATTCTAAGAACGATTTGAGATTGATTATCCCTTCAGAGTTTGTTCTGGTAATATCTATCTGATCTGGCCGGAGTGTTGAGAATACTATCATTTCCATTCTTGCCCTTGAAACCGCGACATTTAATCTTCTCCAACCGCCTTCGCGGTTTAATGGTCCGAAATTCAAACGAACAGTACCACTTTTATCTGGCCCGTAACCGATCGAGAACAGAATGACATCTCTTTCATCTCCCTGAACATTTTCAAGATTTTTAATAAATATTGGTTCTTCTGCAGAGCTGTTTATTGCATCCAATTCAGGATTTTTATCCAATGCATCTGAAAGCATGTCGTCAATTAGATTCTGCTGAGCTATGCTGAAAGCAACAACTCCTATACTCTGATTGCGCAGAACAGGATCTGCCAGCCGTCTGATTATTTCATCAACTACAGCTTTCGCTTCAGTTTTGTTCTGTTTAGTCTTACCGCGGTCATAATAACCGTCCACATGCACCAGGCTGACTTTTGAAACTATGTCGTTCGGAGACGGGAATGTAAATAATTTATTATCATAAAACTGCATATTGCTGAAGGCAATCAGGCTTTCATGCCTAGATCGATAATGCCACAGCAGATGTTCCTGAGGCATTGAAAGTGCAAGGCAGTCGTCAAGTATGCTTTCCAGGTCTTCTTTTTCAATATTATCTTCATCAACCGTATTTATCGTGAAGAATGAAGTCGGAGGAAGCTGCTTAGGATCTCCCACTACGATGAACTCCTTCCCTCTTGCTATTGCTCCTACAGCATAGCAGGTCTGCATCTGCGATGCCTCGTCAAATATGACAAGATCAAATTTCGGAAACTTCGGATCAATGTATTGAGCGACGGAAATCGGGCTCATCAGCATACACGGGCAGAGCGTCTTGAGCAGATTGGGGATCTGATCAAACAGTCTTCTTATAGACAGCCCTCTTCCACCGGTTTTTATTGCTTTTCTTAAGATGCTTAATTCAGATGAAGAGGCTGCTGAACCAGTTATGTCTGGAAGTTTAGAAGACAGTTTTGCAACTAGTTCTTCCCTGGTTAGTCTTTCAAACTCTTCTGTAGCTTCATGATATTTCTTGATTTCATCCTCGAATATATCTCCGTTAAATGATGAAAGAGATGGTTCGGTATCAATTACATACTCGGCATAAACACGAGAAATTGATTTTGTGAAAGCAGGCATCAGTTCATCAGACTGTATCCTACCTGACATGTACTCCTCTACCACATTTGAAAGACCCAGCAATCTGGCCTCTTTTATGCGAGAAGCAAACAGCGACCATGCTCTAAGAGATTCAATATTCTCCAGCCAGACTGATACTTTTTTAGTCGAATCTTCAAAACATGATTCTCCAGCAAGCACCTCAACATCAAGTGCCAACTTTACGGTAAGATCAAATGTAAGCTTGGAAACTTTTTCGAATGAGTTCAGGTACGCCTGGGCAGCCTGCTCGTCAATGTCTATAATCTGCTGCCACATATCCGCGCCCAAAGCTGCAGCCAGAGATTTTATCTCAGTTGACTCTACATACAAGCTGTTTAGCAATCTCCAGTCTGTATTGTTTATATTCCAGATGGGTCCGAATAGCTTATCAAATCCGGCACCTACTTCCCACATCTTTTCTCCGGCTAAACGGTAATCGCAGAGCAGCTGCAGGTATGCCGGCACCTTCTCCTTATCTATCGAGGTCCTGGCATATTCTTTCAGTTCTTTTATTATATCTCTCTGACCGAATCTGATCATCTTCCTATCGATCTCATTCCACTTATCAAAAAGCCTACAGGCATCCAGCTTAAAAACACCTTCAGAGAATATTCTCAAGATTTTATCATGAATCTCAGATCTTTTACGGCATAATGTATAAATGATGTCCAAATTTGATCTGATAGAGGGATCATCGCATGAAGCAAGAAGCTCTTTAGATATTTGTTTTGAATTTATTCTATTAAGTACATTATAAAGCGTCTGGTAGTCTGCATATTTAGACAGTTGAATACTTTCACATGGTGATTTGAGATCCTGAATAGTTTTCAGATATTCATTCAACAATTCAATGACTTCATCCCGGAATGAATAACTGTATTCGCATGCACCCAGTTCTTTCAAAGGATGATCTGCAACATTTCCGCAGGCTGCACCGGCAGTAGCTATGTCCCTGACTACGCTGTTCCACGAGTCATATGTAGATGCATTCAGAGACGCAACCTGCTGACGTGTGAAGTGTATGTGCTCCTCCGAACGTGTTGCCTCATACAAAGTAATGACGTCATATAGCGATAGTCCAATAGACCTTTTTGAATGAATTGCGCTTATGACTGAATTCAGCTCTTTTCTGAGTTCAAAGAGTTTCTGAGCACGCGCAGCATACTCATCAGGGTGTATTGCCTTAGGAATGCTAAGAACTTCATCCAACTGGCTTAATGCATCCCGCTTTTTTGTTTTATTAGAATGAAGTTCCAGACTGAAGGGGCCGAGCCCGATGGATTCCAAACGGCGCTGCACTACAGACAATGCCGCCATCTTTTCTGCAATAAACAGAACTGTTTTTCCTTGGAAAAGGGCATTGGCTATGATGTTTGTGATCGTCTGCGACTTTCCAGTTCCCGGAGGCCCATGAAGCACGAAGCTCAGGTCGTTCCCAGAGGCATATATTGCCGAAAGCTGAGAGGAATCTGCGCTTATGGGAACCGCCATGTCACTTGGAAGAACCATATTATCTAAAGTATCTGGAGACTGAAACTCTCCATGCTGCTCCCACTCCATCTTGCCGGAAATCAGGCTTGCAACAACTTTGTGATTGGTCAGTTCCTCGGAACGATTCCGCATATCATTCCACATGATGAACTGATTGAAGGAGAACTGTCCAAGAACTGAGATGTTCTCCACTTCCCAGCGCGGCTTGTCAATAACGGCTTTTCTGAATGTGGCAAACACCTGCTTGATATCTATACCAGTCTCTGCAGTAGGTAGAGGGTCGACATCTGTTACATTTATGTTAAAATTCTGCCTGAGCATCTCAACCAGCGTGACGTTTACTAGAGAGTCCTCGTCACGGATTCTGAGAACATACCCTTTGCCGGCTGATTTTCTGACCAATTCTACAGGAACCAGCACTATCGGGGCCCGGCGTTCTTTTTCTGATACGTCGGTTTCGTACCATTTGAGGAAACCAAGTGCCAGATAGAGGGTGTTTGCCCCATTTTCTTCCATATTTGTTTTTGTAGTCCTGTAAATATAAACGATCTGTTTTTTCAGCTCATCTTCTTTCAGATAAGTACGGAGCCTGTGATTGGAATACTCCATATCGGTCAGGTTTCTGACCGATTCCAGATCAATAGGGAAATGAATATTGTCCTGCTGCTTTGTGAGAATGTCCGATGGTTTTGAAAGTATCTGGAACTCTTCTCCGCTGGCAAGAGCCGCTTCTAAGGAGTTGAGGTCTGCAGCCATTATCTGAATAGAGTTCCTTCTCAGCCTATAGCTGATAAGACCGTTTCTCAGACTCAGATCCAGAAGCTTATTTTCCCACATGCGCTGCTTTGAATATGAAGCCGGTGGAGGATCTAGCTGCTGCGAGGGTGAAGTTTTTCTTGGAGTGTATTTTTGCTCATCGCCGAGTCTCTCGGGAATCGGAAAGATTCCGCTCCCTCTGCATCGTATGACATCTATGAAAATATCAAAAGAAGATTCAGCAAGGTGATATTCTGCTGACTCCTGTGCCTGCTCGAAAGATCCATTGTCTGTTAAAATAGAAATATCAACAGCAATTATCTCTTCAACCCCTTCAGCCATACGTTTTGTAATCAGAGAGACATCGTCTTCAACACATTCAGCAAACGTTTTATCCTCTAACCAGCAGGCTGTGATTACGCGGTTGTCTAGGAGGATGATTACTGGGTTGAGGCCAGCTCTTTCCAGACATGAAGCATAAAAGATTGATAAATCCAAAGCTGTTCCCTGTTTTCGGCTCAGCATTTCCATGGCATTGATTGACCCGGCAGCTGGATTCATCTGTGTTATCGTGAAAGGCCCCTTTTTCCGGATATTCTCATAAATCTCTCTTGCATATTCCTTTGCTTTTTCAGGCAGCCCGGACTGATATGCTGAAGCCTCTTCGGTTATCAGCCTGACGGCATTCCTTCCTGGTGTTACGAATGATGCCAGCAGCTCCGGCATAATGTCTGATCCGATCCAGGTATCTCTGGGAAGAATCTTGAGATCCAGAGTTTTTTCTTCTAAAACTTCGCCGGTGGTGTTTGAGGTAACTGTGATTATGAATGATGCGTCTGTATTTTTTTCAGTCAAAAAAAACAATTCTTTTGAGATTTTGAGGGGTATTCTATCAAAACTTACATACTGACCTGCAGGAATCGACCCTATGCTGGATTCCCACTCAGATTCGTATTGTTCAGATTGCTCTGTGTTTTGTTTGAATGAAACGTTTAACTTGATGTTTCCAAGACTTTCTGAGGAGATGTTTCTGACCTCAATACGCTTAATTAATGGTACCCTGTTATAAACCATTGAATAATTTGCAATAGCACTATATAATACTCTGATTTCAATAATCCCATCCATACGCATCCCTCAAAAGCTTTAGCTGCTCACGTTCAGACGGTGTAATGTGTACAAGGAAATAACAATTACTATGAATAACAGTTCACTGAACGGCATAAATGCATCGATTTCTCAGGATCTGAACAAAGAGTGCTAGAATTTATCATTAATGACAATTGTTCAAATCATGGATTAATGATTACCATTCAAAGATATTGTAAAAAAATAAGCAAGATTCAGAATATGTACTACAGACCACACGATCTTTAGGTAACATACATGCGTTGTCAAGTGCGTATGGACACATTAGAATATACCGTGATGAGAAATAGGAGGTATGTATGGGGAATACATTGAGCACTGTTATAGACAAGATGAGAGCGAAATTCGCAATGCATAGGACAACATTTGACCTTCCTACACCATTGTCCAGTCCATTTAGGTTACCATGCGGTAGTATACGTTTATAAGTCAAGGATTACGTTATAAACTAATAATGCCCAAAAAGCTTCCCCCAAAGGTACCAGTTAAGTTGCTAATACCTAAAAACTTGATACCTGAAATTGATGAGATAGTTACTGAAGAGTCATATGACGGTCGAGGCGATTTAGCATTAACGCTTATCCGATGGTATATTTATGAACGCAAGCGACTGAAAGGAATAGATAAGGAACTTACTATTGTAAAAAATAGAGATAACGGCCCAAAAATATAGGTTTTAAGATTGATAAACGATAACAACATGATTGATTGTAATCGTGGATGAATTTACGATCAACGTGATTTATCATTATTTAACAATCATTGAAGATGATTGATATTCACAGTGGTAACAGTGTTTTCTGATCGTTAAACTTAATACATTGTTAATGATTAATACGCCAGCATTCAATTTTTGAATAGATTCATAGAATTTTATGTGTCAAAATATTAATATTTTTAGGTCTATCCCCCGTTAAACTAAGAAATCCTATATAGGATTTTTGAGGTGATAAAATGGATGTTATGAATAAAATGGTAGCTAATGACTACAAAGGAAGATTAATATTCGGAATATTAGCTGTAGTTATTGGTATAATTGCACTTGTATATCCTGGAGGAACATTAAAAGTCATTATCATTCTCCTAGGTATATTTGCATTACTGAATGGATTATCAATCCTATTCAATGCTTTCTCCCAGAAATCTAAGGATACGCATGATCTACTTGTAGGAATTTTATATGTAGTTCTCGGTCTGATCATGATTATTGCATCATTTGCATTCTTAGATGTACTAATGTATATTCTAGCTGCATTCTTAATCATATTCGGACTGTTCCAGCTCTATGAGATGTGGCCAATAGCAAAAGACAGTCTAAAGGGAGAAAAACTGTACAATCTGGTTATCGCCATTATCGCAATAGTATTAGGCATTGTCATAATAGTCTATCCTGGATTAGCCGCCAATATCGTAATGATGATTATAGGAGCGTTTCTGATAATCATTGGTCTAATCAACTTACTTGGTGCTTACCAGATGAAAAAATCTAACTAAACAATATATTATGTGTAGTCAGATGACTACACATTTATTTTTATATTAATTTAATTCCAACACTAAGCTATATGTTTATAAAATAGTGCATAGTGCAAGCAATTTCATCACTGGATCAGCCATGCAAATATTGAAGATTGATTTCAGCCACACCTAAGAACATTTTGATATATGAGTTCCGCATTGCCATATCATCTGCAAGGGTAGCCAAGCCTGGCCAACGGCGCAGGACTTAGGATCCTGTCCTTAGTGGTCCGAGGGTTCAAATCCCTTCCCTTGCACCATTATACAATATTGACGGTTGTTCGTACTATGGACATAGATAATATTTCATTTAGAGCATTTTCCCACGCTACAGAAAACGAAGACCGTGTTAAAAAAGCAGTTATAAATGTATCTAAATCTGAAGATCTTACATGCAGCAAAAGTTGTGGATATCATGGAAATCCAATAACAATAATTGAGACTAAAATCACCCATGCAAGAGATATAAAGGATTTTTTGATTTCACTATCTGAAGAGGATATTAAACAGTTGATTGATACAATTGACCTTAGAGTTGATGATGAATCATTTTTTTACATGAGATTAGATAAACAAGAGGCATATCTTGGAAATCCAATGCTGAATAATGGCGAAGATGTCATATCAGTCAAAGGGAAGATAAAATCATATCCACAAAATAGAGAAAATGCAGTGGCGTCAATAAAACAAACACTGGATATGATTCTCGATAAAAAATATCAAAACACAATAAATAAGAAGTGAGCTAATCCACCAAGCAAGAATGATAGACATATTGATGAAATGCATATCAGTACTGCATTCTTCATACCAAATTCTTTTAGTAATACAGCTAGAACCGCAATACACGGCATATATGTAGCCATTATCAATGCGAACACAAACATTTGTTCTGGAGATAAGGCAAGACTAAGATCTATTCCTGCAGTAATCGGAAATATCACATAGAGGATCTGTAGAGCCATCTCTTTTCGCAAAACTCCCATAATCAGTGCTATAATGATAATTGCTGGCAACCCTAAGAATCCAACAGTAAATGGAGATAATGGATCTACAAGAGCGTCGAGTACATTATAAACCATAAGAAATTCCAGAACCAGACTGCCAATTAACAGCAATGGAAAGGCGATTGTTATAAAGTCCTTGGTTCTTGCCCACGTTTTATACAGAACGTTTTTCACAGAAGGCATTGTTAAATCTGGTATCTCAATAGTTAGACCACATGGTTCATCATCCAGAACCTTATGGAGTACCTTTCCTAAGATAAATATCATGCCAAGCAGAATTAAATATATCAAAGCGGCCCAAAATATACCTGAGTATGTTCCTACAGTTCCAATTATAATTATTGTCTGCGCTGAACATGGAACTGCCATTACAATAACGGTTGAAAGGATTAATCTTTCCCGTTTTGATTCTAAGGTTCTAGTCGCTAATATAGCTGGTACGTTACAACCAGTCCCGACAATCATCGGGATAATGGCCCTCCCATGCAAACCTAATTTTACCATTATCCCATCAAGCAACATTGCTACCCTGGGAAGGTATCCAGAATCTTCCAGGACACCCAATATCAGGTAGAATACAACTATAAATGGTATTACGATGGCAAGTATTGCTTCTATTGAAAGATATATTCCTTCCGAAATAGCTTCCCCAATCTCACCACCGATCAGTAATGCTAATTGATCAAAAAGAGGCCCCAGATACAATTCATAAAGTCCAACGAGAAAATCTTCTAAAACTCCCCCAATATAAATTACTGAAACAAAGATTGTAATGAGTACAATAATCAATATGGGTATACCAGTAATCGGTTTCAGAGTTATATCTGAAATTTTATCTTTAAAATTTCTCTTCTGAGTTACGTTGGCAGATATTACTTTTGAAGCAATATTGCCGGATTCACCATACCGGTCTCTGGCAATATGAACTTCTATTGATTCCATATGCTGTTCTTTAAATTCAACTCTATAGTCTTCCACTAATTTCTTTGTTTCATCTGAAAATTGGTCTGTGAAATGACTGTTTCCTTCAAGAAGCTTGATCGCTGCTCCTCTCTCAGGGTACCCAGCGTCAGTTCTGGTTTCTTTAAAATTTTTTTCAAGAAACTGTTCGATGTGCCCGTCGTATTTTATTTTATAATCTGAGACATATGATTTTTCAGAGACTACGGCATTCATCAAACGATCGGTTCCTTCACCAGTGGTGGCTGTAATTGGAATAACAGGAATCTTAAGGATTGAGGACAGCATTTCCACATCGATAGTATACCGTTTTTTAGCCTGATCCATAAAGTTCAAAGCTAAAACTACATCGTATCCCAACTCAATCAATTGTAGAGTTAATACTAGACTTTGACTGAGTCTTGTAGCATCAACTACGGAGATTACACGATCTGGAGATTTCTGCTCTAGAAGTTCGATTGCTACTTGCTCATCTTCAGTAACACCGGAAAAAGAGTAGGTTCCTGGGAGGTCAAATACAGTGATAGTCTTTCCATTGAAAATAACGGTAGCTTCTTCAAATTCAACCGTAGTGCCGGCATAGTTTGAGGCTATAACGCCAACACCAGTCATTCTTGTAAATAATACGGACTTGCCTACATTAGGGTTACCGACAAGAGCGATCTTCAATTAAGCCCTCCTAACCCATACAAGAGATGCCATATCTTTAGCCAGCGCTATGCGCCTACCATCGATCCTTACAAGTAATGGACCACCTACTGGAACCTTTTCATCAATCTGTATGTCATGACCTGGAACAAAACCCATAGAAATTAATCTGCGTACCCTGTCCAGATCTTCACTTGCAATGTGTGTTATTGATGCCGCTTCCCCTTGTTTCAGCGTATCTAGTTGAACAGATAAACCACTGACATCTGGCTGTGGAATGTCCGGAGGGGGTATTGGATTCCCATCTGGGCATACTACAGGATCTCTAAGAATTTTCGAGATTCTTTCTACAGATTCATCAGATACAGTATGCTCAAGTTTCATAGCCTCATCATGAGATTCTTCGGTTTTCATTCCGAGAATATCTACGAAAAAACGTTCTAAGAGTCTGTGTCTTCTTTTAACTCTCCTCGCAATAGTTAATCCTTCATCAGTAAGAGATACTCCCCTATACTGCTCATATGATACATATCCAAGAGATGAAAGTTTTTTAATCATCTCGGAAACACTGCCAGGAGAAATATTGAGCTTCGATGCTATCTGATTGGTTTTAACAACTCCGCCATCTATCGAAAGATCATATATGCATGCGAGGTAATCTTCGATATTCTCAGATATCATCATATCCGAATAGTAGGATGCGATTATATAGTTTGGCGTGCCTAAATATCTCTGAAGGGCACGATATCACAGCATGTACATTCATGACACATTGTTTTAAAAGAGAATGTAGTAAGGTCATATTTGATAAGCATCTGTTTATATTTCTGTGCAAGTTTTACCATCCTTTCAGGATTTACTGGTTCTAAATGACCGAGCGCTGCTTCCATTTGTGGTCTGTTTAAATCATTAAGCCTCAGAGGTCGAAGCGTTGCGACACATCCTAAAGATGCTAAATACTCACATCCAGCAAGTACATTTTCATCAGTCTCGCCCATTCCATAGATTATGTTAGAAGTTACCTTTCCCCTGCCGAAGATTTCTACTGCAGAGATTATATTTTCGATTATCTGATCTATGTCTTGCTCCCCACATACTTTTTCAAAAATAGATTTATCATACGTTTCAATGTTTAATTTTATTTCATCAGCACCAGCAGCTTTAAGCTGCTCAATTTGCTGTCGTTTTTCTACATAGGGCTCTACGCCAATGGGCATTAAAGGAAGTTTTTCCCTTATATCCTTTACAATTTTTGACATTCTATCTATCGTGTCTTGAGGTGTGGATATCACCGCTGAGGTAAGGGCAACTGCCTTGAGGTCATCATGTTCAGAATAATGCATAATCATGGAAATGATCTTTTCATCAGTCAGAGATTTTGTGGCTCCCCGCTCTTTCAATGATGGGGATGTACAGAACTTACAATTGTAAATACACTCGGTAGCTAAATTAAAAAATGCCTGCTCTGGAGCATGTGCCAGAGTATGCCCTATACAAACTTTATCCAAAAAAGGTTTTCCATTTTTTGTTATAAAATAATTTCCACCTGACTCGTTTAAGCTAAAAACCTCATCATCCCATGTAACTGCCTTTTTTACACGAATACCTTCGAACTCAATCACCAATGAAGCTGATCCTGCTCCAGGACCAGCTGTGGATTTTGAAAGCGGAAATGGCAGAGTTAGGTGTTTAGAAACGTGAATGGGCCCTCCCGACAAAAGTTCTGCTTTTTTAATAGCCCTCATGTATGAATCCATTTTACGCCTTCCGCAGAATCCTGTAATTCAATTCCACATTCTTTTAATCGATCTCGTATAGAATCAGCTAGAGCATACTGTTTCAGTTTCCTAAGTTCTGATCTAACATCAACAAGAATTTGAATTAGATCATCTGAAACATTTTCTGAAGCAGATACTGGAAGAATTCCAAATACACTATCCATTTCTTCCAATACAGACAGTATATTTTCAGCACCTTGATTACTCAACTCATTGGAAGATATGAGTTTATTTGTTTCTTTCACAAGTTCAAAAAGCTCTGAAATTGCAGCTCTCGAATTGAAATCCTGATCCATAGATTCAATAAATTTATCATGGAAGTGAGCCGCTATTCCATCTGCATCTTCAGTTCCTGCAAATTTTCCAGCAGAATCACGCAGCTCTCTGACTACGTTTGTTATTCTTTTTAGACTAGCTGCCGCTTCATCTAGAGCAGATTCAGAATATATCTGTGGTCCCCTATAATGTGCAGAAAGAACATAAAATCTGATTTCCTCTTTTGAATACTTCTCCATTATATCTCTGAGCGTGAAGAAATTCTTCAAAGACTTAGACATCTTTGCATCCTGCACTTGTAACATCCCATTGTGAATCCAATAATTAGCCAATGGTTTTTTATTTGCAGCCTCGGACTGCAGAATCTCATTTTCATGATGCGGAAATATCAGATCATTGCCGCCTCCATGAATGTCAATCGTTTCCCCCAGATATTCAGTACACATAGCAGAGCATTCGATATGCCAACCAGGCCGACCTTCTCCCCAGGGGCTGGTCCATGATATTTCTCCAGGCTTTGCAGCTTTCCAAAGTGCAAAATCATATGGATTGCGTTTAGACTCATTAACGTCTATTCTTGCACCTGCCTGCATGTCTTCTAGTTTTTGACCAGTAAGTCTTCCATAATCTGATACAGCTTCCACTGAAAAGTATACGCTGCCATCATCTGCTACATACCCATACCCGTTAGCTATTATTTTCTCAATCATGCAGATGATTTGATCAATGTTTTCAGATGCTTTTGGATATGCATCAGCTCTCCTCACGCCAAGCCTGTCTATATCTTCAAGATACCTATCGATATAATTTCTAGATAGCTGCAGAGGATCAATTCCAAGCTCTGCAGCACGATTGATGATCTTATCGTCCACATCCGTGAAGTTTGTAAGGTGTGTTACATCATATCCGCGATATCTAAGATACTTGGCGATCATATCAAAGACAATGATGGATCTCGCATGACCCATGTGAATGTCATCATAGACAGTGACCCCGCACACATACATTTTGACTTTATTGTCTTCAATCGGTACGAACTCTTCTTCCTGCTTAGACAGCGTATTAAATATCTTGAGAGCCACTTTTTTCACTCCACATATGATGGGAATGGTTAGTCCTTTTTTAGTTTTTCCTCAAGTTCCTCTACTTTTTTCTCAAGTGCGCTTATTGAATTCACCAAATCTGCAATGGTATCGATTAAAGGATCAGGAAGATTTTCATGAGTGAGGTCTAAAACTTTTTCTCTTTCACCATTCCGTTTTACAACTCTCCCAGGAATCCCTACCACTGTAGTGTTTGGAGGAACATCTTTTACCACTACTGAGCCGGCTCCGATTTTAACATTGTCCCCGATTGTTATATCCCCAAGCACAGATGCATTTGCTCCAATTGTAACGTTATTTCCAATAGTAGGGTGCCTTTTTTTCTTAGACGTTGAAACTCCACCTAATGTTACACCTTGAAAAATTGAAACGTTATCATTGATGATTGTGGTTTCTCCGATTACAACACCTGTTGCATGATCGATGAAAAAACCTTTACCAATCGTTGCTCCTGGATGTATGTCAGCACCGGTGAGAACCCGAGACCAATAATTTATAAGCCTGGCAATTTTATATTGCCCCCTTAGATACAGATTATGAGATATTCTCTGCATCAAAATGGCGTGAAGGCCTTGGCTGAACATAAGTGCTTCTCCAAAGGATCGTGGAGCCGGATCCCGCTCCAGAACTGTATATACGTCAGCCTTCCAGTCCATAATACGACATCACACCCGATGATATGTAGATTTGCCTAAATGCACAAAAAATGGGGCCGGGACCGAGATTTGAACTCGGGTGTACGGATAACTGTGTATGCAAACTGCATCTCTGCAGTCCGCCACATGGCCGCTCTGTCATCCCGGCTTTGGACGCTAATTTAGCTCCCCATATATTTAGGTTCGCTTTAAGAATGGAAAAAAATTGAAAAAAGTACTCAAAAACCCCATGATTCGTGCTCAAGAGTTTTTGAGTCTGATTATTTATCCTCGTGTTTATGCTATTTCAGTACCTTCAGAGCTTGGTATTGAACTACTGAGATCTGCATTTACTGAGTTTCCAACCCATAGTGCTCTAAAGGAATTGAGAATCGCGATGATCGAGACTCCAACATCTGCGAATATAGCTTCCCACATATTTGCCATACCAAATGCAGCAAGTATGAGTACAACAATTTTCACAATTAATGCAAAAGCAATGTTTTGATAAACAATTCCCAGAGTCCTTTTTGAGATACCAATAGCATCGATGATTTTGGATGGTTCATCAGTCATTATGACTACATCTGCTGCTTCTATTGCCGCATCTGAACCCATGCCTCCCATCGCAACTCCAATATCAGCTCTTGCGAGTACTGGTGCATCATTTATCCCATCTCCTACAAAGGTAAGAATGCCTTTTTCAGATTTCTGATTAATCAGCTCTTCTACCTTTTCGACCTTGTCGGCGGGGAGTAAGTCTGTGTATACTTCATCAATATTCAGTTTTTTAGCGATTCTAGTTCCAACTAAATCAGAGTCTCCTGTCAGCATTACAACCTTTTTAACATTCTTAGATTTCAATTTCGTTACTGCTTCAAATGCATCTGGCTTTAATTTATCTGAAATGGAGATATAGCCGGCATATGTACCATCGACCGACACGTGTAATATAGTGCCAACTATCTCATCATCTAGATAAGACACTCCCAGTTCATTCATCAATTTTCCATTTCCGACTGCAACAGTATTGTCATTCACATTAGCTATGACACCATGACCTGCGATTTCTTTCACATTTTTTACACATGAAGGATCGATATCTTTCCCATATGATCTCTTTAGCGACATTGAAATTGGATGTGTAGAATAATTCTCGGCGTATGTAGCAAGCTCGAGCAACTTATCACTTGTGATACCAACAGAACGAATATCCTGAACCTCAAAGACTCCTTCTGTTAATGTTCCCGTTTTATCAAAAACAATTATTTCTGTTTTTGCAAGAGCTTCCAGATAGTTACTGCCTTTAATTAAAATACCTTTCTTTGATGCTCCGCCTAATCCTCCAAAGAAACTTAACGGTATAGAGATCACTAATGCACATGGACAGGAAACCACTAAAAATGTCAGCGCCCGATATAACCAATCAGAAAAAATAGCACCTGGTAACACCAGTGTTGGAACAACTGCGAGAAGTAATGCGACTACCACGACTATAGGCGTATATATTCTTGCAAATTTTGTAATAAAATTCTCTGACTTTGACTTTTTGCTGCTAGCATTCTCCACAAGATCAAGAATCTTACTTACAGTAGATTCTTCGAAATTTTTTGTGACTTTTACAGTCAGTAATCCATTTAGGTTGATGCACCCACTAAGAATTTCACTGCCTGCCGAAACTTCCCTTGGAACAGATTCACCAGTAAGAGCAGAAGTGTCTAAATAAGACGTACCATCGATTACTTCCCCATCCAACGGGACCTTCTCACCAACTTTTACAACTATTAGTTCTCCAATCAAAACTTCATCAGGATCAACCGTTGAGATCGTGTCTCCACGTTTAACATTTGCATGATCTGGTCGGATATTCATCAATTCAGATATTGATTTTCTAGATTTCGCAACGGCATAACTTTGGAATAATTCCCCGACTTGATAAAAAAGCATAACTGCTACAGCTTCGGTATATTTTCCAATACATAAGGCACCAATAGTTGCAATAGTCATCAGGAGATTTTCATCAAATACCCTTCCATGCAGTATGTTTCTAACAGCCTTGTAAAGAACGTCTCCACCAGCTACGAGGTAACTTACTACAAACAATACTAGTCCAATCCATTCTACATTGCTGTAAGTCAGGATTGCAGCAATCAAAATAACTGCGCTTAGTATAATATACAGAAGACGATTTTTTATAGTAAACGCCCCCCATCAAACTTTTCTTATTTTAACATCTGGCTCTATTTTCTTAATTATTTTCTCTACCTTAAAAAGCAGTTCATCCTGATTTTCATCTGTTTCTATCGTCAATTTTGCAGTTATGAAATTAACTGTAGCATTTTTCACTTCTTCTAAGTCGTTAATAGCTTTTTCCATCTTGGCAGCACAATTTGCACAATCTAAACCGTCTAATAAATATGATTTTTTCATAATAGTCACCAATTTCACATTTCCCTTATGTGTTCATGACCTGTTTCAAAAATAGCTTTTACATGATCATCTGCCAGTGAGTAAAATATCACTTTTCCATCTCGCCTGGATTTGACAAGATTTGCAATTCTCAATAAGCGCAGTTGATGCGATACCGCAGACTTAGTCATATTTAAAAGGGATGCCAAGTCACATACACACATCTCGTTTTTATCCAAAGCCCACAAGATTTTAGTTCTTGTATAATCTCCTAAAATCTTAAAAAAAGCAGACAAGTCAGTAAACTCTTCATCATCTGGCATATGCTTTTTTACCAAATTTACAACATCTGCATGGATCACATCACAATCACAGGCAAATTCATCGTTTGTCATATTTTCCCTCTTACAAATTACAGTTGAGTATATGTTCAACTGTTATATAGATTATGGTTGAACATCTGTTCAACTATACAAAATCATATCGTTCTCTAGATAAGATACAATTACCATTTGCAGTTGTAAGCTTGTTACAATGAATGCAATAGATTCAAACCATCCAATCAATTAAATAGGATATCTTTCGCCAGTGAATCAGCCATATCATTAAATTTATCACCAGAATGGCTCTTAACTTTCACGAATGATATGTCAATCTTGTTCTTAATCGCATCAAAATAATGCTTATAGTTTATTGTACCTTCTTTATTGGCTTTCCATTCACCAGTGCACCATTTTTTAATACCTTCATAATCATAGAATATTGTGAGGGCGTTAGCACCAATTTCCAAGGCATAATCCATTGCTTTGATAGAACCAGATATTTCTCCTGCTACATTACGCATAGCCGCTAATGATCGATCGTTCGACTTTTCAGAGAATTTTTTTAGACTCCCATCTGGATGTATAATTACCACCCCATATGAGAACTCCCTTGATGCAGGATTATAACTACCATCAACATAAGCTACCAAGTCTGACTGAATGAAATTGCATTCGTTATCGAAAGAGAGGTATCGTTCAGCTTCATCATACGACTGGAAACTTTTATATTCAGCACCTGAAAAACCAGAGACTTGTTCTCTGCATTCATCCCAAGTTTCAAACAGACCAACCTGCCTGCCTTTCCTGACAGCATAGACTTTCATTCTGCAAGCTAGGTTGCATAAGGATTATATCAATTCTTTCCTTTGGAGATGTTATGCTTCCAGAGCACTGCAAGGACGTAGCTGTAAAAGAAGTCTCTTTTGATCTGACTGAAGAGAATATCTCCAACAATATCAAAGGAAAATGTGCATACACCAGATGTGAATATTATGTCCTGCGTAACGGAAATGATACAGCAGTTTTAAGTATCACTAAAGCAGACGGAATAGAATTATTTCGACCAATTATTTCACA
Source organism: Candidatus Methanomassiliicoccus intestinalis Issoire-Mx1 (assembly GCF_000404225.1). Lineage (NCBI taxonomy): Archaea > Methanobacteriati > Thermoplasmatota > Thermoplasmata > Methanomassiliicoccales > Methanomassiliicoccaceae > Methanomassiliicoccus > Candidatus Methanomassiliicoccus intestinalis. The sequence continues at coordinate 865,153 of NC_021353.1, read as the reverse complement.
CATGATAATCTCCATGCCTGAAGATACAGTATACCTAAAAGATGAAAAAATCAATGTTATAAACCAGCCGGCAATGGCTGAAATTTCTCAACATTATCCAGATAAAACAGTAGTTGTTGAAGGAGAATTTGGCCATGTTTCGTTCACAGCCCCGGGAAAACCCTTGAGACTGAATGTGCTAGATGTCGTTCCACCATATCCTTCAAAGTTATCATCATTAGTAAAAACAGCTCTAGATTCTGGAATGATAGATCTTCCGATAGTTGCGGAGTACTCAGATTTGGATGTTAATATATTAGCCAAAGCAGTCAATGATGATGCCGTTCTATTTCCATGCAAAGCTTCGGGAATACGATCTGACAAAAAAGACTATTATTTAGACCAGCTACCAGAGATTAATGAAAAATGCACGCTCATAGGGTGTGAACTCTCAGAAAAGATATACCATTCAATTTATAATGAGGATATTGAAAGAATAGAGATGTGTCCTAGGAAATTAGCTCCGCAGGACGATCAAAAAAGGATTGTTAAATGCTGTAAAATTAAAAATGGACATAAGCTGGACGGGAATTGTGTCATCGTACCGTGGGGAGCTACGGTAAAAGAAGTGATCGATGCTATCAATGACCTTTTTTTGGCAGACTCTTCGCATAATTCATAGCCTTGAACCCTTCTTCTTGGCGTTTGAGTTTGAAGAGAACTTCTGCAGTTACGTACCAGGCATCGGCATCATCTTCATTATCAACGAGATACTCTTCAAGAATTCTCAAAGCCTCCTGGTTTTTACCACTGTTCATATAATCCCTTGCTCGTTGAGGGGTGGTTTTTGACCTTTCAATATGATCTTTCATTGCCTCGACTGCACCTTTTTTTATTTCATCGAGGGCGTAAACAGAAAGCCATGGATACCTGGATTTGATAATTGAAAGAAATTTTTCCATCTCTTCATCATTGAATTCAGATGTACCGTTTTTAAATATCTTTCTAGGTACCATAATCTCAAGATTGCCATGGTACATCTTAATAAAATTCGGATTGTCCTGAGAGCGGGCTACCCGCTTTATCGGCGTATTCTTTATGGCAGTCATATTCATTCTGGCCCTAATCCATTTACCCTTACGTACCCATAGATTGTATAGGTTATAAAAAATATACAGGCCAAGACACCTAGTCCTGCGATCATCCCGATATTAAAAACAAAACCAATAATCGCGATTAACAATGAAGCTACCAACAGCACAGCGTTGATTTTAAACTCGTTGGATTTTAACCATTCTTTTGCAGACATATCCGACACGCAACACACACCATCATACTAAAGATTTTGAAACTTTCCACAAAAATGATGGTAGATACGCTTAAAAATATCAACTCTAGGCATTTAGATATCAAACGCTACCTTTTAATACTCCCTCATTGAAGAAAAATAAAGCATGTTTACATCAAATACAATGCATGAATTCATAATGAACCTGCCAACACCTTGCATATATTTTGACGATAATAATTCATGTAGGCTAATGAATCAACCATCCAGAGATTTTTTAGAAAAATGGGAGCTGGAGTGTAATTGTATCCGAGACATAACTGAAACTTTTGATATTACTCCATGCAGATCTGGCAGAACTGTAGCGTGGTGTGGCTGCATAGATTATGCATTCGTACCAGTGAGTCATGGAAATATCTTTATTTTTAATCAGAATAAGACTATGTTGGACTTTCAGAAATCATTACCCATCGGAATTATGGTTGTTAATCATAATGGAAAAATTGTCGATTATAATCCTAAACTCAGGAGCCTGTTGGGATTTTCACCTGCCGATGTAAAATCAATGAGTTCTTTAAAAGCAAGGTGGACAGACAATGGCATCAAACTGAGTACAGGAGACTGGGCGATGATGCGGTCTCTGAAATATGGGGAAGCGGTTGAGGGAGACAGTATAGATATAACGTCTAAAGGGGGCGAAAAGGCTACACTATGTATATCTTCATGCCCAATTAGAGATATTGAAACCGAATCAGTTATTGGATCGATTTCAATATTTCAAGACATCTCTCACCAAAGAGTCGCAGAAATGGATGCTGTGGAAGGAAAACATAAGGCTGAAGATTGTTTGAAGCAGATTGTAGACAAAGTAAAAGAAATGTGCATTAATTCATCAGACAATCTTTCAGATTTGATTTCAAAAATAGATTTGACTGTAGAGAACGAATACAAATCATATTTAATAGAGAATAGATTTTTCTCATCTGAGCTTATAGATATATCTTACCTGATAGATTCCGCTGGTTGCGAATGTGAAAGATCTCTTCGAAACGGAACTACAGTTTTGTGTGAAGTTACTGAGCATCGTTTAGTTTCTGCCAACATCCACCTCAAAGAAGCTTTTAAGACAATAATCAGAAAAGTATCAGAATCCTCAGATCATGCAAAAATCACAATTAAGATTAGAGACTACTGTGAACGCGGGAGAGAATTTCACCGCATAGAAATTTGCGATGAAAAATCAAAGAATAATGAATATGGAGAGCTTGTAGAATGCTCCGATGATCCGGATATAGATTTGTCATTAGCCTGCAAAATTTTCGAAAGTTTTGGAGGGCACATCTGGGCTGAAGAGGAAATAACCATGAATCATTTCGGATATTCTAAATTTGTAGTAATTCTACCAGTTGCTATGTGTACAGACAAAATTGAAATAGGATTTGATATGGAAAGTCTTGCATAGGTAATTATTGGTGAGAATACACAAGACAGACAGTGTTTATCTAAACACTGTTATATTTAATTATCAAATTTGAAAAGATGGAAAACGATCAAATATGTTCACGATGTTCGGTAGTACGTATCCATTGAGGTTTAATTATGAGTTATTGGAATCCTCGAGTAGAAGAGATGTCTCCTGAAGAGATACGTAAGTTGCAATTCAAACTATTAAAAACTCAAGTATATAGATTGTATTCTTTTTCAGAGTTTTATCACAAACGCATGAAAGACGCAAATGTACATCCAGATGATATTAATTCACTGGAAGATATCAAAAAGCTTCCGTACATGTACAAAAAAGATCTCCGTGACAATTATCCAAATAAACTGTTTGTAGGGGGTCAGGATGATCTGGTTAGATATCATGTATCATCTGGTACAACCGGCAAACCCACAGTTGTAGGTTATACACAGAGAGATCTTGACAACTGGGCAGAATCGGTAGCCCGCGGCATGACTTCAATAGGTCTAGGAAGGCATGACACGGTCCAGGTAAGTTACGGGTATGGACTGTTTACAGGCGGTCTTGGAGCGCATTATGGATCTGAGAGAATTGGTGCTACAGTAGTACCAGCTTCAACAGGAAATACAGAACGTCAGGTAGAGCTTATAAGAGATTTGAATGTAAGTGCAATCTGTTGCACCCCATCATATTTTCTGCACATAGCCGAGACTGCAGAAAAAATGGGCATATCGATAGAAAAAGATACGAAATTAAGAACAGCAGTTCTTGGTGCTGAGCCTTGGAGTGAAAAAATGCGTAAGAGAATAAAGGACAGCACTGGAGTGAATGCATACGACATTTATGGAACTTCAGAACTTTCAGGGCCGCTGTTTACAGAATGCACTGAGATGAATGGAATGCATATCTGGGGAGACTTGGCATATGTAGAGGTTATTGATCCAGAAACTGGAGAATCTTTAGGTCCTGGAGAAAAAGGAGAAATGGTTATCACCATGCTTCAAAAAGAAGCATTGCCTATAATCAGATACAGGACTGGAGATATTACAGCATATGACGATTCGCCTTGTCCATGCGGAAGAAATCACCTTAGAATCGAAAGACTAAGCGGAAGAGTAGATGATATGCTCATAATCAGGGGAATCAACGTATTCCCATCTCAGATAGAGTATACTTTGATGACCATACCAGAACTTGGAGAACATTTCCAGATCGTCATTGATAGAAAAGGCGTTCTTGATACAATGACAATAAGAGTTGAGTTGAAGCCATCAGCATTTAGTGATAAACTATCAGACATTATGAAACTCAAAAAGAACGTTGAGTATGCTCTGAAAAATTCACTTAATGTAGCCGCTGGAGTAGAGCTGCTAGAGCCTGGATCTTTAGCACGCTTTGAAGGAAAAGCAAAGAGAGTTATTGATAACAGAGGGGATTAAATGAGTTGCCTTATTGATCAAATATCAGTTTTTGTTGAGAACAGACCGGGTAAGCTGGCTTCAATATCGGAAGTGATGGAGGCACAGAAAGTTAATTTTCTGGCATTCTCACTCGCAGAAGCTGACGGTTTTGGATTATTGAGAGCAGTGGTTTCAGACCCACATGCAATAGCGACTGTAATGAGAGACCTTGGATACGCCGTTATAGTAAATAAGGTCATAGCAGTCAAAGTAAAACACCAGCCAGGCGGTCTTAAAGGGATAGCAATTAAACTTGGAGAAGCTCAGATAAACGTCGATTATGGATATGCGTATACGAAGAATGATTCTGCTGTACTGATATTACGTGTAGATGATGCAGAGAAAGCTGTAGATGTCCTTAAGGAAGCAGGATTTAACCTCCTTGATGAAGAGGATTTAAAAGATTGAAACTTCCAATACATATAGGTGAAAACATGAAAAAATACAGATGTACAGTATGTGGTTACATATATGATCCAGATAAAGGAGATCCTGATTCAGGAATCGCACCTGGAACCCCATTTGAAGATATACCAGATGAGTGGGCATGTCCGTTGTGCGGCGCTGCCAAAGAAGATTTTGTACCACTAGATTGAGGTTTACAAAAATCAATCTGTGTGTATCATCCTGAAAAGGATGATACACTATATTTTTAAAATTTCACGCAACGACCAGCATGATCTCTTTTACTTACAGAAAACTCAGACATTTTTTTGACTTCGTCTCCTCTAAAAACAGGTCCATCCGCACATACTCTTAATCCATCAATAACACATGATCCGCAGAGTCCAGTACCGCATTTCATGATACGTTCCAGAGATAATTGTACTGGTACATTGTTTTCTTCACAAGCCTTGAGAAGGTATTTGTTCATTATTTCAGGACCGCAACCAAGCACAACATCGTATCTCTGATCTTTCATCATTGCATCAGCAACAGCAACGGCTGTACCTTTTATACCCAGACTTCCATCATCTGTTGATATTTTTACATTATTGGAAAGAGACTTAGCCCTATCAATGAAGATTACTTCACCTGAGCTTCTAGCGCCAAGAACTATATCAATTCGGTCTGGATCGTTCACGGCTTCTGCTGCAGCCATAATCGGTGCCGTACCAACGCCACCTCCAACACAGAGAATCTTACCTTCAGGAATTGTCCAACCGTTGCCATATGGACCTCTTATACCAATTTTATCTCCTACATTTAAAGAAGAAATAGCTGATGTGGCTTCACCAATATTTTTAACTGTAATGCCACCTGAAAGATAAGAAATAGACATGGGAATCTCATCCACACCTGGTATCCAAACCATCAAAAACTGTCCGGGTTTTACATCCGAATTAAGGTCAAATCTAACCGTAGTAATATCAGTTCCTTCCGTAACCACTTCTTTGACCGTAACAACCTCACTATACATGCGCTACCCCCACAATTTCCTTTATTGATTGGATATCATTTTTTTCCATAAGATCTTTCATTTCAGAACAAATATCATTAAATACTGATAATCCACGACGGCCAACGGCGCTCCCGATCTGAACTGCGGATGCTCCAGCCATTATGTATTCAAGAACATCCCTGCCAGTCTCTATTCCTCCGACACCGATTATTGGAATATCAAGTACTTCTGAAAGTTCATATACACAACGCAGGCCTATTGGCTTAACAGCAGGCCCTGAAAGCCCTCCTGTTTTGTTAAAGAGCACTGGTCTCTTTGCTTCAACTGAAATTGCCATGGCTTTCAGAGTGTTGATAGCTGCAATACAGTCACAACCTGCGGCTTCGGCCTCCTTTGCCACATCTAAGAGAAGATGTGTATTTGGTGTAAGCTTTGCAATTACTGTAATGTCCACTGAACCTTTGACTTCTCTAATTATTTTCCCTACAGCTACAGGGTCTATTCCAATCTCCATTCCGTATCCTTTTGCATGTGGACAGCTTAGATTAAGTTCCACAGCTGAAGCCCCATACTCTTTCATCTTAGCAGCCAAGTCTATAAAGTCATCTGGAACAGCTGCAAAAAGGCTGCCTATAACTGGAACGTTACACTTCAGAGCGTTTTTCATCTCATCTTCAAATAACTCTATTCCTGGACCAGGCAGTCCCATTGCATTAATGTAACCATATGGAAACTCAACTAGTGTTGGATTTGGATATCCATGTCGAGGTTCCAACCCAATTGATTTAGTAACTAGTGCTCCTGCTCCCAGCTCTGAAACTCTGCATAGTGATGAACCAGTTTCCCCCATCACGCCCGATGCCAGCATGGTGGGGTTTTTCATAGAAATCCCTGCGAAAGATGTGTCTAGCGTAATCATATCGTTTCGCGATGCGCTTTGATAATGATAAGTCTTGGGATTCAAGCACTCTTATTTTTGTAATCTTCAATCGCAGCTTTTAATGCATCGGCCGCCATATTTGAGCAGTGAAGCTTTTTTTCTGGTAGACCACCCAGTTTTCCTGCAACATCTTCTCTTTGAATATTCAACGCATCATCGATATTCATACCTTTAGCCATCTGTGTGATCATGCTACCAGATGCTATTGCTGCACCACACCCGAGTGTCTGAAATGATACGTCAGTAATTGTATTATCTTTTACTTTTATATATACAGTGGTTACATCATCACACTCTGGATTCCCTACCTGGCCTACGCCATCTGCATCTTTCATAACTCCTGAATTGCGAGGATTCGCAATATTGTTCATAACCTCAGGACCGTATTGCATTTTTATTATCTCCTAGGGGAGACATTGCTCGCACTTTATCTACCACTGAAGGTAGAACGGATGCAAAGTACTCCGCCTCTGACATAACGTTGAACCTCGATAATGATAAACGTAACGACCCACGGCATTGAACCGGGGTTAGACCAAGAGATCTGAGTACATGAGAGGGTTCTGTAGATCCTGTGGAGCATGCTGAACCCGTGGATGCTGCGATTCCTTCCATATCCAGATATAAGATGAGGCTTTCGCCATCTATATAATCAAACCTAAAATTTGCATTATTACACAGTCGATTTTCTCTTGGTCCATTCAAATAAACACCATCAACAGAGTCCAGAGTTGTATCGATGATAAAATCTCTAATATCAGTCATCTTTTGGATGTCAGAATCCATTTGTCTCATACATATCTCCGATGATTTTCCTAAACCTACTATTCCAGGAACATTTTCAGTAGAAGGTCTCATTCCCCACTCATGATCGCCTCCATACATCAGAGGCTTGATTTTTACCCCTTCCTTCAGCAGCAATGCCCCTACGCCTTTGGGACCGTGAATTTTATGACCAGACATGGAAATCATATCCACGCTGGAGTTCGTAAAGTCCATGGGGATTTTTCCTACAGCTTGGACAGCATCTGTATGAAACAAAGCTCCTGCATCTTTAGCTATTTCTGCAAATGATTCGATTGGCTGTATCGTTCCGATTTCATTGCTAGCAGCCATGATGGTAACCAATGAGGTGTTGTTATTTACTGCATCTTTCAAACTTTCCTCGGATACAAAACCTGCTTCGTCAACTGGAATATATACTACATCAAACCCACATCTTTCCAAAAAATGGCATGTGTTTAAAACTGCAGGATGTTCAATGACTGATGTAATTATTCTGTTTTTCTCATTCTTATAATAAAAGGCGGTTCCTTGAATGGCAATATTGTCTGATTCTGTACCACCAGAAGTGAATATAACTTCCCTCGGAGAAGCATTTAGCAGATCTGCCACCTGCTTCCTTGATTTTACAATAGCGGTGAATGCTTCTGATCCAAAGGAATGAATTGAGGATGCATTTCCATATTTTTCAGTGAAGTATGGGAGCATTGCATCTAGCACATCCGCATCTACTTGAGTAGTTGCACTATTGTCAAAATATACAGCCATTGAACAAGAATAATGGAATGTAAAGTATTAGCGATTTTGCACAATTTCTACCAACTAAATACGCAAACCTAAATAGGTGATATTTGAATCGGAGTGGGGCATGGATCCAACTAAGATACGCAGTGACTTCCCATTATATGAATCTGAGAATAGTGATGTAATTTATCTAGATAATGCATGCCAGACCTTAAGGCCAAAACAAGTAATAGATTCGATGAATGAATATTATTATAAATTTCCAGCATGCGGCGGCAGATCGATTCATAGACTTGCAACTCAAGTCACCATAAAAATTGATGAAGCCAGGGAGAAGATCGCCTCATTTATGGGATGCGAACCTTCAAATCTAATTTTTACAAAAAACTGCACTGAGTCTCTTAATATTGTAGCTAAAGGATATCCATTCAGAAAGGGGTCTTCCGTTCTTACTACCGATATGGAACATAACAGCAATCATGTTCCATGGATCACATCCAAAATCAACCACAAATATGTAAAAACTCCAGAAAGTGGCATATTCGATTTTGATGAGTACTTGAAAAATCTAAACAAAGATGTTTCTATCGTATCGATGGTTCATACAAACAATGTTACTGGCACCACAATACCCGCAAAAGAGATTATAGAAGCTGCTCATGACAATGGTTCTTTAGTAATGTTAGATGGGGCACAATCTACACCTCATCGAAAGATTGATCTGAAGAAATTAGACGTTGACATGTTTGCATTTTCATTACATAAGATGCTCGGGCCCTCTGGAGTTGGAGTTCTCTATGCAAAAGATGAGATTTTAGAGAAAATGAATCCATTGACTGGTGGAGGAGGTAGTGTCGGAACGACTGATTATAATTCAGTAACTCTCTTACCACCACCTGAAAAATTTGAGTCTGGTCTTCTTAATTACTCAGGAATAATCGGATCTGGTGCAGCAATAGACTATTTGTCTAGAATAGGCATGGATGAAATAGAGGATCATGAGAAAAACCTCAATAATATTATAACATCCAGATTAAAAGATAATGATTCAATACAGATACTGAACCCTGTGGAATCATCCCTTCGTAGCGGAATATTTTCATTCAATATATCTGGAATTGATTCCCATGATATAGCTATGATATGCGATGAAATTTCAAGTATCGCAATCAGGTCTGGAATGCACTGCGCCCACCCATTTTTTACATCAAGAGGTATAAATGGGTGTGCCAGAGCTTCACTTTATGTGTATAATACAAAGGAAGAGTGTATCAAATTTGCTGATACTATAGAATATATCATCAAAACATTCTCTGCTTAAATTGGGAGAATTAATATGATGATGAATGAAGTTACCTTGTGAAAATAATCTGCAGGTATGGTTATGTTAAGCATAGGATGCCATCTTTCAACTTCAAAAGGATTTCTTGCCATGGGAAAGGATGCACTGAGCATCGGTGCAAATACATTTCAGTTTTTTACACGAAATCCTAGAGGCAGCAAAGCAAAAGCAATAGACCCAAAAGATGCCCGATCTTTAAAAGAACTGATGGATGAGCATTCGTTCGCCACAATTCTCGCTCATGCACCATATACACTTAACCCCTGTTCATCTCAAGAGAAAACTCGAGAATTTGCGAAAATAACCATGGCAGATGATTTAGAAAGGATGGAATATTTTCCTGGCAATATGTATAATTTTCATCCAGGAAGCCATACTGATCAAGGAGTAAGTATAGGGATAGATGAAATCGCATCTATGCTGAATACGATACTTGATAAAAAATATCACACAACTGTACTCCTGGAAACGATGTCTGGAAAAGGCAGCGAAATCGGTGGAAGATTCGAAGAACTCATCGAGATAATAGATAGAGTAGAACTCAAAGAAAAAATGGGTGTTTGCCTGGATACCTGCCATGTGTATGATGCGGGTTATGACATAGTGAATGATCTAGATGGAGTATTGGATAGCTTTGACAAGATCATTGGTATCGAGAAACTTAAGGCCATTCACCTAAATGACAGTATGAATCCTATGGGAAGCCATAAAGATAGGCATCAAAAAATTGGTGAAGGGAATATAGGATTAGAAGCAATATCTGGAATAATTAATCATCCTAAACTGAAAAAACTTCCGTTTTATTTAGAGACTCCAAATGAATTATCTGGATATGCTAAAGAGATAGAGCTACTAAAAAGCAAGTATTCAGATTGATCCACCATCATCATTTAGACGCATAAAAAGACTCAAATTAATGTGTAAATACACCAGGGTGCACCAACACTTTATTAATTATCAGACAATTCCGGTCAAAATAGCATAAGGTTCTGAGACTAGCCTGGTGTATCAACGATGGCCGCTAATGTGCAGAGTATTAAATCAATGATGAAAAACGAAAGCCTGCTGATAATTGCAGCAGTACTCGCACTAGTCTCCATGTTTTTTGCGTCATCAGATGTTGTATATTCCGAACATGTTGATTTGAAGGTTATCGTTCTTTTGTTCTGCCTGATGGCATGTGTTGCTGGTTTGAATGAATCTGGTGTTTTTCAATCACTGTTTTCAAAGCTAACAGCTAAAACAGTTAGTGTAAGAAAACTTTCTCTGATGCTGATTTTGGTATGTTTTTTTCATCAATGGTTATAACCAATGACATCACGTTGATAACATTCGTACCGCTTACCATGATGTTCTTAAAATGCATAGGTTCGCGGAGAGTGATATTTATAATCGTCATGGAGACAATTGCTGCAAATTTAGGAAGCATTGTCACTCCAATGGGAAATCCGCACAACATATTCCTATATTCATACTATGACATGAGCTTAGAGACATTTCTGTCAACAATCATTCCTTTTGCAGTATTCAGTTTTATATTAATTGTCATTACAGTTCTGCTGCTAAAAGACTATAAAATCGATGCATCAATAACATATACGGATAAGCGTCCAGATAAGTTAAAAACAGCAAAATACGTCATTCTTTTTATAATTTCGATATTAGCAGTGATAAATGTAATAGATTACGTTGTTTGTTTATTATTGGTATTGATTGTTCTACTCCTTACAGATAGATCTGTATTCAGAAAGGTTGATTATTCTCTACTTCTAACATTTGTATTCTTCTTCATATTTTCAGCAAACATTGGAAGCATTGAGGAAATAAATCACTACATAGTACAAACAATTGAAGGGCGAGAATTGGCTACGTCAATACTTCTATCTCAAGTTATAAGCAATGTTCCAACTGCAGTAATGCTAGCACCATTTACATCCAATGGAATTGGGCTTCTTGTTGGAACAAACCTTGGAGGATTAGGAACTCCTATAGCATCCTTAGCTAGTCTGATTTCATATAGATTATATACCACACTAAGACGAAATGAAAAAATAGACTACCTAAAGACGTTTTTTGTCCTAAATATCTCATTCCTATTGATTTTGATAGTCTTTGCGACAATTATCATGTAAAAAGAAATGCAGCCCATATATACTGCATTAGAAAAATAGGTGCGTGTTGATTTTCAGCTGACAATGTGATTAAATAGTTATTCAGAATTCGGTAATCTGCATCTCAGATGTGCATGTGTAAATATGGCATCAAATATGAAAACTCAGACATTTATTACTAGAATGCCGGATAAGCCAGGAGCATTTATGCTCGCCACAAAGGTCATTACGAAGCACAACGGAAATATAATCAGAGTTAGTTATAATAAAGCCGTAGACTTTCACATGCTATTTGTTGAAGTTAGAGCTGATGAAGAAGCACTTAATGAGATTACGAAAGAGCTTCTCAAAATTGGATATCTGGAAAATGATGTTAGCGAATCCAGAGTTATAGTGGTTAATATCAAAATGAAGGATGAGCCTGGAAGTCTTTATCCAGTATTGAAAATTCTAGATAGGTATGACATAAACATATCATACATTAACTCAAACGAAGAAGACGGTAAATTTCAAAACTTTAAAATGGGATTACTTATCGAAAACCCAGCATTAATAAAATGCGTTCTTGATGACATAAGCGAGATATATCCTATTGATATTATCAACTATGCCGAAGAAGAGCCTAACCTGGATAATACCATATTCTACATAAGAATGGGAAATGAAATTCAAAAACTGTTTAATTTAGGAACTGATAAAACTATGGAATTCATCTGCGAATCCAACAGAGTTTTCCAGATGCTGCAGGACCGTGGGGAAACACCCAATAAAGTTTTCGAATATGTTCTTCATTTAGCAAAGTTCATGTCTCGATATCGTGGAGAAAATTTTAATCCAGACATAACCAAACATCAGATTACAGATAAGATAACGCTCCATGTAATAGAACCCCCTTGTGGCAGCAATACATATATTCTTGATAATGGCAAGGATCTGCTGTTTATAGACACGGGTTTTGCGATATATTCTGATGAAATGATGAGCATATTCAGAACCATGTTTGAAAATTTCGATTCTCGTAACAAGAAAATTCTGATAACTCACGCAGATGTGGATCATTGTGGGCTTCTGTCAGTAATCGATGCTGATATATACCTTAACGAAAAAAGTGCTCAGAGTCTTCAGAAACAAAGTCAGAATTTAATGGATTACCGGGAAGAGAATATCTTTTGTCTTGGATACAGCCGGTTAAGCAGAATTTTCTCAAATTATGTTCCCCCGGATTCGTCCAGGTTTATAATTATTGGAGAGAATGTACCAGAAGAACACAGAGAATTATTGAGAATCGGTTCTGTATCTTTTGGAGATTTGACACTGGAAGTTTATGAAGGCAGCGGCGGTCACTTGTATGGGGAAATGGTATTCCTCTGTCGCGATCCTTGGATCTTGTTTACTGGCGATATATATGTAAATGTCAAAGGCCTTACAAAAGAAAGATCAGAATTCAATTCGCTAGCTCCTTACTTGATGACCAGCGTAAATGTAAACTCTGAATTTGCAAAAGAAATGCGCAAAGCAGTTTTTGAGTTAATTCCTGAAGGACAAGAGAGTATGATATGTAGCGGTCATGGATCAATAGAGACGATAACTAAATGATGTTTAAAATATACACTACCACATAAGAAAAAGATAAATAAAAAAGAGTAAAAGGAATCGTTAATCCTTTTCCCATACATCTGATGGAAGACTTGAATACAAGTCTACAAATTCATTGTTTTCAGGTTCATTACATTCAGAGCTTCCATTCAAGAGCTTTATTATTAAATCAGATCTTAAAATCCAAGAACGTTTGCAATTATTTAGACTGGGTGAATCTGCTGAACGATGGATGGAAGAGACAATGCCAACCTCATCTAATTTGTAAAAAGCATCTCGGTCGTGAGAACCCAGACATCGATCATCTACACTTTTTCGATCATAGAAAAACTCGATGATGAAATCTGTCAATTCTATTACATCTAGATCAAATTTATCTGTTTTCTGTGTCAGTACCTTGTTCAATACGATGGTTAATTCCTCTCTCGTAATTTGCATAATTAACATTATTTGAGATTCACATTTAAATATATTTTTGCTCAAAAGTTACATTTCATTTAAAATTGATAGAGCATTTAATTTTTACAGTATGTTTTATATAGAACTACTTCCAAAAGACAATCTCAGATAAAAATGTCCGGAATGAATAAAGGATTGTTCTACTTATTCGAAGAAAGAGTGCCTCTGAGAATGCATCAAACATTGAGAAAAGAGCTCGGCGAGGGAAGGAGAGTTCTATACATATCTAAAAACTCACCGAGACTGCTGGAGACCCAACTAGAATTTGAAGAAGGGTTGCTTGATGCTAGATGGTTGTCTCCAAGACCGTTTGCAGACTGCGTTCCGCCGATGAATCTGAAAATGTTTGAAGATGTCGTGTATGAATTTTTACAAGAGAATCCAGACGGAATAATCGCCATCAACGGCCTTGATGTCATGGAGATGTGGAACAGCTTTCATCCCATTATCGATATGCTGTCAAGACTGAGGGATAGAATTAATGTTGGCAACAACAACATGGTTATGAGCCTGGATCCTAAGAACTTCTATCCACCGAAACTGGAAATGCTAGAGAGCATAACGGATGAGATCATCTCAAGCTATGCATAAAGTAAGTATGAAAAATAGTGGACCCACAGAGATTTGAACTCTAGACCTTCCGGTTATCAGCCGGACGCACCAACCAGGCTATGCTATGGGTCCGTGTAGAGAAAAGGGAAGACGGACATCTATTTAACTTTTTTGTTATCCAACCGGTTTGAAATGCTTCAGCTTACTGCAGTTTTGATGGAGTTGGAACATAAAAAGGTAATAAAAGAAATGAAAAGGCATTGCTGCCTTGATGTTAGTTACTTACGGAATATGACCGAATAATCAACTTCTGTGCCGCCAAAGTAGTCCATACAGAATTTAGCTGCTTTCTTAGGAGGATATTCTTTACAAGAGAACACATCAATAAATGCCTTATTAGTATCTTCTGCAAAATGACCAGAAATCATGGATGTTTCAATTAATTGCGCAAGTGAGTATCCTTGCACCTTTGGGTCTGCACCAAAACGTACTACGATTGGATCTCCAAAGCGTTTCATTTTAATATACTCGCAGAGGTCAATAGCAAACTGAGTGATTATCTCTTTGCTTCTAATCTTTTCTGGATCGCAACCGCTGATGTCCAGAGAAGTGAGCAATCCCCATTCGCCACCCTCTTTGAATTTTTCGATTATCAAGTCATCATCCATATTCTGGGTCAATTTGAAGGTCATTGTGTTCATTGTGACACCTCACAATAGTGTTAGGAGGAGAGGCAAGAGAACCCAGTATTTTAAGTTATTTTTACATTATAACGGTTTTGACACAAGAAATCGTGCATACATTGAGAATGCTTACTAAATCTGGGTGTCAATACAGGAGAATTCATAACTGTTTACGCAGTTTAGGGAAACGAATGACCAATGCTGGGCTTAAAAACAAAGGAAAGACAAATGATGATATGAATGAAAGGCGAATTGCCGCTGAAGAGTATGCGAATGTATCCCTTTCAAACATAGGATCGATATCTTTTGATGCCATAGCCGCTGAAAAGAATGTAGAAAACATGATAGGCGCCATACAGATTCCTCTTGGATATGTGGGGCCCTACAAAATAAACGGCGATTATGCCAGTGGGGAGTTTCTTGTTCCAATGGCTACGACAGAGGGAGCATTAATTGCTTCTGTAAACCGTGGATGCTCCGTAATTTCGAAATCAGGAGGAGCTTATGCCAAAGTAGTACATGATGAAATGACAAGAGCACCTGTTTTCCGCACTGAAAATATTAGTCATGCAGTCAAAGTGTCTGACTGGATAAATGAAAATTTTGACAGGATAAAGAATGTTGCAGAATCTACCACGTCTCATGGAAAACTTGTTTCAATAAATTCGTTTCCTGCAGGGCGATCCTTGCATGTAAGGTTTGCATACAGCACAGGAGATGCCATGGGAATGAATATGGCAACGATAGCCACTGAAGCTGCTTCTAAGCTCATTGAAGATGAAACGGGAGCTGTGATGATCTCAGTTTCTGGGAACATGTGCACAGACAAGAAGCCGGCAGCCATAAACAGTATATTGGGAAGAGGAAAAACTGTAGTTGCAGATGCAACCATTCCTAAAGATATTCTTGAAGAAAAAATGCATACTACGGCTCAGGCGGTTGCAGAAACATGCTTCAGAAAATGTGCATTGGGAAGTGCTATGGCAGGATCCCTTGGACAGAACGCTCATGCGGCTAACATGGTTGCTGCATTATACATCGCCACTGGACAGGATCCAGCTCAAGTAGTGGAAGGAAGTTTATGCATGACATCCTGTGAAGACATTGGTGATGATTTGTACATTTCAGTGAGAATGCCTGCAATAGAAGTAGGCAGCGTAGGCGGAGGCACTAAACTGCCATGCCAAAAAGAAGCTTTAGATCTGATCGGCTGCGCAGGATCTGGAAAATCCAAAAAATTGGCTGAAATTGTGGCTTCAGTCGTTCTTGCAGGAGAGCTTTCCACTCTGTGTGCTCAGGCTGCAGGACATCTTGGAAAAGCGCATAGCAGATTAGGAAGATAAAATATAAAACGAGGAGGGGAGCTCAGCTCTCCATCCCTACTTTGACAGCGCCACGGTTTGAGTCTATCAATTTCTCTTTCTTAGGCGGTACACTTTTTAAAATACCTTTATCAAGAGAGTTTTCTGTACAGAATTTGATCTCAGAAAACAGCTTTCCAACCATGATCATATTTGCCATACCTTTGAAGCCACTGTCTTCTGCGATTTTAGTTGCTGGAATATATATCGTCTTAACATCAGTACGTTCAACTTTTCTATCAATTAAAGAGCTGTCAACAAGGATAATCCCGCCTGGAACGACAGCGTCCACAAATTTATCCAGTGATGGAAGATTCATAGCAATCAATACATCAGGAGTTACTACTTGTGGAGATCCTATCGGAGTATTGCTTAGACACACACTGCAATTGGCAGTTCCTCCACGCATTTCCGGACCATATGAAGGGAGCCAAGAGACTTCCATGCTGTCCATTAGACCCGCATAAGCAATAACCTTACCAGCAAATAAGATACCCTGACCGCCGAATCCTGCCAGCAGAATATTTGTAGATTTACTCATGAGAATCACCCTCTTTGATATCTTTATAGACCCCGAGTGGATAGTATGGTAGCATATTCTGCCTCAGCCATTCTAATGCATCCCTAGGAGCCAGACCCCAATTTGTAGGACAGGATGAAATTACTTCTACGATTGAGTAACCAAGACCTTCCATCTGATATTCGAAGGCTTTTTTTATGGCTTTTTTAGCAGTTCTCACATTTTTGACACAGTCAACTGTAACTCTCTGAGCCAGAGCGACTCCATCCAGAGTGGATAGCATCTCACAGACTCTTATTGGATAACCCGCGGTTTTTACATCTCGTCCATAGGGTGTTGTTTGTGTCACCTGTCCTGGAAGGCTTGTTGGGGCCATCTGACCTCCAGTCATTCCATAAATCGCATTATTGATAAAAATCACCGTGATGTTTTCCCCACGTGTCGCTGCATGGACCGTTTCTGCAGTTCCAATAGCTGCGAGGTCTCCATCTCCCTGATATGTAAATACAATATGGTCTGGATCCACACGTTTTATTCCTGTAGCAACTGCAGGAGCACGCCCGTGAGCAGCTTCTACCATATCACAATTGAAATAATCATATGCAAACACAGAACAACCAACTGGAGCTATTCCGATTGTTCTGCCTTCTATTCCAAGATCGTCAATTGATTCTGCAATGAGCCTGTGTACAATTCCATGAGTGCAGCCCGGACAGTAGTGAAGCGGAACATCCGCCATTGCATGAGGTTTGGAAAATAATACCGCCATTTAGATACCTCCCATGATTTTTTTGATTTCGTTAAGAACTTCAGCCGGCGTAGGAATTATTCCTCCTGTTCTTCCAAAGAAATTGACTGGTCTTCTGCCATTTACTGCTAATCTAACGTCATCTACCATCTGACCCATGCTCATTTCTACACAAAGGAATGATTTTACCTGATCCATATTTTTCTCAATATAATCAACCGGATACGGCCAAAGTGTAATCGGCCTTATCATCCCTACCTTTATTCCTTCAGCTCTTGCCATATCAATAGCACTGCGGGAAACACGAGATGATGCCCCATATGCAACGATTATCAGTTCAGCATCATCGGTAAGATACTCTTCAGCCCGCTGCTCAGTTTTATGAATATGATCATATTTCGCATATCTTTCATGCAGAAGGCTCTCCAGCTCAGGAGGGTTTATGTAAAGCGAATTAATCACATTGTGTTTTCTCTGGTCTTTATGACCATTTGTTGCCCATAGTTTTTCAGGGAGACACTCCACAGATTTTTCAGGGAGAGATACTGGCTCCATCATCTGTCCAAGCATTCCGTCTGATAAAATCATTACTGGCATTCTATATTTATCCCCTAAGTCAAAGGCATCTGAAACCAAGTCTACCATCTCTTGAACTGTAGAAGGTGCAAGAACAAGCACATGAAAATCTCCATGGCCGGTTGAACGGGTGGCTTGCCAATAATCTGCCTGAGATGGTTGAATACCGCCTAATCCTGGGCCGGCACGCTGAACATTGATTATGAGAGCTGGAAGATCTGAGCCTGCAAGATACGAAATTCCCTCTGATTTTAGGCTTATTCCCGGAGAGCTGGAAGAAGTCATAACTCTTGCTCCGGCAGCGGCAGCTCCCAGAACCATGTTGATTGCAGAGACTTCTGACTCAGCCTGCAGATATGTTCCTCCGACTTTGGGCATTCTTTTAGCCATGTATGCTGCAACCTCAGTCTGAGGAGTGATAGGATATCCAAAGAAATGTCTGCAGCCTGCTGAGATGGCTGCTTCGGCCAAAGCTTCATTTCCTTTCATTAGAACACGTTCGGACACTTCAGTCACCTTCCACAGTTATTGCCACATCAGGACACATCATTGCACAAGAACGACATCCAGTACATTGAGATGAATCTGTCAGGTGAGCGGGGTGGTATCCCTTGCTGTTAATCTTGTCTTTTGCAAGAATGATCAAGCCACGAGGACATGCGTCGATGCACAGTTCACAGCCTTTGCAAATGTTTTCACTAACGATAATTGTAGGCATGTTTCAATCCCTCAATTTTAATATTATTCCCAAAGCGTTTTTACATAAACGTCAATCGGATATAAATATTCGATTTCTCTAAGATCCTTTGCGAGATACCTAGGAGCAGTTGTAAAAAGAAGCGGAATACATAGCTGCTTTGCGGTTTCCTTTGCATAATCTATAGACTCTAGAATTGTTTGTTTTGTAGTTTCCTGTTTCAGATGAGAATTATTGACTATTCCGGTAGCTTTCAACCTGCAGGCAGATTCTATATCGTGCAGCATTTGTACAGATTCTTCTGGTGAAGCGGTCATGACTCTATGCTTATTAATGACGTACAACATCTGATAACCACAGGATTCTATCTGTTTTGAGAATCTGCCTAGTACCGTAGAGCCAACATCATCTCCACCCACATCTATGATAACATCTCCATCAAACTCAAAAATAGAATATATCTCTGCAGGAAGAGAAGGAAGATCAAGATTTGTATGTCCAAAATTTGGAGCTATTATGCGGACCCCAGCATTTTTAATAAGATCGGCATAATCTGAAGACCTAAAATATGGATTTACAATATCAAGGTCTACCAGTATAACAGGGGAGCCTTTTTTTGCAGTGTCTAAAGCCATGTTGATTGCGAGGTTTGTCTTCCCGCACCCATAATGGCCACATATTAACTTGATGTTAGCCATTCAGACCCTCATAAATTCCTGCCAGCATTGTCATACCTGAATATATAACATCTTACGTGAACTGAAAAAATCTACAAAAATCTTGATTATCTTTTTATCGGGGAACGACATGTCGAAAAGGAGAATATGGAGCCGAAAATTGCTGAAATCGCCGAAAGAATTCGCGCTTTACGCGAAATGTTGGGTTTAAGCTACGAAGAAATGGCAGAATCTACTGAAGTTAGTATTGATGACTACGTAGCTAGTGAATCGGGATCTAGAGATTTTACATTTACATTCTTGTACAAATGTGCCGAAAAGTTCGGAGTAGATATTATTGAGATTATGACCGGGGAAAACCCGCATCTCAGCGGATATACTGTTGTCAGAGGTGGAAATGGTCTTTCTATAAAGAGAAGAGCCGGTTTTGAATACAACCATCTGGCAGCACATTTCAAGAATAAACTTGCAGAGCCTTTCCTAGTAAAAGCTCCATACAGAGAAGAAGAACAGAATAAACCGATTTCCATGTCAATGCATGAAGGGCAAGAATTTGATTACATTCTGAGCGGGAGCTTGAAGTTCGTGCATGAAGGTCATGTTGAAGAATTAAATGAAGGGGATTCCGTATTTTACGACTCTGGAAAAAAGCATGGCATGATTGCTACCAGCAAAGGTGGCTGCGTATTCTTAGCAGTGGTTATAAAAGAGAAGGAGGACGAAAACAGATGAGAAATATAAACCTCCGCTACGTTGAAGAAGAATATGATGAAAAAGGCATCCTCACAAAGCTTAATGTGAAATGCCCTGAGAATTTTAATTTCGGATATGATATCGTAGATGATATTGCAATAAATGATCCTGACCGCCGGGCCATGCTATGGTGTCATGAAAACGGTGAAGAAAGGACTTTTACATTTGGAGATATTAAAAAATACTCTGACAAAACGGCTAACTTTCTCAAGAGCATTGGCATAGGAAAAGGAGACGCGGTAATTGTTATCCTTAAACACAGCTATCAATACTGGTTTACTGCCGTAGCACTACATAAGCTCGGAGCAATTATGATTCCTGCTACCTTCATGCTCACAAAGCATGATGTAGAATATCGTATCAACGCTGCAACGGTTAAAGCGGCTATTTGTGTAAATGATGTTGCTGATGCATTTGACAGCGCTGAGAATTGTCCATCTCTAGAGACAAAGATAATTGTCGGAGATAAACGTGAAGGCTGGTATAACTTTGATGAGTGTGTAGAAGCTGCATCGGATGAGCTAGAGAGAGTACCGACTAAATCTACAGACATTATGCTTGTCTATTTTTCATCAGGTACAACTGGATATCCAAAGATGGTTGTCCATGATTTCTCATACCCACTGGGGCACATATTAACCGCCAAACACTGGCAGAACGTAGATCCGGATGGTCTTCATTTTACAATAGCTGATACTGGCTGGGCAAAAACTGCATGGGGGAAGATATATGGTCAATGGATTATGGAATCTGGAATTTTCGTATATGAATATGAGAAGTTCATTCCAGCGGATATCTTATCACTTATATCAAAGCATAAAATCTCTACACTCTGCTGCCCACCAACCATGTTCAGGATGTTTATCAATGAAGGATTGGAAAAATTCGATTTATCATCATTAAAGCATACAGCCATAGCTGGAGAAGCTCTGAATCCAGATGTATTTTATAATTGGTATAAGGCCACTGGTCTGAAGTTAATGGAAGGATTCGGCCAAACTGAAACGACCCCGATTGTCTGCAACCTGAGAGGAACAGAACCAAAGCCAGGATCCATGGGAAAACCATCTCCGCAGTATACCGTTGATATTATTGACGGCGAAGGAAAAAGCTGCCCGCCGGGTGAGACTGGAGAGATCGTCGTTAAACTATACAACCCAAGACCTCCAGGACTAATGGTATGTTACTACAGGGATGAAGCCAAAACTGCAGAGGCCTGCGAAGGTGGATGGCATCATACAGGAGATACTGCCTGGCGTGACGAAGACGGTTATATTTGGTACATAGGTAGAAATGATGATGTCATCAAGTCTTCCGGATATAGAATTGGACCATTTGAGATTGAGAGTGTTCTTGTGAAGCACCCGGCAGTTCTTGAATGTGCCATTACTGGAGTTCCAGACCCAGTGAGAGGGCAGATTGTTAAAGCAACAGTAGTGCTGAGAAAGGGATTCGAACCAAACGATGCTCTCAAAAAAGAACTTCAGACGTTCGTTAAAAGAGAGACGGCTCCGTATAAATATCCCAGAGCTGTTGAATTTGTAGACGAACTTCCGAAAACCATAAGCGGAAAGATAAGACGCGTAGAAATTCGCGAGGGGAAATAACCTCCCCTCGTGCAATCTATATATACTGACTTTCCGATTGAGCAACAGTGCATGAAGTATCTGTGATGTCCAGCATAATAGAAGCTGTATTAAAAGAACTAAACAAATATGACATAGAATCTGTAGAGGAAGTTTATCTCACAGTAGGCGAAATGACATATTTAGGGTCTGAACAGCTGGAATTTGCATATGAGATTCTCACGCAGGACAGCATTCTTAAAGGATCTAAACTTGTGATTGAGACTGAAAAAATAGAGGTAATGTGTAATAACTGCGGCTATACGGGCGGTATCAAATATCTTGAGAGTGGGGAAGAAGATGAAAGCTATCATACCCAGCTACCTATAATCTCATGCCCACAATGCTCAAGTCAGGTTGAAGTTGTCAAAGGTCGTAGCTGTGTCGTTAAGTCTGTAAAGGCGGTGGAAAGAGATGTTTAAACTCAGAGATGAAGACGCGGCCAAAAAAATAATTGAACTTATAAAAAAAGAAAACGTGAATCTAAGGTTTATGCATGTGTGTGGCACGCATCAAGACACTCTTGTAAGATTTGGAATAGAACAGATGCTTAAAGACACTGGTGTGGAGATTCGCCAGGGTCCAGGCTGTCCAGTCTGCGTTACCACTGCAGACGAGATTGCTGATGCAATAACTCTTGCTAACTCCGGCGTAACGATTGCAGTATTTGGAGACATGATGAAGGTTCCAACACCAATAGGCTCTTTGGCAGATGCTAAGTCTAACGGTGCAGATGTTAGAATTGTTTATTCCATAGAAGACGCAGTAAGACTGTCTTCTGAAGTAGATAAAATGGTATTCATGGCAATAGGCTTTGAGACCACTAGCCCAACAACTGCAGCTGTAATGGTTGAAGATCTTCCTGAGAATTTTTCTGTATATTCCTGTCACCGCATTCTACTGCCAGCACTGCAGGCGATAATAAACATGGGAGAATTCCACATAGACGGATTAATTGAACCTGGACATGTTGCTGTAATAACAGGAACCAAGATATTTGATGAATTCTCTGTAAAATATAACATACCGCAAGTCGTCACAGGATTTGAACCCCTCGATCTATTAATGGCCACATATATGCTTGTAAAACAGATTAAAGAAGGCAGAGCTGATGTTGAAAACGAATACAAAAGACTAGTGAAGCCTGAAGGAAATGTCAAAGCATTCAACCTTGTAAACGAAGTCTTCAAACCGGTTGACAGGGCATGGAGAGGATTCCCGATGATACCTTTGAGCGCCTATGACTTAAGAGAAAAATATGATGATCATAATGCCAGAAAGATTTATGAGGACCTTTTGTCAAAGCGCGCTCCTGTAAAGGAAGAAATCGGTGGCTGCAGATGTGGGGAAATGCTCAGAGGAATTATCGACCCTGAACAATGTCCAGCATTTGGTAAGGCTTGCAATCCTAGATATCCCATGGGGCCCTGCATGGTTTCCAGGGAAGGCGGATGCAATATTGCGTTCAGATATCACGGAAAACTTTAACCATATACGAAATCATAATGCCCATGCGCATTATGAAATTAATTTTTTATTTTCACTATGATGACAACTGAGCAATACAAAAGCCAATTCTAGAGTTTATTTTAGAAAAAACTCATCATATGCTTCCCATAATCATTGTTAAACTTAAGCAGTCTTTTATTCAAAGTCAAATGATGCCAGATCAATAAATCAAGATTGTTTCATGCCTAGTCATTGCAGTGACAATTCTCATCATAAAACTGTTTTAGATCTTTTTTCACATCAATTGGAAGATCGTGCCACCTTATGCCTCTTATGCCCCCCTCTAAAGCGCATAAACGGTTATAACATGCAGAATCATCCATTTTCTTGATCAGCAGCCATGCACGTTTGCTACCGATATCGCAAAGTTCATCAATTGTATTGATACCGATCAGATTGAGCTGTTGTTCAACAACCTTCCCAATGTTTTTGAGACTGCGCAATTCTCCCATTGTCCAAACCATTCCTTGATACGTGATTATGTCACTTCAATTGAAAAGACTTTACATGACAAGCTGTCGAAAAGGAAAAAGTTCAAGTTCATAGTGTTACAAAAGAGTTAGAGATGACTCAAGAGAGAAATGATATCAAAGAAGGCGCTGGTTCAGAAAAAATGAAGGCTATGCTCAATGATGCTATCGCTGGTGAGCTGCAAGTCAGCATCCAGTATATGTGGCAGCATGTTGTGTGGAAAAAGCCAGAAGGGTACACTGCAAACGACGAAATAAAAAGAATTGCAATCGTAGAGATGAAACATGCAGAAATGATTGCAGAGAGACTGAATTATCTAGGTGGAATTCCAACAACAAAACCCTACGAAATCGTCCTAGGCGGAGAAGACATTCACGAACAGCTTAAACAAGATCAAGAAGCTGAAGAACGTACCATTAAGCTATATAATGATATAATTGAATTAGCTGTCAATGAGCATGATGTAACGACCAGACATCTTTTCGAGAGGATCCTCGAAGAAGAGGAAGAGCACCATGATTTCTTTACATCATTCTTGGATGATTAAAAAAGCTGATTGAACACACTCTACACATGGGCTTCGGTCAATCTACAAAGAGATCCAGATTCAATGGTTAAGATGCATAATGCATCCATTGAACTCTGGATTCTCAAATTTGTACAAATTGTAATCCAGCATTTAATTTAAGGTTATTATTTGATGATGTGATTAAAACAACAAACATGTATCAAAAAAATGTGAATTATATATCGGTATGATGGTTATGTGAATCACATCCCATAATGTTGTTTTGATTTACCTGGTATCTAAGTTTATAATTTTCAGTTACTCTGAGAAATACCCCATAATTAAGATTAAGAAAATAATATCATCTATGTATGCAATGTCTGGTGTATGAGACTTGGAATTGTCGCGTGTGACATCTTGAAAAAAGAGATAGAATATTTGGTAGCTGACGATCCAGACTTTGTCAAAAAAGAATATTTAGAATTCAGTCTCCATGTCTATCCAGACGAAATGAAATCAAAGATTGTAGAAGTAATCGATGATGTTAAAAAGGATGTTGATGGCATTTTAATAGGATATGCAGTCTGTCAGGCTTTAGAAAACTTTACTGATGAATTGGATATTCCAGCGATGATGATTGAGGGTGTTGACTGTATTGAAGCAGTCTTGGGGCCTGAAGAATATAAAAATGAAAAGAAGATATGTACAGGCACTTGGTTCAGCACGCCTGGATGGGCAGAAATAGGAAAAGAAGGCATCATAAAAGAATTACATTTGAACGAACTTGAGGATCAAGGGTATTCAGCAGACTTTTTTTTAGATGTGGTTTTTGACTCATATTCAAGATGTTTATATGTTGATACCGGAGTAGACAGCGATGGATCTTATAGAGAATTATCGGAAAAATTTGCTGATGAGTTGGGATTTAAGCATGAATGTAGAAAAGGAAGCATATCCAACATCGAAAAAGCCATAAGTGGACTTAAGAAATTAGTATCAGAAAAAACATGATACAATGTTTTATATGGACTCTGCTTATCCTGCTTCATAGTTTCCTCCAGATGACAGGAGACGATACTTATCGTGTGATGAATTATGCTTAAAACTTTCGAATCATTGGGTATTGACGACCGTATACTTGATGCAATAAGAAGTATGGACTGGGAAGAACCGTCTCCAGTCCAGATCGCTACAATACCCGTCATTCTTGAAGGGCATGACATAATCGGACAGGCTCAAACAGGTACAGGAAAAACTGCAGCATTTGGTATCCCATTGCTACAGATGATTGAACCTAAGAAGAAGCCGTCGGCCCTGATATTATGCCCTACAAGAGAGCTTGCAGTTCAGGTTTCTGAAGAAATGAAAAGATTGGGAGAGTACGTTTCCCTAAGGATTCTATCAGTCTATGGTGGAGCCGGGATCGAACCCCAGATAAATGCCATGCGACAGGGAGTCGACATAGTTGTCGGAACACCCGGAAGAGTTATTGATCATCTTCACAGAGGCACTCTTGATCTTGCTGAAATAAAATACATGGTACTGGATGAAGCAGACAGAATGTTAGACATGGGATTTATTGATGATATAAAGTATGTTCTTTCAAAGCTTCCGAAAAACCACCAGACACTGTTGTTCTCAGCAACTATGCCTAGTGAAATACATGCTCTTAGCGAGAAATATATGAAAGATCCTCAGACGATTTCAGTATCTGAAGACATATTAGTTCTTCCTAATACAGAACAAATGTACGTCCCAATAGGCAGAAGAAATAAAATTTGGGCTCTCTGTAGAATTCTTGAGGCTAACAAACCTAAAACAATTGTATTTGCACAAACAAAATTCATAGTAGATATGATTGAAAAAAGATTGAAATCCTATGGATACCCAGTGGCGGCGATTCATGGAGATCTTTCCCAATCCAAAAGAGAAAGGGTTCTAAAAGATTTTAGATCAGGTAAAACAAACATCCTGATAGCAACTGATGTGGCTGCGAGAGGATTAGATATCGAAGGAGTTGTGATGGTTGTCAATTATGACATTCCAGATAGCCCTGAAACATATGTCCACCGCATAGGTCGTACTGGAAGAGCAGGTAAAGAAGGAAGAGCCATAACATTCGTATCTTCGGATGAGATGCACCTTCTTGAGGCCGTAGAAGCATTTACAGAGACAAAAATTCCTAAGTTTGAAGTTCCAACCACAACTGAAAAAACAAATGCAAACGTGCATGAGGTGCTTGACTTTGACGAGATGGCAGATATTTTCGGAATGGTCAATATTGAAATATCAGCTGGATGCTCTACTGGAACTACTACCAATGAGATTTTAGAGCTCCTGATAAGAAAAGCCAGAATAAGTGAGATGATGATTGGAAAAATAACGATTGGAGCTAAAACATCCGTAATAGAATTGCATAAAAGTGTCGCTATGCGTGCAATTAGATCTCTAAACCAGATGAACTTTAAAGGAAAACGGTTAGGTGCAAGACCATATAAGAGCTGAGTTATTGCATATAACTCACTCTTCAATCAATAAAAATGAAGCTTCGGCGAGGGTAATACGCAGTGAGACAGCTACAGATCTTCACTGCGAATCCCACATAATCCAAATTATACTCCAGATATATTTAGAATGTTGACATAGTTTCAAAAGAACGCATTCTGTAACATATGAGCGACTTTCTTTATGCAGTAAACTACTACAAACCGCATAAAGATCTACGAAGAATCGCAAAGTGAGAAAACAAGCAGCATAAACTGATCGTTATGCTGAAATCTCACATATGACTGCATTGCGATTATAAACAATAAGGACGTTCAGCTAGTCATTATTGAAAAATCAGTTTTGCTTATCTCCACTTTGAATAACGATCAAGTAGTGTGCAGGTATCGTCAGCAGCAATTTTATCAATTACACCTTCTGCTTCAATACTGCGGATATATTCTTTAGTTTCTCTTACTGATACTCTGGACGCTTTGGCAATGATATTTGCTACAACGGTAGGAATCATTGATTTGTCCATTGGTGATGCATTCAGTATCTCTCTTAAATCATATTTGAATGGTCCGAGTCTATGAAGGTTTAGCATAGAAGTCCTTGGAGTCTGATTCTTAGGACGCTTCTTAGAGGATTGCTGTTTACGATCATTGCCGAACTTATTGTATGCTGTATTCGATGCCAATATGTTGTCTCCAGAAAGGAAGAGTATCCGTTAGATACTTAAATATTGTGTGATGACCTGGCTTAGCCTTAGATGATTACCAGATTATATTCTGTTCAGAAGATCTTAGTCTAGTAACACACAACAGCAATTTGGTATATACGAGATCCAGTTTAGACTATTTTAATACAATTTCATCATTGAAGAGTTCATGAAGTGGTGTTGATATGTTGTAAAGGTGTTGATCATGGAGAGTAATATGATCTTGTGAACTATACATATTACAGATATGTGCTTGAAAATAGTTCGCAACCTCGTTCTGATAGGTTGTGTTTGCAATAATCAGGCACATTCTACCAAGCTGGCCCCTTAGTACATTTAACAGCATTTGCTACATAGCAAACTAATCATATTTGAAATTGAAAAACATACTGATATCGCTGTTATAACGCCAATATCATTATTTTTCGTTATGAAATCACAATGAGATTATCAACTGTACTTAGAGATTAACAAGATATGAATTCTAGTTTGTGGTTGGCGATCATAGCCATAATATTTGGTATATTAGTCATCGTATTCAGAGATCTGCTTAATTGGATCGTAGGAATTTTTTTGATAGTGTGGGGGCTGTGGACGTTTTATGAAAAGTATGTTTCAAAAAAAGAAGATGAATGAAGGAAGGATTATTGGCCTTCCTCATTCACTATTTGATTTTTGGGTTTTTTCTTTGAACGGCCTGTGATCAGAATGTCTTTTTTGAACAGTATGACTGCAATTACAATCATTACTGCTGCAAAGAGCAGTTCGTACCCTATACCTGCAAGAACTATCGAATAATTATCCAGCATCAGATTATTTATTGCCATCATAGGGTGACTGAATGGAATTGCAAACAAAAGTCCCTGTATAGCTGTTGGTAGAGCGTTGAAATCAAACAGCATAATCACAAAGAATGGTACCATTGCCAAAAATGTTACAGGCATGATGAGTCCCTGAGCAGTTTTGTAATCTTTAGCAAATATTCCCAGTATCATGCAGAGTGCTAGAGCAGAAAGAATGGCAAGGAACAATGATATGCCGAGCAATAGATAATCAACAATCCCTAGAGACATACCATACTGTACAAGATCTACTTGAGCACCAGACATTAGAGAATCCATGTAGATAATCATACCAACCATGTAAATCAAAGCCATGACCAAGCCTACTATTGCGGCTGCAGCTAGCTTTCCTACTACAATCTGACTACGCTTTACAGGCATAGTCAACAGAGTCTCGAGCGTTTTGTTCTCTTTTTCCATACCCATTGAAGAGATTACAATTCCGCCTGCCATGATAACAATCATCATCACGATTATGGGGACAATGAATGAATTAGACGAAAGGGAAGCGCTAACCAAATCTGGAGTAATATCTTCCATGACATTTCCATTGAAATATGTATTCACATTAGTTCCCTGAGAAATAGGGTTCTGCAATACAGCTGTGGGTATGTCTGAAGATATGCCTGATTTTTCAATCATATGAGCAGACAGATCATTGGAAGCTTGGGATATGATCGCCATAACCATTGATGAGGGGAAAGACTCCAACATACCTGTTGAGTTCATGATGTAATATACATCCAGAGAGGCTTGCTTGCCGCTCGCTATAGTTTCACTGAATCCCTCTGGAATGATTATTAATGCGGTTCCATCTGAACTTTTCACCTTCTCAAGCATTTGATTTATATCCATATTGTCATCGAGGCTGATAGGTTTAGAATTACTCGTTATGGAATCCAAGACTATTGTGGAAAGGTTGCCATTGTCTTCATCAACAATACCAACTGCAGGAGTTTCAGTCAGATCATCAGTTATACCACTCATGAATCCGCCTAACGAAGCAAAAAGAATCGCTATGATTACAACTGGTATGAAAGTTGCAGGCGTAAGAAGCTCCTTAATTTCTTTTCTTAAAATGTTCAAGAGTGGTTTCATCCTACCACCTTCACGAAGACTTCCTCTATGTTTGAAGCATCATATTTTACTTTAAGATCCTGAGGGGTGCCAATTTCTAAAATTTTCCCTTTTGCAATCAGTGCTATGCGATCGCAGATAAGTTCCACTTCAAGCATATTGTGAGAAGATACGATAACAGTCGTGCCTTCTTTTGTCGTCTGTTTTACAGTTGCCCTTACCTTCTGAGCACTGATAACATCCAAACCTGAGGTTAATTCATCAAGAATCGCTAATTTTGGCTTGAACATAAGTGCCCTTCCAACAAGCAGACGGCGGGTCATTCCCTTGCTGTACGTGCTGATTTTATCATTGAGTCTATCGCCTAAACCAGAAATATTTTTCCCACGCTCAGCAATTTCCTGCGCCGCTTTTCCATCTCCAAAGAATCTAGAAAAGAAATCAAGGTATGCTTTTCCAGTTAGATCTTTATAAGCGCCTGACTCTTCTGGAAGATAACTCAAAATTTTTCTTACTTCATTAGGTTCTGTTTCAACATCATGTCCAAACATAGTTATGGTTCCAGAAGTTATCTGGAGAAGTGTAGAGATCATACGCAAAGTCGTACTTTTTCCTGCACCATTTGGCCCTATAAGTCCGAATACTTCCCCCTCATTCACAGAGAAGGAGACGCCGTCAACGACACGGACTCCACCAAATTCTTTGACGAGATTAGTTACTTCAATAGCTGACATATTGTTCCCCCTCCTGGGGGACGTTGAGGTGGCATGTGGATGTAGTTAATATAACATGTATGTCAATTTAGACAAAAAAGATAATGAAAAAAAAGAGATTATGTATGAGAAATCAAAACTAATTGATAATAAATTAATCATCCTGAGGGAAAAACATTAATTATTTGCTCCCCACTTAAAGCGTTATGAGCAGTAACCCGGATGTAGTCTATATTGTCAGGGACGAAGCATTTTTTACAACAGCTGCACTTGCAGATCACATACTAGAAAATGCCAATTCATATCATGCACTGGCAGAAGCAGATAAATTCCCTGGGAGAGATAGAATGGCATTCTCAATTATGCTCACCATGTTCGATGAAATGGGAAAGCTTCTCCACATGGTAAGAGAATGCGAGAAAACTGCGAAAGCAGATCATCCCGATGTAAGAGTGGTAGATTTTCATAATAATTCTTTGAATGGTAGAAGAGGATTGGGACAGATATTAGAAGAAATAAGAACAATAGAGTCTGCATCTGTAAACCTTGGATTTTCAAAGGCTGTAATTACAGAAGAACCGGAATTTCTGAAAGAAGATTACTCATCATTAGATGGCAGATCCAGATATTTCCAGATTGATAAAATCATGAGAAAGGATGAGTACATTCCTACAATCGATATAATGAATAGATATGCTGCAGTAATTGAGAGAAATGCAATGGCTGCAGGAAACTATTTGCATGACCTTGGAAAAGCGCTTGGTTTATGGGTATCACTTGAGTTAAGTCCAGCAGAAAAAAATGGTAAAGTCAGATATCTCTGACTTTACTCATCAATAAAAGATTCAATCAGACTGTAATTCAGATATTTCTGAGAGATAGCATATATCCTTTCTAAATTCTCCATCCAAGCTTCTCGGATATCTGTTCCTTCTGCTTCTGTTCCCCTGCCAGATATGAAATCCAATGAATCCTCTGAAGGAAATAGGAGATTTGCATGAGGCAGCACCCCTGCACAGGGAACACCAATCATTTTTTCAAGTTTATCGATACCCGGGATTAATAAACTCATATCTCCCCTGAATCTATTGATTACGAATGCCTTAACTCTCTGACGATGTTTTTCACTCATAAGAGAATATGTTCCATAAAGTCCAGCAAAAACTCCACCATACTCAATATCCCCTACTAAAATGACAGGTGCATCAGCCATATCTGCAACTGCCATGTTAGACCTGTCGATAAGATTGATTTCTACGGGAGAACCAGACCCTTCAATGATTACAAGATCATTATCCAACTCTGATCTAAGATATGCATCTGCAATGTATTTGTCAATCTCATCCCGAGTGCCGTTGAAAGGTTTTCCTCCCAGAATGGTCTGAGATTGTCCAGGACCATGCGGTTTAATCAGAACGGGGTTCATGTCTGTTTGCGGCTCTTTGTTACACGCCCATGCCTGATATGCCTGAGACATTCCTATTTCTCCCCCAGATTGAGTTGCAAATGAATTTAATGATATATTCTGGGCTTTGAAAGGCACCGTATTGATGCCCTTCGA
This sequence comes from Candidatus Methanomassiliicoccus intestinalis Issoire-Mx1, assembly GCF_000404225.1. NCBI lineage: Archaea > Methanobacteriati > Thermoplasmatota > Thermoplasmata > Methanomassiliicoccales > Methanomassiliicoccaceae > Methanomassiliicoccus > Candidatus Methanomassiliicoccus intestinalis. The sequence continues at coordinate 833,509 of NC_021353.1, read as the reverse complement.
TGTAAAATGCTTACAGAGTATAGCCACTAGTGTCGTTTTCCCAGCACCTGAAGATGTAGCCTGAACCATGATACTAGTCATACCCCATCCTCCATAATCTTCATGATGACTTTCATGTCTATATTGCTCCTGAGCGTTTCTGCCATCAGATCAAGGTCTTTATCAACTTCAGCATCATAGTCGACCTCTTCACTGCTCGTTATGCTGCTTTTTTCCAAAAAATAATCCCTAAATGGTGGCAGATCAAATATGCCATGAAGATATGTTCCTATTACCATCCCATCAGGAGAAATTGAACCCTCTGGGCTCCCATCATCCAATGTTATGAGCGGCTTCTCATGGCTTTCGGTCTTACCCATGTGAATTTCATATCCTCTTATTTCTTCACCGTTTTCAAGACATCCGCATACCTGAACTGTCTTTTTGTCAGTTGTATCAAACACAGTAGAAACATCTAAAAATCCAAGGCCTTCCGCAGCTTTGACATCTCCTTCAATCCCTTCCGTGTCATAGATGCTTTTACCAAGAATCTGGTATCCGCCGCAGATTCCTAGAATCGGTACTTTACCGCGTAGTTCTTTAAGAGTCTCAAAGAAGCCATTTTCTTTCATCCAGGCCATGTCTGCAAATGTGTTTTTAGTACCTGGGATTACAATAGCCCTTGCAGTGCGAAGTTCATTGGGTTGCCTGACAAACTTTACTGACACGCCGCTTAAAGACAAAGCATCAAAGTCAGTAAAATTTGAGATCCTGGGAAGATGAACTATCGCTATATCATTTCCATCTTTTGAAGATTTGAGATCTTGTGAATCTTCTTCTGGAAGAGCATGTTCAATATGAGGAATCACACCTAAAACCGGGATGCCTAGCATTGATTCCAGTTTTTTGATTCCAGAATCCAGACAATCTGCAGATCCATACATATTGTTGAAGATTATTCCTTTGATATGCTTTCTATGTGCAGGTGATAGTAGAGTGATTGTTCCATATGCATACGCAAATGCCCCTCCCCGTATCATATTTACAACAAGGATACATGGAGCATTAGCAATTTCAGCTGCTTTCATATTAGACAGTTCACATTCTGAAAGGTTTATTTCAGCTGGAGAGCCTGCACCTTCAATAACTACAATGTCTCTGGTTCTCCTCAAATATTCCCAGGCATTTGTCACTATATTTATACCTTCATTTACTGTGAAATTTTCATAATATTCAGAAACTGGCATATTTTTGTAAACAGAGCCATTTACAACAACTTGAGAAACATCATCGCCTTGTGGCTTAAGCAGAATCGGATTCATGCTTACTTCTGGATCTGTCCTGGCCGCGATAGCCTGCAGATACTGCGCCCTGGCGATTTCTCCATCTGATATTGCCATAGAATTTAGCGACATATTCTGAGATTTGAATGGGGCAACGTTGTATCCCATGTCAGAGAACACACGGCAGAATGCACTAGCAATTATTGATTTACCAGCCCCTGAAGTAGTCCCAAGAATCATTAGTGGTTTTGCAGACACTGGACATTTTTCCTCAATTTTCTTTTTTATTTCAGCTCTGATCTCGTCAGCAGGTGGTTCTTCTGAAAATGGAAAATTTTCAGAGATGAGTTTAGCCACATCGCTTCTGTGCGTCCAATAACAGTCCTGACAACTCCACACTTCTTCATCGTCGCCTTCTTTATGCACCATCTTTCCCAGTCGTTGATCCATGCAAGGATAAAATGGGCAATAACAATATGCACAATCCTGTCCCTTAAAATGACATGGATAGTAATTGCAATCTTCATTAGGCCCCGGCTTAAATGTCTCAAGCTCGGTTTTTACTACGGCCCAGTATTTTTTCAATAAATCTTCATCCATATGTTTTCTCTCCACAAGTATTGAGTTATAACAGAGCCCATTACATAAATTCAAAAATGACAAGAGCCGCGATTATTATATGTAAAGCCATGAAAACAAAAACCAATTTAAATTTCAGCTTCCTTGTTTTATGGTGATATCTTCTCATACCTGCGTAAGCACCAAACGGCCCGATCAGAGCCGCTAAAAGCAAGGTACTCTCAGATGTTCTATATTGATTATTTATTGCTTTATCTTTATCAGACCTGTACATTAACAGGGATACGAGATTCAAGATGAGATAGATTATCAGTATATAGAATACTATATGCATTAAACATAATAATTGCCGAACTCTCACTTTAAACTAACGGCGGTATTCTCACTTCTACACAGTGCCCTTTATACTCACATTTAAATACTGTTGTGCTGCAGAAGGATCTTAACTTTTTCCAAAGTATAGAATTCTCATATTCCTCAGCTTCAGAAGGTACGCTGTTTAATAGATTCTTTGAACATACAACGATCAAACGGTTCTTGGCTCTGGAAAAAATAACATTCGTACGATTGAGATCTAATATAAACTCTGCATTTCCACTAATTTCAGTAGCATCGCTCTGCGTTCCAGATACAATTATAGTACTACACTGCCCTCCTTGAAACCGTTCCACAGTGTCAATTGGAATTACATCTCCAAGAGATCTCTTCAATGCACTTTTCTGCGCTCTGTGCGGTGTAATCACAGCCGCGTCTTCTTTTTCATCTTTATATCTTAAGATATCCTGAATAATTGATACCTCATAAGGATTGTATTTCTTTGATTCGTGTTCATCGTGAACTATCAAATAAACCCCCGTTCCATCCCAGAGATCAGAAAAGGAATTAATAGCCGATTTATAACATTTCGATGTTGAAGCGGATATTAAATTAATACCTTCTGCATCATATATTTCAGATATTAAATCAGTACATTCTTCATTCATCCTATACGTAACTGTGAGGGGTGATTGATTTGCCACATAATTTAAAGAATCGCCAGATTGTGGGCAGAGACCTCTGATGGCAGCATATGCACTCTGATATGGCTTCAAGATCTCAATTTGTTCCCTTTGCTCATTATTCCAGTCATAAGAGGTAATTGGAGATAATTGCAAAATATCACCTGCAAGCATTATATCACCATTGATATCAAGAGTGGAAGCCAATGATAAGAAATGAGGAAAGATCATCATGCTAGCTTCATCAATAATTAATGAATCTACTAAAAATCCCTCATCAACCATAGCATCTGAAAGTTTTATTATCTGCCCCACAGTTCCACAAAATACCGTTCTGCCACTAGCAATGAAATCCTTTGCTGCTGCAATATTTCTAGGATCGATTGTTCCCTCTCCAGGCGTATCACTAAGTCTCACAAATGCAGGCTTAGAAAAGTATTCATTGTGCATATTTGATGTTTTTACAAATTTATCAATAATTGTATTAATTCTAGATATGAGCTCATTTATTGCAGTATGTGTATTTGCAGAAATTAAAAATATAGAGTGCTCTCCACTTTTCATCAAACGAAGAAGTGTCGCATAAGCCATGGTATTCGTTTTTCCTGTTCCAGGAGGACCAAATAGCAACTGCACTCTGCACTCCAAACCCTCAATACATGCAGTTCTTTGGCAAGTGTTAAGTTTTCCGTTACTAGATTCATACAATATATGATCATATCGTAATTTATCATCTGCTAGTATCGGAAGTTTTGGAGGGACTTTTGGAGATAAGGGATTAAACCATTCAAAAACAGGCGATGATGATGAAGCTATTCTTTTAGAGACTTTCTCATTAGTGAAGTCTGAAATACTTGATACTACAATCCCAAGATTACAGTCATCAAAATCAGATGTTCTAGAACTCATTATATAATTAGATGATCTGCCAGGGAATATTAAAGCTTCCAAATCTCCAACAATAAAATCAATTTTATTAATTATTGCGGTTACCCCTTTTCTTAAAGAATAATCAACAGAATCAGTACTTCCAGAATATGGAATAATTCTAACAAAACTGGATTCTTCAAATTCACATACCTCAAAAAATTTTTCATTGTCGATACCGTATGTCTTGAGATCTAATTGGGCATGCATTATTATTTTATTATTATTTTGTGAAAAACTTATATTTTTTAGAGGAATACATGAACCATCCATGACCCTTGAAAATGTAGGTCTAGCATTATTTGATAGCCATTCGGATTCTTTCATACTGTGATCCAGTTTAAGAAAATCCAAACATGCCTGTTTTATGGAGTATCTTGATTTGAATTCTTCTTTTAAACAGGTTAATTCATTTAAATTGATGGGGGGCTTGCTGATGATGAATGTAGGCTGTCGTTTTCCAGACTGCGTTTCTTTAGGCATGAGTCGTTCGTCTAGCCATCTTAGTGCCTGACATTTAGCCTTCATGAATCCATTAATATAGTCTGATTTTCCTGCATTCCGGTATTCAGTCATCGCAGTATAGGCCCTGCTGTCACTGATTTTCCAGACAGATTCTGGATCCCACATCATATGCCAATATGGTAGAGATATCAATGAATCTGCCATAATTCTGACTTCATAATATTTTCCGTTATCAGAAGAATACAGCTTTCCATCCTTCTCATCTAACTTAGCTATGAGATCAAAAATATCCTGTCTAAAAGAACGCCTGAAATTAATTATTTCGTTTCCGACTTGTCTATTCCAGTGAAAATACCATCCAAACCAACCAAGTGAAGTTACAGATGCTAATGATTGAGAAATTTTCCCAATTGATATTTTTCGTTTTATCTCATTGTATATGGAAGAATATATGACCTGCTCAAGATTGTGCGTGCATTCTGCCCTGCAACCAAGCAGTTCAACTAGATTCCCCAAAACATCACCGCCGGCTCTTTTACATCCGTCTATGAAATGTCTCATATCAGATTCGGACCAGACATAGAAGTGAAGTGCTCTTTCAGTTCCATTTCCAATATCCGAGAGTATGTTTGAAATACTCAAGAAAAAATTCTCCAATAGCTCTCTTTCTTTCAGATCGTTTTTGTCTGAAGAGTCAGTCCATGCAGATTCCATTATAACTGATACTTCTTTTGCATTCATTCTGCTGATATTGTTTCTAGATTGGTCGCACTCCATTAAATCTGGACTAGCATTTTTTCCTTTTTCAAAATAAATGTATTTTTCAGAATCTGTTATGTGAGCTGCTACACCTAGAAGTCTATCTTCTACCGGATCCCATTCTACATCAAGATATATACAAATAAGTCTGCTTTCTCCTTGAACATGATCTGGAAGTGTGGAGATCTCTCCATTGTTGTACGCCTGAACTGGATAACCATATCCATCCAGTAAACCGGCCATTTTTGTCTCTGCATCCAGCTTTAGTCTTGAAATACTACTTTTAAAAGCTGGGCACATTCGGAGTTCTTCGGATTTTTCCAGAGGCATGCTCATGATGTCATCGAGGGTGTGTATATCTGACTGCTTTAGTGCTCTGTTTTCCGAGATAGAAAGACCAAGCAACTCTATTTTCCTTTTTCTTATGTTCTCTGCAGCACAGATCGCAGAATGAGTGCACATACTACATTTAGATCCTAAATGGTAATCAATATGACTGTAATCTGAGATATATGCTGCATAGAGAGGGCCATTTATATCAACTAACTCCCTCAGATCAAGCATTTCATTTTCAAGGTTCAAAGACGGAACTTCAAAAGGATCTTGAACTCCAGCATGTCCTTCTACCCTTACAACTGCGCATTCAATCACGACATCCCTTTTAACTCCGCCAATTACAACTCCTTCTGCAAATTTCTGTTTGATCATCAATACATATGAAGCAAGCTGGATTCTATGATAAGTCTTGTCTTTCCTACTGGATTTACACTCCAAAATTCGTATAACTGGATTACCAGAAATCCATCTCAAAATAACAAAATCCATTTGACCGTGTAATGTAAACGCTCCCTCATCAGAACATATTTCAACTTCTCTCATGAAAACGTCTTTAGATTCTCTAGCATTTTCCAGATAATCTATGAAAGAATCCCAATCTGTATATTCTACTCCTCGAGATTTACTTGTGCAACCAAGAAATTCAATATTATATTTATTTTTTAAAATATCTGAAACTTTTTCTTCTGCGGATCTTCCAGCTTCAACTAATATTGGGTTTATAGGACTTCTTACAAGGTGATAGTACGGAAAATTAGCCTCTGTGGATGTCTTGTCAGCACGGAGCTTAAATTTTATAGCACAACTATTCTGAGTTATATATTCACCAATATCTGTAACTCTAATATCTATACCCATAAGATCTCACTCAGATTCGTTTCTAAATTCTCTGCACAGATCTTTCAAAGGACATATTTGATGTTTAGGTCTTTGAGGAGTGCAGATTTCCTGCCCAAATCTCACAAATAGATCGTTAATTTCCAGCCATCGATCTCTAGGTACAGCAGTCTGAAGCTGCATTTCAGTTTCTTCAGGTGTCTTAGAATCTACAATTCCAATCCTGTTAGAGATTCTATGGACATGAGTGTCAACACAGATTGAATCTATTCTATATGCATATCCAAGAAGACAATTGGCGGTTTTCCTCCCTACCATTGGAAGCTTTACGAGTTCATTGATATCTTTCGGAACCTCGCTGTTGTAGTCTTCACACAATATTCTAGAAATCTCTTTAATCGCCTTAGCTTTATTGAAATGGAAATTAACGTTGCTGATTATATCATTCACATCATCAAGATCAGCATCCACAAGTGTTTCCGGTGTGGGATATTTCTTGAATAGTCTTTCAGATGCAGCATACGTAATCTCATCCCGGTTTCGCTGAGACAGTACTGTAGATATGAGAACAGTAAATGGTGTAGCATTCCAAGTAGGGGTTTTAGCTAATGCCGTTGGAGATTCCGTTCCTTCGAATAGTTTTGTAAGACGGTCTAAAACTTCACAAGATACTTTCTGAGACATTGAGCACCTCCATAGCTTCACCTGCCATATACAATGATCCAGTTATCAATATAGTTCCGTTAGAGCCTGCATTTTCTTTTGCAGCTGATATGGCGCATTTCAAAGAAGGGCAGATCTGTACTTTTGTATATGGTTCAAAATATTTAGAAGCCTGTTCTGCAGAGAGGGCTCTTTTCGAATCAGGCGTGACTATGAAAGCCTTCTCAGAAATTGCCCCAAACTTCTCTGCTACGGCCTTTACATCCTTATCCTTAAGAATTCCAAAGATCAAAATAACGTTACCAAATATTCTTTTCACTTCAGATGCTACGACTTCAGCTCCAGCAGGAGTATGAGTGCAATCAATTATGATCCTGGGATTAAAAGAAACAGTCTCCAATCTGCCTGGCCATTTGGTGTTCTGGAGACCTCGGAGAAAAGCTTCATCTGGGATGTAAAATCCGCGATTCATCAGTTCTCTTAGCATGATAACTGCTAAAGCACAATTATCCCCCTGATAAGACCCAATAAGTGGTACTGAAAGGTTCATCCCCACGGCGTCAGAAAATATCTCAGTCCCATTAGAGTCAGAAGATATTATCTCGAATTTTGAGTTCTCTCCTGCCACTATGAGCATGTCCGTTTTAGATCTTATGACTTTTATAACATCATCAGGCTGTTTAGAACATACTACGGGAATTCCTGGTTTGATTATTCCTGCCTTCTCTGCAGCAATTTTAGCAAGTGTGTCTCCTAGAAACTCTGCATGTTCCATACTAATAGGTGTAATTGCACAAACTTCTGGCGAGATGACGTTTGTAGAGTCCAATCTACCACCCATCCCAACTTCAATTACTGCAATCTCTACCCCACATCTAGCAAAGTGCGCAAAGGCAATTGCAGTAGTAAGTTCAAAAAATGTCAATTTTTTAGATTCACTCAACATTTTATCAGCATGATATTTGACATCTTTAGCCAACTCAAGAAACTCACTGTCTGAAATTTTTTTCCCACACACGCGTATTCTTTCGCTGAAATCTACCAGATGAGGAGACGTATAAAGCCCTGTAATATATCCAGATTCACGTAAAACAGATTCAGTCATTGCACTTACTGAGCCTTTGCCATTGGTTCCGGCAATATGAACCGATTTAAACTTTTCATGAGGGTTACCCATGCGTTTCAAAAGTTCTTTAGTGTTTTCTAACCCAAACTTTATGCCTGAGGCTTCCTGTGCAAAAAGCCATTCGAGAACTTCTCTGCGGTCCACAAAAGCCTATTTCGTATTTTGCATAATTATGTTGCGATCAAATATTCTCTTTTTTTAACGAAGAGATATACTCATCCAATGTTTGATTGTTCTTTTTGGAGCAGGATTTTAAAGATTTCATGATTCCTGAACCATATTGTGCCGCCTTTTTCTTTCTTGAAGCGATAGTTTTTAACCCAAGCTCCTCAGCCAAAATTCTAAGAGGGATCTTATTTACTCCTCCCGATATCTTATCAGACATAGGAATGGACAGAGCTACCTCGGCTACTCGCTCATTTAAGAATGGTCTCCACAACGTTTTGCAGTATGCTGAAGCAATCAGATCCTCCTTGAGCATGATGTTTGTAAAAAGCCGCTCATAATCGTTCTTAGATGATGATTCAGCTTCACTGATTGACATTTCTGAGTAACGGTTGTAACCTCCAAAAAGTTCGTCTGCTCCCTGGCCGCTTATCAAATTTTCTTCATCAATTCTTGAAGCCAATATCTGAAGCGGCAGTTCATAAGAGAGTTCTAATGGAGAAAGATCGACAATCTTCAGAACTTTACAGCATTCTTCAAGAATAAGCTCATCCGTAATGACTATTCCAGTCCATGGAAGTCCGATTTCCTGAGCCCCCTGTTCTCCAGCGATAAGATCATGTGAGTTTTCTATTCCTACTGTGTATAATTTTGGCGTGAAGTATTTTTTAGAGAGTGCAGAAAGAACTCCACAATCTAAACCCCCTGAAAACATCACAGCTTGCGGTGATGGGATTTTTTTTATCACAGATTCAAGAGAATCAAGCAGCATATAATGCATGATAAAAGAAGACTTAATAAAATTTTTTGGATATAAAAATAAGAAGCTGCGCAGCTTAAGCTGCCACAGCATTTATTGTAGGTGTGTCTTCATTGTGTGAAGTTAGCTCGATGAACATATTTTCACTTTCACGCTGAAGCCTGAGCACATTCAATACCATCTTCATATATTCACTTCCATGCGTAGTCAAACCATCTAAGAAAGGAGAGATATCTTTTGGAATTGATTCTTTTCCATTAGAGCCGAATGTATCGATGACCTTCACGACCATTTTTTTAGTATCCTTAACACTTCCATCATCTGGAGTAGATATCAGTATCTGCCGGAGAATGGAACATTGATTCGTTACTTCAGTCTGTTTTGTCATCAACCTGTCTACAAGATCGTCATTATCTTGATCATTATTGACCTTGATTTTCTCAGCGATTGTGTGGGCTGTGAGTGTGAGTGCAGCGCTCTTCACATCATCAACTGTGCCAGATGCCACATTTCTCAATTCTCTAATCTGGCTTTTGCTGATTGAAATGTATCTTCCAGACAGTTCAATATTTTCATCTTTAAGCCTGTATGGGAAAATAATACGGCTTCCCACCATAGCTGCACCGATGCCCAGCAAGATATATACAAGACGTTCTATGATTGACGTTTCTGTAGGGAATACCATTGATGCAGTCATTAAAGCCATCAGGGTTATGAAGACCATCATCACATCGTACCTCTTTGGATCAAGGATACTGTATAGATATGATATGATCATCAGTACTGCTGGTGTAAGCGATGGGTTCTCTATCAAGATGAAGTATGCTAATACCGTAAATATTGCCACTCCCACCAACGTTCCCTTTACTCTCATTAGTGATTTACTAGCTGTCGCTTCAAGATATGGCTGTACTACAGCTACTGTAGTAAATGCCAGCCATTTAGCATTTTCAAGGTTATAGTAGTCACCTATAAACTCCCATAGTGCCAGCAGTAACGCTACACGGAAAGCAAAACTGAACTTTAGAGAATCTCTTCTAAAATTCTCCTTAAATAATGTCTTCATTCTGAAGCTTTTAGGAATTTGTTCAGAATCAGTATATTTAATCAATGATTCTTTATCAGACTTGACAAGAATATCCAGCTCATAATCGATAATCCTCAGGCTTGATAGGACTTCGTAGTCCGCAGACCTGTGATTATCTAAATACTGCATTATGCTGTTATGGACCTGCTCAAGCGGAATTTTCAATTCTTGATAACTGATGAGGTCATCTAATACAGGAAGTAGGTCTCTAAGATCTTGTTCTTCATCATCTCCATCTATGACAGCTTTTCCAAGTTCTTCTGCAGAGATTGCAAGATTAATTGCCGATCTGCTCCCTGGGGATGTATAATATTTTTCTTCCAGACGGTCATAAACAGCAGAGTTTACAAGTTTAGCTTTTTCGATAAGAGTGTTTGAATTAACTTCTTCGCCGTTGAGGAATTTTTCTAAGAGTGATTTTATCTCAGAGAACAGACCTGAGATGCCCGCATGGCAACTCATTGCAAGCCTGTTGCGATTGACAACTACGTTGAGCACTACAATAAAAATTGATCCAACTATCAGGGATAAAAGACGAAGCGGAAATTCCTCGACAGGCACCGGAAATGCCAGGATAAAAGCGTACCCCAGTAAGAATGGAAATTGTACCGGTGACTTTATGTCGTGCATCAAAACAAAAGTTACAATGAAAACAACTGTAAAATTCGTTACAAGACCAAGCCAGGGGTTGAGATATGCTAAAAACGACCCTACTCCCAGAGTGACATTTATCCCGATCAGTCCAGCAAGGCTTTTAAAAGGCTTTCCAGTTAGATTTTTGGAAAGCATCATCAAAGCTGCGGTGATCATCATTACACCGATCAGTACATTTTCAGATCCAAAAACATACATGAATAAAGTTACAAATATGATGATCGCTACAAACAATAGATTCTTCTTGATAAATGTCTTGAGATCCATAGTCCAGTTCATCACGACCAAGTGTGTATATAAGGATTGGTTTGCAAAGTTTTAATATGTAAAAACTGATGAGTTTTGACTTATTCTTGAAAGATGTGGAATTATCAATTGCGAAGTTTAGAAAAATATTACATCAGATTAGACTGAAGATCAAATCTTTTTAAGATATTGCAAGTGATTAAAGAGAACGATTCATTCAGAAATAGATAACATTACAGTTTTATTGGCAATTGTAATATGAAACATCAAAAGATGTGTATATCATAGTCCAGATTGATGGAAGATGAGCCAATTATTATATCTTTGAAGCCCGATATGTGCATGATGGATAAGGTCGTAAGAATAAGCATGTCGCTCGAACCCGATCTTTTAGAAGAGTTCGACACGCTTGTAAACAATAAGGGATACACAGCAAGATCTGAAGCTATACGCGATCTTATAAGAGATGCTCTTGTAGAAGATCGCTGGAGGGATAGCGAATCAGAGGTAGTGGGTACAATTACAATGGTGTATGACCATACTGTGAGTTACACCCAAGAACGATTGATGGAAATCCAACACTCTAAGCACCTCAGCATATCTTCAACAATCCATGTACACCTAAATATGGATCAGTGTTTAGAAGTGCTGATTGTATGGGGAAAAGTTAAAGAAGTCACACATTTGGCAGATGAAATTGGTGCAATAAAAGGTGTGGTTTTCAGCAAACTTACTATGACATCAGGTTCTATGAGCCATAGCGAAGAGGATGATCATAAGCACGCTCACGTTCATTCCCATTAGGAAAATCATAACACTTTTTTTATACCCTTTTCTCTTTGAACACATTGCATGAGCCGGCTCATTATATCAGAAAAAAGTGACGCAGCCGCAAGAATTGCGGTCATTCTTTCACAAGGAACGTCAAAAAGGACGTCTGTGAACAAAGTCTCAGTTTTTCAATTCGAAGGGGAGTCGGGTACGACTTTCATTATCGGATTAAGAGGACACATAATTGAGCTGGACTATCCAGAAAGTCTCAATAATTGGTCTGAAGTTGAACTTTCAGATCTTATATATGCTGAACCTATAAAGAACGTCAGCGCTCACAGTATAGTAAATGCCCTAAAAGATCTCTCGATTGATGCAGACGAGATAGTTATCGCTACTGACTATGACCGAGAAGGAGAACTCATTGGAATGGAAGCCGTTAGGCTTCTAGACACTGAAGGCAAAGAAATAAAAAGAGCAAGGTTCAGCGCGTTCACTAAACTTGAAATCGATACAGCATTCAATGATCTTACAGACCCTGACATAAAACTTGCAGACTCTGCAGAATGCAGGCAAAAAATAGATTTAGCATGGGGTGCGGTGCTAACAAGATTCATTTCGATGTCCTCTGGACAAGGAGGAAGCAACTTTTTATCAGTAGGAAGGGTGCAGAGCCCAACCCTGGCACTGATAGTAGCCAGACATAAAGAAATTGAAGAATTCGTACCTCAACCATATTGGAATATAAATGCAAGGTTTGAAGATGGAATAGAGTTCAAAGGAGAGCATGTCAATAATCCATTTCACAGTGATGTAGATGCGCAAAAAGCACTTGATGCATGTCAGGGAATAGAACTCGGGAAAGTTCTGAAGTATGAAAAGAACGAAAAAGACGAGTATCCTCTTCCACCATTCAATACTACTATGATGCTTATGGAGGCTAACAAACTTGGTTTCCCGGCATCAAGGGCTATGAAGATTGCTGAAGACCTATACACTGCAGGATATATCTCATACCCAAGAACAGACAATACGGTTTATCCTCAATCCCTTGGCCTAAGAAGGATTTTAGAAAAACTCAAGGAATCTGAGTTCAAAGCTGAAGCCGAGGAGTTGCTAAAACAAGAGAAGATCAGGCCATCTAAAGGAAAGGTACAGACAACCGATCACCCTCCAATATATCCCACTGAAGCAGCTACTAAGAAACAACTTAAAGGTGACAAATGGACATTATATGAGTTAATAACCAGAAGATTCTTTGCAACTGTAGCTCCTCCTGCTAAGGCTGAAGTGTCATCAGCAGTTATTGGAATTAAAAATGAAAAATTCACATCCAAGGGATACAAATTAATCTTTCAGGGGTGGAAAAAATATTACCCGTATCTGAAAACTACTGAATATGATCTCCCAGAACTTATGATCGGAGCAGATATCGATGTACTGTCAGTGGAACTTGAGAAAAAAATGACTCAACCGCCTAGACGGTATTCCCAGGGAAGTTTAATCCAAGAGATGGAACGGTTAGGGCTGGGAACAAAGTCCACAAGGCATGATATTATTCAAAAGTTATATGACAGAAAATATGCTGAAGGCAATGATTTGATACCTACAGCAAGCGGGATAGCTGTTGTAGAAGCACTAAATAAACATGCACACATAGTTACAGATCCAAAAATGACTGCCAAACTTGAAGAGGATATGGATGAAATTGCTCATGGCAGTAAAACGTTAGACGGTGTTGTTGAGGAATCTCAAGAGATGCTCTCCAATGCCTTAGAGACATTAGAAAGAAACAGAGACCAGATAGGTACTGAAATAAGAAAAGCCCTTGAAGCCCAGCATTACATTGGAAAATGCCCGTCGTGCAATGGGGATCTTAAGACAATACGTACAAAACTAGGAAAAACGTTCATTGGATGTTCTAATTATCCAGACTGCAACCAGACCTATCCAATGCCACCTAATGCCTTGGTGCAGCCTCTGAATGAAGAATGCGAATGCGGCGCCCCCAGAGTAAAGGTTATCCGCAGAGGGCAGCCCGTCTCGATCAGCTGCATCGATCCAGAGTGCGCAACAAACAGAGCGAAGAATTTCATAGCTAGATGCCCCAATTGCGGCAATGATATGAGGATTATATATTCCAGAGCTGGAAAAAGATTTCTGGGTTGCACAAGCTATCCAGACTGTACTCAGACATATCCACTTCCCCAAATGGGGCAGCTCTTGGGAACAGAAGAACAGTGTGAATCCTGTGGCTCTCCAATGATACTAATGAAAACTGGTGGCAGATCATGGAAGTTCTGTGCAAATATGGAATGCCCGGAAAAGAAAGAGAAAGCTAAGAGATCTAAGTCTTCAGCTAAGAAAAGTGTCACTAAGACCGATAAGAAAACTTCGGTTAAGACAACAGCAGCTGCTAAAACAAAAACTACAAAGAAAACTGTAACTTCAAAGACCGCCAGCAAAAAGACTACTTCAAAAACAGCTGCGAAGAAAACCACTACGAAGAAACCAGCAGTAAAAGCAAGTACAAAGTCTAAAGAGGATCAGCCGAAATGAATCGGCTGATTTTCTTCACTTTCTAGATCCCATATTTTTATCTCAGCGTCAACGAACGAAAGAGATACTGGTACAGCAGCCTTAGTTATTTGCTTTACAGTTAGTTTGTCTAATCCATATAGAAGCACATTGATTATGACTTCTAAAGATTCGGAACCATCTCCCATCTCTCCTCTTACCGATGGAGTATCGGTAGGCGCGGTTATGCTGGATGCATAAAATCCCTTTTCAGATTCTACAACGCATTTTATGTGCCCAATCAGATAGGCTCCATTGTCAGAACATTCTGATGCTATGAGTGACAGAAACGTAGTTAATTTTCTCTGAATCGAATCTGCAGATACTGGTTCTTTCAGACTAATGTTTACTTTAGCAGCATAAGCTGTGAAATCATCAGTAAGCATCAATTCACCAGCCTGTCTATCATTTCTGAAATGTTTTTATTCTGAGATGCGGATGCACATACAATTGGCTTGCCTGGAGCAAGTTCTTCGATTTTAGTTTTTATCTCAGATAGTTCATTGTCATCCACAGTATCTATCTTATTGATAACCACAAAATCAGAAGTATTGAGTTGATTTTTTAGGGGTCTTTCAAATGCTTTCATAATCATGGGAAATCTGTGAGCATCCACAACAACGACTGAACTTATCTTCTCAGGCACCCATTCTTCCTCTGCTTGATATAAAATTCCTACTACAGCTTCGGGATTTGCTATGCCGGTAGGTTCTACTATTATTACATCTGGATGGATATTTTCATAGATTTCCTTTACAGTTATAAGGAGACTTGGACCCAGAGTGCAGCATACGCATCCAGCTGCAAGTTCTTTAACCTGAAGACCATATTTTTCCATCACTTTTCCATCAATGCCTATTGTACCAAAATCATTAACGACAACTGCAAC
This sequence comes from Candidatus Methanomassiliicoccus intestinalis Issoire-Mx1, assembly GCF_000404225.1. NCBI lineage: Archaea > Methanobacteriati > Thermoplasmatota > Thermoplasmata > Methanomassiliicoccales > Methanomassiliicoccaceae > Methanomassiliicoccus > Candidatus Methanomassiliicoccus intestinalis. The sequence continues at coordinate 818,408 of NC_021353.1, read as the reverse complement.
TTTTTTACCATACCGCTCATAGATATCTTTAACCGATGAGAGTACAAGCGTTGTTTTTCCGGATCCCAGAAACCCAGCTATGACAATCATATCCATATAAGTCGCCTAATCTTCTATCCAGTTAGGCGTATTTAAAAAGAATGTTAGCAATCACTATAAAAATTATCAGAAGATTCAGAATTTTCATTATCAATCTCAAGTTCTTCGGCAATTCTCCTATTTCGACAGGCTCTACATTCAACTGATTTGCCTAAGAGCTTTTTTCTAAGGATTACCTCTTCATCCAAATCTGCCAATTCGCCACAGTCGCACAGTACTTTGCCTATTAAATATGGACCGAACATATCTGTCTGACCGTCCTTCAGTGTTAAACAAGCATGCTGAAATATTGCAACAAGGGTGTCTAGTACTGAAACGAGAACGAAACTATTGAGGGACTCAATATAAAGATTTGCTCAAAATATTCTACATATAGATTTTAGATTTTAAGAAGAGTCAGATTGCAAGCAGATTGGATGATATTTTAAATCAAGTGGTGTGTTTTTATCTAGCCCGCAGATCATAAAATGTTAACTATAGTTTCAATGTATGACCACAAAGCCATAAGTAACAATATCATCAGCAATGTTGCATATACACTGATTAATAACAGTAATAATCTACTGAAAATTTATGCATGATATAAGCTATAAAAATCTATAATACTGTATAAATAGTATGTAAACAATACCCCTTTCAGAAATTATGGGGGTGATGCAATTAATGAAAAAGTTAAAAAGGCAAAGAACAAAATAATTTCATTAATTGTTGCTGTTGTTTTGCTGATTGTAATTATTGCTGGTCTTTCTGCATACCATAACACGCTGGAATCAGAAATGCAGATCATACCAAATGGGCAATCAGATACTAGTGCAGATATGATTTTTAAAGTTTCAGGTGAAATTAAGGATACGGACAATGGCCAGACATATAAAATAGATAGTGGATATGCATATCAGTCTTTACTATTTATATCTGATGAAAAAATATATTCCATATTTACTCTTCAATCTGCTTTTTCTAAAGACATCGATATCTATACACATAAACAAAATGAGTTTATGTGGCTTGATGCTGGAAACTTAACTCCAGATGGATCAGGATACAAAGGAGTGGAAAATGTCAGTGTAGAAGATAAAAATTTTAGATGCAATGTTTATGAGTATGTCAGCCCGTTAACTGAACAAGTTTATACATACTATATCGGGATAGATGCACCTTTAATTTATAGAATTGACTGCCAGATCCATAGCCTAGCACAAATTGATTCTAAACAGACTATTGCTGACATATCAATAACAGCAGACTTAGACAGAGCATCAGTCACCGAAGGAAAATATGAAATTGGGGAAATAGGAGAGATACAAAATATTCAGATGAGTGGAAACGAAAAGATATACATGAGTGATTCCCAGGATGCTACGAATAAATACTATTCTGAAACTATATCTATAAAAACTATATCAAATACTAAATTTTTAACGAATGCGTATCTCAATTCATATGGTATGTACAAAGAGATCACACTGACGTTAGATAATAATTCCAACACTGATGAAACATGCCTGATTATGTATGTACCATGCATAGAAGGTGATCATTTAGGCAATTCAAAACATTATGAAACGGTCGATGATAGACTTGCCGATTTTCAATATGAGTATTCTGTAAATTACTCATATATCGATAAAGACCTTGATATGCATACTATAGAGTATAAAATAAGCTCAAAATATGACGATGATGGAGATACCCTTAAAAAGATGACGATTGAAGGGAATGTATCTTTATATAAGTATGAATGGCGCGTGGATCCATACCCTACGTCAATAACATTCAGTTTTGAATCTGCCGAGGTGAGCTTGTGACGCATGAAGACCCAATTGTCATTGAAAAATTAACCAAGACATATGGAAAATTCGTAGCAGTTGATGATCTTACCTTTTCTGTAAAGAAGAACAGCTTTACCGGCATGCTTGGGCCAAATGGCGCAGGAAAAAGCACTACATTAAAGATATTATCCAATCTCACCAGAGCCACATCTGGATCAGTTTATCTGGATGGATATGATGTTGAACTTCATCCAAAAAATGCCTTGAAGAACGTTGGAACAGTTGTTGAAACACCAGAATTCTACACGTATTTGACTCCGCGCGAAACATTCAGATATATTGGTAAGATTCTTGGAATGTCCAACGAGAGCATAGCTACAGAAACGGATGAGATTCTTGAAAAGATAAAGATGAGTGAATGGGCCGATAAAAAACTTGGAACATTTTCAAAGGGAATGAGGCAAAGAGTAGCCTTGGGACAATCATTAATCAATAGTCCAAGTATTATCATTCTCGATGAGCCTACATCCGGCCTAGATCCAAGAGGAATGGCTGAGATCAGAGAGATCCTAAAAGAGCTGAGAAAAAAAGAGAGTCTCACTATTTTGATGAGTTCGCACATGCTTCATGAAGTAAACGATTTGTGCGATAGAGTTGCGATGGTCAGCCGTGGAAAACTCATTGTTAACGATGATCTCTCAAATGTAATCGGGACGAAAGGAACGCGGAAAATAGAGATTAAACTTATAGATGAGCCAAATGCAGATATTCTAGAAAAAATAAAAAATTTGAGCAATGTGACAGATGTAGAGTATGCAGGGAAAAATGACGTTGAAATAATTTTGAAAGGCGGGCTGGGTGAACAGGCGCAGCTTCTCAGTGAGATAGGAGCTTTAAATATATATGTATACAGTTTTTCCAGTTCTGAAAACAGTCTTGAAACGTCATATTTAGATCTTGTAAAGGAGTCGATATGATGCTGTCTGAATTTATTGATGATTTGAGACAGACCAGTGTCGTTATGAATCAAGAGTTTCATAAATACATAAAAGGAAAAAAATTAGTTGGATTCATAGTGCTGATGATAGCAATAATCGCAGGGATTTATCTGATATTTACACTGTCTGAGATAAAATTTCCTTCAGAATCTAAAGATTTTATCACACTATATCTGCGATTTATAACAATCTTAGCGATAGTTGCTGTAACCATATTCTCATCCGGTCTCTTGGTTTCAGAATATGAAGAAAGAACTGGTTTACTACTATTCACAAGACCTATCAAAAAAGAATCCATATTCGCCGGAAAATTTCTGGCAGGATTTATAACATCAACGTTCGTGATAATCATATATTATGTGATAGTAGCAATAATGTCATACATAATAACCGGCTCAATATATGGCAAGATCTGGGTATCACTTGGATTAATGATCACGTACATATTCGGAGCAACTGGTATTGCATTGCTATTCAGCTCATACTTCAAGAAAAGCAATACAGCTACATCTGTAACGATCATAGTTCTGCTGATAGTGGGAAACTGGATCTCTCAATTATTTTCCGGAAATGGAATCGAACCTTGGTTCAGCATCACATATTCATCAGGCAGCATCATTACTGTGCTAAACGGCGCCTCTGCAGCATTGATGTATGATGATGCCATAAGATCTTCATGGTATTATGTGGCTGATCCAGCGCTTTCAGCAATGGTCATGGTTACATGGGGAGTGTTTGTATCATTCATTGCATCATTGATCTACAAACAAAGAGGCTTTTAAGCCTCTTTTATATTTTTATATAATCCACTTTTAGATGTACTCGGACGGAGATTTTCAGTATTAATTAAAAATCATACCTAAAATCATAAGAGCCAGTGCAGTTAATCAATGGATGTAGAACCTTCTCCCATCTAATCATGATTAACATTTCTAATCCTTTGAAGTTATGACTGAAACTTTGATTCCTTCAGCAACACTCCGGCTAACTGTACAGTAATCTTCAAAAACATCCAAGCAATGGCGGAGCTTAGGACAATCATCTATGCCATGGACGATGTGCACATCTATTCCAGTTATCCTAATTTTATTATCATCATTACGCTCAGCATGCGTCATAACTTCTGCACAGATGTTAGAGCAGTCCAATCTAGATTTTTCAAGACAAAATGTAAGAGACGCACAGAGACAGTTCCCTACAGCCGCTGCAAGAAGTTTTCCGGCATTAGGAAAGTTTCCAGTACCAAGAGGCTCGGGTTCATCCATATGTATGTCTTCGATTTTATTCGAAGAGAATGATATTCTAAACCTGTATCCCTCTTCCCTTGATATTACGACCGGACCTTTTTCCGAATTCATAATTCCATTGTCTCCAGCTGCTTAAGAACATACGCTCTTATTTCTTTTGGAGATCTTTCACCATAAATCCTTTTTCCATTTTCCATTAGCTTTTCAAAAGCAGGTTTCATGTCAGATCCACAGCAGAGGCATACGGGAATGTCTGATTCATTTGGAGAAATTTCCCAGGAGTTGCAGTCTGGACATCTGAATACATATTTTTTACCGCCGAGTTTACCGCGTTTAGCAACAGGCTTTCCATCTTTCTCCACAATATCTAATGCAAAATCCACAGTCGGAGCATTTGATATGGAAGTTCCTACACCAAAGCCATCTACTCCCGCTCTAACTAAATCTGGAATTGATGTTTCATCTAGACCGCCAGAAACTATGATCTTTACATCCGTAAATCCACGAATATCCAGTTCCCATCTGACTTCTTTTATTATCTCAGAGAATGACCCTCTTCTGGAAGCTGGAGTATCCAAGCGTATTCCATATAGGTCTTTTATTGTTTCAGCTGCCATAACCGCTTCTGATTTTTCATCAGAATATGTGTCGGCAAGTGCAATACGCTGTACTGAAGAATCTATTATCTCATCAAACGCTGCAAATGCAAGTTTTGAAGAACCCATCATCACGATTAATGCATGAGGCATTGTGCCGTTTGGTTCTTCACCGATAAGTTCAGCACCCATCAAAGAAGACACACCATCGCAACCTCCAATGTATGATGATCGATCAAGCATAGGGCTGATTGCTGGGTGAGATCGCCTCACACCAAATGCCATCATAGGTTTGTCTTCAGCGGCAATCCTGCATCTTGCAGCCATTGTTGCTACACCCGTAGAATGACACATGAAACCAAGCATGGGACTTTCAGGCATACAATATTCAGAATATTTTCCATCCAGACTCAAAAGAGGAAGTTTAAGCCCACTCTGAGTTCTTGAAGGAAAGATTGTGCCTTCTGGAACCCCATATATGTCAACATCCCTGCCCTCCATAAAGCGCAGTGCCTCTTCGAGGCCACAGAATACTCCCCACTTCCAACAGCCAGGCAGTGATCCTACAGTCATCTCTGCAAAGGCTCTCTCATCAAGCATGCCTCTGGATTTTAAAATTTCCATAGTACGCACAAAATAAATGTCAGTAGTCCTGCATGCATTGATGTCATCATCAGTCGCGGTAAAGTATCGCGGTTTCATATTTTTGTCCCGGATCCTAAAAGAACTTACAGTAAATAGGTTTTGGTGAGCTTTTCACATATTGGATGAATGTGGAGTAGTCAGGATCTAGACCTAATATGTGCCTCTGATCTTAAAAATTTAAAGAAAAATAAAAGCTGGTAGATTACCAGCCAAATGTTTCATTTCAAAGCGGCAAATGCAGACTTACCTGCATATTTTGCACTCTGACCCAATTTTTCTTCAATGCGCAACAGCCTGTTGTATTTTGAAGTTCTTTCACCCCTGGCAGGTGCACCTGTCTTAATCTGCCCGCATCCCAGTGCAACAGCAATGTCTGCAATTGAGGTGTCTTCTGATTCTCCAGATCTATGGCTTACCATGACTGCATAATTAGATTTTAGAGCAAGCTCTGCAGCTTCGATGGCCTCTGAGACCGTTCCTATTTGGTTGACCTTGAGCAGCAGGGCATTACCAGCATCTGCTTCTATTCCCCTGCGGAGCCTTTCTGTATTGGTAACAAAAAGATCGTCTCCTACCAGTTGCAGTTTTGAGCCTAGTTTTTTAGTCATCTCAGTCATGGTTTCGAAATCGTCTTCCATTACTGGATCTTCCAGACTTATCAAAGGGTAAGATCTGGATAAATCAGCGTAGAAATCAACAAGTTCGCCTGCATTTAGGGTTTTGCCATCTAATGTGTAGCTCCCATCAGCATAGAATTCAGAAGCTGCGGCATCCATGGCCATATATACATCTCTGCCAGGCGCATAACCTGCACCTTCTATAGCATCCATGATGATATTCATAGCCTCTGGTGTCGTATCCAGTGCAGGTGCAAACCCACCTTCGTCACCAATATTTATTGCACTCACACCATATGACTTTTTAAGAAGGCTTTTCAGCTCATGATAGACTTCTGCTCCCATTCTTAAAGCATCGGCAAATGTTGCTGCTCCAGCAGGAGAAATCATGAATTCTTGAATCTTCAGGTTGCTGCCTGCATGTTTCCCGCCATTAAGGATGTTCATCATAGGTACTGGCAGAATGTAACTTCCCGGTGAAAGATATTCATGAAGCTCAACACCTTTTGATATGGCACCGGCTTTTGCAACAGCCAGGGAAACTGCAACGGTTGCATTTGCCCCAAATTTGCTTTTGTTGGGAGTTCCATCTGCAGAGATCATGGCATTGTCTATAGCCTTAAGATTTTGAACATCCATTCCTTCGATGACCTTTGAGATAGAAAAACGGACATTATTTACAGCCTTCATAACGCCTTTTCCATTGTAACGTGCATCTCCATCTCTGAGCTCCAATGCTTCGTGAGAACCTGTAGATGCACCCGAAGGGGCTATGGCAGACACACAGTCTTTGCCTGCTGTAATTTCAGCTTCAACTGTTGGATTTCCTCTTGAGTCCAACACTTCTCTGGCCCATACACGAGTAATAGGTGATGACATTTATTCAACTCCAAATGATTATAGAATATACTCACCGGATATTAATTAATGCATACTGAAAAGAAAAATTGTAAAAACAAAACATATAAAGTATAAACTAAAATAGATAAGCAAAATTTAAAAAGAGGGGGCAAGCCCCTGAATAAAGCTCAAATCAAGCTTTTCTGCTTTCTTTTGCTTTTGGACGAAGCTTATCATATCCACAGCGGCGGCAACGAGTTGCTTTTGGAGCATTGCGTGCGTCGCATTTCATGCAGATCTTCTTGTTAAGAAGCCTTTCGTCAGCTTCCTTGAAACGTGTCATGTAAATCCTCTGGGCTATGGAAGATAGATGTCATATAAATAGATTAGTATGAAGCCATCTCATCAGACCCGCATCGCAAAAACACCCAGCAATCTGCAATATGGCTGAATCCTGCATAGATTAGATGATATCCAATAGGAGATAAAACATTAACCTCAGAGATTAGATAAAAAAATCAATAATTATGACAAGTTTACTTATATTTTTAACAAGTTTAATATACAAAATGATAAGTGTACATGCCATAGATTGTCTAAAAATCAGGTAATCAGAATGGAAAAAGAAAAGATTTTAGAATTGAGCAGAGACGAGAATAGGGATATGGATGAAAGAGAGAGTCACATAGATGATGAATCTGCATACATGGGTCTTTTATGCGTTTTAATATTGTCTTTTGCATACATGCTGTTTAAGATTTTTATCAACCAGCCGTATATGGACATCTTGTCAATTTTAACAGCTGGAAGCGCAGCAATGTCGATATACAAATATACAAAAATTCCAAGTAAAAAATTCTTTTTAGTGATGGGGATGATACTTCTGGCTGCAACGATCATATTTGCTATTTGCTATATCATGGAGGCCATTTGAAAAATGGATGAAAAACTCGTACTCAAAAATAGGCTCAAAATAGCAAGAGCCGAGAAAAATCTGACACAAGAGGATCTAGCAAATATGACGGGAGTCTCGAGGCAGACCATTAGCTCAATAGAAACTGGACAATTTAATCCCACAGCGAAACTAGCATTAGTTATGTGTATAGCACTTGATAAAAAATTTGAAGAATTGTTCTATTTTGAATAAAAGATGAATGAGCTGAACATCAGCTCAGAGCATATTTAATCTGCACTATCTCCCCTGTGCTCACCCAGCAATACCAGATATGCAAGAAGAGATTCGAGTTGGATACGTTCATTTGATCCTTCGACCATTCTAAATTCTATTTCACCAGTCCGATCGATAAGCCTTACCTTCTCATAGTCTTCGATTTCTAGATCAAATATTGTTTTATGGATCTGTTTGAGAATATCTTCACCAGATAAACCATATGAAATCATTATTTCATCCAGCCGATTTCTGGCGCCTATGAAGTCACCAGAAATTGCAGTTTCCAGAAGACTTTGAACATCTTCGGGCCTTGCCATGCCGGTTGTATGATATACAAGATCGACATCAATCGTAGTCCCTAGAGATGCAGCAACTTGAAGAGAGTTTACAGCTTTTCTCATGTCACCATTAGAAACATGCACTAATGCATCGAGTGCATCTCCAGAGATCGTAAGATCTTCTTTTTGTGCAATTGTTTCTAGATATGTTTTGATGTCCTCTGCGCGGAGTGGACGGAAACGAAAGACCGCACATCTCGATTGGATAGGTTCAATAATCTTTGAAGAGTAATTGCAAGATAGGATGAACCTGCAGATTTTACTATATTTCTCCATAGTTCTTCTTAGAGCAGCCTGCGCATCAGATGTAAGGGCATCAGCTTCATCTAAGAAAATTATCTTAAACTCTGCTCCACCAATTGGAGCTGTTCTAGCAAATTCTTTTATCTTACCTCTGACAACATCAATTCCCCTCTCGTCTGAGGCATTGAGTTCATTGAAATTACCTTTCCAAGAATCACTATATAATTCCCTAGCCATTGCAATGGCAGAGGTTGTTTTCCCAGTACCGGCAGGGCCTGCAAACATAAGGTGGGGGAGATTCTTCGTATTTACGTAGGATTGTAACCGTTCAACTATATCTGTTTGCCCTACAACTTCCTTCAAAGTCTTAGGTCGATATTTCTCTATCCAAATCTCATTCATCTAAACTCATTAGACTAAATGACGGGATAGGCTTAAATCTTTTTGACTGCAAAAAGAAATAACGAGTCGATTGATCTCACTTCTGGAAAGATTAGTTCAATAGAAATAGTCTTTATAATTGAATAGAAGATGTGCATATTCAACATCTAACTGTGTATAAAGTGACAGCCATGGCTGAAATAGATCATACCCAGGATATAACCCACAACGGCGCCACAGAAGATTGCCGAGAAGTGGAGGATTCTACAAACAAAACATTTCAGAAATTAGAACGGGCAGTATACGGAGATGAAAAAAGTTTTGCGATTAGTGCAATATTGTCAATCGTGCCGGGAATCGGTCTGATGTATATGAAGAAACTAAAAGATGGCACGTTGTTCTTGATCATAGAGATTATCTTATTATCTGTTGGGTATGTGCTCGGAGGGTTACCTGGTAAGCTCGTGTGGATCGTGGCCATAATAGTGTGGCTTCTGCAGATATGGCAAACATTTGTCAAATATAACGAGTATAAAGAGTATTTTAACAAAACGGGGAGAGCTCCTTGGTAAAAAAATACGCTCCTTTACTTTTTAGTTATTTTTTATGAATCATAGACTCATAAGCTATCTTTTATATCTCAAGTGATCAATCTATGCAATTGAAGATTATGTTTTGCCCAAAATGCGGAAACGACATTGAAAACGGTTCAAGCTATTGCAAAAATTGTGGTGCAAGAATAGAAAGCACTCCGCAGAGTGCATACCAAGCAGGAGTTCCGCCGCAGTATATACTTCCGCTCAAAAGTTCTGGTATTGCAGCAATACTGTCTTTTATAATACCAGGCGCAGGAGTTATCTACGCAGGTCAGATTGGAAAGGGACTGCTATACTTCATCATTGGAATTATTGTATCATTTGCAACCATTATGCTTTTACCATTTATAGTAGTGTTCCTGATCTTCTGGGTGTGGCAGATATATGACGCATATAACATCACAGAAGAGTATAATCAGATATTACAGACCACGGGACAGAAACCGTGGTAAAAAAACCATTTCATTATTTTAAATTTATTAATTTTATCAAAAATTGGATTTCTAAACCATCACATTTATCATTAAAAATGTATTACGGTGTGATAACAATGTATTGCCCTAACTGCGGTACGGAAACGAACCCGGACTCAGAATTCTGTCAGAAATGCGGCACGAATCTGAAAGAAGGGACGAGGAATACGTGCGTCCCACCTAATGTAACATATGCGCTGCCTTTGAAAAGCACAGGTCTGGCAGCAGTGCTATCCTTTTTGCTTGCGGGTCTGGGACAGGTATATGTCGGAAAAATAGCAAGAGGAATAATCTTTGTATGCGTAGGCGTATGCATCGGAATATTATCTACTATACTCATGTTAGGCGGTATAGAAATAGATACAAACGGAGAGTTATCTGCGTACACTCTGTCATATTTTATAGCCGGAGCAGCCATTCTGATTGCATATCTAGTATTCTGGGTATGGCAGATATTTGATGCACGCAATTTAGCAAATCAGTATAATGACGCACTGAGACAAACTGGGAATCCACCCTGGTAACTATGATTAGTGTGTCTGATTCGATTGGAAGATAATTTCATAATCTGATTCAAAGGAGGGAAGAAAATGTATTGTGTGAAATGCGGCTCGGAAATACCTGACGGCTCTGAATTCTGCAGTAAATGCGGAAATCCTGTGTCGCCAAGTGCATCCCAGAATAATGCATATGCTAATCCACAGCCATATGCGTATCAATACCAAAGACCTCTGAAAAGTGCAGGATTGGCAGCAGTTCTGTCATTTTTATTCACAGGTCTGGGACAGGTATATGTCGGAAAAATAGCAAGGGGTATCGGGTTTATCGTATGCGGCGTTGTAATCGCATTAGTTATGATGTCAATGATAACGATATTCATCAGCTCATATGGTGCGGTCTGGATAATAGCTGTGATAGCATCAATTGTCTGTATAGCCATCTGGATATTCAATGTTATTGATGCATACAAGCTGGCAAACGAATATAATGATGTACTGCAACAAACTGGGAATCCACCCTGGTAAACCATTTCTTCTATTTTTCTTTCAACAATACCAAATACCAGCGAGTTAATGCTACACTAATGGTCAAGTGTGATAAATGTCAAAAGGATGCTGTAACCTATATCAGATATAATGGAAGTCATCTTTGTCAAGGACATTTTTCAGAGTTTGTAGAAAAACGTGTAAAAAAAGAGATTAGAAATCAGACTAATTTTAATAAAGTTAAAAATGTAGCCGTAGCCATATCCGGAGGTAAAGACAGCAGCGTAGCTCTATCTCTGATGCACAGTGTGGTAAAAGAGCGGCGGGATGTCACTCTGACAGCTATTACTGTGGATGAAGGGATAGAAAATTATCGTCCTGAAACAATCAAATGCGTCAGAGAGTTGTGTGACAAACTTGATGTGACTTTAGAGATAGTTTCATTCAAAGATCATGTCGGATATACGATGGATGACATATCTAAAAATTTAGGATATAGGACCCCATGCGCATTTTGCGGTGTATTCAGAAGACAATGCATGAATGCAGTTGCCAGAAATATTAACGCAGACATAATTGCTACGGGTCATAATCTCGATGATAATGCACAAGCGATCCTCATGAATTTTACAAGAGGCGATGTGGAAAGGCTGGCGCGTTTGAGTCCGCATGTAAGAATTCAGCCTGGACTTATTCCAAGAATCCACCCATTAAGACAGATTCCTGAAAAAGAGACTTACTTGTACGCAATTATAAATGAAATACCTTTTTCAGATAAGGAATGCCCATACTGGTCAGCTGCGCTTCGCAATGAGTACAGAGATATAATCGATGAGCTTGAAAGCAGATCGCCTGGGACAAGACATTCCATACTATCAAGTTATGATGCGATTAAGCCGCTCCTGATAGAAAAGTATCCCCAGAAGGATTTAGGAAAATGTAAATGTGGAGAACCTTCCCCGAGCGGAAAATGTATGGCATGTAAAATGCTGGAAGATCTAAATAAAAAATAAAGGGGTGATGACCCCTTAGAATATATCGTGGAAAGAATAGGCTTCTTCGCCTTCATTCAGACAGTAGCGGATCTTTGTGAAGTCTTTCTTAAGTTCCCAGACATCTTTCTTAACTTTTTCCTGGTCTTCCTTTTTCATGACTACACGATAAATGAGCCTGGCTACTTCTTCCATCTCACTCTCTTCCATACCTACTCTGGTAAGCTCCTGGGTACCAAGACGAATACCAGAAGGCTTAACAGAACTCGTGTCGCCTGGAAGCATATTTTTGTTACAGATGATGTTTGCTTTTTCTAAGTCAATGGAAACTTGAGACCCGCCGCCTTGTTCTGCTACGTTAACTGCGAGCGTGTGAGATTCTGTGAATCCCAGGTGTGGACACATGACGTCCAGACCCATTTCATATAGAGCGCTGCCTAGTGCTTTTGCATTCTTTATAACCTGGCTGGCGTATTGTTTACCATATATCTCATATTCAGCCATTGTTACAGCAAGAGCGGCCATTGCATGCAGATGATGAGAAGAGGTAACGCCAGGAAAAGCAGCTTTCTGGAGTTTTGCCTGCAGTTCATCTGTAAGGTTGTCACCAATTAAAATACCGTGATTCGGACCAGGGAATGTTTTGTGAGTTGAAGCACTGATTATATGCACTCCCTCTCTAAGCGGATCCTGGAATTTACCGCCGGCGATAAGACCCAAAACGTGAGCTGCATCATACCAGACTACAGATCCTGCTTCCTGCAGAGCGTCTTGAATTTCTCTTATAGGTGTAGGGAATAAGAATACAGACAGACCAAACTGGGCTACCTTCGGTTTTTCTTTCTTGATGAATTTGATAGCTGCATCGACATCAAGATTCCAGTTTTTATAATCCCAAGGATAGTGGATAGTCTCTAGACCCCTCATTCCAACTGCACCGAATGGAGCAGTAGATATGTGAGCACCGGAAGCCAGTTCTGGCGTAGAGATCGTGTCCCCTGGCTGAGTCAAAGCAAATAAAACTGCCATGTTGGCGACTGTACCTGATATGGGACGAACGTCTGCAAACTGGCATTTAAAAATCTTCTTTGCAAGCTCGAGACATTTCAATTCGACTTCATCCACATAGATGTTGCCGCGATAATATCTCTTACCTGGAAGACCTTCTGCATATCTGTCATGGAAATCGGAGATCATCATCTCTTTTGCTAAAGGGCTCATGAGATTTTCAGAAGCAATCATAGGGAGACTTGCCTCGAACCATTTTGTATGAGCTTTTACAGTGTCTTTGATCCAATAAGCATCTTCTTTCATAAGAGTCATAGCGCTGATGAATGAAGGTATAAAAATAGGTTGTGTAATCAGCAATATATCAAATCTGTGGTTCTTATCAGAAGTTAATAATTGCTGGAACTCATAAACTATGATAATCTAAAGGTTTTAAAATCAGATGTCTGTCATCCTTTCTTTCAACTTAGATATTGGATCAATCGGCGTTGGATCGACTCCACGCAGTGCTGCCAGATAGTAACTGACAAAATCTCCCAGAATGATTCCACGCATTGTGCACTCCAGTCTACTTTCTCCTTCTAAATTTATGATTATTGTTTCTACACCCGAATCTTTAAATAATGAAGTAGTAGCATCGACTATTTTAGAGATTTCTATATTGTCTACAACAGACCTTAAGAATACAGCTGTTGCAGGTGCTGATGGGGTTGATATCCACCCTACGATCTGATTATGGTTAAACTCAGGAAGAATTCCACACATACTCAGCATTTTGGAATTCTCATTAATCTGTGTTCTCCACCTTTTAGCAGCTGGTCCAACACTAATTGTACCATAGATTGCTGGAAGAGTGTTCTCTAGATTGTCTGCAATTGTTTTGGCCAGATTATCACGTATAGGCACAGATATGGAATATTGTTTACACTCTTCATACAGACAAGGTATCATTGATTTTAGATCATCTGCAATATTACATAGGTTGGCACTTTTCATCACTACTGCACAGGCACCCAACATATATCCTAAAGCAGCACGAGGCTGGAGTCCAGAAGGAATCTCAATAAATGGATTATTGTTCTCAACAAACAGCTCTTTTAATTTTCCTCCAGAGGTAACTCCAGCTATTCTAGCTCCTCGGGATTTTGCTTCTTCATACATATACAATGTCTCAATCGTATTTCCAGAGTATGATAATATTAAAGCGAATGTATTTTCATTAACCCATTTTGGAAGCTGAGTGTCTCTTACAACTACAGTAGGAAATGATGAGTGTTCGTTCATATATTCTCTGAGAATATCGCCACTCATAGCAGAACCGCCAAGACCGCAGATACAGACATTTGAAAATGTACCTGGTTCAAGAGATATTGACTTTGATAATGAATATTCGAGTTGCGAAGGCAATGCCATTATCTGATCCAACATGCCTAATGCATCTTTTGTTGAAAGCGCTTCTGCATCGTCCAACACAGCAAACATAATGGAACAATGGCATCAAGGTATTAATAAAAGATTGGATAACATTCTAATTAAATTAGGACATAATCTAACAATGTGAATGTGTTGCAGACGATACTTAATCAGTCGTTAGTATATTATTCACATATGCGCTAGATCATAAAATTACATTATTTTTAATTTTAAGATATGGATTGAAGACCACCTATGCATACTTGGATAGTTAAATCGATGTCAAGAATGATTAGCTGCATATCAATAGAATAATGTTGAAAAATTTTACTAAAAAATGAGTAGCTACCTAATAAACATATATAGTTTATATAATGCAGGATAAGGCGAAAAATATGAGCGATCTAAAAAAAGCATTTTCTGACTTAAAAAATGGAGAATTTATACTTATATATGACTCAGACGGGAGAGAAAGAGAGACTGATCTCATAATCGCTTCTGAATTCATGACTGCAGAGGGTGTAAAAAGACAAAGAAAAGATGCTGGTGGGCTCATTTGTACATCAGCCCCAAGCAGAATGTGGAAAAAACTTGATCTACCATTCATGGCAGAACTTCTGGCAGAATGCTATAACGCTCACCCGGTTCTAAAAGGTTTAGCTCCAAATGATCTGATCTATGATACTAAATCATCATTTTCGCTCACAATAAATCACCGCAAGACATTCACTGGTATTCCAGATGCTGACAGGGCACTTACTATCTCCGAATTCGCTAAATTCGGCAAAAAATGCGACAGCATGAACGAAGCCGAAGCCAGAGAAGAGTTTGGTAAATACTTCCGTGCTCCAGGACATGTTCATCTGCTGAATTCACAGCCGGGTGTCCTTGATGACAGAGCCGGACATACTGAACTCTGCACAGCCATGTTAATGATGGCAGATATGTTTCCTTCCGCTACAATGTGTGAAATCATGGGCGACAATGGCCGATCTATGCCAAAAGAAGAGACTATGAAATATGCAGAGAAACACGGACTAGTATTTCTTGAAGGCAGCGACATTATAGATGCCTGGAATAAGAGGGATAAAGATTAGAGTTATGGCTAGCGGGGTTTTTGATATCCTGCATACGGGACATATTCATTATTTAACCGAAGCTAAAGCATTGGGAGATGAGTTGGTAGTGGTTGTAGCCACAGATAAAACTGTGCGCAAAAACAAACATGAACCGATTACTCCAGAAAAGATGAGATTGGAAATAGTACAGGCTCTGAAACCCGTGGATGAAGCTATACTGGGTAGAGAAAATGATATGTACGGCGTGGTTTTGGAAATCAAACCAGACATAATAGCAATCGGGTATGATCAGAAATTCAACGAAAAAGATCTGGAAGCTGAGATTGAAAAAAGAGGCTTGTGTGTTAAAGTAGTTCGTGTAGGGCAGTATGACGACGATTTGAGTGGCACTCGTAAAATAATCAAGAGGATAATAGATTGGCATACTGCAAACATGCTGGGGTATAAAGAATGAAGATTATTGGAATTGCAGATACAACCTTTGCTCGATCAGATATGGGTGGAGCTGCCATTGAAGAACTTAAGACAATGGGCACTGGTTTTAAGATTATTCGATACACCGTGCCTGGAATAAAAGATCTCCCGGTTGCAAGCAAAAAATTGATCGAAGAAGAGAACTGTGATATCGTGATGGCCCTGGGAATGCCTGGTCCAATGGCTAAAGATAAGAATTGCGCACATGAAGCATCTACAGGCATAATTCAAGCGCAACTGATGACTAACCGTCATATAATTGAAGTATTTGTGCATGAAGATGAGGCTCCAGACAATAAAACATTAGATTGGTTAGCTAAACAGCGTGCGAAGGAACACGCGAGAAATGCATATAATTTACTATTTAACAAAGAAATACTAACAAAGAATGCTGGAAAAGGATTACGCCAAGGATATGAAGATGCTGGACCAGCTAAGGAGTGATGAAAATGGAATATAATCTTGGAATAGTTGTATCGGAATTTAATTTTGATATTACATCAATGATGTTGGAACGAGCGAAAGCACATGCAGAATTTCTTGGTGCAAACATTAAAAAAATATTATATGTGCCAGGAGTTTATGATATGCCACTCGCGATTAAAAAACTCTGTGAAGATGAAGGAATAGACGGTGTTGTAACACTTGGTGCCGTTATAGAAGGAGAAACGGAGCATGACGAGATTGTTGTACAACATGCGGCAAGGAAAATTACCGACCTGTCTCTGGAGTATAATAAACCAGTATCATTAGGAATCACTGGACCTGGGATGACCAGATTACAGGCAGAAGAGCGCATAGAAAAAGGGCGCGATGCTGTGGAAGCTTGCGTAAAACTGCTTAAAAATCTTCAATAATAAACATTGCCGATTTTCCGGCAATTTCTTTTCCATTTTATTGATTGTTTCTATCGAAGATTAAGCATCCATAGATTGTGTAGATGCAGACTCCAGCCTGATTTCTTTTTCTCTTCGTTTAGATGTGAAAAGAAAACGATCCATGCAGATCACCCAGCAGACTTCAATAATTATGGATGCTGTTATTGGGAATGCTGCTGCAGGTGGCAAAAGTCCCATAGTTAACGCAATAGCTACACCTTTATTTTTATACGAAGCCATTAAAACATCAGGAACTCTCTGTTCCCATGCAATACCACACTTTTTTTCTAGATACTCAAGCCCCAAGCCAAGAACAAATGTTCTTAAAACTGCTATACCCATGAATATTAAGAGCAGGCTTGTTTCACTTTCAAATATATTTTTATTGGATCCAACTGAAACAAATATCAAAATGGCAACACACAGATTAACAAATATCTGCATTGAAGAAGTAGATATTTTAACTCTAGATACTGGCCTGGAGAGGATTATAGGGATTAATACTAAAATTACTACATATCCAACTACATCCAGTATACTTACAGTTTCTCCTGCAAACAACTTCACAATTACTGGAATGTATATGATGGAAAGAAGATAGACAATTATGGTTCCCCTCGCAGCATGTTCTACATCACCTTTCATTATGAAGGACAAAGGTACAACTGAAGCTGCAAACGGTGCAGCTCCTATGAATACAAGACCGGCTTTGTAAAGAGGATCGTCAATAAAAAGCGAAGCTGCTAAAGGTATAAATGAAGCTACCAATGTGCCCAGAATAAGTGCTCTTAGCACAGAAGTTTTATGTTTTATGGGATTTAAATTAGAAAAAGATATTCTTGAAAGGGATACTGTCATCATAACTGCCAAAACAATTAATGGAATCTTACTGCCCATATCACGATATGGGAATCCAATAATCAGCGCTAAGATAAGAGCCAGCACCATTATGAAAGAACTGTTGCCAAGAAGATCTTTTATGCCCATGCAATGGGCATAATACAGCAGAAGTAGATATATGTACAGTTAAGATGCAAAAAATATTAATTAAAACAGAGGATTTGTATCCCCTGTTTAAGATCTAAAGTTCAAGCCACCTTATTCATATAGGATTCTATAGAATCGAATGCTTCACCAAGCGTGTCGAGAGGCGGCAGGAATACTGCACGGAAATGCATCTTTCCATATTTTTCATCAAACCCAGATCCAGGAACAAGCAGTACATGGCAGTTATCCAGGATGTCCAAAACAAAGTCCATATCATTTGTCCAATGCTTTGAATCAATTCTTGGGAAAGCATAGAATGCACCTTTGGGTGCTCTCATACTTAACCCTGGAATATTGTTAACTCTTTTATACATGTACTGGGCGCGTTCCTTCAATTTTCTGTTAATCTGCTCATGATGATCCTGTGGACCTTCCAAAGCTTCGATTGCAGCCATTTGACATGGATTGTTTGCAGAGATACGTAATCTAAGCTGTTTAGAAATTCCTTCTTTAATCTCATCCATACAGTTTAGAGGATCTGAAAACACCATGTAGCCCATTCTCCATCCTGGGAGAAGGTCTACTTTCGAGAATCCATTAAATAATACTACTGGAACATCTTTTGTCATTGAGGCAGGAGAGTGGTGTGTTCCCTCAAATGACATGAGATCATAAATCTCATCAGAAAGTACAAAGAGATCGTATTCTCCAGCAAGGTCTACAATCTGTTTAAGAACCTTGTCTGAGTATAAAGCTCCGGTCGGGTTGTTTGGATTTATCACCGTTATAAATTTAGTCTTATCTGTGATTTTTTTCCTCATGTCATCAATATCAGGCTGCCAGTCATTTTCTTCATCATTATGATAAGAAACTGGTTTCCCATTAAAGAATTTTATAAATTCAGTATATGACGGGTATCCTGGACCAGGCACTAGGGCTTCATCGCCGGGGCTGATAGTGGCTGCTACCAGACTCTGAATTGCTTCCGTTACGCCGCTTGTAATCATACAGTTGTCAATACCTACATCCACACCATTCTTCTGCTTCTCTTTTTTAAGAATGGCTGCTCTGAGTTCTGGATAGCCTTCTGACTCTGCATAACCATTGTCATTAATTTCCACAGCACGGCCTAATGCATCACGAACATGCTTTGGAGTCTCAAAGTCCCACTTATTAGGGTCTCCGATATGCAACTTTATGATCTTTGCTCCTTTCTCCTCCAGCTTTCTAGCGGGGATAAGGACGTCGCGTATTGCGTATTCCACATTCAAGGAACGTTCTGTTGCGTGGAAAGTCCTCATTTACAAACCTTCTGCACTGCATGAATGCTTCCGTATATAACTTATCACCAATACTCCAGATTTTGCGACAATTCTGACTCCTAGATTACAGATTTCGCTGAACCGGATACGCATACTATTTATACTCAAAATAAAAGTGGAGAACGATGGCTCTAGTCCGCTTAGGAAAAATGTCTTTACGATGGTGCGATCATTGCAATGTTCCCGTACTTGAACAGAAAAAATGTGCCGTGTGTGGTGGAGATACCCGGCAGATGGATATTACTCCGCCTGGGGATGTGCGGCCTGCATTCAAACATGACATTGATGTTATTCAAAAAACCATAGATAGACAATTTGGAGAAGGCTGTGGAGAGTCAGTAATTCCAGATAATCATGTTGTACTTCTCAATAAGGCCCCGGCACTCGATAGAATGGACGAAGTGATCATGGACGGAGAAGTAATCGGCACAATGAGGTATGATATAGGCAAAGGATGGACATTTCTTTCAAGAATGCCGGCTGCAAGGTGCATTGTCAATAAAGCAACAAAAGGAATAGTTACAACTGATGACGGCGCCATAAAACCAATCTTAAGCGGTTCCAATCTTCTAGCTCCTGGAGTTGTCTCCACCAGTGATGATTTGGAATCTGGTGACGAGGTAATTGTTATTTGTAAAAACGGAAAGGCTCTGGCTTCGGGAACAGCCAGAATGAGCGGAAAAGATCTTGTCCCTGGATCTCGTGGAATGGCCGTCAAGATTAGATGGTGTGATGAGCCAAAAGATGCAGATAAATTTCCAGAAACAACATGGGACTTAGTCATCAAAGCAAATTCAAAAGAAATGGAAATGAAAATAGCTGCCTCTGAGAAATTTATGAAGACGGTTATTGAAGAAAAACAAAGACCGGCCATGATTTCATTTTCAGGAGGAAAGGATTCCTTAGCAGTATTGATTCTCTCCAAAAAAGCCGGCTTAGACATTCCCCTATTTTTTATAGATACTGGACTTGAATTTCCAGAGACAATCGAATATGTCAAAAGAACTGCAGCAAATCACAACACTGAATTAATCTTAGAATATGCACCACGGGAAGCTTTCAAAGAAGGTTTGAACGTTTTTGGTCCACCCGGCAGAGATTACAGATGGTGCTGTAAAACAAATAAACTCGGCCCTACGGTCAGAGCAATAATGAAACATTTTCCAGATGGCGTTCTTTCATTCATCGGGCAGCGAAGATATGAATCAGAATCTAGAGCATCGAAGCCAAAAGTATGGGAAAATCCCTGGACTCCAGGACAGATAGGTGCATCCCCCATACAAAACTGGACTGCACTTCATGTTTGGATGCTGATTATAAGTGAAAAAGAAGAGTACAACCCATGGTATGAAAAGGGGCTTGACAGAATCGGTTGCTATCTATGCCCAGCATCAGACCTTGCAGAACTGGATATTGTTCAGGAATCACCAAAATATCAGGAATGGAAGTCATATCTGGAAGAATATGCTGAAAAAAGAGGGCTTCCAGAAGAATGGATAAGATATGGAGCTTGGAGGTGGAGAAGGATGCCACAGTCCATACACGAAGAGCTCGACCGTATCGGAGTTTCGATTAAACCTGACAAGTCAGTCAAAACAAGTATTCTTCAAAACTTGAATCTGTCTCTGCAAGAAGGCATTTCACCATGTACTATGGGATTCAGCATAGAAGGAGCATTCAATAAACCTCTGGATATTCAAAGAACAGCCAATGTTCTTAGAATCACTGGAGACGTAGAGCTAAATGAAGAGGAAGGTTGGTGTGCAGTCTCCAATGTAACAATATTTGAAGAAGGCGCATTGATTGCTAAAGATAAGGAAGAAAAAAGCCTGAAAGAAAAAGTAGAAAAAATACGCAAAATAGTCATAAAATCTGCTGAATGCGTGGGATGCGGAGTGTGTATTGGCAAATGTACACAAGGCGCCATCAAGCTGAATGATGGAAAAATTACCATTGGAGAAGGCTGTATACACTGCGAAAAATGCCTGGAGCCATGTCCCGCACTAACATTTAATGAAACAGCATATGAATTCTAAATGCTGACTGGATGCTGGCATGTTGCCCGCATCTAGCCAAACATTATAAAAAAATTTGATGTGGAATCTCAAAGGATTATATCGATTCCATCATCGTCATACATGGACGGTTGGCTTGGACGAGAAGGCTGCCTGCTGTTATTGTCTCCTCCGAGTTTCCTTGATTGACGATATTCATCTCCAAAAGATCCTCCGACTTTTGTGGATTCACCATTGTTTCTGCCATAAACATACTTGGAAGATGCACCGGTTACGATGAGCAGAACTTTTATGGTGCCCTCAAATTCTGGATCTACTGAACAACCCCAGATGATTCTAGCACGATCACTGACACTCTCTGTAACGATCTCTGCAGCCCTCTGAGCTTCATTAATCGTCATATCTGGACCACCGACAACTCTGATCAAAGCGCCCTTGGCTTCCTTCAGATTTATCTCTCCGAGAAGAGGTGACATTAATGCTTCCTGCACAGCTACTGAAACGCGGTCTTCTTCTTCTGTATCTGCCTCACCGATACCAACAAAGGCTACACCGCCTTCCCTCATGACTGTCTGAATATCTGCATAGTCTAAATTAACTAGACCGGGCTTGGTAATGATCTCAGTCAGACCTTTGATTGTCTGCATAAGAACTTCATCTGCTACTTTGAATGCTGCATCGACAGGGAGTTTAGGAACTAATTCCAGAAGCTTATCGTTAGGAATTACAATGGTTGTATCGCAGATTCGAGAAAGTTTATCCAAACCTCTGAGGGCGTTTTCTGCACGCACAGTTCCCTCTGCTTTGAATGGAAAAGTAACTACACCGATTGTAAGAGCACGAAGCTGTTCTTTAGCAATTGTTGCCACATAATGTGCAGAACCTGTTCCTGTTCCGCCGCCCATACCTGCAGTTACAAATGCAATCTGAGCACCAGTCAGGAAATTACGTATGTCACCATCGTTTTCTCTTGCAGCTGCTTCACCATTTTCTGGCAGAGCTCCGGCTCCCATACCACGAGTTACATTCCTGCCGATAAGAATCTTTTTAGGTGCTCGGACTGTGAGAAGATGCTTTGCATCAGTGTTAATGGCGCATAATTGAGCTCCATCTATTCCAGCATCTACGCAACGATTAATTGTATTACAACCGCCTCCGCCGCATCCAATGATCTTAATGCAGACCTCGAGTTGTTTAATCATCTCATGAATCGCTCTATCATCATCTGACATATTTTCAAAATCCAATGCACTCATTGGATTGTCAGCTTCTGAGATAGTTTTCATATAATCGCTGCCTAAAGCATTTTTCACTAACGAATTTGGCATTGTGCATCCCTCAGGGCGTAATGGTGATAACGTGCATATAAATGTTGCTAAATCGTCTGCCGAATTTAATTTATAAAAGAATATTTAAAAAACTAAAAATATGATACAATTAATAAATGAAGATATTTTAATTAAGATACTGGATGTATCACAATATTCAAAAAATTTAAGAGAAATTTTATCATCTATACAGTATTATCACATTGAATAGATTTATACAACAAAATTGAGCTGTCCGCATATTGTCGGACAATTTATCAAAGACCCCTTCATTTCCACTGGAACAAGTAGAAGATTGCTCTTGATTAAGTAAACCAAATTGTCTGACAAAATCATAATTGGAGCAATAAATCAACTGGCTAGAGTTGAGCATCCAACAGTAATGGTATTTATACAATGGAGTAGGCTAATTAACAAGATACTACATGATGAAATCAACTCAGTTGATGAGCATAGATGATATTGCAAGTATTGATGGTGTTATCAGTGCATCTCTGATTACAAGAGGTGGAGAATATCTCGAAGGAACTATTCCACCTGATACAAGAAGAGATACTTTCTCTGCGATGTCTGCAATCATTCTAGGTGCCGCTGAAAGATCCGCTATAGAGTTGAATGACAGTCTTTTAAAAGTCTCTGTTGGATTTGACAGTTCATTGCTGATGATATTTGGACTGGATTCTCAATGTCTAATGGCAGTGATAGGCACTCCTGAAGCAGACATAGATAAGATCATTGAAACGACTAGGGTGTGGAAAGGAAATAGTATTAAGCATTAGGGAAGTCTGATATGACTTCCATGCCGCTTATCCTATTCCAATATGTACTTTCACCTAGATGCTTTGCTGAAGATGTCGTTTCACAGAAGTAATAGTCTACACCATCATATGTGTAAAACGGTTTAAGACCTCTATTATCTTCAAGATGTACACCTGCAGCCATGTGTCCAGGGTTATCCGGGAACATGAACATTATAGAGTCCAGCCCTGCCGCAAGTGCTATTGAAGTATAAAGAGCTGAAAGATCTTCACAGTCTCCTCTCTCTACAAGAGTTTCAACAGGAGTCTTGGGGTATTCTATTTCAATTCCGTTGATCGTATCGTCCCTTTTATAAGTCGTCTGATGTACAAAATCAAGTATCAAAGATGCGAGTACATAATCCGAATCTTTGTCTATTGTCTCTGCGATTATTTTCAGCTTATCTGCAATATCTTGCACTACATCATCAACAACGACATATGCTGCATAATCCATCCAGCCGTTGCTAGCCCTGAGTCTGGATTTATCCGCATAAGAGTAATACAAATCTCCAGGTATTGTAACTTCTATTGTGTAAACCTGGCCTCCGTAGCTAACTTCATATTCTTTTTCAATATCTTCTACGTCAAAACGGAGAACAAAATGGTTGCCGTTGACAATATATGTAAACGGAGCCAGTATTGAAGCTGCAAGTATTATCACAGTGAAGATGGCGGCAAGCGCCCTCATTGGCATATACTTGCAGTATTTTTTACCCTCAAGCATCAAAGCTCACATTATGTGGATTGTATATTAATCATTCCCTGCAGGCAAGAAAAACACAGATTATTTCAGATATCTTTTATATCCAACGAAGACATGGCGATTTGATTTAAATGAGCAAGGTACTCATATGCGCAGCGTGGCCATACGCAAATTCACCCATTCATCTTGGACACATAGCAGGATCTCTGCTTTCTCCAGACATATTTTCTAGATATAACCGTCTGAAAGGCAATGAAGTTTTGATGGTATCTGGATCAGATCAACATGGTACACCAATAACTGTCAAAGCAGACAGGGAAGGGGTTACACCAAAAGAAATCGCCGAGCGTTACCATGAAATCAACAAAAAAGCCATAGAAGGAATGGGTATTGAATTTTCACTGTTCACAAAAACTCACACGGAAAATCATGCAAAAATTGTCAGTGAGATTTTCTTAAGCTTGCTGGATAAGGGTTACCTAATCAAAAAAAGCACCCCGCAGTACTATTGCCCACACTGCATGAAGTTTCTCCCGGACAGGTATGTAGAAGGCGTCTGCCCAATATGTGGAAATGAAAAAGCAAGAGGAGATCAATGCGAAAAGTGCGGCAATACATTTGAAAGCGGAGGATTGAACGATGCAAAATGTGTACACTGCTCTACAACTCCAGAAATGAAAGAAACAGAACATTTCTTTCTTAAGTTATCAGAGTTTCAAAAACCTTTGACTGACTGGCTGGAGAACAAACAGGACTGGAAAAATTCAGTACAGTTATTTACTAAAAACTGGCTTGATGAGGGACTACACGACAGAGCAATCACAAGAGACATGTCCTGGGGAATACCGGTTCCTCTTGAAAACTGGGAAGGAAAAAGCATATATGTCTGGTTCGAAGCCGTTATCGGATATTTATCAGCATCAATAGAGTGGGCCAAGAAAAGCGGAAACCCTGATGCATGGAAAGATTACTGGACAGATCCAGAAGTGAAAAGTTATTACTTTTTAGGGAAAGACAATATTCCATTTCATACGATCATATGGCCGGCAATCCTGATGGCATATGGAGGACTCAATATGCCATATGATGTCCCGGCAAATGAGTTTCTTACATTCAAAGGAGACAAGATGTCCAAAAGCAGAGGGATGTCAATTGATATTCCATCAATGCTGGAAAAGTACGATTCAGATTCAATACGTTACTATGCTTCAATAAACATGCCTGAAAACAAAGACGCTGACTTTTCATGGAGCGAATTTGTAACCAAAAACAACAACGAGCTTGTAGCTACACTTGGAAACTTCTACCACCGCTCATTGAGCTTTACACACAAACACTTTGGAGAAATTCCAGAATATAAAGGAAGTGCAGAGGAAGAAGAGAAGATATCTGCTGCTATTTCTGCAGCTGCTAAAGAAGTAGAAGAAAACCTAGATAAATGCGAGTTTAAGCGGGCATTGAAAGCTGTAATGGAATTGGCTCAGTTTGGAAACCGTTACTTTGATGCATGCGCACCGTGGGCACTCATTAAGAAAGATAAAGAGGAGTGTGGTTCAGCGCTTAACTTAAACCTTAGGCTAGTAAAGGCCCTTGCAATACTAAGCAATCCATTCCTGCCGCGTTCATCGAAAGGTGCATGGAATTTGTTGGGATATGACAACACCATATACGATGAAGGGTGGAAATCACTAAACATTCCTCCTGCAGAGCATCAAAAATTAAGAAGCCCTGCGCCATTATTCACAAAGATGGAACCTATTGAAGAAGAAACTAACAAATTCGGCGGATTCAGTTCACTGAATCTGAAAGTAGGGAAAATAGTAAGCGTAGATGATCATCCTAATGCAGATTCACTGTTTCTGCTGCAAGTTGATATAGGACACGAGATTCAGGTCGTTGCCGGTCTTAAAAAGTACTATTCAAAAGAAGAAATGCTGAACCGCAGGGTAGTTGTAGTCTCGAACTTGAAGCCTGCTAAGCTGAGAGGATGTGAATCACAGGGAATGCTTCTAGCTGCCGATGCCGGAGAAGAATTAGTCATGCTACTCTCTGCACCTGAAGAATCTGAACCTGGAGAAGCTGTCAACAGCGGACTGCCTCAAAATGAAAAGCGCATAGAGTTCAAAGATTTCCAAAAACTCACACTGCGCATAGGAAGCATTCAGGGAAATAAAGTTGATATTGGACGAGAAATAAGCGCTGATGTTAGAGAAGGAGACTGTGGCAAAGTGGCAGTATTCCTTCCATCAGAAGATTCCGATGAGGGACTCATACTGAGAACTGAATCTGGGAGAGCAGTCTCGGTCGGCAGCGAGATGCC
Organism: Candidatus Methanomassiliicoccus intestinalis Issoire-Mx1; assembly: GCF_000404225.1. Classification (NCBI taxonomy): domain Archaea; kingdom Methanobacteriati; phylum Thermoplasmatota; class Thermoplasmata; order Methanomassiliicoccales; family Methanomassiliicoccaceae; genus Methanomassiliicoccus; species Candidatus Methanomassiliicoccus intestinalis. The sequence goes on along the minus strand of NC_021353.1, from coordinate 792,087 downwards.
GAATGGAGCGAATATCAGATGAATGCAGATCTGCACGTCCACTCCGTGCATTCTAATGATGGGAAACAAACCGTCGCAGAAATTCTAAATGAATGCAGAGTGAAAAATATTGGTGCTGTAGCACTTACAGACCACAATGAAATAGGCGCCTGGGAAGATGTCGGTGATGTCTCTGATATAATCATTATTAAAGGCATCGAAGTTACCACATCTGAAGGGCACATTTTAGCATACGGAGTGGATAAGCTGATCCCCAGAAATCTACCGATAAAAGATACGGTAGATATGATACATGAAGCAGGTGGTATTGCCGTAGCGGCTCACCCATACAGATGGTGGTCAGGCATAGGGGGAGAAAACGTTGATGGCATGGGGTTCGATGCCGTTGAGAGCATCAATGGACGATCTCTGAAAAGCAGCAATTACAGAGCTCTTAAGCTTGCAAAAAAACTTAACTTGCCAATAGTCGGAGGATCGGATGCACACACATCGCCTTCCGTAGGAAGAACCTTTACAGTCATCCCTGATGAATGTAAAAATGAAAAAGACGTTATCGCAGCTATATTGAATAAACAGACACAAACGGGCGGAGACCACCGCACTAAACTGTCATCGCTGAAGTATGTGGGACTGAATATTCTGCGTTGGATGCGCCGTGGATTCAAAAAAATGTGATGAATAAGCGTCATGTTTTTAGTAGTGATTAATCATTGCGACTTTTATGCGTATAGCCGTACTCCTGAGAGACCATTGTCAGCCAAAGAAATGCAACACAGAATGCATCAAGTATTGCCCTAAGGTAAGAACAGGGGTTGAAGCAATTACAATGGGAGACAGCGGAAAGCCTGCTATCTCAGAAGAACTATGTGCTGGCTGCGGGATATGCATAAACAAATGTCCTTTTGAAGCAATCAAGATAATAGGTCTTCCAGAGGAGCTTAATACAGAGCTTATGCATCAGTATGGCTTGAACGGTTTCAGGATATATAGACTGCCAGTGCCTAAGAAAGGGGCAGTCACTGGTATATTAGGGCCTAATGGTATTGGAAAGACCACATCCATAAAACTCCTGTCAGGTGAAGAAACACCAAATTTTGGGAACTATGATAACCCACCAAACAGAGAAGAAGTACTTTCCAGGCTCTCAGGAACAGAATTAGGCGATTATCTTACAAAAGTGTATGCGGGGAAAGTTAAAACCGCTCTCAAACCGCAGTATGTAGATAAACTTCCGCTGGTCAGCAAAGGAGTCGTCAAAGACCTCCTGAGCAAAGTTGCAGAGAGAATGACAGTAGATGAAGCTGCAGATCTTCTTGAGCTGAATGAAGTGATAAATAGACCACTGGATAAATTGTCTGGAGGAGAACTGCAGAGAGTTGCTATTGCAGCGTCCATCATGAAAGAAGCAGATACATATTTTTTCGATGAACCTTCGTCATACCTCGATATATATCAAAGAATCAAAGTTGCAAGGATTATTCAGGATCTTTCAGAAACAAAACAAGTAATTGTAATTGAACATGATTTAGCAATTCTAGATTTCTTGGCAGACAGCGCATATTTAGTATACGGTTCAGAAGGTGCTTACGGTGTATTTGCACAGCCAAGGCAGGTAAGAACGGCAATCAACACATATCTGGATGGGTACATGAGAGAAGAAAACATAAGATTCAGAGACACCCAGATAAGATTTGAAAGTCATCCTCCAAGGGATAGTCAGATGACTGCGAAACTCCTTGAATATGGAGCTTTAGAGTGTGATTATAAAGAGTTTAAACTTACAGTTGACCCGGGGTCCATAATGATCGGCGAATCTGTAGGTGTTGTCGGACCTAATGCGATTGGTAAGACTACATTCGTAAAGATGCTAGCCGGAGTGCAAAAACCAACATTGGGAGAGTTAGACAGTCAAGTGAAAGTTTCATACAAACCGCAGTACATTGCTCCAGATTTTGACGGCACAGTGAGAGAATTGTTTATGACTGCAAACTCTGAATTCTTCGAATCAGGTTTCTTTGAGAGTGAAATAGCTCATCCCCTGAGTTTAAAAAGATTGTACGAAAAAAATGTTAAAACACTGTCAGGAGGAGAACTGCAGAGAGTTGCTATTGCACTCTGTCTTTCGAGGGAAGCCGAAATATACCTCATTGATGAACCGTCAGCATATCTAGATTCAAACCAGAGAATGGAAGCTGCTAAAACCATCAGGAGAGTTATGGAAAAAAGAGGCCGCAGCGCTATGATCATTGACCATGATATTTACTTCCTGGACATGGTATCAGATACAATGATGGTTTTTGAAGGAAAACCAGGCAGTGAAGGAAGAGCCACCGGACCGTATGATATGAGAGACGGCATGAATAAGTTCCTAGCTAAGGTAGATGTAACGTTTAGAAGGGACAATGACACAGATCGTCCCAGAATCAACAAACCAGGATCAAGATTAGATAGGGAACAAAAAGAGAGGGGAGAGTACTATTACTCTACAGTCTCTGCTCCCTCAGCTTAAACACTTTAATATTATCTTATTTTTTTATATTTTCAGATTGGATGATATGTAACTTGTAATGAGGAGAATATCGTTAAAAAAAATCATCCATGGACCTAGCCAGATATTTTAGATGAATCAGCGTTTACTGAAGAATCACCTGATTCAGGTTATGAGAGTTACCTGCATCAAAATCAAAGATGAATAACTAGATAGTATTGAAATGACTTCATAAAAAATATAAAAAAGGTTTAGATCAGACAGACATTACTGTGCTGTCTTTAGGGTTTTTAGGCTTTGTTTTGGTGACACCGCAGGCCTTTTTAAGATCTTTTACCCTGTCAGTTTTCTCCCAAGTAAATGCAGGATCATTTCTTCCAAAGTGACCATATGCTGAAGTCTTCTGATAGATAGGACGCTTCAGTTTGAGTGTGTTGATTATGCCATCAGGAGTAAGATCAAAAGTCTCTTTCACAGCATCAGCAATCTTATCATCTGAGACAACACCAGTTCCTGCTGTATCAACCATTACGGATACTGGTTCTGCAACTCCAATTGCATATGCAAGCTGCACTTCTACCTTGTTGGCTAATCCTGCTGCAACAATATTTTTTGCAATATATCTGCACATATATGCTGCAGAGCGGTCCACTTTTGTCGGGTCTTTTCCAGAGAAAGCTCCTCCGCCGTGTCTTCCCATTCCACCGTATGTATCAACAATGATCTTTCTGCCAGTAAGACCTGAATCTCCGCATGGTCCGCCGATAACAAATCTCCCGGTTGGGTTTATGTGGTAGATTGTCTTTTTATCAACCCAATCTCCGCAGACAGGCATTATTACCTTTTCCATAATTGCTTTGTGGATGATCTTCTGGACATCGGCATCTTTCTTTTTTCCATTTATTTCAGGGGCGTGCTGAGTTGATACTACAATAGTATCAATTCTCTTTGGTACTCCATCTTCATATTCTACAGTCACCTGTGTTTTTCCATCAGGCCTGAGCCATGGCAGAGTACCATCTTTCCTGACTTTTGCCAGCTGCATTGCAAGTTTCTGAGCCATGCTAATTGGAAGCGGCATTAATTCTGGTGTTTCGTTTGTAGCATATCCAAACATAAGTCCCTGGTCACCGGCGCCGGTAAGCTTCTTGCTTACACTTCCTCCGCTTACGCCCAAGTCAATATCAACTGATTGATCGTGTAGTGAAACTAAAACTGCGCAACCCTCATGATCGAAACCAATTTCAGATGAGGAATAGCCTATGTCTTTTACAGTTTCTCTTACCAGTTTGTCGATATTTAATGCTGGTATCTTTTTCGGATCTGCTTTGACCTCACCTACGACCATGATCATTCCAGTAGTTGTCATAGTTTCAATGGCCATATGTGCATCAGGGTCTTGTGCCAGATAAGCATCAACTATAGCATCGGATATTCGATCGCACAATTTGTCAGGATGTCCTTCTGTTACAGACTCTGAAGTAAATAAGTGGCGTCCCATTTAATCACTTAGAGCATAAAGGGATGATAGAGTATATATATTTTAATACATGATTAGCTATTGTTTCAATAACCGAGGGTTATCTTATGGATCTAACGGACATAAAGAAACTGAGGATAAAGGCTGGAATGAGCCAGAGTGAACTTGCTAAAAAAGCAGGAGTTTCGCAGGCCCATATTGCAAAAATAGAAACTGGAAAGGTAGACCCTCGATTCTCAACAGTAAAAAGAATTCTAGAATGCCTGCAAGAAGAAGAAAAAGATCACTGTACAAAATACATGACCCCCACGATATATCATGTAGATACTGATAATACAGCAGCCGATGCGGGTCGGATGATGAGTGAAAAAGCAGTTTCACAATTAGTAGTGACTCATGATGATCAGATAGTTGGACTCATAACTGAAAGAGACCTTTTGAAATTCTCTGGAAGACTGTCTGAAGTGATGGCAAACGAAGTTATGAGCGATTCGCCTCCAGTTGTCTCAAAAACAGCTAGTTCTGAAGTTGTGAAAGAACTATTACTGGAATTTCCAGCAGTCGTAGTTATGGACGGTAAAAATCCCATAGGCATTATAACAAAATCTGATATAATTGAGTCTGAATGAGTTTATAAATCTCAATTGCATGCAAAACGGTTATATGGTCAAATGAGTTCATGTCCAGGCGTGCAAGGAAAAGCGGACCTCCATGTCCATACAAAATATTCGGGTGTTCATAAGATGGGCCCCCTGCGGTTTCCTGAATCTGTTTCAGATCCCGTAGATGTTGTTAAGAAAGCTAAAGCCGCAGGCATGGATGTTGTATGCATTACAGATCATAATTCCGTTACAGGAGCTCATAGAGCAGTAAGGGACTGTAAAGATATCAAAGATATTGGAATAGTAATAGGTGAAGAGGTCTCAACAGCAGATGGAGAAGTTCTTGCATATTTTATTGAAGATGAAATTCCTGCTGGACTTTCTGCAGTAGAAACGATTGAACGTATCAGAGAACAGGGAGGCTTGGCAATAGCTCCTCATCCATTCAGTCTTCACTGCCCATGTCTAAAAGATCAGATTTTTGATTTAGATCTGGATGGAATTGAAATCTTGAATGGCGGTCACATTGATGATTATGCTAATGCTCATGCACAAGAAATTGGAAAAAAAGAATATGGCAGATGGGCATTGACTGGTGGTTCTGATTCTCACTGTCTGAAAAATATTGGGGCTACATACACATTGTTTGAAGGAAATACTCCAGAAGACCTACGTAAAAGCATATTGAATAAAACTACTGATGCTGATGGAGAAATAATCCTCATGAACCAGGCAATAGCTTGGAGCATAGAAGTGATAGTCCATTCAGACAAATTAATACTACGTTCATTTTTAGGATTAGATAAGGAAAAGATAGATGACGACCCGATAATATACAAAGTTCACAAAATGAAACTTGGTCAAAAACTAGGAGCTCTTTTTGGATCACTGGTGTATTTCACTCCACCCATACCCTTCATCGCAGGCGGTCTGAGCAAGGTCATATTCAAGAAATTAGAAAAGCATGGCATTGATGATTCAGAAATGTTTGATATATTCAAGCCGTTCCCATAAATCAAACTCTGTATAGATTTCTAAATTCTAAGTAACTATTATTCTGAAATTTTTGCTTAAGATGTTGCAGACATAGGCTCAAAGCGCATAATAACATCCGGCATCTTCACAGAGGCTTTGACCACACACTGTGAATTTCGCACTTTCCCATGTATATAAGGGGTCAATAACAAAAAATCGTTGATTGAATCCGAATTAATCAATGTCTGGACAAGAATAGTGGCGCACACGGGGGGATTCGAACCCTCGATATGTGGCTTAGGAGGCCACCGCCATATCCAAGCTAGACCACGTGTGCATTAAAAATTTAAAAAATTAAGAGAAGAGCTTACTGCTCTTCTGGTGGTATTTCTTCAGGAGCTATCTCTTCGGGGACACGTTCTTCTTCTTTTGGCTCGTCTTCCTTAGGAACATTCTTAACATATTCCTCAACGAACCTCACATTTTTGTCACCGAGTGCTTCTCTCAGATCTGCGATTACACGGTATTTTGCCATACCCCAGTTAGAGTCATATTTGCAGACATCTGGGAGAACTATCTCAATAACGTTTTCGCTAATTGAAATTGAAAATCCTTCAGAAGTTCCATAGTCCATCTTTAAGATGCCTTCAATTTTCTCATCGTCATTCTGAGCCTTAGAAACTACTGTGAATACATATTTGAGATTCTTGCCTGCAAGAGGGCTGTTGTAATCTACACGAACACGTCCGGCAGTAACAGCAGTAACGATACCAGTACGGTTACGGGATTGAAATTCCATTCCAACGTAAGGCTGTACATCCTGTTTTGCAAAGTCTCTTATAGAGATTGTCTCGACAAGCCTGGAATCTCTTGCGCCAGCACCCTTTTCAAAAGGAACTGTTATTTCGTATTCCTTGTTTAACTCAGCTCCCTCAATGGCTTCTTCCAATCCGGGGAAGATTCTGCCGCTTCCTACTAGATAGGAAATAGGAGCATATGTTGACTTTTCATCGTAGACGCCGTTATCCTGAGCAATCTGCTCATTGGTTGTATCAAAAAGAGTGTTTGACTCTTCGATATAGCCGCTGAAATCAAGACTAATGACATCCCCTTTAACGATTTTATTATCCTCAGACATGAAATATCACCATGAAATGTCCAATTATATGGAACTTTGATAATGTGTGATTGATCCTTGGTTTTTAAACTTTACGGCATTTCATCCTACATTAATATATGGTTATCTAACTGGGTATATTACACAACAAACGGTTTATTCCATCTCAGAATAAGTGCAATCAATGACAAGTAATAAATGGGAGATGTGTTTTCCTCCTCACTACAACGCCACCTTGGCTTAGCCCGGTATAGCGGCTGACTTGTAATCAGCAGGTCCTGAGTTCGAATCTCAGAGGTGGCTCCATTTTTTATATATCATTTTGAAAAGACACTTGAACGGATGTGAATTCTCAACAATGCAAGACTAAACAGCTCTGGCTTTGAAGAATTCACAAAGCGGTTTGGGTTTTAGGTACAAAGAGTTTAGACATATCTACACCCTCATGTTCCAGCAGCTTCATTTTCACATCAATACCGCCGGCATAGCCAGTCAAACTACCATTTGACCCTACAACACGGTGACATGGTATTATGATTGAGATCGGATTGCGGCCTACGGCTCCACCTACCGCCTGACTAGACATACTTGTTACCCCAGTGCGTTTGATTATTTCTTTGGCAATTTTTCCATAAGTAGTAACTTCCCCGTATGGGATTTCCATGAGAATTTTCCACACCTCTTGACGGAACTTACCACCGATTGGTGCCAGCGGAAGACTTGAAATCTCAGGTTTTTTTCCCGCAAAATAATCATCTAGCCAACTCTTGCCCCTGTTTAGTATTTCATTATCCGGATCTTCTGTAAATTCCCCTGAAACTGTGTCACCGAAGTATTTTTGTCCTTTTATCCACAACCCTAAAATGTTATAATCATCACATACCAGAGTAATTTCTCCTACTGGAGAGCTGCACCTCTTTGAATAATAGATCATGGTAAAATCTCACCGCACCACATTCAATACCATTTTTTATCTGGGTTTGAAATGAACTTATCCGGGCGACATCTTTTGCATGGACGGTAACCTGCAGCCTGGGCTTCAACCTGTGTATCAAAATATCTGATATTTTGACGCATTGGCGTTCTTGCCTTACAAGATGGCATACAATAGCATTCAGATGCTTTGGCGCAGAACCAGAAAACACCATCATATTTTTTGTTGCGATTTACGATAGCATTGTATTTTTCATCATCAGTCAATTCCTTCAAATAGCACCCTCCATCAGCAATACAGGTATCAAAAAACAATCAGAAAGACATACTATCTGATTGTTTACGCAATCAACCTTTATTTATCCCTAGTACTGAAATAAATATAATATTTGTTTATAATAAATAGGTTGTCAGAACATTATTTATACAAGTTTTTCAAGACTTATCGGATTATTTCATGCATTCAAATAGTCATCTGAATGTTTTTAAACTTGTATAAATATTCATCTAACTAGTTTTATATGATATTCTGATGTAAATTCTTCAGAGATGGAAAAATGAACGAGGACGATCTTAAAGAAGAATTACGAAAAAAATCCAAAGAATTGGGATTCCAGCTCTTCGGTGTTTCTGACATCAACAAGATGGAAAATGTACCATTCCCTGATGGCAGAGGTCTGCAGAAACCATCTGAAGTGATGCCAAGTGCCAAATCATTGATAATGATGGGCATGGTGATATGGGATGAAGGAATGAATGTTTCAGTATCTACAGCTGGCAGCGGAGATTTCAGCGGTGGAGACTCAGAATACTATAACCTTTACTATCAGATAGTAGAGAACAAAGCATGGTATTTCTGTAAATGGCTGAGAGATACGAAAGGTGCAGAGGCTATTCCATCCACTACGATACACGCTAAGGCAGCAGCATCTCTTGCTGGTTTAGGATTCATAGGACACAGCACATTGGTCATTACACCAGAATATGGTCCGCGTGTCCGCTGGATCGCCGTTCTCACAGAGCTTGAGCTGGAACCGGATCAACCATTCACGCGCGATCTCTGCGCCGAACAGCCGCTGTGCAAAAATGGATCGTTGTGTGTAAAGTCCTGCCCATATAATGCGATCATTCCGGGTCCTTCACAAGGCGTGGAGCCTGGAAAGAAAGTAACATATGGCAAATGCGTTGTAGCACATGAATTTGATACTAAACTTGATAAAACCTGGGAAGAACATATACGCCGTGTTTCCGACAGGGGATTTGCAGAATGCACCATATGCAATCTAGCCTGCCCATACGGAAAACCTGTAGTAAAAGAGATTATTCCCAAAAAACGCGGATACTGAAACAATTCAAAAGGGAGACAAAATGTGAAGAAATCTTCCAACTGGGAAGAATTATCAAGCGTTTTGATCTCCTATCCGTTTCAGTTATATAATACAAAACAATCCATCCATTGATGTCTTTCAGATACGACAAATTGGAAAATTCAATTGTCACAGTCATTAAAGATAATGTCAAAGGCAAGGATATCGGCGTGGCATTCTCCGGCGGCCTTGATTCAGGATTAGTCTCAGCAATCGCTAAAGAGTATGCGAACTCAGTCACTCTTTATACGTGTGGATCTGAGAATGCATATGACGTTATCATGGCTAAGGATCTCTCTGAAAAGCTCGGACTTCCATGGGTTCACGTACAGATCTCCAAAGAGAACATAGAAGATCTAATTAAAGAGATGATAAGCGCCACAGGAACGACTGATCCATTCACAATATCGTATGAACTGCAACTATTCTGTGTCTGCAAGGCATCTAAAGAAGACTGTATTTTAACTGGCCAGGGAGCCGATGAGTATTTTATGGGATGTGCCAAGTTCATCGACCAACCTGATGATGATTATGAAATACTAAAAAATGCAGCTGTGGAAAGACTTCTGGATGTGTCTGTTCCCTGCGAAAAGAAAATTGCAAGCCATTTCAATAAAGACCTTGTTTATGTATACATCAATGAGTTGGTAGTCTCTGAAATATGGAACATTGATCCTGATGAGCTGAAACCGAAAGACATGGACTCCAGAAAATCAGTTCTCAAAGAGATTGCCATTGATCTTGGATATCCAGTACTTGCAGAAAGAAAGAAAAAATCATCCCAATATGGCTCTGGAACTACAGATCTAATACGCGGTCTAGCTAGAAAAAATGGAATGAAATATAATGAATATATCGAATCATTATGCGAAGATGTCCTGCACGGAGTTGAGTCAAGAAGAAAGACGGCTGCGGTGTATGCTCGTGTAGATCCGATCATTAAAGCAGAAGCTGAAAGAATATTACAGCAGCAGGGATCATCGCCGTCCGAAGCTGTAGAAAAGCTCTATCTAAAAATTATAGCAGATGGCCGTTTGAATATCTCAGATCATGCTTAAGTAATCAAATGTTAGTCTTTGATCAAACCACATGCAAAATGCCTCATGAATATGATAATGAACGCATAGAGGTACTTGTCAAAATTCATAAAGAAGCACTGAAACTCTTAAGCATATGATGAGTGCGTACAGTATTGTATCAGTAGACGGCGTGATATTATTATTTTAAATATACATCTGTTTAAAGCCAGATAGTATCATTTTCTTCATAATTAATTTTTAAGACTAAAAATCCAAAATCATCTTTTATTTCAGGTATGCCATGAACATCCCCAGGCTCACAGACTATTGTATCACCCTGCGAGATTATAATCTCCGAATCATTGATGATCATGTAACCTGCCGCCAAGGCATAGAAGATCTCAGTCTGTTTTTTATGATAGTGATCAGGCATTGAAGAACCTTTGGAAAACCTGACTTCCTGAATAAAGTCAACTTCTGCAGGAAGTGTATTTGAAACTGGCAGTCTTTTCTTTTTGTAACCTCTGCCTTCAATCCACTCAAAATTGTTGCATTTAAAATGTTTCATGCTACTCCTGATATCCTTTCTGCAGATTCTATGCATTTTGACAAAATTGAATAGGCATTTATCATATCTGATTCGTCAATAATGAAAATTGTATCAGTAAACACACTTACAGACTCGATCACATTTATGCCTCCGTCTGCAAGGTTGTTTGCCAAATATGCAAACACACCGCTTACATCACTGATACGCTCTGGAGAACGAACAGAAATCTCTACAAGATTAGTACGTGTTTTCACTACGTTTTCACTACGTATGGCACTTATTACTTCATTCATCAAATTTTCATCACATATGACTGTAATTGCCTGCTGTCCCTGGATTATTTGCATTGCAGATTTCTCATTCAAAAGTTTTGAGAAAACAGTTTCCAGACACTGAAGCACATTCCAGTCGTTCTTAGCTGTGATGATGGATATTTTTGTCTTAAGAACAAGCCTTGAATTACTGAGAACCTTCAGAATGCTTCCTTCATAATCGTGGTTGTTCAGCTTCATAGCATATCGTCTGCATGCAATCATGACTGCTTCTTCATTATTGACAGCTAAATCTTTCATTATCTGTCGTGCTAAAGATGAATAATTTATCAAGTCTTTAGACATGCAGTCCTTAATGCTAGGATGTGCATCGATATATTCGCGGGTGCGCTCCGCGATGCTTTCCTTACTAGTCTCTTTCTTCAAGTGAAAGTCGAATCTCAGACATATTTTTAATACTTTTGTAAGGAGCAGGCTGTTCCACTAGTCATTTTCTTATAGATTTTTAAGATCCAGACGTTTAACGTTACATTTTCTAAAGATTCATCAAACCAAAAGAAATGAAGAGGCCGGAAATACTCATGCAGCCATATTTTTCAAGGATAAGTGAAAGTTCAGTCTTTCATAGTTTTCACAAAATATTTCCTTCGTCTAGGACCATCGAATTCACAAAAGTATAGTCCCTGCCATGTGCCTAAAAGCAGCCTGCCTTTAGAGATTATAATCGTCTGAGAACAGCCTATGCAGCTTGACTTTAAGTGAGCTGATGAATTTCCCTCACTGTGTCTGAATTCATTGCGGTCCGGAAATGCAGCATCCAGACCCAATAGAAGATCATGCTGTACATCAGGATCGGCATTTTCGTTTATCGTCACAGCCGCTGTTGTGTGTGGTATGTGAACTAAACAAACGCCTTCTTCAATTCCGTCTTTTTTCACCGCTTCGGATACCTGAGAAGTAATGTCAATCAGCTCCTCTTTCGAAGACGTAGAGATACTGAACTCATGCAGGCTCATGATTAAACATTGCATTTATTGATATTAACAATTCCTAGTCTGCCCACAAGGATATCCAGTGAAATGGCTGTGTCACCATCCTGACTGATATACGAGTGTAGCCAAGATTGTTCCCATGATTGCAAATATGACAGCGGTCTTCCAGATGTTTCTGTTCAACCTCTTTGCATATGCTGCTCCTATAATTGTAAAGATCACCACGGAAATCATGTGAGAAGTGTAAACAGCATTATGATAATCAGGCATTAAATAAAGAGGAAGTAGGAGAGGAATAACCATGACTGAATCCAAAAATATTATTCCAAGTGCATATCCAATATCAGACTTTAAAGGTCTGGATCCGCAGTCTTCTACTTGTTTACTCTTTGATATTAAATCAATAACTATGTCCATGTCATCTTCATCAAGAGAATCAACGATTGTATCTTCCAAATACGATTTTGCATCAGCTCTGGCAGATGCATCTCCTTCATGAAGACGCTTAATCACATCGTTGCGCTGAATTCTGCCTATAACCATGCCGTACATCACAGTAACTCCGTCAATAATCCCCCAGACGACATTTACTGAAAATGCAACGATCGTTACCGCCACTATGGATAACATAGAAGCTTCCATCTCTACTAAGAGACCTATTGATACTACAACCATCCAGTTAGCGTAAAACAGCTCACCCAGACGCTCGCCTACCGGGATGTACTGCAGAAGGTCACTTATTTTAGACACAGACCTTAATATTAATCTGATTAAAAAGAAGTTTGGTGATTAGAAGAAATCTTCAACCACCTTAGTAAATGAAGAAAGGGATTCATCAGAAGTTATCAGTGGAGGAATTAAACGCACTACTCCGCCGCCGCATACGTTGACGAGGATATTTCGTTCCAGCGCAGCAGCCTGCAGACCGCGGCCGTCTTCTATAACCATACCCAGCATCATGCCGAACCCACGCACCTCTGAAGAGGAGGCTTTTTTCAAATCTGCCATCCATTTTGATCCAGCATCTGATGAGCGCTCTACCAGCTTGTCGCGTTTCATGACGTCAATAACTGTTTTGACAAGCGTGCAGCCCATGGGATTTCCTCCAAAGGTAGTACCATGCATTCCCGGTTTCAGAGTCTCAGCAATTTCTGGAGATGTAACGCATGCACCTATTGGGAAACCTCCGCCGAGAGCTTTAGCCAGCGTAAATATATCTGGCACTACATCGTAGTTTTCAAATCCAAACCATTTGCCTGTGCGGCCCATACCAGTCTGCACCTCGTCTACAATAAACAAAGCGCCATAATCATCACAAATGTCACGCGCTGCCTTGAAAAACTCTTTTCCTGCCGGTATTACTCCGCCTTCTCCCTGAATAGGCTCCATGAGCACAGCTGCAGTTTCAGAGTTTACAGTTTTCTTAAGTTCTTCCACATTTCCATATTCAATATACTCAAAGGCATGCGAAAGAAGGGGCGTAAATCCATTTTGATACTTCGGCTGGCCAGTTGCAGAAAGTGATGCAGCGGTCCGACCGTGAAATGAATTCTTTGCTGTTACGATGCGAGAGCGGTTTGTGTGCTTTACGGCAAGCTTAAGCGCAGCCTCGTTTGCTTCCGCCCCGCTGTTGACGAAAAGTGTCTTGCTGATGGGATCGGGACAAACCGAAGCTAAAGCTTCTGCGGCCAGGGCCTGCTCCTTCACAAGATAAAGATTTGAAACATGCATCAGCTTGCGAGACTGCTCACAGATTGCATTTACTAAATCTGGATGAGCATAGCCTAACGCATTTACAGCTATCCCTGCTACAAGATCGATGTATTTCTTACCATCCAGATCATAAAGGAATTCTGCTTCTCCACGCTCAAAACATAGGTTTTGGCGGCCATAATTCTGAAAAAGATATTTTGAGTCCAATGATTTTACTTCATCTGTATTCATAATTATTCGACCATTATTGACGTACCGCAGTCTTCACCGTTGATAAGACGCCTGGCTAATGAGTGCGGCTCCTTTCCGTTCAGCATATATACAGTATTAGCTCCATTCAGCAGTGCCGCACGGCATGCTTCCACTTTCGGAAGCATTCCACCGGTGATTACCTTGGAATGTATCAGATTATCGACATCCGCCAAGGTCAGAGACGGGATTCTCTTTCCATCATTCAGAATCCCCGGCACATCCGTAACAAGAACCATTTCTGAAGCACCTGCGGCTTTTGCAACGCCGGATGCGACTGTGTCTGCATTGACATTTAATTTCAATCCGTTTGAATCTGAGCAGATTGGGTAGATTATAGGGATGTTGCCAGACATCAGAACAGAATCTATGCTCTGAGGATTTACAGATGCGACATCGCCTACATACCCTAAATCTACTTCTTTACCATCAGATAGCACAGGAGGTTTTTTTGAAGCTGTGATTATACCTTCAGCAGACATTCCTTGAACGCTGCAGCCTGCCTTTTGAAACACCTGCACTATTTCTGAGTTCAAAGATTTCAATACTTCCTCAGCAACATGAAGGGCGTCGATGTCGGTTATTCTCAATCCAGCTACTTTCAAGGCTTTCATTCCGCGCCTTTCCATTTCTGCACTGATTTCCGGACCTCCGCCATGCACTATAACTGGAGTAAAACCAGCATTGGAGATGGTACAGACGTCCTGAGCAAATCGATTCATATCGTCTTTGTCGGACAGGGCGTTCCCTCCAAATTTAAGAAGTATGCGACGATTCATTGAATGCACCTTATGTTGTGTACTCAGCGTTGATTTTTACATATTCATATGTGAGGTCGCATCCCCAGGCTTCAGCACTTCCGTTCCCGATGCCTAGATCCAGATAGACATCGATACGGGAATGCTTTAGAATTTCACGGGCTTTGGCCTCAGACTCCCCTCCAGGGATAAGCTGCGGCATACCGTTTTCAAAGAGAACTGCAATTTCATTGCCATCTCCAATGCAGAGCTTTATTTTTGTAAGGTCAAATTCACTGCCGGAATTACCCAGTGCTGCCAAAATACGCCCGAAATTGGGGTCTGCACCAAAAACTGCAGTTTTCACCAATGCAGATGAAATGATCCAACGTCCTGTAGTGCGGGCCTCCTTGTCAGTTTTAGCACCGCTTACCTTTAGCTCAATGAGCTTTGTGGCTCCTTCCCCATCCATTACCACCTGTTTGGCCAGTGATTTAAGGACATAAAGAACACCTTCCCAGAACTCATGATTATCATCAACAGGTTTTCCGCCTGCAGCACCATTGGCAAGCATTATTGAAGTGTCGTTGGTACTCTGATCTCCATCTACATTGATCATATTGAAACTCTTATTGATGCATTCCTGCCACTTATAAGTAGGAACTTTTGTAAGGACGGCATCGGTTGTTATGAAACTTAATGTAGTGGCATGAAGCGCTTTCATTGAAGGGGAGATCATACCAGAGCCTTTTGCCATACCGGCAATGGTAATTACTGTACCATCTTTGAGTGTAATCCTGCATGCGGCTTCTTTGATAGTTTTATCAGTGGTAAGGATCGCTTCAGCAGCCAAATGATCCTGTTCACGGCCTGTTCCCAGTTTCTCTGAAATTTCTTTGATTCCAGGAATGATCTTGTCCATCGGCATATAATGAGATATTACCCCGGTGGATGCTACTCCGACAAGATCGCTGTCTATTCCAAGACATTCTGCGGTTGCATCAATCATTGCCTGTGCATCTTTCATACCCTGTTCTCCAGTGATTGCATTTGCATTCCCGCTGTTCATGACAACAGCCTGGAGCTTTGGTGAAGAGCGCTTGACCATAAGTTCAACGGGTGGGGCACGCATTTTATTCTGTGTGTATGCTCCTACAGCCCATGCAGGACGATCTGAAGAGATCATCGCAAGGTCTAAGCGTTTTTTCTTGATGCCGCAATGTATTCCATAGGTACTGAAGCCTTTGGGAGTTGATACTCCTCCATCTATAATTTCCATATTTATACCCCCAATCCTGGGAAGTCAAGGCCAGTTGATTCATTTAAGCCGAACATGAGATTAGCATTCTGAATTGCTTGTCCGGCGGCCCCCTTCACTAAATTATCAAGCGCTCCCATTGCAACAACAGTATTCTCTGGAGCGATTACAAAACCGGTTTCACAGACGTTAGATCCGACTGTAGATGGAATGGATGGCATATTTGTCACACGCACAAACTTACTGCCGCCATACATCTTATCGTATGCAGATTTGACGTCATCTTCTGTAACATTATCTTTGAGCTGAGCGTAAGAAGTGGTAAACATCCCCCGTACAATCGGAAGGAGATGAGGTGTGAATACAGTCTTGACTTCATTACCGTAAACACGGCTCAGAACCATTTTGATCTCGGGAATGTGCCGATGATTTCCAACTTTATATGGAGTTATTGAAGACCCACAGGCTGGATGATGTGTCAGCTTGGACAGCTCCTGACCTGCTCCGGACGTTCCGCTTTTCGCATCAATAATTACGTAATTATCTATCAGACCTGCAGACAGCAGAGGTGCAAGAGATAATGAAGAGCATGTAGGATAACATCCTGGATTTGCGATCAATGATGCTTTCCTAATTTCTTCGCGGAACAGCTCAGGAAGACCATATACTGCATCATGAAGACCGCGCAGGTCTACATGTGCACGTCCATACCATTTTTCATAAAGCTGCGGATCGCCAAGACGGTAATCTCCACTCAGATCTACTACTTTTATGCCGCGCTCCATCAGAGATGGTATGATCTCCATAGATGCTCCATGAGGAGTTGCACAAAATACAAGATCATAGTCTCCATTTTCTTTAAGATTGGAATCAAAGCATAAATCTACAAATCCATTCAGAGAAGGCAGCACATTGCAGACCTTCATTCCGCAATTCTGTCGAGAAGTTATTGCTTCAAGCGATATGTCTGGATGACGGCAGAGAATACGAGCTAGCTCGCTGCCTGTGTATCCCGACCCTCCAACAATTGCAGCTTTTATCATTTTTTGATAGCCTCTTGAGTATGTGAAGGCGGCTTATACACAGGTTCGTGGCTTAAGCATGATGACCCAAATGAGACAAAGAGGTCTAATCTGTAGTAATTGAGACATATCTGACTAGATTCATTCAATATGGATAAAATATTGAATTCCGGACCATTCAATAGTTAATCAATAATCTATAATAATCAGTGCGGATATCATACCCCTATGCAGGCCAGTTCTACCAAGAATAAAAGTGCAAAAAAATCCAAAGATAAAGTCGTTTTAGCATATTCCGGAGGTTTAGACACCTCGGTTGCAATCAAATGGCTGGAAGAAAAATACAATCTAGACACAATTGCAGTTTGTATTGATGTCGGACAGCCTGGCGATATGAAAGCCAATATTGAAAGGGCAAAATCAATCGGCGCCGTTGGAGCTTATGCCATTGATGCCAAACAGGAATTTGTAACTGATTATGTCTGGCCGTCCCTTAAGGCAAACGCCATGTATCAAGATGTTTATCCATTATCAACTGCCATAGCCAGGCCGTTAATAGCTAAACTTTTGGTAGATATTGCTAAGAAAGAAGGAGCAAAATACATAGCACACGGATGCACAGCAAAAGGAAATGATCAGGTAAGGTTTGATGTATCTATCGCGGCTCTGGCTCCTGAAATTGGAATCATCGCTCCCATGAGGGAATGGGTGATGACCCGTGAAGAAGAGATTGACTACGCTAAAGATCATAATGTCCCGATACCAGTAAAGAAAGCATGTCCTTACTCCACTGACGAAAACTTATGGGGAAGGAGTTGCGAGTGCGGAATACTAGAAGATGCTTCGGTAGAGCCTCCGGAAGATTCTCATGAGTGGACTGTATCTCCCCAGAAGGCCCCTGCTAAACCAACATATGTTGAGATAGGTTTCGAGAGCGGAATACCAGTTTCAATTGACGGGAAAAAGACTGCTCCTGTAGAATTAATTAAGATTCTTAATGAAGTGGCCGGACAAAATGGAGTAGGCCGCATTGACCATATTGAAGACCGTATGGTTGGTATTAAATCACGTGAAACATACGAATGCCCAGCCGCAATAGTACTGATTAAAGCTCACCGCGCTCTGGAAAACATGGTTCTTACAAGGGATCTGCTTTCATTCAAAAGGGGCGTTGAGCAGCGTTACTCAGAACTATGCTATGATGGAATGTGGTTCTCTCCACTCAAGGGAGCAATTGACGCCTTCGTAGATAAGAGTCAGGAGAATGTTACTGGAAAAGTTCGCGTTAAACTTTACCGTGGCAGCGCTGAGGTTGTAGGCCGTTCATCACCATGCTCACTGTATGATGAGGGATTAGCTACATATGCTCAGGGAGACAAATTCAACCACAAATCTGCTGAAGGATTCATATATGTCTGGGGTCTCCCTCTGAAGACCGTAGCTTCCATCAAAAAGGCAAAAAAGCCAGCAGTGCAGTCTTCAAACACAAAGAAAAAATCTGCCAGTAAAAAGAAGTGATTTTAATCACTTCTAACCAAAACCTTTTCTAAATTTTTTCAAGGGTGGTTTTGTAATGGACAGTAAAAAAGTTCTATGGTCTGGAAGGTTCAAAGAAGGTGCAACTGATGCAACACTGGCATTCACATCTTCTCTCCACACCGATGTAAAGCTCGCCAGGTATGATGTCCTTGGTTCGATTGCACATGCCAAGATGCTGAGCGCACAGGGGATAATTTCTCAAGAAGATGGAAAGGAAATTCAAAAAGGGCTGAAAGAGATTCTGCTCCAGATTGAAGATGGAACACTTCCAATCCAGGATAGCCTTGAAGATATCCACTCCAATATCGAGTTTATTCTTACCGACCGCATAAAAGATGCCGGAGCTCGACTTCATACAGCCCGCAGCAGGAATGATCAGGTTGTCACTGATGTAAGAATGTTCATGCGTGATGCCATTCTGGATACAATTGAAGAGCTCATAGGATTTGAAAAAACACTTCTTGAAGTTTCAAAAGATAACATTGATGTGATTGTGCCGGGATTTACACATGTACAGCATGCCCAGCCCGTAACTATCGGTCATCACTTTATGGCTCATTTTTCAAGGATAAGAAGAGATATTGAAAGGTTTATAGAATCATACAGCAGAGTAAATGTGTGTCCTCTAGGATCAGCAGCACTTGCCGGAACTACATATGACATAGATAGAGAATATACGAGCTCGCTGCTGGGATTTCAGAACCCCTGCTATAACTCAATGGACGGAGTATCAGACAGAGACTTCATTGCAGAGTTTCTCTTTAATTCATCCCTCTGTGCAGTACACTTGTCATCGATTTGTGAAGAACTTGTATACTGGTCATCTCAAGAATTTGCATTTATTGAAATGGATGATGCCTATGCAACAGGAAGCAGCATCATGCCTCAGAAAAAGAATTCAGATGTTGCAGAACTTACAAGAGGCAGAACAGGAGCAGCCATTGGGGATCTCGTCAACATTTTGACTACAATGAAAGGACTCCCGCTTACGTATAACAGAGATCTGCAAGAAGACAAAGATGCTATGTTTTCATCATACACCAGATTGACTTCATGCATCAAAATGTGCAGTGCGATGATTGCTACACTCAGCTTTAACAAAGAAAGAATGCTGTCGGCAGCATCAGAAGGATTTATGAATGCAACCGACCTGGCCGATTATCTTGTAGTGAAAGGGATGCCTTTTAGAAAGGCACATGAAGTTGTCGGCGGAGCCGTCAGGTACTGCATAGATGAAAACAAGAAACTGGAAGATTTGACCCTTAAAGAGCTGCAGTCTTTCAGCGATCTGATTAAAGAAGATGTCTTTGATATACTTCCATTAGAGAAATGCGTAAACAGACGAAAATCATTTGGAGGCACTTCTCCAGAGATAATCCCAGTACAACTGGATAACGGTCATTCCGCAGTAGACCGCCAAAATGCATTTTTGATAGGGGAGCGGAATATCATCGAACAGGCATTTGATGCATTAGAGAAATAAAAATATTATAATCTGCAGGCGCATTGACGCCTGCCCATATCCTTTTTATCAGACCACTGATCAGTGAAAATGCTAATTATTCTAAATAGTACTTAATTAACTAAAAAAATACATAACCCTGATATCAGTCATTTAATAGGAACCGTATATGTCTGATAGATCATTAACAAATAATCTCATTCAAAAAGTACATCAACAATAAAACAATGAAAAATGAAGAGATATGCACAGAAACTATGAAAATCGTAAAAAAATTAGTGTAAATAGTATTATTTGATACCTCATGTACCCCCTAAAAATGCTTATTTTCTTTTGCATTAAGACAACATTATATATTTTGAACGTTCATTAATGAACACTCCTAAGGAGGAAAAACCATGGAAGGAACATTGAAAGCCTTAGTTGGTATGATTGTGGGAACAGTCATAATGATCATATTGAGCGTGATTTATTTCATAATCACGTTGTTCATTGTGGACTTTTCTGCAGATCTATTGATGGGTACTGGAGCAAAAGACCTTTATGATGGATATATCATCATAGCAGCTGCACTGATCACACTTGGATCAATGCTAGGCGGATCATACGGACTGCGCAATTAAACCTTAAAACAATACGAAAACTGAGCGTAAAAACGCTCAGGATTTCATTTTTTAGATTTTGTGATGAGCTGATCCCATTCGACTGTGTGCTGGATGCCTTCGCGGAGCAGCAGTTTACTGAGCTTTTCTGTTAAGCGTACAGTTTCCACATTGGATGTGTAGGATTTTATGTAGAATTCTTTTTTGCCGATAGGGAAGATTAACCTCATGCGTCCTTTTCTGTTATATCCTTCAGGCTTTTCATTTCTAGCTATTTCTTGCATATTCGCATATAGAAACATCTGAAGAATATCATTATCATCCGGGACTTGGTTTGTTTCCTCTAAAAATGTAGTAAATAATTCTGGGAATACGCGCTCTAAGTCTTTGTAATCTACGCCGTCCCCAAAAATGAGATGACCGCTAGTAGCCTTCATTGATGATTCAAACTGTTTTGTATATTTAAGTATATGTGTTTCAACAAAACTGGAAAGTGGCAGATTAATGAATATAACTCGATTTTATATGAGTCTGAGCGGTTCTAACAACACAGATAATTACTGGTATCCTTGTGGTAACTATGTTTCTTAATGGTTTCTATTTGATACTTATATCCCTTTTGATATTGTAGTACTCGAACACAAATGTGTTCAAGAGGATAAAATATGGTAAATTACAAAGATGTGCCAATGGCTGTTGGAAAGATGAGAGTGTACGATTTTGGAGACATTAAACTGCATGCATATCAGACAAATGATCCGATCGATGATGAGGTATTTGTCATTGAAAAGAACAAACGGGCTGTAGTTATTGAACTCCCGTGTTTCAAGAATAATATAGAAGAGCTCACCAAATATATTGATTCAAACGGCATCCGTGTAGAAGGAAAAATGATAGCATATCATGCTGCCGGATCATCATTCATACCAAATGTAAAAAATTACGGAACTAAGACATCGATAGATTACAACTCTGTTGGAGGAGGAAAAGCACTAATTGAGAACTTCACAGGTGCATTCGGAGATGCTTTTGACTGTGGAATACCATCAATTGATGAGATTATGACTCCAGGAAAAGTAAACATTGCTGGAATCGAAATGAATATTGTGAGCACTCCTGATGCATATAACATAGAAATTGAGTCTATAAAATCAGTTTACATTCATATGATGGGACATGACTGTCATTCCATCGTAGCTGGAACTAACCATGCGGATGCAATGATTAACGAACTTCAGAACTATATCGACAGGGATTTTTCACTAATTCTTACATCACATTATACTCCAGAAAATCTGAAAGATGCTGAAGAAAAAATTGCGTATCTGAAAAACATAAAGGGTATAGCATCAAAATGCAGCTCTGCAGAACAATTTAAAGAAAAGATAAGAGAAACATACCCTCAATACTCAGGCGGTAATTATCTCGATATGACTGCGGGATTTTTCTTCCCAGAATGAGCGCTGGTCGCTCAAACTATATATTTTTCGAATTTTGCAGAAATGTTTTCGAATATCGAGACTGAAGTCAGACATTTCTGCTGTTTTTTATAGTATATACAATCAAGTTCAAAAGGAAGAAGATTATGTTGAACTGATGGTTTCTAAAAAAGTTCAGTCTATCAAACCTTCTGGAGTTCGTGCCATTTTTGACATGGCTCAGGAAGACAGTATCAATTTAGGATTAGGAGAACTTGACTTCAGACCGCCTCGGGAAGTTACTGAAGCCTGCAAGAAAGCGCTAGACTCTGATTCTTATCGCTACGGACCTACAATGGGCATTCCTGCTCTCAGAGAAAAAATAGCCAATAAGATATCTAGATTCAACAAAGATATCAAAACGTCAAACGTGATGATAACATCAAGCGGCACTCAGGCAGCCATGGCAACATTCCAGACGCTGTTTCAAGAAGGAGATGAGGTTCTTGTCCCCGATCCAGGATTTGTAGTATATGCACCAGAATGCACGCTCTGCGGAGCTGATCCTGTACCATACACAATGGATGATGAATTAAATATAGACTTAGAAAAAATAAAAGAGGGCATAACTAAAAAAACTAAAGGAATTGTTGTCAACTCTCCTGCAAATCCCTGCGGATCAGTTCTCACTGAAGAAGCATTCAAAACAATATGTGACTTAGCAGAAGACTATAATTTATGGATCATCTCTGATGAAGTGTATGAGAATTTCATATACGAAGGGAAACATTACTCATTCAATGAGTATCTAGATAGATCAGTCGTGTTAAATTCATTTTCGAAGTCATTTGCTGTAGCCGGCTGGAGAGTGGGATACTTATCTGCACCAGATAGCATAATAAGCGAGATTTCCAAAATGCAGTACCATATTCTTGCATGTCCCCCCAGTCCTTTCCAGTATGCTCTAAATGATGCATTCGACTGTCAGGAAGATTTTATAAATGAAATTTTTCCAATCCTTAAAAAACGTCGCGATCTTACTACAGATTTGCTGAACGAGATTCACGGATTTTCATGCATTAAACCCAGGGGAGCGTTTTATGCATTTCCATCATATGACATAGATATACCATCTGCGGACTTAGCTGTAAAACTTGCACATCAGGGAGTGCTTTGTTCACCTGGTACTGCATTTGGAGACGCTGGAGAAAAGCATCTGAGAATATCATATGCTGCCTCTGAAGATAATATTGAAAAAGGAATAGAAATCATAAAAAATTTCGTAGAGAACTTTTAAAGGAGAAATAAGATGAAGAAAGAAACTGGCCTCTCATACAAATGGATTGTACTGATCGTAGCATCAGTAGGATCTCTTATGGGGCCTCTGGATTCCACAATCGTAAGTGTCTCAATGCCTTCGATATCTGATGCTCTTCAGATGGATTATGCACAGACTCTGTGGGTTCCAACGGCCTACCTTGTTACAATTGCCAGTATTCTTCTCATCATTGGCCGTGTTTCAGATATATTTGGAAAGAAAAAGATATATATCAGCGGTTTTGCAATCTTCGCGGTCGGCTCCTTGCTATGCAGCCTGGCTCAGAGCGGAGAGCAGCTGATATCATTCAGAGTTATACAAGGGATCGGAGCTTCATTTATCATGACTTCAGGAACAGCTCTGGTCTCTGCAGCATTTCCACCTGGAGAACAAGGCAGGGCTCTCGGCCTTAACGTAATGGCTGTTTATTTGGGTCTTGCAATAGGTCCTCCGCTCGGCGGAATACTTACTCAGAGCTTTGGATGGCATTCTATATTCCTGGTAAACGTTCCGATTGCAATAATTACAATTGCATTAGCAGTATGGAAACTGAATGAGTGCGAGATACTTGATAAAAAAGTGTCATTTGATATAAGCGGAGCAATTGCATTTGCTGTAGGCTTGATTACTATCCTGCTGGGATTGACACTTGGAAATACAGATGGATGGCTTTCTGCAAATGTCCTGATTTTAGTTATCATTTCAATAATATCATTTGTAATGTTTATCCGGATAGAACAGAAAAAAGGAGAGAATGGACTATTTGATCTTAGATTATTCACTAAAAACCGTCTCTTTGCCGCAGCAAACTTTTCCGCATTTTTGAACTATACAGCATATTACGGATCTACATTCGTCATTTCATTTTATCTTCAAAGAGTGCTTGGAATAGACATAGGCACTACTGGATTGATACTATTAGCAATGCCGTTGGTCATGTGTATAATCTCACCGATATCCGGAAGTCTATCTGACAAAGTTGGATCGAGGACACTTGCAACACTCGGAATGATAATCATGGCTGTCGGTCTATTCCTTATAAGCACGCTAGGCATGAACACTTCAATTGCTATTGTTGTAATCTATCTCGTAATACTTGGAATCGGAATGGGAATGTTCTCATCGCCTAACACAAGTGCCGTCATGAAAAGCGTCAGAAAAGATAAGACTGGTGTGGCATCAGGAATGTTGTCCACAATGCGTACAGTTGGACAATCACTAAGTTTAGTCTTAATGGGAAGCGTGATGGCGATTGTAACTTCATCAGCTCTTGTTTCTTCTGTATTTATGGGAGGCAGCTCCAGTGTAGATAATGCTGAGTTTATAACCGGAATGAGCGCAGCTCTAAAGGTATCTGCATTAATCGCATTGATAGGTGCAGCAAGTTCTACCCTAAGAGGAAAGGTTGAGACAGAGACAGAATACGAGATGAGCTGTCCCAAATAAAGGGAATGTGTATATTTATTGGAAATTCGATAGATATAATCATGAAGACTGTTGAAGATCTAATTAACTTTTTAGAAGAACATCCAGACATAACAGACTCAAAAGAAAAATATGCTGAAGATCTGTTCAGTCTCCCTAAGAAAGTAAAAAATGATGTTTTAGAATTACTGGAATTGGGAGCCTTTGGAAATCTGGAGCATATTGTAAAACTTGCTGAAACCTGTAGAAATGAAAAAATTAAGATCAATAGACTCAATGAAAATATGATAAAGGCATATTGTAAATTAGACATGTCGGCAGAGGATATTGTTCATGAAATTCATAGAAAAGACATGGAACGCCTAACCCCAACATACTATGAAGCTCCATGTAAAATAAGCAACTCCGATGCCATTAACAAATTAAAAGGAAATAAATGAAAATGTCATAAATTTCTTGCATGAAGATAGGCAATTATACAGCCCAGCATAATGAGAATAATCGGCAGAAATAACAAGATAATTTCCAGCATGGTGGATACATCACCGACCAGTGCATATGAAATTCCTAAAGCTGATACGAGGATACCAACAACAAGCAGTACTTTTCCACCATATCTATTGATTACATACCAGTTTTCATCTGATTCAAAACTCTTTCCTATTCTGATGCCATAAAGATTGTTTCTACTTACTTTTGATGATATCAAGGGGATGGATAATATTATCAGCACTAATCCTACAAAAATATATGTTACTCCAAAAATACCCAATAAGCTGTTAATAACCATACGTGAACAGAATAATGCTCAGTTGTTATATATGGTTATTCCTGCCATTTTAAAAATATAAATAAATAAGAAGTTTGGAAGAAGTTTATGCCTCAAGAGCAGAAATATTCTCACGAAACTCTTCAAATTTCTGTGTTAAGATTTTTAGAGCTTCTTTGAGCGTATCAAGGGCTGAAAGCGAGCCATCTGTTTCAAATTCAAATATAAACTTTGAGTCTGATCCAGACAATTTTATTGCATTCAACTCACATACTTCAAAGCATGACTTGCAAAGGATGCAGGATTCAAGATCTACAACTTTAACAATCCCATCTTCTTTGGCTAAAACTCCCCTTGGACAAGCTTTGATGCAAGTACCGCCGGAATCACAGCGAGCTGGATCGATTTCAATTGTAGGGTAGTATCTATATCCTGCTCCGGATACGACCTGCCATTTAGCGTGACGCTTTGCAGTGCCAAGCTCTGCCGAAGCATATGCTAGCAAAGCCTGACCTGGACCTAATTTTACAATGGGGATCAGCTCATCTTTTATCCTCAGCTCAGGAGGTCCAAGAGGTTCCATATCACCAGAGTAAACTTCGCAAGGTCCTTTTTTGTTTATAGAGTACATGATTGTACAATTGGGGCAGCCTTCCCCACCACAAACACATTCATCTTTGGGCACGTAAAGGCTAAGATCAGTCGGAACTGGCACGAGACCGAGTCTATGCGCAATAATCTCATCAAAGAGAGGACTCACACTTTCATATTCATTTCCTTCTTCATCCATAATTGGACCCAAGTGAAATTCTACCAGCTCAATAGCCATCTTGGGTATCTCTGTCATCAGGCATCTCCTAAGGGAGTTTACCAGAGATGGAGAAGCATTAGAAACTACAAAGCGTATGCGTGTCTCGGTCTGACTGATTACTTTAATATCCATAAGTTTGCCCCTTGATTATACTCTACGTCCTCTTCTTCCACCTTTCTTTTTGGTTCCATCGTGTGGTATAGGTGTAACATCTTCAATACGCCCGATCTTAAGACCAGCACGAGCCAAAGCACGAATCGCAGCCTGAGCTCCAGGTCCAGGGGATGTGGCTTTGTTTCCACCGGGAGCACGTACTTTTACATGGATTCCCTCAATTCCCTTTTCCTTAGCAATGTCTGCAACTCTCTCGGCTGCACGCATTGCAGCGTACGGAGAAGACTCATCTTTAGCTGCTTTTACAACCATTCCACCAGATGCCTTTGTGATTGTCTCAGCACCAGTTACATCTGTAAGAGTGATAATGATGTTGTTGTAGCTAGCAAATACGTGTGCAATACCCCATTTTCCCATACTCATTCCTCCACAGGTTTGTTGATTGCATCCTCAGAAGGAGCATCTACAGGTTCATTAGCGCCTTCTGCTGGCTGCGGCTCTTCGACTTTAGGTTCAGGAGCAGCCTCATTTTCACTCTGTTGAGGATTTCTAATGGGGTGCATCTCGTCAGCAATGGGAGATTGTGGATTGTATGTAATAAAATCCTCTTCATTGCGCCTAACCATGTATCCAGGCACGGTTACTTTACGACCATTTATGGATATGTGTCCATGGACAATAAATTGCCTGGCTTGCTTGGCAGTAGTAGCTAAGCCTTTCATGTACACAATCGTCTGAAGACGACGACCAAGAATTGATTCTTGGTCAAGACCTAGAACGTCATCAAGGGTGCTGCCGTCTGCCGGCAGAATGCCAAGGCGTGCGCACTTGGCGAGCAGAAGGTCAGATTCCAATTGTGCCTGTGCATCATCTAAACGTACACGGGCTTGGAGGTTTTTAGACTGTGTTCTCAGATTTCTGAGGTAAGCCTGCGCCTTCCAGAGTTCGGTCTTGCTTTTCAATCCATATTGCTTGCATATCTCGGTTTCGGCCTTGATCCTTTCTCCTCTCCAGGGATGTGAGGGGGTATCATAGGCTCTGCGCGGAAATTTCGGGTCTCCCATTTAATTCACCTATTTACTTTGAACCAGGCTGGTTTTTGGTCCTGCTAACACCCATAGTGAGGCCAGTCCTTCCGTTGGACCGGGTTCTCTGACCGCGAACTTTCTGTCCCTGCTCGTGCCTGCGACCACGGTAGCATTTAATCATTTTCAGCCTGTTAATATCATCTTTATTTGTCAACTCGAGGTTCTGACCATACAAATGCATGTCTTCGCCTGTCTCAATATCACACTGCCTGTTAATTGCCCAAGCAGGTGCGAATTCTATGTAAGAATTCAATACATTTTCAATCTCGGTTGTCTGCTCTTCAGAAAGATTTCCAAAGATTTCATCAGTTGGTATACCAGTTCTCTTTGCTACAATTCTAGCAACTCTGGATCCAACCCCTTTGACGGACTGCAAACCCAAGATAATATTCTTGTTACCGTCCACATCCGTATTTAAGATACGAACGATATAGCGGAAGTTTTCATCCTTCGCCTGATCTTCAGGCTTGG
Organism: Candidatus Methanomassiliicoccus intestinalis Issoire-Mx1; assembly: GCF_000404225.1. Lineage (NCBI taxonomy): Archaea > Methanobacteriati > Thermoplasmatota > Thermoplasmata > Methanomassiliicoccales > Methanomassiliicoccaceae > Methanomassiliicoccus > Candidatus Methanomassiliicoccus intestinalis. Next base: position 764,296 of record NC_021353.1, on the reverse strand, counting down.
ACTTCTTGTCCGCTTTCTTTGATTTAGTTTCTTCTGCCATTTTACTGCCTCATTTATTTCTCAAAAATCTGTGACATGTATAACATGTAGATTTATGAAGGGTTGCCGTTAGAATCGGTTTGCTATATAAGCATTACTATACGCAAATGGAGCAAATGGATAATGCTGGCAAACGCCGGATTTAGGCGTATTGCTCTCCTACCACAGCTTTGATTCTACGAACACCAGCACTGCTTGCTTCTTCCTTCTTGATTTTAAATCCTCCTATCTGAGCAGTATTGGTTACGTGTGGACCACCGCAAATTTCGCATGAGACTGTTCCAATGGTGTACACTTTGACCATTTCACCATATTTGTCTCCAAATACACCCTCAGCATTGCGTTCCCTTGCATCTCCAAGAGTCATTTCTTCACATACGACAGTAATGCCTGCTTTAATAGCTTCATTAACAAGCTTTTCGACTTCGTCCAGCTCGTCCTTGGTCATTTTTCTGTCGAATGAAAAATCAAACCTTAATCTTTCAGCAGTGATGTTGCTTCCTTTTTGATGCACATCAGGTCCCAGAACTTTTCTCAGTGCTGCTCCCAATAGGTGAGTGGCTGTGTGCAGCTTTGTAGTCTCTTCACTGGCATCTGCAAGGCCGCCCTTGAACTTCTGCATAGATCCGGCTCTTGAGATCTGCTGATGTTCTTTAAACAGCTCTTCAAATTTAACACTGTCAACTCCAATGCCTTTTTCAGCAGCCAGTTCAATCGTTAGATCCAGGGGGAATCCAAAGGATGTGTAAAGTTTGAATGCATCTTCTCCGCTTACAGTCCCATTCTGATCCATACCTTCAAGAATACGCTCCGTAAGCCTGAGACCCTGATCAAGAGTTTTTGCGAATTTGATGGCTTCATTTTGAAGCTGCTCTATTATGAAAGCTTTATTTCTTTCAAGCTCCGGGTATTCTCCAGAGTATTCTCTGACCACTGTGTTTGCGATATCGATCATCGGCTCCCAGCTCATGCCGAGTTTTTGCATATACCTGATAGTTCTCCTAATGAGCTTTCTGAGAACATAACCCTGATCTAAATTGGAAGGTGCCACACCTTTGTCATCACCCAGTATGAAGACCGCAGCACGCATGTGATCTGCAATTATACGAAATTCCCTGATTGAGTCGGCATACTTGAGTCCAGATGCATTTTCAATATCTTTTATAATTGGAGTGAAAAATTCAGTGTCATATACGCTAGGAATGTGTTCCAATACGCACAATGTACGTTCTAACCCTAATCCAGTATCAACATTCTGCTGTTTCAGTTTTTCATATTTTCCTTCAGAGGTCTTATTGTATTCCATAAATACATTGTTCCAGATCTCGAGATATCTGCCACAGTGGCATGAAGGTCCACATTCATCTGAACATTTTGGCTTAGACTGATCTATATAAAATATCTCCGTATCGGGACCGCATGGACCTGTAACTCCAGCAGGTCCCCACCAATTATCCTTCTTACCGTAGAAAAAGATGTGATCGTCTTTCATTCCCATGGATTTCCAGATCGATACTGTTTCCTCATCCCTCGGAGCATTTTCATCTCCGGCAAATGCGGTAACAGCAAGGTTATTTGGATCAATGCCCAGAATATTTACAAGAAAATCATAACTCATCTGGATAGATTCTTTCTTGAAATAATCCCCAAGAGACCAGTTTCCCATCATCTGGAACATGGTTAAATGGGATGCGTCACCTACCTCGTCAATATCCCCTGTTCTTATGCATTTCTGACAATCAACGAGTCTTTTGCCTGCAGGATGTTTTTCTCCCAAAAGATAAGGGGCTAAAGGATGCATCCCGGCAGTAGTGAACAATACGCTAGGATCATTCTCTGGAATAAGTGAAGCGGATTGGATTTCCGTGTGACCTTTGTTTACGAAATAATCGATATACTTTCTCTTTAACTCATTAGCCTTCATGGTTTTCGCAACCGGTGCAGTGTTAAAGATATCTTAATTGTTTTGCAAGTTATAGACTGTTCAAGTCGGACTGCTTATCATTTTTAGACTGCACGGGAGAATTAGCGAAAGTAACAACGGTCTGCGGGAATGGAATTTCGATTCCTTCTTCATTGAACTTCTGGTTAATACTTTCCCTCAGCTCAGATCTGACTCTCCCTTCTTTTGTGAAATTATCCACATACGCCCATAAAGCAAATGTTATAGCACTGTCATCAAAGGCTGAAAGCCTTGTGTATGGAGCCTGAGCTGGATTGTTATTCACTACATCCGGATGATGCTTGGCTATGTCTATAAGGATCTTTTCAACTTTTTCCGGATCTGTACCGTAGGATACACCAACTTCGACAGAAATAGCTCTGTGCCCGTCTGGCCTTGACATGTTTGTAACCTTATTGCTGCATAAGAGAACATTAGGTATCACAACCATCTCATTATTGACCGGACTGTATGCTCTTGTAGAACGGATTCCGATCTTTTCAACATCACATACTTCCCCGGTACTCAGAATAATTCTGTCTCCCACAGTAAAGGGCCTGTCGATCATAATCTGGATTCCAGCAAATATACTGTTGAACGTATCCTGTGCGGCAAGACCTATCACTATAGAGCCTATCCCAAGACCAGCCAGAATTGCAGTAAAACTCATATTGAAGTAATTAAGAATTATAACGAATGCCACAAGCGGTATGAGAATTGACCCCAGCGTATGCATGAATGGAACCAGTGCATCATCCAGCTCATTTTCTGTTTTGCTGGCCAGCTTACGAGCAAAATCTATAATGACATCATTGTAAACGCGGTAAGACACCCATGCATAGAATATAATGAATAATACTGTCAGAATATCATTTATTTTAAATATTGTATCCATTGAAACCGAGAGGATTGTTAGAGAATTAACCAGCGCATACGCAATAAGTGTAAGAAACAGCGGTTTTTTAACCAGTTTATAAATCTTAGAGATTACCTGCAATTTTGACTTGCCAAATACATATTTGAGTATTGGATCTACAATAATGATTATCGCCGCGGATATGCCGATCCAGATCAGTATTGTAAAGATGAATGTCCAGATTGCAGTGTTGAAAGGCGCGGGCAGGTTGTTTTCCCAGATCAAAATATTATTTCCAGTAGATGAGATTAATGAAGTGATGTTTACAACCACATCCTTATCGATGATTGTTTCAGAACCTGACGCCATATCAGTAAGAATGAAGCTTACAGAGAGTGTTGCAGTCTGTGTCGGAGTTGCTCTGTCAGTATGCAACGTCACTGTGATATCCGCTGAGTCTTTAGATTTTAGAATCTGATGAGGATTGCCGTTTACTGCAGTTGTGATGTGTGAATCGTTCCCAGAGACTGTTGATACGACATCCAATGCATAAGAGGTATCATCTGGATTATAGATCGTCCATGTATATTCTGCACTCTGCCCAGCTTCAAGATCTACATTATGCTGCCAATCTCCGATACCTGGATCAGCCGAAGCTGCAGGCAATAAAATCAGAGATGCGATGCATATCAATAACAATGCAGAAGCAGCTCGAGCATTCATCAGATCTGTACTAACATATTGGTTAAAAGGTTTACTCTTCAGGAATTGATCCTGAAGAAGAACTTGTTTATTCAGATTTATCTTTTGAATGCTTTCTCTTTTCATTGTCCAGTTTGTGGTATTTTACCAAGACTTTTCCAATCCAGACTGTAGCCACAACAGCAATAATCGTTACCAGAATTGCATATATCATCATTCCCATCAGATCGTCTGAAGTATCAAAGATTCTTGCAATCAAAGCTTTTATTGCTTCATTCCAAGCCAAAGCTGCCACCAATGCAAAGGCGGCTGTTATTAAGCTGGCTACAGTTTCTACCATAATTGTTCCAGTACTTTTAGACTCGTCATATTCAACCATAGTTACACATCCATATGTGTTTTACAGATTGTATAGACCCTTCTTCAATATAAATATTATAACATTTTCGTCTTAAATAAATTAGAATGCTGATGTATTCACATACGACATTCGTTCATCATTTTATGATTTCGTAGGTTATTCGTTCATAATTTCACGGATGTGTGTCATATTCATCTAATTAAATTTTATGTGCATATGCTCAGGTGATTTTGACATTAATAGACATGCATACATGATATTACCAAATATATGCATTAATGATGTGAATATCTTATACATATTAGATAAATGATCAGCAATATCAATTAAGATTATATAGCAAATTCTTAACTACCACATCACAATACCGCTTCATCCGTTTTACGGAATTAGAGGTGTATTTGTGATTTCAATTGAAAATGCACGATCTACAACAGGTACAAAATGCAGAGAGAAAGACATCAGTCCAATTTCAGGAATGTGTCCGCTCTGCATTGAAGAATGTAATGTTGTATGTGAAGTAGGTAAATCAGCTTTCAGAGGGAGAGAAGTCCTTTATCCCAGCAATGAATATTTCGGTCATAGCACAGCTGCTTCCAATAAAAACTACATGATAGACTGGTCTCATTTTCAGATACTTGCAGAGTTATTGGGTGCTCAAGGAATTGAAGCCAATCCAGATGTGGCATTTTTTGAGAATTCTGACATAACAACCAGAGTTGCTACTCATTCCAAAAAACCAATCGACCTCAAAGTACCTTTGGTAATTGCAGGCTTAGGTTCTACAGATGTAGCAAAAAGGAACTGGAAAGGAATGGCAATGGGCGCAGCTATGTCTGGAATAATTGAGACAATAGGTGAAAATGTCTGCGGAATGGATAAAGAATCCATCTATACCAATGGCAAAGTATCAAAATCACCAGACATGATGAGCAGAATTGCAGACTTCCGTGAACTCTGGGATGGAAAACATGGAGACATAGCCGTCCAGACAAATGTAGAAGACCAGCGTGGCGGCGTTGACGAATATGCAATATCCAGTTTAGAGGTCAACATCATTGAACGCAAATGGGGCCAGGGTGCAAAAGCAATCGGAGGAGAAGTTCGTCTCACTACCTTAGAGCGCGCACTCGAACTCAAAAAACGCGGATACATCGTGATGCCTGATCCTGAAGATCCAATGGTCCAGGAAGCATTCAAAGCAGGAGCTGTAAAAACATTCGAAAGGCACAGCAGGGTAGGATTCCCAGCCCATGAGAGTTTTGTAGAGGATGTTGAAAAACTCCGCGAGAAAGGTGCAAAATATGTGTTCTTGAAAACCGGTGCATACCGTCCAGAAGTAGTTGCCTTTACCATGAAAGCCGCTTCAGAAGCTAAAATCGATATGCTGACATTTGACGGAGCAGGCGGAGGTACAGGTATGAGCCCTGTCCCAATGATGAATGAGATGTCTACACCGACTGTTCATCTTGAAGCTCAGGTGCTCATGTGCGCTGAGATTATGAGAAAGAAAGGCAAATTCGTTCCTGATATCTGTTTCGCAGGCGGATTCACTAACGAAACACAGATGTTCAAATCAATGGCAATGAGCAATCTGGGAGACGGTCCAATCGTAAAAGCAATTGCAATGGCCAGATCTCCATTGACTGCAGTGATGAAATCTCAATACTTTGCCAGACTTGCAGAGACTGGAAAACTCCCTGCCCAATTCGCTAGCGGATATGGAGATGATCCTAACAAGTTCTTCATGCTCTCATCTCAAATTCAGAAAAGATATCCAGACAAAAAGGTAGGAGTCGACATACCATGGGGAGCAGTCGGTCTTCATACGTACTTCACTGACCGCATTGGAGAGGGATTGAAACAGCTCATGGCAGGTTCTAGAAAATTCAAACTGGAATGCCTTGCCCGCGATGATATCGCTTCTCTTAGCGAAGTGGCTGCAAGAATCACCGGAATTGAAACTTTTGACCAGATGGCTAAGAGGGTTATTCCGGGAATGCTAGAGTGCTGGTAAACATCACTCCAAACCTTTTCTTCCAAATTTTTTCATATTTTTAAAAAACCTGTTGTAATTTAATTTACAAAAATAACACGGGGAACTACAGCATCAAACAAATTGCATAGATGCAAATAAAAAATGTTTTTATCCGTTGCAACATGAATGTTGGCAAACGGAAGAAGTTTAATTAAATCAGATCTAAAGCTGCAGTAACTGCGCCTTCTTCAGCCAGTTCATATTCTGAAGCTGTTCCGATAATGATTATGTCTCCATTTTCTAAATCAAAAAGTTTGCTTAAAGTTGAAGCTGTGTCTGGATAAATGCCTTCCAGATCTATTCCGCCTGGGATCTGCAACTTACCATTTTTAACAAGTACTGTTGTAGCCCCGTCAGCACCAGCGATCATTGCGCGGTCACGCTGCTCCATTCCAGAACCGATCTTATCTTCAACACCTTTGACCTGTACCGCAACACCTTTTCTGCCATGTACCAGATCAGATTCACCTAAGGTATAGATCTGTAGAGGAATCTCGTTATAAAATTCACTTCCTTTTTTAGTGATCTTTATCCCGGTTTGTTTAACGTCGATATATCCCCTTTCGCGAATACATTCTACGATAGTACGCATGCTGCCTTCGCCAACGCCTACCTTGTCTGCCAACTGCTTTCTACCCTTGCGGGTACCGTCAGAAAGCACGGAAAGGGTCTTGTATACATGATAATCTGTGAAACGGTGCAGCGGTCCATACTTCGGACGTTCTATTAGTTTCATTGAATAGTAATATGGCAATGAGCAATATAGAACTACCGGTGAAAATTAATCTAAATGAGGATCTTTATGGATGAGAAAAAATTTCATTCTGAGTAATCTATCTTGAAAGTATAGAAATCATATGCAGCATTTGTATTGGGAAAAATGACTCTAGCTTCTGATTCCACCTCTTCTAAATTCTCATACCGATTTGAAAAATGAGTTAAGATTAGTTTTTTCGCATCTGCTTTTTTAGCAATCTCTGCTGCAGCTGCCGCTGATGAATGTCCAAACTCAAGACCTTTGTCTGCCAGATCTGCCATTACAGTGGCTTCATGTATCATAACATCGCAGCATTTAGCCTCCTCTGCAAACAGATCAGTCGGTCGCGTATCTCCTGAGTATGCCAGTTTCCTTCCCCGTCTCGGGGGACCCATAACCATAGAAGATTCGATAGTTCGACCATTTAACGTTATGCTCTTTCCACTCTGAAGTTTGCCATAAAGAGGTCCTTCTGGTATCCCCAGTTCTTTTGCTGCTGCCTTGGAAAATTTTCCTGCACGCTGAGGCTCCTGAACAATGAACGAAATCGCAGGAATTGTGTGATCCGCCTCTACTGCTTTAACTGTCAAACCAGAAACCTCTGTTGAATCACCTGGTTTCAGCTCACAAACCTTGATTTCATAATCAGGATTAAAATATCCTAGAGACAAAGATGATTTTATCAGGTCAACTGTGCCGGATGGCCCAAAAATGGAAAGCGGCTCTGTTCTTCCAGACAAATTCATTGATTGAATCAATCCAGGTATTCCAAGAATATGGTCTCCATGAAGATGAGTTATGAAAATTGAGCTGATCTTCATAAATGATAAAGATGCAGTCATAAATTGTCTTTGGGTTCCTTCTCCACAGTCAAAGAGGAGAATGTCCCTTCCATACTGAAGGGCTATTGCGCTTACACCTCTCTGAGGTGAAGGGAGACCTCCGCCAGTACCCAGAAAAGTCAGATTCATAGTAGAATCATCATCTTCCCAGAGATTCCAGAAGACGGTCTGTTTTTGTAGCTTTTTTCAGCTCTTTGTTGTGCTCTTTGCATAGGTGCACCCGTTTTGCTTTGTCATTGGCCGGTTTAAGACCTGCTTGGATACACACTTTGGCGGAGTACGATTTAACAGCAGGTGCAGAACATCCTTCAATCCCGCATGTGTCTTCAGACATAGGTAACGCATTCCCGTCAGAATCTAAATAACTTTCGTGGATTATTATGATCATAAAGCCAGTAAAATATCCCCTCAGAAGCGTTTTAAACTGCGATGAACGTTCTGCGAGGCTGAAAAATTAAGCAATTAGACGCCGAGCATCTGCCCGGCATCAGAGCTGATTATAGAATTAAAGTCTTGATTATCAAGACAACTACCGTAAGAAAAGCAATGCTGGTTGTCATAAACATGAACTTTGTCAAAGGCCGCCAGTACTTCACAGCATCATTAATTTTGAGCTCATTCATAGCTTTAAGTGGCAGAGGCAGCGACAGGAAAAGAAGAATAAAATAAGGATCTGTAACTGTGGCTGCTGCGATCATTAGGTAGACTAAGAAGATCAAAGTCCATTCGATTTTAGGGAGATTCTGCAGGCCAAATCTTACAACCAGATTCTTTTCACCCATTGCAATGTGGGCATCATATCCTGGAACCTCATCAGCTATACGCATCAGCATGGCTCCGAAACCGATTGCAAGCGATATGAAGAAAAATGTAAGATTAAACTGATTTGTTATCACAAAAAATGAAAAGAACGGTATACAAAAGAAAGACAGCAGTACATCTGTTTCCCCAAATCCTCTGGCTCCAAGATTGACTGGCGGAAGAGTGTATAGAATACATAACAAAAGTGCAATTGCACCCAATACCAGCGATATTATTCCAGACAGATAGATAATTGGAAGAGAGATGACCACAGCACAGCCGATGATTGCGATCATCAGCATTTTTCCTTGTTTATCTGTAATTATACCGCGGTCAAGAGAGTTTCCAACCCAGTAAACCTTTCCATCAGTCAGAGCCTTCATCTGCTGCATGAAATTTTCATCATCCAAGCATTCGAATCTGAGTTTGTCTACACCACTCTTATGATCGAAATAGTCATTTGAAAAGTTCACAAGCAGAGCAAGGAAGAAAACATCCAGGGGAATGAGAAACGCTAACAGCCATTCATCAGACATGGTCAAGGCAAATGCAACACCTGCGACAGATGCCATTACAAAAGGCAGAGTGTATGCAATTCTCAGCACTTCCTTAGCCTTCCATGCAATGCTGTGATTGCTGTTATCTATGGTTTCCATAGCCCCATGTAATTATGGTGAACGATATAACGATAACGGAAAGTTTAGTCACACAAGTTTAAAGATCATGCCATCTGGAAATCTCCATTTTCATATCCGGAGCTTTAAATATTGCACTTCCAGCTGCTAAAACTGAAGCTCCTGTTGAGACTGCGGTTTTTCCAGTGTTGTAATTTATGCCGCCATCGACAGATATTTCCATACAGTAACCGTTTTCATCAACCAGCCTTCTGGCTTCAGCCACCTTAGGCAGACACTCTGACATAAATGCCTGACCTCCAAAACCAGGATGAACAGTCATTATGAGAAGAAGATCGATTTTATCCATGTAAGGTTCTATTGTATTGAAAGGAGTTTCTGGGTTTATAGAAAGTCCAGCCTTTTTACCGAATGAGTGAATGTCATCTAAAACAGAAGGTATGCAGCCGCATGCTTCCTGATGGAATGTTATGTAATCTGCACCAGCATCTGCGAACTCTTTCACATACCGCTCGGGTTTTGTAATCATTAAATGCACATCAAATGGCAGAGCTGTAAAAGGCCTCAGACTTTTAACGACACTCTGGCCGATGGTTATGTTCGGAACAAAAACACCATCCATTACATCGATGTGAATCCAGTCCGCGCCTTCTCGCTCCAAACGCTTTATTTCGTCTCCCAGTCTGCTGAAGTCTGCTGAAAGTATGGATGGGGCTACTTTTACCATGACCATGATTATTCAGTAGTAGGTAATAATCCTTAAGGTAGCCGCAGGCAATAAAAGAAAAGAGAGATGTTGAGAATAATCGTATGAAACTCGAAAAGAGTTTAACTTCTTTTCGAATTATTATTAGTCAGGGCAAACTGTTTTGACATTTTCATTACCGTTTCAATGTTGAAATCTAAAATCAGACGATATTCTCGAACCGCATCAAATCCACAGTGTTTACAGGAGTCTGTTCCTTCTGCTGGACAGCCGTGGAATTTTGAACCATCAGGTATAGTAAAGACTGATACAAACTTAGGACATTTTTCAGAATAATCTTCAACCAGAAGCTCTTTCAATGCATTTTCAGTATTCAACACTGGAAGACCCTCTTTTTTGAATCTGAGGAGATCTTCTATGACAGCTGCCCGTTCCTCAGACGAAATGGCAATTTCATGTGGAGGAGGTGTGAGAAAATTTATCATCAGCCCGCTGATCTTGGGATTATCCCTTACAATCTCTAAAGTCTCGCGGATATGATTTTTATTTTGTTCCATTACCACCAGGTTAGCAAAGATGTTGGTATGATCCAGATTAGAGATGTTCTCCATCATCTTATCAAAAACACCTTCTCCCCTGATTGAATCGTGAATTTCTTTTGGGCCATCCAGACTTACTGAGATGACGTCACAGTCTTCGTATATCCTGCCGGTTCCATTTGTAGTATATCCAATCACATAATAGCCAATATCCTTTGCCGCTGAGATTAGACTTGGAAATGTCTTGTCCCCATCTCTCCAGATAGTTGGCTCTCCGCCCTCGAAGAATATAATTCTGGCACCATTCTCAAATTCGTTCTTCATCTCCTGAATCGCTGTATCATATGGGAGAGAGTGAACTCCTTCAATCTCACTGTTATGAGCGATTACAGAGCAATGTTTGCATTTTAAGTTGCAGTTATAGCCGATGATCATTGTATTGACAAGCGGTCTTTTTTTCCCTAATTTTGATTTAAAGAACCAGCCAGCATAGTAACAGTACTGGCGAAAGGATGACACCATGGACTCCCTTAACCACGGGAGACTATTTGGTGATTTCTCTATACCCAGTCAGAATCACCCAGCATTAGATGGCAAACCGGATCACTTGGAATCTTTCCTCCGTCAAACCGTCTGATGAGAAATTTCATTACCCTCTCGCCTGCAATAGGTTTCAAGGTCTTGAAACCAAAACGTGTTACATCGTATGAAATCCAATCTCTGCTGGAAAGCCATATCTGGATTGTTCTTGAACCGTGATTTCTGCACAGTTCGACAGAATGATTCAGCAACACCCGCACAACTGAATGAGAACCTGCGCAAAGGTCTACAATATCCATGTACTCGATGCCATCTGCAGAATAAAATCTGGAAACCATATATCCACAGGTCTTTCCATTACATTTCGCTATAGAAACTATATATTCCCCGCCGCAGGGATGCAGATATCTGTGCATCAGATATTCTCTGCTGTGCCTGATTGAAAGATCATAATCCATTTCAAAATCACGCGTAAACTCATCAATATCCTGTGGAAACTCGCTTACATCTTCAACTCTGACTCCTTTTATGCCGTGAGTCTCATTGGCTTTCAGGTACATTGCCGTGGCATATGCGAGTTTTTTCACTCTGCCGGTTTTGCTGCTTCCAAAAAACTTGTCTGGATCAATTATAAGTTCATACTGTTTGAAACGGCAGGGAATCTCCTTCAGACCTGTGTTGATTCCAATGGTGTATCCTGCAGGAGACGGGAAAGAAAAATCAGTTTCTATCCCTGCTGAGATCTCAGAGTCCTCGAGGTTCTTTAAAGCTTTTTCAATCAAACCTTGTTTCCTGAAATTCGGGTCAGTAAAAAAATCTGACCACTGCGCTCCATCCAGAACCTTTCCGTTTATCACAATTAAAGTCGGCAGAGACGCAGCATGTGATACGATATTATTTTCATGACAGACCAGACTTATCAAATTACGCTCTCTGCTTGCATCATATCTCCAATGCCAAAAATCTTCTTTAGAACCTTTATGATTGAAACCTGGCCATTCTGGGATAGCCTGTAAAAGCTGCACAATAGCAGTTGGGTCTGTATTGCACATATTGGGCGTCAGAGAATTTTTTGACTCCGTCTGCACCTGATGTTATATGTTACGCCATGATATTTGAAGCGTCCGATAGTTTGGGAACATTCTGAATGAGGGCATATTGTTTTGGTTGCTGTCTGTTTATGATCCGCAACTTGATTCTGCTGAGTGTTTTGTATGAGTAAATATGATCATTACTCAATTTTGACCAGGGTGTTCAAAACCTGAAAGGGATGTTTTGGTTTAAAACAAAGATTAGTGTTTAAAACTAGGAAATCTGAGTGTTTGTACTCGAAAAAATAAAGATGAAAAACCGATAAAAGCATTATTTCATATTATTAATACGAAAATCGAAAAGATACAACCGATACCCTAAAGCTGATAGTACTCTTTATAATTATAGAATGCGATAACCGGATTATGATAGACGAGATGATGATTGCAATCATAATGCTTATCATCGGTATAATTCTGCTTTTAGCTGAAGCAGCAGCTCCAGGTAACTTTATAATTGTTCCTGCTACAATGCTTACAATCCTGGGAATTGTGTTTGTTTTCATTCCCGATCAGCTTCTTACAATATACACACCGATTCTCGCAGTGATAATTCTGATAATAGCAGCAGTTCTAGCCATACAACTGTATAAGAGAATGTCCCCTGTGGCACCTCCAGAAACTTTAGTTGGGACGTCCCTAGTAGGGCGCGTAGGAATTGTTACTACAATGATTACACCAAGCACTATGCTGGGAAAAGTTAGAGTAAACGGTGAAGTGTGGAGTGCTGAAGCCAATTGCAGCATTGCGGCAGGCACACCAGTCAAGATCATAGCCTCCGAGGGAGTCCATGTGACTGTAGAAGAGATTTCCAAAGAAGAATATGATAAATGTTCTGCTCAAGAGTCCAAAGCTACCGTACCACCGATAACTGAAGCAAAACCAGCAAAATCCAAAAATGGAGAAACTGCAGTAGTCGTAACCTTAATCTCTCCTGGACTCGGAACAGGAAAGGTCAAAATAGGTGACGAAGTCTTCAACGCTACAGCTGACTGCAACATCTATGCAGGAACTGAAGTAAGGGTTCTTTCTAAAGATGCAAATGGCGTCCGCGTCGAAGAGATTTAAAATTGAAGGCTAGCCTTCAATTTTTTTCTTAATTTTTACCAAATTGTTTTAGTACCTATACATTGGTATGTGACTGAGGTCACTCAAATGGATCAAAGCCTAGTGTTAGGTCTTACTATTTTTGCTATCATCGTAGTGCTAGCGATAGTATATGGGAGCGTAAAAATCGTAAGCCCATACGAGCAAGGAATTTACATTAGACTGGGTACATTTATGAGGGTTCTGAATCCAGGTATCAACGTAGTAACTCCAATTGTGAGTCAAGTAATAAAGATGGATCTCCGTACCCAAGTTTTAGATGTTCCGAGTCAAGAGGTTATCACAAAAGATAATTCACCAACAAATGTTGATGCAATAATTTATATCAAAGTCATTGACCCCGCCAAAGCATATTTCCAGGTCACTAACTACAGATCAGCAACTGTGTATCTTGCACAGACAACACTTCGTTCAGTAATTGGTGATATGGAACTTGATGAAATTCTTTCCAGCAGAGAAAAAATCAACCTACGCCTGAGAGATATTCTCGATGAATCTACAGATAAATGGGGTGTAAAGGTTGATGCTGTTGAGATTAGGGAAGTGGATCCTGCTCCAAAAGTCAAACAGGCAATGGAAGAGCAGACATCTGCAGAGAGAATGAGGCGTGCAACAATCCTACGTGCAGACGGAGAGAAAACCGGAGCGATCCTGCAAGCTGAAGGTGAGAAGAAATCCCGTATCCTTCAAGCAGAAGGTCTGAGGCAATCTAAAGTTCTGGAAGCCGAGGGTGAAAGATTAGCAATTATCCTTCAAAGCCAAGGAGAAGCCCAGAAACTCCGTATAATGTCAGTTGGTGCCAGCACTCTCGATTCAAAAGCTCTGACAGTACTGTCTTTAGAAACAATGCAGTCACTCGGACAGGGACAGTCTACCAAATGGATCATACCATTTGAGATTACCAGCATAATGGAAGGAATTTCAGACTATCTCGGAAGCGGAAAAAACACTCCTGCAAGAGAGATTTCCGATGTAGAGAGCATCGAAAAAGCTGTAGGAAAACCAGAAGACATCCTTGGTCCGATACCATCTATCGAAGAACTTCGTGTAGACCTTAAAAATCTAGAAGCTTCAATAGAGCAGGAAAAGAACAAGGCTGAAGCAGTAGCTAAAACAAGAACTGAATAAACTAACAATGCGGAACTGTCTGACTGACAGTTTCTGCATACATTTTTTTTCTGATTTTTAGAAATTCCAGCAACGTGCGGAATCTATCGTTCAAAAACGTTGAAATATCTCATTTCATTAATAGTCACGAGCGACTATGAATTCTAAATTTACCGATACCATCAAAACAGAAGATGGGGACATAACAATTTACAGTCTAAAAAAGCTTGAAGATCTGGGACATTTCAGCTTAAAAAATGTTCCATACTCCATTAAAGTTCTGATAGAATCAATACTTAGACAAGAAGACGGATTCCTGATTACTGAAGAGGATGTTAAAAATGCAGCATCCTGGAGTCCCAATGGAAATGCCGATGTGGATATACCTTTCATTCCAGCAAGGGTAATTCTACAAGACTTCACTGGCGTTCCGGCAGTTGTAGATCTGGCTGCGATGAGAAGTGCAGTAGCTGCATTAGGAAAAGATCCTACTAAGATCAATCCGATGATACCTGTAGACCTCGTAATTGATCACTCAATACAAGTTGATTATGCAGGCACCCCTGAGTCTCAAGAACTCAATGAAAAGGTCGAGTTCGAGCGCAATGCAGAAAGATATGCTCTTTTGAAATGGGCTCAGACTGCTTTCAACAATTTCAGAGCTGTTCCTCCCGGAAATGGAATTATTCACCAGATCAATTTAGAATATCTCTCACCGCTCATTCATGTAAAAGAAAAAGACGGTATCAAGATCGCATATCCTGATTCGTGCTTTGGAACAGATTCGCATACTACCCAGATTAACGGCCTGGGTGTCGTTGGATGGGGAGTAGGAGGAATTGAAGCAGAAGCTGTAATGCTGGGACAACCGTGTTACATGAAACTTCCAGATGTAATTGGTTTTAAACTCACAGGCTCTCTGAAAGCCGGCGTTACTGCTACAGATCTAGTCCTTACAGTAGTAGAAATGCTGAGGAAAAAAGGCGTTGTAGGAAAGTTTGTAGAATTCTATGGTCCAGGATATAAAAATCTGGAAGTTGCGGATAGAGCAACTATTGCCAATATGGGTCCAGAATATGGCGCCACTCTGGGATTTTTCCCGATTGATGAAAAAACATTGGATTATCTAAAACTTTCAGGCAGAGACCCCAGTCATATCAAGATCGTTGAGGAATACGCAAAAACACAAGGTTTATGGTATACCTATGAACCAAAATACACAGACACGCTTGAGCTTGATCTTGGTACAGTTGTTCCTTCCTTAGCAGGACATAAGAGACCACAGGACAGAATTCCGTTAGACGGCATGAAAGAGAGCTTTGGAGAGCTCCTTAGTGGTATGGGGATTCAAAAGAGAACGATTAACGGATTGTCAGACGGCTCTGTAGTTATCGCATCGATTACATCCTGTACAAACACTGCCAATCCTTCAGTGATGATAGCGGCTGGATTACTGGCAAAGAAAGCCGTTGAAGCAGGATTGGATGTTAAAGACTATGTTAAAACTTCATTATCACCAGGATCTAAGGTAGTTACAGATTATCTGAGAAATTCTGGATTGCTGCAATATCTGGAAAAACTCAGATTCCATGTAACTGGTTACGGCTGTATGACCTGCATAGGCAACAGCGGACCACTGAGAGATGACATACGTTCAACCATAAAGGATAACGATTTGGTCGCTGCTGCTGTAGTCTCAGCAAACCGTAACTTCGAAGGACGTGTATCACCATATGTGAAAGCTAACTATCTGGCATCTCCTCCGTTAGTCATTGCGTTTGCAATAGCAGGAAGAGTGGATATAGATCTTGACAAAGAACCACTAGGTGTTGTAAACGGTAAAGAAGTATTTCTTAGAGATATCTGGCCAGATGATCAGGAAATAAATTCACTCATCGAAAAATATGTCACATCTGAAACATTTAAATTACAATATAATAACATTTTCAAAGGATCTTTTAGATGGGATGACATAAGCATTCCAGAGGGAGCTTTGTACGCCTGGGATGAGAAATCAACATATATTCAAAACCCCCCGTTTTTCAACAATCTCACATCTAAGGCTGCAATAAACAACATTAGTAACGCAAGGGCGCTGGCAAGCTTAGGAGATTCCATAACAACTGATCATATCTCGCCTGCCGGAGAATTTTCAGATAAATCAGATGCCGGTAAGTATCTAATTTCCTTGGGAATAAAACCTGCAGATTTTAACTCATACGGTTCTAGAAGAGGAAACCATGAGATAATGATGAGAGGAACATTTGCCAATATCCGTCTAAGAAATAAAATAGCTCCAGGCACAGAAGGAGGTTATTCCAGACATATGCCAGATGGAGAAAACGGCACCATGTTTGAAATATCTCAGAAATACATTTCAGAGAATACCCCACTGATTGTAATTGCTGGAAAAGAATATGGTACTGGAAGCTCAAGAGACTGGGCTGCAAAGGGGCCATTCATGCTTGGGATAAAAGCCGTAATTGCAGAGTCTTTTGAAAGAATTCATCGTTCAAATCTCATCGGCATGGGTATCATTCCTCTGCAGTTCATAGAAGGAGAAAATGCAGAAAGTCTTGGTCTTGATGGGACAGAAACTTTTGATATTGAGTTAGAGAATATGACGCCTAAATCAATCGTGACGGTTACTGCCTCCAAAAATGGAAAAAAGAAGCAGTTTAAAGCAATGTCAAGAGTAGATGTTCCTGCAGAATTAGAATACATCAAAAACGGTGGCATTCTCCAGACTGTACTGAGAAAAATGATTTCTGAATAAAATATCTAGGCTGTGTCATAACAGCCTTTTTCTTATTTTTACAATTTTAATTATAAACTTTTAAAGAAACAAATTGATTCAATAGCTATTGATTATATTGAGTGCATATCTCCATAAAACTACAAGTGGTTTGTAGTTAACAAATCTCCAGCTAATTTTCCATGAGCTGCATTGGAAACTAGTATTGAGAAAAACATAGGTTATTTCTTTTTAGATTTAGGAGCTGGAAGTTCAGGGTAAATGGATTCAAGTAGTTCAGTCAAATTATCTTTATCATCAATATTTTCAACATACAACATCTCTTTTGCTCCATCATATGGCAAGACATAGGAAGCTGCAGGCATAAGAAATTTTGCAGACGCAGTGGGTTTTATCAATAATCGATCATCGTATATCCCACCTACAATCTTTCCACGATAGTAAATGATATACTCACCCATCATTGACCGATATGTAATTTCATCTAGTCCTGATAGGCCATTTAATACACGATCGAGATAAGTTTTACTTGACACCATATAGATTCATTGTCTTGAATTGTTCCTGTGATATAGCTTTTTTCAATATCTCTGCAAAGATTCAGAAGATTGATTTTTTTGAGAGGATTGGAGATTCCTTAAATGAATGAAGATTTACTTTAAAAATACGTGTGTCATAAAAAAGCAGATTATAATAAGAAAAAATTAAAAAAAGGATAGGCTCTTAACCAGAGCCATTACCCTTGTGTTTCTCAGATTTTTGAAGTTTCTTTTCCATTCTCTTTGCTAACTCTTCTTCGTGAAGACGCTCTGCTTCGAGATTAAGCTGCTCATATTCCTCATCTGTTTTGAGAGGTACACGCTTTACCAGAAGGCAGGCGATGAGTGTACACAGCACAATCACGGAACATATTACAAAGGCGTAGGAAAGACTTTGCCCATACGAGTATATGATATCAACTGGTAGCGTAGGATATTGTGGGAACGCTCCTGCTAAATCATTAATCTTATCCAATATTCCTGTTGTATGCGGAGCTACAGCAAATACATCTGAGGGAAGATTCTGCTGGAGTTCTATTACAATACGGTTGTTAATCAGTGTTCCAATTATTGCTGCACCTACTGTTCCACCTATGCTTCTGAATAAGCTCATAGTGGAAGTCATCACACCCATATCTCTCTTAGGCGTAATGTTCTGAGCTGCAACGATGAAATTAGACATCACACAACCCATACCAATACCAGCTATGATCAGATATAGTGAAGCTTCCCACTGTGGACTTCCCATTCCAAGAGTGGAGATCATGTAAAGACCTGCTGCCGCAATCGGTGGACCAATTATCAGCCAAGGCATATATCCAGTCTTTTTGAGCAGGAAACCGCTTCCTATAGACGTAATAGACATACCAATTGTAAGCGGAATGAGCGTTGCTCCGCTATTGGTAGCACTTAATCCTACATACTCCTGCAAGTAGATTGCAATGTATGAAAGTATACCGAACAGACCTAAAGCCATGATCAACAGGCCTATGCTTCCAGCTGTAAAAGTACGATTGCGGAACAAATGTAACGGAACTAATGGTTCTTCCACTTTGGTCTCTATGTAAATGAACAGACCTAAGAAGATAATTGCTGCTATGGACATTCCAATTATCTCAAAACTATCCCACGCATAGGTTCCGCCTCCAAAGGTTACTACCATAATTAACAGAGCTAAAAATGCAGATAATGATCCCATTCCAAGATAATCGATCTTTGCATTTGGATCTGCCTCGGCTTTCGGGAACTTGATCAGAGTAAATGCTATAGCTAAGATTCCTATAGGAATATTTACAAAGAACACCCAATGCCAGCTTGCATTATCAACAATCACACCGCCGACAAATGGCCCTATCGCACTTGCAATAGCAAAAATTGCACCGAGAATACCCTGCATTTTTCCTCTTTCTTGAGGAGAGTATAAATCAGCTACAACGGCCATAGCAACTGGGATAAGCATACCGCCACCCAGACCTTGAACTGCACGTCCAACGATAAGCCATTCCATACTTTGTGAGAAACCTGCAAATATTGAACCGCCTAAGAATAAAATCATACCTAGCAAAAATACAGGCTTTCTTCCATAGATATCAGACATTTTACCTGCTATCGGAGTGGTAATAGTTTCAGCAAGTAAATAACCAGTAATTAACCAGGTATATAAATCGGAACCACCAAGATCCTCCAATATGGTTGGAATGCTTGTACCAACTACCGTACCGTCAATACAAGCAAGCAACATACCAAGGATCAAACCGATCATAATCGGCGTTCTTACCTTTCTAACGTCGATTTCTGGTTTACTTGGAGCATTTATAACGTTCGCGTTTTCCATCTCAACACCTCAACCCAACGCGATACGCAACTATCCGCTGGGGTTTTGATTGTAATACACCGGCGGTCATACTGACTGTCGGTCAGTCAATAGAGATTCCTCAAAGACGATGGGGTATAAATAACTACACATCACGATGCAAGATGCAATATCCAACAAAAATAGCGCAATGTGAAATCTTTATCTGCAAACATAGCATTCTCTGCAATTATTGTGGTAGCATGAATACATACATAAAGATGATAGCTGTGGCTATCTCAGCAATGTTCATAGTAAGTCTGCTGCCTGCGATTTGCACATCCCCCGAAAACATTCAAATAAATGATATTCAGAATGAGCAAACTGTTGCAGAAGAAGCTAGAGATTATAGCAAAGTTACCTTTACAGACAGATCTACAATCATATTTTCCAATGCAGGAGATTGTACATATGCTGACAATTTGAAGGGCAGCACCTCGAAAATTGCAATTAGCAATGATCTAAGTCTTTGCACGTCAAATCAAATCGCAGTGATAGATGGAGATTGGATATCTGCACAAAATAAAGAGATTGTCACAAACCAAACACATGATCTGATCTTTCAAGGAACTCCAGTAATTACAGTTGCAAATTCACCGGAACTACTTATAGACTCAAATAAAAATGGTTTTTCAAGCTATGCTGCTGATGCTAAAGTCTATGGAATCTACACAGATCCATCTACAGGAGATCAATATTGCATGAGTGTTGTGTGCGAAGACATTGATGAAGCATTATTACGTGCCTACAATTGGGCAGATAATATGATCTCAGAAAATAGTACAAGTTCCAGTTATGATGATGAAACTAATATATCGTGGAGCGTTAAATATGGATGTGAAACTTTTTATCAATGCATAAATAAAGATAATAAAGATTTTGGATGGGCAAACATACGTACACACCACTACAAATTATTAGATGTTAGTGACGATTATGAGTACTACTATACTCAGTTTAAGCTAGATATTATTCCCAATGAAAACAGGCTCACTGGAAGTCATCCCATAGCCATCGCGGATAGCACAATACGCAGTGATGTTAGAGCTGATCCAACATATGGAGAGTATCAAGAAATGATGCGTTATAGTCCAGTGAGAGACAGTGGAATTTCATCTGCGCATATATATCCGTTATATACAGCAGAGTTTAAACCGGATGCGGGTGTGAGCACAGGTGGAAATGTCAACGATGTATGGAGCTACTCAGTGAGTGATATAGTAGTGCATGATAAATCATTAATAGGGGAAAAATTAGAGATGTGGTACGATATCAATGAAAATGCGGCTGTAGGAAAAACCACATGTGTTATTGAACCAGAACATGTAGTTAGATGCAAAAACATAGATGGTGGTGATGGAAAATATCATGCTACGGATAAATATGAGATAGTATTCATCACGTTTGCATTTTGGCATGATTTTTTTGATACATTTACATTCGATTTAAATACAATTGTACCACCCTCTTTGTATCCAAGTACATAAACATAAACATGCGTATAAGCAATAAGTATGCTTATGCGCATAAATATATTTTCAAAGTCCTAATGACTTGTATACCACATCTAATCCAGGAACACATTGGTAAGATACAGTTTCATCCACACAGACCCATTTGTATTCTGTATGCTCCCAGTCGATTTGGATTGAGCAGTTTTTTTCTTCAAACAAGAAAGGATGAATTGTCCATACGATATCCTTATCCCTAACTTTGAATGGTTCTCCGGCCTTAATAGGCTTAGAAACGATAGTGGTTTCTTCCCTGACTTCTTTTATCGCCGTTTCTAAAGGTGTTTCATCAGCTTCTATAAAACCGCTCACTGCAGACCAATATCCTTGAAAAGTCCCAACTTTAGAAGAGCGTCTCAGAAATAGAATTCTTTCACCGTCTTTAATCACGCAGCTTACAACATTTATCTCTTTAACATCAGGAAGTTCTATCGTCCCTGATGATCCATCGACAATGCATTCGTCTCCTTCCCTGAGAAGAGATAAGTCAATAGAATCAACCATTGGCACTGATGCCATAACAGCACCGGTAGCAACAATCGGTTCAGCAGATTCATTGATAATTGCAGCTGGAAGAGTCCCATGCTCTTTCATATCATAGATTACGTAAGATCCGACTGTGCTTCCTTTACCGCGGGGAAATGCAAATACACGATCTTTAGCGGACTGACCATTAGTTGATGCATCCGCTACCTTTCCATCTGCAGGATTCACGCCTCCCAAAAAGCTTACTGGATTGGGACAAAGCAATATTCTGCCATGAGATTTTCCTTGAGAAATTTTTCTGCCAGTCAAGATCATTGTATCATCTCCAATAGATCATCAGTGTCACGGAAAACTACTTTCTGAGAACACAGTGTGGGAAGATAGTTACAAGCCTTTCCAGAGTCCACGGCAGTGCATTTAAACCGTTCTTCAATGGGAGTTACAATCATGCATGTGTCACATATAACATTACCAAATTTAGAAAGAACATCGAGATCTTTTTTACACTTAGCGGCAGTACATCTGGATGTGCAGAACCATACTTCAGTGTCTCCCTTTTTACTTTTTCCTTTCAGCTTAGATGCCAAAGAGTGAATCTCTTCACAAGATAAATGCGGACAGCCTAGAGCTATCAATTCTGGATCATCGCCGGAGCTCATTTTATCTCGTACAGTCTGCAGATCCTTATCATCAATTGAAATCTTTTCAGTTTCAGATATGTCAGCAGGAACTGGCGTTACGCCATCTACATAGAATAATGCTACAGAGCCTGCAGCTGCCATGGCTGCCGCCAGGGTCTTCAGCTGATCATTAGTAGGTTTAATTCCTTTAAAATAAGGAATTCTGCCTCCACCTAGCTGCCCTACAGCCTGCCCTAAAACAGAATAATTGATATCCGAAGCTTTCACATCGATCAAGATTGAAGGATTGCGGTTCTCGCTTAGATGCAAACCATACTCTGGTGTTTTTCCCAGGATAGCAGCAGCAAGTGCACCGGGGCCCCCTTCCCTGTTTGTTTTAGCACCGATTACAGAATTAACGTAAGAAAGAGCACTTGACTCGGCCCATGAAACATGCTCACCGATTTTAGGGATGTTTATATCCAGATATGGAGTGCAGGAGCAATTAGAAGTTACTCCCAGCTTTTCATAGCAGGATATGATTTTGTGCTGCCTGTCAGCAAAATGTTCCGAAATACCCATTCCTTTCCATTTTTCACGATCCATCCCCGGAGGATTCAGTGTTGTCGGTACACACACTTTAGAATCTTTAGACATCTCCTCCAGAAAAGAAATTCCTCCTTCGCCGATTGTTTTGTATGATACTCCTGAAAGATGGGCTGAGGTTATAGGAATGAGCTTCTCCGCTTTGTATATGTCACCCAGAGCCACCAGCAGCTCCATTGCTTTCTTTTTACCCTCTCCAAACTCACCTGCAAGGATCTGTTCTTCGTCTCTGGTTAAAAACATCTTTATCTTGTATGTATATTTGCATGAAATAGTTTGTGCCAGGTGAATACACACCACTGATTAGTTTTATATAGGTAAATGATGTTTACTGACTGACAGTCAGTCAATTTAGCAGTTGAAGGATTGTTACACATAGGTGAAAAATATGTATGAGCCAGTTACTTATGAGGAGCTGCGCATTGCGATTGAGAGAAAATCAAAGATCGATGCAGAAACCTCTGGGCAGCTAGCAGAAAGAGTATTAAACTACTTTGGATACAACAGTGAAATGATCGACAACGCCCTAACGCCTGAGGATAGGGGAATGTTCTATTTCCTCGAAGAATTTCAGATAATTTCCTCCAGGTATGAAGAAGAAACACTATTCACAGGGAGGCCCTGGAGAGTGTTTTACTGGACGCTTGATAAAGATAAAATCCTAAAAATCATAGGCGCTCCAGTAGAGAAGGCAGATTCGGAATATGGAGTATATGAAGGACTCCCAGATAATGTCTGGGTACGACAATCAGCATAACCCATTAATAAGAAAGATAGATAGTGAATTTACAAAACCTTGGTGATCAAACGACTAAAAAAGAATGTATGTCTGCTGAAAGAAAGGCCGAATTAATAAATGCGGCTGAAGAGTTATTTAATGAGAAAGGTTTCGAAAATACATCTGTAGACGACATAATAAAAAGAGTCGGTGTTGCCAAGGGATTATTTTATTATTATTTTAGTTCAAAAGAAGATTTGATCGATATTTTAACTCAAAGAATGCTGAACGAAATTGAATCTTCCGTTGTGGCAGTTCTGGAGATGAAAAATTTATCAGCGACTGACAGGTTCATAGGATTGCTAAAATCACAAAAAGATGTTTGTTTAAGATCAGAAATAGTAATTAAATATTTTTCAGTTTCAAGAAATAAAAGTTTACACCTTGAGTTAGAGAGATTGGCACATGAGATACTGGTACCAGCTTTCGAAGAAATCATCAAACAAGGAATAGAAGAAGGAACATTTGATACAAAATATCCTTTTGAAACTTCACACATGCTTAACATGATGATCCAATCTGCAATGTATAATATGAGAAATGACCCACGGATTGAGGTCATTGAACGCACATTAGAAGTGGTGCAATATATGACAGAAAAACTATTGGGTATGGATGCTGGGACATTTCAAGCATACAATACTTTTATTAGAACTGCATATCCAGATTTAGATATTATTTTAAGTAAAAAGAAAAAGATGTGAGACGAATCTCACTTATAGAATTCTGCTACAGCTAAGTAGGTCATGTAAACATCAAGTTTAGACACTACTTCAAAAGGAGCATGCATTGACAGAACAGGAACTCCCAAGTCCACAGTATCTACATTATGTGTTGATACGTACTTGGCAACTGTTCCGCCTCCACCAATGTCAATTCTTCCCAGTTCTCCAGTCTGCCATGCGATTCCAGCATTATTCAGAAGAGTTCTGATGAATCCCATCATCTCTGCTGAGGCATCATTTGTATTGTATTTTCCGCCGCCCCCGCCATATTTTTCAACTACAGCTCCGTGATTGATATATGAAGCATTGCGGCGTTCAAAAACCTCGGCAAATGCAGGATCTACCGCAGCACTTACATCACAAGACAGGCACTTCGACTTCTCAAGAATGTGGCGTACTTCTGCTCCATATGATGAGACTAGATCTTCTAAGAAATCTTTGAGGAAATATGAGTTCATACCAGTATTTCCATCAGAGCCTGTTTCCTCTTTGTCTGCAAAGACTGTTACAGTTGTGTGTTCAGGAGCTTTTGTATCTATTTCTGCCATCAGCGCAGTGTATGAACAGACACGGTCATCATGTCCATAGGCTCCGATCATTGCTCTGTCGAAACCTAAGTCCTTGGGTTCAAAAGCAGGCACTGCACACAGCTCTGCAGAATTAAAATCACTCTCAGTTATGCCATATTTCTCAAAGAGAATATTGGCAATATTCAGTTTAACTTTCTCGGAAACTTCTTCATCCTGAAAAGGCTGGCAGCCGATCAGAAGATTTAGAGCTTCTCCAGAGAATGCTTCGGCTACAGGTTTTTTTACCTGGGCTTTGTCAAGGTGCGGGAGAAGATCAGTAACACAGAAAATGGGATCTTCAGGTTCATCACCTATGCGGACTTTTACTGCAGTGCCATCTTTGAGAATTACTGTACCGCGTATTGATAATGGTATTGCAAACCACTGATACTTCTTAATCCCGCCATAGTAGTGAGTCTTGAAGTATGCCATTTCAGTATCCTCAAAAAGAGGGTTTGGTTTAAAATCAAGTCTCGGACTGTCAATATGGCTGACGCCGATTCTCAGACCTTCGGAAATATCTTTTTTTCCTATAGTAACCATGATCAGCGCTTTTCCGCGGTTTGTTTTGTATACTTTGTCTCCTGGAGAATATTTTACTCCACGCTTAAACTCAGTATATCCATTCTGCTTGAGAAGTTCTATAGTATAATCTACAACTTCTCTTTCAGTTTTATTGCGCAGGAATTCTTTATAGCCCTCGCAGAATTTGTTCGCCTTCTCGATTTCTTCTGCCGATCTCTGCCCGATATTTTCCGGTTTCATCAGCAGTTTTTCTGTTAGAAGCTGCCCAGGCGTTTTTTCCGACATATTTATCGTTATACGCATTCCATAGAATATACATTAATGCTTTCCCTCTTTGTAGGATTCTTACGTTTTAGATAAATATGCTACGGTTGAATTATTAGGTCATGAGTCTCTACAAAAAGATTTTGATAGCGACAGATGGAAGCGACTACACCAAGAAGGCAGTAGAGCATGGATTAGAGCTGGCTAAAGCTTTCGGAGCAGAAGTTACAGCTATGAATATCATGGATTTAGGAAGTATAACCAGCAGCTCTCAGGGCTATGGGCTTCCAGACATAAATGCATACATGCAGAAAAGCAGTGATGAGGCTTTGCAGTACGTCTTAGAAAAAGGTAAGGAAATGGGTTTAACTGTAAAATTAGTCTCAAAAATGGGCTCCCCAGCCAATGATATTGTCGAAGCTTCAAAGAATTATGACTTGATTGTAATGGGTACTATCGGCAGAACCGGCGTTTCAAAGCTCCTCTTAGGAAGCGTTGCTGAAAAAGTAGTGAGATTTGCAGAATGTCCTGTGCTCGTTATAAGAAATCACCCACCTAAAAAAGAATAAGACTGCTGCACTCCAGTAATCTGGAGTGTGCATCTCTTTATTCATTATTTTTAACATTTAGAACGGTTGCAATCTGCTCCGGATTCACATGAGGATCTGTTGTAGCATCTAACGAACCATTCAAACTGCGCTTTGCAATTCCAGTAACAGGTCTGAAGTCAAAGACTTTGGATACAGCCTTAGATATGAGCGCTACCAGTGTTCCAGTGAAAACTGCACTTATAACCGTTCCAATACCAATATCTCTGATCGCACCTGCAAAGATTAGAGAAACTGCAATGGCAAATGTCAGACAGGAGACGTCAAATATTGTTTTTATCCGACCCAGCGGAAGATGACGTTCCAGAACGATATTTCTCACAAAGATATCACATGGCATAAGCGGCATCTGGCATTTCATGAAACACGTGATTCCAAATGATATGATGAGCATTGATGCTATCACATAGACTGGCACAAGCCAGGTGTCATCTGGCAGAGAGAAGATTATCGGCTTCACCACATCAAGGAGAATTCCAAAGACTACACCTACTCCTAAAGATACGATGTAACTTAGTTTAACCTTTTTCAATATGATTATTAGAAGCAAAAGCACTCCTATCTGAAAGATTATATTCCAGGTACCAAAAGATAGTGCTGGTGCAGAATAGTATAAAGAAAGCGCAACGGAAGAAATGACTGAAACTCCAAGCCCGCTTTTTAAAAGAAGACAGACAGCTATTGAAGCACAGACAAGTCCTACAATTAGCGCTAATTCGCAAGGAAATAATATTTTTTTCGTTAAGACTCGCCTCGTATGTTTTGATTATCCATTCAAGTATACCATTCGTAAGAGAGTAGATGTATTAAAGATTATTCTTGTTGGCGCCCTATGTCAAGGTGTATATGTGGGTTATAAAACGTTTAGATAGTATATAGCGCAGTTGGATTGCACCTCATAAGACATCCAGCACAACTAGATTCTAGTTATTGGTTTTTCACTCACTTAGAAGCTGCCCAAGTGTCCACATCTGCTACAGTTTTGCAGCTGCTGTCCCTGTTCTGTGCAAGATATACCTGGTACTCAACGATAGACTTTACAAAATCATCTGTAATGCCCATATCAATTATAGACTGAGCGATCATTGCACAGAGGTCAAACTGTTCAGCTCTTCTTAAGATATCTAATAAGATCACAGCTAGATTTTCATCATAACATTCCTGCAGTTGTGCTCGTATTGAAATTACTGCACCCAATCTAGCACCCATGGAACTATTCACATCCCCTAGATCGTCAAATACCCATGCTGCATGCAGAGACTCAATTGCTGATCTGTGAAGATTTCCCATCTTGTGCAGAAGATGAGCTGAAGCCAGGTATTTCCTTGCTGCTTCTGGCAAATCATTGTCATTAATTATGCTTTTATATTCTTCTGTTTCCAAAAGACTCTTATCATCTATAACTGCCTCGGAAATGTCACTGTTGCAGTACCCACAGAAAGAACATTGCTGAATTAAGTAAGGCAATGCAGATCTTAGATTCTCTGCAGGTCTGGTATCAAGATCCATAGGACCAAAAGGTACAGCGTCTATTACTTCCTGAACATCCTCATTTTCATTCCCGCATACTGCACATTTTTTAGGAATAAACGCTACCATCGACATTACTGTTCCATAAACAATACTGGTTAATGATCTTTCCCAAAAATCTAAGCAAGATAGTTACTGATAGAATTTATCAAATCTGACGAAGGGGCGATAATGCAAGTTCTTTGTATTTATTTCCAGACCAAACACACAACGTACACTGTTGGAAATTATAAGTATATATAGGGATGAAACACGTTATAATGCTCATACTACCTCATCAGATACCATTGGAGGAAGATTCATGAGCAAAGAACTGCCCAAAGAGCTGCCGCAATGCCCCGTAGAGATTACACTTTCCCTGATAAGCAATCGCTGGAAAGTCCTTATTTTAAGAGATTTAATGGATGGAGCTAAGCGTTTTGGAGAATTGAGGAAATCACTAGGCAACATAACTCAAAAAGTCCTGACTTCAAATTTAAGAGAGATGGAGGAAGACCACTTGATCATTCGCACAGTATATGCAGAAGTCCCTCCTAGAGTAGATTACCAGCTTACCGACCTTGGATATAGCCTCAAACCGATACTCGAATCGATGAAAAACTGGGGCAGCAGATACAGGGATTCTGCAGAAGAGGAAGTAGAAGGGTATGCTTAACTATGCATGATGAGTTTCATTTGAATGATTAAGTTCTAAAACTTGAGGATCAAATGATTTAGAGTAAATGTTTGCTTAAAGAATAAATGATAGATTTATAAAAAAATAAGATGTGGGAACTAATCCCACACCTCTTAAGCTAAGGGATTTGAGGAGATTGTATCTGGGTTAAGTTTTTTGTTTTTCCATGGAGAGGAATGCACAAATGGTGGCAACTACCATGCAAATGAACATTATCATCCATAGAGTCTGGAATTGTTCTGGTGTTTTATCAGCAACTATGTATCCAGAGATACTTTGAAGAATTGCTCCGCCAAGGAAGGGGAATAAGTTTAAGGCAGCTGTTGAAACTCCTACGATCGATACCGGATAGAGTTCTTTTACTTGAGCATAAGATACTACGAAGAATCCTCCAAAGAATCCGAAACAGAAGTTGATGATACCCTGAGCGACTAATGAATCCAGCTTTCCAGACATCAGCCAGATTACAGCCCAGATTATGGTGTAGACTAAGGTACCAAGGACCAATACTTTCTTTCTAGAGTGCAAAATTTTATCAGAGATAAATCCAGCCAAAGGACATCCTATGATCATACCCACACCGACAAGCGTCAGCAGGATACCCCAAGTTCCTTTGTCCCAGTCATATACATTCGTGTAATATGCACCTGCCTGAAGCCCCTGGTACACCATTATTGATCCGTACATGAAGAAGAACCATATTGCAAGAGTCCAGAATTTTCTTCCACTTCCAAATGTAAGTTTGAGGGATTGGACCATCGGAATCTTTTCAGATGTGGATTCTTCAATTGGTTTTCCAGTCTCTTCCGATTCAATTTCTTCAATGCTTGGAAATCCTTTGTCTTTTGGATGGTCTTTAACAATTACCCAGCACATCAGACCGATTATGAATGTAATAACTGCCAGGATAATGAATACATTCTGCCAGCCGAGTGCTTCAGTCATCAGAACCAATGGTGTTGCAGCTGCGATAGCTCCAACGTTACCTACCATCAACAAAATTCCGCTTAAAGAAGCAAATTCATCTTTTCTAAACCATAAGGCTAATACCCTCATGATTGGGATGTAAATGACTGCTACACCTACACCAATGATGACTCTGCCGGCTATCAGCATTTCATAGCTTGTCGAAAGACCGCATACGAGTGACCCGATTGCCGTTATAATAATGAATACAGTTGCTGATCTTTTTGGCCCCCACTTATCTGTGAAGATACCGCTTGGCAACTGCATAGCAGTGTACGCATAGAAGTACGCCGATGCCAAAAGACCTGTAGCCGCGGCACCAATACCGAATGCCTCCTCAATATCTGGAGCCATTGCAGTGGTTGATACCCTGTGGAAGTACACGAAAAAGTAAGCTACCGCTAAAACTATGAATATAGCCCACCGGTACTTCATCATTTTTGCTTTTAATTCAGGATTTACTGTCATCTAATTCCTCCATCGGGCAAAGACGTCAGAATCAAGCTGCAGGAGGGATATCAACAACTAGCTGCATAATCAAAATCGCGAACATGTTCGCAAAATAATAATACACCTAAATCGATATGGAATTGGTGAGATCATCCAGTACACTAGGTTATTAGTAGATCGAAAAATAAACGGGTGCATACCGGACGGCCACCCTTGTCACAACCTTCTGCCAATTGATATAAATGAAGAAAACTTGAAGGTAGAAATTACACAATGTTCTGCACTCAGCAAAGGTGCTGGCTATTCTATGATCCGCATCACAGATGTAGACGGAAAGCATACGGATGAACTAAAAGAAGGAATGACAAGCAGTTTATATGGAGAATGTGAAATACTAAAAATTTCCCCTAAACAGTACTTAGCAATGGTATCAAATAATAACTGCATGCTTGCCACAATACTCATAGAATCTGGATGTTTTCTTACATCTGCCATACCATTTACAGACGAGATAATCGAGTGGGGAGTGCTCAGTTTAAACAGTACCTATGTAGACAAAATGATAGAACGCATGAAACATGAAGGCTACAAAGTCAAAATGATCTCTACAAACAAGATGAATAAAGAGACCATACTTACTGAAAAACAAGAAGATGCGTTAGTGATGGCATACAAACTTGGGTACTATTCTGTTCCAAGAAAGATAAGTATTGACGAACTTGCCAGTAACCTTAATTGTTCTAAATCAACACTCAGTGTGATGCTGAGAGAAGCAGAGAGGAAGCTAGTGTTCAATTATCTCAGTCTAGGAATGAATACATTTAAAAATAAATAATTAAAAATTATAAAAGATAAGAGTGCGCGCTTAGCGCACAGTTTAAGCCCTGTAGTTTTTGGTAGCGTTGACCATCGCCCAGATATTTTCCTTTTTGATTAATGCAGACATTCCGCATCCTGCAGATATGATGTTAAATCCTGCATCTATGCTGGTCTGAGCAGATTTTATGACAGTTTCTGGTGTACCCTGAAGAAGGTCTCTGACCACACCAACATTCCCTACCAATGCAACTTTATCTCCTACTGCCTTGACAGCATCATATGGATTGGCTTTTTCTTCAATGCTGAGTGCATCAGCACCTGAAGCGGCCATATGTGACAATATCGGCACAGTATCTCCGCAGATGTGAAGAACTTTCATTGTTTCCTTGAGCGGCTTGTATACCCTCTGCAGATTAGGCAGAACGTATGTATCAAACATATCTTCTGAGATCATGTCGTATGATGCGGTTGGTTCGCTCATCTGAATGCTGTCGATTCCAAGTGTTTCAACAAATTCAAGCCACATTTTCACATAGTCGCCTGTAAACTCTGTATACTTCGATACAACATCTGGATCAGTTAATGTCCATAAGATCAGACTTTCTGTTCCTGCTAGGTGACCAGCTATTGTAAAAGGGCCTGTAACACCCAATAATGTCGGAAGATCCACTGTTCTTTCTTTTATGATTATTTCTGCTGCATCAGCCACAGCTTTATTTCTGGCAAGTTTCATCATCTCTTCTGGACCCATCAATTCAAAATTTGGATCCAATTCTCCTTTGAACGGGCTGTTTTTAACCATGGGCGTGCTGTTCTTTTTACCTAGGTCAATGGTGCATCCCAATGCTTCCGCTTCATATGTCAGACAGTAAGGAACTCTTACTGACTCTAATCCAAGGTAGTCATAAACTCCTAATGCGATCTTTGCCATTTTTCTGGCATCGGTGTGCGCATCTGGCCATGCAGCTCCTACGTGATCCATGAGCTCCACGGTTGCAGTGGTTGTCATGCCACAAACAGGCGGTCTGTCTACAGGCTCCCTATGCATGGCTTTAAAGAATCTCTCCCTTGGCGTCATATCATCCATAATATCACTCCCTCGCAGTTCTTCACCTGTCTTTGCCCAAAGATATAATGCATTTTTGATGATTAATCTGTTTACGAACGTGTTCGTAATACATGATTAATTTATCAACAGCAGAATAAAGTCATAATTAATCTTAAACAAATTTTTTATAAAAGAAAGGGCAGCCGTTTTCTGTACGAAAATGGTTGCCCTCAGTAGATCGGTTATTCAGTTGTTAGGGGACTGCGGTCTGTGCAAACAGCAGTAATTTGCTTCCTGATCACTCTATATTGGTTTGGACATCTTGATACAAATTATTGGTGGATAGTTCCCCGTCAATTGCAAACGCTTTCCCTGCTTCATTATCGCCTTGCAAATAATACATAAACCACGCTGTCATATAACCATCAAACTGTTTGTATGAATCCCCGTGGTCTGTATTTGTCTTTCTTGCAATGACTTTATCTATTGTTTCCGGCAGGAGATCATAGTTTTCCTGCAACGACCATAACGGACAAATGCCCTGCGCTATGCCGTTCTTATCGTCAGTTACCTGTTCTTTGCTTGTAGCATTGCCAGCGTCCCAATAACCTGTTCCTGCTGTTAAAAATACTGGTATTTTCACCTTTGAAATATCATATTCCCAGTGGTCACCCATAACCGCTGTATGATAAGACGATGTCGCGCTTGCAGCATACAAAGTTTTTATCATATAGCCATGCTCTTGATTGGTTACCATGTTAAACACTGCTGGTCCACCTTGAGAGTGTCCGCCAATTCCAATATTATCTAAATCTATTTTCTGATAAAAGACGCTACTCTTATTCTCATTTTCTTCAATTAGAAACTTAACGGTTTCTTCCAACGAAGCACCTGTCCTGGTGTTTTTATCATCATTTCCAACTGCAATAAATCCCCACGAGGATAAGTGTTTTAAGAATGACGTATAGGTAGACGAAGTGCTTCCTGTTCCGTTTGCAAATATCACAACAGGATACTTATTATCGTTGCTTTCCAGTTCACTTGGATACCAGATTGCATATTTCACAATTACATCATCGTTTGCGTCATATTCCTTGTAGGATACCTCGCTATCGCCTGAGCCAGTATATATCACTTCAATCTCACCAGTAGTTTCTGTATATTTGCTGTAATTGGTGTCTCTGTCCTTTGCAACAAGCACAAAAACGATGGTACAAACTATAAGCAATATAACAATTACTAGTGTGACCTTTAAAAACATTTTCGCGATTTTTTTCATTTGCTTTACAACCTTTCCGTAATGACAAGCACACACTTTTTCTTTGACATTACATTTCTTATGCCTTATACTATATCAAGTATATATGTCTGTATAATACAACAGTTCAAGAGCACCTGTCGTTAGATTAAGGCCGAAATACATAATATAACTTTGATGAAGAACAGCAATCTCCTCATTGCCGTCCCCGTCAAAGTCACCAACGGCATAATTCAAAATATTTTTTGATTGAAGAGTAGGTACCAGATTAACATCAGCTGCAGTATAGCCTGAAGGAGTGCCGCTTTCTTCATTATAAATAAAAGGATCATCAAAAGTATATTCATTCTGCGAATCATCCGTGGACAATATTATCTCCACAGTTGCAGAATTGTTTGAATCCGAAGTCAATATAGTAGTGCTGGACACTACAATCATCATCAAAACAATGAGCAGTGAGAATGATTTTTACCATTTGTCTCTAAAAAATGATGAATCTAGTCCTTTACCTGCTTTATATCTCAAAATCAAGGTTAAGTGGGGATGTTCAATACTTTTATTTTTTCAAGTGATGATTCTGCATTAGAATTGGCAATTGAAAAAAAGATAAAATAAGTACACTTCCTAGGATCTTGAAAGTGTACGATCCAATGTTTAAAACTCATAGCTGTAGATACACATACTCAGGGATGCATCAATTAAAGGTTGCAGATCCTTTGTTTTTTCACCAATCTTTATGAATCCATTTTCCTCATAGAATGTAGAATTGTATGTAGAATCAGTAAAAACATAGAGTGTGTGAGCTCCCTCAGAAACCAGATAGCTAATGAAAGTCTGCAGCAGATTTTTACCTATATCTAATCCACGAAAATCTGGGTCTACTGCAAAGAAAGCCAGTTCACCGTCAAATATCTGACGGCACTGCGCCAATAATTCTTCACTCAGTTCTTCAAAATCCTTGAATAATTCACAGACTTGCCGTCCAGATTTGGATAGTCTCAACTTAGCAGCATCGCCGACCCATGACAATGCTTCATTAAGCGAAGGTTTCTTTGCAGAACTATTGTTTCTGCCCATGATTGCTCCGACTACAGTACCCTCGCTGACTGCCACTTTAGCGTATGTGTTGTTTTGAAGACAATTTTTCAAATAGAGCTTGGCGAGGTAAGAAGTATCAGTCGGATTATTGAATAGTTTATCGAACCTCCATGTATCGATGATAAGCTTTTCTAATGCAGGATAATCTTCTTCCATTAATTCGCGATATAAAATTTCTGATTGATTTGCCATAATAACGTTTTTAGATAGCTCCAGGCTTTATATGAAGATATCTTGAAAATCATCAAAATATATTACACTGTCAAAAAAATGCAGATTTTCACTGTATAGATTATGCAATGGCTAATCAAATGAATAGATATAAAGCGGGCATGCCGGGATTCGAACCCGGGTCTGAGGCTTTCTCCAGGACAAGTTCCTGCCGGAGGCCTCGGTGATATCCAAGCTACACCACAAGCCCTTTGATTGCAGATATTGATTTGTTAGATAAACCTTCTCAAAATATCAATGCATGTGTTCATACATCTTCTTGACGGTTGAAGGGAGCTCATCGTCCATGACCTGAAGACCTTTTTCTGTTATTCCCCCTTTGGTAGCAACTTTTTCAATCAGGTCATTAAGTGAAAGTTTACCTTCATCCAGTAATAAAGCTGTAGCAATAAGTGTCTCTTTTGCCATTTTTAAAGATTCTTCGGATGAAAAATTTGAAGACTCTGCAAGCATTTCTGCGAATCTGGCAAAAAATGCAGGGGCACAACCAGTTATATTCTCTGCATCAGGAAATTTATCTTCCGGCAGGATCTCTACACTACATACTTTAGAAAACAGTTCCTCAATTATTTTAGATGTAGAGCAGATCTGATTGTGGCACAGAAGTACAATTCCTCTGCCGACCTCTGCAGTCAAAGGAGGCATGGCTTTGGTTACAGGACCAGAGTATATTGATGAGAGATCATTTAATGAGATTCCTCCATTGATTGAAACTAAATGACCCTTGAACGAAGTTAATTGTTTCAAAACATCCAGTGCATCACTGCTTCTTACACAAAGAAAAAGGATATCTGCAGACTGCACTTCATTCATGCTGCCTACTGAGACGCTGTACTCATCCAAAAGAGATTTGAGTTTTTCAGGAGATCGTGTGGAGATTACAATTTCATCAGCCGGGATCCCATGAGAAAGAAATGCCCGTACAAGAGCTCCTCCCATGTTCCCATAGCCGATGAAACCGATCATTCAACCACTAAAATAGAAAAGATAGGTGGAAAAACCACGCATCAGTTTTTGTTTTTGAATTCTGTATATCCACATTTACCGCAGGACACACGATCTTTGTGTTCAGCAAGGAATACACCTGGTCCGCATTTGGGACAGTTACGTTTTACACGTTCCAATTTGTCTCCGTTGACAGAGTAATAGTTTTTCTTTGCTGAAGCTTCTTTTTTAGGTGCTGCGGATTTTTTCTTATCGGCCATTTATATCACACTCACTTTTTCCTCTTCTTTGATGCTCTGACTTTCTTCTCAGCAAGGCCGTTTCTTACGAGAAGATAGTTTCTCTCGTGAGTTTTTGCGATGTCTGCTGAATCGTAGATTTTGGCGTAGCCATCTGTAGAGCACTTTCCATACTCAGAATTCATGCGAGTAACAATTATGTTGTCTTTTGGTGCTGAAAAGTTACTGGCTAATGCCTCCTTGATAGCATCGCGGTTAGGTGTTGATTCTCCAACATGTATCGCCTTGAATTTTACTTCAACACGATGCATGAGCTTATTTTCAGTTTTATCGATTATCTCTAACTTCAATTTAATTCCTCCATGGAATATAGTAAAGATTTTGCTCGGTCTGAAGAGGCTGCATCTACCTTCAGTAATGCCATACCAACACCTGGTACACCATACATCAGGCATGAGCCCGTAGGAGCCGCAGCTGCACAGACCAATGCAGCAAGGTCTTCTTCACCATCGACTCTGATTTTTGTAGGGGCATCTCTGCCAAGAGCTGAACTGATTTCAGTTACAAGCTCTGGAGTTATGTACCCTGCAGGGTTTTTAACAACTACTTCCTCGCCGCACAATAGACTGAGCTTAGAGGAGAGGGGAGAGAAGGGTCTCCGCTCAGTCTTGAGGTCGTAGATGATCAAATCTGGTTTGAAACCGTTGTCTAACAGAGTATATGATACAAAATCACCGACAGACAACAACTTCACACAACCTTCTAATTGAATCTTCAAATCTTCTAATTTTACCAATTCGCCAAAACCTGTACTTAGTTCGTTTCTCATATATTCTGGAAGAGCCCATCCCTTAGCAGGGCACTGTAACTCAGCGCACCTTGAGGGCGAACTTTCCATTGACATTTATTCCCATCCGTTCTGCGATCATTGAATTGGTGTGGTCTAGAATTACCACATATCCCTGCCATTCCTTGGAAGTGGCATTGCCACACAAAGGGCAGTTATCTTCTTCAGTCATATAACTGCAGTGTTTACATGCACGCTGAACCTTCATTCTTCATCACCTGTTGCATCTGGAGTGTTATGGTCTTCTTCCAACCATTCGATCTTTCCGAGTCCAGGCTGCCTCATTGTGAGACCGATTTTTGATTCGCGCGGATTCCTTTCATTTATGCTGAGTGCTACGATTCTTGCACGCACACTGTCTCCGACTTTAAGATCACGTTTGGTATCCTTACCGATGAGTCTACCATTGTCTTGATCTATGTCGATACGATCGTCCATTATCTGACTGACATGCAGTAAGCCGTCTAGAGGGCCAAATCTTACAAATGCACCGAACTTTAAAACTTCTACAACTGTACCTTCGATAACCTCTTGAAGAAGTGGACGAAACATAAGAGCATCATATTTGACATTCTGGTAAACTGCTCCATCTCCGTGGACTATACGTCCTGGACCCACTTGCTCCACGTTGGTAATCAGTATGGTGTACGAGTTACCACTTTCCATACTTCCCTCAAATGTTGCGCGGGTACTCCGATTAACGACCTCGTCGAGGTCTTCTCCCAACATTTCTGGGGGAATCCGTACTACCTTTTCCTTCGTAGTCAGCAAATACATAGCATATCCTCTGAACGATATGGTCGTCATGAATCAACTGTTATTTAAAGACATCTGATTTTAAAAACTTCCATGGCTCAGCTGATAGCTGATGGATGACATAAGAAGTATAAAAATAGATTTTAAGATGGTAAAGCAAGCAGCAAAAACTGAAGATATATAAAAAAAAGGAAGGGGTTTTGAGTCGCGCTTATAACGGGAATGTTCCAGTTACAAACACTACTGCAAAGACCAGCGAGATCGTAGACAGCAGCTTGACTAACACGTGAAGTGATGGTCCGGCTGTATCTTTGAATGGATCTCCTACTGTATCTCCAACGACTGCTGCGGCATGAGCTGGTGAGCCTTTTCCACCATGATGTCCATCTTCGATGAACTTCTTGGCGTTGTCCCAAGCTCCTCCTCCGTTGTTTAAGAGGATAGCCATCAGGATACCGGCAATTGTTGCAACCATCAAGAATGCACCGACTGCCTGAACTGCGATTACTCCACCGTTGTCTGTACCGTAATCATAAGCGTAGAACATTAACAGTCCTAGGATGATTGGTGTCAGTACTGGCAGGATACCAGGCAGAACCATTGTCTTGAGAGCAGCTTTTGTAGAGATATCCACACAGCTTGCGTAATCAGGCTTGGAAGTTCCTTCCATGATACCGGGGTCTTCTTTGAATTGTCTGCGGACCTCGGTAATCATACCCCCTGCAGCTTTTCCTACAGCACGAATAGCTAGTGATGCAAATATGAACACTAACATGGCACCGAGCAGAGCAGCTACAAAGATCTGAGGTTGAGCGATATCTACATGGAATACTTCTTCGAGTGAAGTGTTGAGTCCCATGTCATTTCTGGCAATTACTACTTGTTCGAAGAATGCTGAGAACAAGAGGAATGCAGCCAACGCAGCAGAACCCATTGCATATCCCTTTGTGAGGGCTTTTGTGGTGTTTCCTACTGAGTCGAGTTTATCGGTTCTGTTACGAATTTCTTCAGGCTGATTGGACATTTCTACAATACCACCTGCATTGTCGGTGATAGGTCCGAAAGTATCCATAGCCAAAACAAATGTTGCTGTCACTAGCATACCAATGGTAGCAGCTGCAGTTCCATACAGACCAAATATGAATGACTGATCTGGGTGGCCGAGAAGGGTAGCGGCATCCTGTCCTAATGCATAAGATGCAAGGAGAGAAAGGGCAATCGCAATAATCGGCAGGACGGTTGTTTCTAAACCGATTGAGAAACCAGTAATGATATTTGTAGCCGGTCCGGTTTCAGAAGCATCAGCAATCTCACGGACTGGACGGTAACTTCCAGCTGTGTAATATTGAGTAATATATACGATTGCTATGGAAAGCAGGATACCAATAATGGCGCATACGAAGTACTGCCATGCTCCCAGCATGTAATCGGTAATGAAATACAAACCTACTGCAGAGATTATAGCGGTAATGAAATAACCGCGGTTCAGAGCTTTCATGGGCTCTTCGTTTTCGTTTCTCAGCTTGACTGTAGCGATACCAACTAGAGAAGCCAGCATACCAAATGCACATACGACCAATGGGAAGAATACCCACAGAGGGTCATTTGTGTAAAGATAAATGGCTGAACCCATAATCATTGCACCAATATTTTCAGCAGCCGTGCTTTCGAATAGATCAGCACCACGACCAGCACAATCTCCGACATTGTCTCCTACAAGATCAGCAATTACTGCAGGGTTACGTGGATCATCTTCAGGAATACCAGCTTCGACTTTTCCTACAAGGTCGGCACCGACATCTGCGGCTTTGGTGTAAATACCTCCACCAAGCTGAGCAAACAATGCAGCAAATGAAGCACCGAAAGCATAACCAGCGACTAAGTTAAGTGTGTTGGAAAACCAAAGAGAATTGGATTCAAAGTCAGTGTCGTTGTTAAGTACAAACAGATACAGGAAGAAAATACCTGTAACACCAAGTAAACTTAGAACAACTACAGCAAGACCAGAGACGGCTCCAGCACGGAAAGACGTCAAAAGTGATTCGTTCAATGATCTTCTAGCAGCGCTAGCGGTCCTGATGTTGGAGCTTACAGATACTCTCATTCCTATATAACCAGACAAGGATGAGAAAAATGCTCCAATCAGGAATGCGATGCTGATTCTCCAGTCCAATGCGACTAGAAGCACCGCTACGATAACGCTGATTATGGCGATTGTCTTGTACTGACGGGCCAGATAGGCCATGGCGCCCTCGCGTATGGCATCTCCAATTACTTTCATTTCTGGAGTGCCTGTATCCTTACGCATAACCCATTTGGTAAGGACACCCGCGACGATGAGGCCGATTATACCCGCAATTGGTACAAGATATACCAATGTGTCAATATCAACATTCATAATCAGAACCTTCTTCAGGGGTTTGAGGTCGTATTATAGTTTTTATATATATTGGTTGCTGACAGTAATTTTAGGACATTCAGCAGCAATTTTCTCTAAAATGATACAATCAATGATTAAACAACGAATATCGTAACCAGAATGATTTGGCATTAACATCAATACTAAATTAATATATAAATAATCCAATTAATATACATATTTATATACTATAAAAGCGTAGTGAATGTCTGGATCGCGAGATCTGATGGTATCAGGACCAGGGTGAATATGGAAGAGGCCGTTCTGCTTGTAAATCTAACATACTTACTTTTGATAGCTGGTGTCTGCTCAATAATCTTCTCTAAGCTGAAGATGCCTGCAATCATTGGGTATTTAGCAGCAGGTATAATCCTGGCGAACTACTGGGGTGGAGCTTCAGAATCAACTGAGATCCTCGTTTCAATACTTTCCGATATGGGCCTCGTTCTCCTGATGTTTTTCATCGGGCTTGAATTGAATCTACAAAAACTTAAGAAAAGCGGAATGTTTGTCGTAATGGTTGCTGTAATTCAGCTTCCACTGATGCTTATTGCAGGTTACACTGTCGGAATACTAATGGGCTGGGACATGGTGCAATCTGTATTTCTGGGTGCTGTGATCTCAGGATCCAGTACAGCAGTGATAACTGCCGTACTCAAAGAACAGGAATATATGGACAAAGACGCGGCTGAGACAATCATTTTGATTACAGTCATGGAAGATATCGGCCAGGTTTTGATATTGACTATGGCTGCTCCGCTTCTGGTGGGAGACACCCCTGCGGTAGGGTCCATCATCGGAATGGTCGTTGCCATTGTAGTGTTCATTGCCGCAAGCATAGGAATTGGTCTAATATTCATACCAAAGATATTAGACTGGATAGGAAAAAAGATCTCTTCAGAGGTCCTGCTTATAGTCAGCATAGGCCTGTGTTTTGCAATGGCTCTGCTGTCTACAAAAATAGGACTGTCCATGGCAATCGGTGCATTCATCATGGGCGTCATCGTGTCCCAGTGCAAATTCTCTCATGACATTATGGCAAAAACAGAGCCGATGAAAGAATTGTTCATGGCAATATTCTTCATATCAATCGGACTGGAAATAGTTCCGTCTGAGCTTTTGGATAATATTCCGCTGATACTGATAATCTTCGGAGTGTTTGTAATTGCGAAGATATTAACCGTCCTGCTGGGATATCTTTTAGGAAATAAGACTCTGAGAATCAGCTTCATGTCGGCTGTGAGCCTTGCAGCAATGGGTGAGTTTTCATTTATCATCGCTAAGACTGCACTTGATGCAGGCGTAGTCGGTCAAAACTTCTATTCAGCAGTCATAGGAGCTGCATTAGTATCAATGGTAGTGCTGCCACTGCTTTCTAAAAGTTCATCCAAGATATATGACAAAGTAGCGGCAAAAACACCAGAATCCGTGCACAATGCAGTAATGAAAATGTCCAGTGCCAGGAGTGATGCTTACGATCGAGCAAAGTCGTCTAAACGGTCTGCCATGCTTGTCCGATCCAAGCTGATAATGGTATATATCGATCTCATTGTGATTGCAGTAATCGAAATTGCATTCTACTTCGTTTCACCATACATCTATGAAAATTTAGATCCGATGCTTCCTGGAACGATACATATAGCAAATTCAATTCTAATGGTGATTAACTTCCTGGTACTTCTTCCACCGATAATAAATCTAGTTCACAACTTGAAACTTATAGATGGAGTCATGGTTGAAGGCGGCAACAAACGGCGTCACCGGACTGAGAATCAAGATTCCAACATGTATGAAAAATTTATGAAACTGAGCAGCATTCTGCTAATACTTACAATAGACTTCCTTGTGCTGCTGATAGTACCAAATCCACTGGTACTTTGGGAACAGATTGCTGTGATACTGATATGCCTATCTGTTTTCGTAGCCCTGCTGTTCAGAGGGATTCCAAGAGGAAAATATGCTGCAGCCAATGAAAGGATCTCAAATAAATTCAAGAAAAAGAAGTGATTATTTGAGACCCAGCTCTTTTTCAGTTACATCAATGATGATCTTCTGAGACTGCAGCCTTGCACTCTGTTTGTCATTGGAATCCACAATGTACCATGGAGCATAAGGCTGAGAGGTTCTCGCAATCATTTCATCGATTGCCGCCGTGTATTCATCCCATTTTTCTCTTGCCCGCCAGTCATCATTGGATATTTTCCAGTTCTTTAATGGGTTGTCCACCCGTTCAATAAATCTCTGCAGCTGCTCCTCTTTTGTAATTTCCAGCCACATCTTGATCAGGATGGCATTGTCATCAACCATTGCTTTTTCAAATTCATTTATCTCACGGTAAGCTCTACGCCAATCCTGTTCAGGAGTAATGTTATCCACTCTCTCTACGAGAACTCTTCCATACCAAGAACGGTCAAAAATAGAAATGTGTCCTTTTTCAGGCAGACCAAGATAAAATCTCCAGAGATAGTGGTGAGAGATTTCCACATCATTGGGGGCACCTGTGGGAACAACCTGGTATGTTCTGGGATTCAGAGACTGAGTTATCCTAAGGATGTTTCCTCCTTTCCCAGCAGCATCTCTTCCTTCAAACACTAGTACCAATGGTCTTCTCTGACGATACAGCTCCATCTGAACTTTTTTCAGCTTTTGCTGATACTTTTCCAACTTCGTGTGGTATGTATCAGAGTTTAACTTCGGATATGCTGGCGTGCTCTGAATTGTAGGATATTCTAACTTGCAGTATCCGCCGTCTGATGCCGTACCGTTTGTTTCCAATGCTGACTCCATCCGGCTGGCTACAGTCTTGAGGACCTTCAAGATTGCAAACTCTTCATCTGCAGATTCAACAATCGTCCACGGAGCCAGCGGGGTCTCTGTAGCAGTGATCATTTTATCGATAATCGGTATGTACTGCTTCTGTCTCTTTATCAGTTCCAGATCATCTTTTACAAGGCCACAGACTTCCTCATCGGTAGGAGTTCTATCTTCATCCTGAACATGCAGAAATAGTTTGATTATCATTACTCCGCTGTCAGCAAGCTGCCGTTCAAACGTATTTATCTCTTTTACATCTTTCACAATGACGGTATCCATACCTGCATCCATTGACCTAGCCGCTGATGAAGAGTACCAAGAACGGTCAAAGATTGTTATCCTGCCTTTTGCAGGTGTTTTTACCCAAAACCTCCAAAGAAAAGAATGCTTAGACTCTTCTGGACTTGAAGGTCCAATATTATAATAGTCAAATCCTCGCGGATCCAAAGGAACAAGAAGCTGATTGATTACTTTAGACATCAGAGCTGGTTCCCAACCCTCAAAAAGGATGATCACGGGAATCTGAGCCCGCCTAAGCTTGCGCTGCAGCTCACCAAGCTGTGTTCTGAGATCTGGGAGCTGTTTCGTGAATTCTCCTTTTTTAAGCTTTTTATTTAAATCTAGGTTCTGCAGCATTGTATATGATGATTGCACTCTTCATTAATATCTTTGACTGAAGAATGAATATTGTCAAGAATTAGTAAACAGACACGTGACACGCAATGTTAGAAATAAGGTCCCCATAGCAGGAGATGTGATTCAAAAGTATTACGAATTATGCATTACTTGAGGCAACAACGGGTTATTAAACACTCTAAAAATCAATTGTAAGATTATCTATAGAGAGAATTGTCAAAATAAATTCCGACTAATTCCCACAATGCATCATGATTGATTCGGTCTAATTTGGAGATTTACGGATGCATTTTTGATTCAATGTATAAAATATAATAAAATCAATAGTTTAACGTTAAATTTGAGATACATTTAAATATCTAAACTGGAAAATCATTAAATATGAGTTTTTTCAAGAATTGCTTTCTTAAAGGTTGCTTATAATGTGCGCGCGCGTGCGCGTACGCATAGTCCCTGCCCGACTTTTTAAGTCAAGTTTGCCCCCTTTTCGATCTTCGAGATTTTTCGAAAATTTCGAAAATTTTGATGGGAATTTTCTAAATTTTAAAAGGTATTTTGCCCTATAATCTGCTTCAAAAAATGCCTCGAACATTACCAATACATTCTATGTTCTGATAAAAAACGGATGTGCTATTCTAAAAATAGTTCTCTGAAATTTAAAAAATATGTTGTTGAGGCAACTGCAGAATATAACTGTTAATTATCAAGAGCGTATTACCGTTCTTGTTTAAGGATTTGAATGAAGTGGATAGTCATAGAAGGCACAGACGGTTCCGGAAAGAATACAATTGCCGAATGGATTAGAGATCAATATACATCAAAAGGTAGCACCGTAGCGATGTTTATTCACCCTTCAGAAAGACTTATGGGAAAATGTATGAAATCCTGTCTGCAGGGAAAGGGGGTAAAATATCACCTCTCAGTATTTTTCTTTATATTGGATCTCCTGACATCTCTGTCAAAAATGAAAAGATGCAAAGCAGATGTCATTATTTTCATCAGATATTTCATGAGCGCGGCATACCTGCCACCAAAATTAGTAAAACCCTGCTATAGATTCTTAACAAAGCTGTTTCCAATACCAGATAAGCTGCTGT
Organism: Candidatus Methanomassiliicoccus intestinalis Issoire-Mx1; assembly: GCF_000404225.1. Lineage (NCBI taxonomy): Archaea > Methanobacteriati > Thermoplasmatota > Thermoplasmata > Methanomassiliicoccales > Methanomassiliicoccaceae > Methanomassiliicoccus > Candidatus Methanomassiliicoccus intestinalis. The sequence continues at coordinate 720,566 of NC_021353.1, read as the reverse complement.
TTATAGACGTTGACCCAAAAACTGCAATGGACAGGATCCATAAAAGGAATGAAGAGTGGGAAATGTTTGAAACAGAAGAAAGCATTTCGGATATAAGGAAAAAAATGATGTCCATTTCAGAAGGCTGGGACATTGTTGACAACGGTTTAGACATGGAAACCACATATAAACAGCTGGAAAAGCTGATGGACATGTGGGAATTTCAAAGAATTCTAGTGAAGCGATAGGTAACTTTTTAGCAACCCTAGTGCTTGATGGTTTCTGATGAATACAAAAAAGCCTGTAGTTGATATTAAAATCGGCGGGGCAATGACTGTTAACGACCTCATAAGCCAAATGAGCAATTGCGGAGGATTTACAGCAAAGAAACTGTCTGATGCTGTAGATATCACTGAAAGAATGCTTAAAAAGAAAGACTGCACAGTTTTCCTTTCATTCCCTGCCTGCATAATGGCCACCGGAACAAGAGGAGTCATAATTGAGCTGGTAAAGCGCGGTCTTGTTGATGTAATCATTACCACCTGTGGAACACTGGATCACGACTTAGCAAGAACATGGAAAAAATACTATCACGGCGAATTTATCATGGATGATGCTAAACTGTATGATGAGGGAATCAACAGACTGGGAAATGTCTTGGTTCCTAACTCAAGCTACGGGCTCATCCTTGAAAAGAAAATGCAGCCTATGCTGAAGAAGATCCTCAAAGACCGCGATTCTATCTCCACAAGAGAACTGATAGATCAAGTAGGTGCAATGGTCAACGATGAAAGTTCGCTTCTGTACTGGTGTCATAAAAACAATGTACCGATATTCGTACCTGGAATTACTGATGGATCATTCGGAAGCCAAGTTTGGATGTATTGGCAGGAACACCGCAATCTTCACATGGATCTATTCCAGGATGAACAGGATCTTATGGACATGGTATTTGATGCTAAAGAATCTGGAGCCATCATGATAGGTGGAGGAATTTCAAAGCATCATACGATCTGGTGGAATCAATTCAGAGGAGGACTGGATCATGCCGTGTATCTTACCACAGCTGAGGAATATGATGGTTCACTTTCAGGAGCTAGGGTAAGAGAAGCAGTTTCATGGGGAAAAGTCAAAGCCGCAGCAGACTACATGACAGTGGAGGGCGATGCTACCATTACTCTTCCAATCATAGTATCCGCTGTTCTGGAAAGGATGGATTCTGAGTAATCCCTTCTTTCTAAACCTTTTCACAGAATTCTCTTAAATAGGCTGTGCTCTCATAATTCACAGAGTGGATAGATTAATCGTAATCTCCAACAGAGAACCTTATGTCCATGAGTACAATGGAGAGAGCATAGACTGCTCAGTCCCAACCGGGGGAGTTGTCGCTGCTATAGACCCAGTGATGCAGAATGCAAAAGGTACCTGGATTGCCTGGGGAAGCGGAGATGCCGATAAAGACTGCAGTGACACTAAAGGATGCGTTAAAGTTCCACCAGAGGATCCTAAATACACACTTCGCAGGATCTGGCTTACGCAGAAAGAGGTTAATGATTACTATCTAGGATTTAGCAATAGAGTCATCTGGCCAGTTTGTCATTTATTTCAAGAGAATGCCCAGTTTAGAAAAAATTACTGGGAAACTTACAAAAGCGTGAATATGAGATTTGCTGAGGCTGCAGCAGAAGAGCTGGAAAAAGGCGGGAAAGTGTTCATCCAAGATGTGCATTTTTCATTAGTTCCGGATATGCTTCGGAATAAAGTACCCGAAGCTGCAATAGCACTATTTTGGCACATTCCATTCCCGGCAGCTGAGACTTTTTCCTGTATACCCTGGAGAAGTGACATTTTGAAAGGGCTTCTAAGTGCTGACATGATAGGTTTTCACACAAAGGCCCATGCAGATAATTTTATAGCAACAGTGTGCAGAGAATTCCCCCAAGCCAAAGTAAACAACAACATAATCAGCTACAATGGAAGAAGAACAAAAATAGCAGCCATACCCATTGGAATTGATTATACATCATATGCTAAGAATGGCAGCATGCCCAGCATAATAAAAGGTGCAGAAACAACAAGAAAGTCCATCAATGCTGAGCGCATAATTTTAGGAGTAGACCGCTTGGATTACACTAAAGGAATTTTAAACAGATTCCTGGCATTTGAAAGGTATCTAGAGTCAAGCCCGCGTGCAAGAGAAAAAGTATCATTCATACAAATCGCTTCTCCAACCAGAGTCAATATTAACGAATACAGAGAGATGAAAAGAAAAATAGAAGAAAATATAGGCAGGATAAACGGCAGATTTCAGACACCATCTTGGACTCCGATTATTTACATAAACAGGAAAGTCGATGAAGACAAACTGCTGATGCTCTACAGAATAGCTGACGTTGCTATGGTTACGCCTGTAATCGATGGAATGAATTTAGTAGCCAAAGAATACGTTGCAGTGAATGATAAAGGCGTTCTTATTCTCAGTGAATTCGCAGGCGCCAGCGAAGGAATGAAGGATGCAATTGTAGTAAATCCGTATGATATTGAATCAATGGCAAAAGCCATTCAAAAAGCTCTGAAAATGAAACAGAAAGATAAAATCAACCACTGCACCAAACTTAGAAAGGAAGTTAAAGATCATGACATATTCTGGTGGCTGGATGAATTTTTCAGACAATGGGAATCTGATTGCTGAGCTGAGCATATTAGCGAAGTCACCTCAGCTTTTGGTTATGCTCGATTTTGATGGTACAATTTCCCCCATTGTATCGACACCCGAAGAAGCAGAAATAGACAGAGAAATAGAAGAGATTCTGACTGAACTGGAAAAACTTCCATCAACGGATATATGGATAGTCAGCGGAAGAAGCCTGAGTGATTTGAAGAATAAAGTTACTTTCAAAAATTTGATAGGCAGCCACGGCATAGAATGTCCGTTTTTTGATGAGGAGAAAATAGACTGTGATGATCTGATACGATTAAAGAACAATATGGAATGCTTGCTAATGAATTATCGCGGAGTTCACATTGAACAGAAAGCATACTCCGTGAGCGTTCATTACAGAAATGCAGACTCCATTGATGAAGAGACAATCAAGAAGATTGTCAAAGACAACTCTGGGGACTTTAATATAACAGAAGGCAAGAAGGTCATAGAACTGAAAGCAAACGGCAGGAATAAGGGAGACGCCTGCCAAATGCTTCTGGATCATTGTAAATGCAGATCCTCCATCTATGTTGGTGATGACATTACGGATGAAGATGCATTCAGAGCCTTAAAGGAAAAATCTGTGACTGTGAAGATAGGCGAAGGTAAAACCAACGCGAAGTATATGTTAAGAAACATAGACGACCTAAGGCTGCTTTTAAAAAAACTGCTTGATGAAAGACGTTACTTTAATTAGTGTCTTGCTGAAAAGTAATAACTGCTCCATGAAACACAGCAGCCAGAATTCAAAGAAAAAACTCAGCATTCCGCCTTTGGCTTATGCAGCAGCGGCAGTGGCTGCCATTGGCGGTATTTTATTTGGGTTTGATACTGGAATCATTTCTGGTGCAATACTGTTCGTACAACATGATTTTTCTATGACGATTTCTGAAAGATCATGGGCAGTATCCATGGTGCTGGTTGGAGCCATAATCGGATCAGCCTCTGGAGGATATCTGTCAGATAAGCTGGGACGAAGAAAATCTATAATCAGCTCTGCTGCTCTGGTAGTCATAGGAACTATAATTATCACAGCGTCACCAGACGTCTATCTTTTCTTTGCTGGCCGGTTTATTATAGGAACGGGAATAGGAGTGGCTTCATTCATAAGCCCCATGTATATTTCAGAAGTAGCACCTAAAAGCATCAGAGGAGCCATGGTATCGCTTAACCAGCTGATGGTTACTGTTGGGATACTCGTGGCTTACATGGTTTCTCTCTATTTCTCTCCTTCTGGAAACTGGAGAGCTATGTTCTTCGCTGCAGTTATTCCAGCAGTTGCTCTCATAATAGGAATGATTGTTCTTCCCTCTAGTCCCAGATGGCTGGTATTCAAAGGAAATGTTGATAAAGCGATGAATGTAGCTGAAAGGTTTACATACGATAAAGAAAAAGCAGATGATGCAATTCGCCAGATGGAAATTGAGAATAAAGAGCAGAAAAATGCTAAAATTAGTGAATTGTGGTCTCCATCTGTTCGTTATGTAACTATTATCGGCGTAATGATGGCTGTACTGCAGCAGGCTACTGGAATTAATACAGTCATTTACTTCGCACCTACGATTTTTGAGTTCGCAGGATATGCAGATGCTACAGCTTCGATAGCAGCTAGTGTAGGAGTCGGAATAGTAAATGTTATTCTGACTATAGTATCGATATTTCTTGTAGACAGGGTGGGAAGAAGACCGCTGCTGCTAGTGAGCCTGAGCGGAATGATACTGTCGCTTCTTGGTCTGAGCGCAGTATTCAGCATCGGCGCTGCATCTCTGGGTGTTTACACAGCCGTATTTCTCATGACATACATTGCTTCATTTGCCATAGGCCTGGGACCAATATTCTGGCTTCTCATAGCAGAGATTTATCCACTCAGGGTAAGAGGCAAAGCAATGAGCGTAGCTACAGTAGCTAACTGGACCTCTAACTTTGTAATCTCTCTGACATTTCTGGGTCTTGTAAGCCTGCTCGGAACTAACACAGTATTTTTCATGTATGCAATCGTAGGAGTTATCTCACTAATTTTTGTCTTAAAACTTGTACCTGAAACCAAAGGTCTCTCGTTAGAAGAAATCACTAAAAAATGATGTGAACTGATCATAATTTAGATACAGATATTGTTAAACTAAACTGCCGACTACCACACTCATGACGAGAGTTGCCAGCACATGGCCGACAGTCCCTCAATCGTCATGAACAATAAGCAAGAATCGTATGCAATGTTATTGCTAAGCACCTAGTCTTCTTCTATTGCGCTAAGCAATGTATTCAAGTCTACAGAAAGCTGTATCACATCAGACACTTTTTCAATCTTATCAACTGGAATTGAAACACGTGTCTTCCTTACTCTGGGATGTTTTACATCTGCATCAGAAAGAATTGATGAATCAAAGTCTGTCAAGATGCTGCTTACCATCCACTGCTCAGTGTCAACTTCAGCCCCGTACACTTTTCCTACAACCTTTGCGTCAGAGGTCATGACCGGTCTCTTGTTCCCAAAACCAACATTTAGAGTTTTATCAATCTCTATAGTCTGCATAAACTAACAATTTGAATGCTGAGTAAATTAAGCATTTCTGAGATCAGAGCGATTACTCAGCGAAATATCACATAAATTATAGCTGATGCACAAGAAGCTTCCATATCGCAAAGAAAAGGCTTTCAAAATCAATAAATACCTCCTGATTCTAAAGGTCTCTCAATTAGTTATCTCAAAAATGTATGATCTTTTGAGTCGTATATGAATCACTAAAAATATCTATTTTCTTAGATGCTGGCTAAAATAAGATAAATATTTACATAGCTTAATTAATTAATCTTATGTATGATTTGAATAATATATTTATAAAATATATTAGAAACACTTATACGCATTCTTAAAAATGCATCAGAACAGGAGATTGATATCATGGATTCAGCATCTATGAGTAAGAATACCCCGTACATATGGGGCATTATCGGAATTATCGGAGCCTTAATTGGAATAGTCGCTATTGCAGTTAACTGGTTCACAGGCAATGGAACTGATTATACTGGAATCGACCTAATTGACTACGATGGTGATTTTCAGATATACATTCCAGTGATTATTGCAGTTCTGGGAGTACTGTCTTTAATACTATTTGCCGTGGGCATGACTGGTAATGGCTCAAGAAAGAATGTCGGATACATCTCTGCAATCTTTGGCATCATTGCAATCATACTTGCAGTTGTAAGCTACATGTGGGCAGGAGATGAATTTGCAGACCTCAGCTACGGAGTCGGATTTTACCTTGCGGTAATCTCTGGTGTAATAACATTCATATTTGGTATTATCCAGTCAAGACTCTAAACAATTAATGCAGGGCTGTCTGCCCTGCATATTATTTCTGAATTTATCTGATTAATGAATTTAACACGCCATCAAGCAGACGGAGTGTTCCATTCAAACCTAACACAGGCTCATCTCGTATCTCGATCTGCCTGATTCCCGGAGATTCTACTACTATTCCGCTTCTGACAATATCTCTGAAAAGCAGAGATGACAGTGTGTTTCCATCCCCTATGAAAATATCAGCCACAGTGTTAGATACATTTTCTGAAGCAGTGAGACCTTTGTTTGAAAGGTACTCACCAATCACACGGTTCCATTCCTGATCTTCCACATTCACAGCTACCGGCACCATTCCAAGATATTCATACAAAAATCTAAGGATTGGAAATGCAAGAGAACCGTCTGCTGCAATCGAAAATGTCCTGCCTTTCGGCAGAGCTTTTCTTTCATCCATTGCCAAAAGTTCCCTATACACCTTTTTACGTTTAGATCTTATAACTTCAAGTGCGGGAGCAGCATCTTTTCCCAATATGCTGCATATTTCCTTAAGCCAGCTTTCCAAAGCGTCAAAACCTATCGGAACCTCTGGTGATATGAAAGGAATGTTGCAATTTTCTTTATACCAGTTTCCAACCTTGCTGCCAAATTCATCATGAATGATGACATTGAGTTCAGCTTCACCCGATGATAGTATATCATCAACAGACCAGCCGGCGCCTGCTGAAGATATAACTTCAATTCCGCACAAGTTTAACAGCGCAGAAAGATCGTTAATACTGTCTTCCCAGTTCAAATGCCACACAGAAATTCCAAGCAGATTTATGCAGCCTTTTCTTTTTGTACCACTTGGTTTAATTTTTTCCAGAATGGACATTAATCCTTCCTGAAATCCTTCTCCCATTGACCTAGAATATGCGGGAGTCTCTATTTTCACAACCGGAATAGACGTTTCACTAACATTCAAGGACTCGCCAATCAATGATGCACCTGGAGAATTCACTATACCGATGAGACGCGGATTAGAACTGCTTATCTCCTCAAAAAGTCTGTTCAGCCTGTCTTTAGATCCGGTTATGTAATCATAACCTCCAAGATAAGTGCAAGGGATACGAGGCTGGCAGAAATGGAACTCACCAGAAAATACCATGGGGTTAAATGATCCTTTTCTTCTATACACGGATTCAGATACAGAAGACGGGTGAAACTTACACCCGGTAGGGCCATTGAGGATTGTCTCTGCATCTTTCACTCCCTCAAAGGCAAGCAGTATGCCCATTAAACCTTCAGGCTCATCATAATTAATTTCCATCGTTTCTCCACCCTTCTTCAGCTGGTGCTTTCATAAAACTCACCCATGAATCTGCCAGTTCCAATGCCCCAAAGGGCCCGATATCTGGTACCAGCGGAATGTACATCTGCATAATTTCAGAATTTACATCCATCGGATAGGCAGAAATTAACAAATCTGGTTTCTTTAAATTTATGTCGCTGATAAGGTCGTTTATTTCAAATTTTTCAATAATATCAACGAATGGATAATTAGCTTTAATGTCGTAATCCATCGTATAATCAGGTCTGTCGATAACAACCGCTCTTATGATCTTCATTCCGGTTCCTTCAAGCATCTCCAGAATCCAATCAATGTCTTTGTTCATGCTTGCTATGTATACAGTTCTGCCTTGCAGATGATTTTTCAAAAATTCCAGATGTGCATTGTATTCAGAGCAGATGTCCTGAATGATGTGTTCAGCAGTTTCCTCTTTGCTAAAGTATTTTCCCACTTCTCTGATCCATTCTACAGTCGCCCTCAATCCAGGTCTGGCAATATAGCTAGAGAAACTCATACCGTAGTTATCCTCAAGAAACTGTTTCAACATCATAGCAAAACGGTCTGGATTCAGAAGAAGATTGAATTTAGCTTCTGTAAGGTTTTTGAGATTCTCAATATCATCGTTTCCAAGATATTTGCAGTTTATTTTGATTCCTAATTTAGAAAGAATACTCTCTATAAAATCTGAATTTTTTATGCAGTTCGTTGAAATGGTCTTAACGCCTATCAAATTTACAGAGTCTGTCTTACATGATGAAGCATTTACGAAAGCTTTTGTCAGCGCGATAGATGCATCGATTACACCCTGTGTAAAATCACCGTTAACGTTTCCATCTTCAATCAACGGTACAATAGTTGCATCTGGATATTGCGATGATAAATCACTGATTATATTTTCTACGTCGTCACCGATAATTCCAGAAGGACACGATGTTATCACAGCGATGTTTTTCCGGCCACTGTCAAGAACTGATTTTAAAGAAGACCTGAGTTCGTCATTGCCACCGAAGATCATTGTTGATTCGGTCATACCAGTGCATGCAACATTTGGATGCGAAAAACCATGAATCGCTGTACCCTCACAAATGTATGAGCGCTTGACTGCATTGGATGCGAGCTGATATGCAAATTGTGCACAGTTGCGCGGAGAATGCATCAGTGTGGTTAGAGATGTCATAGACATCGTAATCGAAGCTGCACCGGCAAATGCACAGCCATGCAGCACTTCATTTTTCTGCACATTGCGGGATGTATAATACCTGGGTTCAGATATCATATCCGCTTCTCTTAACGGAGAACTATGGCGCATAGTGTTTTTAGAGGTTGCTGCACCCAAGACTGTTTTTTCCAGTTCCGCCTCGTCAAGATATTTTGCAGTGTATTTTTTACCGTCTAAAACCATTTTGGCAAGATCTCTGAATGATTTTACGAGGGGTGAGTCTGGGTAAGCCTCCACTACAGTTTTTCCGAGCTTTTCTGCATCTAAAAATTCTCTTGAACGCTTGAATGATGCTACGATAGGAATAGAAACTGCTTCAGAGAATCTCTTTACCCGCTCATATTCTTCATCATCCCCACGACTGTTGAATATTATGCCTCCAATCCTATCCGGATTGTAATTTGCCGTTCCTTTCAGGATGTTATTTGCGGCATATATTGACATGAACTCCCCGGAAGTCACAATATATACTGTATCTGCATAGCCGTCACGCAGAGGGACGGCGAATCCTCCGCAGACTACATCCCCTAAAACATCGTATATTGTAATGTCAATTGGAATTGAGTTAATATTGAGATCACGAAGCAGCTCAAAGGCTGAGATTATGCCTCTGCCCGCACAGCCTATACCTGGTTCAGGACCTCCTGCTTCTACACATAAACAGCCCTTGTATCCAGTATGAACGATATCTCCCAGAGATCTCTCATCAGGGTATGTATCTCTCAGATACTCAAGTACAGTAATGTCATTAAAACCACTATACAGCAGCCGTGTGGAGTCGTGTTTAGGGTCGCATCCGATCTGCAGGACTTTTGTGCCCATGTCAGAAAGAGCTGCAGTCAGATTAGAAGAAATTGTAGATTTTCCAATTCCCCCTTTGCCATATACTGCAATCCGCTTCATAGTCGATTGGATATATGTGTCAATCTATTTTAAGGGTATGAAGCAGGCGGAGCATGAGATACGGTGCACAAAGTCATCAGATCAAATCAAGTGAAGCCATTACAGCTGCATTTGCTGCAGCACATTCATCAACAGAATAGCTGAGTATGAGAACATCACCTTCAGCCAGGCACAGTGAGCGTTCTATTTTTTTAAGGCTATCTGAGTACTCCTCATCCAAATTACGCCCAGGAGGGATTGTTAGCTTTCCGTCTTTTAATATGAAGGTTATACAGCCGTTAGCACCAGATTTGATGCATATATCCCGCTGCCTGATACCATCCTGAATTTTAGAAGACTGCTTAAAAACTATAATTCCACAGCAACATTGATTCGGGATACCAACATAATCTGATAGATTTGACTCTACAATTTCAATAGGTATACTGTGAAGGAATAATCGTCCATCATCAGAGATGATTATGCCATGACTTTCAATCATGATAAGATTCCACTCTTTCAGTATCTTAAGGACATTGCGCATGCTTCCTTCGCCTATACCTACTTTAGAAGCAAGATTACGACGCCCCAATGATTTATTTTTAGAAAGGTGGTATAGTGTCCAATAAAGATTAGCATCGCTGAATCTGTAGATCGGCCCGTATTTTTTGATATCTAATATTTTCATGTGCGCGCTTCCATCCTGGGACGATTACTGAATAATGCACATTCGACATCCTGAACTACATTGATAGTTATCTCAAATGGAAGATCGCAGGCTATCGACACAGATACCAGATCTAAACCTTCCAGATACATCAAGTATACTTCTGATTCTTTTAGATCAATGTTCAGAAGTTTTGAGATTGATTCCACTTTCTCATGCTTACTGCATTCAGCGTTCATGATCCCAAACAATTCCCTTCTATAGGGAGTCATCAGCCATTTTCTGGAATCATTGCTGAAAACCAACGATGGATTGTTTAGAATAGATGCAGTATTCGGAATATTCCAGTAATAGGATTTGCAAAGCGGGCATTTCTTAGGCGTACCGCTCTTTTTCTTTTCCCAGACATGCCCACATTTCTTACACATGCATCTTGTCGATTTTGTATTCCACCTTGAAGAGTGACAGACTGGACATTTTGTCGGTTCTTTTCCGTTGCTTATCCAGGTGTGGCCACATCTCACACATCGGTTATTAACTGGCATGTCCATATTCCAGCGTGTGCTTCTGCATTTAGGACATCTTTGCGGAGAGGCATTAGAATTTTTAGGTTTCCATGTATGAGAGCAGATTCTGCAGGTCAATACAGTTTCAGAAGAATCCTGCTCAACACTAAGTGTGCTTTCACCGTCAGAAACAAAATTGTCAGTGTGGTCTACACAACTGTATTCCGTCATACTTATCCTAAATCCTCCTCTTGGAACTACATATCCCAAATGACTTAAAGTCAGGTGATTTTAAATTATTGGATGAATAGTCCAAGTATTGAATGTTATAGGTATATATGTATCTTATTTGGAAAATGGTAGTATTATACGTAAGAAATATCACAATAATATGTAATTTCATAGTGAGAAAAGAATGATTGACTCAAGAAGCCAATATACATATATGAAATATCAGGTAGAAAAATTACATGCACGATTAATCCTTATAATACATTAACATGTAATACATAACAATAAATTATACTACATTACAATACAATAATAATACATATGGTCCTGATAAGTTACACTACAAGACACTTTAGGTCCATATATTCAGAATTACAGCAAAATTTCTCCATTTAATAATAATCAAATGGATTCTCAGTGAAAACTGAATCGTCTACGGCAATCCCGGAATCTGCAAATGCATCCATTATACGATCAAAAGACTCTTTCACGCGGTCATACGGAAGGTTGAATTTTACCGCTATCGCTTCTGGACCCATTCCAATAAAATGAATTGAGAGTATTTTAGCATCAGTCTCGCTTAGATTCAGACGCTTTTTGAAATAAGGAATGTATTGTTTATAATCATCCCGATGCTCATATAGATAATCTGCAAGTTCTCTGAATGTGTCATTCATTGTATGGTTGCCGACTGCATCAATAAATTTTTCTGCATTGATGTTAAGCTTCCTGCAGGCCTCATGAAAATACATAGTGGTTACTGGTTCCAGTCCTATCCATAAGTAAATGAAACCAAACCCGTTGCTGGAAGTATATCGAAGAATCTTATTATCACTCGACCAGATATCTAATGTGTGAGAGACAAGTGCTGCATCGTCAGTAATGGTAGTTTTGCACCTCGGACACATGTCTCCGCCTTCCTCATCAGCATTCCACATATATCCACAAAAATGACACTTCAATTCACATGTCTGCTGATCAGATTTACAATACGGGCATACTACAATTTTTTGGTTCGATTTGAGAATATGTGTTTTGCCACAGCTCTTGCATAAAAACACTTTAGGTGCTTCATTCCATTTGGTAGACTTACATTTTGGGCAGATCTTGACATCTTCCAGTCTGCGTCTACCTTTTAGCGTCCATTTATGACCACAGCGTCTGCATTGAAGCGTAGGCCTGGGCACATTCCATAAAGTAGACTGACATTTAGGGCATTTTTTCGGAGTACTGGATTGATTTTTCCAAACATGACCACATCTGCTACATACAAGCCTGTGTGCTTTCGGTTTATTCCATTCAGAAGATCTGCAGAGTGGACATTTTTTAGGAATTTCATCTTTTCGTTGAATCCAGGTGTGATCACATTGATTGCAGTATAAAGAACGCTGCCTAGTACTGATTGTTTGCAACTGTCCGCAGGATGGACATTTTTCATTAATTGAAGTAAGCCGCCATTCATATCCGCAGAATTTACATTTCGTTTCCTTTTTTAGTGGATGGTCCCATCTGGAAGACCTGCATCTCGGACACCTCTTAGGAAGTTTTTCATCCCTTGGATACCATGCATGGCCACAGCTGTAACAATAAAGCATATACGCTTCTGGAGCAGCGGAAGTTTCGCTGATCTCAGATGCTTCGTCAGCCATCAATACTCCTCTACATCAATGTACTTTTTAGGAAGAACATATATCTCTCCGTCTTCATCCAATCCAATCCTTGAATCAACTTCATAAACATCACGGATAAGATCTTCTGTAATTACAACCTTGGGATCACCTATTGTCTGTATTTCCCCTTTTTTCATAATTACACATATATCACAATAACGAGCCATCAGGCTGATATCATGTTCTGCCACAATTACAGTCATATCAGTATGGGACATTTTTTTGAGATATTCCATGACCTGCAGCTTATATTTCATATCTAAGTGGCTGGTCGGTTCATCTACAAGCATTACTTTCGGCTCCTGCACGTATGCTTTAGCAATCATTGCACGCTGCCGTTCTCCCGATGACAGCATAGAAACCTGTTTCTTGCGGAGATGATAAATGCCAAATGTTTTCAGTGCATTTCTGACCACGACTTCATCTTCAGGATTTTCCCACCAGATTCTATTGACGAATGGATACCTTCCCAGCATAACCATGTCTGTAACTGTAAGGCCGAATGTCGGTCCGGATTCAGCAGGTACTGTCGCTACCAGTTTTGATACTTCTGCCGGCTTTTTTCTGCTGATATCTTCCCCATCGATATGAATTGATCCAGAAGACATGTCGTGAATCTTACAGATACATTTCATCATCGTTGATTTGCCGCATCCGTTCGGGCCGATAAGGCCGATCATCAATCCCTTGTCCAATTCCAGATTAATATCCTTAAGAGCCTGAAAATCTCCAAATTTCTTATTCAATCCGCGTATTTCCAGTAAAGGATCAGCCATCGTACTCACGCCCCTTTTTAATGAGCATATATGCAAACACAGGCGTACCGATTATAGCTGTGATGGCACCGACAGGCAATTCCATTGGGATCATTGCCATTCTTGCTACAATATCCGCAAACAGCATCAGCATGGCTCCAATAATTATGCTAGCAGGCATTATCAGACGGTGATCACCGCCTAAAGCCATTCTGCAAGCATGAGGCACCACCAGACCCACGAACCCTATGATTCCGACAAAAGCAACACAGAGTGCAGTAAGAATTGAAGCAAGGATCATCATGCTCCTTTTGAATAATTTTACATTCAATCCTAATTGTTTTGCCTGCTCTTCACCCATCATAAACAAATTGAATTCCCTTGCCCAAAGCATGGACACGAGAGATAAAAGCAGAACAGGAATAAATACCAACCAGGCATTTTCCCAAGTGACCTGCGCGAATGAACCGTAGAGCCACCACATAACGTCACTGAAGTTATCTTTAGCCATTGAGATGAATATTGTCTGTATTGAAGAAAATGCGAATCCTACAATCACACCTGCCAAAATATAATTGGTCGCTGAACCTCCAGAGCATTCTGCTACCAGCATAGTAATGCCGAATGCTATAAGACCTCCGACAATTGCTGCGATGGGAACTAGATACAAATTATCTGCACCCATAAATGGTATGGATGCACCTATTGCCCCTACAGCAACTGCCAGACAGCCCGCTCCAGAAGATACACCAGTGATGTATGGATCAACAAGGGGATTTCTAATGATGGCCTGATACATGCAGCCTGCTATAGACAAACCAGCACCTACTGCGATTGCCGCTAAAGCTCTAGGAAGCCTTGATTCAAAAATATACAGCTCTTCTTCATTCAGATTCACCCCATGTTTTCCAATAGAAGAAACCAAAGATGAAATAGCATCACTTATTGGAATTACTCCTCCAGCGGCGATTGAGATAGAAATGAAGAAGGCAATGACTGCCATGATTATTCCAAATACAGAAATAATTACGAATCTCTTCTTCTTCAAAGCTATGTCACTTTCATCACCAGGATCCATATCATCTTTCATTCTCCCAAAGGCTCTGCTGAAAACTCTGCGGGTCTTGATAATCCATGAATCGGAGTTATCATCCAATTGAGATGATGAAGTGTCTGTCTTACTTCTGCTGTCAGTTGTCATTCAAGCTCCCCTGTATAATATGACGAACAATGCCATGGTCGCAACAATCGCTGCTATCAAAACATACCAAGACCAGTGATGAAATCCAGCGGTCTGTAATGAGTTTATTTCTGATTCCACAGAACTGGGACCTGCCACATCTGACAGACAGTATACAGCCCCGTAGTCATTTCCAACATAGATCTTTCCGTCAATTACTGTTGCCTGCCCCATAGAATATGAATCAGAGGTGCAGGGTTCGAGGAATACTCTCCAGAGAAGAGTACCATCTTCTGCATTTACAGCTGCAAGATGACCCGCTTCTCCATATTTATTCTCAATTCCTCCAGCAGAGTATTCCATAGCATAAAGCACTCCGTCTGCAAGTGTCAGCGGTGCCTTGACGAATTTATTATACTCACACATCCAAACAAGATTGCCGTCCCAGTCAAATTTACAAATTGAGTCTACAATCTCCACTTCAGTACCGTCAGACTTCTTTATCGTAGAATCTCCCGGATTAGACGGGCTCAGATATGTATAGAATCCATCTGATGCTACAACAGGAGCTGTAAAAAGTGCGTTTATTTTCCAGATGTGATCTTCTACGTTGTAACCTTCTCCTGTTTTCGGATCCAATGCTAAGATGTAACCAAGAGATACTGACATTCCTCCATCAGTACATGTCACCAGCAGCATTGTACCTTCCCTGTTTACAGATACGACTGCAGCAGAACCCGGCATGTGTGGTTTAGCGGCATTTATATCTGATACATTTATGACCTGCTTAACCCACATGGCTTTTCCAGTAGCAGCATCCAATGCATGCAGATAACCTCCATAGTTGCCAATGAACAGCATTCTTTTGCCGTCAATCTCAGCAATAGTCGGAGCATGGAAATAGAATGTTCCTTTGGATCCCATATAGCCTGTGGAACTGCTGTAGTCATCTGGAGGATTGTAGCACCAGAGCTCTTTGAATCCTTCATTATAATTAATGCTGTAACAGTAAACTTTACCGTCTGCGGAACCGAAGTATAGAGCTCCAGAATCATAGACTGGCGTTGTAGCCCCAGTCACAAATATCTCTGCATCCCAGAGAATAGTTCCTTCATCATCCATTGGCGGTTTGTAATCGATATATAAAGTGTGGAGCAGAGTTCCATCATACCGATCAAAACAGTAGATGTCTCCGCATGTGGCAGACAGGATCAGCATGTCTCCCACGATTATCGGTGTGGTGACTTCATATCCCGCACCATATTTCCCATGATATTCCCAGACCATATCACCTGTGAATCTGTTGAGGCAATACACCCAGAGGTCTTTGGTATCAGTAGTAGATCCCCAGCTTCCTCCAGTAGTATGATAGAGAAGATCTCCTGCAACTACCAGACCTGAATCCACATATCCAGTATTGTACGTCCTGTGCCATTCTACAGGCAGAGCAGGATTTTCTACACCATATGAATCTGATGTATTATATGACGATGAAGACCCCCCAAATTGGGTCCATACAGATTTGTAATCGGGAGTAGACTGCGGGCAGATTACGTTCTCTGCAGAATCATCTGCATAATATCCAACTGCTGCTATACCTCCAGAATAATGTGAAGCAGTATTGATGCCGGACTCGTATTTCCAGTTACTTCCATCCCAAGAATATATTTTCCAATTAGTATGAACGGTATTCAATCCGCTTATTTCTACAGAAGCTAGTCCATTTATGGAAATATCGGATTTATTAGATATGTCTACATTTAATCCCAGCTCATCGGCAGAACCTGCAATAATGTCTGCATAAGTTCCGCTCTCCTCTGGTTCACACCAATATGTCTGCCCGTTTCCAAGGTCAATGAGAAGAAGATTACTGTCTCCCTCTGCGCTGGATACCGGTAGAGCCGGAAGCAGCATGAGTATGGTCACAGCGGCAATTACTATCCATGATTTATTCATTACAAATCCCTCTGGTGTTTCAAGTACTGCTGATAATCATTGTCAAAATATTTCGGCATCAGATCCAGAGGATCCCTGTTTAGGAACGGTTCAGGATGCAGAATCTTACCTATCAATTCAGCCGCTTCTGCCAATCTTGGACCAGGCCTGGAAAGCAGATCTGCCGCACTTCCTGAGAAGATATACACTTCTCCGTTGCGATATGCTGGTGTTTCTCTCCACATTCTGTCAATGGAATCCATTACCCTTTGGTAGTCTTCATCTGTAGAGATCTGCCTTGAATCTAGGATAATGATGATTACGTCCGGCTGTTTGAGACTGATCTGCTCTTTAGAAACCATGAACCATGAGGAAGCTTGACTCTGGAAGATATTCTTGCCAGAGACTGTAGTTATTAAGTCGTTCATGTAAGTTTCAGATCCAGCTGTCCAAGGAGACGGATCCGCAGACAAAGCTACAAATACCCTTTTATTTGCTTGAACGCCGATTATTCCTTTTACATCATTAATTGTGCCTCTGAGAGAATTTATTATTGAATTAGCATTTTCTTCAATACCCAATGAAGCTGCCACGATCCAGATATTGTCATATAGGGTGTTTATGTCAGTACCGTCATAAAGTACAACACAGTTGATTCCAGACTTGCGTAGCTTATTTGCCATATTCAAATGCTCTCCGACTCCGCCATCGCAGAAAACAATGTCCGGATTCAGTTTGATGATCCATTCATAACTGGGATCGGTGTAACCGCCCACCACAGAAATATCTCCGCTGTCCCTTCCATCCACGATTTCCTGGGGATAATTACTGTACAAGTCAGTTCCTATAATATACTGAGACCCTCCGACTGAAGCGATCATTTCAGTAATTGAAGGTGCCAGCGATACTACTCTTAAATCTTCTCCTGAAGATAGTGACTTTCCATTAAATGCATAACTATAGTAATTAAATCCAGAATAATCAGTTCCTGGAATCAAATCATCTGCACCTGAAGCCCGGGCCCAGCATACAAGATCATAATCTGAAACTTTCACATCTCTGGGAGTTTCTACAAACTTCCATTCACTGGATTCTTGAACATACATTCCCCATTGTTTCCCGTCAAGATTTATCTGCCCGTTTATAGAGTAGACTGTGCCGGCATCCTGATCAAGATAGACTATTTCATACGAATTTATATGACACGCAGCTTCCAGAGCGTCAACACCATCCATATCCTCACTGAATGTCATTTCCGTCCAGTTCACATCCCAGTATCCAAAATCAATCATTACGCCTTCTCTTGTGTCCTGGGCTGCTGTAGTAAGCCCCATTAAAGGGGTTATAGCCAAAATCAAGATTATGCATGCGAATGATGCTAAGAGCTTGATTTTGACTGCTTTCATTTTTTTCACCTCACAGGCCCGCGGGTATGTCTGCCGGAGTTGTTGGTATTGGAATGTTTACGGTTTCCACAGTAGTCGTCTGAAGAATCAGGGCAAAGTAATGATCTTCTGTGATGTCATACTGTCCAATCGACAGTTGATTATAGTTCCATTCACTTGCATCATCCAGAGTTTTTGCATCGTGGTCATACGTGTATTGAGACCAATATGTCCATGTACCATATTCTCCGCCTGATGTGCTGACTCTTTTGTCTTCCCACCCTAGGAATTTATTCAGCCACCCATATGATTCTCTGCGCTCATCATACGAAAGAATCTCTTTTTTCTCTTCATCCGTATAATCACCGTGCAGAAGATAAGTATAGACAGCGTCACTCAAGCATTCTATTACATCCTCTCCGGTGCCTTCAATCCAGAACCCATCTTTGCGTTCCTGCTCCGTAAGAATGTTCAGGATAATGTCGTTAGCATCGTATCCTTCTTTGAACTGAAGGAAGAAATATACTTTGTACTCCACATCAATATCTGGTGCTGTGTAAACTATCTTACCCTGATCATTTTTTGTTTTTTCAGCATAGTGCAGTGCAAGTGATACTCCGTCTGGAAGTTTTATTTTAGAATTGGCTGAAGATGAAAGTACTTCCCATCCATCAGGAGATGCCCATTTGAATATGGCCCAGGTATTTTTATCTGTATTGGCCACACCATCAACAGAAGCTATGCTGCCATTGCTACTGTATTTAATATCACGATTTGGGAATGCTGATGCAAGGAGTGATGCAATGGTATTTCCAAATCCTGTTGATGATTCTTCTGCACCCAGAGAATCAATGTATATTGTAGCATTCACTTCTTTCATACCATCACCGTCAGAGCCACTGCTATCTTGTAAAGCAAAGACTGCAACAGCAACTGCTGCAACAGCAAGGATGATGACTACAATGGCAATTATTGATTTTTTATTCATTTTTTCACCTTAAGTATAATCCGGAAGATCTGAGCCTGACGGTATTCCAAGTACCATATCAATTCCTGAACTTGTTGTGTTTCCCTTGAGCGTAACGTTCAATATTCCATCCGTGATGGTACCACTTACAGTCTTTACAGAATTAGACGAGTTATCATAATAATAAACTGTAGTGGAATTATACGATTTACCAACT
Organism: Candidatus Methanomassiliicoccus intestinalis Issoire-Mx1; assembly: GCF_000404225.1. Taxonomy (NCBI): domain Archaea; kingdom Methanobacteriati; phylum Thermoplasmatota; class Thermoplasmata; order Methanomassiliicoccales; family Methanomassiliicoccaceae; genus Methanomassiliicoccus; species Candidatus Methanomassiliicoccus intestinalis. Next base: position 701,632 of record NC_021353.1, on the reverse strand, counting down.
GGCAAACCAATTGAAATTGGTAAGTCACCAGATACTCCGTCACCACTTATCGTAATTTGAATGAAATCTAAAGATACACCTGCAGATTGCTTGATTTTAAGGACTGTGGATCCAAATTCATAAGGTACTACAGTGCTTATTTTAACATTACCAGGGAACACACCTGTAGCAGTCACTCCCTTTGAAGTAGAGATTGTTGATGAACTATTTTCTCCCCATTTAGCTTTCAGCGTGATGTCTTTATCCACAGAGTAAGTCATTCCGTCAGTGTATTTTGTGTCTCCAGAGTACCAGCCTAAGAAGGTGTAACCAGATCTGCTCGTAGTTGGCAGTTTGCCGATCTCCATGCCGGTAGTCACCTGCATTTTTGTATCTACCTTTGAACCACCGTTTGAATCAAATGAAATCGTGTGGTTGCCAAGCCATTTGGCTTTCAGCGTGACATCTGACGAGATTTTGGTATGCTGCGGGACATATTCTGTATCTCCTGAGAACCAGCCAGCAAAGGTGTATCCAGCACGTTGAGGTTCGAATACGTACCCCATTACCTCACCTTTTCCAACGTAGATCGGATTTACTGATGAACCGCCGTTTGAATCGAATGATACTTTGACTGTTTGTTCATACTTAGCAATTAATGTAATGTCTTCAGTAACTGCATCTTCCCAGATATTCCAAACTCCAGAAGATTTTGTTTCCCATCTAGTAAATGATTTATCATCTGAAATTTTAAAGAATGGTTCATGTGCAATTGAACCCCTTGGAACTTTGATATCGATTACTTCTGAATCACTGATGACGAAAGAAACTGTGCAGTAAATATCTTGAAGTTCTTTGTAATTATTCACTTTGTTCTTTTCGCTTTCACTCAGAGAAGCATATCTATACTCAATCATGCCGACTTCTTTGAAATTGACGTAATTTCCCTTTGAAATCTGAGTTACTACCCTGTCAATCGCATTCTCCACATCTTCTGCTGTATACTTTGCAGATGATGCGTCCTTCGGCCCATAACAGAACAGAGTGGAATCATTACGTATCAGAAGATATCCATCTGGAGAGATGGTGAAGCTTTGAAAAGCAAACTGCTCTACCGAGGGAGTTAAAGTACCCACAACTTCAAGTTCAGTCTGTCCTTTGGAATCTCTTAGAATCTTTATATCTGCTGAACCAATGAGACCTGTATTGTCTCCGCTTTTTACAGTTCCGTATTCAATGATATAGATGTAAACTGAGTAATTGTTTTCTTCAGTTGCATATGCTGTAGTGATGGAAGCTGAACTCTTTGTTAAAACGCCGTTGCTTCTGTCAGTATATGCTGAAGACATTGTTCCATCAGCAGCGATATTGAGAACAGTAAACGGTTCGTTTGTTCCCATCGTACTTCCTCCGCCACCTATGTATAATCTGTCATTGTAAAAGAGCGGAGTAGCCTGTGTACCGCCGTCTTCAATGTCTGATTTCCATTTTTTTTCAGAAGAAATATTAAGAGTTCCGTTTGAGTTTATTTCATATGAATGAATTACAAGGTTCTTTCCTCTGTTGTCCTCAGATGTAGCATAGGATGAGTCTGAAGTAGCATTTGCAGCCACATATACACGTCCCTTGTACATTGTGAGACCGGAGACACAATATTCATGTGAAATTTTATGAGTGTCTAGCACAGCCCCGGTCTTTGAGTCTAGAACATATATCACCAGACCGCCGATATCATAGCCCTTCTCAGCAATTATGCAGTAATTTCCTGCAAATGCTGGTGTTGCATTATACCATCCGCTTCCTTCCAGGATCCACAGTGGCTGAACTTCTTCATTATTTATGGAAGGATCGACATCCTCCGAGCTGAAACAGGCATAGTCTCCATTATATGTTCCAAAATAAACTGCCCCTTCATGATATACTATTGATCCCTGTACTTCACCCCCGCTGACCGGCTGAGACAGGTAAAGCTGCTTTAAAGAATCAGCATCAAAGACTCTGAGGATTGTATATCCCTCAGATCTGCAGGGTACGAAAATCTTACCGTCTCCATATGCTATTGCCATATTATATACTGAATCAGAGACACATTCTGCCTTGGCGATGACTTTTCCTGTTGCAGTTGTTACACAATACAATGCATCCTCAGAGCCTCGGAAAAAGTACGTTTTATCGCCTATACATATTGCAGATCCAGGCACATCCCATACCATGGATCCTCCGTCTACAATATCGGCAATCTTCCATAACTCTACCAGATCACCAGATTTGACAGGAGTCTTTGAATCAGACACTCCTGGAAGATCGAGGTTTCCAAACCAATAGTTCCAATTGGATGAATTTATCTGTTCCCCGACATACTCATAATTCTTTGACGGGACATACTGCGTACTCCCATTTCTATCATTAGGTTTATCCGCTTCACCGCTGGGCAATACATATACTGCACATACGATAAGAGCTGCAACGACAATAACTGCCACGATTGCCAGAATGCCAGACTTCTTCAACTACATCCCCCAAAGTGATATAGAGACTCAGCAACCCGTACAGCATACAGTATGCCGATTTTCAGAGTTCACTGCATATCTCAACACGTTTTTCCATATCTGACATTTTCATATAAATACCGGAATGACCAAAAATGATTAAAGATGAATCCATCCAATTCAACTTTAAATAAGTTGTACGAGTATAAATTTACAGCATGTCTGATTATTTTACAGCACCGCATTTATTTCTATCTACATACATATTCATATCATTATCGTGACTATTCATCACAATCGATTTTCTCGATCAAAAACACCCCGATCCCTTTGATGTCTTTGTCATAACCGATCTTAGCACGCATATGAAAGATATTTTCAATATTTGCAGTTGTGATGGTATCTTCTGCAGGCCCAGCATCAACAATCTTACCCTCCTTCATGATGATGATTTTATCACAGTATCTAGCAGCCAAAGGCAGATCATGGGTTACAATAACAATCAGAATATTTCTTTCAGAGACGATACTTCTGAGAAGATCCATTAGTTCGAACTGGTGATTTATATCTAAATGGAGAGTTGGCTCATCAAGCAGGAGTATCTCCGGCTCTTGTGCTAACGCCTGAGCAATCATGACTCGCCTCCATTCTCCACCGCTGAGTTCATTTACAGACCGGTCAGCAAACTTAAGAATGCCTGTGGATTTCATTACTTCATATATTTTCTCAATTTCTTCTTCATCATCATCAAACATTCCTGTATGAGAATACCTTCCCATGCGCACAGTTTCCATAACTGAAAATGGAAAAGACATGAATGAGCTCTGCTCCACAGTCGCAATTATCCTAGACCGTTCTGAGTTAGAAAGATTTTGAACATCTGCAGAAGAGCTCTGTGATTCACTATGTTCCAATGCTTCCGGTGAGAAATCTCTGATGACGACTGTGCCGTGTTTCGGCCTGTACTCAGAATTAATACAGTTCAGAAGAGTAGTTTTTCCTGATCCGTTCTGACCCAGTATACCAACTATTTCCCCGTTGGTTATAGAAAATGACACATCATCTAGAACTTTTTTAGAACCATAACTGAATATAACTCCATTCACGTCCAGATGAACCATTTTAAGAACTCCAGATTTCTTTCTTTTTTGTTCTCATGATGTAAATAAAGAACGGCGCCCCTATCAGTGAAGTTATCACTCCGACCGGCAGCTCATGAGGCGGCATGATTGATCTAGCTACAGTATCCACGATTATCATGAACAATGCTCCTCCCAGAATACACATCGGCGCCAGGTACTTATGGTCCGGCCCTCCCAGGGTTCTGAAGATGTGCGGAATGATCAATCCTACAAAACTTATAACGCCGCATATCGACACGGAAGACGCTACGAGTATTGATGATCCGATCAGCAGCATAATTCTGACATTTTTGACATTTACACCGAGAGCACGGGCTTTTCCTTCTCCAGACGAGATGATATTCAATTCTCTTGCATTGATAAGAATTAGAATCATTCCGATGATCGCCGGTATCAAGATAACTTTTACATCAATCCAGTTTGATCCTTCGAAGCTTCCCAACATCCAGAAGACGATGCTGTTCACCGTGTCAGCATCTGAAAAGAATTCGATAGTAGACGTTAGTCCGCTGAACAATGCACTTATTGCCATTCCTGCCAGCAGAAGCATCAACGTGTTGACGCCTCTTTTCTGATAGGCTAAAGCATACACGAGAAACATTGTCAGAGCGGCCATCAAAAATGCGCACAGCGAGGCTCCGTATGCCATTTGAAACATACCATATCCAACGGCAATGTATAAGGCCGCGCCGAATGAAGCGCCTGAGGATATTCCCAATACTGATGGAGACGCCATTGGATTCTTGAAGAGAGCCTGCATGGCCATTCCCGCCACTGAAAGCGAAGCTCCTACCGCGGCGGCGCAGATCAATCTCGGTGTTCTTATATCCCTCACGATCTGATTCTGACTCCAAGAGGCTTTTCCCATCAGAGCATCAATTGCTGTTTTGAAATCAAGATCCACAGAACCGACAAATATGCAGGCTGTGAAACATATGATCAGAAGAATCAAAAGTGCTGCTACCATCAGCTGCAGTTTTCTTTTGTTTGCTTTATGCAGATTAAGCAGCATCTTCAGTTCTTCGTTTGTCATGATATCACAAAATAAAAAAAAGACCTGGATATGAATCCAGATTTAAATTCCGCTTATGCAGGAACCCTCATCTTTTCATCCATTGTTCTTGAGTCGTTAGAATAAAAGATGATCACATCAGGCTGTGAGTTGATAATCTGCTCATCAGACAGTTTTGATTCCATCAGAGTAAGGCTGTCTGCAATATTGTCCATATCTAAGATCTCAGTAAGCAGATTGGTTATCAAGTTCCCGGATCCAGCTGCTTTGCCTGATGCTGTCTCCACATATACAGTGTATTTTTCCTGCAGAGCCATATTTTTTATTTCTGATTTAATAGTATATATGTCAACAAGAGCATCACTGATAAATTCTTCAGTGTAATCTATTCCTAATATGGAACCGATCATCTCTGTGTTGCTCAGCACCATGCTCAAAGAGTTTGAGAGCAGGAAAACAAACTTGACTTTTCCATTGGTGTTATTCTCAATTGAATTGACAGTTTCTTCTGTGATTTTTGCATTGGTGGAACGTATGTTATATTCGGTCATAAAAATTACAATATTCTCATCCTCTGCACACTCATTTGCCAGTTGTTCTGAGTAGGTAACAAGCTTTTCACCCAAATCAAAAATCAATACACTGCTGGGAACTTTTATGTTGAAATCTGATTCCAAAGCTGATTTGCAGTCTGATGATACTCCTACCACAATTTCCCAAAGCCTGGCATCAGCTTTCGGGCTGTTTCCCATATCCTCTTCATAATATGAAAGGAGAATATTGTAAATTGTATCTACATAAGCTGCAGTGTAACAGACCACTTTTTCTGCTGTGCTTTCTATTGAAGTAACTGCATTGGGAGCGGTCTTTCCAGTACTTGAAGAATTATATGTTCTCACCGAGAGGGTTCTGTCATCATTCACTGTCACATATTTTTCATACGGCCAAAGGTCTTCGGACGGTATCGAATTTATATCAATGCTATCAGTAGAAGGAAGATTTCCATAGATTCCTTCATACAAATCATCAAGCATGGTCAGCAAGCTTGGTGTAGAGTTTGAGTAAGCCCCATTGACTTCTAGGACTGTAGGGTCCCAGGAATAGAAACCTCCTTTTTGAGTGTCATCATCGCCGCTGGTAGTAACATAGATGCCTATCCCAGCTACTACTAATATAGCAACGGCTGCAACTGCAATGACTTTGGCATTTACCATGAAATCATAAGAAAGAAGACAATTGAGTATTTAATTTATCGGATGTATCATCCATCAAATTATATGGACATAAATATCATCCAATCAATTGATCTGAAATCGTACGTATAAATGCAGTTGATGTTGTGTAAAATAAAAAATAAAAATGCTCTTTGTGTCTGGCACAAAGAGCGTGTTGGGGTGTTCAGAGTTTATTTTTCTTACGCAGTATCACAAGCGCCACTGCAATAACTGCGATTATTGCAATCACAGCTGCTGCGTAGTATATCGTGTTGCTGCCATCACCTTTCTCATCATCCTTTGGTGGAACTACCGGGTCTGGATCACTGGCGTCTTCCTTGACGAAATAAAGTGAATAATAGTCAGTCTCAAATGTGATTGTGTTTGTTTTTTCATTGTAGACAGAATTCTTTTTCACAATATTTCCCAATTCATCAATATACCAGACAGCGATCTTTGCAGGATCTTCCCCTTCCTTGAGCTCATAAGGCACAGTGATTTTTACAGTTCCTCCGAGTTCATGAATCTCGTTTTCATCAGATTTAGCGGAAAGATTGAAGATCGGAGAATCTCCTACAGCATCCTGCTGCTTGTTGTTGAGTTCTTCTTTATCTGCTTTAGAGATCGCCAATGAAACCTTTTCTCCTTCCACAGATGCTAAGTTCTTAGCAACCTCTGGAGGTATCTCGATTTCTCCCATATCAGTTTTCAGTTTTAGTTTAACTTCTGATTCTGCAATTTTAGATAACGACTCTGCAGGCACTTCAACGGTAGCTGACTCCGCAGTTTGATTTGCTTTGGTTTCAACTTCTAAGACGTGTTCTATGTCTGCATTCTTTTCCGCTGCAACGTCTTTAACTTTTTCAGCCTGTTTGAGAGCAGTTTCAATTACAGAGGAATCCAATTTTGCTACTCCGCCGGTGTTTTCCAGTTTCACCTGTGATGTTGAAGAAGTCTGTACGTTCCCTGCTGAGTCTTTCTTGATTTCAGCAGATGTGGAGACGCCGGTTGTTTTATCTGTCATCTCCAAAGCCGTCGTCTCTTCAAGGTTGTTGCCTTCTGCGTCTTTCACTACCTTCTCGATTTGTTTATCAACAGAACCGTCAGCATCAACAGTTTCATTGCTTTTTTCTTCGATTGTAGATTGAACAGTACCTTCGGAGGTTTTGACAGTCTCTGTTTTTTCAACCGATGTATTCTTAGATCCGTCTTCATTTTCTTTGACAGTTGTTACTTGTGTGATTGAAGACTTAGTGCCATCCTCATTCTGCTTTTCGTATTTTATCGTTGTAGTCTCTGATCCATCAGGATTTTTTGTTGTGGTGACTTCGGCAGACGCTGAAATCCATATTGCGTACAGTGTCTTATCTGAATCTGCTTTAAGAGATGATAAAGCAGATAAGGCAGAGGAGTTTGTATTCCACCCCACAAACCTGTATCCTTCTTTAGTTCCAGCAGATTTTGAAAGATCTACAGAATCGCCTTTCTTCACTTTTTCTGTGAAGTTCTTAACTGAACCTCCGTTTGTGTCATAAGTAATTGTAACCGAATCAGAATCGTGCCGGAGCCCCTCGGGCACGTCTGAAGCTTTTACATTAATGCCGGCTGAGGCTCCATCTACAGAAGTAATCTGTCTTATAAGCGCAAATGTTCCTCCGGCGTCATAATAGCCCAATGAAGAATTATTATAAAACCATGAACCACTGGAAGAAAAGTCTGCCCCAGTCCATTTATACTGTGACCAATACTTCCAATCTCCATTAGACTGTTGTTCATCTTTAAGTCCAAAGAATGTTCCTAACCAACCCCTGAGAGATCCTTTTGTAACTAACATGATGTCTATGCTATTTTCACCACATACATTTTCCAAAGCATTTGCGGCATTTGTTCCATAACCTGCTAACCAGAACCCTTTTTCAGCATCGGATGAAAATTTTGTTCCGCTTGCCGCACTTGAATCTTCTTTAAATTGTATATAGAAATAATACCACTCATTAGAGGTATCAGCCGGTTTATCCTTAACAGTAACAGTACACTCGGCATATGAGCCGTTGGCAGCCAAAACAGTGATCTTCGTTGTACCTATACTTAAACCGGTTATCACTACCTGAGTTTTACCTAATACTTCATTAGTTGTATTGTTACCATTACGAAATGCAACACAGTCTACATTATCGGTTTTCCATATCAAATCAGATGCATTAATTCCAGATAAGCTTGCAGAAAGTGTAACACCCTCCCCATCATTGAATATTGAAATTGTGGTCGCAGATAGTGTTATTCCAGATGATGATTGGGCAGATGTTACGTTAACATTGCATGTATCAGTAAAATTGCCATCTTCTGTTTTAACAGTAATATTTGCAGTTCCTACTTTTATAGCTGATACAACTCCATCTTGAGTTACAGTTGCTATTGATACATTGTCTGATGACCAACTAACACGTTTAACAGTAGCATTTGACGGCTGAATGCTAGCAATTAACTGCTTTGAACTTCCTTCAGCTAGTGATATGCTGCTCTCAGATATGGATATACCGGTGACTTTAACAGTGGCTGCATCAGTTATGTTAAACCTAACTTCTTGATAAGACAGTGGACTCATATTCAAGGAATAGGTCAGATATGCTGTATACTCTCCATTTGGCAAGACTCCAGTATTAAATGAACCATCGAAATTAACACTGCGTAACTGGATATACGAATCCAATATTTTGCTATTTTCTGAATTTTTAATGATAATACCTAATTTAGACCCGTCATCATATCTATTCATTGTTCCATTTATATATATATACCCGTCACCATATGTTATCTCGATATCGTCAGTCAAGTTGTCATTAAGGCCTTGTACTGCAGGAAACACACTGAGAATTAACAGCATGCTCACAGCAAAGATAGATGCAACTTTTAGAGCAGTTTTCATATTACATCACATCATAAGTCCCTAAATATCTGATTCAAACAAACTGCATTGGAATCAAACTCTAACCAACCGTCATAGATCGAAATTGAATAGCTAACTGGTTTGGAAGATGAGCCTAATTCAGATATGTACTCTATCGTATTTGAATTACTAAATTCCAATTCTGCATATGTGTATGCAGTTGTACTATCGTCAAATTTTACGTGCAAACCAATGACTATCGAATCATACCCAGTAAGACCAGGTAATGATTTTTCAATTTCGATTTCTAGCTTGATTGAATTTATATCTTGAGTGTGTAGAGCGTCTATTGGAAATGGATCTAGTGACAATTTAGTGTTAATTAAATTCTTATTGCTAAGAATATCACTACATTTGCATTTTAACAATATACCTCCAGATTCATAATACCAATATGCATCAGAGTCAATATTTGTTGAGGAAAGTATGTAATAGTGATATTTTGTGAAACCACCTAGATCCAATTTAGGCAATGAAAACCATTGGTCACCAATGCAGCATTGTATGGTGTAATTATTACCGTCTTTAGACACAGAACCATCATCTCCAACAGTATAGCCAAGCTTCTTAACTGCCTCAACTGGATTTTGACCTGATGATGATCTCCACATCGAGCCGTTACCTCCGTCATCAACCATGAAGAAATAATCATTCATCTCTGAATTTCCATAGCAGTATATGGTTCCTGAATCATTATACCAGATAAACTGTCCATCCATTCCAATTCTAACAGCTTGAGAACAATATGCAGATCCTATTTTAGGACTTTTATAATATTTATTCGGAGCTGTCTTAATTTGAGAATCTTCAAAGATATATATTGCTTGTTCACCTGCTTCATAGGGTATGAGATAGATGTAAACTTTGCCAGTTTCATTATAGTATGCTGTACTTACTACAATTGAACCGTGACTTTTTACACTGTCTTCTTGATAAATCAGAAAGTTGTTTGTATCCTGTTCAAATGTTGCGTCTTTCCATTGTTCCAACGGTGTATCCAACATTGAATTTACATCATAAACATAAAATTGAGCAGAAGCATTTGAGGAATTTGTTGTACCTGTAACATTTACATATCCTCTACCATCATATACAACAAATGCAGATGCCGTGCCATTAACACCTTTATCGGTGTATATCCATCTTTCAGATTCTTCAACGAATGATCCATCTGAACTTAAGGGGACGCAGTCAATTATTGCACTGCTATTAGATGAAGAGTCAAAAAGATTGTCTCCATAACCTGTAACAAACAGATAATTAGTTCCTTTATAGTTATAACATGTTAACCAACCATCGTCAAGCAGTTTTCCATTTAGTTTATTAAGTGTAGTTGTGCTTCTATCACCTGTCTTTAAATCAACAGATCCTATATATCTACCATCCTCGCTCCCAATAGCTTCTATGAAATAAATATGATCCTGTACAAATACCGGAGTTGATATGGTACCATATATACCATGCCAGTGAGTTTTAACCCCATATTCCCAAAATCCATCTTTGCATAATTTACCAGTGCTCGCTTCAAATTTCCAAAGCGTATTAGTATTATCCAGTCCATAGAAATATTGATCATGATATGAAACACTGGATATATCTACACCAACACACCCAGAATCATGAACATTATAGATTTTATCTAACTTTAAATTATATGCATTGCCTGTAGCATAGTCAAAGATTGTTCCATTTCCATATCCAAGATAATGGTAGTAAGCAGATATTGTTTTAGATTCTGCAGATGTAGATTTTACTTTGCCGTCTCCATAAAGATCGATCATATATAATTTATCATCAACTCTTATGTAGACATTATCGTCTACAATTAATGGTACACTTGGAAATCCTGTCCATACATTCATGCTAGTATCTACATTTTCCAGATGTTCCCATATTTCAGTAAATGTATCTCCAGGTATCGAAGTTTTCAGATCAGTGATATTTATTAGTGAGCTTGATGATGAATAGTATCTGAGTTTTGGCTTTATAATCGAATCACCAGACACAACAAGTGTAAATTCTAAATTGTCAGATGTAGATGTAACTCCATTTACTGCAACATCCCATCCCATCAATTCAAACCCATCGTATGGATCAAAAGAAAATGTAATACTTGTTCCATCTGCCACTATATCACCACTGGTTAGGCTGTTACCTGCATTTTCAACAATAGCCTGTACGTTCCCATGAGATGTATCAAACACAATTTTTGAACCATATTTTAAATTCCATTTTGCATATAGTGTTGTATCTTTCAAGATTGGTGCCTGAAGATACTTTGCTGTATAGTTTTCATCTGTATACCATCCAACAAATGTGTAATTATCACTTAGCGGATTTGGCAGATCACTGGGTAAAATAGTTCGGCCTACGCCCATAGTTTTTTGAGTGTCAGTCAGTTCATCTAACATCATGTCAAATGTTACTGTCACAGTGGTCTCGGGGTTCCGCTCTTTAACGGTAAATGTTACATCACTTAATAATTTATATTCATACAATCCTTGATTAGATGTTACAATTGAATTATCCACAGATACATTTAGATCATTATATGTATAACCTGCAGAAGAGACCAATGAAAACACGATCAGCCCATCATACCGTATGGATTCAATATTTGCACTAAAATCTCCAGACAGATCGTTGAATTTAAAGGATACGTTGTAATTCAGTATGGAATTCAATGTGTTTTTTTGAGTATCGTTTAGAGTGTATTCAAAATTTTTGAATGTTCCATACAGGTGATTTATTAAACTCAAACTCGCCGCATTTTTGCATGAAACTTCAAGTTTATTTATACCATTACAATTATTAAAAACATATCCAGACAGACTCAAAGAATCTGTACAGCTAAGATTTACATCCAGATCATAGTATCCACAATTAGTAAATGAATCTGTTAAATTTAGATTGCTGCATGATATGACTATCGACTCCAGATTTCTACACCCTACGAAAGCACCATTTATGGAGATATCACCTGAAGCAACTAGAGTTATAGAATTCAATGTAGAAAGATTGCTGAATACATTTGAACTAAGGGATAATGATCCCCCATTCCAAGTGATATTTTTCAATGATTTAACATATTCAAATGGATTGCCGCCATCAATTGATATTGTTTGGATGCTGCTTGGAATAGTTAGATCTTCTAAACCTCCTGGAACTACGATAATTTTAGTTTTATCGAGGTTAAACAAAACAATGCCATCAGAACAATAATTCGAATTATTAGTATCTACGCTTATTGATTTTAAATTATTATTATAAAATGCGTCTGAAGAGATAGATGTGATATTTGCTGGAATCTTAATTGATTCACTAGTTGGTAAAACATACACTATTTCCGTACCCTTTGATAATATTCCATCTGAAAAGTCGAATGAAGAATTATATTCATTCACACTAAGTGTATTAAGAAGCGCACAATCCATAAAGATGTTGGAACCTATGGAAGACAAATATTTTGGAATTTCAAAACTGCGAAGGTTGTTACACCCCTTGAATGCATAATCTCCGATACTTGTCAATTTTGATTCTTCATTAAATTTAACAGTGGTCAGCGATAAACATCCTTCAAATGCGTTTGAACCTATTGAGTTAATAGTATTAGGAAATACCAGATCATATACCCCAGTACCCTTAAATGCATTTTTACCAATAGATGTCGGACTCGAACTGTCGCCAAACGTCACTGATGTTAAAGAGATACATCCTGAAAATTCATTATCTTTTATAATTGAAGTAAATCCATCTGAAAATATTATGCTCTGTATTGTTCTGTTGTTCGTTAATCTTCCATTAAAATCTACATTTCCAGACGGAGTTATGATGTTTGTTTTAGAGCTTGGGCAGATTAATAATTTAAGAGTATTATTGCTAGATTTTTCAAATAACAGCCCATCAACGCTTTCATATTTTGTACAGCCGGGTTGCAAATTTATAGATTCGAGTGAACTACAGCCATTAAAGGTGCCTATAGCAATGGCAGACAGTCCCGATGGCAGATTGATATTTTTTAATGAGTTACAACTAGCAAAAGCATTGGCACCCATAGTCAACGCAGAATTCAGGTTGGTAAATGTAACAGAATCTAAAGAGCTACAGTATGCAAATGGATCTCCAATCAGACTCAGGGTTGTCCCATTGAATGTTACAGACTTTAGAGAGTGACATAGGTTAAATGCTTTAGCGTTGATGGTTGATATTGAGGATGGAAGATCAATCGTCGATATGGCAGTATTTGAAAAACAAGACACGGGGATTGTATTGATGCTGACACTCTCATCAAATGTTATTAATGATAAGTTTGTACATCCTGAAAATTCACTATCTGAAAATGAAGCAAGAGTAGAAGGTATTTTAATGGAAGTTATATTTGAATTAGTAAATAGACCATTGAGTGATCTTACATTACTCAATGACGTTATATTGCCATGTGGAACACCAAACGAGTATACTAGATCTAACAGATTACCATCATGACTAACTAAAAAGTCATTTCCATCAATCGTAAGTTTTTCTACTACATCACTCTCGCCAGTAATGTTGAGGGTCATGCTAGAATTACAGTATCTAAACGGATCCGCACCAAATTTCATAATATTTGTGATGTTCATATTTACAATAGACAAAGATGTACAACTTTGGAATACATAATCTCCAATAGTGGTAAGACTACCTGGCAGAGTTACTGTTGTCAACGATGTACAACCATAGAATGCACTATCTCCAATAGTAGTAAGACTACCTGGCAGGTCTATTGTTGTCAACGATGTGCAACTAGAGAATGCACTATCTCCAATAGTAGTAAGAGCTGAGTTTCCCTCAAAATGGATTTCAGTTAAACTGCGGCTAGCGTCATTATTAAATGCATTAGATCCGATCGACATTACACTAGAAGGAATTGTTACAGTTGTTGCTGAGGATCCGGTTCCAACATATTTTATGAGTTTAGATGAATCAGTAGAATCGTAAACAAATCCATCTGCTGAGGTAAGAGTAGCTTGGACCTTTGGGAGTTTAGATCCAAGTTCTTCAACCATCGTATAATTAATATATTCATTTAATGATATATGAATATAAAATTTATTAAAATTATTCTTGGTAGGAACTGTTGGTAATTCAGTATTGCATGCATACATGTGAAGATTAAGGGTATTTGCCACTGTGCCGCTAATTGTGGTCTGTGAAGATAAATAAACATTGACAATGGATGATGGTTTAGAACTAGAAAAAAGGTAAGCATTAAGAGTGATATTACTAGGAAGATAAATTGATTTTAAAGATGTACAGTCATTAAATAAACTCTTTCCAAGAGATAATACTCCACTAGGAATTGTGATAGATTCTAGAGCAGAACAAGATGAAAAACAATAATCTGGAATCGTGGATATTTTAGTTGTATTGAATTCGATTTCTTTGAGAGAAGCCATGTTAGCAAATGCATAATTAGATAGGGTTTTAACATTAGATGGTAAGCATAGTTTCGATATGATAGTACGTTCAAAAGCATAGCCATCGATTTCTAATAAATTAATTCCTAATGATAGCTCATTCAATGAAGTGCAGCCAGAGAATTGTTTTGAAGATAATAAAGAGATATTATTAGATAATAAGATCTTAGACAGTTTGGCATTGTTAGTGAAAACAGAATTATCAATTGAAATTACATTATAAGTAGTAGAATTTAATACAATTGAATCCTCCATGAGAATTACCAAATCATCACTTTCTGAATCTAAACCAGATATGGCTGCCTCACCATTATTCAAAGTGTAAGTTAAAGTATAGGTACAGACAACAGTATTGTTAGTACTTAATCCCACAGAATATGTAATTGATCTTTGATCTTCACCCATAGATTTGGACATTATACTATAATCTGATAGAATATGAGCATTAGCGTCTGTCTCGCCGTCAATTGAATCATTCACTGGTTCAGAATCATCTGACAATACTGTCAGGTCGTCATATGATGCATCTTGATCTGGTACAATGCCGCCTACAGACATTATAAGAAAACAAGACGCAATGAGAATAGAGATAATCTTGATATGCAAAACAACACCCCAAAAAAAATAGAAAGGGGGGCAGATGCCCCATTAATACATTCCAACCTCGGCATAGACCATTGAAAATTCATTTGCCCCAGTTAATGGACTGTATGCACCTAAGACAAAACCGCTGAGTTGTCCAGAACCTTCGCCAGAATAATTACCATCATACTGGCTCCAATATACATATACATCATCAGTCCAGTCAGATGGTGTGTCTAAGCCCTGTGTTTGTACAGTTCCTAGTCCAAAGATTGTATCAATCCAGCTATAGTTATTGTAACCATTCACAGGAATTGTTTCTTCACCAACTACATTATCCAGAGGTGCAACATTCAAAGCATTTTTTAATGCTAAATATGCGTCAGATCCATATCCGGTGATTGTTACTCCACTAGCTAGATTTGTTGCGTTTAATGTTTGTCCATTATCTAGTGTAATAACCCCGTTAATGGTTGGAACTGATGAGTACATATTTTTCAAGTGGAATGTCACCGCAAAGTCTTCTGAATCAACTGCTGTGATATTGCTTTTTGTTTGAGAAGCAGTTATTAATGATGTAGGTACTGATGTTGCATCGGCACCATATTGTAATGCGATGTTTGCAGTTTGCCAGTTTGAAGCGTAATCATCAAAGCATCTGTAGAATCCAATTGCATCATTGCCAATAGTCCATGCTCCATCTACATATACAAATACATTCCATACATTAGTAGAATCCTCTGTTTTTCCGTTGAATGTTGTTATATCTCCATATGTTGCATTAAGACTTGGGTATGCACCAGTTGTTGCACGATCAACCATGCTGTCTCCGGTTTTCCAGAAACTTGTTGCCTGAACAGCCTGAGCTCCGTCATATGCATGTACTACCTCACTTTCCCAGACATTTCCATCATATACAAATATAGTATAAGTTCCGTTCGCAGCACTTGCATCTCCTAAAATAGGAGCGTCTGCATTATCTGATCCTCCGATGAAAGCCAGCGGCGATGCAATCATCACCACGCCCACAATCAGAGCTAATGCAGTTATCATTTTACTATTGTTTGAAATCATATATTTCACCTATGTGAACTTTGCAAACTTTGACATTTGCAATTACCTCACCAGACTTTAGAAGTCTGGATGAGGTTAGCTTCATGTTATGTTGACGTTTTGATCAGAGGTGGAGAGTGAAGGTCTCCACCCTTTTCGTTCGGATGTGTGATTTTTCTACGTCTGTTTCCTCTCACGTTGGAGATTGTATCCAAGATCGGTTAGAGTAGTATTTATAAGCAAATGACCAAAAAGAAAAAAAGATGAATCCACCCAATTAAAATTCATTCTATATTTTGATAAATATTAACTTAGAACGCTGTATATCATTTATCCACATAATCCAAAATTGACAAACATACAGATCTAGTTGGATCAGATATCCCAATTTTTCACATGTCAGCTATATGCTACAGATAGAAGATACTCTTTTAAAACAGTAAGGCATCCCAGGAACGGTGGCGGGGGATCCGGGAATGTCTCAAAAATTCCATTATAATAATACAATACATAATTTTGAGGCGCATAGAGTGTATTTACTCTGCGGAGATTTGAGGCATTTGATACCCTCAGCAGCATTGACAAGAAGGTGCTGAATTGGAACCTACCAAAGTCAAACTGACCGCCTCAATAATCATTGCTGTTCTGATTATTGCCGCTCTGCCGTTTATAGGAACAACATCAATGGCTGAAGATGATAAGGAAGGATTGGTCATTGATTTTGGTTACTGGGACATCACATGGACAGAGACTCCGCTACAGGACGGGATGAACGGAATAGAACTCTTAGAAGAAGTTTGCAGCATCAACAATTATGAGCTCATCCTCAGCAGCGATAGAAGCAAAGTCATTTCAATAAATGGACAGGAATCACTGCCTGACAGGCCTTGGACCCTTTTTTCGCTGCAGGAAAAACAGTGGGTAAAGGTTGAGGCTTCACCATTGGAGGTAAATGTCTCAGACTACACTCTACTGGCATGGGGCAGAGCTTCAGATTCAGAAGATTTGATCCCTGGGGTAGATGCCACAGGCTTTGAGTACTACGGTTACGGAAGAAACGGAGCTTCCACAGTTACAGGAAACCAGCTTAGGATCGTAAGCCTCTCTCCAACAATCACAGAAATGATAGTTGCCGCAGGAGGGGCAGAGCTGCTGGTAGGAACTGATCTGTACAGCAATTATCCTGATGAAATCGTAGAAGGGCAGAACAGCGGAGACATTGAGATCGTCGGCGGTTATACCGATCCGAATTATGAAAAAATAGTCGGCTTGGCACCGGACTTAGTATTCTGCGATAAGGGAGTGGGATCCCATACACACATGGCTGACAAGCTGAGAAAATCCGGCATAAACTGCGTAGTGCTCTATGACACCACAGGCATGGATATGGTCTACAATAATCTGTGGATTGTGTCTTCAGCCTTGGGGTATAATGAAACTGGAAATAAAGTAATCAGCTACATCAACAATACAATAGATACTGTCACAGGCATTGTAGGAAATGAACCTGACAGAAAGACGTTTATCAGTTTGTCAACAAACAACGCTCCCTATACCTCAGGAAAATCAACTTACATTTCTGATATAATCTCGATGGTCGGAGGAAAGAACGTTTTCGATGATCAAAGCCAGACCTGGGTTCAGGTAGGGATCGAGGCAATGCATTCCAAGCAGCCTGAGGTTATAATCCTCATTTCCGAAACATACGTTGGAACGCAGGAAGAGTATGACAAGATAATCAGCGGATTAAATGATATTTGGAAGGATACTCCGGCCTATAAAAATGGAGAGATCTATATTTTCAGCGGTAAAGCAGGAGACCTTCTTTCAAGATCGGGACCGAGGCTTGGAGAAGCTACGGAACTGATAGCAAAGATAATTCATCCAGATCAGTTTATTAAGAAAAACTCACAGGATGTAGTCCCCAAATTCTTCGGCGATGACTACAAACAGTTTTTGAAATATCAATATGAGGTGTTTATTTGAATAGCCGGCGGATTTTGTCGGTTCTGATCGTAGCAGTGATCATATCTGCAGCGATCGTTCCATCGATAGGCAGTGCGAGTGCATCCAGTGAAAACACGCCGCAGATTCTCATAGACTACGGCAACGGTGAGACGCAGTGGATAGATGCAGCATCTGAAGGATCATACTTAGACGTTACAAAAGAATCAGCGTCTGCAGCAGGTATAAGCCTCGAAGCAAATAGTTCTGTAACTAAGATAAATGAGTTTTCAAATACTGTAATTAAAGGCAGTTCAGGAAACAGCATCACTACTTCATGGAAACTTTACGTGTTGGATGAAGCTGGAAACTGGAAATATGATGAAAAGGTAACAGCATCTTCCTCATATGACGGAAAAACTTTCGCCTGGGGATTTTACCCTGATGCGGATGAAGTCATCTGTCCTGTGGTGACACCTCAATATCCTGACGCATGGACAACAATTGGAGGGTCTTCTTCATCAGAAAATGTCTCTGATTCTTATGGTCCTGAAAATCTCACAACTCCCCCCGGATGGTATTTCCCGACAAACAACGGCTTCATTGATTCGGGAATAGTCTGCGCCGGTGATTATCTATACTTCACATCTTCAGGAAGTAAAACTCCGAGTACCAGTCCTGCTCTCCACTGCCTAAACAAAGACAGCGGAGAAGAAATCTGGAAATTTGAATATGACATAGGAAGCGGAGATGAACTTACAACTCCACTGATCACCGGAGATTTGATAATTCTCTGCGCCAGCAATGAAAACATCTACTGTTTAGACAGATTCAACGGTGAATTATATTGGAACGAAGAAATCCCCTTTGAGCCTCCGAGAGATGAGAACGGAGCGATAGACTGGTCTGGAAGAACATTCCGTTCAGGCCCTTCCACCCCGGCTTATGATTCTGGAGCTCTGTACTTCGGTTCCGCAGACGGCAAAGTCTACTGTTATTCCATATCAAAGGAAAAAGCTGAACGCATCTGGATGTACCAGACTAACGGTTCGATCTATTATGTTAAACCGACATTTGCTACCATAAACGGAGAGCGCATCCTATACATTGGGAATTATGAAGGCAATGTGTATGCTATAAACGCCCACACCGGCAGCCTGATCTGGAATGAACAGGTAGTTAATTATCTGCCTGAAGGTAAAATGTATCTCGGATCTGTAGACAGCATATCGATTGCACCTGAAAATATAATCGTGTGCTGCAGCGATGGAAGTATGTCAAAAACAGACGGATACATGCTCATGCTTGACCCGTTGACAGGAGAAGAGATTTGGAAGCATGAATATCTTACAAGCAATCCCGTGATACAGGAAGACGGTTTCATATTTTATCATAATCTCAGCGTTTACAAGCTTGACTGGGAAGGAAATGAGATCTGGAAAAGTAATGATGTAAATTATATTAAGGGAGATATGACAGAGGCTGGCGGAATAATTTATGCAATGGAATTTTCTGCAGGCGGATCTCTGATAACTCTAAACGCAGATTCAGGTAAAATCATACAGAAAATTGTTGTTGAACCATATACCACGACTTCATACTCAATGGTGCAGCCGACAGTTATTGATGGAAAAGTCTACATAGCAAACGATGGAGGATTCGTTTACTGCATTGATGCTTCAGGATCTCCTCCGCCAGCGGCAGATGATGATTCACCGACATATGGGTTTAACCATTGGTCCTGGTATCTCATATTCGCAATTATAGCCGCAATGATCATTCTTTTAGTATATCTGCTAAAATACCACGATGACAGCGGCCTCAGCGAAGTGAAGAGGAAAAAGAGGAGATTCGTATATATCGCGGTTTTCGGCACCGTGATGTCGATCATAGCGTTCTTCATCTCACTTTCAATTTCTTCCGGCGGAATCATGCCGATAAGTGACGCTGCTGTATCCTTGGTATCATCGATACAGAAGACATTGAACGGGGATCCGCTTAACACTATGGAGCTTTATATCTACAATGCCAGACTTCCAAGGGCTATCGGCGCGATAGCTGTCGGAGTAGGATTATCGATAGCCGGATGCATGTATCAGGCAATCATCAGAAATCCTCTTGTCGATCCATATATCACTGGTGTATCCTCTGGAGCAGGATGCATAGCCGTAGCTGCTATGGCATTCAACATCACACTCCCATTCCTCTCACCTGATTCTAATTATATCATACCAGTAGCTGCCATTGCAGGCGGGCTTCTGGCATTTGCAGCCACAATGTTCATCGCAGAGAAGTCAGGAGGAAATTCCGTAAATTACATTTTAGGCGGTGTAATCGTAGGATTCGCATTCTCCTCAATACAAACAATCTTTGTTTCTCTGGCAGGCAACAAGCTTCAGGATGTAATGTACTGGCTGTTCGGAAGTTTTTCAACTGTCAGCTGGGAAAATGCCTGGCTGATTTTTATTCCAGCAATGGGCATTTCATTGATATCCCTGCTGTGGGCCAGAGAGTTTAATCTTGTAGTCTTAGGAGAAGAGCAGGCCAAGCAGATGGGTCTGAATGTAAGAACATTCAACAGAATAATGCTGATTATCGCTTCAGTACTCACTGCCATTTGTGTTGCTTTTGTCGGTATCATTGGATTCGTAGGACTGGTTGTGCCTCATGCCTGCCGCCTGCTGATGGGCGGGGACAATCGTCTTGTCATGCCAGCCAGTATCATCCTTGGCGCCATGCTGATGCTTTCATCAGATATCATAGCAAGAATGGCCCTTATGCCGTTAGAACTGCCTGTCGGTGCTATCACAGCCATAATCGGCACTCCTGTGTTTGCATACATGCTGATTAAGAAAGGAGGGAACTACGATGGATAATGTTCCTCTTTTAGAAGTTAAAAATCTAAAGAAGTGTTACGGTGACTTTGAAGCCCTTAAAGGAGTTAGTTACTCTATAGGCAGTGGGCAGATGGTCGGTCTTATCGGCCCGAATGGCTGCGGCAAGTCCACGATGATGAAGTGCATCTGTAAAATTCATGAACCTACATCTGGAGAAATATTCATTGATGGAGAGAGCACGAAAGGAAAGAAAGCCTCAGCCCTTGCAAAGCTTGTAGCGAATGTGCCTGCAGAGAGCAGAGGAACTTTCGGCATGTCTGTTATGGATTTAGTGATGTTGGGCAGACATCCATATGTTGACAGCATCTGGTGGGAAAGCGATGATGATGAGAATGTCGCAATGGATGCCATGAAACGATTCGGTTTAGACCACCTCAAAGACAAACAGCTTTCGATGCTCAGCAGCGGAGAGTATCAGCGTGCAATGATCGCTAAAGCATATGTTCAATCTCCCCGCCTGATGCTGGTCGATGAACCTACCAGCCACTTAGATATGAAATACAAACTGGAAGTAATGGAATATCTGCAGGCGATGGTAAAAACAGACATGACCATTCTAGTTGCTGAGCACGACATCAGCCTTATGGCCCGTTATTGTGATCTGTGCATAATCATGAAGAAAGGAGAGATCAAAACCATCGGAGATCCTAAGAAAGTGATTACCGAGGAGCTCATAGAGGAAGTATATGAAGTAGATGCAAGGGTCGGTACAGATCCAGATGGTGAGATATACATTCTGCCAAAGAGATTCAGAGCATCTAATGCTAATAAGTTCTAGAGATCATTCATGAGGATATTATGAGACTAGAGGATAAAGTAGTAGTCATAACTGGAGGTGGTACCGGAATTGGACGCGGTACTGCCATTCTTTTTGCCAAGGAAGGCGCGAAAGTAATGATTGCTGGTAGAAGAGAAGAGACTCTCAGAGAAACAGTTGAAATCATCAGATCAAACAATGGATCTGCTGACTATGTTGTTACAGATATTTCCAAATCAGAACAAGTGAAACGTCTATTCGAAACGACTGCGGATAAGTATGGCAAGATAGATATTTTATTCAATAATGCAGCCATATTCACAGGAAACGGCAATGACATTTCAGAATTAAAAGAAGAAGACTGGGATACTCTGATGGATATCAATCTGAAGGCGCAGTTCCTATGTTCAAAGTATGTTATTCCTTACCTGAGAAAAAACAATGGAGGGAGCATCATATTCACATCTTCAATTTCTGCATATATAGCACAGAAAAAACATGTCTTATATAATACAGCTAAAGGCGGGATTGAAATGATGATGAAATGCATGGCACTCGATTTTTCTAAAGAGAATATCCGTGTGAATAGTGTTTGTCCAGCCTGGGTAGAACCAGATATGGAGTTATTTAGAAAGAATCATGGAGACAAAGAAGCTGAAGAGATCGTAAATCTCCACCCCATAGGCAGATTGGGCACTCCGGAAGACGTGGCATATGCTGTTCTATACTTAGCATCGGATGAGTCTTCCTGGGTAACTGGTACATCGCTGATCATTGATGGTGGTTATACACTGCAATGAGTTTTTATTCCCATACATTTTTGGATATGGCAAGAGGCATCCTGACTGTTGCCTTTCTACAATACTAACTAATCAGAAATCATCAAGAAAGAATTTTTACGGCACATTAGAAAAAGATAGAGTATTCCTCAACTTGCACAATGGAATGTACCTCAACTTGCACAATGGAATGTACCTCAACTTGCACAATGGAATGTACCTCAACTTGCACAATGAGCTTTAAATCTTGCAGTTTATCTCTAAATAATGCGGCATCGGGATAGGTTATAATCCGACTTTATATTATAAAAAAATCAGGGACTGCGTCCCTTTTTCTTTTTGAATAAAATTAAAACAGAGACAATGAGTACTATCAATACAGCAATTGCTGCGATTAATATCATCATTGAATTGTTGATACCTGAATTGTCATTAGGCAGAGATCCGTCCCATACTGCAGAGTTGTATGCATCGAAGCCTGACCAAGATGCCGAATTACTCTTTAGATAATGAACTGCAAAGTCTTCGTCTGCATTTTTAAAAGCATTGTCGCCTATTACCGGCATAGGACCTTCAAAGTATGCATCAGACATTGAAGTGCACCCGCGGAAAGAGTCTTCACCAAGATATCTTAAACTTTCTGAAAATACGACATAATCCCAAGAAGTGCATTTTCCAAAAGCCCTGTAACTGATGGATTCGATCTCATCAAAAGATACATACTTTAATGAAGTGCAGTCGTAGAATGCCTCGTTGCCTATTGTTCTTACTTCATCTGCATCAACGAATCTCAGGTTAGTACAGCCATAGAATGCTTCCCTTTCAATCGTCTCGATCTCGTTGAGATCAAGAGACGTTAAACCGCATTTATAAAAGGCTGAACTTCCAACTGCAGTTATTCTGTCAGAAAAATCAATGGATGTTAGAAGTGCACAGTAACCAAACATTCTTTCAGGAATTTCAGTCATGCTCCGGCTTAATTTTGCAGATTTCAGATCATAACAGCAGTAGAATGCTCCTCCCCCTACATAACTCACCGAATCAGGAATGTATGCAGAGACTAATGAGGAATCTCTGAATGCTTCGAATCCTATATATCTTAGAGATTCTGGAAGGTTTACAGATCTTAATGATTTACAGTTTCTGAAAGCCTCATCACCTATCGATTTGAGAGTATTTGAAAAGGTTATAGAATCTAATGCTGAACCTTCATCGTGCTCCCATGAAAACGCCCTGTCTTCAATCCTTTCGATTCCATCAGCAATCGTGACTGTTTTAACATTGCACTTATAGAAAGATTCCGGACCGATTGAGATTACTGGATAGTTCCTACCATTGTTTTCAATAGACGATGGAATGGAGATATTCTCACCGGAAATGTGTCTGAAAATCGTAATTTCATCATTAAGAATATAATAAGAATAACTACCCCCGGTGCTGTCTGTGTATACATAGGGCGACCAGACATCGGTCTTGTAATCATTATATCCATTCCAGACTTCGTTCAGACAATAGATGGTAAATCCGCTGGCAGCATTATCAAACACACCATTTCCCATGTCTGGCATTTCTCCGATAAAATATGCAGCTTTCAGAGATGAACAGCCTGCAAAGGCATAATCCCCGATACTGTCGACTCTTTCTGGAATTATAACTGCTTCCAGCAATGTAGAGTTCTGAAATGCATTAGGGCCTATTGCTTTCACAGGATATCCTTCGATTCCTGTTTGAATCGCCAAGAACTCTTCGCTTCCTTCTGTATATCCTGTAATTGTAGCTCTGTATGTTTCAGCACTTATGCCTTCAGTCTTATATTCATACATGCCACCATCGGGAGCAAAAGATGACGAGGCAGATGAAGACGGCATAACAGCAACAGTGGCCACCGATAGAACTGAAATAAGCATGACAACAATGGCTACCTTAATGATTTTATTTGACGACATCGGAAATCACAGCAGATTTTAGAGACGCATAACAAAGAGCAGTATAATAACATCTGATGATGAAATATACAAATGTAGAATTATATGGAGAACATTATCTGAAGAGTGTATATCAGTGCCATAGAGGTGCTAATTTGAGTTCTGAAACCAAGATAGACAGATCAAGGATTTTCGGAGTCATCGGAATAATTGTGGCACTTGTCGGAATCATTTCAATTGCTCTGGGCTGGATAAGCGCAGACGCTACATTCCTAGGTACAAGCCAGAGTAATGATTGGAGTGGAATTGACATATTCGATTGGGACACCGATGACTTTCAGCAGTACATACCAGTTATAATCGCAGTCGTTTCTGCACTAAGTTTGATCTTCTTTGCCATAGGCATGGTTAAACCTAAGAGCAAGATTGGCTACATTCCAGCAATTCTCGGAATCGTTGTCATAATCCTAGCAATCGTAGAGTACATGTGGATTACTGGAGATGTTGCAAGCATAGTACCAGACTTTGATCTCGGCAGCATTGCTAAGTTAAGCATTAGTGTAGGAGCCGGATTATATCTTGCAATAGCTTCTGGAGTGCTTTCGTTGATCTTTGGAATACTAAGTGAGAAAGCATAAATTAATTAAAAAAAAAGATGACGCGGTCAAGCGTCATCTTTTAAATTATTTATTCTCAGCTTTTATTATCAGTATTCTCAGGTTTGATCTGATTCTTCTTCACTTTAGAGACAATATCAGAAGCATTGGCCATATTGGAATTCCAGCTAGAGATGTCAGATGAAGTGAATATATCTATACTGCCTCCTTGATATTCTCCATCTCCAGAAAGATCTTCCAAAACAGATTCCAGATCTAAATATACATTTTGAAGATCCTGTAAAGTATCTTTATCTGTATTCCACAATCCCCTACTGTTAGCTTCCAAAAGTCTTCTGGCAATTTCCTCAAGCGCATATGGATTGTTATCTTTGAAAAACTGCCTCATTTCTGGGTCTGAAACGAATGTTGCTGTTACTTCATCAAATATCCAGTCGTCTACCTCTTTTGTAGAAGCTTCCCAACCATATAGCCTACTGATCTTTTTCATTATATCTCCAGCACCCTTGTAACCGTGCTGTTTCATTCCTTCAATCCAAGCTGGATTCAAAACTTTTGTTCTCATGACTCGGCGGATTTCGTCAGCTAAGGTGTTTACAGAAATGTCCCTGGGATCTCTGGTATCACCGTAGTATGCTTTTACATCAGTTCCGGAAAGATATCTTGCAGCTACGGTAAGTCCACCTACATTGCTGAAATGACCTCCGCATGCAAGAATATCACCTTCATCTGATGAAACTTTATCAAATGTCACATTTACCCTTGAAAGGCTAGATGCGAACTGTTCAAACATGGGCTTGCCGTTGCGGCTGTTGCCGTAACCATATCCTTTAGCCTTCACAAAAATCTCTGCCAGATCTTTATCTTCTTTCCAAGAACTAGCGAATACAGCCAGATTTACACCTGAGATATATGAGCCTGGAGGCGCTCCAAACATACGTGTTAGAGCATCATCAGCATCCATGCCGCTGGTTATTGACTCTAAAGTGTGCTTTCTTACAAAGTTCTTATCAAGAGGTTCATCTAGCTCAGCCACAGCCCTGACTGCCGAATCGATCAGATCGATGCAGTTCATGAGATTGTCTCTCAAAATACACGAAACGTTTACTGTTATGTCTATTCGTGGCCACTTTAATTCTTCTAAAGGAATTATCTCAATGTCCTTGACACGCCCGTCCAAACCCCACTTTGGTTTTACACCTAACAGATAAAGGAGCTGGGACATCATTTCCCCGCCTGTCGATATTATTTCTCCCATTGTCCAAAAGAAAGCTATGCTTTCTGGAATTTCACCGGATTCATGGAGGTACTTTTCAATTATTCCATCAGCAAGCCTCATCCCAACTTTCCAAGCAGTAGTAGACGGAACACTGAAAGGATCCATAGAGTAAAAGTTTCTTCCTGTAGGGAGGATGTCATACCTTCCACGGGTTATAGGACCTGCGGGCCCCTGAGAAATACGTCTTCCGTTCAGACCCCTCAGAAGCGCATCCATTTCACAAGAATCATTGAGGCGTTCATCAATATCTTTTATCTCATCGATAAATTTGCCAAATGCTGATACTTGAATATTGTTGGCTTTAGTCATTACAGAAGTAACAGCAGATGAGGTATCGAAACCTGCTAAAATCAATTTTACGATATCACGAGTTTTGATGCCGATTTCTTCAATCAAAGCCCCGTTTGAAGTTTGATACTTTTCATTAATTTCTCCTTGGTCAGCATAGAGTATTGATAAATCAAGTCCCATTATATCAGCTACGCAGTCCCTTATAGAATCGTGTTCTTCGCCGTAGCGTACAATGGAGTTTATGACTTCACAACGTTCGTCACCAATTGGAATTCTGCCGAATGTGTGAAGACCTAGATTCATCTGCGAATTACGAATGCGAGACAGAGCATCATGACAGATTTTTACACAGTCTTTTAAAGAGATATCGTCATTAAATTCCAGCTCTTTAAATATATTTGAAGCTAGAGCAATTATCTGTTCCTTTAATTGCTCGCTGTGAACTGGATTCGTACAGGCTGTATTATACTCAGACAATAAATTTTCCAGATCTGAATATTCATCATAAAGTTCCACTCTGGTCATAGTCATCTGCAGATGATCTATAAGTGTGGCATATGACCGTCTTTTTGCTACAATGCCCTCTGGAGGATTGTTTGAATTATAGATGTACAGATGTGGCGATGTGCCAATACATATGTCAGGATAACAAGTTTCGGTCATACCTACACCCTTTCCCGGCGTCCACTCCATACTGCCGTGCGTGCCTGTATGGATAATGACATCAGCACCCCAGATCTCTTCAAAATAATGATAAGTCGCAAGAAACTGGTGAGTTGGAGGACAAAGAGGATCGTGAAGTATTTTACAGACCTCACCATCGCAGCGGGACCCGTAGCATCCGCGCTTAGGCTGCACTGCAACAATTACATTGCCAAAAGAAACGCCGGTAATTACAATTTCATTCTCAAAAACCATGCCCATGCCGGGAGGTTCACCCCAGAAATTTATGACATCGGCCTGCGTTGATTCTGGAAGTGTTTTAAAATAATTATTATACTCTTCAACAGGCATCCTGTGGATTGCACCGCCGCATTTTATTATCTCCTGGATTGTAGTCCATCTGAACTCTGAATAAGCTTTCCTTTCAAGAATTAATTCTATCAGTTCTTTACCATTTTCAGGTGCATCAACTGCATAGCCTTCTTCTTTCATACGCTTTAGTATATCAGAAACACTCTCTAAAGAGTCCAAACCAGCCGCAGCACCGATGTTTGCTTCCACTCCAGCACAGGGAAAATTATTTAAAAAGATTAAAACCTTTTTTTCACTGTTTGATTTACGCTGCAGATTTATCTGTTTTGCCACCCTCTGAGCAATTTTTCTGCTTCTTTCCTCTAAGACTATTCTCAGATCTGAATCGATTGTTGAATATCCCTTGTCTGATCCAATTACTAATGGTTCAATGATCCCTTCAAATTCAGGAAAAACAATCTGCCAGGTTATGTCGCTTGTCAAACCTGGTGAATTCCGCCACTCTTCAACGGACATCCGAGATAATACAACTGGCTGATACACTGGAACATCCAGTAAGGATAATATTTCTTCTCCTCCTATTGATGCCTGAGCATCATCCCCATATGTATTCCCGCCAACGAAGGCAGTGGTAAATTTTACAACAGCATTCACTAAGGGAATGTTATCAAGCATAAAATATTTCTCAGCGGCTTCACTTACACTTAAGGCTCCTTTTGAAATATCTTTAGAAAATGTAGTAAATATTAATATTACATTAATCCCTAAATTCTCTAAATCTCTCAGAAGGTTGCATTCTACAGCACATCCGTCCATAGCCCATACAGGTCTAGAAGCAATAATGCCCACCCAAGGTTGTGTGCGATCCTTTCCATACCACTGCATATAATCGATGGTTCTAGAAAATACAGTTCCTGGGCAGTCTGGATGAATTATACCCTGCCAAGGAAGCTCCACCGGAGGAAGTACTTCAACCTGCATACCACAAAGATTGTTTCCTAAAAAATTGAAAAGTCGGATAAAGTTCTCCTCTCCGCTGTTAGATACATATTGAAAAGCAGTTATAGCAATTTCGTGATCTACAGAAGTTAATGACCAATGGGTAGGGTCAGAACCGAAACACACAATTTTTTTATTATTTTTTATTAAATTTATTCTGTCCTCTAATTTATCCCAGAAATCAGTCGAAGAACGGTACAGCAGAATTATATCAGAATCATTCATTTCTGAAATCAGTTTATCTAAACAGTCATCATCTGATGATAGATCTTTAGAGGAATAATATGTGATATCCATATCTACATGTTTTGATGCCCTCTCCAGGATTGGCCCGTGGCTGTCCCACATTATTGCCATCAATTTAATTTTATTGAAACTCATAATAACTACCTTGCAGTCTACATATCTTTGATTACTGTTCGTATGGACATCTGAAGATTTTCAGCATTGAGGGATTCCAACCTCACATACGCACAGTTAAGAACTCTAGCTAATTGTAAAGCCAGATTAAATTTCATAAAACTTATTTCTGTATCAACAACTACAAACCTAATACCGCAATCCACGAGTGACTCTGCAACAGATATCAATTCCGATCTGGGATCTGGGGATGCATATGATACATTATTCCTGCCGTCTGTCAAGATTACTAAAACAGGCTTTGAATCTGAAGAGATATACGGTTTCAGGATTTCATAGCTTTTTATAAGCCCATGTGTAAGCGGCGTCCTACCTCCTGTAGGGAGTTCGCTAAGCAACTGGTAGGCTTTTGAGACACTTCTGGTAAGTGGAAGGATTTCTTCCGCGGTATCCTTTCTGAATACAACTAATCCAACATCATTGCGTCTCTGATAAGCATCCTTGAGCATTGAGATGATCGCACCCTTTACAGCGATCATTCTGTTATTAGCACCCATGGAGCCGCTACCATCCACTAAAAACAAAATCTTAGTGCTCTGCCTTTTTTCTCTTATTTTTTCCCTAAAGTCACTTTTTTCCAATACAACTGCCAAATCCCGGTGGTCTCTCTGAATCTGATATGGTGCGGCTGCCCGTATCGTAGCACACAGCGCTATATCGAAAATTTTCTCCTTGGGTATCGTATAACCTATACATCTTCCAGTGTGGTCTGATGATATGGTTTTATCCTGTCTACCACTCCGGCCTTTCAAATTGATTTTATTAAGATCAGGAATGTACTCAGTTGGTTTAAATTCGTTACCAATAACAAATACATTCTCAGACGGTTCAGATGTTGGCTGAGACTCAGAATTTTCCAAAGGTTCGTCATTATTTTCAGACTGATTAGTCTCTGAAGAACTTTCTGTATTCTCCTGAGAATTGCTTTCATTCTCCTGAGAATTATTAGATTCCTCATTTTCACTGTCTTGAGTATCCTCTGACATGGGAGGAGGCTCATTATCTGCATCATCAGTTCTTCGATGCTGGAGACAGACTGCAACACTTTTTTTAAGGTCGCTAAGATCTGCACAATCTCTACCAGCAAGAGCCGCAAAACCACATGAAGCATGAATTACAGACAAATCTCCTCTGTGTCCTTTTACACCCAGCTCATTACAGATGTCAGCTATAGCATCAAAATACCCTTCCGGGATAGTTACGTTGCTGCATTCTGAACGGCACTTTATAAGATGAGCGGATAGATCATCATCACAATAAGTATCACAGAAAGTATGAGGAGACTTTTCAAATTCCAGCCTACGCTTCACAATTTCTTTTCTTTGAGTCTCATCCTCTACACGAGGCATAAAAACACAGATATCAAACCTATCCAGAATATGTTCGGACAGCTTACCTTCCTCAGCATCCATTGTAGCAATGACCATGAATTTACAGCTGCGCGTCTGTGATACTCCATCACGTTCCACAAAGTACTTT
Organism: Candidatus Methanomassiliicoccus intestinalis Issoire-Mx1; assembly: GCF_000404225.1. Taxonomy (NCBI): domain Archaea; kingdom Methanobacteriati; phylum Thermoplasmatota; class Thermoplasmata; order Methanomassiliicoccales; family Methanomassiliicoccaceae; genus Methanomassiliicoccus; species Candidatus Methanomassiliicoccus intestinalis. Next base: position 671,396 of record NC_021353.1, on the reverse strand, counting down.
TCATCCATTGAGCAGTTCAATACCTGATTGACCACATTTTCAGATAAAAGGTGTATATTTTCTATGAGAACAATATTGTTCTCGGCTCGTTCAAGAATACTTTTAGATGATTGCAATTTCCCAGAGCAGATGGTATTTTCAAAATCAATACTCCCGAATATCTGATCCTCTGTGGCATTTATAGGCAGCGAGATTATGTGAATCCCCGGGATGATTCCATCTAGCGATCTGACAATAGTAGTCTTGCCGCTTCCAGCCGGGCCGCAAATCAGAACCGAGTATATTTTATCAGAGACCAAAGCACACTTTAGCGCTTCTTTTACCTCTTCGCATCCGACTACGGCTGAAAACGGATACCGGCAGACTACTGGGTGCTGAAAGTCGAATGTATCCATTTATCCAGCTCCGCAATGTCAAGGTTAGCGTCTTGGAATGGATTCCGTCTCATACGATGAGGTAACACGAGAGTTGATACGGCTGTTACATCTGAAGGCTGCAGTTTATCCCGTTTATTCAATGCAGCATAGGCCATAGCTGCCTTGATTAATGTTAAATCAGTACGATGCCCGTCTACACCCAGATGGATTGAGATTTTCACAGCCATGTCCATTACTGCATCATCAGGATCCAGATCTTTTACAATAGTTCTAGCTTCCAGGATGTTTTCTCTGAGAAGCCGTTGAGCTTCAGAATATTCATTTATAAAGCTCTCTGGATCTTTCTCAAAAGCTATCCGCCGTTTAATCACTTCCTTGCGATTGTTTTCATCGCATTCGCCTTTGACGTCAGCCATGAGGCCGAATCTGTCTAAAAGCTGGGGACGAAGATCCCCCTCTTCCGGATTCATTGTGCCAACTAAAATGAATTTTGAAGGATGAGAATAAGATACTCCCTCTCTTTCAATAAAGTTAGTTCCCATGGCCGCGGCATCCAGAAGCAGATCTACAAGATGATCATCAAGAAGATTTACTTCATCCACATAGAGAATGTTTCCATTGGCTTTTGCCAATATTCCAGGTTCGAATTTTTTTCTTCCTGTTGTAATTGCATGTTCGATATCTAATGTGCCTGCCACGCGATCTTCTGTAGAACTCAGCGGCAGTTCTACAACTTTCATTGGGGATTTGTCTTTAACTAACGAATTAGAAGCATAACGCTCAGCACAATCTGGACAGAGATCATTCCAGTTTCCCCATTCACAGCCGCATGCACATCCCTGAACAACCTCTCGTTCTGGAAGCAGAGCTGCCAGTGCACGGACTGCCGTTGATTTAGCAGTGCCTTTTTCACCCTTAATCAGAACTCCCCCGATAGACGGGTAAATTGTATTCAATATCAGAGCCTCTTTCATACTCTGCTGACCAACAATTGCAGTAAATGGATATGTTAGTTTTTCCTTCATAGTATCACATAATTTAATAAATATCTATAAATCACTAATATCATCGCACGGAGAGATTGGAAGTATATATCGTCCTCCGGTTTTGTTTGTTATTATTTCTGATTCTACACCATATACATCACGTATGGTATCTTCAGTAATCGTTGTCTGCGGTGGACCATATGCATAAATCTCTTTGTCTTTGATCATTAAAACTTTATCAGAATAATTTAAAGCCAGATTGATGTCATGCAATGCAATGATCATGCCGGCATTATGATTATGAACGATGTCATCCATGGCAATCATTGTATTCATCTGATATTTTAGATCTAGAGCGCTGGTCGGTTCATCAAATAAAAAGAAAGACGGACATTGTGCTAAAGAACGGGCCAGATAAACTCTCTGCTTCTGTCCACCCGAAAGCTCTGAAACATTATTGTCAGAAAGGCTTTCAATTTTCATTTTACGCATTGAATCAATGGCAATATCGATATCTTTCTCACGGTAAGACCATGTAACATACGGTCTTCTTCCCAACAGAACTGTATCAATTACCTTAGTAAAAACAGAATTAGGGGAAGACTGCGGCACATATGAGATTAACTTTGCCACATCGGTAAGATCCATATCCATCAGATTCTGACCATCTATCATCAAACGTCCAGATTTTGGAGGCAGAATATTACACATGGTTTTTATTAGAGTGGACTTTCCAGAGCCATTTGGTCCCAACAGTGCCAGTACTTCTCCGCTTTCGGCAACAAAACTGATATCTTTGAGGACCTCATAGGATCCGTAGCCCTGGCATAAAGATTCTACGGAGAACTTCATGACTCATAACCTCCACTCATTTTTTTAACAAGCAGCAGGAAGAAAACTCCCCCTATCGCATACATGATAATTCCCACAGGAAGGTCGTTAGGAGCTAAAATCACCCTGGCAATAGCATCTGAACTTATGAGAATTAAAGCACCTAACAGAGCTGAAGCTGGAATCAGATACCGATTGTCATTGCCGATTATCATTCTGCAGATGTGAGGAGCCATTAAACCTATGAAACCGATAATTCCTGTAAACGCCATACAGGCAGATGTTACCAAAGCAGAGATTATTAGAATCTTAGTTCTTAATTTTTTAACATTTACACCTAAATTTTTTGCTACATCATCACCGCTGGATAGTGTGTTCAGATCTACAGCATATGATTCAAGAAACAATACTCCTACAATTACAATGGGTATCAGGATAATTACTGCACTCCAAGAGGCTCCCCACATACCTCCCAGAAGCCATAGTGTTATGTCCTTAAGGGCTGTTTCATCAGAAGCATATTTGAGATATGACAGAAGTGCTGAAAAGAGATATCCAATCACTACACCGGTAAGAATTAGTGTCGACTGACCGACCATCCTTTTACTGGTCAGCGACAGTAAAATAGCAACGCTGATTAAACCAAAGGCAAAGGCTACAATCACCATAAAGATCCAGCCAATGGTTATGCTTGTTCCCCACAGGTTGATGTATGTATAATATACAGAGCCAAAAATTGTAGGGCCGAGTACAATGGCAACTGCTGCACCGCATGAAGCTGCAGATGATAGACCAAGCGTAAACGGGCACACAAGAGGATTTCTTAAAATGCTCTGCATGGCTGCTCCTGCAACCGCAAGACTGACACCAGCGAGTATACCTACAATTACTCTAGGAGCACGGTAAGTGTAAATTATAGGTGTATAATAGTTAACACTCGGACCATCAATATAATTTGGAAATAAAGAATGTCCAAAGATCTTTAATGTTTCAGAAAACGGTACATATACAGCACCGACTCCCAATACAAATATTGCTACAACTGCAAGCAATACAACTAACAGCAAAATGAAGATTACTTTTTTCCTCTTGGATGATTCAAATTTACCTTTTGTAGAGTCGTCACAATTTGCCCCTTTGAGTAGATTTGTAAGATTTGCTAGACGACTGCTAGATTTGCTGCTGCCGTTCATATTTTCACCAGCAATTAATTAAAAAAATTAAAAAATGGTTATTCATCAAGAATACACCATTTGATTGTTGAATGAAGTATTACCTAGCTGGTTGTACTCATCCACAAGCTCGGATACAGAAATATCTCCATAATTTTCAGGATCCATCAAGGAGATCATAAACAGACCGCCAATAACGGATCTGATTCCACCAATTATGTCATTGGATACCATGTAGACCTTTTCATTTTGTATTGCAGAGATATTTTCCCATCCGCTACGTTCATAAACTGAATTCAGGTAAGGTGCTAATTTTTCTTCACTCCAGTTAGCATTATATGTTACGACTAGTATAATATCGGGATTCAGTTCGATTAACGTAGATCCTTCTGGGTATACGTAGCTGGTTTTCGAGTCTTCGAATATATTTTTACCTTTAACTTCATTAAGGGTTACACCAGGTGTGCTGGTGGGGGCCATGAAGGTCAGCTTAGTGGATGAGTAACTTTCAAGAGCAAATTTTGGAGATACTCCATTGAAACTATCCATTATCTTCAATTTTTCAGAATACCAATCAACTATCCTTTTAGCTTCACTAGTACGTCCAGTGAGTATTCCCAAAGAAGTTATATCATTGACTACTTCAGTCATCTTACTTGCTCCTAGTTCGATAACTGGTATGCCTGTGGCTTTGAGTGCTGTATTATCAGTAGTATTCTGGACAATAATGGCATCAGCATTCAAAGTTAAGACTACGTCTAAACCATCAGTAGTGCTTGTACCGATGTCGGTAGCATTTTGATAATATTGGCTATAATTTGTATCCTTGAGAACTGTACTAGTCGTTCCGACAACCAGATCCGTAGCGCCCATCATGATCAAGGCTTCAGCGATATATTTACTGTACACGACCAAACGACTACAGGTTGAATCGAGAGTGACTGTTTCACCATTGGAATCTGTCAATACTATCTTCCCATCGGTATCATCATCCCCTAAACTGACCCCTACGCCGATACCAATAGCTGCAATAATTAGTATAACAGCTGCAATAATTGTAACTGTCTTCATGTTCTTCATTTCATACCTCTTAAGAAACTTTTAACTTTATTTGGATATATGCGGTCATTTAAGCAATTATTGGATATATCATCCCAGAAAGAGTATTGAAGTATACTATTTAAAGGTATCTAATAGGGAAATATGAGTGATTAAAAAAGAGATTTTTAGTCCCTGGATATATCAAATAAAGATTACAATGACTGGTTTCTAAGTTATCATATGACGATTAAATCATATGATCAAAACGATAGCCATTAGTTATATGAGCTAGAACTACATGCAGATCTTGGTGGATGATATTTCCAACTCTGACATACTACAAGCCGATCACCTTATTAAAAAATTTGACAACTTCACCGCTGTCAATGATGTCAGCATCTCTGTTAAAAAGGGAGAAATCTTCGGATTTCTAGGCCCCAATGGAGCCGGAAAAACTACAACCATACGTATGCTGACTACAATCACTACCCCAACATTCGGAAATATCACCATCGCCGGATACAACATTCAAAAAGATCGTATCAACGCTAGAAAATACCTTGGAATAACACAGCAGCATATCAGCTTGGACAAAGATATCACGGTTCGAGAGAATATAAAACACCATGCTTTGCTGCAAAAAATACCGCGAGCAGAAATTGAAGAACGGATTAAAGAAGTTTCATCACTACTGGGTCTGGAGGAATATATGGACAGGACTATTTCTTCTCTATCAGGAGGGTGGAAAAGAAAAACTGCCATTGTCTGTTCCATAATCCACAGACCCAAAATCCTTTTTTTAGATGAACCCACTGCAGGACTTGACACACGCTCAAGACACATGCTGTGGGACCTCATTAGAATGCTGAACAGCAACGGAACTACAATATTTCTGACAACTCACTACATAGAAGAAGCAGAATCACTCTGCGACAGAGTAGGAATAATGAATTATGGCAGAATAATTGCATTAGGAACACCCAAAGAGCTCTGTCAGAAGATTGGCTCAATGACTGTAGAATTAATAGGTGACGATGGAAAAATATACAATCGATATTTTCCAGATCGATCCAGTGCAAAAGAATTCGTGCAGGCTACAACTGAAAATTATAACATTATACGAAAGACCAATTTAGAGGATGTATTTTTAGAAATAACTGGAGAGGATACTGCAGCAGATAAGCTGGTGAGATGCTGATATTCACCATACTTGACGAATCTGTACGCGTAGCATGGGCGGATCTGTGCTATTTCAAAAAGAATTTCTTAGTAGTGGTAATCTCCTGCCTGATAGGGCCTTTGCTGTATCTTCTGGCATTTGGTTATGGTCTGGGCAGCGGCATGTCAGGTGGAAGCGGAAACTACATAGCATTCATAATTCCAGGTATTGTGTCACTGACGACACTGTCATCCAGTTTCGGTTCGACTTCTTCGAAGATTCTAATTCAAAGGCTGTTTTACATGAGTTTTGATGAACTTGTTCTCTGTCCGATTCATGTTTCTTCGATAGTAATTGGAAAAGCGCTAATGGGGACTTTGAGAAGCGTGCTGAGCTGCATGATTATTCTCATAATAGGAATGATTATCTCACCAGCAGTTTCAATAACGCCACTTGTAATTTTATTCATAATCATATCAAGTTTCACATTCGCTCTGCTGGGAGTTTTAGCCGGCATGCTAGCTAAATCAAATCAGGCATTGAACCTTTTCAACAGCGTTGTTATAATTCCAATGACATTTCTATGCGGGACATTGTTTAATGTTTCATCGCTGCCAAGCATATTCAGTTATATCATCTACGCACTTCCGCTTACTCATTCTACAGAATGCATCAGATCAGCATCTCTGGGCTGGGATGTTCCATATGCTTCGATAGCAATCATGCTGATATACTGTGCTGTATTTTTTATTGCAGACTATCACTTAATTAAAAAAGGAAGTTCCTGACCTCAGCGGTCTGTGATTTCTTCCAGTCTTTCTTCAGTCTGCATATACAGCTGCTTTAATTTCTCCAAGGTATCTTGATCTGCATTCCACATCTCCCGGGATATTGCTTCGTGCAGCCTGTTCAAGATATTCATCAAAGCGTGGGGATTTTCATCCATCATCCACTCCTTCGTGTCATTATCAAATAAAAATTTATCAGCCAGCTGCTCATACATCCAGTCATCAACAATATCTGAAGTTGCGTCCCATGCAAACAAATATTCTGTAACATTCGCCAGCTCTGCAGCTCCACGATAACCGTGCTCTTTCAAGCCTTCAACATATTTGGGATTGAGGATTTTACTTCTGAATACGAATTTACACTCTTCTGCGGCATTTCTAAGTTTCAGGTGCTCAGGATTTGAACCATCCCCCATAACAGAAATTGCATCTGGATTACCATAAGCCCTTACAAAAGAATTCATTCCGCCAAGATATGTGTATACGTCATCGCAGTCAAGCAGATCTATCTCCCGATCGGGCATATTCTTGACTGTAACACCGACTTTGCTGAAGCGTTTGACAAATTGATCCTTCATACTTTCTCCGTGAACTCCTCTTCCATATGCATAGCTCGACCATGAAATGTAAACATCTGCCAGATCTTCCACGGTTTTCCATTCACTGGTTTCTATGGCATGGTTGACACCGGCACCATACGCTCCAGGAGGTGCACCGAATATGCGCATGGAAGACTTCCTGCGGGCTTCATCAACTGTAAGGCCTGCTTTCATTCCTTCAAGGATTTCTTTTCTCAAGTTATCAGCAAGATAATTTTCATCACTTGATTCGTCAAGCCCAGACACAAGTTTAACAGCATCATCAATCATATCGATAAGATTGGGAAATGTATCCCTGAAAAGTCCTGTGATGTTTACAGTCACATCAATTCTAGGACGCTTCAACTCAGACAAAGGAACGACTTCCAGGTCTATCACCTGGCCACCGGCTTTGGACCACACAGGTTTTACACCCATGAGCCAGAGGATATATGCTAAATCATCTCCTCCTGTTTTCATAGTGTCTGTAGCCCAGATGATGAATCCTACCTCCCTCGGGTAGGTTCCTTTTTCTTCCACATACTTGTTGATCATCTGGTCAGCCATTTTCTTTCCTATGACCCATGAAGAAGGATTAGGAACGCTATCAGGATCGATGCCGTAGTAGTTCCTGCCCATCGGCAGTATGCGGGCATTTCCACGTGTAGGAGCTCCAGATGGTCCTGGGAGCACATATTTCCCTTCAAATGCATTCATCATATTGTTGATTTCATCACCCATATTTTTTAGATTAGGTACTAAAAAAGTACAAATGAATGAGACACATTCTATAAGTGAATTTGAAACTGAACTATAACGTCCATTGACATAATCAAGGCATTTAGAATAATTATAATCGAGTGCCCTCATTTCAACCAAGAGAGTCTGGACTTCCGAATCGGCATAATCAATTATTTCGCTGTTAGGTCTTCCGTCCTCACTCAGTTCATTCGGAAAATCTACAGCATGGTTGAGATCATATCCCATAGTGTCACCTACAGCTTCCCTCAGTGGCGAAATTGAACCATTTCTAACTTTCATTATTGAATAAATGTTCTCATCCAGATGACGTCCTTCAGGAATTCGTCCCAGGACATGAAGCCCATCACGGATCAAAGCATCTTTAACTTCTGTAATATATTCATGGAGTTTATCCAGATATGGCTCGAATCCATCTACCCCTGGATCTGCAGATATCCCTAAATCACTAAATAAGTCAAGTTTCTTAGCAGCTTCGTAAATTTCAGAAATTAAAATAGTTCTCCTCTCGCCAGCAGCCATGTTCTTAAACTTAAAGTACTGCTGAAGAGGGACCTCCACCTCTGATAATTCATCATAACTGCCTGCTCTAGCCATAGTGGGATTCATATGCCCGATAACTACAGCTTCAGACCTTCTCTTGGTTTGTATTCCTTCGCCTGGATCATCAATGATATATGGATACACATGAGGAGTGGCATCAAGCACAAAATCAGGATTGCAACTGGAAGACAAACCTACATTCTTGCCGGGAAGCCACTCCAGCGTTCCATGAGTTCCCATATGTACAATTACATTGGCCTTGAATTCATGCTGAATCCATCTGTAATATTCCAGATACTGATGAGGAGACATCAGCAGAGGGTCATGATAAATTCTCTCAATCTGTTCTCCCCATCCCCTTAGAGGCTGGTAGCCAATGAGGATATTTCCTTTGATCAGACCAGGGATTATTATCTTTCCTTTTTCAACAGCAATCTCTCCTGGTGGTTTTCCCCAATGCTCAATTGTTGAATTTTTATCGAACTCAGAAAGTTTATCGAAATGCTGCAGGTAATCCTTTTTATCCACCAGATCCAAAGCTTTTTCGCAGACTACTTCGGAAGGGGTCCATTCCAAATCGTTTGTAACGTTTTCTAATATTTCAGTAATTAATTCTTTTCCCGTTTCTGGAATATTATCTACAGAGTATCCAAGAAGTTTCAGCCTTTTCAGCATTGAACATACGCTTTCAATTACATCAAGACCTGCAGCATTGCCTATCCTTCCAGAATCAGGCCTGGACTGGTACATCAGAATAGCAATTCTTCTTTCAGACGGCGGGATTCTGCTCAGCATGGCCCAATTCTTAGCCAATCTTGCAAGATGATTTATTCTATCCGGCAGAGGGGCGTTTCTGCGGATTTTCCTATATTCTGGAGGCGAGTGGGCAATCGGCACAGTAATTATCTGTCCGTCCACCTCCGGCCAGGCTACAGATGCAGAAATTTCGTTCTTGTCCAACCCAACCGCACTGCTCCCATAATCAGAATATTCAGAGGCAACTATCAGAGCCTGCAGAACTGGAACGTTTGTAAGATGTTTGTAAAAATTTTCCTCATCTGGTGTGCTCATTCCGGTAGTGCTTCTGGAATTAACAAGTTGTGAAAATGACGAACACATCACAACCACATCTACACGAGATTTTTCACCATCCATCAGATACTTCTTGAATATGGTAGAACTACCGTACGTTCCATGAACGCTCATGGATGAAGCTGAAAAGAATACGGGAATTACATTCATTCCTGCATCTTCCAAACCATGGATCATTGCATCAATATGTTCCAGATTATTATATATCCATAAATTACTCGTAAACATGAATCCTGCAGTAGGAAGGTTAGGATCAAGGTTGGAAATATAATCTTCAAAAGAAATGTCCTTTGAGTAATCTGGATGATATATGCCGTCAGTTCTCTGTTTCACAGGTTCAGGGACTGAATCCACCAGACCAAGTTTGTTAGCTAACCAGAGAAGGATTCCTACATCATTTTCTGGCCCCTTGTATAAAGCAAAGGACCTCAAAAGTGAGAATTCATCATCAGACCCTTTGAAAAGGTGGCGGAATAATAGCATTAAGTCTAAACTCCCAGAATAGATGAATACATATCCAGCATAGTTTTTCAGGACCTCTTCATATTTTTCAAACTTCTTAAATCTGAAAATATCCCCCATGCATCTGATGAATACCATATCTGCATCTGCAGTCTCCTTGACAAGGCGGTGGTATACTTCAGGATTGTCATCGATTACGTCACAGTTTTCACAAAAACATTCTACATTGATTCCTTGATCACGAAGTGTTTTTGCGGCTTTCTCCATAACTCTAGCATCGGAACTTTGAACTGAAATGTGAATTAATTTCATAGAGTCACAATCACTTTTTTTCTGTTTAAAAAGGAAATAGAGGAACAACGGACTGCCTATCATCGCTGTAACCACACCTGCCGGTAAACCAGTGGTGCCGATTACCCTTGCCAGGCAGTCAGAAGAGATCAGCATGAGTGCACCCAGGGAAGCAGAACAGGGAATGAGATAACGGTTATTGGAACCAACAAAAATTCTGCCAAGGTGCGGAGCTACCAGACCTACAAATCCAATAGTGCCTGTAAAACAAACTGCTGCAGCAGTTGTAAGTGAGATTACAATTAAACAGAACAGGCGAAGTCTCAAAGGATTTACTCCAAGACTTACGGCACTATTGTCTCCGCTGGATAAAACGTTTAAACTTTTAGAAACTATCATCATTGCAATAAATATTGAAATCGCAGAAACTATCAATATGGGGACACTTTCCCATCCGGCTTTCCCCACGGTTCCTATGGACCATTCGTAGATATCTGAAAGAGCGTCCGGATCTGCAATATATTTTAAGAGTGATGAAGACGCAGAAAATACATACATCACTGCAATACCAATGAGTATCATTGCAGTAGATGTAATTTTTTTAAATGTAGTAATAATAACTATGACCAAAGAGGGGATCATAGCAAAAATGAATGCATTGAGTATCTGAGAGTATGTACCAGCAGCTGGCACTACGCTGATTCCCATAACAAGCCAGACGGTTACACCAAACAGAGCTCCCGATGAAATACCTGTTGTATATGAATCTGCAAGAGGATTTTTCATCATGCTCTGCATCACTGCTCCCCCGATAGCTAAAATAGCTCCAACAGTAAGACCAGCAACAGCACGGGGAAGATTTCTATCCCACACAATAAAATCCTTGAGCTCTGCAACATAGCCCACTGGATCAATTCCCTGAAGATGATTAAAGATTATTTCATATGATTCCAATATGCCAATAGGATATTTTCCAACAGATGTGGAAGCAACTGCCAAGAGTATAGAGGATATCGCGAAGATTATAGTAAAAATTCTTCCGCGGCGTATGTGTCTGTGATATTCATTGACGCAGTGTTTCGATAGTGATCCGAACATTACCACAGACTCCGTTTATTTTTAACAACTAAATACAGAAAAATGGGTGCACCGATAAAAGATATCATTATACCCACGGGAACTGCATTTATATCAGAAACTATGCGTGAGACTATGTCAGCTATTATCAGAAATGTAGCACCAAATGCTGCGGCTGCAGGAATCAAATAACGGTTGTCTGAACCTATGATCAGGCGAACAATGTGAGGAGATATCAAACCAATAAAACCTATAACTCCTGCATAGCTTATCACAGCAGCAGTCATCAAAGAAAGTATCAGTAAACAGACAATTCTCAGAGAATTAGCATCCAAGCCTAAACTTTTAGCACTGTCATCGCCGAGCAGGAGAAGATTTAGTTTTTTAGATACTGCTAGTGCGCAGATTGTTCCAGCAACTGTAATAAGTGTAACTAATAAAAGATCATCCCATGAAAGATCTGCAAGTGATCCGATCTGCCATTGATAGACAGAGGCCAATGTTTCAGAATCTGTAGATATAAGAACAATAGTGTTGAGTGCATTGAATAAATATGAAACCGCTACACCTGCCAATATTAATGTTGCTGGAGAACGGCTTCTTGGAGATAGTAAAATAATTATTGCAACTGGTATCAAAGCAAAAATGAATGCGTTGATTATTACACCATATTGATCCATTTGTGAGCCTGATGTGGCAACAATACCCAAAGCTAATGCGACTGCTACTCCAAAACATGCACCGGATGAGACTCCGGTGGTATATGGATCGGCAAGGGGGTTTTTCATTACACTCTGCATCACTGCTCCCCCTACTGCTAATGCTGCTCCGGCAATTAAGGCGAATATGCTTCGCGGAAGCCTCAGATTCCACACTATTTGATCGTCCATCCATTCTGAAGAGCCTACTGGATAATCTACGCCAATCAAATGATTATACAATATGTGATAGACTTCAGTAAAACTAATGTCTCTTCCACCGATTGTTATGGAAACTCCAATGGCGATAACTGCAGTAATTATACAAAATATGATGAATAAAATTCTCTTGTGTGTATATTTCTTATAGGTATCACTTAGATCTGTGTCTGATATTATTCTGCTGGTATCAGTTTCCAAGATATGCCCTCTCAGAAGTCAACGTAGGATTCTAGATTTTTTTCAGATTTGTCAATATGGCTACCGCAATCTCCCAATAAAGACTCAGAATGGAGCATGGTGTTGTTTTCAATGATGCCATTGACGAAAATTACACCGCGACCAGCAAATAACATAGTAACCACAACTAGCTCAATAATACATTACCCACAATATTACTTGGATATATCATCCACTGCATGATATCATATTCGTTATATATTGATTTCGCGGCTGGATGATAATTTCAATAAGCTGCGATGAACAGAACCAAGGTAAGTTTAAGAGATACAGACCCGATCAGGAGTCTGGTTACAAACATGAGATATTCATATGTAAACAAGGACGATTCCGTAGAGAGTGTAATTAATCATCCTGCCTTCAAAAAGTTTGGCCAGTATTTATTCCCTTTAGAAAAAATCACATTAGATGAAAGTATAAAATTAAACGACATTAATGATCTTTTACCATATCATCACAACATCAATGCAGATACAACTGTAAATTCAATTAATTACATGATAGATAAAATCGAAAATGGCGAGACCATTTTTTATGACTACTATACGAAACTGCAAAAGAAAGAGGATCAAGATAAAGAATCAACAGGACTCTTCTTTTTCAGAGGAAATAAGTGTGCACCTTTTGCAGTTATCTGCGCAGGAGGTGCATTTTCATACATCGGTTCAATTCATGAAGGCTTTCCATATGCAATTGAACTGAATAAATTTGGATATAATGCATTTGTCATACAATACAGGATAGGAAATGGACAGCGCGCTACTGAAGATCTGGCTGCAGCAATAACATATATTTTCAATAATGCAAAAATGCTTCAAGTAGACATTGATAATTATTCATTATGGGGGAGTTCAGCTGGAGCCATAATGGCTGCTAAAATTGGTTCCTATGGGACTGAAAGGTTCGGTGGAGACGTGCTGCCTAAACCAATCGCTGTGATAATGGCATATTCAAGCTATTCCGACTATTCAGAAAATGAGCCGGCTACATTCGCAGTGGTTGGTGAGGAGGATAAAATCGCCAGATCAATGTCTATGGAACACCGCATATTAGAATTAAAAAACAAAGGCGTACCCGCTGAATTTCACAAATACCCTTCAGTAGGACATGGTTTTGGCCTGGGCATCAATACAAGCGCAGAAGGCTGGGTTGAAAAAGCTGTTCGATTCTGGGAAAGCCAGATATATTGTCAGAAAAAGTAAAGGCTTCAAAAAAATAAAAAAAAGCTGGCATATTAGCCAGCAATTAGGCATTATGATTTAATATCATCAATTGTGACCAAGAATGTTCCTTTTGAAACATCATAGTCATCATTGAAAAACTTGTCAATGAATTCTTGATGAACTTTATCACCGTATCCTTCACCAAACAAATCTGGATGTAGTATTTCAGCACAATATGCCAATCTTGCAGGAACGGGCATGTCTCCGCTGATGAGCACACAGTTTCCATTCTTATAAGCTTCAGTCATATCGAAATTAACTGCGCGCTCCCATTCTTTATTAATGTCCACATCTGTTCCGTATCCCATAGTGTTAAACACGATGATATAATCTATTTTATAATTATACAGCCAGTTATCAGTTTCTTTGTTGAAAGAGATTACAGCCGAACCACCGCTATCAACACCATCTAGAGCGTATTTGGATCCAGCGAGCTCTACAAGCTTAGTATAATCTGAAGTTTCCGAACCGACTGCATTGTTGCTTGAAGAAGCAACAGACAAAGGTAGATCTCCAGAGATGCCTGCCAGTTTATCTTCTAAAGTTTCAGTGAATGAGATAAACCAATCTGTAAGTTCAAAACTCCGTTCCTCCGCTCCCATTAAAAAGCCGATCATAAGTGCCGCTGAAGCCCAATCATCAGCTACAACCGAGGCTGCCTTGACTCTGATGACATCGACATTTAAGATATTTTCAAAGTCACTTTCATTCTTGATGTATGAACGGTTATCAGCTGTAAACAGAGCTGTACAATTATTCTCTGTTATCACACTTGAAGCTTTATCCAGATCAATATTTAACGCATTTGATCCTAAGGAGGTCATTCCTGAAAAGTACGGGAATAATGTTGCATCTGGCGGTGAGGATTTCGAATAACTGATTCCCTTTATATTATCCTCTACATCCAGTAATTTATAGAACATAAGCAAGTTAGCTGCTCCAGTACTGATTGCTGAAACTATTGGGAACTTTGTAGAAGCTACATATGTTTCACCATTCAAATGATTTAAATGGTGGACCGTGGTGTCCTCTCTGTTAATTATTTTTCTTATTTGATTGACATCATCTTCATTCACTGCTCCATCACAATTAGCATCAGCGAATGGATAATCCTCAAATAATTTGTTTCCACTGATAATATCTTGTACTATTGATATATCATTTTCATCTATTTTTGCATCATTGTTTGCATTGCCATATACTTCTAACAAAGCATCTAATGATTCAGAAGAGTTGTCATCATCTCCTTTCAAAAAAACATAGCTCAGACTAGCTACTAAAAGAACGATAACAACCGCAATCACTGCAATAATCTTCTTATTCACAATATCACTTGGATGTAACATCCATTTCAAGATTATCAACTATGTATATATTCATTTCGAAATAAAGTAAATACAAGGGATTGTAGTGCATTCATAAGTACATAATTCAAAATGAAATTTTACTAAATTCCAATAACCCAGGCATCAATTAAATTAAAGAATCTCAGAAAGAATGTCAAAAAGGATGAGTATATAATATATCATAACATGGTTGATAATCATGGAGCAGATGAGTGTAGCTGCAGTTCAGATGAATTCCATTGTTGGAGACATAGAACATAACCTAAACTCCATGAAAAAATGGGTAGAGACTGCATCTGAACAAAATATTGACCTCATATGTTTTCCAGAAATGTGCATAACTGGTTACGCCATGCCTCAGAGTATTGAGTTTTCTGAAACCATGTGCGGTGATTCCGTAAGATACATTCTTGAGATGTCTAGAGATTTTAATATAGCAATATCTGCCGGCATATCCGAAAAATATGACGATAGAGCATACATAACTCAATTCATTGCTGAAGATGGTGTTCTCAAAGGGAAATATAGAAAAACGCATTTGGGCGAGAAGGAAAAATTGTATTATGCAGCAGGAAACAGCATAGAAACAATAAAATGCAAAAACGCAAACATTGGCTTTCAAATTTGTTGGGAGTCTCACTTTCCAGAGATCTCATCCGTACTGGCATTGAACAATGCAGACATTATTCTCATGCCTCATTCTTCAGGGTTGCCGCCCAATAGAAGGAAAGATGTCTGGGACAAGTGCCTCAGAGCCCGAGCGTATGACAATACGGTGTATGTAGTAGCATGCAATCAACTTGGAGACAATGGGTTAGGAACTGTTTTCGGCGGAGGATGTACAGCAATAGATCCCCGGGGCGATATACTAGCCGAAGACTATAATTCAAAAGATTCGATGATTGCAGTTAATATCACTCCTGAAATCTTAGACAAGCTAAGGAGAAAAGAATATACATCTATGAAGGATTTGTACTATCTGAACAGAAGACGTCCCGAATTGTATAAAAAGCTCACAGAAAATGAATTTCAATGAATTTTTGACATTCCTTCACACGCATTGATTATCCTATTTATTGACTTGGGATCTGCAAGACTGTAATAGACTTCTTTCCCGATCTTTTCAGAAATGACTATGTTTGAGTCCTTGAGAATTCGTAAACTATGAGACACGTTTGACTGTGGATACCCTGTTGCAAGGCATATCTGAGATACGTTTAGATCTGAAGATCTTAGAGCTAAAACAATATCCATACGCATTTTATCACTGAGAGACTTTAGTATACTGCAAAGATCTTTACATTCATAGTCATTGGATAGCTTTCTGGAAATTTCTGCAAGGTCTGCATCTTTAATCTTATGTATATTAATCAGAGAACGATTCGCAGAAATGTCTGTTTTTTTAGTAAGTATCATGAACTTGGAGATCAGTTTCATTGGGCCGTCATATGCATTTATTGTAAAATCATCATCATCCAGAGATCCTATGTTTATTTCCTTTACACCTAAACTCAATAATGTGGAAACATCCCATGAAGGCCTGCGCATTTTACTAAGCGGGAGATCCCTAGCAATGTCCCGAATTATTTCAAAGTCTACGTTATCAACATTGGTCTTGGCATGAAGGCTATTGTTTTTCCCATTTTTAAGATCCTTGTATAGTTTTTTCTGTTTATAGTCGCTGTCGTATAGATCTAGATAATAGTTGCCGTCAATGATTAACAGATACCCATTTGGTTTTAAAACTCTCAAAAGCTCAGTGTACGCAATTACGGGATTATTCAGGGACCATAAAAGGTCTTTTGATACTACCATATCAAACTCACAATTCCCAAATGGAAGTTTTTGAGCGTCAGATTTTATAAGAATTACCTCAACATTACGATTTTTAGCATTGGATTCCGCATAGTCCAGCATAGCTTCAGACAAATCCACCGCAAAAACTTCATGCCCCATCAAAGCAAAAGAGGTGGCCATCAGACCCGCTCCAGTACCTACATCGAGCACTTTCATCTTTTTGTTGATGTTTACATTTGATTCAAGCATTGATTTTATTGAGCTGAATTCTTCATCCAGTATGTGGTTTGTTGCCAGATTGAACCCATTGGCCCTAGAATCCCAATAACTAATTACTCTGCTCTGCAGATTATTCTGATCTCTATATGTAGGTTTATTGTCAGGCAACATATTTTTCCATCCATAGTGCAGATTAGATAATTAGTTGAGACTATATTTTAAATAACACTATACTTTATTTAATATTCTATTACATATAAATAGGTTGCATAAACATATGAACAAATATACATATGAAAAATGGGCAAAAAAATAGTAACCTTTATATTATTAATTCATTCTTCAACTAATCTGGAATATATATCCAACGTGATATTATGGCATCTCAAAAGTTAGCAGCAGTGGCAATTGCAGCCATTGTTATAATCGCAGGGGTTGCAGCGGTTTTTTACCTATATAATAACAACAGCGCTGACACTCCAGATAATAATTTAAGCAGCAATACTGAAGGCCGTTTGGCGATATTTGGTAATGCCAACAATGATGACTACATTGACGAAAAAGATATAGAATTTGTAAAAGAGATAATTGCAGGTGAAAAGAAAGCCACCTATTTCAGTTGTTACAAAACATACAATGGAAATGCAGTAGAAATGACATTTGCAGATGCAAACTGCGATGGAAAGGTGGACCAAAGCGATGTTGAATGGATCCAAGACATGGTCGACCGCAAGGACGATATGAAAGTATATTTCTATGATGTCGATGGAGTGATTGCTTCGTGCATGTATCCGATAACAAACATGTGTATAGGATACAAAAGCAATTATGAAGCTGTATTAATCTGCGGAGCTGCAGACAGATGTGTGGGTGCATGCGATCAAGTTTCAAACAATGGCACATACGCAAAATGGTATCAAGCATTCAAGGATGCAGCTGCAATCGGAAGCAGATTCTCATTTGACTACGAATCTCTTGTAGATCTCAATGCCGATGCGATTATAACTGGAACAAGAGCATGGTTTGACGCAAACATGGAAACTACCTGTGCACCACTTGGAATGGATATCATACGATTACCGTTCTGGGAAGATGGAATAACAGTTTCTGGAATTATAACATTGGGCTATCTTCTTGACTGCGAAGAAATGGCATACAACTATGCTAAAATTGCAGACAGCGTATTAAATGAGATCAATGATAAGATTAAAGATATTTCTGAAGAAGATAAGCCTGTTGTATTTGCATCATACAATGGAACCAAAATAGCCAAACCTCACAATGGCATATCAGAGACTGTTGAGGCTGCCGGAGGCCGATATGTTACATCCTTGGGATACTCACCAGGAAACATAGACGGAGAAGGAATTTTAACTATCAATCCAGAATACATAGTGTTTGATGTTTACTACGGATTCTTAGAAACATTTGATTCATCTAACCCTGCATCAACACTGGATTATGTATATGACATGGTAAAAAATACAGACAATGCATACTTCAAAACAATAGAAAAACTGAAGCATATTCAAATAAAAATGTATGTGTAATCGGACAGGGAACCTACATGGGGCCAGCAAGCTATATCGGTGTAGCATACATTGCAAATATGATTTATCCAGATCTGTTTGATTTTGATGTAGACAAACTATTCGAAGAGTATGTTAATAATTACCATCCGGATTACACTGCAGAAGAATTTGCTGGAATACAGTACTTTTCGCTAGAGGATGTGGAGAAATACTATTCAAAATGATTGGGTGAATCCCATTCATTTTTTATTTTTTGATTATTTATCCTAAATTGTAATGCACATGAGGATCCGCACATGAACATACAAAAATCAGAAGAGATGAGGGAGGCATATCACAAGTATGTCATCAAAAAAATCGCATTCATAGCTGCATGCGTAGTTGCAATGTTTGCTATTACTGGCTATGCTGCTACAATAGGTTCATACAACCTAACTGCATTAGATGTTTACAAGGATATTTGGTATCATCTGTTTAATCCAGAAATGTGCAATGATACAATAGACTGGATTGTATTTACCGTACGTCTCCCGCGGATAATGACTGGTCTGGTAGCAGGAATGTCCCTTGGAATTGCAGGCGCTGCTATGCAGAGTATGATGAAAAATCCCCTGGCGGATCCATACACAACGGGGATATCATCAGGAGCATCATTCGGAGCCACAATAGCAATTGTCTTAGGAGTTTCGATTATAGGCAGCGGATCATATGGCATGATAATCACTGCATTCATATTCTCATTGATTCCAGCAGCAGTCATTATTCTGATTTCTTCATTCAAAAATACATCTGCCGCCACGATGATACTTGCAGGAATAGCAGTGATGTATCTGTTCAATGCTTGTACGACATTAATAAAACTCGGTGCATCCGATGCAAGTCTTGCAGCAGTGTTTCAGTGGTCTGTAGGAGATTTGAGCGGTTCTACTTGGGAGTCGTTTTACATTATTTCAGCATTCACATTAGCAGGCGGATTTCTGTTAATGGCAATGTCTAAAAAACTGAATATCCTTATAACTGGAGATAAGAATGCAACAACACTGGGTCTGAATGCTCATCGCCTGAGAATAGTGCTGCTGATAGTTATCTCGCTAATGACTGCATCTGTTGTATGCTTTACAGGGATTATTGGTTTTATAGGACTCGTTGCTCCGCATATTGTCAGGATCTTTTTAGGATCAGACAACAGATATCTGATTCCTGCATCTGCGGCTTTCGGGGCAGTGTTGTTGATGGTAGCAGATCTTGTATCAAGAGTCATAATCGCTCCTACGTTCCTTCCAGTAGGTGTTATAACTGCATTCATCGGCTGTCCGTTATTCATATACTTGTTGATAAAACAAAGAAAAAGCATGTGGTGATCATTTGAGAATAGACCTTAGAGATCTAGAATTTGGATATGATTCTAATACGCTGGTACTAAAAAATATATCACATGTGCTCGAAAAACCAGAATTTATCTGCATAATGGGACCAAATGGTGTCGGAAAATCAACTTTGATTCACTGCATAAATAAAATCCTGAAAACTACAAAAGGAACAGTACTGATTGACGATGTAGATATCAAAGATATTAAACTTAAATCATTAGCTAAACGAATGGGCTATGTGCCAAATTCATCTGAAGACTCTTTTCCGTTAACAGTGATTGATACAATATTGATCGGAGCGCAGAGTGATGCTAAATTTGGAGCATCAAATGAAGATCTGGAAAATGTTTACAAAGTTTTAGAATTACTCGATGCTGAAGATCTTGCCATGAGAAATTTTAATGAATTATCCGCTGGTCAGCATCAAAAAGTAATGCTGGCTAGAGGACTTGTCAGGAATCCAGAAGTAGTACTGCTGGATGAGCCTACATCCAATCTCGATATAAAACACCAGCTTGAAGTGACTGAGATATTAAGCAGACTTCCAAAAGAAAAAGGGATGATGATCATCATGATAAGTCATGATATCAACATAACTGCAAAGTTTGCAGACAAGATAATTTTGCTTCATGAAGGGCAGATATACTCTGTTGGCACACCATCAGAAGTTCTTACAAAAGATAACCTGCGGACAGTATACGGTGTTGATGCAGACATAATTGAGATAGATGGAAGACCTCATATAATATTGAATGATTCGATTAAAATAAAAAAGCAGTAAACAGATTACATCACCAGAAAACATATAAAAAAATAAAGATGGATTATAAGGCTTCCTGAAGATCTCCAGATAAATCTGATGATGCTTCAAGACCTGATAACCCTAAGAAATTTGCCGCTCTGAGCTCTGCATTTGCCCGTATGTCATAATAATAAAAGGGATAGTCCTGAGAATGATATACGCCAGAAGGAAACAGCCCGTTATTGGATGAGAATTTTTCGATGTCGGCTGTAGAACATACTAAAACACCGCGCTCAAGATCAATAGTCGCATCTGCAAAATGCTCAGTATACACTCCGTCTATCGATGAGCCCATACTTTCAGAAGCAGGAGCTGTGGTTTCATCCCTAACCCATGAGATGGGATTGATAACATTGGCATTTTCAAGCAATACGGGATTGTCTGCCTGAATTCCTGGAGCTTCTGTGTTATATGAGATAATAACTCCAGTATCCCCTGCGCCTTCAGCAAATCTCAGATGAGGATTATCTGAAAGATATTCATCCGTAACAGAATACCCTATGACATACGCTGCAATCATCCTTTCATACAGATCTGGGTGAGAATCCATGTACTCCGATAAAACAAAGAGCAGCATGTTTGATCCCTGGGAATGTCCAGCAAGAATGAAAGGCCTTCCTTCGTTGTAGTTTTCAAAGTAGTAATCAAGCGCATCAAACAGATCCTGTTTTGGCGCCCCGGAAAGCATTGCATTTTGATCTTCCAGACTCAAAGATAAACATACAGCAGCATCTGCCTGACGATAATAAGGAGCGAATATATTTCCTACAGTCTCAAAAGCTGTAGCCTGTGTTTCAAATACTCGAGAAGCTCCCTCCAGCATCGTTATATTATCTATTCTGCAGATATCCGGCTCGTTTTGATTGATCTTATGCCATGCTGTCGGGTATACGTAAAAAACATCCACTGGCTTGTCTATGCTTTCAGGTAGAGAGAGCCAATGCGATTCGTCTGAGTAATCTATATTGGTTTCCTCTGACTGTGAAAAACCCAAGGATACAACAGATCCTAAAGCTGCCACAACCACGAGTGCTACCAAAATAGAAGAAGCGACTCTTTTCATGATGAGCGGAAAATGCTGTTCATCAATATCATAGTAATTGTATGATTCTGCAAACTCCAGAACTCAGTTGTCTAAATCTAGTTCCTCACCTTTTTTACACATGGAATCGGCAGCCCGAGATTTCTCAAAGCATCAATAGCAGTTTGATTTCCTTTCTCAGCAGCTTTTGTGTATAGAGACTCAGCATAGACACGGTCTTCGTTTATGATCAATGAAGCCAAGAACGTCATCGCTTTTGCATATCCTCCATCTGATGAAGATTTTAAAAATTCTATTGCTTTATCTCTGCTTTGCGGAACTCCATCTCCAGCCAGATACAATTCTGCAAGGTGAAACAACGCCCTGTTGGAACCTGAAGCTTCAAACCACTTTGCAGCTTCTGCAGCATCTTTTTTCACCCCTCGGCCATACATCAGATATTCGCCGTAGTTTGTCTGTCCGCGGCTGTAACCGTTTTCTGCAGACATTTTATACCATTTTGCAGCTTCTTCATCATTCTGAGAAACTCCGTTTCCGTAACTGTAAAGAACTCCAAGATTGCACTGGGCTTTAGCATGTCCAGCTTCAGCTGCACGTTTGTACCACTCTGCAGCAGCAGTCTTGTTTTTACTGCATCCAATACCCAGCGCTAGTGCGTATCCAGAATTCCTCAGACCATGGATATTTCCCGCATTGCCGGCTTCCGTAAACAACTTGAAAGATTCTTTTTTCTGTTCATCAGTTCCTGTGCTGAGGATATTGCCTAAAGCTACCATTGAATCAGTACAGCCTTTGCTGATGCATACCCTGAGTATCTTTTCAGATTCCGATGGATTTTCTTCTTTTAATTTGATTGCTTTGTCGAAAGCATCTTTTACATCTGGATCAGGATTTCTGCACTCTGTAACAATATCCATCATAAATTCCTGAAACATATTTGGATATATAATCCATACACTTCATTCAGATCAATAACTATGATGCTGTTTACAAGGTGTTTTTCAATGAATATGTGCACATCTGTTGTGCTGATATTCTGATAAGTGATTACTCAATTTCAAGTACTAAATTTTTAGAATGAGTACCTAATATGACACTCTTTGGTAACTTTTTTGGCATTGAAAGGTTATTATTGTACCGCCTATGCGACATTAGGCTCATTACCGGCATTCGACAGAATGCCAAAAATCACATGAGGAAGGAATATGAGCGATGATGAAGAATGCGAGCTGGTGTTTTACACTGATGAAGACACCTATGAAAAAGCTGAAAAAATGGCTAAAGAACTGGGATTGAAAACGATTGGCGAATTTGCAGTATATGCCATGCGCTATTATATGGAAAAATCAAAAGAAAGTTAAACAATTTACATAATAACTATCAATAGCCAGCATACAAGAGTAAACTGTTAGATCAAAGATTATGCTGCAGGGAAAACTAGTATGCTAGATAATAAAAAATCAGACAGCTGGTAATTGTAAAATGGTCTGAACCAATAACAAAAATCATAAGATGAAAAGAGCAGGATGATAAAATGGTGCAAGGGAAGGGATTTGAACCCTCGGACCACTAAGGACAAGGCCCTCAACCTTGCGCCGTTGGCCAAGCTTGGCTACCCTTGCACTGCCTTTCTGCATATAGCCATTTCCTTTATGAAGCTTTGCATAGAATTGACTTATTATATTACAAAATCACATCGTGAACGAGACTGAGAATAAACAATAATCTGAGATAAAGTATTGAAAAAGAGTGTTGATTCTTGCCAAATAGGGTTGTTAATAAAAAGAGACTAGATTGTGTAATGAGATTGACTTGCCTATAAATACTAATTATTCATTGGAGATTTTGTCAGGAGGAAGAGGACGGCCGACGGTAGGGCTTAGACCCAGCTGAGGAAATTCTCCTCTCCATGAGAAAAGTGGACCGAATAATAGGTACGGCGAGAGCCGTGGCAAGGGCACAGAAACGACACAGTTCCATTTAAGGATGAACTGCTAGGCAGGGACGTTTGTGGAAATTTGGTGAAACGGCGACCCCCCACTGGAGCAAGTCCAAACAGACCAGGATGACAATCTCAGGACTGGCGGGTAGGATGCGTAGTTGAATGCCGTCTGAAACAGAAAGGAGATTACTACTTCGACCTGACACCTTTTTTATAAATGAATTTTACAGCAGGACGCTTTTTACAGCAATAAGTTATAATTATGATGTCGATTCACGGCTATGAATCAGCAATTCAGCAGGATCACAGAATATGTAGCTGGAGACATTCACTCTGGAGCAGCAGAAATGGCTGTAAAGACTCTTCGCGACATACTGTCAATCGATTCGCTGGACACTGTTTCTCAAGAAGACTGGAAAGAGTTTGCAATTAATCTTCACCATGGAAAGCCGTGCATGGCTCCCATATTCAATATTGCTAATGCAATAATGATCTACGTTCCCGAGGGAAATTCAGCAGTAATTAAGGTTCTGAAAAGGATACTGAGACAGGAAGAAGAAAGCACTGAATCGCTGAGAAAGTCTGCTAGAAACATTTCCGGAGATGTATTTTTAACTACGACATATTCTTCTACAGTCCTGAAGGCGCTGGCTGAAATTTCAAAAACAAGAGATATAAAGGTCATTGCAACGGAGTCTGCACCCGGTAAAGAAGGCCGGCTGTTTGCTAATCTGGTAGGGGAATTTGCAGACTGCAAGCTGATTCATGATTCTACAATATTTTCTGTAGCATCCGAAGCTGACTGCTTCATAAGCGGTGCTGATTCGATAATTCCCAAAGGAGTTGTCAATAAAGTAGGTACAAGAACTGCCGCGGAAGCAGCCAGAGTCTGTGGTCTTGACTCATGTGTTATCTGCAGTTCATTAAAACTGTGTCCAGTTAATCTTTCAGATCTGCATGTCACAAGAAAACTGAACGGGCGCGTTGAAGAATATAACCAGATTTTTGATGTAACTTCACTGAACTTATTCCAGAAAGTCATAACAGATCTGGGAGATTACACGCCTAATGATATTCTTAAAAATATGAGCAGCAACGTCTCCAAAGAGCTTTACGGCAACTAATGGAGTAATTATTGTACTAATATGTACATCATTCATCATTAATGTTATATACTACTACAATATATGCAGGAATATGGCAATTCACAAAGATGATGTGATAAGGCTTGATATTGACGATATTCCAACTAAGTGGTACAACATTGCTGCAGACTTACCCGTACCTCTCCCGCCGCCGTTACATCCTGGCACAATGCAGCCAGCTACGGCAGAAGATCTGTCAGCAATTTTTCCTCCTTCAATTGTCAGGCAGGAAATGTCAACTGACAGATATATCGACATACCTGAAGAGGTAAGAGATGCATATGTTGCATTGAACAGGCCTGCACCACTGTGCAGGGCAAGGAGGCTTGAGCAGTATCTTAAGACTCCAGCAAAGATCTACTTCAAAAGAGAAGATCTGAGTCCGGGCGGATCCCACAAACCGAACAGCGCCATACCGCAGACATACTTCAACATGATCGATGGCACAGAGCACTTGACCACTGAAACAGGAGCCGGACAATGGGGAAGCGCGTTGAGTCTCAGCTGCGCACATTTTGGTTTAGACTGCAAGGTATTCATGGTCAGAGTTTCCTATGATCAAAAGCCGTTCCGCAGACTCATCATGGAAACATATGGCGGAAAAGTCTACGCTTCGCCTTCAAAAGAAACAGAATACGGAAGAAAGCTGCTTGCTGAAGACCCGGACAATCCAGGATCACTTGGTATTGCAATTTCTGAAGCTATTGAAACCTGTGTGCACCAGGAGAACACTAAGTATGCACTCGGAAGTGTAGCAAATCATGTGATGATACATCAGACAATAATCGGAGAAGAGGTAATCAAACAGCTGGAGTTCATTGATGAAGTTCCTGACTACATGATTGCCTGCGCCGGAGGCGGATCAAACCTGGCTGGATTCTCTTTCCCTATGCTGAGGAAGAAGATCAAAGGCGAGATTGATACCGAATTCATTGCCGTTGAACCAAGTTCAGTTCCAAGTCTTACAAAAGGAGAATACAGGTACGACTTCGGTGACACTGCAGGAATGACTCCTCTGTTCAAGATGTATACTCTAGGACATGATTTCATACCTTCATCAATTCACGCCGGCGGACTCCGTTACCACGGTATGGCTCCTGCAGTATCTCTGGCTAAGAATCTGGGATATATAAACGCCGTATCATACGATCAGCACGAAACTTTCAATGCCGCAGTTACATTCGCCAGAACTGAAGGTATCATTCCCGCCCCAGAATCATCCCATGCCATCAAAGCCGCCATGGATAAGGCTCTTGAGGCTAAGAAAACTGGAGAAGAGAAAGTTATCGTATTCAATCTGTCTGGACACGGACTTCTGGACATGGGCGGGTATTCCAAATACCTTCACAATGAGATTTAATCTCATTAAACCCTTTTTTTATTTTCATCATACAAAGCAATTTTGTTTTATAGTACCGATGTTGTGAGAGAATCTCCGTTGGTGCAGCGAATGATAAAAGCCGTAGTTTTCGATCTTGATGGCACATTGATTTACAACCATACCAATTTTATGAAGATGAGAAAATGTGTGGTTGATGAACTGATCAGCGAAGGAATTCCAGAAGAGATCCTGGATGAAGATGACATCATCGTTAACAACATGGCTCAGGCAGAAAAGTATGCCAAAGAAAACGGCATTAATGTTTCTAAACTGTACTCTGCAACAGGCAGGATCATGAGCCAGGTGGAGCTGGAGACTGTTGACCTGACCACGCCGGTTGAAGGCGCGCTTGACACGATAATCAGTCTGCAGAACGAATGTTACAAAACCGGCATACTGACAAGAGGTTCAAGACAGTACGCAGAAAGCGCCCTCAAGGCCGCTAATTTAGACATTGAATTTGATGTGTTCATCTGCAGAGATGATTATCCTGAAGAAGAGGCTAAACCTTCTCCGATCGCTATGCAGAGAGCTGCCGAGAAGATGAGAGTGGAAGTTTCAGAATGTCTTTATCTCGGCGATCATGCTATTGATATGAGATGCGCCACGGCAGCAGGAGCAAAATTCCTGGGCGTTCTCACTGGAGCCTACACGGCAGACGACTGGAAGAAAATTAATGTTGAGTATGTAGAAAACATAACTTCACTGAACAGTCTTCTTTCCCTCGAATAATAAAGCAGAATCCTGATGGACTATCGCCCTGCATTCTTCTTTCATAGTGTCGGTAACAGTAGCCATTTCGCAACTTATGATCTGAGACAAAGAAGAAATAAAAAAACTAAAGGAATTCATAGAGGATAAGCCTGTGAATGTACACAGGATGAGAATTTTGCCGTTGCTCAAGCGGAATATCTGCCTGACAGCCGGATTCTTGCTCAGCTCTTCAGACACGAGATCGGCTTCGGACGGTCTTACCACTATTTCTGCAACAGCGCTGAACTCTCCAAGATTTTCAGGTGCCAAATCAGCTTTGTAGCCTCTGATTATGCCTGCCTGCTCCATATCATTTATTCTGCTGCTTACTGTAGGAACACTCAAACCAGTAATCTCTGAAATCTGACGAAACGAAAGCCTCCCGTTCTCCTGTAGGATATTTAGGATCTCAAAGTCTCGTCCGTCTAATTTCATTGTGTGAGTATTTGCAGTCGGGAGGTTATTAATCTTCTGGAAAAACAGATATAAAATTACCGCAGAAAATTGCGAAAATACAAGATCAGGAGTAACATTTTTACGAATATTTTAAAGATTCAGGCAAAATGTTTAGGCAAGGCTAAAACATTTAATATCTGCACATAAGTCTGTTAAACATGGAGAGTGTTCCTGCCGGAAAAAGCATAATTCTAAAGGTCAAGGGGATGCAGTGTTCCTCCTGCTCTCGGGCAATAGAGACATCGCTGAATTCTTCTAACGGGGTTTATTCATCAGCCGCCAATGCTACGACAGGAAATGTCAGCGTAACGTATGATCCTGCCGTCATCACCGTTAAAGAAATTGTTTCAGCGATCGAAAAGGCAGGATTTTCTGTCGCATTGTCTGCTGTTACATACACAGTCAAAGGAATGACCTGCGCCTCATGCGTTGCCAGCATCGAGAAGTCCCTCAATGCCATAGAAGGCGTGTATTCTGTAAATGTTAACTTGGGCACCTCAAAAGTAGCGGTATCATTCGATGAAGACAGAGTATCGCCTAAAAGAATTGTGGAAACTATCGAAAATGCAGGATTTGAAGTTGCCAGTGAGGTTGAAAAGAAAGGCAGTGAAGACAGGGCGCAGTTGAATACTCTGATATTTGCTGTTGTTTTCAGCGTGCCGGCCATTCTGCTGATGATTGGCTTTGACTATCTGGGTCTGGATGCTCACGGGTATGAAGGCTACATCCTGATGATTCTCACCGCTCCGGTTCAATTCATCGCCGGATACCAGTTCTACAGGGGCACCTATTATTCTCTGA
Source organism: Candidatus Methanomassiliicoccus intestinalis Issoire-Mx1 (assembly GCF_000404225.1). Lineage (NCBI taxonomy): Archaea > Methanobacteriati > Thermoplasmatota > Thermoplasmata > Methanomassiliicoccales > Methanomassiliicoccaceae > Methanomassiliicoccus > Candidatus Methanomassiliicoccus intestinalis. The sequence continues at coordinate 643,274 of NC_021353.1, read as the reverse complement.
AGAACCGCACTCTGGGAATGGATGTGCTGATTGCAGTCGGCTCTTCTGCCGCATACTTCTATTCTGCAGCCGCAGTTTTACTGCCCGGATACTTCCACGGCCATCTGTACTTTGATGCCTCAGCAATGATCATCACACTCATCCTTTTCGGTAAATATCTGGAGCATATTGCAAAGGGAAGAGCCTCCGATGCAGTGAAGAAACTGATTGAACTCAGGCCTGATACTGCTACAGTCATCCGTGACGGCAGAGAAGTCACGATTTCTCCATCTGAGATGGTTATCGGAGACTTGTTTGTAGTAAAGCCGGGAGAACGCATTGCTGCGGATGGAATCATTGAGGAAGGCGTCTCAGCAGTCGATGAAAGCATGATCACCGGTGAAAGCGTTCCTATTGACAAGAAAAAAGGAAGCGAAGTGATCGGAGGCACGATAAATCAGAACGGCAGGCTGGTGGTCAAGGCTGAAAAAGTCGGCAATGAAACCACGCTTGCGCAGATTATCCGTCTGGTGGAGGATGCCCAGTCATCTAAAGCGCCGATCCAACGTTATGCTGACAAAGTTGCTTCTTATTTCGTTCCAGCGGTCATTTCTATTGCAGTGATTTCCTTTTTAATCTGGTATCTCTGGGGATACGGCCACTATGTCGGCGGAGACGGAACATTCTCATTCTCACTGTCCATTTTGATCGCAGTTCTCGTCATCTCATGCCCATGTGCTTTGGGCTTAGCTACCCCTACGGCAGTAATTGTCGGTTCTGGAAAGGGAGCGGAAAATGGAATATTAATCAAAAGCGGAGCAGCTCTTGAGACTGCCGGCAAAATTAAGACTGTGGTGCTTGACAAAACAGGAACCATCACCGAAGGAAAGCTTTCTGTTACCGAGTCTACCGTGCCTTCAGAACTTATTCCGTACATCATCGCTGCCGAAAGAGGCTCTGAACATCCTCTGAGCAGAGCGGTTACCGCATACGCTGATGAGAACACTCCAATCATGCCTGTTGAATCGTTTGAAGCCGTTCCGGGAAAGGGCGTAAAAGCTCAAGTCGGCGGCAAAAACGTGATTGTCGGGAACAGGTCGCTGATGGATGATTACAATCTGTCATATTCATCAGTCGAAGATGATGTTATCAAGCTGGAAGAACAGGGACAGACTGTTGTCATTGCTGCTGTTGATGATCAAATTGCAGGCATCATCGGCATCGCTGACACGATCAAAGAGACTTCAAAGATGGCTGTGTCTGAAATGAAAAACATAGGCATCGATGTAGTGATGATAACTGGCGACAATAAGAGAGCAGCTGCAGTTACGGCAGAAAAGGTAGGCATCGAGAGATTTGTTGCTGAAGCTCTGCCTTCCACTAAATCCGAACAGATTTCCCTTCTTAAGAAAGAAGGTCCTGTAGCTATGATCGGCGATGGAATAAATGACGCTCCTGCGCTGGCATTAGCAGATGTGGGAATTGCCATCGGCAGCGGAACTGATGTAGCTCTTGAAACAGGGGATATCGTGCTGATCAAGAATGATCTCATTGACGCGGTAGCTTCAATACAACTGTCAAGAAAGACAGTGTCAAAGATCCGCCAGAACCTGTTTTGGGCTTTATGCTACAATACTGCAGCCATACCAATAGCCGCCGGAATTCTATTCCCTGCATTTGGGATACTTCTCAATCCTATCGTTGCAGCTGCAGCAATGTCGGTAAGTTCAATAACAGTAGTGGCAAATGCGGCTCTGCTGAAAAGATACACTCCTGAAATCAAAAGGAAAAAGAATAGTCTTTGAAATTCTTCTGAAACTTACGTATTCGGATACATAAGTTTCAGTTATTCTATTTTTAGTTACTGAAAGCCATATTTTCATTATACTGAAAATACTGTAAAAGGATAACTTTAGATGAGATGATGTAAGGAATAAATAAGCGTTAAATAAAGCTCTGAGGATGTCTCTCTCACCATGATACCGCCATTTCATAAATTTTTCATACCAACTTTAGAGATATTACAAGATGAGGAGATTAGAAGATCTTCTGAAATAGCTGAACTTCTAAAGAAGTCCTACCCGCTTCCTGAAGAAGATTATAAAGAAGTTCTAAAGAGCGGAGAAACACGATATAATAATCGTGTTCACTGGTGTCTGTCTCATCTCAAACATGGCGGCCTGATTGAATCTGTCTCCAGAGGATGTTATGGAATAACAAGTGTTGGATTAGATGAATTAAATGATCATTCTGAACAAAAGGACATGAAATACTTTTTAGAGAAATATCCAGCACTGGATGAGTTTATTCATAGCAAATCAAATGAGAAAAAACAGCCGATGTCTGAGATTACACCAATGGAACTGATAGAATCTGCTGTAGAAGCAAATGAGCAGACGTTGAAATCAGACTTAATGAAAATGATTTACCAAAATGTGAATTGGTCATTCTTTGAACATTTAGTATTAGAGCTGCTGAGTGCAATGGGATATGGTACAGATAGATCTTCACTAAAATGCACAGGTAAACCTGGAGATCAAGGTATTGATGGTGAAATATCTGAAGACGCTTTGGGATTCGACAAGATCTTCATTCAGGCAAAACACTACAGCAAAGATAATAAAGTCACAGACAAAGAAATTAGAAACTTCATTGGATCGATCTCAATAAAAGGTGGAAATAAAGGAGTATTTATCACAACATCTTCATTTACTGATAAGGCAATTGAAGCTGCAAGATCGTGCAATTCCTCAAAAATAATTTTGATTGACGGAGAACTGCTTGCTCAATACATGATAAATAACAATGTGGGAGTTGCAATCAGCAATACATATCATATCAAAAAGGTTGATTTAGACTTTTTCGAAGAGGATTGAATGAAAATCTTTTAAATAAGTAAAAAAATAAAGAAAAGGTTTGCTGACAGTATGTGTTCAGCTTATCAGTTCTGATTCTTTTTGTAGTAATAGTAAGCAGCAGCAATTATGATCAGAATTATGATGATTATAATCCACCACCAGCTGTGACTGCTGCTTGATGAAGACTTTTCCCATACTGCATATACTGAAGTGTCTTCGTTTACTATTGAATCTGCTGTAAATGCTGTTCCTGAAGCATCCTCTTTTGTATTCCATTCTTTGAAATTACTGTCGCTGTCAGAAGATTCAGGATTTACAGGGAACTTGTCTTTCAGTGATGAGTCTTTGTTTACTTCTACTACTTTGTATACATCATTTCCAATGTAGAATGTAACTGTTACCTTCTGCACTACAGGCGGAGTTGATACTTCTTCCCATTGCGCATATAATGTTACATTAGAATTGATTGAGAATCTGTCTCCTGCAGAATATGAAGTTCCTGAACCATCTGCTTTAGTGTTCCAGTTCTTGAATATATGATCTTTATATTCCCATCCCAATGTGTCTACTTGAGGCAGTGTGATATATGTTCCGTATGATCCGGAATATTCTTTATACAAGTTACTGGAATTATTTGACTGCAATTTCAATGAATATGACGGTGGGTAATATGGTTCATTATATCTCCAATGAGCTACAAGATTCATATCTTTAGTTACAGGAGTATTGAAATCCCATATAGACTCATTATAGTACCATCCTAAAAATGAGTATCCAGGCCTTGTAGGATCTGTAGGCTCTTTAATAGGATCGTCAGCTGTTAATACCTGTTGTGGTACGGAACTTCCGCCATTGGAATCAAATGTTATTAATTTTTGATTCTCAGATAGTTCTTTTATTGTAATTGTTAATGAAGTATATGTGTATCCAGAAGATTGTTCACCGAGAATTGGATTATTTTTCATATAAGACATATTGACTGGATTTTTTGTGTATGTGACTTTAACATAATACGTCCCAGGAACGTTTTCAGCTAAATTTAATTCAAAATTACTCTCATTTGGAATTAGTTCAAACGTATTAGTTTTAGCAGATAATTTGTACCATTCATAGGATATTACATAACCACTTACATCTAGCGCATGAGCTTTCAGGCTGCATGTACCATTATATTTTATAATGATAGTTTCTAAGTAGTTATCAGTTTGAGAATCGTCGGCTATTGGTGTTATATATACTGTCGATTTTGGAGGCTGGGTTTCAGAGTGCTCTGGATTCACCTGAACCGGTGTTTTAGATAAGACCGGTAAACCGTTGTTAGAGTTATATATATCTGGAGACCAGTTTGAACCACCAGTATCATTGAGATTGTGATTGTTGTCTCCTAAAAGACCTGTATATTTCATATTCTCAAGTTCTAATGGAGTTCCAGCAGCAGTATTGATGTATTCTGTAGATGAACTAACACATTCAGAAGAATAGTATAGATTTACTGCAGATGAAGTAGCAGGTGTAGCACCATAGCCATAAATTCCTCCAGCATATGTATCGAATTTTACTGAGAGTGAATCGTTACTAGTTGATGTGGATGTGATCATTCCAATATTATAACAATACGTAACATAGTTGCCTGTGTAATCTCCACAAATTCCACCAGAATAAGTGTACACATCAGCGGCGGCTAGATTAGAAGGATTAGCATTGGAAGTAGATGTTGAGTCAATGGCACCAATATTATAGCAGTTATTTATAGTGCCATTTGAACTGCTACCTGCTACACCTCCAGAGTATGCTTTGAACGTTAAATTTGGTTTTGGTTTATTATATCCATCATCATCAAAGTTTTGTGATAATATGATATTTGAAGATATCTTACCTGCATTATAACAACAGCTTAATTTTGAACTAGGCACTGCATAGCCTACAATACCGCCAGCATATACATCAATGCTAAATGATGATATAGCGATGGGTTCATTGGGTGAATTGTATTGTGAAGTCACTGAGCCAGTATTATATGATGAGGATACAGCCCCATAATCAAATCCTACAATTCCGCCTGCACAGATCTTTTTATCACCTGGGTAATTGCTCGTACTACTTGTACTTGCAGGGACAGATGATGATGTGACTTCAACTTCACCAGTATTGTAGCAATAAGATAGTATAGATCCATTATATCCTGCAATACCACCAGTGCAGATATTTATCAAGTTAGATGAATTAGATAAGGAGACTATTTTCCCAGAATTGTAACAATTCATCAAATTGCCACTACTATTGTGTCCTGCAATACCACCAATATGCATTACACTGCCATTGGAAGATTTATCTGAAGACACAAATATATTTCCAAGATTATAACAATTAGAGATCGTTTCATTATTGTATCCAGAAATTCCGCCTACGTATAACGTATTTCCTACATTACCATTCACCGGACCAGCATAGATGTTTCCAGAATAGTAACAATTTATAATTGTTCCTGTTCTAAGATTACATCCAAGGATTCCACCAACATACGCAGTAGCATACTTTGCAATATCCACATCAATATCAAATGAAGATGCACAATTAGTTATTAACAAATCTCCAGAGATATATCCACAGATTCCTCCAGCATACGCATCAGAATGTGAAGACTTTGACGTCAATTTTCCACTGCAAGAGTAATTTTCAATTGAGATCACTCCTTCAATGTATCCACATATTCCACCGATATAAGTAGTGCCGTAAAAAATAGCATATATATCACCGTTAAATGAGTATATTTCACTGATTGAGATTGATCCTTTAGTGTATCCACATATTCCACCCATATACAACTTAGAGGTAGATTCGAATGTACCAATAGATTCAGAATTTATTGATCCATAATTGAAGCATTCTTCAAGATTCCCAACGTTTGAACCTGTAATACCTCCAATGTATGAATATGAGGAAATATTATCACAATTCAATGTTAAGGATATATCTGCAAGATTAATACAGTTTAGGATACTTGCAGAATTATATGAATCTCCAGATATCCCACCTACATATGAACTTGAATTATTTACAGTTACTGATATGTTTCCACTGAAATTACAATTTGATATTGACCCATAGGATTTGGCACCAACTATGCCACCTACACTTACATTATTTGAAGATTCTATATCGATTAATGAATTACATATTGTCAAGTTTTCAATTGCCTTAGTAGTTTTAATAATTCCGAAAAACCCAATGTGATTGGAATTTGATGGAAGGTTATCAGTATTTATATACATTGAAAATAATTTATGATTTTGACCATTGAATGATCCATTAAAGGTATTAGGACCATTAATCCCAATTGGCGTCCAGTAATGTTTTGAAAGATCGATGTCACTGCCAAGCTCGATTGTTTTATTAGTGAAATCATTTCCCTCATTCACAAGTTTAGCAAAACCTGCTAATGCTTCTGCGGTTGAAATTGTAAAAGAAGTGTTAGATGCTACATACCATGTTGTATCGGAAAAATTAATCCAATTTCCTGTCGGATTTGAAGTCGGTTCTGTGCTTTCTTCAGATAGGATAGGCGTGTAGTTTCCTACACCCCCCCCCCGCTCCGGTTTTAGTATCCAAACCAGACGAGGAAGAGTCTCCTGCAGCCACTGTAAACACAGAAGCCACCATTACGAGTACCATAAGTACTGCTAAAATCTTAGTTTTCATAAGAGTCTCCTCTTTTAGTGTAATTTGGAGGATATACCAGAGATATATTTATACGATACTCCTAAAGTATATGCCAGTCAGTAAAAAAATGATAAAATCTAAAAATAGAAAAAGAAAAGAAAAAGGAGTTTAGTCCTTTTCTTGTTTGAGTGGGTCAACTTTGTACTGCTCAAACTTTGCTTTCTCGAGTTCTTCAAGATCGTAAGCTTCAGCTTTCTTCTCAAAGTTCTTGTCTTTTCCCATTATCTTTTTGAAAGCGGATAATGCAGACATGCCGAAGCCAAGCATTTCAGGAGTTACAGAAAGTCCGAACCTTGTCTCCATTCCAAGGAGTTTTCCAGGGTTCATGATTTCTTCTGGATCGATTGCGTTCTTGATTCCGACTTCGATCTTGTATCCCTCGCCACGAACTTGTGATAATGTGGATCCAAAGAAGAGACCAAATCCACCGAGCATACGGCCGCCGTTTGCTTTGGCAAGTTCTCCGCACTGATAGTCGAAGGAAAGTGAAGATACACTCTTGCTCATGGATTCAGAATTATAGACATAGTATGGCATGAACATTACAGTGTTACGGTCTGCCATAATTCCGATGATTGCACCTTCCATTTTCATGGAGTCCATAAGTTCGTAGACATCCTTGGTCATTTTTGCAAATGAGTGGACAGGAACTATAACTTCACCAGGAACTGAACCGAGACCGACTTTGCGGCATCTGAATTCATAGCAGCGCTCTTCCCACTCATGTTCTCCGACTTCAGGAGCTTCTTTCTTACCGCCGTTTCTCTCCATGATTTCATCAAGGACAGTCTCTTCATAATCAACGACGGTTTTGTAACCTTCCAATGCAACCAGAATGATAGAACCGAATTCGTGGTCTACAATACCGGCCCTGTTCTGCATCTTGAAGTGGTTAGCGTCAGAGAAACCAATGTGAAGTACAGTAAGCCTGCTGTGGGAAATCTCACAGAGAGCTCCTTCTGCTTTATCCAGGCTTTCAAATGAGTATGCAATAGGCCTGAGAACTTCTGGTCTTGGTGTAAGCTTGAAAGTAATTTCACAAATGACACCGAGGGTACCTTCTGCTCCCACAAAGAGATGGTTTAAGTTATATCCAGACATGTTGTCGGATACTCTCTCAAATCCTGTTGTAACAATGCTTCCGTCTGGGATTACAACTTTCATGCTTCTGATGTTGTCCCTGGCAGAGCCGTATTTGTAATTTGCAATACCGATTCCAGATGTTGAAGTCCAGCCGCCGATTGTAGCGGACGGGAAACTGCTTGGATATGATCCCAGAAGGAAACCTGCCTCCCAGGCTGCATCATACACTTGTTTCCATGAGCAGCCGGCCTGAGCGGTAATGGTCATGTTTGTTTCGTCAATAGAAACAATTTTACTCATACCTCCCAGCATATCGATGAGAATTCCACCAAAAGCAGGTGTAGATCCAGCTAATCCCCAGGTAGATGCACCGCGAGGAGTGATTGGAACACCTTCTTCAGCAGCAATCTTAACGACTGCAGATACGTCCTCGATAGATTTCGGGCGTACAACTATGTCTGGAATCACTTTAAAAGCTACCTGTGCTTCTTTAGGTAAAGGTGCCATATCATGGCTGTACAGCAATCTTTCCATCTTGCTGATTGTTACGTTGTCCTTCCCTATAGCTTCATTCAATTTTTCAAGTACAGAACTGTTCTCATATGAATCCTCGGTGGCGCTCATTCTTTGCCTCCATGATAAGTAATGCTAAGCAGACATTCATTTAAAATATAAGAAGTCTACCATCAAAAAAGACTGTCTGAATAGACTAAAGATAATTATAAACAGATACACATAATTATATCCTACTATATAAAATTGGGCCCGGGAGTTCCTCCATGACTTTCGATGTTTACCCGACAACCACCCCGCAACGGGTTCATCGAATTTCACTATTGCATCACACGGCCGTCAACACGGATTGTCGGCTGAGCAATAGCGATGTCTGGAACGCTTGATTAAGTCTATGACAGAATCTTACAGTCCAGTGCAAGGGCTCACTTCCCAGGCAATAATATGTTTGGCAGCAGCATATACTTAATGATTTTCCAATCCAGCCATTTCGTACTGGTCAATCGTTCTGCAGGTGAGTACTTCGGATTTGCAGCAGTTCTTAAGATCAATATTCAAAAGTTCATGATACGATGTCTCTGGAATTAAATAAATGTGAGAATAACAGCTGCAGTCAGAGCTCCCAAAACCACGCACTGGATTTTCAGCCCCGGGAATGTCCCTAACAAGGCTGCTGAGAATGCATTCCATTTCTCTGCTGTCTGTCAGGTAGATCACTGCCTTTTTGTCTACAGCATTTTCGATGAGATAATCAATATGCCATCTTTTAGACTGGCAGCCACAGAGATGACGCCGTACTCTGGCAGATACTCCTCCCATCCCGGAGCCTACATATACATATCTGCCTGGAAGAAATGAGTATCTCCCCAGTTTCCCGATCTCAACCTCAGTTTCAAAGGGGATCGTGAAAATGAAGAGATATACTCCTTTGGATTTTGACATTACTTTAGTTTAGCGGCTAAATCTGCTACCCGCTCTCCAAGAGCTTTAGCGGCATTCATAGCTTTCTCTTCCGTTGCTGCAGCTCCCAGCTCTCTCGACATAGATTCAGCAAAAGCATTTGGAGGCAGATACATGCCATAGAGGGTTAAGGCTTCCATCATGGCCACAGCAGTAAAATCATGGCCTGAACGTCCTCCTACAGTGATTACGCCGCCTACTTTGCCAGCCAGCTTGCCGCCTGACTTTAACAGATAGTAATTACGGTCTAAGAACGCTTTAGTCTGCGCATTATACATTCCGAAATATACAGGCGATGCAACTATGATCGCATCAGCGCTTTCCAGAATGGGATAAATCTCCTGCATGTCATCGTTGATTGCGCATTTTCCAGCGGCTCCGCATTTTGGACACGCATTACAGCCTTTGATGTTCTTTCCAGCTAAGCTAATAAAAACAGTCTCAGCACCCTTTGCCTCAGCACCTTTTAATGCTTCGGACACGAGGATTTCTGAATTTCCCCCTTTTCTAGGGCTACAGCTAACACCCACGACTTTCATAACATGTAATTGATTTTACTAGAGAAATAACCTTGCACAAAGAAAAAATGATTAGGAAGACGAAGACTGCCTGTCTTCATCATTCACTTCAGAAGTCGTTTTGATCTTTATGAGTATGCTGCCGCCGAGGCTGGATTCAGAGATCTCGGCTACATCACCAAGGCGGTGGCCGTAAACTTCTATGTCTGCGATCGTATCCTTCCATTCTTCATATGGAATCTTCACCCGCAGACCATCGAGATGCAGTACAACTGGAGCCGGACGCAGACATTCCTTAATCGGTTCAAGTTCATCCAGTCTGCCTTTAATTTCAGCAGGATGAATAAACAACGGATCTTCATCAAGTTCAGCACGCTTGTTGTGGATGATTGTCTCAATTGCTTCGGATGCTTCCTGCAGCTTGAGAATTTCTTCCTCGCGCCTCATTCTTTCAACTTTGCGGCCCACTCCGCAGACTATTGCCTCGCAGGGTAGATCCTGCACCTCCGGACCACAGACGACCGCCACTGGAATCTCCAAGTCCTCAAAGAGTTTCGTTTTATGATTGACGATGCAGTCTTTGAAGTTTCCCAGAACAAACACGGCGGCATCGTACTCTTCAATGATGCGGCGTTCGTCCGCCAGGATCTGCGATGATCTTCTTCCTCTTCCCCTGGCGAGTCCCATTACAACGGTAATTGCTCCCAGCCTTCTCAGCTGCTCCGCAATATCACATGTCGGATGTGGCATGTGATGTCTGCCAAGTGTTGGAGCTACCACAGCTATTTCAGTTCCTGCAAGAGGAACAGATGAAAGTTTTCCTCCCAGTTCAGCGGTTTTTTCCTCGATGACTGCGTGTTCTTCTTCCGGAACAGCCATAGTGACAACAATCTGAACCTGGATCTTCGTTTTCTGAATGACGAAACCGCCTACATCTTCAATCAGCTCATACAGCTCATTGATTCTGTAGACTCCGCCATCATACATGAGAACCTCATACATTTCACTCGGCCTCCGCATTTCTGGTAAGTTCGTGTACTTTGCGGGCAGTCTCAAGCCATGCATCTTCCATATCATGCTCTGTACCGACCACAGTCATGACTTCATCATCCACAATGTTATAGCGGACTTTGAAGCCCTCTGGGAATACACGCCAGATGGCATCGAGAAGCAGTGTTTTCAGCTCCTCTCCGGGATCAAGCTGCATAGACGCGACATCAGAAGCCTGTGCACCATGGATTGTTATCTCAAACCTTGTCAGCTGTTTGACTCTTTCTTTACTGTAAACCTGCCACAGTTTTGTCAGCAGGGCTGGTGCCCATTCTTCATCTGTAATTGTTATCTGCACACCCTGCGGGCTGTCGTCTACCTGAGCCATATCAGAGATATGAATTGCAGATCTAGCTTTTCCCATCTTAAGTGATATTATGAAGTAAGGCTCATCAATCTTAGAGATTATATTGAATGATTTGACTGCCCGGCTTATGCCTAGATCTTTCAATGTCTGACGAAAGATCGTGTCAAAGTTGTTGAATGCAAAATCTTCGCCTTCTGCCATCAGATACCCTCTAAGAAACCAGAAGCAAGAAGCCCTGCACCGGCTGCCCCGATGTACTGGGAATTCGGCGGGATAATCGGATGGCTTCCGACCATATCGCCTACAGCTTTCACAAGGCCGCTGATCAATGATGTTCCTCCCACCTGAATGATGGGCTGCCTTACATCTATTTCCTGCAGCTGCTGTTCGTAAACTTGTTCAGCTACAGAATGGCATGCGGCTGCTGCTACATCTTCTACAGTATTGCCTGCCGCCAGAGAAGTGACTAAGTCCTGAATACCAAAAATAGAGCAATATGAATTCATATTGACTTTTGTCCAGTCGCCTTTATCAGCCAGAGCTCCCAGGTCATTGATGTCTACTTTCAGACGTTTGGACACCATTTCCATGAATCTGCCTGATGCTCCAGCACAGATTCCACCCATGGTAAAGTTATCAGGAATTCCATCCCTTACAGTAATGGCTTTGTTATCCATTCCACCAATGTCGATGATGGTTGCTTCACCTTTCTGATGATCTGCAAGCCATACTGCACCTTTGGAATTGACTGTGAGTTCTTCCTGGATCAGATTTGCATCCAGTTTCCTACCTATAAGGAAACGCCCATAGCCGGTAACGCCTATCCCCTCAAGCTGATCCTGTTTGACTCCAGCTTCATCCATAGCTTTATTGAGGACTTCCATTGCTGTGCCAAAAACTTCTCCGGTAGGCATCCATGCCTTGCCGAGAATTTCATTATCTCTAATGATCATTGCTTTAGTGGTGGATGATCCTGAGTCGATACCGGCTGTCAATCCAACCTGTCTTTCCCTGGCCAGCAGCTCCTTCTTTTCTACAATGGTAACTAGAGCTTCCATTCTTGTCAGGAGCTGGGCTGATTTCATCCTCTCAGTAAATGAATAAGTGACTACCGGCAGCTTGGTATGTTCCTGGATATATTTTCGGACTTCATTTCTTACCAAGGCGCCTTCAGCACATCTGAAACATGATGAAATGAATACAGCGTCCGCATCATAATGGCCGTCTGCCAACGCTTTGGCCCTGGCGATCATTAACTTCAGCTGAGGTGATGCGGGATTGAATCCAAATTCATCCACAGCAGTGGCAATATCATCGTATGCTACATCCGGATACACCATCTTTCCGCCGACTGTCTCAGCAGCATGTTCGATCTCAGACTGTACTCCAGAGTATTCTGTCCCACATGACAGCTGTGCTATTTTAATTGCCATTTAATCCCTCCAGGAATGCTTTGACGCGGGCAACAAGTATCTTAGCCTCATCGTCATCGTTAGGGTAGTGTACTTCCAGCAGTGGAATGTCTTTTTTTCTTACTAAATGATTTAACAATAAGTTTGATCTGTGGCAGCCGACACAGCCGTATGTATAGGGCATATCATGCATGATTATTGCTGCCTCAGCTTTCTCCAGAAGCGGCCCCCAGATGGACATACGCCCGCGGATACCAGACGGAATTTCAATTCCAGCATAATTAAGTCCAACTTTAACATCATCAGGTGTAAGATTCAGCGGCGGAGCTTCAATCTCCGCATTGACTACTCTATCTCTCATTTCAGACATCAGTGACAATGGCTCATGGCCAAAGCGCTCTATCAAATCGTACAGTATCAAGCTGTTTAATGGTACCATGAAGACTTTCATTGGGACACCTCATCTATGATTTCTTTGAAACGTTCTATTGAAATTGGCTGCGGTTTTTTCTTATCGGGTACTGGTTCCCCAGCCTCCATGGCTGTCAGGGCACGGTCCATTTTGGGGAGGTCGCTCCACTCTTTTTCAAGCTGCGGATAACCAGGTCTTGAGCCGTGGTGGGCCCTGCATCTGCGCTCATCTCCGATGGGAAAAGCACGGACTTTTGAAAAAATCCTGTTAGGGTCAAGATTTCTGATATCCTTGAAAGCCTTTCTTACATCTTCCACAGGTCCCTGGATATTAATACCGTAGCATGTTTCCTTGACACCCAGCCCTAGTCCCAGACCGTGAACAAACCGAACCAGCTGGTCTGGTGTGATATCGGATGTCGGAGAGATCATAATCATTCTTGTCTCGGTTTTATAGCTCATAAATCTACACCTCAAACAAACGGACCTGCGGGAGGCTTGTGGGATACGAAGTTAAACTCCTCCTCATCAACCTTCAAGTCCCCGGCTTTGTGTTCTGCCTTTTCATCTCCAGACTCGAATTCTCTGATGTACACCAGATCACCGTCTCTGAGATCTTTAAGGAATGTTTCCAGATCAGACATCATAATGCCGGCGTTATTGGTACCATATTTCTCTTCACCAGTGGGACCAAATTCGCTGCTCGGTTCAAGCCTGATGCCGATTGTTCCCTTTCCAGGTCTGGACATATTTGTGACTCCGATCTCTCCCTTATTGCTCATCCTTTCGAATGTAGCCTCGGGAAGGAGCGTGGATGCCTGAGAAACATTTCCTTCAAATGTAACCATGGGCATTCCAGGGTATGTAAAAAACACCTTGAGAGTACCGACTTTTTTATAATCCAGCCCAGTCAGCCTTCTGATATAATTAGTCGTCTTTGGAGATTCTTTATCATTAAGCTCCCAGACGGCAATGAGTTCCTTCTGCCGCCCGAAAGTTTCTACTTCTTCTGAAATTTCCATAGTAAGCTCAGGTTCTTGTTCCACTACGATTGAATCATCACTTTCCAAGCCGGTTCGTGACTGTGCAATACCAAGATTTTTGAGAAATTCGGCTGCATCCCTCTGTGTCATGCCGATAGTCATTATACGCTGCGGAGTAGACCGTATTGTCACTTTTGAACCCTTGGGAGACAAGCGCAGAAGCTCTGAGCCTGTAGTAATAGTTCCAATCACTGTGTGATTGGGAGATACCTGCCTTTTAGAATTGTAAAAATAAATTCTGCCAGCACCGTTTCCTTCATTGCGGACAGTTACTATGCCTTCATTCCTGACTGCTGTTTCTTCCTTAACCAAGGAGACATTGAGCCTTGATGAATTAGCGGCATATGTCGAAGTTTTATCAGTTATCTCAATCGTTCCATTTTCAGCTACAACCAGAAATTGTTCGCATGATACCGGCGAGTTTTTGTTGAGTTTCACGTGAATATATGTTTCAATAGCCATACCATTTTCTAAAATAATATCGACATCTGAAGTAACAAATGAATTCTTTTCAATGGTATTAACAACGACCGGATTTATAGCCATGATCGAGTCGTCTTCATCGAGACTGTTTAGAATATGTCTGCCTTTAGTAACTTTACCAAAAATTCCATCATTGACACCATACCCAGCGGTATGATTTATTCTTGCAATCATCATGTAAGTGGAACGGTTGTCAAATCCACCCAGCGAAAAAAAGCAGTCATAACGCATATAATCGTGTCTTTCCCTATCCACAGGCAGATCTGAAGGGAATGATCCTACAGCCAGTATCTTATTGGTTCCCCACCTGATGCCGACTCCGACTATGTCATCTTTTAATTTTTTCCACTTCTCTGCAAATATAGTACCGTTCAGGCGGATATTAAACGATCCTTTCTGAGTGACGATTTCATACTCGTCAGTCTCGCTGAGAATTTCTTCTCCAGCTCTCGATACTGCCAATATGGAGCCTTCTGAATAGGGTTCACCATTGAGAATATCGCGGATCCTGCTGCCTTCGGGCACTTCCTTTTTTACTCCGTTCACGCTGACTATCATCTGGTCAGGGAGGTTAACGGTCGAAACTGTAATTAGCCTTTTGCCTGATTTCTAAGAACTTCAAGAGCAAAAACTGATTAGAAACGTACAATTCCTTAATAGCCTTGTTTAACAATGTGGGAGCATGTCTCGCGAGGAGATCCTGAGCAAAGTGAGAGAGAAGCTTCAATCCATTTCAGGAGTGGTTGAAGTCCTGATTATGGATGAAAATGTGAGAAGTGAAGTATTCAGACTAGAAACAATCGCTGACAGCAACGGAGCATGCGGAGGACTTCTGGAATGCACGAATAACGGTGTCTGGGCATCTCTCAAGCGGGATATCACAGTAGTATTGATAGGAGACCAGCATCTGCTGCTTTCTGATGAAGGCCTTGTAGTGATGGTTGATGATTCCGGTACGATTGTAGGGGAATATGTCACACCACTTAGAAAAGAGCAGATTCTGAGAAAAAATCCTGATGCGAGCTTCCTTTCTGATGATTTTGTAATCTATGACGGAGTAAAACTTACCAGCGAAGTGCATTTCGAGATTAACGAAGTTGGATTTGATTACATAGATGATATTGCAGGCATCAAAAACATTACCTCAGGAAGCATATCCACATTGTCTGATGATTATCTAAGAGATATCACAAAACACAGTGATAAAAAATACTGGACTCATCTGGTAGGCTTTGATTTCGCCTGATCACAGATGAGTTCTTACTTTTGATACTATTTCGTCAAGCTTACTCTGAGGACAGGTTGTGCCTCTTACAACACCGCTCACGATATCGACTATTTTTCCTTTAGTATCAATTCTATCTTCCGGAGGCATTACCAGTCTTGTCTGCACTCCGATTGACGCAAAGTCTTCAAAATCAATAGGCGCCTGGCAAACCACAATGGCCGGAATATTTACATTTCTCAGGATAAGCCTGGCCTTATAGATCAGGTGATTCCTGACATTTCCCAGATGGATGATAGCAAGCTTAAACTGCTGGATTCTCTGAACTTCAATAGGATCCAGACCGAAGATAGAACTGGTGGTGACATCAGGGGCATCGGCCGGAACACCAGAGCCGGCATTAACCACAAGCACGCTGGTATCGATACCTTCTTCTCTTAACGCGAATGTGATTTCACAGACCGGTTTTGTAATGTGACGCTTTCCAGGTCCCATTGCTATTGCAACAACATCTCTTCCGCTTTCAGAAATTGTTGCTTTCTGGGCCATCCCGCCGCCTACGCCAAGCCCGCGGGATTCCCTGCATTCAACGAAACTAAGCTTTCTACCAATAGTATCCTTCAATTCTCAGCACCGCCGTTCTCATTCTCCTTCAGCTCGATCTCTTCTAAGTATTCCACGATATCACTAGGAGCACCCATTGCGACGATCTTTCCATCTTTCATGATAGCAGCACGGTCGCAACAGTTCATCACGAAATCCATATCGTGAGAGACTATTAGAAATGTTTCGCCCAGCTCTTTACGTGCTGTGAGAACAGATTTAGCTACAGAATTCTTCGTAATCGGATCCATTGTTCCCGTAGGTTCATCGAGAATGACCAGGCTAGGTTCCCTGATCAGAACCTGTGCGAGGGCAACTCTCTGTTTTTCACCTACGCTGAGGTTGTCAGGATAAGCATATAATATCTTTTCCACATCCGCACGGTCAAATCCAGATCCTAAAAGAACTTGAATTGCCTTCATCTTTGCCAGCTCTGCGGGAAGCTTAATTCCTATGCATACAGTCAGATTCTGAAGGATCGTATCGAATGGATATAGTGAAAATTCCTGATGCAGTATTCCAATGTACTGAGTGGCTCTTCCTTTCCCTGTAGGTCCTGGCTCAGCCATATTTACCCAGTCGTCTCCAATCCTTACTTCCACTTTACCCTCGGAAGGCTCGCGGAGACCGCAGATCATTTTTGAGAGCGTTGTTTTGCCTGCACCGGAAAGACCCACTAAACCTACAATTTCTTTTTCGTTGACTTCCAGGGATACTCCGTCTACAGCTTTTACAACACCTCTAGTGTATGAATAATAGTAACGTTTTACATCACTGATTTTAATGAGCGGCTGTCCGACCTGTACATGACTTTCTTCATGCATTTCGTGTCCACGCATGAATTCTGCTGAAACTTCCTTTGGAGAACCTTCCATTTTAACTTCGCCGTGGTCCAGCCACATAGCGCGGTCTGAGAGAACCTCAATTGCTTTCGGCCAGTGGGAAGTTACCACCATCGTCATGCCTGTATCTTTAACAGCATCAGTCAGAACCTTGTGAACCATGTCTGCAGTAGACGGGTCAAGGGTTCCAGTCGGTTCATCTGCCAGAAACAGTATTGGATCTTTGGCAAGCTGTCTTGCTAAAACGCATCTCTGCTTTTCACCGCCGGACAGGTCACGTGCTATGTGAGTGATACGATGATCTAATCTTACAGATTTTAACAGCTTGAGGGCTTTGTCGACTTTCAGGTTTTCATCCATATCCTGAGGCAGAGCTTCAAAGACATTTTCTATAACAGTCATATCGCCAAAAAGAGAGAATGTTCTCTGGAGCATGATTGCAATACGGCTTCTGAGCTGTTTTTTGATAGGATCGAGATCGTCAGTATTCCAAAAGTCTATGTCCCTGTGTTCTACAGAGCCTCCACATATCGTACATTTTCCAGTGCCGGGAAGTTCTACCCAACCACACTTTTCACAGTAATCAACATGATATACCACGTTTCCAGAATCCGGATGATATTCTGGAGTTCCTCGTAGCATGTTGATCAGTACAGACTTTCCAGCACCGCTTCTCCCAATGAGTCCAAAAACTTCTCCTGTGCTTATTTCTTCATTGATATTTTTTAGCACATATGAACCATTGAATGATTTGCTGATATCTTTTAGAGTTATGAACACATGTGAATCGGACATGATACAGTGAAAAAGAAATTAACGCTATATAGTCTTTGGCTGATTTTACTCACTGGAACAATTGTTAGGACAGCGGTTTTCTGAATATTTTTTACCAATGAGATCTCAATTTAATATTGCTGGACAAAGACTGCTTCCACATATTCTATAAACTTAGAATAAAATTGCAAAAAAATTGCAGACTGACCGACAGAGGAGCGAGAATTTGCATTTAATTTACTCAGAGATGTGTGAAAAACAAAAATATTTTCAAAACACAGATCCGGCAGTTATGCAACATCCCAATCAAATTATGATATTTTAGCGATGTGTCTCATTTTATTAGATGATCATCTATGAATAAACGATTTGGTGTACATATAGATCATAAAAAGGCAAAATATAGCCATCTAGAAACGTTTTCATCCACAAACTTTATTCTATGGTTGTACTATCCATCGCTCAATGGGGCTCAATTATAAGCTTTACACGGGAGCAGGTCCAACCCCCAAATATTCATTATATCACGTATGGAAAACCTATGATACCATCTTCAAAGAAGGCCCTGTCGGAAGAAAGGCCCTTTCACAGATAGTCGGAATCGGAGAAGGAAGCATCAGGACGATCCTCAACAAAATGATTGGAGAAGGTTTTGTAACTGTAGGAAAAAATGGAGTAAGTCTTACAGACCGAGGCATCAGAGAATATCTAGACTGCGGGATGAGCGTTGCGCAGGTTGATTTGAAAGGAGTTACCATTTCCAGCCAGGACTGTGCTGTTCTTGTCAAGGGGATGGCAGCACATATGAGCAATGGCAATGAACAGCGGGATGAAGCTGTGTATTCAGGAGCTGAAGGAGCCACTTCATTTGTTGCTAAAAACGGTAAATTATACTATCCATGCAGCAACATGAGTCCGGACGAAGAAACTACTGCCTGTCTGAAAACTGCATTCAATATCCGTGACGGGGATGTAATCATCATCGGCACTGCGAAAAAGTACCGCCTGGCAGAACAAGGTGCAGTGACTGCTGCACTGGCACTTGAAAATCAGGTTAATCTTTCCTGGGTTGAGAAAAATGTATGGGAATCGTTCGGGCCGGATACTGAGGCAGAGGCTCTTCAGTCGATTGCCCTGGCAGTTCACGAACTGACTGGAAGACTTCCCACAACAATGAGAAGCAAGAACTGCAGCGGTGTCAGATGTGAAGATGGATTGGTCATAGACAATAATTATACTGGACCTGTTTTAGAAGAAGTCCTGGAAACGGCTAAGATAACGCATAAAATCTCACCTTCCGGGCCGTACATGGGGGTTCCTGTTGTTGCTGTGCCTGTTATGAAGAAGAATAAGGCTGTGGCTGTGTTTGGAATTGTAGACATCACAAAAGGCGGCATGTTTGAATTAGTTTCAAAAACACATAAAGGCAGAAGATGAGAAAAATCAGGTAGAAGTAATAAAGCATCATAATGTAATGATGAAAGTATGTCAGACAAAACATGCGTAGAAGTCAATCCCGGCGTATGCAGACTGAATACTAAAATTCAGGCAGTTTATGGTGATGACGGAGTCGTCAGATTCGAGATAGAAAGCGAGTGCCCACATGTTTCCAAAATTGTTGATGTGCTTAACGATGAGGAAATGGGAGCATTTGATGTCATGAAAATGCCTTTTGGAGAGAATCCCATATATGTAGCATGCGGAAAAGTACTGGGCCACGCCGCCTGCATAGTTCCATGTGCATTGATGAAAGCTGCCGAGGTAGCTACTGGAATGGGGCTGAAAAGGGCATCAGAAATAAAATTTGAGGATTGAGAGCTCCTCAGTCCATATTTTTCATATTATCATTATCCAATATTCCCAGCGGAATTAAAATAGTTCAAATAAAATTTCGCATATAGCGTGTAAATATGGGGATCGGAAGAGTAATCGGAACTAACGTAATGGAAACAAGATTCAGGATTGATTTTGAAGAAAACCTGCAGGTGGGAGAACTGCTCGTTGTAGAATCTCAGAACAAGGAAGGAAAGTACCTTGTCAGAGTCATGGACATAGAGCATGCCGCCGACAAAGAAGACAGCAGCTGGATGAGCAGAACAGCCGGCATGATTATGAAAAAGGACAATCCCGACATGTCTCCATATGAGCAGTATCTTTTCTGCATCGGTGTCTCTTCTCCCCTCGGCTACATTGATGAGGCGAGCTTCAAGAAAACCAAGACTCTTCCGACCCATTTCTCTGAAGTACGATACACCCAGGCTGATGATTATGAATTTTTAAAGTCATATCTGGGTGAGATCGAGATAGGAAACTTAAGGTCTGGAGACAAGGTCCTTGATTTCCCGGTCGGAATTTCTGAAAGGGCTATCCCGTACCATGTAGGAATTTTTGCTACCACAGGAATGGGAAAAAGCAATCTGATGAAGAATCTGGCGCTTTCATGCATGAGCAGAGGAAACTGCGGTTTCCTGATTTTTGATCCCCACGGAGAATATTTTGACGGCGGAGAGGTCAGCAAAAAGGGCCTGAAGGATGCTCCCTACAAAGAGTCGTTTGCCGTTTATTCTTCAAGAGATTTGTCGAGCAGCGGAGGATATAGCAAACTTGTCATCTCTTCAGCTGAGATCGAGATCTCCGATCTGGAAGCAATCTATGAGTTCACCGAGGCTCAGAAAGAATGCTTACAAACAGCCCAGTATAAATACAAAGATGACTGGCTGAACAAGCTGGATGAGCTTGAAGTCGATGAGATAGTTGCCAATCTTCCCGGCTATCAAAGCGGCACAATCAGTGTCATTAAGAGAAGACTGAGCAACTTATTCAGGCTGAACCTTGTTTCTAAAGACAAAAATTACAGCGTTACTGCCAGGATTATAAATCAGCTGCATGAAGGAAAGACAATCCTTGTTGATACTTCGAATGCCCATGAGACTGAAGAGCTCCTGATTTCTACGGTAATTTCAAGAGCAGTCTTTGAAAAGAACAAGGCTCTCTACTCAGACGGGGAAGAGTTCAGCAAGCTGCCGAACACCCTGATAGCAATTGAAGAGGCACAGAGAGTTCTGAAAGAAGCAGAGGACAGTGTCTTTGCGCAGATTGCCAGAGAAGGCCGTAAGTTCAAAACCGGCCTCTGTGCAGTGTCTCAGCAGCCCAAGCTGATTGCAAATGAAGTCATTTCTCAATTCAACACATTGTTTATTCTAGGTCTGTCAGACAAAAAGGACAGGGAAATTCTCAAAAACTCTGCCAAGCAGGACATATCACAAGTTGATAATGAAATTCAGATGCTGATGCCCGGCGAGGCGATTGTGGCATCTCCATTCACACCTTTTGCCGTGCCTGTGAAGGTCCACCTTTATGAAGAGAGACTGAAGAACATTAAAGTTCCAGAAAACAACAAACCAAAGGCTGCAGATGAGGGATTTTTCTGAGGTAGTCTGATGAAATTCATACATGTTTCGGACACCCACCTGGGATTCAGCGCATATCGTACTCTCTGTGCAGATCCCGGACCTTACAAAGGACTTAATCAGAGAGAAGTTGACACGTACAGATCATTCGAGAGGTTTGTGGATGATGCGATAGAACTCAGGCCTGATGTGATCCTGCACAGCGGAGATCTGTTTGATTCAATCAGACCATCGAACAGAACCCTCGGGTTTGCCATGGAACAGTTTTTACGTCTTTCCAAAGAAGGCATCCCGATCGTCATAATTGCCGGAAATCACTCCATGCCAAGAATCCGCGAGACCGGCAGTGTTTTCAGGCTGTTTGACCACATAGAGGGAGTGCACTGCATATACCGCGGAGGATATGAAAAAGTCAGAATCGGCGATATGACAATTCATGGTCTGCCTTATGCCGAAGGAGAAGAATATCTTACCAGACTTGATTCTATCAGTCCCGCAGACAGCAGATACAATGTGATGATGCTGCACACCGGTGTAGCCAGTTTAAAAGCATTCCAGAATTCCAGTACAAATGATCAGGTGATAGAGGATTCACATCTGCAGAAAAACATGGATTATGTGGCACTGGGACACTATCACGGATATCAGAAAATTTTAGACAACGCTTATTATTCAGGCTCGACAGAAAGATTTTCATTTTCAGAAGCAAGGCAGGATAAGGGATACTTAGTAATTGATTTAGATAAAGGAACAAAAGAATTTGTTTCACTGCCTGCAAGAAAAATGATTGATCTGCCATATATTGACGCTCTGCATCTGGACGCTGAAAGCCTCATCAACGAGATTGAAAATTCGATACCAGACAACATTGATGGTGCGATTGTGAGAATGACCGTAAACCGTGTTTTGAGCTCTGTCAGAAATTCAATAAATGCCAAAAAGATCAAAGAGCAGTTTTCTACAGCAGCTCATTTCGAACTGAGAATAGTAAGTTCTCAGGACAAAATGTCAGTGCAGTCCACTTCTGCAGTATTCGGCCACATTGAAGATGAGTTCATATCATTCGTGAATGCCAGACCGATTGAGAATATCGACAAGCAGCGCATTAAGGAGCTGGGACTCAGCTATCTGAAAAAGGAGGCGGGACAATCAGACTGATCAGAATTGAACTGACAAACTACCGCCGCTTCAGAGATGTGCGTTTAAACATTCCAGACGGAGTTGTGGGAATCCTCGGAGCCAACGGTGCCGGTAAAAGCACACTTATCGAAGCCATTGCCTGGGCGCTTTACGGAAGCGGGGGCAGAAACAGCGACATCATCAGGGATGGAAAGGACGGTATCAAAAATTATAACGCATCTCCCAAAGAAGAGTGTTCTGTTAAGATAGTATTTGACCTAAATGGAACAAATTACGAACTTGTCAGATCTCTCAAGGGAAAAAACAATACTCCCAATGCATACTTGCTCGCAGACGGAATACAAACAGCAAACTCCGATTCAGCAGTAACTGAAAAAATCGAGAAACTGCTGGGTATGGAAAGCAAGGAATTCTTTATATCGGTATTTTCACGGCAGAAAGACCTGTCTGCACTTTCAGAATTGAATGCATCCAAGAGAAAGGAGCATATCGTAAAACTGCTTGACATCGACATACTGCAGGATGTGGTTAAGAATGTCAGTATTGATCTGAATTTTGAAAAACATATGAAAGACGATCTGGAATCAAATCTGAAAAATCCAGATGGAAAACTGAAAAAGGATTGTCTGATCAAAGATAGAGATTCATTAATCATTTCTAAAAATGAAATAATTAGAGAGCTGTCGGTTCTCAAAGAAAAAGAAACAGAGCTGCAAAATAAGAAGAATGAGGCTTCAGAAGAGCTGGAAAAACTAGATGCAGTGTATAGAAAATACATTGCAGCCAAAAATGCCGCTGATTCAAAGAAAAAAGAGATTGAGATTGAAACTGGCCATCTGCAGTCGCTTGATATGAAAATATCTGATCTCAATAAAAAGTTAGAAAAACTTCCAGAACTGGAATTAAAATACAGATCATATGAAGAGATGAGTCATAAAAAAGAAGTTCTTGATGAAGACAGAATGCTGTTCCAAAGGAGAAACGATATAATTTTAAAATTAGACCGTTTGGATCAGAATATAAAATCACACCAGGCCAAAGAAGCAGAGATTCTTACCGAACTGGAAAAGTACAGCGGAGTTTCATCTGAGATAGATAAGAACACTGAGCAGATTTCAGAAATTGAAGAAAAGATCAATGAGATCAATATTAAGATACATGAAGTGGACGCTGCTCTGAAAGAAAATAACAAGATTGAAAAATCACTCAGCGAAAAGATCTCTGTAATGAGAAAGAGAGGCCCGGACAGCGTGTGTCCTGAATGCGAACGCACTCTGGGAGAGCATCACACCATTCTTATGAATAAGCTGCAGACTGAAATGCAGGAAGTGTCCGAAACTATCAAAACTGCCTCTGAAGAGAAGATGTCCCTTGTAAACTCTGAAAATGAAGAAAAGATTCACCTGACTGCACTGAAGAAAAGAAAAACACATCTTGAAGAAGAACGACAGAAGGGCATTGATCATACTGCAGAACTGAGGTCTGTAAGAAAACAGGTAAAGGATCTTGAAGAAGAAAGAAAAGATGCAGAGAATTCTCTCACATCAATAAAAGATGTGAAATTTGATAGTGAGGAATACCAGAAAATAACTGACGATCTAAAAAGTCTGAAAAAGTCATCTGATGAATACAACGGACTGAAGGGAGAAAGCCGAAACCTGCCGAATTTTATGCAGGAGAAAAAAGATAATGAAGACAGGATTGTCCGTCAGAAAGATGAATTAGCTAGACTTTTAACTGATTTGCAGAACATTGACTACGATGACGAAGCATACCAGAGTGTTAAGTTATCAGTAAAATCTGCTGAAGAAGAATGCTCCGCAATTCAAAAAGAAATCAATGAGAAACAAACACAGTCCGCAGTCATTGATGAAAGAATAGACAACAAGGCTAGAGAAATTAAGGAAGTTGAAAAAACTGAACTCAAGCAGAAAGAATCGTTGAAAAAGATTTCAGAGCTTGCTGCACTTAGAGATATTTTTTCAGATTTAAAAGATAATCTGATGGAAAGAATTATTCCTGCACTTACAGACATTGCATCATCAATGTTTTCAGACATGACTGATGGGCGGTATTTGGGGTTAGAACTGGATGATGAGTATAACATCTCAGTTTATGACGGAGATGCAAAGTATCCGATAAACCGCTTCTCCGGCGGAGAGATGGATTTAGCAAACTTATGTTTGAGACTGGCGATATCCAGGCTGCTTTCTGATAGGTCTGGCAAAGATATTAATTTCCTTGTTCTCGATGAAATTTTCGGCTCTCAGGATCAGAACAGGAAGCGCAACATCATGACTGCTCTTTCAAAGCTTGAAAATCAGTTCAGCCAGATACTGCTGATTACTCACATAGATGATGTAAAAGACCTGATGCGGAATGTTATTTCAGTCTACGATTCCAAAGAAGGGGAAAGTGTTGCAGAGCTCATATCTTTATGAGGTCTTCACCCTTCAGAACTTTTTCCATCTGCTCCAACGCTGACTGTATGCTGCCCCTGCTTTCCAGATAGGCTATTCCATACTTCCTCAGCAGTTCAAGCACAGGCTCTCCGAATTTCTCGGCAATTACTGCATCCATTCCAGCTAACAGCCCTACAGTCTTTTCCAGCTTGGTGAAGTGCTCTTTACCGTAAACAGGAATATCGCTTGGAGACTCCATATCAATCGTAGCACATTCGATGATTTTACCGCTTCCTATCTTATAAGTGTGGAATGCTGAAGCCTGGCCGAAATGCAGGTCAACATTTTCTCCATCGGATGTAGCTACTGCCACATTGTACCATTCCTTGGAGCTTTCTTTATTCATGCAGCTCTTTGAAATGCATGCAAATTCCTGAGATCTATCTTCTCCCAGCAGACCTATTGCATCCGCCCGGCACTGTTTGCAGTGTCTCATCATGCGGATATCTTCCCCGCACTGATCCTGAATGGCTTTCCTTTCGCTCGGAGTCGGCGCTCTCAGGTTCTCAAATTTAGTTCCGGGCACAGGGATCAGAGGGAGAACATTCACAATGTATACTCCCATTTCCTTTGCCTTTTTAGCAATCTCTGGAATGTGCTTATCATTTATTGTAGGAATGAGAACTACGTTCAGCTTAACAGTCATTCCTGCATTCACAGCCTTCTGAATCCCTTCAAGCTGATTTTTCAAGAGGATTTTTGCTGCATCCAGGCCCCTGTACTGCTTACCATCTTTTGTTACAAAATCATAGATCTTAGAACCTATTTCAGGATCCACAGCATTCAGAGTTACGGTGATAAAATTGACGTTGAGAGCTTTCAGTCTCTCCACATTTTCAGGAAGATTGAGCCCGTTGGTGCTGAGACAGAATGTGAGATCTGGATGATCTTTATTGATTAGCTCTAAAGTTCTAAATGTCTCTTCGTTTGCAAGAGGATCTCCGGGTCCAGCTATGCCTAAAACAGACAAGTTAGGTACTTTGTCACGTACGTAAGAGACTTTAGTCGTGGCATCTTCTGGCGATAATACTTCCGAGGTTACTCCCGGCCTGCTTTCATTAGTGCAGTCATATTTCCTGTTGCAGAAGTTACATTGAATGTTACACTTTGGAGCCACAGGTAAATGCATACGAGCGAACTTCTTATGCGCTTCTTCATTGTAGCAGGGATGCTTCGACAACATTTCTTCTATATTCTGACTGCTCATATGATACCTCAGTACTATGAAGGTGATCATAAGATATAAGGAAAATACCTTAAATTCGTATCTTTTACCTCGTCTTAAGACAATCATTAAAAATTAGAGAGCTTGGGCAGGAGAACGGCTTTAAAAGATCCATATTGAATTTTTGGCATGTTGCGTTAGGTTAGAAGACTTTACAAAATATCATCATCTCTTTTTTGTATTCATTATAAAGCTATCACCTTTAGATTACAGAATTTTGATAAAAAAATTAAAAAAATAGAAATGAGTTTACTGACGCTTTCGCGTTCAGTAAGTTTGTTTGATATTCTTATCATCACTGCTTTTTCTTCATGAAGTAATATGCTAAAGCGATAATGATGAGAATGATGATTACTGCTGCAACAGCGTAGTATATCGTGTTATTGCTGCTTTCTTTCTTATCCTCAGGAGTATCTGGAGTTACAGGTTTGTCCTGTTCTTCATATCCAATGACATATTTTGAAAGATGGTCTGTATCAAAGATTACTTTACCGTTCTTGTATTCGCAGTTTATCTTATCTAATGAACCATCTTCTTTGACATAATATACTACAATATTTTTCGGATCCTCGCCTGCTTTTAATGTGTATGGAAGTGAGATTGTTATGGCCTTTCCGTTGAATGATGTTACATTCTCATTTCCTGCTTTGATGCTGATATCATAAACAGGTCTGTCTCCTACAGCTTTCTTCTGTTCTTCTGTCAACTTGTTCTTTGCATCTTCTACTTCAAATGAAACTGACTCTGCTTTTGTGTTTTCAAGTATTGATGAAAGAACTTCTTTTTCGATGATGATGTCTCCATTTGATGTTTCGATCGAGACTGAATCTATATTATTATTGTTTTCAATCTTTTTAGAAATTGTTTCTAAGTCTGTAGTAGAAACAGTAACAGAAGAAACATTTCCAGAGACGTTTTTAGTGTCTAAGATTGTTATTGTATCAGAACCAGATGAAACTGCTTCGTGAACTAACTCATCTGCTTTTTTATCATCGATTACAACATCAACGTTTCCGTTGCTGTCAGGAATGATTGGTTCTTTCGGTGTGTCTGGAGTCACTGGTGGGTTGACTGGTGTACCTCCGCCTCCAGTTGATGAAGATTTCTTGGAAACACCGGAGAAGTCGATGAGATATTTATCGATGTCATTGTCATTCCACTTAATCATGATGTAAGCTTTGTTATCTGTATTGCTGCTTGAATCAAAGTTATAGTAAGTGGAGAAATAGTCACAAGTATCATTTCCTCCAAAGTGTGAATCGAAAGAAGCAGCAATTGAGTCATTCCACTGAAGATTATCTAGAACATAATCTCCCCATCCAGTAATGATTTTAGCAGTGCTGAAGTCAGCACCAGTGGGAGCTTTGAATCCTATGCCTACCCAATATCCTGAAGTACCAGCTCCATTGATATGACTGGGAACGTTTTTAGCAGTTAAGTAGAGAGTCTTGATATCGGTAACTCCTACCTTTACTGAATAGTCTGTAACACCATCAACCTCTTTTCCAGGTTCTGTAGCGTGATCTATGAGAGGTGCTTGTACAAATTCATCTGAAGTGAAAGTCACGTCAAGATTGACTGCATAGCACAGAGGTTTTGCTGCTCCATCACCATCCCAGTCAACAACGACGTATCGTTCAGCATCATCAGTATCGGCATTGAAGTAGAAACAAACGTAATACTTCCCATCGATATTAACCAGTTCTGCATCGTCAGGAAATGACTTCCACTGAAGAGGATGTTCGTTAAATGAATATTTTGCACCTGTGAGAGTAGTGATTTTCTCAGGAACTGGTATAGCAACGCCAACCCAATAGCCAAGAGTATTCTGAGCATTGTAATGCTGCTTAAGATCGTGGGCTGTAACGTTTAGTATAAAGATATTATTGTAGCCTACTTTCATTTCAACCTTGTAATCTTTTGGAGTAATTGGTATGTTATCAGTTCCATCCGCTCCGTGATCGACTAAAGGTGCTGTTTTTACTGACTGCTCCAGGTCTAAATCGATTAGATAGATTATGTATGTGATTGCTGGATTAGCATCAGTTGTATCGGTATCGATAGTGATCTCAATTGAGGAAAGACTACCGATGAAGAATACAACATCCATGTAAGCATCATCTGTGCTGGTCTTACCAGAATCTAACGCCTTCTGTCCAACAGTCTTGCTTGCATCTCCTTTAAGAGTTACTGAAAGATGTTCCAGATTATCATATGTTTTATCGAAAGATATTCTGAAAGGCAGATAGTATCCTGACTGCATTGCTAAGTTACCTGAAGAAAAGCCATCGTAACCAGTTACATATTTCAGAGTTCCTCCCGGATAGAAAGTGTAGCCGCCGTCAGTGGAGTAGAGATTATAAGGTTCAATGAGATCTTTTACAGATACACTATCATTTCCCTTTTTGAAAAGGTTTTGAGGATCAGTGCTAAATGTCGCTTTATCATTTGACGGTAGAATTACATAATCGTTGTTGGTATACGATAAAGATTCATTATTTAATTTATTACCATTTAGCTCTAAAGTGACAGCGTATGTGTTGTTATTACCACCTTGTGCAGTAAGTTTGAGAACGTTTCCGTTATCATAACCACCATTAGAAGTACTGCTGCCAAGATCTGATACAAAATTTACACCAGAATCATAACTTTTAGAAAATGTATTGTTAAAGATTGTTGCCCGATAAGAGTTGTGAATATCGATGCGAACTGCGCGACCACCGGCATACGGATTGTTGGTGTTACCGCTTGAAACGCCATCGTTATCAGCATCCCACTCAGAGATTTTATTGTTAGAGATGTAGAGATTAGGTTCTAATGTTAATTGAGTATAGTTAGGGATCTGAATCTGAATCGCATTGAATTCGACATTAGTGATTTTGTTGTAAATTATGCTTATGTTAGGAGAATCGCAGTTATAAATGTAAATTCCACGTCTGCAGTTAGAAACGTTTTCAGTTTCAGTTTTGATTTCATTACTGCTAATTTTGATTTCATTACTGCTAATGAGGAGATTTCCTCTGCAATCCTTCAAGTAAATAGCGTTTACATCAATTGAAGTGTCTACTGATGCGGTTATGTCTGTAAAGTTACAGTTGGTGATTGTTACATCATTTGCCCCGTACAAGTAAAGACCTTTTCCTTTGAAATCAACACCGTTGACTGTTACATTTATGTCGTGTAATGTTTTTGCATCATTCTGAACGAATGTACCAGTAGTAGTAGTGTTTTGGTCCAGAAGGTGCTTGCCGACATAAATGTCAAAGTTTGCATCATCATTGAAAGTTACATTGTCGATGACGACGTTGATGTCATTGTATGATGTTTTATTTGCCTCATTCTTAGTAACTGCATAACTGTTGTGATCGAGAATAGCAATACCCATTCCCCAAGGGGTAGGCACATCCGATCTAAACTTATTAGCATCGTTCTTGGGAAGTGGAGTTTCAGAATTACCAGTAACACTAATTTTAGCATTGCTGATATATGCATCCCCAGCTCTGATTTCGATACCTGAGAGACCGATGAATTCTCCACCAGTTATGGTTAGTTTTCCAGTACACGGGAAGTATATTGCTGCATAATTCTTGGATTCATATGTTCCGCCGGTGATTGTTACATCAACACCAGGATTCTGACCGTTACCGGAAATTGCTGAATAGCCTGCAGTTATTGTAACTCCTTCCCCAGATGTTACTTTAGAATACTTTGCAGCGTATACACCATAACCTTCTGCGCCACCTTCAGATCCAGTACCTTCAGATCCAATAACAGTGATTTTACATTTGTCTAAGGTAAGTTTAGCAACATTTCCTGATTCTCCAGATACCATGATTGGGAACTTTTCATCCCCTGCTACAGTATGGTTAATATTTCCTATGCTACTGCTGGAATCAGTTATTGTTAGATCTCCGCCAGCCTTCACTTCAATTCGTGAAGTGTCAGTGGTTGTCAGCGTTTTGCCATTGAGATCAAGAGTCAATGCCATACTGATCATAATAATTTTAGAATTCGAGGGTGTAGAAGCAGTGTCATCGCTAGCAGTGGATGCAACTTCCTCACCGGCGGCATTAATGTCCGTGAGAAGTTTGATTATGTATTTTGAACTAGTATCTGAACTAGCTGCTAAGACTGCTTTGGTGATGGTTTTGTATGGTGTTTCAGTGCCGTTTCCACTAGTATCATCACCATTAGTATCATCTACAAGAATTGTTTTAGAACTATTCTCACTCAAAACAATTGAGTCAGAATGATAAGTTTCCTGTACCCCCCCCCCCAGGCAGATCTACCTGAGATAAAGGTACAAGTAGCATCAAGGCCGCAATAAATAGCGCTGATGCTAGTATCAATTTACTTTTTTTATTCATTTGCTCACTCACCTATTTACTTTTAAGGGGGTTTGTTATTCGTTTCCTTTATTCTCAAGGAAACTTGGTCTCTGAACATATTACACATGACCGGAAATTTCAACAGAGCTTCAGCTGACTGATAGCACTGTTAAAAATATCGCGTAGGTCTATATGCTGACGTCCAGACACATAACAATCTTGTATGAATAATAAAACAATATATATTGATGCCACTAGGATTCTACATAGAGATAAGGATAGTCTGGACATGTGTTTGTAATTAATCATAAGATCAATTCTTGGTATGTAATTCAATGCAATACACAAGTATGGTTATTGTAATTTGATTATTTTTAGGCATCATTAGAAGGTTTGGTTTTTGACTGCACTGCTGGATAGATGTCATACTCCTAAGTCAAAGGTTGTCAAATCAAAATAACAAAAACTCTATAGCATTGAATAAGGATACTGGTTCGTGCATCCAGCTGTAATTAAACATTTCATGAGGTACCCGTCTCAGCTAAAAGTTGTCAAACTACTGCTGTCTAACGGCATGTGCATAAAGAACGGCAGAGTGTATAGCGGGGAAGTTGAGATTGCAGACACTGCGATAGCACGTGTCGTAGATGTGGACAGAAGAATTGTAAGAACTGCAATTGAAACAATTGAAAAAGATGATGAGCTCAGCAAGATCTTTTCTTTAATATTGCCTACAACGATGCTGAAAGATGTTGCTTCGGTAATGAACTGGGGCTGCATTGAAATCGTTCCTTCAAACGCTAACGAACCTGGAATTCTAGCCTCTGTGGCATCCATTATCGCAGAAACAGGCATCAGCATAAGGCAATCAATGGTAGATGATCCAGATTTGACTGAGTCACCCAAGCTGTACGTAATTACAGACGAACCTGTGCCATCAAAGATAATACCTACACTCATGGAATGCAAAGGAGTCAAAAGCCTGACGATCCATTAAACTCAGTCAATAAAGGTGCAAAAATGAACAAAGTTAAGATAACGGTTCTAAAAACCACACTGGATAAGGAACTGGCTTCCGAATATGGAGTAGAAGGTCTGACAGAATGCCCGATGATGAAAGTAGGACAGGTTTTTTATGCAGACTACGCAAAACCAGAAGGTTTCTGTGATGAGGCATGGAAAGCAATCTATCAGTATGTCTTTGCTTTGGCGCACGGAGCAGAAAAAGGTCTGTTTTACTATGGCGACTGGATAAAGGTTCCCGGGGTCGCCATCTGCAGCTGTAATGACGGTTTGAGACCTGTGATATTTAAGGTTGAGGCCACTGATGAAAAATCAGAAATCAACTACACGCCGGTAAGATGATCGACAGAAGTAAATGTGGATGCCAGTGATTCATGTGCAAACATGATCCGCTTAATTCACAAAATGATAAGGAACGCATAGTTCAAACTCAAATTCATCAATATTAAGATTCAAATCATCAACACACGTGGTAATCATATGATTCTCTTTACACACATCATCATGTTCGACCGATATTGATACACCAGACAGCATTTGCTCTAGTCAAATCAATTCAAAAGTTTTTTTAGAAGTATGAAAGAAATATTGCCCTGCACCATATGTGTGCAGGGTTTTTACCAAAATCAGTTTTTGCTCATTCCACAGTATGTTCTCAGATCGATGACATCGAGAGGACCTGCGGCAGCACGTTTCATTGCCATCACAGTAGCGCGGGCAGCCTGCACCGTCGTCAGGAATGGAATTTCAAGCTCCACAGCCAAACGACGCATCATATAGCCATCCCTTCTGGCACCAGAACTCTCGGTAGGTGTGTTTATGATCAGCTGGATTTTACCGCTGCGCATCAAGCCAAGAGCATCTGGATCCATATTTTGAGAGATTGTATATGCAGTGGTTGTCTGTATATCGTGCTCCCTGAGGAATGTTGAAGTACCTTTTGTAGCATAAATTTGGAATCCCATATCCACCAATTCTTTAACAATCGGCAGGACATCTGGTTTATCCCTGTCACTGACAGTAACGTAAACTCCGCCGCCTGAAGGTAGATTCATTCCCGATGAGACTAAAGCCTTGTAACAGGATTCGTCAAATGTCGGTGCAATTCCCATCACTTCACCGGTGGATTTCATTTCTGGACCTAGAATTGAGTCGACACCCGGCAGTTTCAAGAAGGGGAAAACAGAAGATTTGACTACTACGTTTTTATGGTCTGCTGAACCAACATACCCGAGCTCTTTCAGAGTACGGCCCAGCATTACCTTGGTAGTGATTTTTGCCAGAGGCACACCGATTGCTTTAGACACCAGCGGTACAGTTCTAGAAGCACGTGGATTGGCTTCAATCATGTAGACTTCACCGTTCTTTACTGCCAACTGCAGATTGAGAAGTCCAATGATATTGAGAGCTTTGGCAACCTTGATCGCAATTTCTTCGATTTTAGCAATGATCTCCGGAGAAATAGTCTGAGGAGGTAAAGACATAGTCGCATCTCCTGAGTGTACTCCGGCTTCCTCGATGTGTTCTAGAATTCCGCCAATGAATATGTCTGTGCCGTCAGAAACCACATCAACATCAATCTCAATAGCATGAGAGAGATACTTGTCCACCAGAATCGGATGAGCTTTGGAAGCCTTCACTGCAGATTCCATGTATGTTCTCAGCTCGCTCTCATTATAGACTATTTCCATTGCCCTGCCGCCGATAACGTATGAAGGCCTTACCAATACAGGATATCCAATATCGGAAGCAAGAGCCTGTACATCTTCAAAGGAATAACCTGTTCCAGATTTAGGCTGCAGAATTCCTAACTTATCCATCAAAGCAGAGAATAGTTTTCTGTCTTCCGCTACATCAACATCACTAGGAGAAGTTCCAAGAATCTTTGTCTTCTTTCCTTTAAGAGCATTCTCCAGGGGCATTGCCAGATTGATAGCAGTCTGACCGCCGAACTGCAGGATAATTCCATCTGCATCTTCATTCTCAATGATATTCAAGACATCTTCCAGTGTTAACGGTTCAAAATATAGACGATCTGAAATATCATAGTCGGTAGAAACTGTTTCAGGATTGTTGTTAACAATAATTGCCTCAACACCCTCTTCCTGAAGAGCCATTACACCATGGACACAGGCATAGTCGAATTCAATACCCTGACCAATTCTAATGGGCCCGGCACCTACGATTATAACCTTCTTGTGATTGCTGGGAACTGCCTCGTTGACAGTTTCATATGTAGAATAAAAATAAGGAGTCTCCGCAGCGAATTCGGCAGCGCAGGTATCTACCATTTTATATGTAGGAACGAGCGATTGCGACTTTCTCATCCTGTTGATTTCTTCTTCAGGCACTGCAGTAAATCCAGCAATAACTTCGTCTGAGAAACCCATCTTCTTCGCACGCTTCAGAAGATCACCGCTCAGACCCTGTTTCAGTTCGTTTTCCATTTCGACAATATTCTTGATTTTATTGACAAAATAGACATCCCATTTTGTAAGATCTGCAATCCTGTTGACATCCATACCGCGGCGCACAGCATCGGCGATGGCCCACAGTCTCTGATCTGTAGCAGTCTTCAGCTCTTCTTCCAACTGTTCATCAGACCAATTGCCAGAATCAAGATATGCCCTGTCGATTTCCAGAGATCTCAAGGCTTTCAGCAGTCCTTCTTCAATAGTTCTTCCGATTGCCATTACTTCCCCGGTGGACTTCATCTGTGTTCCGAGCGTCCTGTCGACTGTACGGAACTTATCAAACGGCCACCGCGGGACTTTGATTACCACATAGTCAATGGACGGCTCAAAGGCAGCGTAAGTTTTCCCCGTAATTCTATTGGGAATTTCATCCAGTGTATAGCCTACTGCAATCTTCGTTGCAACTCTGGCAATTGGATATCCTGTAGCTTTTGATGCAAGCGCAGAAGACCTTGAAACTCTCGGGTTCACTTCAATTACACGATACTCCTTTGTTTCAGGATCAAAGGCAAATTGAATGTTGCAGCCTCCTTCGATCTCAAGAGCCCTGATAATTTTGATAGTGGCGTTTCTAAGACGCTGGTGATCCTCATCGCTTAAAGTCTGCACAGGTGCGACTACGATACTTTCACCAGTATGGATACCCATCGCATCGAAGTTCTCCATGTTGCAGATGATAATACAATTGTCATTTGCATCACGCATTACTTCATACTCAAACTCTTTCCATCCCAGCACACTCTCTTCAATCAACACTTGGTGGATACGCGAATAAATCAAACCGCGGCCGGCAATCGTTTCCAGCTCTTCTTCATTGTGAGCAATTCCACCGCCTGTACCGCCGAGGGTATACGCAGGTCTGATTAGAACAGGATATTTTCCAAGCTCTCTCGCAGCCTCCTTGGCTTCTTCAATGCTGCAGACTGTCTTGCTTTTAGGTATCGGCTCGCCGATTTTGAGCATAACTTCCCTGAACAACTCACGGTCTTCAGACCAGGCAATGGCTTCAGGCTGTGTTCCCAGAAGATGAATGCCAAGCCTCTTTAGTGTACCGTTTTCCGCCAGTTCTGAACAGATGTTCAATGCAGTCTGTCCACCCATTCCTGAAAGGATTCCGTCAACATGCTCTTTTTCTGCAATCTTGGCAACAGTCTCGGCTGAAAGCGGCTCAATGTATACAACATCCGCAGTATCCATATCCGTCTGGATTGTAGCTGGATTGGAATTTACTAAAACTGTAGTATAGCCTTCCTCCCTCAATGAACGGCAGGCCTGTGTTCCCGAAAAGTCAAACTCGGCTGCCTGGCCGATTACAATCGGACCTGAACCGATTACTAAAATTTTCTTAAGATCTGTACGTTTCACCGGGATTCCTCCAGCTTCTTCTTGAATTCGTCAAAGAGAAACATCGTGTCGTGCGGACCTGCAGCGGCCTCAGGATGATACTGTACAGCAAAAACCGGCAGCTCTTTGTGAGTTATGCCCTCGACAGTTCCGTCATTGACGTTTATGTGGTCTGCCACAAAACCGGTTCCTTCCAGAGATTCTTTATCTACTGCATAACCATGGTTTTGAGAAGTGATGTAAACCTTCCCATTGTGCTTTATCGGCTGGTTAGAGCCGCGGTGCCCGAACTTCATCTTGTAGGTAGTGCCTCCAAAGGCTCTAGCTAGAAGCTGTGTTCCATAGCAAATTCCCATTATTGGATAATCTTCCTTGATTGCTTTCACAGTCTGAATGGTCGATTCTTGAATCGCCGGATGGGCTGGATCTCCAGGACCGTTTGACAAAAAGACACCATCAATATCTTCATTTCTGAAAAATGACTTGTCAACGTTATATGGCACCATTATGACTTCAAATCTTTTCTTCAGCTCGGAAAGGATGCTGTTTTTCACACCGCAGTCGATAACTGCTAGTTTTTTGGCGCCTTTGTTTTCATAACGCACGACCTTTTTGGTGCTTACTTCCTCCACCCAGTTTTTGCTTGCATATGCAGGCATCTTACAAACTTCATCTAAAAGCTTCTCAGGGTCATCGTCAAAGGTTATAGCGCCTTTAAGAACTCCGCTGGAGCGGATGTCGAGAATAATAGATCTGGTATCGATCTCGCTGATACCTGGAACCTTATTTTCTTTAAGATACTCGTCCAGGGACTTTCCGCCGTACATTTTGGAAGGATCTTTGCAGGCTTCTCGTACTGCATATCCTGCTACCTGTACAGAGTCCGATTCTGAGTATCTCGGATTAATACCATAATCTCCAATCAATGGGTGGGACATCACAAGTATCTGGCCTTTGTAAGACGGGTCCGTCAAGCTCTCTTGATAGCCGGACATTCCAGTATTGAATACGACCTCTCCAAAGATGGTCTTTTCAAAACCAAAGCCAGTGCCCTCTGCGATTGTCCCGTTTTCAAGGATGAGGAAGCACCGTGCCATCAGAAGACTGGAGTATACTGGTACGATACTTAAGGCTTATCCTTTTAGTATGACACGCATCATCTATTTTGTCGGAATGGAGACATCTAGTTATTAATGATTAAAATGTATTGGCCCACCCAATAGACAGATTGGAGATATCATCAGTATCAATAACCTGCTCTCAGAACGGCGGCGATGGCGTGTATTTGGAAGAGAATGTTCGTCCTCAGATAATGGCAATGATGCGTCCCAAACACGGCGGAGATGTTTGGGGAAAGGGAAATGTTTTGGATTACAGCTCCAATGTTAATCCATTTGGTCATCCAGAAAGATTGAACGAATATATTGAAA
Source organism: Candidatus Methanomassiliicoccus intestinalis Issoire-Mx1 (assembly GCF_000404225.1). NCBI lineage: Archaea > Methanobacteriati > Thermoplasmatota > Thermoplasmata > Methanomassiliicoccales > Methanomassiliicoccaceae > Methanomassiliicoccus > Candidatus Methanomassiliicoccus intestinalis. The sequence continues at coordinate 606,657 of NC_021353.1, read as the reverse complement.
AAGCATCTAAAGAGCTTATGAATTATCCTGACGATTCATCTCTGGCTATAAAAGAAGCTATTGCCGAGAGATATGCTGTCGATACAAGTAATATCATTGTCGGGGCTGGCTCTGCAGAAATCATCAGGCTGTTTCCAGAAGTGTTTGTATCTCCCGGAGATAAGGTGCTGATGCCTCATCCAACCTTCTCTGAGTATAGTTTCGGTTGCAGACTGATGGGCGCCAGGATAATAGACGTGCCGCTTCCAGAAGAGAATGAGTTCCGGCCAGATATTGGCAGCATCATAAATTCTCTCGACGAGGTTAAAGCAGTATACCTCTGCAATCCAAATAATCCCACAGGCAAGATCGTCCCCAGAAAAGACGTTTTAGAGCTTGTATCAGAAGCTGAAAGAAAGCATACAATTGTATTTCTGGATGAAACTCTTCTTGAGCTGTCTAAAACAGATAAAGATGTTTCATGTGTGGACACCATAGATTCGTATCAGAATCTGTTCATAATACGCTCATTTACAAAATCATTTGCAATGCCTGGCTTAAGAATAGGATACGGATTTGGAAACAAAGAACTGATCAGGTATATGGATACAGGCCGTTTGACTTGGAATCTGGGAACAATAGAACAGCGCGTTGGCACTATGCTGATGAGAAATGAACAGGCTCATGTAAAAAAAGCCGTAGATATGCTGGAATCAGAGAAAATTAGAATGCATTCGGAAATGAACCGGATATTCCCGTATGCCGTTCCAGACACAGACTCTTATTTCTTCTTCTGCCCGTTATATAAGCTGGGTGTTAAAAGTCCAGAATTTAGAAAGGTCATGCTTGAAAATGGGATTTTAGTAAGAGACTGTTCATCATTCAACAGCCCCTGTGAAAATTACAGCAGATTCTGTGTGAAAACTCCAGCGATGAACGATATATTTTTAAAATCATTGAAAGAAACTGTTGACTTTTTTAGAGGGCGTTGAATTGCTACTCTTAGAAGTTGTATTGCTGATACCAATCGGCGCTCTCTTAGTTGATCTTATTTTTGGAGAGCTGCCGAATAAACTGCATCCTGTTGTCTGGATGGGAAAAGTCATAGGATTCCTTGATGACCATGTACAGAGAAAATCCCAGAGACATGACCGTATCTGCGGAGTTTTCGTTTCGCTTATTCCCATTCTGCTCTTCACGCTAGCATTCATACTGATTTTAGGAGCAATAAGAATTTATGGCGGCGATTACGGATTAATAGTCTGGGAAGTTCTCAGCGCTCTGCTGTTTTCTACGCTTTTCGCTATTAAATCCCTGGGTACCCACACGCTTCCGATCATGAATGATCTTAAGAATAATGACATTGAAGCTGCTAGAAAAAAAGCCTCGATGGTTGTTTCTAGAAATGTAAATGAGCTTGATGAAGCGCATATCATCTCATGCGCCTCAGAAACAGTAGCTGAAAACCTGGTAGATTCCGTAATCTCACCGATGTTCTACTTTGGAATTGCCGGCATTCCAGGAGCGACAATACTAAGAGTCGTCAACACAGAAGATGGAATGATCGGGTATCTCAATGAAAAACACAAAAATGTGGGCATGTTCGCCGCTAAACTTGATGATGCCCTCCATTACATTACTGCTAGACTTTCTGTGCCTTTTATAATGCTGGCTTCAGCACTTTTAGGATATGACTGGAGAAATGCCTGGAAAATTGCCAAAAGAGATCATAAACAGACATCCAGCCCCAATAAAGGATGGCCGATGTCAGCGGTGGCAGGTGCCCTGAGAATAAAAATGGAAAAGGAAGGTTATTATTCACTTGGAGATGGAGAACTGCAGAATGACCCCGAGATAATCGCCAAGACTGTAAAGCTGATGAAAGTTACCTCAATTTTATTTTTCATAATAGTTCTTATTCCATTGTATTTAATAATCGGAACAACTGTGCAGATACTTCTTGAAAACGCATTCTTTGGATTACTCTGAGGGGAAGTCATTTGGTAGATTACACTTTAGAAATTTTAGACTATAAAGACAGCCCGGTTGCAATAGTAAAGCTGCCTTTCAGATACAAGAGCCTATCATCGGCAATAATCGGCGGCGGAGTCAGCGAGACTAATACCGTCTTCATAATGGAAGTTCCAATGGGTTACGATGGAGCATGCCCGGAACGTGATCTTGAGGATGTCCGTAAATATTTTGGACTGCCGGAAGACAGCATAGGTTTGATGACTGCTGCCGACATCCGCAGAGTAATAACTACAGAATCATGCATAGAGGGCAACGTTGAAGCCGCTGCGATCGTAACTGCTGGAACTACAAATGCAGTTACTGCAGGCGAGCGTCTCCCTCAAAGTGTAATTGATACACTTCCCACCCATAAAGCTGGAACAATAAATATCATAGTGATTTTCTCAGAGCCGCTGCAAGACTGCGGCATGGTTAATGCCACAGCCACAATTGCCGAGGCAAAAACGGCAGGCATGAACGATGCAGGTGTTTCCGGGACTGGAACTACCAGCGATGCTCTTGCAATTTTATGTCCTAAAGGTGATGGAGGAAAATATGCAGGCACTGCTTCAGAAACAGGAATGGCCGCCGCCAAAGCTGTGAGGTCTGCTGTTGCTCAGTCAACAAGAAAATGGAATAAACAGTCTTGTAAGGCTAAAACTGCATTCGAAAAACTAGATGAATTGGGGATAGGAGAAGCCCAGATGTGGAAAGCAGCATTAGGGTTGTATTCTCCGGCACCAGGGTGGGATTTGGAAACTGTTCACTCAATGTTCAGAAGACATATCAAAAATCTTGAAAAAGATGTGAATGTGAATGCTATGCTCTATGCCGCAATCAGGCTTGAAGAGCAGGGCAATCGCATGAATCTCCCTGGCTTGGAAGACATATTCCAAGATGACCCGGTACATCTGGTTGCAGATGAACTTTTAGGAATTGCACTGGCCCAATACATAGCTGGAACGAAAGGACTTTTTGAGTATATCAGATATGATAAAAACAAGCCCGGCATATTGGGAATTCTAGGACCATTCCTGGATGATATTGTCGGATCGCTGATCGGATCAATAATGTCTAACATATACACCGAATTGCTGGAGGAAAAAAATGACTGATGAGCCAATGAAAAGAGGCAGCAACAACATATTGAAAACACAGCTGTCCATGTTCAGCATTATACCGATAGATAGCACACAGGAAGATGTGGAAAATTTCTGCAATAAATTTTGGACGATTCCGCTCTTCGGTCTGATCTTTGGAATAATACTTGGATTTATATTTTTGATCTCAAGCTATTTGTTTTCAATGGGTCCTGCTGCAGTTATTACAATTCTCATGGGACACGTGCTCAACAGGTTCCTTCATTTTGACGGCCTGATGGATTTTGGAGACGGCATGGTAGCACATGGCGACAGGGAGAAGAAAATAAAGGCCCTGAAAGACTCCAATGTAGGAGCCGGCGGAGTGGGGATAGGGATTCTGATTGCATTTCTAACGATATCAGCACTCAGTACCTGCGCAGGATTTGGAGGGATCAGTAATCATTGGCAGATTGCAATCTTATTTTTCCCGATAGCTGCAGAGATCCTGGCAAAAAACAGCCTATATATCACAGCAGCCTACGGTACAGCAGCAGGCAGCGGTTTAGGAAATATGTTTGTCAACAGTGCAAACAGAAATGATGTACTGAAGTCTATTCTGATCTCAGCGGTTATCGTAATTCCTCTGGCTGCACTGATGCTGTATGGGCCATTCTTCTCCGTAATAGAAGGCATGCTAGTTGGCGTTTTCATGCTTCTGATAAGTATGGGAGTCGGCTTTGCAGTATGCAACATATCCATGAAATCATTTGGATATGTCAACGGAGATGTGTTGGGAGCCTCAAACGAGTTAGGCAAAGTGGGTTCACTTCTTGGCGCCTTAATCGTGTTGTGCCTTTTATGAAGATAGACGCTTTGATAACGGCTGGAGGCAAAGGCAGCAGAATAAAAGAAATCGGCACTGAAAAGCCGATGATTGACCTTCTCGGCAGGCCGATTATAGATTATGTAATCGATGCCCTGAAGGAATCCAGCCACATCAAAGATGTATATATCTCTGTAAGTCCAAACACACCGCTTACGAAACAGCATCTTAAAAACAAAGATGTGATAATAATTGATACGTCCGGCGAAGAATACTGTGTAGATCTGAATTATTCCATGAGCCAGATGAAAACAGAAGAGGTATTCATTTGTCCGGCTGATATGCCTCTGCTCAGCTCATCGGGGATTGATTTTGTTATCGAAGGATACTACAATTCCGGAGTACACTCATATTCAGTAGCTGCACCATACTCGCTTCTTGTTTCACTGGGCATCAGCCCAACCTACAGCCTGCCGGTGAATGGTGTGAAGTCTGTATTCTGCGGCGTCTCCGTTCTTGACAGGTTAGACATGCTATCCATGAAGAGTCTGTCTGAAGGTTATGTGCTTACAGAAAACATAGAGCTAATTATTAACATAAATACAATAACTGAATTAAAAATAGCTGAGGAGGTTTTAACCTCCTCTAAACGATCATCTTCTGGAAACTAACCTGACGTAATTCTTTTCAATTTCGTCCAGTAAGTTGCGAGCGTTGATTTTTCCATCAGACATCAACATAGCTGCAATTGATGATCCTCCCGCTCCAACACCCTCTTTCACAAGACCTTTTTCATAGACGTTGAGTCCATCGTATTTAGATGTTGAGAAATTAAGATCTGCTGCCAGAACAGGAACTTTTGCAATCTGAGAGACTAAGTCGATAAGATCTGATGATTTGTCTTCTACGATCCATCTTGTTGTTCCCAATGCGATATTGTCTAAGACTGAATCGTCCATGCCTTTGATTACAGAAAGGACTGCAGCCATCTGTGTTCCGCCGGCAAGGAGCACCGGAACAGATTCTGCAGCTCCAACGGCGAGTCCTGCAGCCGCTACGATCATAGGGTCCCCAAGCGCTTCAACGGCCATCATGGGGTCTTTTTTCAGAATTGATTCGCTGAGGCCACAGTTTCTCAAACCTTCCTGAACAATGTTTTCCTTGAGAGCTGCTGGATTGTCGATCATGCTGCTTGAAATCTTTCCTTTCGCATCATACCCCAAAGCTGTGAGCACTCCATAAGCAGTAGTTGTACCTCCGGCTATTGATTCTCCGATAACCAGGTAGTTGCTGATTTTAGCAAGCGCTTTTCCAGCTAAGACGGCTCTGTCAAATGTCCTCTCCGCATTTTTAACAGCTTTTCCTGTCCTTATGTCTTCACCAGGAGATCCATCAAGCTCAAAATAGGGAACATGAGGTTTTACTTTTACACCGGCATTCATTACAAAAATTGGCATCTTTGACATTTTTGTAGCACTCATGGTGATAATTCCGGGAGTTGGTACTCCTGTAGGAGTCACTGGAACTCCCTCGATACACTTACATCTGCCGTAATGAAGCAATTCCATATCTGCAGCCGGAGTAGTGTCTGTGATGTCTGGATTAGCACCTGCGGCTGAGACCCCGGGAATTTTAGCCGTCTCTGTGTTACCGATAACGCAGACATATGTGGGAGTTTTGCCGATCACGCGTTCGATAAATTCCTTGCCTAAATCCTCTTCTGAACAGAGTTTAATATTTTCTGGGATCTTACACGACATATGTGCTCACTTCCATTACGCATTGGATGCGTCTACCCAAATAAACCACACGGGCTATTTAAGAGAGACGGAGGGACAAAACACATGGAGAATAGCTCCATCCAATAAGTCAATCAGTGTGCTGCATTATAGAGCAGAAAAGATTCTCGATTGGATAATGGACAGACGCATTTTCACAAAAATTAATTCCTGATTTCATAGAGCCCGAGATGTTGGAAACCGCAAATGGTACCGGCATCGGCATGTGCTGTCCGTTGAGTGAGGAGGTTCCATGATCTATTATGAGTGCAACTCTGTGCCCCTCCAGAAAGTCTAGGTTATTACAGAAGAATTCGTCAATCTCGGCGAGCATGTTCCTTTTATCACCTGGTTCTGTACGATGAGAGACATCATCAGTTTCATCAACATGCAAGAATACATCATTGTGCTGAAGCATTTCCAGGGACTCGTCCATACCCACCCTGAAATCATCTACGCGCTTGCAGCTTATTCCTAAAAGCCTACCTACGCCGAGGGCAGACGGGCTGCTTGAAAGAATTGTAAGATTTTTAGATTTAGCAAATGCGCTTTTATGGGCAGAATTATTAATTGACCCTCCGCCCCATGGAAGGAATGTGAGTCCGTCCAGTTCCTTTGCGACAGCCTCAATGCATTCACGAAAAGGTTCATAGTCAGGATTCTCAGGCAACGGATAAGGCGGCATGGGGAAATTATAGTATCCATCTTCAATGGTCACAACTCCTCTGCCATCGCTGCCATGGAAGTAAAGATTCGGTGCCAGATCATTCAAAAGGCCTATCGAATCAATCATACACTCCTGCAGCTCGAGATACCTATCTGCACTTACTCTGTATGCCCATTCAAACTTTCCATTTCTGAAACAGGCCGGAGAAAAACGATACGCCACAGAATTTTCTTTCAAAGGTATGTCCATACCGTGTGCTTCTATGAGACCTCTGGGCACATCACATACTTTGCCGGTAAAGAATCCAAGTAAGAATAAATGAGTGTACTTCTGACCTTCTGTCCAGCCAAATAAACCGCTGGAAGCCACGCCGTCCATGAACTTCTTATCTAATGACTCTAGAGGTGTCTTGTAATCGAAAGCAGGTATCTTTTCATCTGCTGCACCATCCAGCATTATTATCAGCGTGTTCACGGTTATCCTCTGCGACAGAATGACATTAAAATATAAATCAATGCCCATTCAGTGACGCAGACGTGCGCAAGAGTATTATATCATATAATAGATACCAGAAGTTGACAGGGATACGAATCGGCGGAAAGAATTGGCTTGGGCTGTTCTTGTCCGCCGAACACCTACATCAGTGCTAGCAAGGGTCGGCAGGGCAGCGTATCCCCTTGTCACAGTTATGAAATACTGCCCTACTGACCCCTAGATACTTTTGAAAATAATGATACGGATTAATCGCACCAATATCAAAAATGATAGCCAGTTCCAAAGCTAATTAAGAATCGTAACCCAAAATGACAGCTCGAGGTACTAAAATGTACATCAGCCTTAATGAGTTCTTGGCATTGGCTAAGAAATATCAAGTTCTAGGTGCGCCTACTCAGGCGCTATTAGATGAGATGAGACGCGGAAACTTCAGAGTCTGCGATGAAGTCAGACTTGGAAATTTACTGGAGTTTCTTAATGACTTAAAGTATGTTCACGGATGCAGTGAAGAAGTTCACAATATGGCCGCTGCTGTTGAAAGAGTACTGATTCAGTCTAGCAGTGAAGATGAGCAGACTGTTGTAGCAGAAAAATGGGTTCCAGAAAGAGGATTTCCAGGTGCAACGCTCTGGATTCAGAGAGAAGACAGTAAGTGGACTGTGTCTCCTGTACCGCGTGAAGGTATCTGCGTTGGAAAGCGTGTCGGAGATTTAGAAACTGGAAAATGGCTGGAAAGGCCTCTTGCGCTTCTTGTTGAGAAGAAGTGATTGGTCAATTCAGTTTCTGAAGCGCTATAGCACACTGCCCCGTGGAGATTCCTCCATCTCCATTTGGCACTCTGCTATGACAGACAAAACGGAATCCCCTTGATTCCACCATATCTTTTACAATTGATGAAATCGGACCATTGTATGAAACTCCCCCAGTGAGTCCAATTGTATTTATCCCGTTCAATTCTCCATTATCTGCTGCAATATCCACCATCGCATCCAGCAGAGCATAGACAAATGAGTATGATAGGTCAGAAGGAGTGCCTACGCTATCGGTCATATCCCTGTAAAGTTCTGAGGTCAATATGACATTATTTTTAACTTTTACATTAAAATTAAATTTATTCGTTCCAGCAGAAAGAGCTCTTTCTAATTTCATCGCTGGTTCTCCATCATATGTACGTTTCTGACAGATTCCAAAGTAACATGACAACGCATCCAAAACTCTTCCAAAACCAGTGGAAGTAGGTGCGGCTGGCATCATTTTACGTAGAACAGCTGCTTCAGTTTCTGAAAAATATGGATTGGATCTGCCAACCATTTCATCAAGAGAAAATACCAGTCTTCTAGGATCATAAACGGCTTTCTCACCTCCAAGCAGAGTTATCGGTTCAAGATGTGCAACTCGATCAAAAGATGAGAAGTCTGCCCTAAGAACTTCTCCGCCCCAAGCTTGCCCGTCCAAACCATAACCGGTACCATCTACCGCGAGAACCATGGCATCTTCAATGCCGTTATCTATCAACAGAGATGCTGCGTGAGCCCAATGGTGTTGTACTTCAATCAATTCAGCGCCGAATTCTTCAGCCATTGACTTTGCCAGAGGGCGGTTGTTGTATGCAGGGTGAAGATCCATTGCGATGATCTGCGGAGATGATCCTAAAAGTTTCATGAAATACCGCGTAGCATTGTCTAAAAATCTGATGACTCCGGGGCGCTCTCCATCTCCTATGTACTGAGTGGTGTACATTCTACCGTCTTTTGCTACCGCACCGCAGAGATTTTCCTGTCCTCCCAGAGCTACCGCTTGACCATTTTTACAATTCAGATATGAAGGTATATGCCCCCTTGACTTTCTGATGTACTGCGGATGGCTGCCGAACATTCTCAGAACCGAGTCGTCGCAACGATTGATGATTCTGCGATTATGCATCAGATATATGTCGGCTCCCAGCTCCAGAGCATCCTCGTCTTTCAGAACCATAGGTTCTCCAGGAGAATTGGCAGAAGTCATAACCAGCGCATCATGGTCAAGGTAATGGAAGAGAATATGATGCATGGCAGAATAAGGAAGAAAAACTCCAATTGTATCTAAACCGGGAGAAATCAGTTCTGTCAGATCGTTTTCTTTCTTTTTAACTAAAACTATAGGCCGGTTGGGAGAGGTTATTTCTTGTTCTTCATAAACTGTAGGCATGCAATAATTTTTGAGAGTGCCCAGATCTTTCATCATCACTGCAAAGGGTTTCTCTGACCTTCTGTACCAGGATCTGAGATGAGTGAGTTCATCAAGATTGGAACAGATGTGCATGCCCCCCCAGCTTTTTACCACACCTATCGAACCCTCGTCTATCCGTCTGGCAAATTCCTCGATAGGATCCTTGTCAAGCCTATTTCCCTTTGAGTCCAAAAGATAATAGCTGGGGCCGCAGGCTGGACACGAGATTGTCTGATGGTGAAATCTTCGGTCGAGAGGACTGGCATATTCTTCAGAACATAACGTATCTGCGGGATATTCATTCATAGACGTGTTGGCCCGGTCATAAGGAAGATCTGAGATTATTGAAAACCTGGCTCCACAATCTGTGCAGTTTGTGAACGGATAAAGATAGCGGCGGTTGAGAGGATCGAACAGGTCGCGTTTGCAGTTATCACATATCGCTGTATCATTGGGAATGCTAGCGCCTTTTCCCCCGCTGGAACTATCTATGATTTTAAAGCCGTCATATTGACAATCTTCTTCCTCCATTTCTATACTGTCAATTTTAGCAAGCGGGGGCAGCTCAGACCTTAATTTGTTTATGAAAACAGTCTCATCGCCGTCTATGACAACGACTACGTTGGAGCCATTGTTCTGCACATAGCCATTAAAGCCTAACTTAACCGCGGATCGATATACAGCAGGACGAAAACCCACACCTTGTACTATGCCACGGAAAATCAGCTTCATTAAACATACAAAGAACTGGGTGCTATTTTACAATTTTCCAGATATAGTCCTGTACCTAAACATCTAAAAGCATTCTTCGCTTTGCAGCTTTTGAGAGTATGGCAGACGGTAATGAAGTCAGAGACGATCGATATTATTCAAAAACTCATGAATGGATTTTGATTGAAGGAGATACTGCAAAAATAGGGATGACTGATTATGCGCAAGAACAGATGTCGGAACTTGTGTATGCCGAGCTGCCTGCAGTAGGAAAGAAGTACCAGCAGGGAGATCTGTTTGGACAAGTAGAAAGCATCAAAACTGTTGCTGCTGTTAACTGTCCTGCAGACTGTGAGGTCATGGAGATTAATTCAGAAATAATGAATGACCCGTTGATCATAAACCAATCTCCATATGATAAAGGCTGGTTTGCAGTTGTGAAAATTGATAAACCGGATCTATCCAACCTTTTGAATCCTGAAGAATATAGGAAGCATATAGGCCTATAAATATAACCAAAACTTAGTATTCATCAGAAAGAAAGGAACATATGGCACTAAATTCTAAAACATGAGAAGATCGCGTTTAGATCGGGTATGAATTGAGACTCTCGGCTTTCTTTCTTACAAATGAACACTTAGAGATAAGATCATAATCCAGTGAGATGAAGGAACTGCTCACATTCATGAGTGCATCTGAGTACGATTTTCCTCCGTTTTTTCTATACTTCGTTGAACAACACAGAACTATGTTCTTTCCTCGGGACACTGAGTACCTAACAGCTGGTTCAAAGTCTGCATCCCCTGCAATAAGAATCATATTGTCCACTTCAACCTCAGGGTCAAGAGTATGTACAATCATATCTACAGCCAGCATGACATCGACACCTTTCTGTCTTGTTACTATTCTGCCTGTCTCGTGGTCAACAAATTCAGTAAGCCTGCCTAGTTTTACTTCAAACTGCGGTGTTTTTCGGATGTCATCAAAAAATCTCATCCGATTAGCATAAGTCTTTCTTCTTTTGGCATTGTCAGTGGGCTTATTTATCGGCGGAGCGTCATACAGATACGCTTTGGACATATCACATGAAATAATGCTGCAGAGTTCACGTGCAAAGGCTGAGTAATCTAAACGGGTCCTGCCAAAATCGTTCTCCAGGGTTTTTGCAAGATAACCATTGTCAATGAGTACGATAGCTTGGCTTTCCATAATCTGCAATAACTCTTGAAAGATATGTATGTTACTAAAACAAAAAACCACAAAAAACCTCTTCATTACAGCATTTTTCTTTTGATTTGCCGTTATGTTTATAATTTTAAACATTAAATTATATCCCGGATAAGTGCGATAGGCGTTCTTAGTTGGGTAAATATTAAAAAATAAACTGAAGGCTGATATACATGAACAATGTAGATGACTGCAACAATTCCACGGCTGATGAAAAAAATGCACGGGAAAAAAACATTTCTGAAATAGGAGCAGGGCTTGTTGAAACTTTCTTAAATATTGGTATGACTGAAGAAGAACTGCGTATCTTTATCTGTAAAGAAAAAGGAATGAGTGATGAGGATATCGCTATCGAACTTAATATTTCGGAGACTAGTGTAAAAAACCGGCTTTATGAAGCGTATCAAGGGTTCCATCTTCACTTTAAGTCTGTAAATACAAGTGAAAAAGAGTTTCTGGTTACTCTGCCTACAACCCTAGTCAAATGGATGGATGAGGAAATAGAAATGAGAGGATATGAATCACGAGATGAACTTATACGCTGGGTGCTTCACCATCATTACAATGAGCTGAGGTATGGAATAAAAATAGAATGCAATGACCCTGACATTACTGACCTATAAAACCTGAAAATAAGCATAATCTGACGTTCCTGAGCGACGTACCAATAACGTCCCCAAAGGCTCAGTCCCAGGAACCTCAGTGTTACATTTCAATATACACATCAATAGTATTTAAGATATTCTGCATTTTACATCACAAGGCATATTTTACTGCAACAGTTATCAGTAATGATGAGCAGTAAACTTGTGAGAGATAAGATACCTGAAATAACAGCAGCACAAGGTAAAGCATATAGATTTAATATAGCCAGCAAAGATGAGATGCTGGACCTTCTTATTCACAAACTGCAGGAAGAAACTTCTGAATTTATTGAGGATAATAACGCTGAAGAACTTGCAGATATTCTGGAAGTTGTACTCAGCCTGGCGTCTGAAATTGGAATTGATGAAAGTGAGCTTCTTGAGATTATGAAGAAAAAAAGAGAAAGGAACGGAGGTTTCAGCAAAGGGATTGTAATGGAATTTACTCCATAATCCTGCTGAGATCGACGTTTTCCTTCACCGCATTAGTTATTTTGAGGATTTTGCTTTCATCTTTAGGAGAAATGTATGCCAGATGTCTATTTACAGTTTCTACAGCACTCATTGTATCCATAGAAGTAAGCAGTACGGTAACCCCCTGCTCATATGCTAAAGACAAAACTGCATTTGACGGCTGGAATCCTCCTGTGAGAACAAGGCATGCTAAATCGGTTGATAGTGCAGCATTCTGGATATCCGCTCTATCTCCCCCGGTTATGAGAGCTTTTGACGGCAGCCTCCTCATCTGAGCAATGGCTGATTCTGAGTTCATAGCACCGATCATTACATTCTCGATTTCTACATCTCTTCCGTTTATCAAAACCTCAGCTGACAGTAAAGAAGCTATCTCTGAGACTCTGAATCTTTTAAGCTCATTCATTGAAGGGACTGCACCCAGAACATTAATGCCGCGGCCCTCTAAAAGATCAATGTACCGCTTGTCATTGATCTGATTCAAGATTACACCTTTGAACAGACCGGGCGTCTGCTTCATGAAGTAATCCAGCATACAAATTTTATCTATCGCGGGAGAAGTTGCAGGAGACACCAGTATAATTTCAGCACCAAGATCTCTGGCTATGGCCATGCCTGAAAGGTTTCCTGTCCATCCAGTAATAATATCTCTTGTGCCTTCAATGATCATGTTACCCTTGGAAACTTTCATGTAAGCTACGTAGACTTCATCAAATGAAGGAGGAGAAAAAACATCGTAAACGAAAGGAGAGAGTTCTTCAGGAGAGTGAGGGATATCAAGCGCTGAAGCCATCAGCAGGGCGTCTCTGTCAACTGCGCTGCCGTTGAATTCCACAGAAGATTCCTTGAATGGTTTGAAATAGCCCACATTTCCCAAGCTTTTCGCTAATCCTAAAGCGATTGCACTTTTACCAGACCTTTCCATAACTGAACCGATGTACAATGGTTTCATTTTTTCTCCCTCCTAATTACAACTAACGCGTCTACGGCACAACAGCCGACTTCTCCAGCCATGACTGGATTCATTTCAAGCTCTGATATTTCAGGAAAATCCACTGAAAGCTGAGATATTTTTAGAATTAAAGACTTTAGAGCTGCGATATCTGCAGACTTTTTACCTCTGGCTCCGGCAAGAATCGGATACGATTTTATTGATTTTATCATCCGATCAGCCATCTCGACGGTGATGGGAACTACCCCTCTGCTCACATCCTTCATGATTTCTACGAAAATTCCACCCAGACCAAAGGTGATTACCGGCCCGAACTGCTTGTCTCGAACCATTCCCACAATCAGTTCTCTCCCGTCAAACATCTCCTCGATTAAAACTCCATCAATTCTTGCGTCTGGAACTGCTGTTTTTATTCTTTCCATCATCAAGGTATAAGCTTCACGAGTCTCCTGTTCATTCTGAAGATTTAGTGAAACTCCGCCCACATCTGTTTTATGCGCAATATCGGGAGATGAGATCTTCATAACAACTGGATATCCTATAGAAGCCGCAACCATCACTGCCTCATCTGCAGAAGACGCCAGCTCTTTTTTAGGAATCTTTATTCCATATGCCTGAAGAATTGATTTTCCTTCGGATTCCGTGAGGGATGTTCTGCCTTCGGCAGAAGCTGCGTTGATTATACCTTGTACATCATCCCTATTTATGATGAATTCATCTGGACAGTTCTCTACAGCTGAACTTTTGATATCAAGATATGCAGCCATTGCACCTAATGCCCTTACTGCTCTTTCCGGAGACGGATATATCGGAATACCAGCGTTTCTAAGAATCAAAGAACCTTTGCTGATTTCTTCCCCTCCAACCATCGCTGCCACAATCGGAATTTTGGCATCTCTGAATTTAGAGACTGCTTCTGCAGCTGAAGGAATATCGATAGTATCGGTAGGTGCCATCATAATCATCAGCATATTCACAGAAGGGTCACCAAGGACAGTATTCAGCGCTGCTGTAAATCGATCCGCAGGAGCATCTCCCAGGATATCAACCGGATTATAGACTCCAGCTGCTTTTGGCAGTTGTTCATGAAGCTTATCAATAGTCTCTTTTGATAATTTTGCCAAAGAAAGCCGATAGTCGGACACTGCGTCAGCGGCCATAACCCCCATTCCTCCGGCATTTGTCACGATGGCGATATTTTTTCCATCTGGAACGGGCATGGAGGAAAATACCTGCAGATAATCAGTCATCTCTTCCAGATTTTGGGCTCTTATTGTACCTGACTGCCTGAGAGCCGCATCATAAACGCTGTCACTTCCAGACATGGCGCCTGTATGTGATGATGCGGCCTTTGCTCCAGAATCAGTTCTTCCGGATTTGAGAACGATTATCGGTTTCTTTTTAGAGGTTTTCAAAGCCTCTTTCATGAACTCTCTGCCCCGGTTCATCCCTTCGATGTACATTCCGATTACTGAAGTGTCATCATCATCCGCAAGATACTGCAGAAGATCGGCTTCATCTATGTCCAGCTTGTTCCCCATTGATAAGAATTTAGAAAATCCAACATCATATTCCCTAGCCCAGTCGAGCATTGCAGAGCATACCGCTCCAGACTGAGAAGTCAATGCAATGTTCCCATTGCTGGGGTATGTTGCTGTGAACGAGGCATTCATATTATTTGCAGTATTCAGCAGACCCAGGCAGTTCGGTCCGAGAACCCTTATGCCATAGTTCTTAGCAATTCTCCCTACCCGGAGCTCAAGTTCTGTTCCCTCAGCACCGGTTTCCTTGAATCCAGCTGAAATTATAACGGCTGCCGGAACACATTTTTTTCCAAGCTCTTCCATCGCAGCAGGCACGGCTGTTGAAGGTATCGTTATAACAGCCATATCGACTTTGTCTTTAATTTCCAGAATTGATTTGAAAAATGTATATCCAAGGGCCTCTCCGCCTTTAGAATTCACTGCATAGATATTCCCAGAATAACCAGATGCAATAAGATTTCTGAGCACCATATTGCCTATCTTTGCGGGATCTGAAGACGCTCCAATAATTGCTATTGATTCAGGATTGAAAAGTTCCTCTGCACCTAGCATCAGACTAGTATAGACATTCTATGAGTTTAACCTTCTGCATGTCCAGAAGAAGGGAGAGTTTAGATAGGAGGTTAGGGATTGATGTCTAAGAACATTCGGTGAACATCCATGTCAAAAAAAGACTTGTTGAAGAAGACTATTAAGCACGTGGACGCGACCAAGTACGATTCCACACCAATTATCGACAGCATGAGAGAAATGTCATTCAGTTCAAGAGACACTGCCAGAGCTGCAGATATTCTCGTGAAAATGCTGAAAAATAAGGATTGTACTGTCATACTCACAATTGCTGGAAGCAGCAGCGCAGCAGGATGCATGCAGATCTATGCTGATATGATAAAATACAACATGGTAGACGCAGTTGTTTCTACCGGCGCTTCAGTAGTCGATATGGATTTTTTTGAAGCTCTGGGATTTAAACATTACCACGGTACACCGTTCATCGATGACAATATGCTGCGTGACAATTATGTTGACCGCATATATGACACGTTTATTGACGAAAAACAGTTGCAGGTCTGTGACAATACAGTTAAAAAGATAGCTGATGGACTTGAACCACGCCCGTATTCATCCCGGGAATTTATTAGAGAAATGGGAAAATATCTGACTAAAAATGCTAAGAAAAAAGATTCATTGGTTCAGCTGGCTTATGAGCATGATGTCCCAGTGTTTTGCCCGGCATTTTCAGACTGCAGCGCGGGTTTCGGACTTGTAATGCATCAACACGAACACCCTGAGAGCCATGTAACCATTGATTCTGTGAAAGATTTCTATGAGCTTACCAAAATTAAAATGGCTGCTAAGACCTCTGGTTTGTTCATGGTCGGCGGAGGAGTTCCTAAGAATTTCGCACAAGATACAGTCGTTTGTGCAGAATGTCTGGGAAAAGAAGTACCAATGCACCAATATGCAGTTCAGATAACCGTTGCCGATGTCCGTGATGGAGCTTGTTCTTCATCTACATTGAAAGAAGCATCATCCTGGGGAAAAGTAAATACAACTTATGAGCAGATGGTATACGCTGAAGCTACAACAGTTGTTCCCCTCATATTCAGCTATGCATACCACAATGTAGATCTCAATGCACGTAAGAAATATGAGTGGACAAAATATCTGGATTCTGAAAAATCAAATATTGTCGCTCCGAAGGCTCCTCAAAAATCAAAGAAGAGCCCTCCTAAAAAAACTGCAGCCAAAAAAACTACTTCGCGATGATTCTGGGTGCCTCGGCATCCCTCATATCTTTTATTCTATGCGGAATCTGCATAATATCCATTAATCTCATGGCATCATAGACACTTCTTGCCGCTGCACTGTTTTCAAAATACACTCTTATCTGTCTGCAAGTTTTCCCTGCATCATCCAATAATCCTTTGAACCATGCCAATTCAGCATCCGTATACTGATAAGAATTATCTCCGGGATATTCAGATCTGCCTTTTCCCCTCAGCCTGATATAGATATTGTCGCCTTTACAGTCCATCGGTAATGAAAACTCATCAGAGATTATGCATCCCACATTGTAATCACTTAAAAGTTCCTGAGAGGATTCCAAAAGACCGTTTTCATCAAACCATGACTGATTTCTAAATTCTACAAGGTAATTGTATTTGGTCGTATCAAGAAGATCTAGAATGCTGCGCATGTTTTCTCTGTTTGAAAGATCGTTTGTATATTCCGCAGGAGTCTGAATTACAGCCGGCCCCAATACCCCGCCTTCATCAAGAGTGTGAAGACACCATTCTTCAAACTGCAGGGCCCTGTCGGCATCTTTGAATATTTTTGACGGCAGAGTTATGGAGTAATCAAATGTCTTGAGAGTTTTTCCTCTGCTTACCCACCCATTGATCAAATATTCATTGGGTTCTCTGTCAAATGTTGTGTTAATCTCCACGGTATCAAAAAACGATGCGTAGTATCTCAACCATTCTTCTTTCTTGCGTGCAACGTCAAGAGGGTAAAAGCGTCCTGCCCAGTCTCCGTATGCCCAACCACTACATCCGATAAGAACAGCCACACTCTAATTTTAATGTCAGGCGGATCAATATAACCTTTTTCCATTTTTAGAACGAAACAGAGTGCAATGATTGGGATGCATGCATCGAAATCATGCGATGCACTTGCAAAAGGATATATACCAAACGATATTTACTTGACCCGGTTAAATATGGCATCTAAAAAGAAAGGACAGGGATTTCAGTCAGCTGCTGGTTTGATCCGCTATTTTGATAACGAAACTTCAAAAGGTCCCGTTCTTAAACCATGGTCTGTCGTAGGTATTATTGCTGTAGTAATAGCAGTAATCTGCATAGCTGGATTCGTTTGGCCAGCAGCATAAGCTGAAGACTCTGTTGTTATAACTGAATGTGTAGATTCACCACACAATCAGTGAGATCATTTTTTATTATCTTTAGAGTAGCCTTCGCGGAATCCATCACTCAGTTCCCTAGCTGCAGTTTTAGCACGGCTGAATATTGAGCCGATTGTATTGCCAGCTTTATGGGCTGAATGTTCCACAACATGCGCTTTATCCATATCTCTCGCTTTATTCTCCACCATATTTCCCATATCTTTAGCACGCTGCATGGTTTTTCCACTCATGTCACGGGCTTTCTGAGTCATATTATGATTACTGTTTGGAGAGTCTGAATCTGAATCCATTATTCTGACTTTATGTGACTGCGATTGATTATTCTTCATTTCGTCTGAATATACACTGTGTTGTTCTCGCGCATCATCTCCTACTGCTCTCATTCCCTGAGGTGTTGGTGCATATGCCTCTCCGATAATGCGATACTTTGGATCGTGATCAGCCGGTGTACGGGAAAGAGTTTCTTCCCTGAGTTGAAGTTCTTCTTCCGAATATTTTCTCAAATCTTCCCTTGAAGAGTTTTTATTGTCCCATGAAGCCATCATAGCTCTCTGATCTTCCCCGTAGCCACGGTATGGATCGGATTTGCTGTTTTGAACGTTGTTTCGGAGTTCCTCTTCCCTGCGGCTCATGAAATCATTCCCAGAAGTATTTCCTCTTTGAATTTCTTGAGTGGCCAGAGTAGCTCTCATGTCTTCTCCACCATTTTTCATACGTTCTACACGTTCTCTAGATTCAAGCTTCATTCTGATTTGCTCTCTGTCATCATTCATAATAGCTCCTCGATGCCAATTAATATGTGGCTACGTTCAAACGGATGATATATGACATTATCCCGATTCTACTGCGGAAGAGCAAAAGAATATTATCAGCTGGAGTGATGCTGTGAATGTGTCTCAGGCATTAATCGAAATGAAGAATGTCTTCGTAAGAAAAGAGGATAAAAACATACTGAATAACATAAATTTAAAGATAGAATGCGGTGAAAGAGTTGCCATCCTGGGACAGAACGGGTCAGGTAAATCTTCTCTAATAAAAACAATGACCGGAGAATATCGCTGCGACAGCGCAAGAAACGGAAACGTAAAAATCTACGGTAAGGAACTTTGGAATATCTTTGATATCAGAAAGGCTTTTGGAATAGTTTCAAACGAGATACAGACGGACTTTAGAAAAGATATGACTGCTGAAGATGCTGTTCTCTCAGGATTCTTTGGATCAATAGGAACCAATCGATCACAGAATATAGATGACAATATGAGAAAGAAAGCAGACTCAGCACTTGAGAGTGTATGTGCTGCTCAGCTGAAAGGAAGGCGGCTCAAGACATTTTCCAGCGGAGAAATGAGACGTATAATTATGGCTAGAGCGCTGGTAAATGATCCTGAAGCCTTGATTTTAGATGAACCCATGAATTCCCTGGATATTGGTGGAAAGTATCTTGTAAGAAGATCGATCGAAGGTTTAGCCGACACTGGACATACCCTGATAATGGTCACGCATGATCCCGCAGATATCGGGCCGGAGTTCAAACGAATAATTATGATAAAAGACGGCGCGATGATAAGAGATGGGGGAGTGAATATTCTTACAAATGAAAATCTCAGTGAACTTTACGGCGTTTCAGTCAGCGTTTACAAAATAAACGAAAGGATCATTGCAGAATATTGAGCATACGAAATGTTTTTGTTCTTGTCATATACTGAAGGCGACCGATGAAAATCGGCATTATCTCGCTGCAGGGAGCTGTCCCTGAACATATATCAATGACATCTCAAGCTCTTAACAGTCTTGGATTAAAGGGTGAAGTTATTGCAGTCCGTCACCCGAAAGAACTGACTGAATCCTCTGCACTGATACTGCCCGGCGGAGAAAGCACTACAATCTCAAAACTTCTCAAAAGATTCGAGTTATATGATCCCCTTATAAAAGCCGCAGATGAAGGGATTCCAATCATGGGAACCTGTGCTGGATGCATCCTAATGGCAAAAGAAGGAGACGATGAAGTAGCAAAAACCAAGACTGAACTCCTGAAGATCATGGATATGAAAGTTAACCGCAATGCCTTCGGCAGACAAAGAGAGAGTTTTGAAGCTGAACTTGATATTCAAGGGTTTAATTCATCATTCCCCGGGATATTTATCCGAGGACCCCTCATTGAAGAAGTCTATGGGAAATGCAAAGCTCTTTCATACTATGAGAATAAAATCGTCATGGCAAAACAAGATAATTTATTAGGGCTGAGTTTTCATCCTGAATTGTCTGGAGACTCAAGAATTCATGAGATGTTTCTCAAGATGATTTGATTAGAGAATGATTCACATAAACCAGAATTAGCACATAGCAAGTTTACATGCACCAACTCATTCAAAGTATAGTCTGAATCAATAGGAATATGCTCAGACACTGAAAGCGTACAGTCACAGAGTTATGTCTTTATTGATTTGATTATACTCTCCAGCTTCGAAAGGTAACCGTTTTCTTCTATAATCGTGCCGGTAACAATAACATCTGCACCTGCATCTTTCACTTCCTTGGCAGCCTCAGCATCGCGGATGCCTCCTCCCACAATCAAAGGCACCGAAATGGACTTTTTTACATATGATATCATATCAGAAGGCACATGCGCAGGAGCCCCGCTGCCTGCCTCAAGATATATCGAGCGCATGCCGAGAAGTTCTCCGGCCATGGCATATGAAGCAGCGAGTTTGGGATCATCACGCGGGATCACATCTGCCTGTCCAACTTCACCGACTTTCATTCCTGGTGCCACGATTATGTATCCCATTGAAAGAGGTTCCAATCCAAGCTTTTTAACAGCTGGTGCACCTGCAACCTGCTCTCTTATGACCCAGTCCAGACTTCTAGAGTTAAGCATGCTCATGAAGTAAATAGCATCGCAGTGAGGAGACATGGCTTCCGCACCGGAAGGAAAATAGATCGATGGGACATCTGAGTTGTCTTTAATTTCTAAAGCAGTCTGATCAAGATTTTCCTGAGTTACACCAGTAGAACCGCCGATCATAATTGCATCAGTCCCAAGAGAACAAGCGTCCCGGGCAATTTTCCCAGCCTGTGCAGGATCCTGAGATGCAGGATCAATAAGAGTCATGTGTAAAGCGCCGGTTTTCAGCTTCTGCAAAAGATAATCTTCAACACTCATAACAACCCACCCAGTAAAAATGCGATCAACGCAACGAACATGCCATATTTTGCAAATTTTTGTCCATTTTTAGGATTCTGATGGAGAACTACGGCAGAATATATGAATATTGCATCTGCGACCAGAACCACCACCAGATATGCTAATCCAAACCTTCCTGTCAAGTATGGTTCGAACGATAATATAACTGCTAAAACAAATAAGATGGAAGATATTACTGAAGCATTCCTCTTCCCAATTTGCTTTGGAAGAGTCGTGCGGTTAAAGTCGGCGTTCATATCCTGCACATCTTTAACAATCTCCCTTCCAAGTGTGGCCAAGAAAGCCATCAGTCCCATAGGAATTGTAACTTCGATGTGTCCTGTGATAGCGCCGCCTAAAAAGAAGAGAGCTGAAGTTAACCAGGCTATGGACAGATTTCCAATGAGGCCGAGTTTTTTTGTTTTCAGCTCGTATGCGATCATTACTGCAGCTGCTACGATTGTAATGATGAAGGGAACCAGCCCTAAGAACACTGAAACTGCACACGCAATGATGAATGTGGCAATTGAGATGTTTTTAGCAGTCTGAGGTTTTATTTTCCCAGATGGAAGGGGACGCTCTGGATGTGCGAGTTTATCCAGATCGCGGTCAAGATAGTCATTGAGAGAGTTTCCACCCATGATGAAGAAAATCACGGTAATGCATCCCAAAACTAACTCAACAGGGTAATCTACAATATCCCTGCCGACGGCGATCAGCACCCCGAGAACTACACCAAATGCGCCCATGATGCAGTTTCCAATACGGAATAGCTGCAGATATCTATTCACGAGGGTCAATCTGCAATTGAGATATAATCTCTTTCATATTCCTCACTCGCTTCGCAATTATTATAAGGACCCCGGTTAGTGAGTGAAAAGATGTCTGCGGATGCAAACGAGGAGATAAAGTGGATTTACTCGCTCGTGGAAAAACATTTCCCGATATACGAATCGAAGGTAGATGCCAATAGCATCACGCTATATGTCAATCCAAAGGACAGAAGTACAGTAAGCGCCGAATTCAGCGAGATTCAGAAAGAGCTTAAAAACAAGGGTTTCATAGCAGCTTTTGATTATACTGGCGGAGAATATATACTGCTGGTTCTCAGAGGACCTGCCCCGCAGCAGAAGTCAAAGAAAAAGACACTGCTGAATAAAGTTCTCCTGGTACTGACATTTATAACTACAACGATAGCAGGAATGGTGCTATGGTCCGGATACGATTCTTCATCAGGCATGTGGACTCTGCAGACAGCTCTGATGGGTGCCGTGACTTTTGCAGTTCCTTTGATGGCAATTCTAGGGATTCATGAATTAGGTCATTATTATGCTGCAAAAAGGCATGGAATTAGTGCATCGCTGCCATACTTCATTCCTTCCATCCCCCCGTTTGGAACATTCGGGGCATTCATATCACTCAGAGAGCCCATGCCGGACAGGAAAACTCTGGTGGATATCGGAGCAGCCGGTCCAATGTGCGGATTCCTAGTTACTATACCAGTAGCGATTCTGGGTCTGTATCTTACAGGGCAAGGCGGAGTTGTGGCTGGAGACATTAGTGCAGGAGCTGCATATGTCACGATTCAGCCGATTTACAATCTCATGGCATATTTCTTCCCATCCGTAGATGGTTTAGTTATGCATCCAACGGCTTTCGCCGCTTGGGTAGGGTTCTTTGTTACTGCCATCAATCTTCTGCCTGTAGGACAGCTGGATGGAGGGCACATTGCCAGAGGACTTTTTGGAGACAAAGCCAAATATCTTGGATATGCGGCATTTCTTGTGCTGTTCATATGTGCACTGCTCTATGACGGTTGGCTCCTGTTCGCTCTGCTGGTAATTCTGCTGGGCATCACACATCCCGCTCCATTAGACAACATGTCTAAGATTGATAATAAGACCAAAGCATTCGGAGCAATAACGCTGCTGCTGATTCTCATAACGTTTGTACCAGAACCGCTGCACGTAGCTGAAGCTGATTATTCATTTAATGTTGAAAATGTGCAGTATCCTGAAAACTCGATAGTATTTGAGCTTGTGAATACAGGAAATACAGGATACGATGTTGAAATATCCCTGTCTGAGAAAGTGGAGTATAAAATATGGGCAGACGGGATCGAAGTTGACGGAAAGCTGCATATTGACAGAGAAAGTTCAAAGGAAATACGGGTAGAAGCATATCCAGACAATCCTGAAATAAAAAAGGTTACAGTCTACCTGCATTCTCCTGGAGATGAAGATATACAAACATTCAATCTCGCTTCCTGAGGATATAATAATGTCTTGTAAGAGATCTGTGCACCCTTTGGAAGTGGCTTTCACATATCTCTAAAGAATATCTACATTCTGGACATTCGCGAGGAAGTACAATTCCACAGAGCTTCCCATCTGAGAGTATGTCAGAGACTGATTTTAAAGCACGATCATACAGAGATGTGAGCTCTTCATTCCTTGTGCTCGTAGAACGACCGTACGGCGGGTCTGTGACGACTGTAGTAATGTTTGAAAACATTTCAGGAACGCTCCCAATGTCTGAGACCTGCACATCAGCATCAAATCCAAAATACTGAAGATTCTCGATACAACCATCTACCATCAATGGATCAATGTCAGAGCCGGCAGCCTTTATACCCATGGAAGCCGCCTCTAGTAAAATCCCACCAGTGCCGCAAAAAGGATCCAACAGGGTCTCTCCTTTTTTTATTCCAGTGAGATTGATGAGTGCCCTGGCATATCTGGGATGGAGAGAAATAGGCGAAAAGAAAGGCCTTTTTGCCACTCTTCTGTCTTCAAAAACAGCTCTGTCTATCTCACGTTCAGAAATATAAAAATGGAGGCCGGATGACAGCAGCACCCTCAACTCTACATCAGGATTTTTTAGATCTACTTTACAGCCTTTTTTCATGCTTGCGCCGATAGCTGCACTTAAAGCTGCAGCATTGACTTCACACATAGACTGCCCGAATTTTTTAGCCCTCACGGCAAAAGTTCCTTCGGGAATCTCCAGCATTGATGCGAATTCTTCTGCATCTTCCAAGCGGCATGATCCAAGATACCTGCCGATGCGCCTAGTCAATGCCACTCTTTCACAAATATTGTTTAAAAATTCAGGCCTGAATGCAATTACTGCATAACCTTCTCCAGAAGTGACTAAGTGTGACTCATCAGTTTCAGATTTACAGAGAGCAACAGCTTCTGCTGCCGGAAAAGTGTCGTGTTCTCCCGATAATTCAAAAAAATAAGGAATGAGGCCTCTATGAGGCTCCATTGGTTTAGTCTCTAACTCCCTCTTCGCTAACAGTTATAACTGCCTCCGCTTCGGGGAGGTTCGGAGAGTCTATCAATCTTGCGATACGTTTTCCGCCTTTGCTCTTACGAAGATATAAACGGTATGTAGCAGCGTGGCCTACAATATGACCTCCGATTGGCCTTGTAGGATCCCCGAAGAACGCGTCCGGCTTTGAAGATACCTGATTTGTTACTGCAATCACTGCGTTATGGAGGTCTGCAAATCTCAGAAGGTCGTGCATATGCTTGTTTAGATTCTGCTGCCTTTCAGCCAGTGATCCGCGTCCCACATATTCTGCACGGAAGTGTGCTGTCAGAGAATCTACAATCAGCAGTTTAACATTCATCTCATGAGCCAGCTCGTTGGCTTTTTCCACCAAAAGCATTTGATGGTGAGAATTGAACGCGCGCGCCACATGTATCTTTTTCAGGACCTCTTCTGGATCCAGATCCAGGGCAACAGCCATCTGAACGATACGCTCCGGCCTGAATGTGTTTTCAGTGTCTATAATGAAAACATCTCCGTTTAATCCGCCTTCTTCAACAGGCCTTGTAGCATTTACAGCCAACTGGAAGCAGATCTGTGTTTTTCCACTTCCGAATTCTCCAAAGAATTCGATGATCGACTGACTTTCAAGCCCTCCGCCCATCAATTCATCAAAGGCCTTGGAACCTGAGCTCAGCCGGTTTATGCCTTTTCTGCGTTCCAGAATGATGTCTCCGGTTTCAAATCCGCCTACATCAGCCATCTGTTTTGCAGATGCAATGATCTTTGTAGCTGTGCTTTCTCCGATCTCCACTAATTCTGCCAGGACCTTTGGGGACTCTACCGCGATAGCCATTAAATCGCTATAGCCGGCGTCACGCAATTTTTCCGCAGTTGCAGGTCCAACTCCAGGCAACTCTTCTATGGTGTTTCCGGTCATTTTATACCTCAAGTTTGTAAGCTCATAGTTAGTTTATAAACTTATTTTGGGGGTAGGTGAAAGTACCCCCCCCCCTACACGATTTAACAAGGACGTGCGAAGATTGAAATTTTCGAAATGTATCCATCTCAAATCTAACTCTTGATGGCACGGGGGACTTGACACGATAGATCTTAAAAATATTAACTATAACAGGATTTTTAAAAGATATGATCTGGATTTAGAATCTCAAGAAGATCCAGAAGAACTTGTATACAGGCTGGTTCCTGAAGAAACCCATCTCAGAAAAGTAAGCGAAGATATCGTGTTCATGCGCTATAAAGACATCTCGGAGGATGTTACTTCTGCCATGGAAGTTTTCAGCCCTGAAGAAGTTATCGAACAGGGCTTGATCAAAGGTATGGAGATTGTCAGCGAACTTTACGGCCGGGGAATATATTACTTCCCACATGTAATGATGGCCGCTGATCTTATGGATCGCGGTCTGAAGATGTGCGAGTCTCATTTAACCAAAGAACGAGAGACTAAAGGTAAAATCGTGATGCATGTGGCTGAGGGAGATCCTCATGATATCGGCAAGAATATTGCTGCTGTACTTTTGAAATCAAATGGATATTCAATAATAGATCTAGGAAGAGATGTACTGATGCAGGATGTCGTTAATGCTGTAGAAAAAGAGAAGCCCGACATAGTCACCGGCACAGCTCTTATGACCACAACCATGTCAGCCTTTCCCAAGATTGCTTCAAAACTTTATGAAAAGGGTATGGAAATACCGTTCATGTGTGCTGGAGGTGCAGTCAACAGGGATTATGTAGAGTCGTTTCCGATGGGGATATACTGCGTCAAAGCTGCTGATGGTCCAGATCTTGCAAACAGAATTGTAACAGAAGGATGGGACTGGAAAAAAATCAGATCCAACTGGGACCGCATAATTACCAAAAACAGCAAAATGAGGGGTGAATGAGATGTCTTTGAAGCGTTACACCCGGATGGAGTATACATCTCCAGACGATATGGTTTTTGGAGAAGCTAAGTATCCAGTATCATATGGGCTGGGACAGGTTATCGGAGCAGGAGTCGTTGTACCAGAGATTAAATTTGCTCCCCGCGTCGGCAGCGAAAAGACCCCAGAGAGCCTGAGAAGAGAGTTTGTTGATTATATCACGAGAGATGTTCTAGACAGAGCTATAACTCTGGGATTTCCAGCAGTGCAATTGGAAAATGAGCATATCTCACACATGACTAATGACGTTGAGCATTATGCAAAACCGATAGTCTCCGGCCAGAAAGAACTGATGCAGAAATATCATGATCAGTATGATATCGCGCTTTCTATCAGGCATACGATTGCAGACCCGAGGATGGCCGAGCTAGGGTTGAGAGAAGAAATGGATCAAAAGCATTCTTACCCTCAGAAAATCATTGATTCATGCCATGTAGCCGCAGAAAATGGTGCGGATCTGCTGTCAATTGAATCCATAGGCGGAAAGGAACTTGCAGATTATTCTCTTTTAAGACAGGATATCAGAGGGTGGCTTTTCGGTATAGGTTACCTTGGTTCAATAGATATGGAATGGCTCTGGCCACAAATCGTTCACATTGCTAAGAAGAATAGGATCAGAGCCGGCGGAGACACATGCTGCGCCGGAGCTAACACGGCGATGTTCCTGGCAGGCGGCTATATGGATAAAGAAATCCCCAGGACATTTTCTGCAGTAACTAGAGCTATTGCCGCTACACGCACTTTAGTAGCGTGGGAAGCCGGTGCTACCGGACCAGACA
This sequence comes from Candidatus Methanomassiliicoccus intestinalis Issoire-Mx1, assembly GCF_000404225.1. NCBI lineage: Archaea > Methanobacteriati > Thermoplasmatota > Thermoplasmata > Methanomassiliicoccales > Methanomassiliicoccaceae > Methanomassiliicoccus > Candidatus Methanomassiliicoccus intestinalis. Next base: position 579,949 of record NC_021353.1, on the reverse strand, counting down.
AAGACTGCGGATACGAAGGCCCGATTGTCAAAGCAATCTCTGGTAAGCCCACATCTCAAGAAGGTAAGAACTCACACTGTGCTCACATGGATTTAATGGGCAATTTAATCGCTCAGGTCTGTGATCTGTGGTCCAATGAGTCTGTAGAATACCACCCTGAATTCGGCGGCTCTTCTGTTCAATGCTGGCTGGGAAATATTGGGTATGAAGCTGCGCTCATGAATACCGCAAAGCAGCTGAAACAAGATCGTCTTCTCCGTGATCTGTATATGGCAACGGACAGATACAGAAGCCCAGAAGCTTTCATCTTAGCATATGATAATGCATACAAGATTGGGCAGGCCATTGTAGAATATGGCAGCGACATATACATGAGAGCTAAGGCTGCTGCGATGACTGCTGCTAAATTGATTGAAGATGAAAGTAAATTCGGAAGACTGAAATTGTCTAAACATGAACAGGATATGCTGAGAAAGATAATTACCGACCTCAGCGCTCTTCCTGACGAAGAGGGGAAATTCGTGGATCAATGTCTTTCGGTTTACAAAGATGTACCTAAATTCAATCCTAAGAACTATGATCTCTACTACTGATGCAGCACGGAGAAACAATCAATGAAGATGCCGGAAAGCATTGAGGAGATCATGTTCGCTCCATGCGGAATGAATTGCAAAGTCTGCTATAAGCACTGCTATCACAAAAAGCCCTGCAATGGTTGTTTGAATAGCGATGCTGAAAAACCGGAACACTGCCGTAAATGCAAGATTAAAGACTGTGTTCAATCCAAAGGGTTAGATTACTGCTATGAGTGTTTAGATTTTCCTTGTAAACAAATAAAATATCTCGAAAAAAGTTATAACACAAGATATCAAGCAAGCCTGATTGAAAATAGCGAGTTTGTACATAAACATAATTTAAAAGAATTCATGGAACAGCAGAAAGAAAATTATACTTGCTCAAAATGCGGCGGCATTATTTCCATTCACGACAAAAAATGCAGCGAGTGTCAGGAAAAAATGAAGAATTGATGTTTTACTTATTTTGGAAGTAAAACTATGAGTCTAGTTTTTAACACATTTTGAATTGAGTCTATATTAAGAAAAATTTTCAAAAATAAAATAAGAAAGAAGTTTACTGACGCTTTCGCGTTCAGTAAGTTAGTTTGGTTTTACACTTATCATCACTTCTTCTTCATGAAGTAATATGCTAAAGCGATGATGATGAGAATAATTATTACTGCTGCGATTATGTAATAAACAGTATTGTCGCTGTTATTGTCATCATTCTTGTCATCAGGGTTGTCTGGAACTATTGGTTCCTGAGCTTCATAGACGATTATGAACTTTGAAAGGTGATTTGTTTCAAACGATACCTGATTGTCTTTATATGAACAGTTCATTTTTTCGATTGAACCGTCATCTTTGAGATAATAAACAATCAAGTTGTTTTGATCTTCTCCCTCTTTGAGTTCATAAGGTATTGATACAGTAATTGATTTACCGTTGAAGCTTGTAACATACTTGTCTCCTAAGCGGAGATTGATGTCATATACAGGGTTGTCTCCTACGACTTTCTTTTGTTCTTCTGTTAATTTGTTCTCTGCATTGTTTACTTCAATGATCAACGTGTCTGCTTCTGAATTATTTTCTAATATTTCTGCAAGAACTTCTTTTTCAATAATTACTTCTCCTTCTGAAGTTGCTATTGAAATTGAATCAATGTTGTTATTGTTTTCAATCTTCTTTGAAATTGTTTCTAAATCTGAAACAGATATTGATACAGATGTTACTGTTCCTTCTACATTGTCTTTATCAACTATGCTAAGCGTGTTTGAGCCTGATGCGACTGTTTCATGAACTAATTCATCTGCTTTCTTGTCATCTACCTTAATTTCTGCGTTTCCGCTGCTGTCAGGTATGATAGGTTCTTCCGGTGTATCAGGAGTTACAGGTGGATTGACGGGGTATCCTCCGCTTCCCCCTATGTATGTCCATTTAGCGTAGAGAGTCATGTCTCCATTTATCGTGGTATCAAAGTCCCATTTATCAGTGAGGGATTCATCAGTATACCATCCTGCGAATGAGTATGATCCCAATCTTGAAGGAGATGTCGGTTCATCAACTATACCATTCTCAGCAACGATTGAGTAAAGTAACTCATTCGTTTCTGATGAGTCTTTGAAGTATCCATCAGTTGGATTGAAGATTGCAATATATTTATCTTCATTATTTGTACCAGTCATAAATAAGTCTGGATTATTCTTTGTATCATTCAATCCTGATAAGACTAAAATGTTGTTTGTGAATTCTGCATCTGCATCAGAGATTTTTATGATGTTATAGTCATCATACAATGTTTCGGCATTATATGTTTTTGTAAATTTATTATCAGAAATAGTAAGTTTTGTGGAGTTGCCTTCATTGACATTAAGCCTTATTGCACGTCCTTTGGAAAAGTCAGAACTACCAGGTTTGTCTTCAACACCATCATTATCAGAATCCCAATTGTTTATTTTATTGTTTGAAATAGTAATTTCTGTAAACTCAATGTTTGAAAGCTGCAGAGCATTGTATGCTGTGCCTGAAATGGAATTATTTTGAATGGTCAAGGATTTACCAGAACCTCCATAGCTTATGAAAATTCCACGTCCATACTGCGGCGATGGGTTGGAATCTGATGAGGATACATTTTCAATAGCATTCTTATCGTCTTCCATTTCACCGCCAATCATTACATCTCCAGTGCAATTCTCTAGATAGATTGCATTGACTTGAGTGGAATCACCATCAACTACTGATTCGGTAATGTCTGTGAATTTACAACCTGTGATTGTTACATTGTTTGCTCCAGATATGGCGAGACCTTTTTCTATGAAATTAACTTTGGAAATAGAAATATTTACAGTATTATTTTGTGCAACAGATAATGAAAGACCCTTAATTGTTGAATTGTTACCAATAATTGAAAAGGATATTTTAATGCCTGGAACAACTAGAGACTCATATTCTGTGTTTGCAGCGATTTCGATGATGTCGTCATTATCTAACAAATACAGAGTATAGGTGAACGTTGATACTGCATTTTTAACCTGTCCGGATTTATCTTTCAAGATAATTGGAGCAGATTTTAGGGACCCATTATCAGCATATAAAAACTGGGCACCATTGACGGAGATATTATTCGAATTGCTATTGTAGCTTATCCAAATAGGAGATTTTTCAACATTAACATTTGTAAATTTTACAGTAGAATCTGCAATAACTGAATTATCATTTGCTCCATTGGAACTGTATAATACTAGATACTCACAGCACTCTCCGCCTGTAATATACTTGTTAGTTACAATGGAGTTATCACTAATATTAATGGTGTTGTTATGTCCTTCAAATACTATCGTTCCAAAATTGTTACTATATCCACCATATTGCATGATCCCGGTAAGCTCAGATTTGGAGATATTCACAGTAGAATTTACACAATCTGGTTTAAGATACAATGCTGCAAATCCAGAGACTTTTGAGTTGTCTATATTTATAGTGAAAGTTCCCATATGTAGATAAATACCATAATATTTTTGAGCAGTAATCGTTGAATTTGAGATATTTAATGTAGCTGGATTGGCAGAATCCTGAGTATTCATATGAATTGCAGATCCATACTTCCCGCCATTTGCAGTTATTGTGGAATCAAAAATATTCGTTGTGGATCCAAGCGATCTTATTGCTACGCCGCGTCCACCATCTTTATCTGCATGAATCGTTGCATTATTGATTGTTAATTTTGCATTCTGATTATTTTCAGATATTAGTACACCAGAACAATAATCTTCATTACTCTGTATGTCAGGAGTTATAATTACATTTTGAATTGTCAGGTTTCCAGCAGCATTGAGTTCGACTACGGCCTGAAAATCATTGGTCGTACTTGTATACCTTAGATTTAAATTTTCAAGAGTTACTGCATCAACCACCATCACAGAGATCTTTCCGATTATTTGTGTTGAATAGCCGTCAGAACTTTCAGCAACTCCTGAGAGTATAATTTTCTTATTTATTGTAAGATTTTCAGTATATGTACCAGCAGCAATAGATATCATATCTCCAGAAGATGCTGCGTCAATAGCTTCTTGTATTGTTTTATATGATTTCTCATTAGTATCATTCGAATCCGAATCTTGATAAGAACCGTTCACGTAAATTATTTTAGAGTCATCATCGCTCAAAACAACTGAGTCTGAAACGTTGTTTTCAGATTCCCCCCCCCCCCCAGACATGTCTGTTTGAGACAATGGAACGAGTAGCATCAAAGCTGCAACAAATACAGCTGAAGCTAGTATTAACTTGACCTTATTTTTCATTTGCTCACCATTAAATTACACAGTGTGGATTCAAAGAAACACTGGCTGGTTTATTTTTCATGGCATTTGTGCGTCTTTAATCTACACTTGTAAATATTACGGATTGGCATGATTAAATGTATATATGCTAATGAGGATGAGATTCTCACATTAAAGAAAAATAGCCTGATTTTGAAAGAATACATCTTATTAATATCAACCATCTTGTCTATATCGTCGTTCGTTGTATCTTCCAAATACTTTTCAAAATACACCTTGGCATTATTTACGAGAATATATACATTGGAAATTTGCAACAATGCCTCTTTTATCTGTGTATCATCCCGAATATCTACACAATAAAACTCAAAACCATCAGGCGGATTTTGAATATCAAATACGACCACATTCATTCCCATAGACTTCAATTTTCTCGCAATAGCAAGCCCCATACCGGAACTCCTTCGGTAACAATCACGGTTTGTTTTTCTTGTTGTTCCAATAGGTTCACTCCGCTTCACTTTCAGTAGAAATTTTAATCACGACAGTCGTTTGATCGGTATTATTCCATATGGAATGAGGTATCATACCGTTTACAAAAAAAGATTCATTTTTTCTGACGATAAACGTCTGCTCCCCAAGTATGATCTTTGCCTCTCCGTCAACAACAATAAAAATATGATTCTCTTTGTGTGTATGGTTTCCCTCCGGCCCGCCACCGTCCTTATCGATATAGGCGATTGCTCCCCATTTGATTTTTCCATTTTCATCAAATAGTTTTTTGGCCGAAAATCCTTTGTGATTAGGCGGTGTAGTAAACTCCTGCGTGTATAATTCCTCCATTTTGCATAATTTTTATTTAAAAAATTAAAATAAAGAGGTTTGGTTAGGCTTATTCAGCACTAACTGAACTTCTCTGCAGATCTTTGATCTGGAAGCATTTCTGAGGGCAGGCGCGCTCACATCTCAGACAGGCAGTTCCATTGCAGCGGTCTGAAAGTACCTGAATTTCATAGCCTTCTGCAGCATCATTTACAGAAATTGCATCTTCTGGACATTCTTTAACGCACTTCTGACAGCCTGTGCATCCGCTGAATGATCTCTTTAAACCGATACCAATTTCACGAAGAACTTTAAGTCCCTTATCTCCCAGATCGGGAATATCTCTCTGCACGACTTTAATGACTTCAGCCGGTTTGATTGTAGTCGGCAGGGGCTGAATGTCTGACAGCTCCAGCATCATGTTGTATGTCTCTATCGGCATACCTTCCTGCCAGTAAGCCAGTTCTTGAATGAACACAGACTCAAAGATCTTGTCGGTAGCAAACATAATATGATTGGCTCTGATCGAATTTGCGAGAGACTGCAGTTTATCAACCATTTCTGGATCTTTGACAATATCTGTAGCCATAGAGAGAGAAGTGTTGCCGAACTGATATATTGTATCAACTGAGGGCGGAAGCAGACCGACTCTCTGAGCCTTCAAAGCATCCACATATGTACCGGATGCCCCGCTCATGAACATTGTGTCAAGCTCATCAAATTTAATTCCAGCAGTCTCAAGCAGAGTGAAATGTCCGGCTCTCATGGCACCGAATGTCTTGGCAGCCTCTAAGAAATCATCCTGTGTGATGATGACCCCGTCCTGAAGGTGCAGGCAGCCGTCAGTCGTGGTGATCTTGGATTTTACAATCTCTCCGTTTTCAAGAGCAGTGGCGATAGCAGCGATCACACCAGTTCCTGTAATTCCTTTTGCCATGCCATGCATAGGACCTTCTTCAATTACGGTTCCGGTATTGATTTCGATAGAGTCTCCTTCTCCTACAAGCATGTCATCTCCAAGAACTTTGCATTTCCAGTAGAATTCAGACTCAACATCGGAAATGGCACCTGGAGAAGCAAGCATACCGGACTTAATCTGCTGCCCTTCTATGGCAGGACCAGCGGCAGCGGAACCTGTGAGAATTTCATCTCCAACCTTCAGAGCCATTTCTGCATTTGTACCATAGTCAGTAACTAGGACATTGTCTTCACGTTCCAGAAGCCCGGTCTTATACATCATGGCAAGAGCATCTGCTCCGATTTCATGCCTGATGGCAGGAGGAATGTATACTGGAACACCTTCACGCAGATTCAAGCCCAAGTCAACAGCAGGTATGACCTTCGCATCTCTTTTCTGAGGTTCTACACCTTTTGATTTGAGCGTGTTCTCTCCGACATATGCAAGATCTCTGACTTCCATATTCTGAAACATAGAAAGCTGAATTGGATTTCCGCAGACAGCTACCCTTTCGACTTTGTTGAGGTCGATATCAAGTTCCTGCATCAGGCGGTTTGCTGTGTCGATCAAAAGTCTGTTTGCTAAATTCTGATCGACTTCGATACAGAAAGTAAGATGATCAACAACATTTGCACCAGGCACGGGGTGACGGACTGTTATTGCCGTAGAATGTATTTTCTTGCTGTCCAAATCCACAGCGTGCATTCTCATACCGCTGGTTCCTACATCTATTGAAACTCCATACATATCATACACCATCAAAGGTTACGTTATGAGCGTGGTTATGCTCATGTTTCTTAAAATTTAATTTGACTGCTTTGTCAATGATTTTCAAGCTATTCATCATAATGTTTTCCAATTCATCATCTGAAACACCCATGGCTGCAGCCATGTATTTTATTTCACCATCAACGACTGGATCGTTTAGTTTATCATCCATATCAATACCCATTGTAGGATCGACCATATTGAGTTTGAGAGTACCGTTGGCAGAGATGAAAAGTTTGACGTGTCCGAGCAGAATGCCTCTTTTTCTGACTATTTCATCGGCAGTAGAAATTACTGCAGCTCTGGCGGCCTCCACCAATTCTTTTTTAGAAACACTGCCGTGAAAGTGAGCTTCCGTACCAAATGAGCCGGCATCAGCTGCTTCTTTGGAGTTTTCCATCATGCCGCCTCCAAGAGTTTAATCAGATTGTCTACTCCATCCCCATTTTTAGCAGAAATGAATACGATCTGGGCTTCCCTGTTTACTTTTTTAACGATTTTTTCTGTTTCTTTGATCGTATCTTCATCGACTGCATCGATCTTATTCACTGCTACGATATCAGCACCTGCAATCTGCCTGCTTACAAACAGCTCTGCTTCCTTAAACAGATTAACGGCCCGGAAAGCATCGATCAGAGAGATGGTAATCATCTTCTCTTCACCGACCATGGCCGTCCTTACCAGCTGCACTATCTTGGTTGGAAAGGCTATTCCCGTAGGTTCGATTATAATCAAGTCTGGATCGTAATCATTTTTAATTTGTTTCAGAGTATGCTGCAGACTGCCTGATAACGAGCAGCAGATGCAACCTTCTGCAAGTTCAACGGACTTCAGCCCGCTGGAATCAATCACTGAGCCGTCAACGCCTACTTCGCCCACTTCATTAACAATAATAGCTACGCGTTTCCCTTTAGCACTAAGTGCTGTACCTAATCTGATCAGCAGAGTTGTTTTTCCGCTGCCTAAAAAACCGGCTATCTGGCAGATTATCATCAATGTTTCACCGTAGTTGGGATTTTTAACATTTTCCCAAATTTGTAGTATTGAAAAACAATAGTGTAAAAAATTTGCACGTTTCATTTATCCATTTAGAGAATGCATATTCAATCATATTTAGGATAAGAGGTATAATGATTAGTAGGATCTTGGAAGCGTTTGACAGTGATGTCCTTGCCTATGGAGATTTTCATAAGGTCTTCTCCAGCCAGTACCCTTGTCCCAGAATTTTCTTTAATATACTTGACCTGCTTATCCACTCCCTCACGCAGAAGTTTCATTCCAAGATGCGTTAGGATAACCATCTCGGGAACGATTTCTCTAGCAAAGACTGCTGCTTCTTCCGTGCACAAATGGAAAGGAACTTTCGCACACAAAGGTCTTGTCAAATTAAGAATGAGAACGCGTGCTCCCCGATGAGCTGCGATCACCTTGTCAGTTATCTCACTGTCGCTGACGTAAGAGATTATGCCGTTGCGTGTATGAATCCTAAATCCTACGCCATAAGGATCTGAATGCTGTGTTGGCGTAGCATCAATTACCATATTACCAATGCGGAAACGGTCGCCGGCAGAGACTGCTGATACTCTGGCGCAGATCGAGCGGTGATAATTAGAAATCGGAGAGTCAAATTCACCTTCACCCAGTATGACACTTTTGCTTCCTATAAGCGCACCTCGTTTAACTATTCCGCCGTGGCTCATTCCCTCTGTTAGAATTTCTGCATCAGAATAATGATCTGGATGACAGTGTGAAAGCAGTATGCCGTCTGTTTTTATGGGATCAATTGAAAGACGTTTCATATTGTACAAGGCTGAAGGACCGGGATCGATGTGCAGCCGAAGAGTATCTGCCAGATAGATGCCGCCGGTTGCCCTGGCTTGGTACATTGTAGCAAAGCGGCCTCCGCCCGTTCCTAAGAACGTTAATCTGGTAGTCTGTAATTCTGGCATGATCTCGGACTTTAAGCTCATTGATGCATTCCGCAGGATTTAATGTGCAGTCATCATTCTTTTCCTGAAATATTCTGAGTACATATCAACCAACTTACTCAGCCGTGTAAAAACGGAGCTGCTTTTCAAGAAAGTAAAGAGATTTGCATAAAATACCCTATTACATGCTAGCATATAGAATTTGGTTACCCGCAGAGTATATATCTTGTTGAATTCAATCAATCGTTGTTATTATGCGCACACTCATTAAAAATGGAAAAATAGTGACTCAGAATTGTAACAGGGAAATTATCGATGGAGACATCCTTATTGAAAACGACCGGATTGTTTCTATCGGCAGATGTGATGAATCAGTTGACAAGATTATTGACGCAGCAGGCGACATAATTCTCCCTGGTTTGATTAACACTCATACTCATGTTTCCATGACTTCTTTGAAAGGCCTGGTGGATGATGTAACTTTCCCGGCTTTTCTGGATAAAGTTTTTCATTTGGATGACATAAGGACACCCAGGGATTTGGAAGCTGGAGCTGCTCAGGGCTGTATCGAAATGATCCACTCAGGCACTACTACATTTTTAGACCTGTATTATTCTGAAGACATAATTGCTAAGGCTGTTGAGAGATCAGGTATAAGAGGGGTTCTAGGATGGGCTGTGTTGGATCAGCAGTTCACGACTCAGAAAGGAGACCCGCTTGACAACTGCAAAAGGTTCTACAATGAATTCAAGAACCACGACAGAATATATCCAGCAGTTGGCCTGCAGGGAGTTTATGTATGCTCAACTGAAACATTCATGAGAGCTAAGGAGTTCGCATTAGAAGAAGATCTAACTCTGACATTTCACTTATCAGAAACTAGAAAGGAAGTGTCAGACTGCAAGAAGAAAGAAGGTTTCAGACCAGGCGACTACCTAGCGAATATTGGATTCTTTAACGATCATTGTGTAGCGGCCCACTCTGCATGGCTGACTATGAACGAAGTAAGAGCTATGGCAGCAGCAGGTGTAAAAGTATCATCCTGTCCAGTTTCTAATATGAAACTCGCTACCGGCGGAGTTGCACCCATACCCGAGATGATTGATGCTGGTATGACTATATCTCTTGGTACTGATGGCTCTACTACAAACAATTCTCTTGATCTGTTTGGAGAGATGAAATTCGTGTCGCTGCTGCAGAAATCTTCCAGATGGGACCCTACAGTCCTTCCTGCTCAACAAGTTCTTGATTTTACCACGATCAATGCGGCTAAGGCTTTGAGAATGGATTCTGAGATAGGATCGATAGAAGCTGGCAAGAAAGCAGATATCATTATTCTGGATGGAAAATCTCCCAACCTGCGTCCCATATTTCCAGAGACGCTGGTTTCTAACATTGTTTACTCATCATACGGCCTCAATGTCAAGACGGTTATATGTGACGGAAAGATCGTGATGGAAGAAAACACCATAAAAACGATGGATGAATGGAAAGAACTCGAAGAAGCTAATGAAGCTGCCCAAGAACTTCATGAGTCCATCTAAACAGATCTGGACAATCTTAAACTAGATTGTCCTCAAACCTTAAAATTACAAGAAAAATCAAATAAGTGACATCTACATGTAGAAGTTGACAGCATTAAAACGTATGAGACTGATTTCTGGAAACTGAGGAGACTGCCTGATGGTATCAAAGTACGACTTTCAATCATACATATATCCAGACAAAGTGAATATTATACTCAATATGCATGGCAGACCTGAGTACTACAATTGCTATGAACTCACAGATGAGGGTATTGGAAAATACATATCAAAACTGAAGTCAATAGCAAACGGAGAAGAGTATGAAAACTGGAATGACAATAAGCTGTCAGAAATGCCTGCCGATAAAGAAGGGTTTTACGCACATCCCTGCTGGGTGCAACGGATCATCAGCTCAATACCATTCGGAAAGATTACATACAAAGCTGGATGGAACGAAATCAGTAGCAAAGAGCTGATAGCTGCGATTGCATCGTTCAGACTCCAGAAGAATGTTTGCGTCAATGAAGAGGGAAATTTTGATATTGAAGGATATGAAAGAAATGTCGACAAAGTTGATTTGGAGGAAGTCATATCTAACATTGAAAAATAGAATTTTTGAAAAATCAATGACATTAATGAATATCTACTGACTTGCAGGGCGCATTCATTCTGCAGTCTGCAATTATTTTATTCAACATATCAGTAGGTTCTCCTAAACGCAGATCGATATAATGCAGAGTGTTTCTTTTTGAATACTGTCTGCTAAGGCGGGTATACATCATCACTGAGAACTTGATCTTCAGATATTCTTTTTTTAGTTTTGGATGAAACTTGTGGGGGGAATAGAATATGCCTAAGTTTTCAGAATTATTGTCTTGCTAGAAATCAATGTTGCATCATATGCGTCCAATCATATACTCCTCCCAATCCCCGATCAGAGCTCAATAAACGCAAAAATCAGCCCATCCAAATGTATTTATATTATGTTAGTGATAATGGTTTGGTTCAACAGACCACGACCCAATATGTTCTGAATGATGTGAGGTGTATAAAGGGCGGAGAGCGGAAGTCTCCACCCTTTTCGTTCGGACGTGTGATTTTTCTAAGTCTGTTTCCTCTCGCATTGAAGATTGCATCCAAGATCGATTAGAGTAGTAGTTATAAGCAAATCATAAACATACAGGAAATAAAAATAATAAAAGATATGAGATGGTGCTCATATCTTGGATTAAGATCTAAGGACTTTAACAGTAACTAGGTTTTGATCCATTGCGCGGGAGTAGCTGATCGAAGAACAGATTCCTTTGACTAGAAGAAGACCTTTTCCATCACCATCATACTTAATTGGATCAAATACTGGACCATCATCTTTGATTGTAATTACGATGTTGTCCTCAGCCTCTTTAATGTTTATATCCAGATAATGATTTTTCGATTCGTTTAATCCATGCTCGATAACATTCAATGTTAACTCTTCGCAGCAAAGTTCAATACGATTCATCACGGAGGCAGAAAGGCCGCTGAAAACAAGGTATGAGTGCAGTTCATCCATCATTGATTTCATATCGCTTCCGTCCCCTTTCATGGAAACATCGAATATGAAAGCACCTTCTGGAGCGGTTTTCTGCAAAGTGAGCGTAGTGAGACCGCGCTTTTTATGAATTACATAAGCGGCTACTGAAGTTCCAGCCAGCACGATTAATTCTCCAATTGCGAATGAAGCCCAGATAAGATCGTTGTTCATAGGGACAAGAATAAGTGCCACCACTACGACCATCAGAGCTTGGGCAGAAGAGACTGCTGATGCTAGTTTCTTGTGGCCCTGTATCTGATAGATTATCATAAGCATATAATTGATACCATACAGCGGCAGGCAGAGGGAGAATATTCTTAATGCCGGTTCTGCAAAGTTCACAAGCTCTGGATCAGTTAATCCAAAGAATGATGCGAATGCTCCTGGAAACAGGAATATGAGCGAGACAAGAACAGCTAGGCAGATTATGAGAATTTTGGTAGCGGCTTTGATAACCAGATTCATACCTCTGTAATCCTCAGAACCCTGCAGGACTCCTCCGATAGGCTGCATAGTCTGAGCAGTTCCGCCGATAAACATTGATGCAATCATCATCAAGTTCAGACAAACTGCCATGACACTTACCCCATCAGCACCTAAATACTGAAGAACGATAGAGTTCATTCCAAAAAGACGGACTGTCATAAGGGCAGACGCAAGAGCCACAGGGGCTCCCATTGCAAATATTGATCCAGCATATTTGATCCCAGAAAATTTGAATCTGAATACCCTTTCTTTTTTTGTGACGTGAATGAGAAGGATACAGACTCCCACCAGATAACCCAAAGAAGTAGCAAGCGCAGAGCTTCCCACTCCCAGATTCATAAATTCTATGAAGACTATATCCAGACCTAGATTCACGATGTTTGCAATTACTAAAGCGGCAGTAGCCAGCTTCGGATTGCTGTCTGTCCTTACAAAAACACATATTCCTGGCAGCAACATGTAAAGTAGACTGCTGATCAATACCACTGATGCGTAATCTTTTACCAGCGGAGCCAAGGATGCATCGGAACAGAGTACAGAGACGATCTCATCAATAAACACTGTTCCAAGAACTGTTATGACTACCCCTACAATTAGGTTAATTACAACAGATGTTGTAAAAATCCTTGAAGCGTCTTCAGTCTTTCCGCGGCCAATGAATATTGCAGCTAGTGTCGCACCTCCGACATTGATCAGAACGGTGATGGCACTCAACAGCTGGATAAGCGGCGAAGTTAAGTTGATAGCTGAAAGGGAGTTCGGACCCAGAAGATTTCCGACTATGACTCCATCTATTACAACCCCAAGGGATAGGGCCATTGAGGCCAGTACGGTGGCTACAAGATATGTGCGGAATGCTTTGTTAACCAGATAGGGGTTGCGTTCCAGCATGAAATCAACGCCTGTCGATAATGGATTTGAGCTTGATACTTACATTGTTGATAATAAATTCATCTGGTGAAAGTATTCTAGCCTCAATCTCCACCAAGCCTGTCGGCACAGTTTTCATAAACGAATCATATCCGCTGTTTAACAAGACTTTTGTAAGCTCTTCTGAAGATATTGAAATGTTTTCCATACAGAAAATCATTTTTTCATTGAGACCTGCCCTCTCCAGAATAAGCTGAAGTCTGCCGCTGTACTTTAGATCATCTGAGAGAATCTTTCCTATTTTTTGGTAGTTGAAGAAAGTTCCTCCCATGCGGATTACATCCCCATATCTGCCAAGAAGTTCAAACCTGGGTTGTTTTCTGCCGCATTGGCATGGTCCTTCAACCCAGCGGCCTGTATCTCCTATTTCATACCTTTCAGTATGGCCGTTTTCTCTTTTGAACCCAGTAAATATGAGTCTACCGACTTCTCCTTCATCAACAGGCTTGTCTTCATCCATCTTAAGAATCTCAAGATGCTGAATGTCGGAGCAGACATGATAAACTCCAGATGGGCAGTAGTCACATGATATACCCATGCTGCCTGTTTCATTTGCTCCATAGAGTACAGGCACTAGCGTCTCAAGGCCAAAGCTTTTCAGATATTCTTTCTGGCCATCAGACATATGTTCTCCAGCAAAGAATATCTTTTTAATTCTCCCGTACTTTTTAAACTTATCAGCATTTTCTTCAAACAATCTGAGAATATAACTTGGTGCTCCAAGAATGGCAGTAGCTTTTCCCTTAATCATGAAGTCTGCAACCATGCCGAAATTGTCTAAACCGCTTATACTCAGATGTGGTGCATTCATTTTATCAAATACGGAAATGAAACAATTCAGCCCTCCATAGAGGTTTCCGCATTTCAGGACATCTGCCAAAACATCTTTCTCAGGATCGAGACCACGAGACAGAAGAGCTTCGATAGATGGTTCTATAATATATTTGTCAAAATCATTTTGTGTGTAACTGCAGTATACAGGCTCTCCGGTGGTTCCGCCACTTTTCATAAGAATTCTGGTACCATTTTCCGGCACTGGTGGATAATCCGCCTTGCCTTGGATCTTCCCATTAAAATGCATCTCTTCTGGTTCCCTTAGCTCGGAAAGGTTCAGGATTCCAGTCAACGGCAGCTCAGTACGCATAGAGACTCTTTTCAAGAATCTCGGCATAGCAAAGACACCGTCATGCGGTTCTCCAGTATAACTCACACTCATAGATCCCACTGGAGTTACACGTGTGACTCCCGCCCGATACAGAAGATCTGTAAGAATAGCCAAATCATTAATGTTACAGGCGAGTCCTGCAGTCTGCAGATATTGCCTCATGCCCCTGAGGCGTTTTATCACCTCATTGTGAGGCATGGGTGAAATCCAGACTGTACGGAAAAGCGGAGACGGCATGAACTTAGGCGTGTAACAAATCAACAGCCTGTATGTATGATCATCTGCCTCGATGATATCTCCACCGTTGAAATAAATATCAGACTTGTGAAGTTCTGTAACAGTGGTTATCTCTGCACACTGTGCAAGATCTGGTGTTTTCTGAGGTATGCCGCAGGAATTCAGCGCTTCGCTGAACATCTTAGCAAATTTATCAACATCAGCGGTATTATCTGTATCAATCAGAACACATTGAGGGCTGGAGCAGGATTGCTGCTCATTGCGACATACACTGTGCACCAGTCCGCTTATGGCTGAATCCATAGAGTCTGGTGTGATATATGCGAAACTTATTTTGTGGCCCCATGTAACAATTGGAATTCCCTTGGGGGTCATTTCTCTGATTGCAGAGACTGCATCTTCTCCTCCCCATACGCTCACACAATCAGCATTAGCAATTATCTCTGAAATGATATCCTTGCGTTTTGAAGATACTCTGAGCATATAGATGAACTTTGAAATGTTGGAGTACTTGCTTAATTCTGAAAAGAACCATGCTGCAAATGAACCTGTGTTGCTGGCTACTTTGATGATATTTATGTTTCCAGTCAGAAGACCTTCCACGGCAGCCATTGGTGCAACGACTATTGAATTTCCAGCGGTAATGTGAACTAGAACGCCCATTGGACTCCAGGCTTCAAAATTCTGAGTCCTGTAATTTATCCTTTTGATTTCAAAAGGCCTGTCGGTGCCAAGCTCTGCACAAAGTTTGGTTGTCAGCGATTTCCGGGAGATGTTATCAGCCAGCTCAGCCAGAAATTCTTTGGGATTTTCACATTCGTCCTCTGCCAGAGCGGCTTTCATTTTTTCATCTTTATATTCCAGCATCACTGCAGACAGCTTTTCACATGCATCAAGAACATCTTCAGTTTTCAAAGATTCCTGAAGTGTGTCGTTGATCTCATCAGGAAGTCTACGAAGATTGTCTAATAATTCTCCATCATCAATTAATGAACCTCTCCATATATGTTTCATCCAATCACTTCCTTAAGAGCTCTGCTGCGGCTATTGCACAGCTGCGGTTTTTAGTCGTTCCTGCTCTTCCCAGAATTTCAAACCACAGGGCGTTTATCCCACACCCGCAACTCTTTCCTTCGTGCAGAACAGCCAAGTCCCCAAGCAGGAGGCTGACTACCGGCACACCAGTGTTTATCGGACTGATAACGTTGAGAAATCCAGGTTTTCCATAAGGAAGAACTTCAAGAGTTCTGACATCTCTGATCAAAACACGGCTGTACGCTGGAATATGAAAATGATGATTGTTGCAGTCCATGTAAGCGACTCCGTGTTCTACAGCACCATAACTTTCATGGCAGCAGGATTCGGGAAGACCCAGTCTTTCCTTAATATATGCACGGAATTCCTGAGGACTCAACTGTTTATCAACAAAGCCTTTCCATCCTCCGCCCATCATGACAAGTGATTTTGGATTGAGCTTTAACGGTGGGTATCCCATATCTTCCATTTTTTCTAATGTAAAATAGAGAAATGCAGGAAATCCAAGAAGTCTTACAGGCAGGCCTTCTTTTTCAAACCTCAGCAGCGCATCTATACAACCGAAAAGGTCGAATTCATGTCCTTTTCCAGTATACTTCAGGGCATACACCAATTCATTTTCTTTTGCATATCTGCGCATCATCTGCCTAGTTCTCAGAGTTCCGACATTCACACCTTCCGCCGGCTCATATGAGTACAGCAAAAAGTTAGTCGGTTCGTCTGTAATCATTCCCAGTTTGTAAGATTCCATATCCGCTGATTTGTCTGAGGCAAAAATAGTCCAATTATCAAAGAACATTTGGCTTTTTTGACCAGTGGTTCCAGAGGATGTTAGTGTAATAGCAATATCCTCGTCTTTTACAGTTTTAATAACATGCGTCTTGTAAAAGTTAGCATGGAGGAAGGGAATCTTGGCGATATCGCTGATATCGTTCAAGCTGTCAACTGAGAAATTATTTTTTTGCATCCAATCTTTGTAAAAGTCATTCTTTTCAATGTGCCATGAAAGACACTGTTTAACGGCTTTGACAAACAGTTCATCATCATATTCATAAGGGTCGCTGGATGCCCAAAGGTCCTGGAGAGCTGAAAGATTTTTACCAGGTACCAAAACATCCGGGTCACTGAGATTTCTAATAAAATATTCCATAGATATCAACCTTCATTGGGATCTAATCCGCGTATATGCTGAAGTAATGTTGTAAACGGCTCAATGGTGCGAAGAGTGTCATAATCAACAATTCCACCTAATAGGCACTGCATCGTCAGATAATCTCCGTTTTGAGAGCATGGGAGAAGTCCTGTACAAAAATAATCAAAGTCTTTAGCCGCTTCATATGCAAAGGGTGCACAGGCGTCTGATAAATTTATGAACAGCTCTACGACAGCACATTTTTCTCGTTTGGTTGCTAAGAGTGAAGTTTTCAAGGCAGAATGTATATCGCTTCCGGCATGTTCAATGAATACTTTCCCGATCTTCAGCCTCTGGTTGATATCGGTAATAACTTCACTCAGCGAACCTTCTGCGGGAACCATGCCGTCTAAGAGCTTTCGTTCTAGGCCTGAAAGGGATATGATCGTCGAGACCATTTCCTTTGCTTCCTCCGGCACATAAATATCATTCAGTTTATTATTAAATATGCGAAAAGCTACGGCCACGTTGACTCCGTCGCCCACATCATCAAAAGTATTTGCCATGTTATAATTGACATAATGCAGAACAAAACCGCAGGCGATGAAGTTTGTTTTATTGCATATTTTCTGTGTATATGGATGATACACAACAGGTTGCGCAGTCAATGCATTGAGTTTAAAATCATTTTCCGCAATTTTGATAATTTCATTGGTGAGTCTACTCATCAGAGAATAATTTCTAAATTTCTTTTTCACCACCCCGATACCCATTTCCGCAATGCCGGGAAAGTGTGGAGAAAACATCAATGCCAGATGTCCGGCGATCTCACCATTGGGAGCAGTAGCAACCAATGAAAAATAATCATTTTTCTGACATGCATCATAATACTGTTCTGGATAGTAAACGAGTTCCGAAGGATATGTGTATCCAAATTCATCATAAACACACTGCGATACCTCTATGGCTTCGCTCTTCCGAAGAGGATGGATATCAAACTCCAGATTCTCCAGATCACAGACCTCTTCCTCAGGTGGTCTTCTAGTATATTCTGGCAGTGCAGTCAAGTGCTTGATTAAATGCTGTTCCCTGCCCCTTTCACCAAGATTCTTGAATACAAGTCCATCTGTCAGACCCCTCATGAGTTTGATTCCTGCCGAAGATGATACGTCATCATCGACATTTTCAAAGTCATAGGGTTTTCCCTGATCATGAATGATGATTTTGAAATCCATTTCAGAAATATCCACAGAGACGTTAAAATATGAGTCCTTTTTATCGGGAAAACCAAAAGTTATGATATTTGACATAGCTTCTTCGAGTGCAATCTCCAGCTTACTGATATCTTTTCTAGAGATCCCGCACAATTCAGCTATATTAGATATTGCTGCCTGAGCAACAGGGATAGAATGCGGATTGGATAAAACCCGCATATTTATGAATTCCATATTACGTATCCACCTTAATCAACTGATCGATTCCAGTTATACTCAAAACATCAGTAACAAGGTCATTTGGATTTGAAATCGCAAATGAGATGTTCCTGCTGTTCAGATCCTTTTGAAGCTTCAGCAGAGATCTGAGACCTGCACTGGAGATGTACTCAAGATTAGAAAAGTCAAGGGTTAATGCTGCAATACCGTTCATATCTCCCCCGGACAATATCGCATCTAATTCTTTTTCAAAATCCAGATGGGTGATTGTATCTAATCTTCCTTCCACAGAAATCAGCAGGTTGTCCCCTTTAGATAACTTCGTTATATTCATGATCGGGCAAGGGAATAACTTTGAAACAATATTAGGCTTACTGTAACTTTTTCGTTATTGTCAATACATTCTTGCCGTTTTCATATGAATAAGATACAGTATCCATGAACTTCTTGACCAAGTATATCCCATATCCGCCTTCAGACCTTTCATACAGGGTCAGGGAAGGATCTGGATCCTTGGATTTCAATGGATCAAATGGAATACCGCTGTCTTCAAATTTCATTCTAAGTTCATCACCGACATCAAATGTTACGCATACAGTTCCTTTGGAATCTGGGTAAGCATAACTGATAATGTTTACGAAGATTTCTTCAATAACCATCATTATTGATGATTTTAATTTTGCATCATCTGTTTTCAAAGAAGGGGAGATTAGTTTCTGGATAATCTCAAGTGATTTTTTTTCAGCAGAAACTGAAAGTTTTGTAGAGGACCCTGTATACTCTAGAGCTACCATAGTAACATCATCATGGGGCTGTTTGGAGTATGCATTTACATCAGAATTTACCAAATCTACCAAGTCCTTCATATTCATCACACCAGGGCTCTTTAACAGATTCAGCAGTCTTTCAGTACCATATTCTTCTCCAGCATCATCCATTGCTTCAGTAACACCATCAGTATAGAGAAAAATAACCGCATCATCGGAGAGTGTTACTTCCAAATCATCATAGGTCGTGGGAACAACTCCCAGCACGGGCTGTTTTTTAACATTCAGATATTCTAAAGATTTGTTCTTTATAAGCGGCGGATTATGGCCGGCATTGGAATATGTAAATGTTCCAGAGTTTAAATCCAATATGCCTATGAATACAGTCACAAACATGCAGCTGTCATTATTTTCCAACAGCTGAATGTTTGATTTGGTCATGGCTTCCGCGGGCGAATTTGTCAGAATTATATTATTTTTAATGATCGAATGCGCATGCATCATGAACAAAGCCGCCGGTATACCCTTTCCAGACACGTCGGCTATAAGTACAGCGATCTTTCCATTTCCAAGTTCAAAGAAATCGTAGAAATCTCCACCGACTTCTTTTGCAGGAATCATGGCGGCTGAAAGGCTTATACCCTTTGTTCCGTTGAACCGCGACTGCGGAAGGATGGAAGTCTGAATTAATTTTGCAGCGTTGAGCTCAGTCTCAGTTTTCATTGATTCTGCGGTAGCTGAAATCTCAGTAAATATAACCCGAAACATTAATGCATACAGAATGGGCAGAGTGATGGATGTAAAAAAGTACTGAAGATTCATCGATTCTCTAACAGTATAGTCCTCGACATACCAAGAACAGTAAGCTATGATGAATATGACATAACTGATTATCGGCACTACTACAAAACGGTTCATTTCCCCATTCGTGTCTGAAATCAGTTTTTTAACTTTATTTTTAATAAATAAGTCATATACAATTAATGTAATTATCAGAAGGACCGTCTGTAGGATGACATATACCGATTTCTCCACTAAAATAGTTCCCTCAGCGGTTAGATTGTTATATGCTAGCATTGCATAGTCGCTGAAGAATGTAGATGCAATCATCGAAATAAGCACTGCAAAAGATGCCGCGAAAACTTTTGCAGAAGTCTTGCCCTCATAACATTTCAGGACCGCAATATATACGAAAAATGTAGAAATCATTATCGCTGAGAGTTCTATCAGCATGTTGGATATGCCTGATAGATCAATCTGGCGTCCAAAAAAATCGATTTCTTGATCTATTGAAAACTGGTGGGCATACAGCCTCAGAAAGATTAGTAATATATACGGAATAATAAACAATACTGCGGATAGGATAAGTGATTTTTTAATCGAATATTTTCTTTTCAGAGTTATATCGACTATCAGCAATGAAAAGATGCCAAACAGCAGTATTGAAAAAGCTTCTAATGCAGCAGAGGCCAGGTTAGTATCCATATATATCACGCATCAGTTTAATATGATTTAGAATTCCCTTACAAATTCCTTAGTTTTACCGCCCCGTTCACTGCGTTTGGGTGGTTCTTCACTGAGTCTGACGACAACCTCATCGAAGCCGTTGTTGAGAAGGTATCCATTAAGTTCTTTGCTGAAATCATTCAAAATTTTCTCTTTATCTGCACCATCAGCAAACTCTGCTCTCAGCTCGAAGCATTTGTCTGAAACGTGAGCCACCTGATATGTGTAGATATCCTTCACTTCCTGAAGTGCATGCGTAATAACAATGCCTGACAGCGTTTTACCGCCAATTGTGATCTCCTCTATGACCCTTCCATTTATTTCCATAATTGGAAAATTCGATCCGCATTCGCATTCCCGAGTAATCTTCACCCTATCACTCATGTAATAACGAATTATCGGCTGCACATAATTAGTGAGATCTGTTATGTATATACCTTCAGACCATTCGCCATCTTTGACTGGATTTCCATCCTTATCAATTGGCTCGATTATCACCCAGTCATCATTGATGTGCAGCCTGCCATGATCGCATGTCATTGCAGCTTCTCCACCTTCAGTGCTGCAGTAGTTATTTAAAACAGCACAGTTGAAAACTTCTTTTACCCGGCGGTAGATTTCTGGAGACAAAACCTCTGCAGAAAAACCAATTGCTTTTGGATGAATGTCCAATTTTCCCTCCTCTGCAGCATTAATTAATGGTCCGATAGTAGAAGGGTATGCAGTTAGAAAATCCGGCTGGAAATCATTAAGCTTCTGTATGATGCGTTCGGTTCCATCCTGCATCGAAATGGCAAGCATATTGTCGCTGTATTCAGGATTTGCAGCCTTTATCTTCAAAAATGAAGAGTAAGACGACACTTTTTGATCTGTAAATATTATAGCTGCGAGTTTGTTATATTTTGGATCAGACAGGTGTTCATCCAGACCTCTAAAGAGCCTGGTCTGCATAAGAGCGCCGTGAATTATATTGTGGCAGGAATCTCTTACCATTGGCATTGGAATTCCCGAAGTTCCAGAAGTCGTAATCGCAGCATATTTCCCAAGATATGGCCCGCGTGATTCGATGGGGCTGTCGACATACTCAAAAACTCCGTCATAGGTGACGTTTGGATCAGTAACCCAATCATCATAACACTTCATCAATTCAGGTTTTGAAACCGGCGGTAGATCCTCGAGCGTGAAGTTATCTTCATCGATTTCAGAATAATGTTTTCTAAAATAAGGAGAATGTTTTTTAGAATATGAGACCAGCATCTTCAGCCGCTCATGGACTACATCTTTTTTCTCGATTTGTAAGAGTTTTTCCCCATCTTTACACAGCTTGACGGCTGTTTCCATTGAGATTTTTTCCATGTTAATCACATAAACTGTTTATTAAAATTACATGAGGAATGAGCGTGTGTTTACTTTATATTTGCTACGTGCGGGAGACAGCACTTAGAATGTGTATTGCTGCGATTAACACTAATTCATTCATAATAAGTTTCAGAATAACCTCTCAGCATCTATCAAGATTTGTTGATGCCTCAACATCTTTAAATACAATGATTTGTTGAGATCTCAACATATCTTTGGAGATGTTGAATGACTCAAAATGTAAGAACATCTGTCAACAGCTCAAATATTGATTCTAAAACCCGAAATATGATCATGCTAGGTCTGGCTTTGGGTATGATTGTTGCCTGTTTGGATGGTACAATTGTATCAACTGCATTGAAGACGATTGCTCAGGATCTTAATGGGATGGATCTATACTCATGGGCTATTACTGCATACATGCTCTGTGAGACTGTCCTTATTCCAATATCTGGAAAGTTGTCAGATATTTATGGAAGGAAGCCTCTTTTATTAGTGGGAATAGGGCTCTTCTTAGCCGGTTCGGTGTTAGCTGGATTATCCACAAATATGGTCGAACTTATTGCATTCCGGGCACTGCAAGGTTTCGGCGGAGGAACATTAATTCCTGTAGCTACTGCAACTGTAGCAGACTTATACCCTCCAGAAAAAAGAGGAAAGGTTCAGGGCATGCTGGGAGCGATTTTTGCAGTGGGCTCTGCAATAGGACCGCTGCTGGGAGGTATTATAACAGACAGCATCGGCTGGCACTGGTGTTTCTTTATTAATGTCCCGATCGGCTTGGTAATGATTGCACTCACAGCTGCGAAATTCCCTTCGATCAACGTTCAGGAAAAACCATACATAGATTACACCGGAATGGGAGTTCTAAGTATATTCATAGCTGATATTCTGCTTCTATTCACGTGGGCAGGGAATGATTTCGCATGGATAAGTGTTGAAACATTGATAATGGTCATAATTGCAGTAGCATTGCTGCATGCATTTGTAAAGATAGAGCATAAGGTAAAAGATCCAGTGATGAACCCGCACATATTCAAAAACAAACTGATCGTCAGCAGCGGTGTGATGGTCTTCATCTTTGGAATGACAATGATGGGCGTTCTTACATTCATCACGATATTCCTGCAGATGATCATGGGTTACACCCCCACTGAATCCGGTTATGTTACCTTGGCACTTGTAGCCGGCATGATGATTACTTCAATCTCCAGCGGTGCTCTGCTTAATCGCACAGGGTACAAGCCATGGCTCATATCTGGACCCATATTTTCATTCATTGGACTGCTTATGATGAGCTTTCTGCATAACGGCAGTGATCTGTGGTTTCTTCTGCTCTCGCTGTTCATCTGCGGATTCGGATTTGGCTGTGTAATGTCTGTGATTATGATCTTGGTGCAGAATAACTCATCAGAAAAAGAGATGGGAATGGTTACATCCACAATTAACTTGTTCAGGAATATTGGAGGTACGATGGCCACTGGATTATTTGCTACAATAATCTCAACTGCATTCATCCAAAAACTGAATGCGATTCCTGGCCTCTCAGATGCAGGATTCCCAATGACCACTTCAATTTTGAATCATCTTGGAGAGATCATGTCAGAATTCGGTCCAGGCTATGTACAGACAATCGTGAGCGACTATGGAGATGCGATCGCACTCACATTCCTTGTAGCAGCAATATTGATCCTGTTCGTAGCAGTAATAGCATCATTCTTGAAGACTAGGCCGATTGTGAGTGTTAAAACGGAAAAGAACCTGGATCAGGTCATTGAAAAAGAGGAATGATAAACCATTTAGTGGTTCCTAGTTTAAAAATAGATCAGGGCGGGAGTCCTGATCTACCATCAAAATAACAGATAAATGAAAAGGTGAAAATCTTGCCAGATGAAAAGATGGTGCCTGAGTGGAAGATGTTTCTTCCATCCTATGTACATACAGTATCTAAGTACATTACACAAAAATCTGCAGAGACGCTTAAGCAGTACAATCTAAAAGCATGCTATTTACCATACCTCGTTACCCTATTTCAAAAAGGAAATGCAACCATGAAAGAGCTGACCGAACAAACCGGTACAGATAAATCCAACACTACGCGGATGATATCGGAACTCAGGGAAAGAGGTATCGTGGCTGATGACCGCAAAAACAAGAACAGCAAAAAATATAACGTGCATTTAACAGAGCAAGGAAGAGAGCTTGTTATAAAATCAAAAAATGAGTTTGAATCATCAATTGATGTTCTATTTTCAGATCTGTCTGCGGAGGAGCTCAGTACATTAATAAAAATTATGAAAAAGACTCAGGATTCCATTAAAGGTAAATGAGTTTAAAAATAAGTGCAGACAGTCTTGGATGTTAGCCAAAACTGTCTTTTAAAAAGTTTAATTCTGCAGATATGGCAGGATCAGATCATACACAGAGCCATATCCAAGGTAGACACATATCCCTTCTGCAATACACACTAAGCCCAATACGAAAAGTAAAGGCCACCAGTTCAGAACCTTACCAAACATTTTGATGATGGATTCAGCAAAGTTGAACAGCATGTAGAAAATGGCACCGATGACGAACGCTAAGATTATCCTTGGCCACCCTTCAGCCAGAAATGACACGTCTATACTGCCTACGGTAGTAAGTGTTCCAAGAGAAATATACACAATAGCCATTACCAAAAGCGCGAATAATGGAGAGATATGGACATTTCGTATTGGTCTTATAATTAATGCAAATCCTGCAATGGCAACAATCAATGCCGTACTCAGAATCCAATCCTTATAATCAACCAATGCAACAATAACCATTAATATTCCAAATATAAACCCCAATGCGGTCAAAGCCTTGTATGAAAAGGATTCTTTTTTCCTAACATACTGAATTGCAATTATGACTGCTAGAAGTCCCCCTAAAATAAGGACAATTTCCAGAATATAATCATTAACCACATTCGAGATGTCGGTCATATCCATATTCCTCGTATGTCCGATATAGATTATAATCTTAGGTATTCCGAGAGTAAGTTATGAGAAGTTCGATTATATGTTATACAAATGCTCTTTAAAATGAAATTTTACAGCAGAGTGAAAAAACCTGAAGAAAAGCGTTAATATTTAGAAAGAATTGATTGAACAACCTATCAAGGAGCGAAGAAGTTTGCAGATTGTAAATGAACCTGAGGTCAGATTTGAAATCCCCGACTGGGATTTGTTGAATGATATGGGAATGATGTCTGCAGATATGCATTTTCATACTCGGCATTCGGACTCCAGGACAGACGTTAAAGAAGCTTTAAAGCTAGCTGGTGAAAGAAAGGTAGGTCTAGCCATAACAGATCACAATCTAATCGGCGGAGTCAAGGAAGCTTTTCACAGCAAATGTTCAACATTCGTGATTCCAGGAATAGAGATAAGCGCGTGGGATGGCCCGCATATCCTCGTATATTTTTACGAAGCTAACGATTTGTATTCGTACTGGGAGAGTAATATCAAACGTAGAATTCAGAGCAATCCCTGCCTAGCAATTCGGATGAACACTCTGGAAATTTTAGACTCCTTGGAAAAAGAAAATTGCGTAATCTCTGCTGCTCATCCAATGGGTTATTTTATGTTTAACAAAGGAATGCAAAAATGCATAAATAGATCATATCTGACAGAAGACACGGCACGCAGAATTGATGCATATGAAGTCATCTGCAGCGGCATGAATCATAAATCTAATTTAGAAGCTCTGCAGTATTCACGAAAATACCATATCGGCTGCACTGGTGGAACCGACGGACACATGCTGTGTGAAGTCGGAAATGTTGTAACCACTTCCAAAGCAGATGGTATTGATGAGTTCTTAGATAATATCAAAAAAGGAAAAAATGAAGTCATTGGAACTGAAAAGAATACCAAAATGAAAATAGCAGCGGGTGCCTCCATGTCGCCTTATTATTTCCAGCATATACCTTCATCGCTGGAAATTCATTATAAACAAAATATGGTAAGGGTAAAACACTACATTGACAGTTTTAAAAAAGAAAATTAGATGGAGAATCATTGAAGACTTTCCATCATTGTTGAAATGCAGGTCTTGAATTTTTCTTTTAGAGTTCTGGACTGATATTGCTCTTCAGTATATAATGTGCAATACTGAAGATCGTCCAAGAATGCTTGTTTCATCTGTTCTCCGATTCTTTCAGAATAGATCATTGCATTGG
Source organism: Candidatus Methanomassiliicoccus intestinalis Issoire-Mx1 (assembly GCF_000404225.1). Lineage (NCBI taxonomy): Archaea > Methanobacteriati > Thermoplasmatota > Thermoplasmata > Methanomassiliicoccales > Methanomassiliicoccaceae > Methanomassiliicoccus > Candidatus Methanomassiliicoccus intestinalis. The sequence continues at coordinate 553,784 of NC_021353.1, read as the reverse complement.
TCTCAAAGTTTAGCTTGAGACTTCTCTCATCAAGATTTGCAGATCCAATTGAACAAAATTTACCGTCTACAACAAAGGTTTTAGAATGAACGAAACCTCTGTGATATTGGTAGACTTTCACATTGTTTCTCATCATGAGATGAGCATTGTAAAGACTGCTCCAATATACAAAGGCATGATCTACCCTATCTGGAATAATTATCCTGACATCTACACCAGAGAGTGCCGCCAGTTCAAGGGTGTCTTTCAATGTCTGATCGGGAACAAGATATGGAGTATGTATATAGATCGTTTCCTTAGCCAGCATTACCAGTTTAAGATACTCTTTCTGGATTGGATTATTTTTTGTATCTGGCCCTCCAGAAACTAGCTGCATCTTGTCAGAACCGCAGTTTCCACAAGGTGGGAAGTATTTAGCACTGACATCGATATTCTTGCCAGTAGCATATTTCCAGTCCATGAAAAATCTCATATTCATTACAGCAACGGAATTACCAACCACGCGTGTACCGGTATCTCTCCAGAAACCAAATGGACCTTTGCCAAGGTACTCGTCTCCTATATTGTAGCCTCCAACATAGCCGACTTTTCCATCTATGACTGCGATCTTACGATGGTTTCTGTTGTTCTTCCTGGGGCTGAATAAAACAGTCGGCATACTGTGGAACAAAGAGAACTCCCCGCCGGCTTTTTTAAATTCTTTTATCCTTGTCTTCGGACCGCTGTTCATGCCAATTGCGTCGATCATTAATCTCACTTCAACGCCTTCATTCAGCTTTTTGATCAGTAAGTCCATCATCTCATTGACGAGAACGTCATCCCTCACAATATAATACTCAAGATGAATGAATGACTTTGCGTTCCTTAGATCCTCAAATAAATCCTTGAACTTATCATTGCCATCCAGATATATTGTGATATCATTATCATCAATGTAATAACTAGCATTTGCACGCATCATCGCAGCTGCCACGTCGAGGTACTCTTTATCGAGGGGATCTTCGACATACTTTTTTCCTTCATCGATAAGAGAGATAACTTTGTCGTTGAGCTCTCTGATCTCATCTTCAGGCATTCCTTTAACTTCAAACCATTTTTTACGATAGAAAGTCTGACCGAACAGCAGATACAATATGAATCCAGCAAGCGGCATGAATGCTAGCACTGCGATCCATATTAACGCTGATTTTCGGTTTCCTTCTAGGGTAATCAACACAAGAATGAGAAGAATATCCGTGAAGAAAACAATCAGAGCCAAGAGTACGCCGATTGTCATTAAACGGGGACATTATGACTAAACTAATTAAGATTGTTATGAAAAATGGTCCCGACTCCCGGATTTGAACCGGGGACCTGCTGATATCAGCGGCTGAGGAACCGGAAGTACCGGGAACCCACTACAGTCAGCCGCTCTAGCCAGACTGAGCTAAGTCGGGAGTTGGTTCCCCCATCTGTGAATTGATATAAATTCATTTCCATTGGACCAAGATGTTTTGATTGCTATGATATGCAATTTTTAAACAGATGTGGGTGGGTAGAAATTATGTCTAAAAACATCCATGACTGTCCATATCTGGCTCATATCTACCTGAATTTATTATGATTTTGAGATAGGTATTATCTACCTGGATGTGTTGTCTGGTGGCTATGCAAGTACAAAAGAGCATTGTGGCAATCATCATTGTTGCAGTTATAATAGTTGCAGGAGTTGGAGTATATTTCTTTACTTCAGCATCTGACGATGATGAAACCAATACTGTAAACATTGATTTTGCCGGGCAGGAAATAGTACCTGTGAGCAATTTAGATGGAGGCATAGTTGCTGTAGGCCAAGACAGCTTCAGGTGGATGACATACTTTGGATTAGCTGACAAATGTGTTATGGTTGATCAAAATGATATGACTAACTACCTTGGAAAAACATTTATGTATGTTGGCCGCGCACAGGTTGATATTGATGGTGGCGATTCGGCAAAGCTGAGCGATGCTGATGCTGCAAGAAAATATTTTACACATTCCAACTGTGCTATAACTACTGAAGATGTAAAAACAATAATCGAACTTAAACCATCGATCGTTGTAGTTCCTGCTAAATTCTATACAGAATACCGTAATGAAATGGCAGCTATTGAGAGCTCTGGAATCAATACAATTGCAATTGGAGAGATCTATACATTTCTTGATTCAAAAACATTTATGATTACAGATGATCTGGAAAAACAGATAGATGTGCTCTCTAAGGCGCTTGGACAAGAAAAAAGAGGAAAAGAGTTAAAAGAAGCGTTTAAAGAGATTGTGAATGATCTTAAGAGCTTCTCTGGAAAAGTAACAGAAAAGAAAAGCGCCTACATTGGATCAGTATCATACAATGGGGCACATGGCATTAATTCATCTCTTTCATACTATCTGCCTTTTGAACTTGCAAACGTGACCAATATCATTGGCGGCTCTGTAAATTATGAAGGATCTGGAGTCAAAGAATATTCTGCTGCAACAATCAAAAATGGAATTAAAGAAGATACTATTCTTTTTGTAGATGCATCTGGATATTCTTCCAATACAGATAATACATCTCAAGGAATTATAAAGATGTTTGAAGGTCATGATGCATACCTCATTGCACCATACATCTGGACAGGAATTAATTATGAGAGTGTGTTCATCGATGCATATCAAATACTCAGGTATGCTTACGGTGATTCTGTAATTACAGAGTCTCAGATGAATGAAAAGATCAAACATGTGTATGATCTATTCTTTGGAACTCATGAATCAAACCGCAATATCTCAGAATTCAAATCCTATACGGTTGATCTTCCAGAAAATGGAACCAGTATCTTTGAAGATATGAATTCCATGTACCTGGTAGCAAAAAAGAACCCGATATTTGGAGAGATATCAATAGATTCTAGCGGAAAGATGAGCTATTAAAACGCAATTCAATCCCCTCTTCGGAGGGGATTGCCCAACAGGTAATATCATGGAAAAATCAGGAATTGAGAAGTTTAAAGAGCACAATAGGAAGAAATTTCTGGTATTGCTAGTTTTAGCAGCATTAATTGTGATATTATCACTGGTAGTCCTTAAAATAAATTCAGATTTAGATTCATTTTCAGATCTTTTAAATATTTTATTCAATAAAGGTGATCCATCTAACGACGATCTGGACAGTATTCTCGTCTGGGACTTAAGCATACCAAGAGTCATATCAGCCATCTTAGCGGGTTTTGCGCTAGGCATATCTGGAACAGTTATGCAGTGCGTTCTTAAGAACCCACTTGGCTCACCGTATACATTAGGAGTGTCCAATGCGGCTGCGTTTGGAGCATCGATAGGGATAGTTCTCCTAGGTGGAGGGATCATTACCGGCCAGAGTATGGCTACAATTACAATTAATAATCCATACACTGTTGCAATAAGCGCATTCATCTGGTCAATGATCGCAACAGGGGTCATAATTCTTTTAGTCAAAGTTACTAAGGTAAGCCCTGAGACGATGGTTCTCGCAGGAGTTGCCTTAAGCTCCATATTCTCAGCAGGAATAAGTTTCCTTCAATATATGTATAACGAGTATGCTTTATCCACAATTGTTTTCTGGCAATTTGGATCAATGGGTAAAGCCACTTGGGATGAACTGGCATTAATATTTATAATCACATTAGTAATTATAATCTATTTCTTATACAACAGGTTAGACTACAATGCGCTCGATGTTGGAGATGATGTTGCTTTATCATTGGGAGTAAATGTAAATAGACTCAGGCTTGTGTCGCTGTTTGCTGCAGCATTATTAACTGCAATAATTGTATCATTCATGGGCATAGTTGCATTTATCGGACTGCTAGGCCCGCACATAGTAAGGAGGCTCATTGGAAATGATCACCGGTATCTTTTGCTGGGCTCAATGTTCATGGGGGCACTTATCCTCCTGGTTTCGGATTGCATAGGGCAGAATTTGATGGACTTTACGCTGCCTGTCGGAATAATAACATCATTTTTAGGAGGGCCTTTATTCCTATATCTTTTGATAAGAGGATATAGAAAAAAGAAACTCGACATTCGCAAACTAATATCTTCAAGAGGGGGTTCTAAATGAGTCTGCTTGAAGTGAAGTCAGTAAGATTTACATATGATGATGAAAGAGAGATTCTCAAAGATGTGAGTTTTGATGCAGATCACAATAATATCATCTCAATACTAGGACCAAATGGTACTGGTAAAACAACCCTGTTGAAATGCATCTGCAATATCCATAGACCATCATCTGGAAAAATAACAATAGACGGAACTGACATCTTGAGCCTTTCTTCAAGAGAACTGGCTAAAAGAGTAGCATATGTTCCGCAGAAGACATATACCTCAAGGATTACAGTATTTGACTCGATACTTATTGGAAGACGGCCTCATATTGATTGGACTACAACACAGAAAGATGTTGAAATTGCATGGAGCATCATCGAGTCATTAGGACTAAGCGATCTTTCGCTGAAATATGTAGATGAGATCAGCGGAGGAGAATTTCAGAAAGTACAGATAGGCAGAGCCATCACTCAGGAACCTAAGTTATTGATTTTGGATGAACCTTCAAATAATTTAGATATTGCTAATCAGCACATTACAATGAGAATGATCAATCATGTAGTCAGAGAACACGGCCTTTGCACGATAATGACAATGCATGATATCAATCTAGCAACATACTACTCTGATAAGTTTCTGTTTATCAAAGATGGGGAGCTGATTGCATACGGCGGTAAAGAGGTGATTAATCCAGACATCATACAAACTGTATATGGCATAGAGGTTGATGTATTGGATTACAATGGTCAACCCCTGGTTGTTCCGAAGAAGGATCAACCTCAGTATGAAGGACTTGTTTCAGCTGGGATAGGCGGTTACAATGACTAAATTGGCACCATTTCAAGGGGAGAATATGTCCCCTCAGCAAATAATAGAATTCTGGAATGAATATGCAGGTAATTACTCATCGTTCCAACAAGGAGATTTACCTGAAAGAATAATCGAACGTTTGTTTGAAACAGAAATATTAAAACCAGATTACTCTGTTTTGGAAATAGGATCTGGTCCAGGTACATATTCATTAAAACTGGCACCAAGAGTTAGAATTTTAACATGCATGGATTCGTCTGAAAAAATGCTGGACATCTTAGGTAGGTCCATAAAGAATAGCGGATACACCAATATTGAGAGATTCTTAGAGGATTGGAATGGATATGTTCCAAAAAAAGGTTATGACGCCTGCATCGCAACATTGTGTCCAGGTTCTGGTTCAGAAGAATCACTGATGAGAATGGAAAAATCGGCTCGCAGGAGCTGCATCATAGTATCCTGGTATGCAAATCACGGAGACGATTTAAATGAAAAAATCTGGAAAGAACTTGGACGAGACTACTCGTATGATATTAGAAAAAGCACTGGCGTTCAGGATTGGCTCAAAGAAAATGGACGTGAATTCAAAATGGAAATATTGAGCACTCGCATAACCCAAGATATTCCACTAACAGATATTATAACTCGAGAAAAATCTGCATTTAAAGCATATGGACAGCGCGATGTAGAAGAGATTGTCAAAAAGATACTTGAACCATGCACAATGAATGGAATCGTGCACTTTGATCATATAAATGAAATGAAACTAATCTACTGGAAACCTGCAGAGTAAATTGAATAATTCAGAATAAGAAAGTAATGTGGGTGGCCACATTACGAAGTGTTTACCCGATGTAACGAAGATCCTCTGGAGGTGCTTCATCAAGCTGGGGTGTTTCCATTTCTTTAAGTTTAGAGGCAATAGCATCAATTTGCTCTGCCTTACTTTCAAGATCTGTAAAATCAATTTCAACATTCAATAATGATGATAAGATTCTGAGAACTGCTTCGGCTCCTTTTGGATCTACGAAGTAACCAGATGTTTCTCCCATTAGACAGACTGCATCCATGCCGTAAATTTTACCCAGCCCAAGAAGCAATCCGCTTGCACCGACTATTCCAGAACCTGGTTCCCCTTTAGAGAATATTACCCCTTTCTCTTTCATCTCTTCGACTAGCTCTAAAGATGTAGCCGCTCCAAGAACTCTGGGGTCATCTAGGATTTTACCAACACCGTATCCTCCAAGAGTGTATATCCGCTTAACGTTGTATTTCATTGCCATTTGTAGAAGGTAATCGGATATGTCATACTGCCCTTCTGGCGTAAGCCCCTGAAAATCACCCACAACAATTAACAAGTCGGGACGGCTGCCGTCTTCTGATTTTGAATAGTAAACTTCATTGTTTACTAACTTTGCAACACCATCATCATCAAGAACTACTTGTGGAGGAAAATGAACAGAATAAATATCAGCTAATTTTACAGCTTTAAGCTGATCTAATAAATGCTCCGCAGCCAATTTTCCTACATTGCCCACACCGGGTAATCCTTCAACGAGGATTGGATCAGTGAGAGTCGGTTCTTCGTGGATAACTGATTTAATTTTTTCCATAAACACCACACTCTTTTCTCAGTCGTCTGCGGTACTCACCATATCTATCTTCTGGTGAGTATCTAGGAGGTATTGGAACATCTGTTTTCTTCCCGCATCGAGGGCATATATCATAAAGCGTATATTCAGAACAATCCTGACATTTCCTCAATTGCGTCTTCATGTTCCACCAAAAAATTACTTAGCATCACGATGGAATGCAGCTTTTCCTCCAGAAGAGTTAAGCGTGTCCACAACAGTTGCGGTTACAAGTTTCATATCTTCTTCTGCGGTTTTATAATCGACTGCTTCCACAACAACACGATATCTAGGTGCGCCTACGTATTGAATCTTAACCTGCTCCGTAGAGGCTGCAATGCCTGCCATAAGAGCGTCTTTGATGTAATCCACACCATTAGGCAACGGGCAAACCAATTCCAAAGTACCGCTGATCTGAACAAGAGAAGGAGTTACATTTTCTTTAGCAACTTCTATAAATGCATCCGTCCAATCCCCTTCGAATCCTTCTTCAGGTAGGGATTCTGGATGCACTGCAATCTGCTCAAAGGAGCCATACAATGTCCCGAACACTTCAATCAAATCATAACCGAACGTTTCATAACAGAAGTCTTTAGTTTTACCTAGACGCTCGGCAACAATCTCCAGAAGCTTGTCTGCCTTATTTTCATTTTTCCATTGCTGAATTTTCTCTCTTTTCTGATGTTCATTTACAGATTTAAGAGAGAGATCAATATGGCCTTTCGAGGAGTCTACTCCAAGAACTTTACATACTATTTTCTGTCCTTCGCGGACATAATCACGTATATATTTTACCCAGCCAGTAGCGACATCCCTGATGTGAATGAAGCCCTCTTTGTTGTCATACTCATCGAGCGATACGAAAGCACCAAAGTTTTTGACACTTTGAACTGTGCAAACGACTAATTCGCTTTCTTCAGGGAATTCGCTAGTGCGAGCAGCCATTCTTAATCAACTACCTCTATTAATTCTCCGCGCAATTCACCAGCGCCACCCTTTGATTTTACAAGGGTAGAACCGCAAACGTTGCAGCTTACATTCATAGCAGGATTCTTAAAGACAATCTGTTCATTGCTGCAGTCTGCACATCTAACTTTAATGAATTTTCCGGTATGTGTATCAGCCATATCATTCACTCCTGAAGTTCAAACTTCTTTGATCTGAAGCATGGTCTCTGGTGAGCTTTTTTGCAGACCTTACATCTGTAACGCAGGGAGATTCTCTTTGTCGGTTTTTCTCTTCCTTCTGGCTTAGGCCTTGGGAATCCACCGTATCCGGATGTGACCTTTCTGAATCTCCTCTGACCCCATTTTCGCTCACTAGCTTTCTTTTTCTTCACTCTCTCTACTTCGTGGTCGGTATGGACCTTGCAGTTGGGACAGTAGGTTTTAATCGTGTGAGGCATCTTCATGCAAACACCTGTTAATGTAATCTTATGCGACATCCTCACCATAGGTTCTCAGTTAAGAGATGTGAAAGGCTGTCTTTGCAGAGCATAATGTCTGCTTCTTCTATGTGAACATATCCTACTACTTAAGCATTTTTCCAAGTGCTAGATGCTGGGAAAACAGACCACACATGAGAAGAAGACATAGTCCATTAGAATCCATATGCAAGCCAATAGATGATTGTTTGCCACAAAAATGACACTGATCGCAATGAAATACTGTTGTTGCCATGCAAGACATATTTTCAGCACATGACCTTTGCAGATAAGCAGTGCATTTCAAAGCGCTTATGAGTGATCAGATAGATAGGCGGATTTTACAATAGTGTGGACAGTATTTAGTAATAATAAATTCAGACACATTCATCGGATGAAAGACATGTGAATATCATCACGGAGAATAGAAATGTTCATTAAGCGTATATTATCAGATTGTTCTAAGAGCATATAATAAAACAAAATACTGAAATTCTAAAGCACTCGAATTATAATATCAAATAACTTCAGAAAAAAGGCGTCAGAGAACAAACATTAGATCAATATCGAAGATTGCCGCAGAAATATTAAGCAACTTCAAGATAAGCCCTTAGAAAAATATGGACAAAATTGCAATATGATGAACAAAATTGTATAATCTTATATATAATTCAATCTCAATTTTTATAAACAGTTAATTAAACAATTTAGAACATGCCAATGTTTTTAAAATATCCAACTCAAATTTACGTACATAATACCCAATGGTAGCATATTTTACACTTGTAAATGCATAATCCAATAGAAAAGGATATATAATGCAGGATAAATAGTTGAACTAGATAATTTATGAACGAAAGAGGCTTCAGCAAAAAGGATGAGACTCTTGTAAAGCTCCTCATGCGCACAGGTATGGCGAAAAATGTTGCAAAGACACTCGTATTCCTCAACAAAAAAGAAGAGACTACCTCAGTCGAGATAGAGATATCTACCGCATTGAGACAGCCAGAAGTATCCATTGCAATGCAAGAGCTACGCCACAAAAAGTGGGTTGTGAAGAAAGATATTAAGAAAGAAGGTAAGGGGAGACCCGTACACTCCTATAGACTAGCTATTCCATTTGAGAAAATAGTGGAAGTCATAGAGAAGGAAGAACGGGCCAAGATAGATGATATTGAAAGCAATATCCAAGCCCTCAAAAAAGCTACTGACACTCAGTAAGCTTTTTTCTCCAAAACCTTTGTTTCATTCTTTGTCCCTATGACCACGTGTGATGCGAGGTCGAGGAACAATCCATTTTCAACCACCCCTGGAATGGAATTCAGTTTTAACGCTAGATCGTAAGGATCAGAAATTCCTTCGAACTTGCAGTCATAGATCATATTGCCATTATCTGTAATAAATGGTGATTCAGATCCTCTGAGCTGAGCGACACATCCCAGCTTTTCAATTGATTCCTTAGTTTTCTTATGGCTGAATTGTGTTACTTCTACTGGAAGGGATACACGGGTTCCCAGCTGATTGACGATTTTTGATTCGTCAACTATGATTATTTCATTAACGGAGTAGTATGCAACAATCTTCTCTCTGAGCAAAGCGCCTCCCAATCCTTTGATTAGATTAAAATTAGGGTCTACTTCATCAGCACCATCAATTGTCAGATCAATTCTATCTACGCATTCAAGCTCAGTCAACGGGATGTTTAGGGATCTTGCCTGTTTCTCAGTTTCGATAGATGTTGGTATGCCCACGAGATCGTATCCGTTTGATACCAGTTTTCCGATTTCTTCTACAGCAAATTTTGTAGTCGATCCAGTTCCAAGACCGAGGATCATTCCATCTTTTACATATTCTACAGCTTTCCTGGCTGCTTTGATTTTCATTTCACTCATAAAGACCACCAAACGACTTTTTGATCTCTTCGACCAATCTATTGACTACAAACTCATTGATTTCTTTACCAAGTTCACTAGTCGCATCCTGCGCATTTCCTACATATCCCATAGGCATGCACCTTTCTGGGTCAGATACAATAAGATAACCGCAGTCGACATAATCTCCGCGACAGGGTGCTTTCCTAGCCAAATCAGGACAGATATGCATCACTCTTGAAGTTTCAACCATCCCGCCGTGCCCATCTCCTGTTTGATCGATCGGGAATTCATCCACCAGATCATAATCAGACAGCAACATAATTTTTACAGCCCTCTTTTCAGCAACTTCTGCACACCCCTGTCTCAAAGCATTGATGTGTGACGAACCAGCATGGCCGCTTATAATCACAATCTTGTCTGCACCGTTGTCGATTAATGAATTCAATACATCAATGGTAAGGTGCATAGTCGTGAGAAAAGATATAGAAAGCGTTCCAGGCATGTTTTTTGTAGAGGAGTGGTGTGCATATCTTATTGGAGGGGCGACAATGCCTCCAATTAATTTTGCAACTGCGTCTGCAACATATTCCGGCTGAACAGAATCAGTACATAACGGCAGATGTCCTCCGTGCGCCTCTGTTGCTCCAATAGGAAGCAAAACTACAGGCTTTTTAGCCATCACTTCTTTAAACTGTACTGAAGATAGAGAGTCTAAACGCATGAATATCACTTTTTCCTAATGTCAATGAGTTTTGTACCACAAACTGGACATACTCCTTTTTCAAGGGAATCGAGACCAAATTTTTCCTTGAGCTCTTTGTTTTTGGATTCCAGTTGGTCATTGTCTAAATTCCGGTTACATTGAGGGCAATACACAGTTCAAGAACATCTATTCTTGAATATAACTCTATTCAAAACTGTGGAGTCAGTTTCGCAAGTATCATATTATATCAAAATAATGGTGCTGCGTGAATCTAGCAGCTCTCTATTCCGGAGGAAAAGACTCAACTTTTGCAACATACTTAATGGAGCAGCAAGGTCATGAAATTGAGTTTTTGATTAGTATAATTCCAGACAACACATACTCATGGATGTTTCATACTCCAAATCTGAATTTGATTCCAGCCATGGCGGAAGCGATGGATAAAAAATACATAGGCATAGAAAGCCACGGAGAGGAAAAAGAGGAGCTGGAGGCCCTTAGATCAGTTCTGGAAGGTCTTGAAGTCGACGGAATAATTACTGGAGCGATCGCTTCAGACTACCAGTGGGATCGCATAAATCATATTTGTGAGGATCTCAACCTGAAAGTATTTTCCCCCCTGTGGAGAAAAAATCCGTTGGTGGTTATGGAAAATATGATTGAAAGCGGGGTCAGATCAGTGATAGCTACAGTAGCTGCAGAAGGACTGAATGAAAAATGGCTCGGAAGAGAACTAGATCATAAAACTCTGGAAGATCTGAAAATCCTAAATGAAAGATACAAAGTTAGCGTGTCTGGAGAAGGAGGAGAGTATGAATCATTGACACTTGACTCCCCACTTCATAAAAAATCAATGGAAATCAAATCATTTGAGGTTATAGAATCAAGGGATAATTCCAGGATGCACGTAAAAGAAGTAGCATTAATTGATAAGCAGAAGTGATCAGTCCGACATATTCTTACATACAGTTAAAATTTTATCATAGTCTGGTTCCAAAGCAGGGTTGTCTGTTACCCATTTATAAACTAAGATGCCCTCTTTATTTATCACAAATATGGCTCTTTTCGACCTTCCTTCTAGATATCCAATATCTCCTTCCAACACACCATATAATTCAGTTACAGATGCATCAAAATCAGCCAGAAGCGGAAATGGGATCATTATCCTTGATTTCCATCCTGCGTGAGTAAACATGCTGTTGGTTGAGATTCCTAAGATTTGAACGCCAAGATCCTTGAACTGTGGATACATTTCAGTGAGTTTCATAAATTCAACTGTACACATCATTCCAAAGTCAGACTGATAAAAAGCAAGGACCGTTGTGTGTGAAGAGTAAACATCGCTTAGTCGAATTGTGTCTGTACTTGCTTCAGGGAGCTCAAAATCAGGTACCGACTCTCCAACTTCAAGATTCTTCGACATATGGAGTGAATGAACATAGAAGTATTTCTAAATCATCAAAATAAAAAAAACATGGAGGCGTTTGAGAAAGACGGGCATCAATCTCAAACCGCGGGATGACATTAAGCTCGCGAGACTTGCAAAGCAAATCTCACAACCTCCGTATCTAAATCCTAGTGTTCAGTATATAACCGATTTGGGGAGGTAGGTGAAAGTACCTCCTTATTTTTTCTTAATTTTATGACGCACTTTTACTGCCTCTCCACGCCTGCTATCGGCCATTTCCGAGCCCGACATTAGGGATACGCCAGTACCTGCTAATTCTCCATTTCTTCTAATGACAACTTCATCTCCGGGGCGTATGCGCTCGTCTGCAGACACAATACCTACAGAAAAGAGACTGCCAGTAAGGTCAAAATCACCAATTTCGATCACATTGAGATTTAATTGTGAAAGTACCTCCGCACCTTCAAGGGTCAAAGAGATCATTCCGCGCTCGGGAGTGAGCATTCCGAGCTGGACGCCATCTCTCATAATTTTAAGATAGGGATACTTCCCGACCACTGATGCTCCATCCAGCATAGCTCCGCCTTCTTTTCCAAACTGATATCTGCACATTGAACGGACCATCTCTATACGGTCCACAGACCTCGGAACTTTTTCCACTTTCTGACATTCCTCCATCAAAACTTCCCTCAATTTAGAAAGAGCTTCGGGAGATGTGGCGGAATTCCCATCGGAAGTGTCTATGCAGTCTACAACTTCCTGAACAAACTCACTTTCTGATCCAAGATTGCAGACGATTTTTTCAAAGCCGAATGATGCTGCATGCATGACTAAATTCTGAATCATATCTATTTCCTCAAGATCCCAGTTTCCTGTAACAGGTATATCATATTGGGAAGCGGGGTAGAATGTTTCGAATTCTCTAGGAACTGTTCCAAGCGGCGAGGTAATAATCAGTTCCTGGATAGCACAAGAATTTGGAATTGAAAGCAGCACTTCTTCAAACAACCTGTGGCTCTTTGATGTATAATATGGCTTTTTGGCAGAGCAGGGAATCATAAGTAGAATCTTTTTATGTTTCGGAGGCTCCCATCTTTCTATGATCCTTTCCCTGAAACGTCTGACATCCGGTCTCATCAACGAGGATTTAGAATTGCAGTAAAACTCCGATCCTGTGACCGGAGTGTAACGTTCTTGAAAAGAATAGTACTCCAAATCTAGCAGTCTCAGTGAGGCAACAGCCCATGCAGAAGCATTGACTCTTGTTTCTACAAGCTCTCTAAGCCTGCCGGTTCGAATCATATATTTAACGAGGGCAAGCTCATTGGACACCTCAGTCATGTTTCTCTCAAGCAAAGATTCCTGGGAAATACCAAGATCTGAAGCTTTGTAAGTTCCAGAAGGCAGGAGCACAAACCCTTTTGCTGTTGCATAAAGCACCCTAGAATTGTCAAAAAGATCTATTCCACAGTATGCCAATAAAGCCATGTTTGAAGGCTCCATCAGTCCGGGTGCAAAGATGAGTTTGTTGTAACCTATCTTAGACCTTAGTGCAACGATAGAATCAGAAAATGACCTTGCATCCCTTCTCAGCTCAAAAGAGTTGTCGAGTATTGCTACATCACCATCTAAAACCGCTTCATTTTGTGATTTCCTGTCAAAAGGAGCGTGGATATCACTGATGAATTTAGAGAGCTGCGCGCTGCAGCTTGATATTATAAGACCATCGTTCCATGAGGCCCTGAGTTCAGCGTTAGGTGGAGCTGGGAAACTGACAGTATCTGAATACACGATATTTGGAAATTCAATAAACGTTGACTCTGTCATCCATTTTCCTGCTCGCGCCAATCCACTACGGTCAATGACCTCAATCATACCAAGATTATGAGGTTCTAGATTTAAAACAATGCTCGAAAATATATGCGAGAGCTTAATAGGGAGAGAGAATATTCTCAGATGACCAGCATGAGCTTCAAAGGTATGGATATAATTTCTATTTCTGACCTCACAAAAGATCAGATAGAAGAAATACTGAATTTGGCCAACAAGATGATTCCATATGCCAAGGGAGAAAAGACCACTAAGGCATTGGAGGGAAGAATTTTAGCAAATCTTTTCTTTGAACCTTCTACGAGGACTAGGCTATCGTTTGAAAGTGCTATGATCAGACTTGGCGGAAGCAACATAGGAATAACGGATCATCAGAACTCATCAGTAGCCAAAGGTGAGACTCTCGCCGATACTATTCGTACAGTAGAATGCTATGCTGATGCGATAGTATTGAGGCATCCCAAAGAAGGAGCTGCAAGACTTGCTGCGAAGTTCTCTGAAAAACCCGTCATCAATTGTGGTGATGGTCCTGGCCAGCATCCAACTCAAACGTTGGTAGATCTGTTTACAATGAAACAAGAGCAGGGAAGTATGAAAGATAAGAATGTCGTGCTTGTAGGCGATCTTAAATATGGCCGTACTGTACATTCACTCGTTGAAGCCCTGGCACTTTTTGGGGCTAATCTGACATTTGTAGCACCAGATATCCTGCAGATACCCAAGGAAAGTGTCAAACTACTGGAAAAAGCAGGGATATCAATAAACCTAGAAAGAAACCTGGAGAATGTGATTGCGGACGCAGATGTTCTTTATGTCACAAGGATACAAAAAGAAAGGTTTCCAGATCAGAGTGAATATGAGAAAGTTGCCGGCAGCTACAAAGTAGATAACACTGTGCTGAGAGAAGCTAAAAAGAATCTGACGATCATGCATCCTCTTCCAAGGGTGGATGAGATAGCACCGGAAGTTGACTACACGGAGAATGCTAAGTACTTTAAACAAACATTTAATGCCGTTCCTGTACGGATGGCTATCCTTTCACTGATTATAGGGGGACAAGTATGAGAGACTTCAGAGTGACTCCGATCCGTAATGGCACGGTTATTGATCATATTGAATGTGGGCAGGCGCTGAAAGTTCTGCATATAATGGGTGTTGGAGAAGTCAGATCTACAATATCTGTCCTTATGCACGTTCCTTCAAAAAACGGCGGATGGAAAGATGTTGTCAAAGTAGAAGACCGTGAGCTTGATCCAAGAGAAGTTGATAAAATATCATTGCTGGCTCCGAATGCTACAATAAATATAATCAGAGATTTCAATGTAGCAGAAAAATACAAAGTAAAAATGCCAGAAGTTGTAAAAGGCATTGTAAAGTGTGATAATCCCAATTGCATAACTAATGTTCAGAGGGAGCCTGTAGATACTGAATTTATCGTAGAATCCAAAGCCCCGGTCATACTGAGATGTTTGTACTGCGATCGTATCCAGGGAGACTTCACGGAGCGCTTAATCTGATGAGCTCCAAAGTCTATGTAGTTACAGGAATGCCGGGAGCCGGCAAAGAAGAATTTGCACAAACAGCAGTCAGCTTAGGTTACTCCTTGATAAGGATGGGCGATGTCGTACGCAAGGAAGCAGCTAATCAGGGAATAATAATGGATGACCGTGGAGTCGGGGGCTTCGCCTCTGATGAACGGCAGAAGCATGGGGCTGACATCTGGGCTAAACGATGTTTACCATACATTGAACACAATTCAGTGATTGACGGATGCCGCAGCCTTGAGGAGATGAGTTTATTCAAAGAGAAATTTGGAAAAGACTCGATACTTATTGCGATTGAAGCTCCAGCAGCCCTCCGGTTCAAAAGACTTCAGCAACGCGGCAGATCAGATGCCCCCCAGACGGTTGAGGAATTTAAAGAAAGAGATCTGCGTGAAATCGGATGGGGTTTGGCAGAGCTTATAAAATGTGCAGATAACACCCTTGTCAACGATGGTTCCCTCGAATCCTTTTATGAGAAAGTCAAAAAGGAAATCGACTATGATTAAATATAAAGTTGCTCAGTTATGTCAGCAAGACGCTCTTTCAATAATTCCTATTGAGAAAATAGCAGTTGACATGGAAAAAACTACTGAACACCTAATCAAAAATGGATTTTTAACAGAAAACCAAACGGTAATGGTTACTGCTTCGAAGGATAAGGTTATTGTATCAATATATAAAAATGGAAGAATTTTGGTAAGCGGTACTACTTCTAAAGAAGCGGCAGAAAAAATAGGCCGTGAAATTTATGAAATTCAAGAACAAAAAGACGCCTGCACTTCCAAATAATAGAAATAATCACAGCCTGCTTTATATCATATAATAGATTCAGTGATGTGATCACACTAACGAGCATACTTGTGGTCCTGATACTATGCATGGTGCTTTCCGCACTCTCATTATATTTTGGACTCCTCACTAAAAGTGGATCAATAGCCTCATTTTTTATAGGTCTAGCCATAGGCGTACTAGGCGCCCCCAGCTGGTTAATTTTACTCATATTATTTGCATTGCTGGGATTCATAGTCACCAAATTCAGAATGAGCCTTAAACAAGAACTTGGTGTACAAGAAGGAAAGAAAGGAGAAAGAACATATAGGAACGTTATTGCCAATAGCCTAGTGCCTTTGTTAGTCGCCATATGTGCATTTGCTTTCGGCGGTGAATATTATAATTTAATGGCCGTAGCATACATTGCTTCAATTTCAGTAGCTGCTGCAGACACAGTGGCAAGCGAAGTAGGAAGTCTTTCTCCTAAAGTATATATGATTACCACAGGCAAGAAAGTTAAGGCAGGTATAGATGGAGGAATATCCGTAGAAGGAACTATTGCCTGCATAATTGGAGGCATAGCAGCCGCATATCTCGGATGCTCCCTCATATTCTCAGAGCTGTGGGGAACTGAATTTATCATCCTAGGGATAATTGGAATAATCGGTTGCATGATTGACAGCCTAATCGGAGCCACATTGGAAAGGCGCGGTATAGTGGGAAAACTTGGAACCAATGTTATTTCAATGGCCTGCGGAGCAGCCATAGCGATTACCATTTGGGTTTTGTGATTAGAAAGATATAAATACGAAGTCGTCATCGTCTATTTTGGTATGACGGCCAGAGCGGCGGGGATACACCCGGTCCCATCTGAACCCGGAAGTTAAGTCCGCCTGCGTTTCATGTTGTACTGCGGTGCGCGAGCCCGCGGGAACCATGAGACGCTGTCAGCCGCTTTTTATTTCTCTTTATGAGGCTTTACTATCCTGAACATTTAATATCGTGAACGTCATGCATCGTTTTGTTTCAGATGATATTGATAAAGCTAGGCGGTAGCGTAATAACCGATAAAACAAGATATAAAACGCTTCGGACCGATGTCCTTGCAAGGCTTGCTGGTGAGATTAAATCTTCAGGCAAAGATGTTATATTAGTGCATGGAGCCGGTTCATATGGACACATAATCGCTGCTGAAAATGAGCTTCAGAAAGGATACTTAAGAGACTCACAGATTACGGCAGCTTCACAAGTGATGGAAGACGTTAAAAATCTAGACTTAGACGTTACTAAATGTTTTAACGGCGCAGGTATGCCATGTGTATCTCTTCCACCAAGTGCAATTACAAAGCTGCAGTCCGGAAAGTTGAATGAATTGGACTGCGAGGTTTTCAAAGAGTATCTAGACATTGGGATAATGCCTGTCACGTTTGGGGATGTTTGTTTAGACTCTGAAAGAAAATTTGGAATATGCTCCGGTGATCAATTGATGATGCGACTGGCTGAACATTTCAAACCGGAGGTTACAATATTCTGCACAGATGTGGATGGCGTGTATACTTCAGATCCATATTCAAATGATGATGCGGAATTAATCAAAGTTATAACTCAGGATGTTTTGAATAAGCTCCCACGAACTCAGCACTGTGCCGATGTGACAGGAAGTATTTTCAAAAAAATAGAACATATGCTGAATATTGCTGAATACAGCAAAGCAATGGTAATCAATGGTTTGGTGCCAGGACGATTGAAAGCTGCGTTGTGCAATGAAGAGGTAATTGGATCCAGAGTGGAGTGTTGCAATGAAAGGAATTGAAAGCAGAAAGGATGATCATATACGCATTTCTCTCGAGCATGATGTGGCTTCGTCAAAAAATTATTGGGATGATGTTAAATTAGTGCATGAGGCTCTGCCAGAAGTAGACTTTGATGATATTGACTGCTCCACTACATTTCTAGGGTGCAGGCTTTCTTGTCCAATTATAGTTACAGCAATAACTGGAGGGTTTCCTAAAGCAGAGACAATTAACAAAAATCTTGCTATTGCCTGCATGAATCTCGGAATCGGGCTGGGAGTAGGAAGTCAGAGAGCAGCGTTAGAAGGTGGGGATGATCGTAGCTACACGATCATAAAAGAATACGATGTGCCATTAAAGATAGGAAACATCGGAGCTCCACAATTGATTAGGCAAAAAAATAAAAGAGCATTGACAGAAGAAGATGCACAGAAAGCAATCGATATGATTGATGCTGATGTACTTGCAATCCACCTCAATTTCTTACAAGAAATGGCACAACCTGAAGGAGATGTATGCTCTGCGGGATGTTATGACGCCATACGTTCTCTGGCAAGAGATCTGCCAGTGATTATAAAAGAAACTGGTGCAGGGATTTCCCGCGGTACTGCTCTAAGACTAAAAGGCATAGGGGTTAGAGCCCTAGATGTATCAGGAGTAAGTGGAACCAGTTTCTCCAAGGTAGAATCATTTCGCTCAGAGGATCTGGACAAGACGGATAGTGCTGAAATTGGGAGAGTATTTGGAGAATGGGGAATTCCAGCTCCCATATCTGTGATTTCTGCCAATGTCGGACTACCTATAATAGCAAGTGGCGGAATAATGAATGGACTACACGCAGCAACCAGTATAACTATGGGTGCAAAATGTGCAGGCTCCGCTCGCGCAATCCTAAAGTATGCGATGGAATCACCAGAAGCAACGGAAAGGTATCTGCGCATAATGATAAGAGAATTCAAGACGACAATGTTTTTAACTGGGTCTAAAAATTTAAAAGAACTTTCGGAGAAGAGATTCATACTGACTGGTGCCGTCAGAGAATGGGCATCGTATCTGGAGGAATAAAAATGGATGTTTCAAATGAAATAGCTGCCAGAGCTAAGATTATCAATAAACATATAGAGTCATATCTGAGTGATGTAGACAATAAGAAGCTTGGAGAAGCCATGCGCCATTACCCATCTGCTGGGGGAAAACGTATGCGCCCGATTTTAGCCCAAGTTGTTGCTGAGGCCGTTGGAAAAGCCGGAGATAAAGCTATCCCATTCGGGTGCGGCATTGAATTGATTCACAATTTCACATTGGTGCACGACGACGTCATGGATAATGATATGGTCAGAAGAGGGATTCCTGCAGTACACGCACTATTTGATGTCCCAACAGCAATAATTGCAGGAGATGCGTTATTCGCACGTGCATTTGAAGTTATTGCAAACACAGATGTTGATCCTTCAAAATGCCCTACGCTTCTGAAACTGGCTGCGAGGTCAGTATATCTAGTAGCAGAGGGTCAGCAGGACGATATGGATTTTGAGAATATTCCTGCAGAAGAACTTAAAGAAGAAGATTACCTGAAAATGGTCTGGAAAAAGACTGCTGTCCTCTTTGAATGTGCTGCTGAAGGCGGCGCAATAATTGGACAAGGCAGTCAAGAACAAATAGAAAAAATGAGAGAATACGCTCACATGCTGGGTATTGGATTTCAAATCTGGGATGATGTTCTAGCGTTAACAGGAAATGAAAAGAGCCTCGGAAAACCTGTTGGAAATGATATTAGAAACGGAAAGAGAACGATTATCGCACTTCATGCTCTGCATACGCTAGATGCGGACGATCCCAGAAAGAAGACCCTCCTTGCAGCGCTTGGAAACGCAGATGCTACTGAAGAACAGATCAAAGCTGCAATAGATGCAATACAGGACAGCATCGAATATGCAAAAGATGCTTCTGCACAATGCGCTAAGAAAGCTAAAGAATCACTATCCTGCATCAATGATGGTCCTGAGAAAGAGTTCTTGATTGGATTGGTAGACTTCGCAGTAGGAAGAAGTGTCTAAGCGATTCCATCCGGAGTCAGACGAAACTGGGCTGTGATACCTTCTGGAATGCTTCTGTGTTTAATCAACACAGCACGGCGCATACCCAATCCAGCCCGGTCAAACCTAATTATGGACTTGGAATTATGCATTAAAGCATTGCCTCCAAGAGACTCAAACGTGCCAGTTTCCACATCAGTATACACCTGAGATGTGACTAAAACTGGAATCTTTTTTTCTCTGGCGATTGATGATAGTTTTTGAGACTGGCCAACTAATGATTTTCTTTCAGAACGTTCGTCCTCTTTACCAGTGGGACGATATAGAGAAGTTATGGAGTCGACAATTATCATTCCTACGCCAATGTCACTCTGAACCATTTTGACTGCTTTGTCAATAGAGCGTTCCTGACTGTCAAAGTTCACTACATCAAAAACCAAAAGGTTCTGCATCACAAGGTCGAAGTCTTCTCCGGCAATCTGCATAAGCCTATCTATTGAGATTCCCTCGCTGTCGATATAAACTACCTTTTTTCCTTGCTTGATAATTTCTTTGGCTAAAATCAAGCAGACTGTTGTTTTGCCGCTGCCTGCTTCCCCATAAAGCAATGTCATGCTGCTAGACTCAATCCCACCGTCCAGCATTTCGTCAATAGATGTACATCCCAGAGGCAGCCTATCCATAGTTATCAGAAATACCCTCCAATATGATAAATTTTCCATCAGTGAACAGCAGATTAATTATTAACATCGCGTTAACCTCTGCGTGGAAATAATAAGACGTGGCGCAGAAGCAGAGATCGAAAGAGGTCTTTGGATGGGGCGGGATGTGATCATAAAAAACAGAGTGCCCAAGGCATACAGACACCCTTCGCTCGATATATCTTTGAGGACCTCTCGCACACGAAATGAAGCCAGACTGATCAGAGATGCAAGAATACTAGGTGTTCCTACGCCAATAGTATATGAGATTGATGAAGTCGATGCTAAACTTGTAATGGAAGAAATTAAAGGAGAACGTGTAAAAGATGTTCTCGAAACTGCTGATGAGGGAAAATCAGAGAAGATTTGCCGGCAGATTGGTAGAATGATCGCTGCGCTTCATGCTGGAGGAATAGTGCATGGGGATCTCACTACGTCCAATATGATTGTCTGCGATGATGTCGTGTATCTTATCGATTTTTCACTTGGATCCAGAAATGCAAAATTGGAAGAAATGGGCGTGGATCTTCATCTGCTCAAGGAAGCTTTCCAGTCAGCTCATTCAGAAAAGTTGGATCTGTTTGATATTATTCTGAACGAATATTGCATTGGATTTAAAAACAGCAAAGACGTGATGAATAAAATGAAAGAAATAGAAGGCAGAGGCAGGTATACATGAAGCTTCAAGTAATAAC
Source organism: Candidatus Methanomassiliicoccus intestinalis Issoire-Mx1 (assembly GCF_000404225.1). Lineage (NCBI taxonomy): Archaea > Methanobacteriati > Thermoplasmatota > Thermoplasmata > Methanomassiliicoccales > Methanomassiliicoccaceae > Methanomassiliicoccus > Candidatus Methanomassiliicoccus intestinalis. The sequence continues at coordinate 532,485 of NC_021353.1, read as the reverse complement.
TTCAAACTTAGGAAAGCTGAATGAATTTAGAACTGCTCTACCCAATATTGAGATTATACACAACGATGTAGACTGTTATGAGATACAGGCCGATACATTGGAAGAAGTTGTAAACTCGTGCATAGATCAGTTGAGATCAAAAAAGTTAAATGATTTTGTACTGGATGACTCTGGACTGTTCGTTGACGGGTTGGGTGGATTTCCAGGTGTGTATTCTTCATATGTTCTAAGAACCATTGGTAATGAAGGCCTTCTAAAACTCATGGAAAATACATCAGACAGAACTGCCAGATTTAAATCATGTGTTGGGGCATGCATTGGTTCGCATATTATAATAGCAAACGGTGAATGTCAGGGAAAAATAAATTTCTCACAAAAAGGAAATGGCGGTTTCGGTTTTGATCCGATTTTCATCCCGGATGGATATGATACGACGTTTGCAGAGATGACTTTGGAAGAAAAGAATAAAATCTCTCACCGCGGAAATTCCATAAGGTCTTTTGCAGAGCAATTTACAAACATTTTTGAAAGTGACTGACTGCATATTTTATCTATTGCTTGAACACACAATAGATCATTGTGAAACTCACAGGCAGGAGGATAGTGGTAACTGGGTGTTCAGGATTTATTGCTAGTCACCTAGTTGAAAAATTGATTGGAATGGGAAATGAAATCATAGGCATTGATAATCTTTCTGCCGGCAGAAAGGAATTTATGTCTGCCGTGGAAGGAAATGATAAATTTACGTTCATAGAAGGGGATCTGAGAACGCTAGATTTAGATCATGTATTCCAAGACGTAGATGTTGTGTGCCACATGGCTGCAAACCCTGATGTCAGAATCGGTGCTGAGAATACATCTGTGCATTTTGAACAAAATATCGTGGTAACATACAGAATTCTAGAATCCATGAAAAACTGTAGAACTGGCTGTATTTTATTTCCATCCACATCTGCAGTGTACGGAGAAACCACAATAGTCCCGACCAGGGAGGATTATGGGCCTCTTATCCCAATATCTTTGTATGGTGCATCTAAATTATCTTGTGAAGCGTTGATTGATTCGTACTGCAACACATTTGATATAAACGGCATTATCTGGAGATTTGCAAATGTAGTCGGCACGCATTCAACTCACAATGTTCTTCATGATTTTATACGAAAATTGAATGAAGATCCCAGTAAATTAGAGATTTTAGGAACTCCCCCGGGAACATGGAAATCATACATACATGTGAGCGATTGTGTAGATGCGATGATTGCTAGCGCTCAGAAAAATACCGAAGCCGTAGGAATATACAATATCGGATCCAAAGATTCGATTTCCGTGTTGGATATAGCAGATATTACAGTCAAAGAGATGGGGCTTTGCGATGTGAAGTATGTTTGGAGCGGAGGCATAAAGGGCGGCGGATGGAATGGAGACGTCAAAAGAATGCTCCTCTCGATAGACAAGATATCCGATTTAGGGTGGAAACCTAAGATGGGAAGTGCAGAAGCTGTGAGACGAGCCGTTGGAGAAATTATAGCAGAGTAAACGCAAAGTTTATTGATAAGTTCGTTATCTCAAGTCTCAACACAGGGTCTGTGGGGTAGCTTGGTCCATCCTTCGAGCTTTGGGAGTTCGAGACCCCGATTCGAATTCGGGCAGACCCACCATTTTCTAATTTTTAATGACTAGATTAGAGATGTTTCTCTGAAATTCATATGATGCCGAGATGCATTATAAATTCACCAGGTCGTTATTCAACTGAGCTTAAGGCGGTGATATTTCTGAGTTGCAGAATTACCAGCTGCTAAAGCGATAAGTTCTGAGATGTGAAGTACTGGAATACCATTTGGTGCAGTGTCATATTTAAATGTACAAAAAGGACATCCCACAATTACTGCATCTGCATCTTTTATTTCCGTCTGCCTCTCGATCATGAGCTGATTTGAAACTCCTTTTACAGACTTCCCGCAGCAACCAATTTTATTACCAATCGGCGTAGCTCCAGTTGCACGAACGATTTCCTCAAATTCTTTTGAAAAATATTCAAGAGCGCACCCTGGCTCTAAAGCTACTTTCAATGAAACTCCTGGCAGTTCAGAGATCTTGTTTTTATTTTCATACAGCAGTTTTGAAATGTGTCTTGCATTAACTCCAGAATTATTAAGTTCTTCAGCACACCCTGGACAGATTGTTATAATTTCCTTGTTTTTTGCCTGATGTCCCATTTTGAGCTTGTATTCATCCCTTTCAGAGTCTGACAGACTTCTAAACGGAATCGGAAATGTGCAGCATGTAGAGTTAGGAAGTTCCGAATGTTTAATCCCCATGGCATCTATTGCTACGGCAGTTGCATATTTCAAGAATGGAAGTTTGCATTCCACAGTACACCCTGACATTAAATATACATCATCACCCGTTGGAACATAGGGAGCCTCTGTACGAGAAGGGTGATTGCCCACCTGCATGACGTAGCCAGTTTCATAGAATGATTCAGGAATCTTTGCATTTGATGCTCTATTATTCATATACATCATGACTTTGAATGGATTGGTGCTTGAACATACACTAGAACACTTCCCGCACCCAATACAGAGAGTTACATTTCCATCTTCACCATTCATTACACTTTGAGGGCTACATCCACCATGATTGAATGAGGGACAGGCTTCATCACACAAGCCACACCCTACACACTCAGACATTAATGATTGTATAAAATCGGGTAAGTCGGACATATTATCTCGAATGTTAATTCAATATATCCATGTTAGCCAAACAGAATCGATTAAAAAAGACCTGTGTATAACTCTAGGTTACGTCTGGATGAATTATATTATTCTTCATTTAATCAACATGCAACATGATTAGATCTTCAAACAAAGAATTTTTATTTTACAGACTAAAGTGATGTCTAATGAAAATTCAAATGGTGCACTGCATTGTATCAACGGATGAAATTCAAAAGAGAAGGGTAGATGAGAAGAGTGTCCTCCTTTCGGAGGACGGAGAGAATCTAGATGAACTTTTTTTCTCACATTAGTTCTACAATATTATGGTTTTGCCTAATCAATTCATTAAGAATTTTATAAGCTGATGAAACATACAATCGATAATAAAGCAGATAGTGATGATATCATAAACTGCAATGGATAGGTGCATGCGAGAAGATCGCCCATTTTATAAGCTCAGTACGTTTGTTGAAGACCCTCGTGCAAAAATAATCACTGGGCCTAGAAGGCTTAGTAAAACAAAACTGCTAGATGAGATTGAACTTAAAATTAGAGAAATGTGCCCTTCATCCAATATAATAAGGATTAATAACCAAGAATGCACAGAATCCAATTTAAAAGATCAAGATGAAGCTTTAAGAATTATTTATAGCAGGCTTAAAAAAGAGCAGCGAAATTACATATTGATTGATGAAGCAAATACAACCTTCAATTGGGAAGCCATAGCAGAAAAAATAGTTGGTGAAGGAGTGTACGAAATTGAAGTGTATTGCGGGCAGGACCTCTGCCATCAAGTTCCAGCTTGTATTAAATGGATAAACAAAGAGGTTTGAGTAGATAATTAGCATACTTCATCAAATAGATCATTTAACTCCTGGTGATCAGCAGAACTGTCAGTTAACTCAGACAATAGGTTTTGCATGTAGTTGATGTAGCTGATCCATTGCTGATCTGAAATTGTGTTTACAAATTCAATATTAGACATGCAAGAGTTTTCATCATCGAGTCTGAGATTATCTAAGAACGAATCTTCATAAAATGCAACAACCTCAACAATTTTGTCAATTGTCTGATCATGTCTAATTTTTTCTATGGCCGCTTTAAGACTTTCATTTAATTCTCGATAGTCTTCTTGCCTCGTAGTTATCACCTGTTCATTCATACATATGACTTTAGAACCCATAGTAAGTAAAGGTGTGTTCACGAGAATGATGATATTATGATGTCCAAAGCTCACCCTTATAATATCAAGAAGAAGCAGATGATAGGGCATTACACAATTGAGCCATATGTATCCAAATAAACAGTTGTTAAAATTTACATTGACACAGAAGCTGAAAATATTCGATTAATTGACAGTATATCAACGAAGTTAAAGTGTAAAAGAAGAACTAAGTATCATCTGAGACATCTAGGTACGTGAATGACGGAAGGAGAGCACGCATAATTTCATTTGGATTGTCAATTATATTGCTGATTGTTTTTGTGTATTTTACTAAAGAAAATATTATTAAATTCGCGGATCTTGACTATTGGTTAATCTATTTCTCAATATTCCTCATTCTCTCAGTCATAATCTACTCAGTAATCCATGAATCTGGTCATGTCATTTTTGGATGGGCAACGGGATATAAATTAGACGCATTTGCATTGTTTGGATATGTGTTTATAAATTCAGATAACCGATATATTCTAAAAAGAGTGAAAATTCCAGGCACCGCAGGCGCAAATATGATGCATTACGCAAAGGACAAAACAAGTGCTAGTGCTCCATATATGTTATATGTGCTTGGAGGAGTTCTAACAACTGGCGTTGCTACAATCATCTCTGCCATATCTATGAAATTCATCAATAATGTATATGTCGAAATATTTCTGTATACCATGGTTTTCGTAGGGTTGGTTTTTACAGTATACAATGCCATACCAACGAAAGTTAAGGGAATATATAATGATGGCATGATAGTAAAATTGTTCAAAAAGGATGATCGTTCACAAGAAATTTTTAACAAAGCGCAAGATATCAGCTTAATATCATTAAGAGAGTTTTCAATCAAAGATGCACCGGAAGAGCTGTTTGAAATTTCAGAATCATATAAATCTGCACCGTTCGCAAATGAATTGAGAGTCAATAGATCAGAGTATCTTATGTATAATGAAAGGTATCGTGAAGCAGAATTAGAGCTTGAAGATGTCATCCAGAATCTTGACGAATCAGATAAAAATCTGAAAGACATTGCAACATGTTTTCTGCTTCTTGAGTACCTGATCAACAACGCGGATAAGGAAAAAATCGAAAGGGTGTATCAAGACAATAAGAAAGATATAGAGAGTTTAGCAAGATACAACCTCACTGCTAAATATATATCGATAGCATATAAATTAAAGATAGAAGAAGACTGGAATATTGATAAGGAAGTATTGGAATTTTACAAACTCTCTAAAAGACAAGATCTAGGATCCGACTTTGAGCTGGATCTAATGAAAAAACTGCTGAATGAGAATTCAATGTCTTACCTAATTCAAGCAGATTAAGACAATAAGAATTAGAAAGAGTGCAAGCGCCGGGATTCGAACCCGGGCAGTTAGCTTGGAAGGCTAAAATCCTAACCAACTAGATCACGCTTGCGTACTTTCCCCTTATTCTCAGTTCCTTTATAAGACTTTTGTTGCTTAATCGATGAAATCGAAAGATAAAGGCGTCTGAATCAATAAGAATTCTAAAAATATAAAAAATAAGTCTCAAAAAGAGCTTTTGTAAATTAGATCAATGATAGAGAAGGCATTCTGCATTTAATATGATCTCAAATTGGAGATGCGCGAGCATTTTAGGAAGATTCTTTAAGTGTGCACAGCAAATTACACATTTAGTATAACAACGCAATGAAATTGCTGCAAATGTGGCCATTGTGAGTTTTAAAATAGCTTTCTGCGGCACCATATTATTGAAAGTTAGATGGTCTGGACAGGAAACTATTTTGTTTGAAACTAGAGCACTTTAAATAATAAATAAACACGCTAGTTGAAAAATTAAACATGTTTTGGGGGACCCCATCCAGTCCCCCCATGTGCATTACAAGCATCTTTTAAACTTCTTTCCCATCTAAGAAGAATAATCGTATGCGCTGTTTTATTTGCATCCCATCATGCATGTCAGACAAAAGTCAGACAATTTTCCATATTAAATGATCTAGTATTTAAAACATTCCTTGATATTGATCCGTTAAGATAGGAAATATTTGCTGCCCAATAACTCTGCATAGCAAGTGTCAGACCAATTGCAGACATATCGTTTAGTTTGCAAAGCTTTTTGATCTTCCTATATGATACCTTGGCATTCGGTGATTGGATGGGATTCATAGAATCATTAAGAGACAAGGACGCAAAAAATCTCCAAAAAGCTAACAAAGCAATAGAAAGTGCACAGGATGCTTTCAATTCAGGAGATATGAAATGCGTCTCTGAGCAGATTGATATTGCCAAGGAAATATTGCTCAGCAAAGAAGATAATGAATTTGAGAATTACCCAACATTTCCCGAGTACTTACTAAAACTTTCATCGACATTATTGCAGTTAGAACGATATGATGATGTCATTGCAGTATCAGATAGAGCAATAAACGTAAACAGAGAGCTTCTAAAAGCATGGCATAACAAATTTCAGGCACTCTTGCATAAAGAATTATATGAAGAGGCGTTGGAGTCAATAGATCAAGCGATTGAGCTGGATGTATACAATAAGCAGTTAAGATTAGACCATGCGATTGTTCTATCCAAGATGGGAAATAAAGATGAAGCTGTACTTGAAGCAAAACAGCTTATCGAAAGAAACCCAGATTATCTTCCAATATATGATCTCCTCATTGAATTTGATGATCCGACATTGTGGGGTACAAAAAAAGCAGAGATCCTTATGAAGTCCGGACAGAGTGTTGAATCAATTCAGACTCTGGATCAGGTACTGGATCACTCTCCTGGCGACATTCAGGCAATGCTGTTGACAGCCGATGTGATGAGAAAAGAAAGTCAATATGTAGAGGCTTCAAAAGTATATGATGAAGTATTGAACATCAGCCCTGAGTCTGTAGAAGGCAATTTGGGGAAGGCGAGAACTCTCAGAGCTTTTGAATCCATTGAAGATTCTATAGACTACTATCTGCGTGCACTCAGAAATGATCCTGAGAATTTAGAAATTAAACTTGAATTGGCATCTGCTTATGAATTGATTGGAACTGTTGAAAAAGCAGAAGCTCTCAATAGAGAAGTTCTGAAAAAAGATGAAAAATGCATTGAAGCAATGGAAGGAATATATCGCACCACCCTCACTCAAAACAAATGGGAGGATGTAATCGATATTTCATACATGCTGATGCAGTATGACCCCGCTGTAAAATACTGTTATTCAATGATTGATTCATTAGTAAAACTCCAAAGGATGGATGAGGCCCTTGAAAAATCAGAATCTGCTCTGCTTTCATTCCCGGATGATTTTGGATTATTGATAAAACGTAAGAATATTGCTATATCAATTGGAATTAATGAAGAGACAATAAGATACATCGAAGCTGTACTTGAAAAGATGCCAGATGATCTAGAAGCAATGTATGAAACCGGAATGGCATACAACACCATACAGCATTACAGCGATGCGATTAAGATATTGGAAAAAGCTTCAAAGAATTTTCCAGAAGAGCAGAAAGTGCTAGAAGCCTTGAAAGATGCATATAAAGGAGATGGAAGAGATAAGGAAGTTTTAGACATCTCATTAGAAATTCTGAAGATGAATCCAGAAAATATCGGCAGCCTTTTAGATTGTGCTATTGCATATGACAGACTGGGAAAATCTGCAGAATCGATAGAATATTACGAAGACGTATTGAGGAGAGATCCTAAAAATACAATTGCATTTCATAACCTGTGTATCGAGCTATTCTCGGAGAAACTGTTTGCCCGCAGCCTTGAACTTGCATCAGAAGGTACAGAAGTATTTCCAGAAGATGCATCATTCTGGAGAATAAAGGGCGATTCATTGTATGGGCTTTTTAGATTTTCAGAAGCTACAGAAGCCCTTGAAAAAGCCATTGAATTAGATCCAACAAACAAAGATGTATGGTGTGCTCATGCATTATCTTTAGCTTCAGATAATAAGTTTGAAGAAGCATTGGATTCATACGATAAGGCACTTGAGATTTGTCCAAATGACATTTTTATACTATATAACAAAGGAATTGCATATGCCTCAATAGATCAGCATGAAAAAGCCATAGAATGTTTTGACAGATATATCGAAATTGATGACAGCAATCTTCAGGTCTATGCGACAGAAGGCAAGTCATTTGCAAAACTAGGCATGCATGTTGAAGCAGTAAATAGTTTTGACAAAGCCCTCTCTGCAGGATATAGAGATGTGGGAATTATAATTGATAAAAAAGAGTCATTAAAAGAGCTGGACAGACCTGCAGACCTTCTTGCTGCATGCAATCAGATTCTGAAGTTTGATCCTGAGAATAAAACTACACTAATTGACAAGGGAAATGTTCTTTACAAAATGGAAAGGCTGAATGACGCTTTAAAGGTGTACAATAAAGTTCTTGAAATTGATCCTTTTGAAGAAGATACGCTTGAATCCAAAAGAAAGATTTTGGAATCTAAAGAGGATTATTTAGGCATAATTGATGTATGTAGTACATTAATCCAAGTCAACTCAAGCAACATTAATGCATATTTTAATCGTGCTGAAGCACTGCATACATTACACCGCAGAGATGATGCACTGGAAGATTACAACTACATACTAATGATTGAACCAGATAATGCACTAGCTGCAGAGAAAAAGGCGGATATGCACATGGAACTGCAGGACTACCTCTCTGCTGCAAATGCATATGATTACGTATGGAAATTAAAACCAGAAGATCCCACACTAGCTGATAAAAAAGGAAAGGCTCTGCTCCTAAACGGCAATGTGGATGAAGCTCTAAAGGCATTCAATGATGCGATTAAGATAGACTCGAATAATGATGAGTTCTATGTCGACCGTGGACGCACATATGCATATATGGGTGATGTCGACAGAGCTCTGAATGAACTGGATAAAGCTCACAATCTGAACGCCAGTAATGCAGATGCCTGGCGCGTTAAAGGTAATATATATTTCAAACTCAATGATAAAGAGACTTCTGTAAACTGCTATAGGCGCGCAGTTGAATTTGGAAGTACAAGCTCTGAAACATATCAGGCACTAGCGAAGGCAGAGGAATCATTGAATCACCTCGATGAAGCATTAGATGCATATATGATGGCCACTAGAACCGACAAAGAAAATTCTACATTATGGGCACATATAGGTACTGTACAAGCAAAACTGGGAAAACTATCTGAAGCAATATTCAGTTTTGATAAATCACTTTCTATTGATCAACATAACACAACCGCATGGCTGAATAAAGCTGCTGCACTGGGAAAAATGGAAGAGAGCGCAGATGCTCTGCAATGTTATCAGAATATTTTAGATTACGAACCTGAAAATAAATACGCATGGCTTGGACAAGGCCGTATATACCTCCGCAATAATGAATTAGATAAATCAAAGTATGCTTTTGAAAGATCGCTTCGTGTAGATCCAGACTTCAAATTAGCACTAGATGGAAATGCAGAGCTAAATGGACGGATCAAAGAAGAAGAAACCGAAGCGTATGCATCCAAGTTGCTGAGATTCGAGCATAAACGTGCACGGAATATCAGCAGAGATGAAGCGGCTAGAGACGTCGGAATTCCAGAGAGTTTTCTAGATCTTGTCAATGAACGCTTGAAATCCAGAGAAGAAGTAGATATTGCATCGATGTCAAGTGAAGAGTTTGATGCGTATGAGCAGGTGTCTAAAACAATTCTTTTCAGGACTCTCGGCAATCCAGAATATGGTAGAAAAGGACTCTACTTGTCAGAAGTATATACTGCAATGGATGAACCAGATATCACAAAAGCAAAGAGAATTTTATCATACATAAGTCAGGTAAACACAATGAAGTTTCCGACACAAGCTCCAGATAAGGAAACAGAAAGGCTACTCCGTATAGTGTTTACAATGCCTTCTGAATACTACACAACGCTGAAGCTCATGGAAAATTTAGACATTGGAATATACACAGCTAGACAGCTTATGACTATAATTAACTCATCAGATGCTGCATCATACAAAGACAATCAAGAGTATTCAGAAGAGATAGCTGGAACTCATCAACCTAAGAGAGATGTGTCCCTGTTTAAAAAGAAGCAGCCTGAAGAAAGTAAAGCACAAAAGCCTGTGGACAGATCTAAAGCTGTTGATGTATACTACAATACAAAATCTGCTCAGTATCGCGGCAGAAACTGCATATTCCACGATGAACAAGTGGTGGCTGCATGTCCAAAGTGTGGCACCCTGATGTGCATGCAGTGCGCGTCCAATTTTGAATCTTGTCCCCGCTGTCACATACCACTCAATTTCAAAAGCGGTGAAGAAGAGGATCAAGAAGGGTCAGATGTAGTCTTGACTGAAAAACAGATCAAAGCAATGCATCAAAAATGGGCAATGAAGAGAATAGCTGATGCCGAACGCACTCAACTTAAGAAAGATAGCTATCATCAATACCCCAAGACAGACAAAGAAGAGATGTCCACCAGGTTAATGCGCAATGCAGGCATACTTCCAGATGAACAACCAAAAAAGAAGAAAGATTCATCTCAGGAAAATGAAGATGAACAATCTGATGAAAGTTACACAGGAAGAGGGGATTACTACAGGCTGTGAAAATCAGCTATAATCCATTAAAGTTCCATTCTTCATGAACTCTCTCAACACTACTGTAGCATAGCATCCTTTGTTCAATGAGAATGAAAAAAGTGTGCAGTCATCAAGCACACGACTCTCCATATCCGAGATTGTTCCTAAAATTTCTCTTCTGCTTCCCTTAGAGCTGCATTGATGGATAAGCGGGATCATAAAATCAGAAGAAGACAGCTTCTCTTCTTCAATTATCTTTCTTTCGATCTCTCCAGGAGTTCCTTCAGAAAATGTTGAATCAGTACCAAACAATACAGAACTTATGAACGCTTTTCCTTTTTTAACCTGCCTTTCAACAAGATCAATGTTATTCTCAGTAGTCGGTACACCATGATCATGATCGGGCAGACCGCTTCTGTCTACTGGTAGCACAACATCACCAATTACTGGCTTGTTCAAAGGAAGATCCAATCTGATACGCTCGCTTAACATCTTGTTAAAAAGATATGATTGGTATGCATGGATAAACATCATCTGAAGATTGGGTGGAAGGATTTCTATCGAACCTGCATAGTCTCCAGGATTTCTCACAAGGTAGCCGATCATCATACGTTCAAACGTAAGTGTTTTTGGATAGTATTCCAGAGCCCTTTCAAAATCCCCATCCAACTCTAGCTGCGCTCTGGCTTCCCGTGTATCGCCTCCTTCCGAAGGCATAGGATTTGCAACATATGTCATAACAGCCTTTTCCAGATCACCCTTAGCTATCCATTTTCCTACCAGGTGTGTTACTGGCCTGACTGCCCCAAATCTCTGCACACCAAAAAAATTAGGAAATCCTCCCAGTTCTGAAAGCTGAGATTCTGTCTGGGAAATAGAAGCTTGAATTTCATCTTTGCTGAGTGCAGAATTACGGCATTTTATAATGAATTTGTTTCCAATCAAGTCACCGATTGTCAGAGGTTTTTTTGATCTGTATACGTCTGAAATAGATATCTGATGGAGGTTTAAGTTCCTGACATCATCCACAGAAGCTTGAAAAGACATTAATTGAGATGTTATTCCTCTCTTATCTTTAGTACCAGCAAAGCCAATTCTATCTCTGCTGATTCTTAGTGTTTTAGAAAGTTCTCTTACCAAGCGGTTGGTCTCCCAATTTTGAGAAGTTACTTTAGCTATGGAATATGAGCCGCTGTCATCTTCAGCGGGAGGCAGCGATATTTCATCAACTATAAAATCCTCAGGGGTTTGTTTGAGCCTACCTCCGATCCCTGGAGAGTCTGTAAAAAATACTTCGAGGCCTATTTCAGCCTCTGCACCTCTGCATTCTTGCATTTACTTTAGATTCTCCAGCGCTTCTTTATACTCATTTGATAAAGTTTTTGCTGCTCTTTTGAGCGCTGTTTGAGGCTTTCCATTATTGACTTTTATAGACAATACAGGCAGATCCAATTCTGGATGACCTGTGATATGCCTCACTTCATCTACTCCCTCATCTTTGATGAGTTCATTAATTATTGGCTGAACCAATGTCATATCGGCATCTAGGAGTTGGATTCTTATGGAGTCCTTGTCCTTATCGAGGAGCTGAAGTTCCATAAGGTGCTCCATACTTCGCCACTTATATAATCTTTCCTCGTGACATCAGAGAATGACAGATAGATTAATTCGATTGTTTCAGCTGCTTACGGTACATATCTGTTATTTCAGCACTTGTTGTAGCATCTCTTGCTTTCTTATCAATTCTGGTTGTTCCAGTATATCTCGGAAATCTTATTGCAAACCCTGCATCATCTCGAATAGCTCCGCGCTCACAGGTATGGATTGGAGATAGTGTTATTTCCGCACCTCTTACTTCGAGAACAAGATATGGTTCAAACCAGACGTCTGCTTCAAGCTTAGAATTTACTCTTGTAAACTTGGAATCCAGCTTGGTTTTATTGAGCTTTTCTGGAATTGTTGCTAAATCTACATCGCTGAATCCGCTTCCCAGTTTACATACTGTTTCAAAGCTATCACTGTCTGGATTGTATGTTGCCATGAGAAGTGCCCCGTATGTGCCTCCGCGTTTCCCTCTACCATAAAATGCCCCTACTGCCACCAGATCGACAGTATCGTTCATTTCTGATCTGTATTCTTTCTTATATTTTATCCAGAGATAGCCTCTAGCACCTGCTCGATATATCGAATCATTCGCAATTGATTTAGCCATGAGACCCTCGCAGCCATCAGCAAGAGCCTGCATGAAAAATGTCTGTACTTTTTCAGGATCGTCTAGAACTTTAGCTTCTGAAAGTTTTACAGACGGTGTAATTTTTACGCATTTTGATAAAGTTTCTCTGCGTTGGGGAAGCGGTTTCAGAGTAAGATCCTCTCCATCAAAGTACAAGCAATCAAAAAGATGAAACCTTACTGGATAATCCTCAATTGCTTCACTTAGATCATGTTTTCTTCCACGCCTGTGGGATACTTCCTGAAATGGAAGAAATTCTCCAGTGTTTATATCGATTGGAACACATTCTCCTTCCACTATGGCATCAACACCAGTAAAGGCTTCCCTGAGTGCTTTCGCTACATCCGGGAATTGCTCAGTCATATCTTCAAGACGCCGTGAGTAAAGCTTAATCCCGCTGTCTGAAATGTGCGCTTGAATCCTGAGACCATCATATTTGTATTCAAACATAGCTTTGCCATCTAGACGTTCCAAGAGCTCCTCTGGAGAAGATAATCTTTCAGCAAGCATAGCGCGGATAGGGTTGCCCACATGTACTTTCATACCTCTGACGCCATCTATTCCGTTTTGGCATAAAGTTTCACCAACCAGACCTAAATCAGAAGTAATGTTGAAAGCCCTCTCGATATCTGGTTTATCAGCTTTAGTAGCAAATGCAATCGCCAGAGCATCAATCACAGTCTGTGCTGCAATTCCAATTCTCATCCTGCCAGTGGCAAGTCTTGCAATATACTTCGCTTCATTGGGTTTGGCATCATGCAGTATATCTGCCAGTAGCTTCATTTTGAGATCCTGAGATCCATCTCCGTCAGCTCTACAGATTTTCAGAAGAGCCGTATGAACTCTTTCCAATGTCAAATCCTGAGAAAAAAGTGTGGTCTGACTTTTATTAGCAAAAACTAATTCTGTAACTTTTCCAGTGTCGCCTTCTTTATCCCACAGCTCTTTTATCCTAGATCCTTTCTGCCCTGTGGCCATGGATAAAGCTCTTAAATATAATTTATCAGCCATGCCAAGTTTTTCAGGATAGAAGTCGGGAACTATATTGCCCTGAGTCATGTAGACAATGGTACGAATATTCTTACAATCTGAGGATCTGAATAGATTGGCAAGGATGTCTGCCATTTCTAAGCGGGATGCCGTAGATTCTATCGCTTCATAGACCTTTACGAGGTCCCCATACTGCATAAACCCTCCAATGTTGCATATATTAAGAACATAGCGCTGCCTTAATCATAATTGGGATGAGTTTACTATATAGTAGTATCACAAACGGCAGTGATTGTAATAGTTTGTATATCAATTATCATTTTCCAGAATGCGTCCGGTTGTGAGTGTACCAAGTTAATTAATTTCAAATCTCATCTGAATTCCTGTATTTTGTGAGTCCCACTCTTTCTTAAGAGCGTAAAGCCTCTTTTTCATCTCCTGTTCTTTTCTATCACTGGACTTCTGAGAAACTTCATCTTTTGTTCCTGCCGTCATCATTACAATAACTCTGCCATCCCGATTACGTCCAGTTCTTCCGCGTCGCTGTATGCTCCGGATCTCAGAAGGAACTGGCTCATAAAATACAACGAGATCTGTATTGGCCACATCTAAGCCTTCTTCTCCTACAGAAGTAGCAACGAGGACATTTATTTCATCATCTCTAAATCTCTGTAGAACACCCAATTGCTCTTTCTGTTTCAGTCCCTTTTCAGTCCCGCGTCCAGACTGTCCTATAAGTTTAGAGACTCTTACACCATCGATCTTTGAAAGATACTCCATCACCATATCACAGGTGTCTCTATATTGAGTGAAAACAAGAACTTTTGATTCAGGTCTAGAATTGAGCTGTTGGCTTACAACACCCATTATTCGTGAAATTTTAGGGTGCTCCATCTTGGTGTTGGAAACCATGTCCATGACAATACTGAATTCCTCTGAAGATGCTATTGCTTTAGATGCCTTAGAACCTTTGGCATCTTCAGAATCTTCTTTAATCTTTTTGAGATATAAACTCAGAGGCGTTACTCCCTGCGTTTCAATTAATTCAACCGCATGATTGACCTTTACTGCCCTTGCTTGTATTGATAATGCATTGTAAAGCTTCCTGTTCTTTTCACCACGATTCAGTCTGGACTGGACTTCTTTTTGGACGTCCAAAAGATGAGACATTGTGGCGGGTCTTCCGGGAGTCATCAATCCAGTAGTCTTCAATTCTGCAACGTATTTATCATAAAGACTCCTGAGCACATTAGAGATTTCCAAGATTGCATTTGGAAGCTCTACAATTATCCAGTCTACATAATTTTCATGAACGAACTCGGAAACATCCTTATCCAGTTCAGTCTTGATTTCGATTCTTTCAACATGAAGATTTGTACAAACTTCCATGATCTTTTGAGTGTTGGAACCTGGTGAAGCTGTCATCCCCAGAGACAATCCGGTTTTGACTTTAGAGTATTCATCGGCGATGTATACATATGAATAATTTCCTACAGCCCTATGAGCTTCATCGAAAATGATTAAACTAACATTATCCAGCTTGATCCGCTCATGTTTCAGATCGTTGGAAATTACTTGTGGCGTAGAAACAATTACATCTGTTCGATTCCAAAGAAGTTCCCTTTCTTCAGGGGTCGTTTCTCCAGTCAATGTGCAGATAGATCTGCAAAGAATACTTCTTTCCATAAAGTCTGAGTGCTGTTCGACTAATGGTTTTGTAGGAGCTAAGAATAAAACCTTTCCACCTTTTCTTTCTAAAACTTCTGCAGCCACCATTAATGCTACGACAGTCTTACCCATACCAGTAGGAAGAACTACTAAAGTAGAAGCACTTAGACAGGAATCAGCTAAGTAACGCTGATATTCTCTAAATTGAATGGTATCTTCTTTTATCAGAGGATGGTTAACATACACTGGATCTTCTATCAAGTGAGATCTGGAATGAAATTTTGTTATAAAAGCTAATTGGGATTATTATATATTCATCAATTTTAGATTAGAGCATAAGACTGAATGAATTGAAGTAATTAAAAAATGAGTTTGAATGCAGCGGAATTCGCTGCATCTGTACTTAATGACAGCCGGAACAGCCACCGCAAGATGATTTTATGTTTGGATTGTTTACGACCAGGCCAGAACCGCTTGGAGTTTCTATATAATCTACAGTAGACTCATCCAACAGTTCTTTTGTTTCGTCGTCATAGTAGAACGCGAAGCCTTCTTCTTGTTGGGTATTGTCTCCATCCTTCGCTCCTTCCTGAAATGCCATTCCGAATTGAGGACCGGAGCAGCCCATGCCTGCAAGATAAATCCTAATGCCATAACCCTGCTTTTCATTTTTGTCAAGCAAGTCCTTAATGAAATCGATCGCTTCAGCGCTTACTTTTACCACTAGTAATCACCACACCTAGGAGCTCAGTCGATCTATATAACATGATTGCCTTCCTATCTCGATTTATTACAGATATATTGATTGTGCCGCGTGCCGCTACAGTATAAACAATAAACGTCTGGAGGCGTATGTCGTCATTCTGGACATTCTAAAAAGCCACTTGGATGTTGGCAACACATATTCATTCACATAGAGCACATCTTAATCGTTTTGACCTCCTTGCAGGGACATAATAATATATGGTGTTTCCATCAACATACTCGTGTCTGCTGAAGTGTCGAATGATGATAACCTGCGTATGGTTGAATATACGTCTAGAGAAATGCAACGTGGAGATATACCTCAGATAGTTACGATTAGCAGAGAAAATATGGCAAAGATTATTCGTGATTCCTGGGGTGTTGAATGGGATGATAACGACCTTCTAAAAATGCTGCGCCACAATTCTACATACAATGAAGTTTTTGAAATAGGGAACAGAATAATTGCATATTATTCTATAGAAATCAGAGACAGCGTTCTCTTCGTCAATTCAATCCAAGTGGATAATGAATACAAATGCAGAGGATACGGCAGTGAAATAATGAAACGCATAGAAGAAATTGCATATATGTATGATGCAGAGATCATAGAGCTGTGGGTACAGATAACCAATATCGCTGCCAGAAGATTTTATCATGAGAAGGGGTTTAGAATGAACTCAAGGCAGGGCAATAACTATCTAATGAGAAAGTTCCTGCCCCCCAAAAGAAGGGATGATTAAAAAGCCGGAGTCTTTTTCTTCATCAGCATTGAGAACATTCTTTGCCGACTGTCCATATATAATGAAGTAACATCTCGGATTTCTTCAATATCAAAAATGGATCTAAACATAACATATGGATCACCCCTGTCACAGCATGTTCTTGCATTTCTACATTGGACCGTAACAAGTATCAGATATCCTCCTGGTTTCAAAACTCTCCACATTTCTTCAGCATATTTTTCCCTTTCAACATAACCAACGTGATCGAACCAGCGGTCATCATAGACGATATTAAATTCTCCTTCTGGAAAGGGAAGAGCTGTGAGGTCTGAAGAGTATACCTTTATGTTGGCACCTGTTTCATCTGCCTTGGATGCGGTGTCTGCAACCAGTTCTGGATCTGGAGCAACGGCAGCAACATAAAATCCTTCTTGAGCCAGATATAAAGAATTGACTGCCTTATTACTAAAGTCCAATGCTGAATCACCATGGACTAACTTACCCCCAACTGTATCGATCAGAACTTCATCTGGACGAAAATTACCAGGCGGGTTTTCCCTTAGCGAATGCTCATTGTACATTTTTTTGAGATCCATGTTATCACCATACCCTAATTATTGAAATTATTATGATCTTTTACCCTGTTTTCCACCTTTTCTAAATACTAACGCAATTATGAATGCAATGACTGCAAATACTGTAGCGACTGTCCAGATTCTATCAAATCCTTCATACCTATAAAGTTCCTCAAATCCCGGAATTGCATATGGAGCCATTACTGCTGCAGAAAGCGCAGGACCTATTGCACCACCGATTGTTCTAAACAAAGTGTTCATACCGGATGATACACCAAACTCGTCTTTTGGTGTGAAATCCATAACAACGTTGATCAAAGAGCTCATAGCTAATGCAATACCAGTTCCGAGAACTGCCTGAGAAACAGAAAGTTTCCAGAACACATCATTGAACTGTGTTAATATCAAGAAACCAACAGCCATGATTGCTGTTCCAACAACCATTACATTTGTAGATCCATATTTCTTTGACGCAATTCCACCAGTCATTCCAAATATGAATTGAAAAGCTGCCGTTGGCAACATATGCAGTCCTACTACAAATGTATCTGAGAATCCATAGTAACCACCGAGTTCAACGGGAGTCTCTAAAAAGAACGGCATTGTCTGATAGTAGAGGAACATAACCAGACCTGCAAAGAATGCTACTAAAGTAGCATTCATAATTCCGAGATTTTTAAACAGCGATAATTTTACTATCGGCTCTTTTGACCGCCTTTCCCAGAGTACAAATGCAATCGCAGCTATTACTGACACTACAAAAAATGAGAGAATTTTAAAACTTGTCCATCCATCGGTCCTTCCTGCAGTTACAGCATACAGAAAACAGAAAACAGAGATGCCGAGCAGAGCTGCACCCATGCCATCAATTTTAGCACCCTTCTCTACTCCCTGCTCTTTCTTCACTACAAAGAAAGCTGCGATGATTAATATTGCGAAAGGTATTGCTACCAGGTGGAAAGCAAAATTCCAAGTATCAACAGATGTCAGCCAGCCTCCCAAAACAAGGCCTATAGATGTACCGACTGCAAACATTGAAGAAACAAGACCTAAAGCAAATGGTATTCTGTCTTGAGGAAATACATCTCGAATGACACTGAATGCCAGAGGAAACATACCCATTCCTATACCCTGTACGCCTCTGAAAAACAACAAAACAAAGATGTTAGCTTCTCCAAAAAGTGAGTTTGAAATCGTTATTGAAAAACCAGATCCAAGCAGACCGAGGAGGTAGATTACCATTACAGTAATCAATAAATTTCTTGTACCGTATATGTCACCTAATTTTCCAATTATAGGGGTTACTACACCACCTACTAGCAGATAAATCGACAGAACCCATGAGATCCATTCTGCACCATTTGTAAAATCAGATGCAACCTGCCTCAGATCAGGCACAAGCATGATCTCTACAAACATCACGACAAGGCTTATCAAGGACAATAAGACTAGAACAGAGTAATGTCCTTTCATCGAAACGTTCTCATTAGGCAGTATGATCACCTTCGCACGTCCTTTTCAGGAAGTGTGAATCAGAAAAGTAGAACTGCGAGGTTAAAAATGATCGCACTAAACTTTTTCAAATGAAGCACTATTCTCCGATTAATGAATAGAATCCTTGTTGTCGGCGCCGAGAGCTTAATTGGGCAGAATATATGTAGAATTGCAACTCAACGCGGGATAAATGTTGTCGGAACCTATAAAAAAACATCCTGGGCAAGATACTGTCCCATGGGGATTATGGATCCTACGGATGTTGAAGAAGTTAAGGAAGTTATGAAACGATATCAGCCCGAAGTAGTATTCATCGATCCATCTTGTGACAGTCCGGAATATTGCGAGACGCATCCGCAGGAGGCCTGGGCATCAAATGTGGAAGGAGTTTTAAATATAGCAACGTCAGCCAGGGATGTTAAATCAAGAGTATTTTTAATTTCAACGGACTTAGTATTCAGCGGCGATAAGAGATCAAAATATGTAGAAACTGATCCTCCAGAACCGCTTAGCAAGTATGCCCAAATGAAATTAGAAAGCGAGCGCGTGGTATTGGATTCTTCCAAGCAAAATTGCATCTGCAGAGTTTCTGCCACATATGGTATGAATAAAGCCACTCCAAAATACAATTTCATCACCTGGGCACTAGACCAGATTAAATCCAACAGACAGGTAAAACTGCTAGATGATCAGTATGTTACACCGTCATATGCACCAGACTGCGCAGAAGAGATGATGCTTATGGCCGACAGGATGTGTGCAGGGATATATCATCTTGCAGTTAGTGAGTGCATGAGCAGATATGAAATGGGAATCAAGCTCGCAGAGACTTTTGGATTAGATCCATCACTGTGTGTAAAAATTAAGAGTGATGATATAGAGCCAATAGTAATCAGAGGAAAAAATACCTGTTTGGATACGTCAAAAGTAACTAAAGAAATCGGCAGGAACTTTATGTCATTTCAAGACACCCTCATAGATATGAAAAACAATGATGTGGATAGGAAAAAAGAATCATCCATAGAGGTAGGCAAAAGCAATAATTTCATAAATATAATCTAATCCCCTATACAGGGGAAAGGTATAATATCCCACACGCAGGTGCGTGTGTGATAACATGAATAAAACTGTAGAAAACCTCACTAAAGCTTTCGTCGGAGAGAGCATAGCTAGGAACAGATACAGTATGTATGCTTCAATAGCTAAAAAAGAAGGATACGAACAGATCGCAGAAATTTTCAGGCTTACATCTGATCAGGAAAAAGAGCACGCATCTCAGCTGTACAAAATGCTTGTTTCTCTTCAATCAGAGAGCAGCTTTGACAGTGTAAAGATTGAGACGGACGTGCCGATCTTAAGATCTACCACTATTGAGAATTTAAAAGCAGCGATTTCAGGAGAAAACTACGAACATACAGAAATGTATCCTGAATTTGCAAAGGTAGCTGATGAAGAGGGTCTGCCCAAAATAGCTGCTAGGCTAAGAGCTATTTCAGTGGCAGAAGTCCACCATGAAGAAAGATACAAGAAGATTCTTGCTTCGCTTGAAGCTGGAGAGATCTTCAAAAAGAAAGAAGCCGTGTGGTGGGTCTGCAGAGAATGTGGATATATGCATTTTGGAACAGAAGCTCCAGAAATTTGTCCGTCTTGCGACCATGCCCGTTCATACTATGAATTAAAATGTGAGGAGTATTGAGAACATGACTGCAGTCAAAGAAATATATTACTGCCCAGCTTGTGGAAATATCGTAGAAGTTGTGAACAGCGGACTTGGAGGTCTGCAATGCTGCGGCAAGCCCATGGTAAAAATGGCCGCAAACTCAGTTGATGCTGCGGTAGAAAAACACGTTCCGATCGTTGAACCGAGTGAGAATGGAATTCTTGTTAAAGTAGGATCTGTAGAACACCCAATGGATGAGGATCATTACATACAATGGATAGAAGTGTCTTCAGATGCTAGGGTGATGAGAGCCTACCTAAAACCAGGAATGAAGCCTCAGGCAGAATTTACATGCCCGTGCAAGTGTACACATATTAACTCTGTGAAAGCATACTGCAATAAGCATGGACTATGGAAGAAGGACTGAAACTTCTTCCCCTTTCCAATTTTTTTCATTTTTCGGTGTAATTATTATACCTTCAAGTTCGGTTTTAGATAACATTGGTGAAACTATGGATTCAAAGGTCCCCAGAATAGGTATTTTTATAGATGCACGCGATGAATTGCTAAATAAAAAATTAAACATCAGAGACCTAGAAGAATATTCCAAATCCCTTAAAAATGTAGTTTGTGAATACACATATAAGTCAAATGATGACCTAAAATCAATTGTTGACATAATCTCAGGTAATAATCTGGATAGGGTAGTTATAGCACCCAGATCTGAAGATGATGATATAGAAAAAGCAGTTGTCGATGCAGGGATCAGTCCTCATTTCATAGAGTATGTAAATATCAGAGAACACGCTGCATGGATACATAGCAACATTGATGATGCTACCTCAAAGTCCAAGCTTCTAATTGCAATGGCTACGGCAAAACTGAGAGGTTCTAAATCGATAGAAGGAGCAGAAGGTGCTAAAGTAAATACTCAAACCTGCTCGGGCTGCGGGATATGTACTGCGACTTGCAGATATAATGCAATTGAATTTATCAAAGATGGAACTCACCGTGTAGCTTATGTTAATCATGATTTGTGTGAAAGATGCGGTGCTTGCGTTGCGGCGTGCCCATCAGGATCAATGAATATGAGCGGATTCTCGAATGAAGCCATGATTTCAGAAATTGAAGAATGTACAGCAGGACTCCTTGAATCCACAGAGCCATTTCCGCATGTAGTGGTGTTCGCGTGCAGCTGGTGTTCATACCTAGCTGCAGATGCAGCTGGTGAAAAACATATGGAGTTGGACCCATCATTCTGTATTATTAAAACCCCCTGCTCTGCAAGAGTAGATCCAGAATGGATAATGAAGGTTCTTTCAAACGGTGCCGATGGAGTGCTTGTTCTAGGCGGTAAAGAAGGACACTGCCATTATCGCGGAGGCAATGTTAGGACAAATAACCGCATGAATCTGCTGTCAAAAGTTATCGAAAGCCTTGGATATGATAAGAGAAGAATTGGCGTTGACTGGGTCAATCCTGAGGAACCGGAACTGTTTGCAGAAATCGTCAAAAAATTTATCGCAGGCATCAGAGAACTAGGCCCCAATCCTGAAAGGGGAATTTCCACGGATGAACAGCCTACGTCTGCTTTACATCATGAATGACGATTGGCTGCTTCTGCATCAATCGTAGAGATAAGGGCTTTTAGCCTTTTTCCTTTTATTTTAAGCTCCTGTATTGAAATAGTCTCTGCCTGCGGACAGAGTCCATCAAGCACATATTTCCCATCCTCATCAATATTTACCGGATAAAGCGCACATCCCAGAGGTCTTGATTGGTATTCTCTGCATCTGCTTTTTTCCGGGTCGTAGAAATAACACCATATCCCTTCATTTTTTAATCTGGGTATTCCATCAACACCGATATAGCTAAAATCATTCCTGCTGTAGCCTTTTTTCTCCAAGCGGGCTATGTCAGCATTGGATAGCTCCATCATGGTGTTTTTGCAACATTCCCTGCAATGTGTACAACGCATTAATCAGTCATAGGATTGTAAAATAAAACCTTTGCCGAGCCGAAAGTAAATTGAACAACTTCAACAAAAAAGAACCATCATGGTTGACGCGGAAGATTTGGCGTTTCAAAGGATGGAAATGATCCAGACCGAAAATCCAGGCGCCATGACAAAACACGACATCGAAGAAAATGAAGATACTGAATGGGCAGTTGTTACCATTGAAGATGAAAGTGGCGGCAATTTATCAATTGAGGTAATTGAGTCAGATACCAGCTGGAAACGCAGCGATCTTATTGATCGTTATAATGAGCTCGCTGAAGATGTAGAAATAGCGGTAATCTTACCCGATGAAGCTTTTGATGAAGTTGCTTCCAGATTAGCCAAAGAAGGTTCTCCAAATATAGAGCTTCTCTCATATAGCGATCTCGGCCTCATCCCAAGAGGCTGATTCCTATATGAATGAAATACGCATCTGCCGTTAGATTCATCATATGCAGTCTCACTTCGGTTTTGATAAGATTTGGGACCTCTGAATGAAGATGCTCAAATAGCAGTTCACTGATAGGCATTTGGTTGAAAAAATGGTCTACGAGCAGGCAATAAACGATGCCAAAGAACATTTTGGTAAAATTCTTGAAAAACAGCTTAAAAGGATCGAACGCATGAAAGCTGATCAAGAATGGACTGATTATTCATCTCTAAAACCTCTCATAATCGGGATATGTGGCGGAGATGGAATTGGACCGTACATCTCTGAACATGCAAAAACCGTATTGGAGAATATGTTGAAAGATGAGATTGCATCTGGCAAGGTAGAGATCAGAGTGATTGACGGACTTACAATTGAAAACCGTGTAAAAGAGATGAAGGCTATCCCAGATGATGTTCTTGCAGAGATCAAGAAATGTCATGTAATCCTCAAAGGCCCAACAACAACGCCTAAAAAGGGGGATCCGTGGCCAAATATCGAAAGTGCAAATGTAGCTATGAGAAAAGAATTAGATCTCTTCGCTAATGTAAGACCTGTCAAAGTTCCTGAACTTGGAATAGACTGGATGTTCTATCGTGAAAACACTGAAGGATCATATGCACTTGGAAGTGAAGGAGTAGATGTTACAGACGATCTTGGAATCGATTTTTGTGTAGCTACCACTCAAGGATCCGACAGAATCATCCGGCTTGCATTTGACTACGCGAAGAAAAATGGAATTAATAAAGTCAGCGTAGTTACAAAAGCCAATGTTGTAAAAACAACTGATGGAAAGTTCCTTAACATCGCGGCTGAAGTCGCTAAAGATTATCCAGAAGTTGAATGGGATGATTGGTTTATCGACATCATGACTGCCAAACTGATTGACCCATACAGACGCAGTGGCTTCAAGGTCATTGTTCTGCCTAACTTATATGGAGATATCATCACTGATGAAGCTGCTCAGATACAAGGCGGCGTAGGTACTGCCGGCAGTGCAAATGTTGGAAAGAAATATGCAATGTTTGAAGCAATACACGGATCTGCTCCAAGAATGGTTGAAGAGGGCCGCGCCCAGTATGCTGACCCCTGCTCCATGATAAAGGCTGTGGCCATGCTTATGAACCATGTAGGATACGTTGAAGAAGCTAGAAAACTTGAGATGGCTCTTGACGTATGCGTACAATTTGAACGTAAGCTTAAGATGACCGGAAGAGCTGATGGCGCCACTGGTTCCCAATTTGCTGATTACATTCTTGAAACGGTAAATGATCCGAATCTGGAATCCAAATGGAAAAACTATCAGTAAATGGTGTTTCGATGGATACAATAGGTATAGCGCTGGGTGCAGAGTGTATAGTATTTGGGTTGTTGGCGATATTTGTACTAGCCAGACCATTAGTTTCCGGCAATTGCAAACCAGACACTCTGATGCATATTAAACTCAAAGGACATATCAAATCAAAGGAAGCTAAAGAGATTCTTGCTAACCTGAATAAAAAGGGAGGAAACCGGCTAAGAGCTTGGGGATGCATCCTGATAGCTATTGGTGTGTTCGTTGCACTAAGCGACATGGGCGAGCATTACAAGATGGTATATATCATCGCATTTGCTCCACTGCTTCTACTAGTTCCTGTTCTACAGACATGGATGTATGCTAGCGCCAGACTCAGATGAGGATTAAACTGAAGATTCCGAAAGGAATCTTCATTTCATAATTTTTAATAAAAGATCTGCAGCATCAGTTTATTATCTGATGTGTCTATTGAATACGTATGCCTCTTGGAAACCCCATGGACAATAGTCCGTATTATATTGAAGGTGGCGACATTCAGAACGTTGAGATCTCCATAAATGTTACAAATGTTGAAGAGTCACGTGAATTTTATCGGGATTCGATAAAACTTGAAGAGGAATCACCTGGAATATTTAGAATACCAAACACAAATTGTAAAATAAGACTGGTTGAGAGCAGCAATCAGGACGTTATGATCACACTTATAACGGATTCTGTTTTCACATTGCATAGAAAATTGATGGATGAAAATGTAGAAATTCTAAAAAAACCTGTTAGAAATAAAGAAGGAGATGTCGAAGCTGTATTTACAGACCCCGACAATAATAAATTCAGGATATTAGAGATCACTCAGCGACCTGATTGACCTCTTCTGCTGGAGTTGAAGAAGCTGATACTGTTTGGCATATATCTTTTGTAAGATTCATGGTTTGTCCATTTTTCCAGGTAATGCTTATTTCAATTATACCACTTGAGATATCAACAGAGAAACATTTGAGAGTCGTGGTATACATGGAAGCTTTACCCCGTGTGGATGTTCTTACCTTTCCTATTTCAGCTAACAACCCCAATGAAGACATCTTTTCCACTATCTTATAACATGTAGCAAGTGGAATTGCGGTTATTGCAGAGATCTCCCGTACAGTCAATTCTCTACGAGCAGTAGCTGCGACTATTGTGAGGACCGGGGCATCTATGATAGACGATGCGAGTTCTTCTCTATAGATATTAGCGGTTCTTATCGCTTCAAGGATGCACATTTCCTCTTGATCGGATATTCTCATAGCTGGGCTCCCCTAATGATTCTTCCCAAATAGAATTGAGCATATGAAAGTATCGCTGAGAAACTCTTAAGGCACTATAATTGTAACCATATTTTAAGTAGAGGAGACATCATAGTTTTCTCTAAGATCTACAATAGCTTTACTTTTAGGAACGAACTCAATGCTTCCTGCTTCAATAAATGACACTTCTGGAATTTCGATGAGGTCGTTGTCCAGTGCATCTTTTATTTCATCCAGGCTCATAAGTGCAGCTTCTACCTGTCTATGACCTTCTTCTTCATCACCCTTATACTCCAGAACGAAATTGAGTTTGTCTTTATATCCTTCATGAGTTAAAGTCAATTTATAGCTCAACACTCCTGGAACCGCCAGAAGAACTTCATCAAACAAAGCTGGAAATATTTTCTGCCCGTAACCAATCTTTGTCTGTGCATCTAATCTGCCCTGAATCTTAGCAACCCTGCGCACAGTACTGAAGCAGCCGCAGTTACATGGTGCCGGCAGAATCTGCGAAATATCCCTGCTGCGGTAACGGATTAATGGTGTTCCCTCCATTACTAAAGAAGTCCAGATAAGCTCTCCGCTTTCTCCATAGCCTTTTGATTCGCCCGTTACCGGGTCAACAGCCTCTACGAAGAAATATGCACCGCTGGTATGCATCCCATCATAGGCCGCACATTCAATAGCTGTAGCAAGACCCATCTCGGTCATACCATATTGAGCCAGAACAGGGCAGCCCCACGCTTCAATCATCTGTTTACGCATAATCTCTGGAAGCGGCTCTGCAGAACAGATAATGGTTTTTACACCTATTGACCTAAGATCATATTTATCTTTAGCAAGCATAGTGATTCTGTAGATAAATGATGTTAGACCAATCAGATATGTGGTCTTGTTATCTTTCATATTTTTGATTTGTTCATCGACATCTGCAGTGCTGGAAACTAATGAGTTTAGTCCAGCCAGTTTACAGGCCGAGTCCATCATCAGGCCAGGATCCCAGGCTGAAACTGCAGGGAACATTACCTGCAAAGCATCATCTTTGGTCATTCCTACAGATTTTACTGCTGCAGCAATTGAATCGACTATGTTTAAAACATCGTTCTGTGTGAAAAATACTCGTTTTCTGTTACCAGTCGTACCAGAAGTAGTAAAGGCTCTCATGACTTTTCCCTGAGAAACTGCACAAAATGCCATTGAGTTCTCAGCTAGGTCGTCTGGATCAGTAAACGGAACTTTGCTGATATCTGCCATGGTTTTAATATCATCCGGTGTTATGCCAGCCGCTTCATACTTCTTTTTATAATAATGGCTGTTTTCCATCGCATATCTCATAGACTCACGGAATTTATAGAGCTGATATGTGTTAACATCCTCGGCAGTGATCTCATCAAGAGAATCTTTCCCAACCATATCTCGCAGTTCCTGCGATTTTTTAAAGTCAGCAAGAAACCTTGAATGTATCAGTTTTTCTAAAGAATCTGTACCGATTATGTCCATTGAGTTGAGCTTTCTACGTGCTACTGCGACTTTGACTTTAGTCAGGATTCCCATTAAATACCACCAGATTATAAATTTAAAAAGTTTGGAAAGTTCATTATTGATTCAAAACTTCGTTCAGAATGAAAGACAACTCTCCGGCTGAAAATGGCTTTGCAATTGCTGCCGCAAATCCAAATGCAGATGGTTCTGCTCCAATTGGATCTGTTTCCAACACATCTGATGCGATTAGTTTAATTCCCGGAGATGCAGCACTTATCATAGGTAATACATCCATACACCCTGGAATATTGATATCAATGATTGCAGCCGCAAATGGCTGGTTATCAGTTGCAGCATCAGTACATAACTCAAGTCCTTCTTCACAATCAGCTGCATAATCTGGATCATATCCAAGATGTGTCAAAAGATCAGAGATAGATTCAGACACAGCATCATTATCATCAATTATGAGGATCTTTCCAGACCCATGAATCAGCGGCATGGTAAGATTTGGAAGTTTGTTATACCCTACTGCTTTAACAGCTGCCTCAGAAGCTTCCTGCACCCTGATGAGTTTGTCATACATCCTTCCTTCAGGGATAACGTAGTCTTTAACGAGAGCGATGTTGGATAAAACTGAGGTGAATGCGTCATTTAAGTGTTCCATGAAATCATTTGGATCTTTCTGAGGTGCTGGCGCCTGAGCCTGCATTACTGATTTTTTAAGAAGGGTTATGTCAACCAAAATACCCATCATACCTTTAGACGTCCCGTCATGAGAAATAAGCGGGATTGAAGAGGCCATTACCCATAGGTCTGAGCCGTCTTTGCGTACAAATTTAATAATCCGCTCTTCAAGAGCTTTTCGATCTTCTGCATTCAACCACTCAGGGTCCATAAAATCTGTAGGGGTTTTATCATGCAGTTCTTCTTTCGAGTATCCAAATATTTCAGACACCCGTTTATTTGTGAAAGTGGTAATTCCATTATTATCTATCACCCAGATAGCTTCTGCAGATGAGTCTAAAACTTCATAATAATCTTCAATACATAGTGCAATGGAATTTTTCAATTCCGCACGCATGGATGAGATCTCATTATCTATATCTTGATTCATTTTTGAGATTCTCTCATGAAGTTCGTTAAGTTCTTCTTCTCTAGAAGAAATCCTACTCAGCATGTTAGTGACTTCTTCATCTTTAACCGTTAATATATCATTGAACCTGGTTATTTCATCTGATTTAGAAAGCAGATCTGAACGTACTTGAGAAAGCTCTGTGTCTTTGATACTCAGTTCAGTTTCTTTTTGCATTAAATCTTCAGTTAATGAAGAAATTTTAGAATCGGCCGAATCCTTGAAAGATTTTAATTCAGCGATGAGTTTGTTAGCTTCCTCCAGTTGATCTTTAAGTTCAGAATTAGAATTTTTTAACAATTCGACATCTGCCACCGATGCGGTCATTTTAGAAATGCTACCATCTAAATCAGATTTGATTGACTCTAATTGAGATTCTAAAGACTGTTTCTCATCAGCCAGCAATGCTGTGGCCGCAGTTAAAGTCAACAGTTCAGAATTTTTACTATCCAGTGATGAACTCAAATCGAGTATGCTTGAGTTTGAAGAAGCTAATTGCTCTTTGAGATAGGGGACCTCTTTGGCATATTTATTTTTCAGCTCTTCGAGTTCTGCGGTGAGCGCTGTGAGCTCTTTTGTGCTTACATCCAAATCAGATTTCATCACGTCGATTTGAGTTTTCAATGCCTGTTTCTCGTCCGATAGTACAGCAGCCGCGGATGTGAGCGTGCTTATTTCCGCATTTTTGCTTTCAATTGATGCATTTAGATCTTCAATTTTAGTTTGTGCAGATAATAATTCTCCTTTCAAAACAGAGATCTCGCCATCTAGGTTTGTTTTGAGGGCAGCTAGATCTGCCTGAGTATTGCTTAGGTCAGTCTGTGACTGAATGAGTTTTCCAGTCAGTCTTTCAGATTCATCTTTGAATGCAGCTAGAGAGCTGGAAACCATTGTAATCTCCATCTTTTTAGACTCGAAACTGTTTTGAAGCTCAGATAACTTGTTCTTTTCAGTTTCA
The DNA here is from genome assembly GCF_000404225.1 of Candidatus Methanomassiliicoccus intestinalis Issoire-Mx1. Lineage (NCBI taxonomy): Archaea > Methanobacteriati > Thermoplasmatota > Thermoplasmata > Methanomassiliicoccales > Methanomassiliicoccaceae > Methanomassiliicoccus > Candidatus Methanomassiliicoccus intestinalis. Next base: position 503,330 of record NC_021353.1, on the reverse strand, counting down.
AGTTCATCTCTCAAAACTACAATTTCATTATTTTTTGAAGATATGTCAGCATTTAAACCAGATAATGATTCGTTTAGCTGCTGAATTTCAGAACATTTTGATTCAAGATCTGTTTTCAGATCATTGATTGTTTTTTCAGCTTCCCCTGAAGATATGACATGCTTTGAAATTTCATCTTCGAGAGATTTTATATTTAATTCATAATTAGTGCTATTCGTTATATCATTGGCAATCCCGCGATATCCTAAGAACGTACCATTACGATGAAACAGCGGCACGGCTGAGATTCTTAGGTAAACGGTTTCACCGTTTTTAGATGCCCGCAGATCAATCGGACCAAACGATGCAATCCGATATTTTGCTTCTTCAACAGCTTTTGATAAAACTTCCTTATCTTCATCACAGAATATTGAGATTAGACTTTTTCCAAGAATGTCTTCCCTCTGAATTCCAAGAATATGAGTTACAGCGGTTGACGTGTAATTGAAGTTTCCATCTGAATCAAGTTCCCATATCCAGTCTGAGATTCCCTCTGCATATTGATCAAATTTGAATTTTAATTCATTCAAGGCGATACTTAGGTCATTTTTCTCAGAGTTACAGGATTTAACTAAACTTCCCATTTCATGAATATTTCCTTCACAGAGATCTAGAGAATTTTTTAAATCATAGATACTGCGGATGATCTTAAGAGCGTATTCCAATTCAAGATCGGAAAAGTCCTCATGCATGAGCCTCTCTGAAGGTGTAAAGAACGGATTTTTATATTCTACACCATTCGCATAAACTGTAGGATGCGTTCTTAGGGCATCCATTACAGCATCAGAAGAGAATTTTCTCAGATCATACATGCATATCATGTTGACATTAAATGGTGCAAGAATCAAATTTATCTTGAGTTCATACTCTGCCCTGTTTAGAACTTTGGGAAGAGTCCATGACATGTCGGTAAAGATGTCCAATTGTTTAAAACCGTGTGCCTGTGATGCATTGGCTATGCTGGTAAATATCGCAAATGTCTGTTCAAGGTTGAATGATCCCTTTGTGAAAAATATTTCATTTTTTACAAGATGATTTAAGCGTTCGGAGTTTTGAGCATCATCTACATCTATACCTTCCTTGAGAAGCATCCCAGTCAACTCAAGATACATTATATCATCCAGAATACAAAGGCACATGTGATCGTTGTTAGAAAGACTGTTTATAAGCAGAGGGATCATAGACGAATGCATATCATCATCTGATCCGTAAAGCACTGCAGTATGTTTTGCCATACTTGAGTTTTCTAACGAGTTAATATTAGCATCATTTACAGAGTTTTGCAATTGCGCAGCCTCCAAGACTTCCAGCACATCACTAAAGCTGAGTAGCTAATGCCTTTCTGAATGTTAAACTATCGCTTCATCAATCCAGTACAGAAATTTAGAGTAAGAACCAGGTATCTTAGAAATCAGAGTTTGTATGAATAAAGAAATGTTTTATGTTCAGTCGGCCCTGAGGATAATTCCAGCCTGAATGCGTCCTCACATTCCAGAGTAAAACCAATTTTATCATAGTATCCATAATTGCACTGGGTATCGGTAACTAAACAGAGATTAACTACACCATTAGACCTGCATTTATCCAGATAGTGAGACAATAATGATTTTCCAACGCCTTTTCCTCGTATATTATCATTCACCATGAAAAATATCAATTCACTATCAAACGAATTCTGAACCAAGAGCTTTTTAAAAGACTGTTCAACTCTGAGATATTCCATACATCCAGCTTTGTTTTTTTTAAAAACTTTCAGACAAAGTGAATAATATAGAGATTTAAGAGTCCATATCATGTGTGTATTTTTAGAATCTTTAATTCTAGCTAACAGTACTCCAACTACATTTCCATCTAAAACTGCAATTTCAGAATAGTTTTGAGTAATTAGATCATTGTAGAGAATAGAAGATATTATGCAATTTGCAGTTTTGGAGTTTCCTGCTGTAAATTTATCAATTTCCCATATTTCCTCAAGCATATGTTTTACAGCAATAATGTCTGAACTGCATAATTCTCTAAAAAATATCTCACCCATTCAATCAATGTCTAAGTAATTCAACTATATGAATATGGATTATTTCAAAAAGATTCATGTGAGAAAATATTTCAAAATTCTGTCTCGATTTGATATGAGATTACAAAGCCTTATCTAGTGTCTGGACAATATGGGATGTGGGAGAAATTAATAATGCCGCTTACGCCTGAAATGGAGAGAGTAGGAGTAACGCCCGCTCTCATGAAAACTACTAAAAAAATGACTTGCCCGCGTTGTGGCTTGGAATTCTCACTTTTTCAATCTCGTGCAATAGCTTGTAAGGGATGTTCTAAAGGTGCATATGGTTGCAATATGGCTAGATGTCTGAGATGTGACTATGAATTTCCAATCGGCGGAGTTCTTGTAAAGTCAAAAGAAAGAGAAAAACAGCTTGCAACTTACATGAATGGAATTTTAGACAATTATAATAAAAGTGTTGGTAAGAGTGGCAGGCGTTAAGCCTGCTGACTCTCTTACTGAGAATTTTTTCCAAAAACCTCATTACGGTATAATGTTTGTCCGTGAACACTGTTTATATTAAACAAGCAGAACGGTATAAGTCGTCCATCTGGAGTGATTGTGTGAATGCAGCATCCGCGAAGACGCTCTGTTTCAACATTCCAGACATCTTGAAATGGCATTGAAGAAATTGTCAGATAATTGCTTTTAGCTCTCTGAATGAATTCGTCCCAGCTGCCAGGTTCTGGATCCTTTTTATTATCGCTGTCCATGCTTTCATCTACGAATCTCCACAGATCGCTTACTTCTTGCCTTGTTTTAGAAGCTATACAACAGGTATCTTTTGGAGGTCCCATTGATCTATGAGTCAATGGAAAGAGAGAACCATCTTCTAACACCACCGACATTGATTTAATGTCACAGTGAACATTTGTGCAGGAAGTAGGAATAAAATTATCCACTCTTAACTGCCCTTTTGTTTGCTTTTCGATCTCAACTAAAAGATCTGGAAGGACGGTACGGTTTTCATCTTGAGGGACAATTGGATAACGACCAAAATAGCTAAGAGGCTGAAAATGCACACCCTTAATAGTTGGCACATTTTTCTTTGCAAAGTCGATTATCTGACCTATTTGATTGAGATTAATGTCTGGAGAAACTACAGTGACTAATGTCACACCCATTTCAACTTTCTTACAATTTTCAATCGTTTTTAATTTGGTTTCTAGCAGATCTCTGCCACATGTTTTCACAAATACATCGCTTGTAACACCATCAAATGAGAAATAAAGAGAATCTACACCAGCGTCCTTGCATTTCTGAAGAAATTCAATATCTTCTGCAAATCTAACACCGTTGGTATTCAACTCAATGTAACTAATACCCATATCTTTTCCCATTTTGATAATTTCAGGAAGGTCATCCCTAATTGTTGGTTCTCCTCCGCTGATCTGTATACAAACATTTTCTCCTACACTGTCTAGAGCAGTTTGATACATTTTGCGAATTGTATTGAGGTCTGGATGGAACTTGTAACCGGAACTTGCTGATGCAAAACATATTGGACACTTGAGGTTGCATCCGTTTGTAACCTCGAGGATGGCGATGCATGTGTGTTGTGTGTGTTCTTTACACAATCCACAATCCAGAGGACATACAATTTCTTCTTTGTCCACAACACATACATTTGGCTTGGACGGAACACATGCGTATTTCTTTAAAGAGAGGTAATCATCAACTCCTCTCCAGATTAAAACTTTATATTTACCATGCTCAGGGCATGTCTTTTCCAGATAAATGTTATCATTTTCTGCAATTTTTACAGCAGGAATCACTTTTAAACATTCTGGGCACAAACTTTCTGTTTCCCCTATAATCTCACTCATGTATAAACACCATCAAACAACAAATATGTTTTAGAATTATAAAAAAAGGTTGAGAAGGCCTTGTGGGCCCGTAAGTGGTTTATGCTTTCTTCTTTTCGAAGAGACCTTCTGCTGCTGCAATAGTGTTGATAGCCAGATACTCTTCTACCCAAGCATCGCCGCATTTTTCACATACGACTGCTGGTCCAGATCTAGTAATGCCCATGTATGTCATTAAGACTGTTCCAACAACAGCCTTTTCATTACAGGAAACGCATACCCAGTTTGTTGGGTCTGGCTCATCGGTAGTCTTCTGAAGATCTCCAAGTACCATGCGATGAGAATAAGCTGTCTCTACGTTACCATCATTGTCATATACGGCGTAGATTGTAGCTTCCCCAATACGTTTCTTGGCAAGGTTCTTGGAACCATCGTTAATCTTTCTTTTGCTTGATTCAGCAGTGTTGATGACATCAATAACATCATCAAGTTTTAGACCTCTTGATCCAATGAGTTCTTTTACGCTGTCAGAGAATTTTGCATCCATTTTCTCACCTCACCATTTCCCATAGGTACCATAGTCTTGGGCTGCGCGGGTCATTGCAAGGATGTTACCGGGTAAAGCATACGGTGGACATTCGCAAGATGAACCTAGAATATAACCGCGTGGAGCATCTCTTCCAGCAACAACCTGTTGAGCAGATGCTTCATAGACAACCTTCGGGTTGGGGTTAATCAGTAATTTAGTATCGACAGATCCCATGCAGGTAGCTTTGTTTCCATATTCCTGTACCAATAATTCAGACGGGAATGGATCGGCTCCTTTGTATCCAATGTGGAATACAGTAAATGGAGACCAGATCAGATTCTGGAATTCTTTATAGCTTGTTTCATGATTTCCACAGCAGTGATAGAAAATCTGAGGACCTGCGCCACCACGGAATGATTTGTCAACATACTCTCTCATGTATTTGACAGAATATTCCCTAATAGCCTCGTCAGAGAAAATATCATTGTTGGCTAACACAGAAGCTATTACTAACATAGCGGATCCGTAGTCTTTAGCGGTACATAGTGCTCCATTCACTGCAGTTTCAGTGAACTTAGCGAGTAACTTGTGAGCTGCTTCTTGTTCTACAAAGGTCCACATGATGAAGTTTTCTACACCGCATAATGCAGCAGCTTCCCCGACTGGATCGAATCCATATGCAATTGGAACGAATGTCTGTGGGATGTTTTTCTGCACATATGCATAAAGTCTCTTGTATTGAGAATATGTCCATCCATCATACAGCTCTTCTTGGCTAGGCACATGAAGGTTGTCTACATCGCCTGGTTCATGGAGAATCTCAGATTCTGGAATTGGAGGGAGAGTCTCTTTGTAAATCATGTTACAACCCAGGTCAGCTAACCATGGAGAAGCGTAGAACCAGTGTGTCACAGGCAGCAAATCATATAACTGATAAATGTGCGCAAGACAATGGATTCCAAGTTCTGGTTTCTCGTAGAAATCCCTGATTGTATATCCGCATGCTACAGCAGCGTGTGAGAGCATAATCGGATCTACATCAACTCTGTCGAACTTGTTATCGACAAAGGGATTTGCAAAACGTCTTGTAGAATGGGCATGCCATTCCATATCATACGGTGGAAATAACTCTTCGTATCCCATATAATCCCCAATACTGATAGAAGCGCGTAAATATATAAGACTTGTGACAAAAAATACGCTAAAAATGCAAAATTGTTGCAATACGTATAGATTATAGGGAGTAAACGCAAATAATTTGTAATATAGAAGAGTATAATGAAAAAATATTGCTTTATTTGAGTTTATACTTAAATATTAGATAGCACTAGAAAATAGAAGTATTTTACAATTTGTGATAACGTAAATAGAGCTCTACCAAAATTAATCTATCTAATCATAAAAAGAGATAGAAAAAGTTTGGAGTATTGAAAGCATTCACCATTTCCCATAGGTACCATAGTCTTGGGCTGCGCGGGTCATTGCAAGGATGTTACCAGGTAAAGCATACGGTGGACATTCGCAGGAAGCACCGAGAACATATCCACGTGGTGAGTCCCTCCCAGCGACTATCTGCTGAGCAGACGCTTCATACACAGCTCTCGGATTGGGACTGATCAGCAGCTTAGTATCAACAGATCCCATACAGGTTGCTTTGGTCCCAAACTCTTTTACCAAGAGATCGGAGGGGAATGCTTCTTGCCCTTTGTATCCCATGTGTATCTCAGTAAGTGGAGACCAGACAAGACTGTGAAATTGTTTATAGCTTGTTTCATGATTTCCACAGCAGTGATAGAAAACCTGAGGACCGGCACCACCACGGAATGAATTGTTTACGTAATCTTTCATATACTTAACAGAAAAATCCTTTATGGCTTCGTCTGAGAATATATCATTATTTGCGAGAATAGAGGCTACGATCAACATAGAGTAGCCATGATCTTTAGCGGTACATAGTGCTCCATTCACTGCAGTTTCAGTGAACTTAGCGAGTAACTTGTGAGCTGCTTCTTGTTCTACAAAGGTCCACATGATGAAGTTTTCTACACCGCATAATGCAGCAGCTTCCCCAGTAATATCAAATGCATAGGACATTGGTAAAAAGGTATGTGGAATATGCTCCTGCACATAGGAATATATCCGCTTATACTGACTATATGTCCAACCATCATACACTTCTTCAATGCTCGGTACTTGAAGGTTGTCTACATCACTGGGCTCAGAGATTATTGGTTTTTCTGGTATGGGTGGAATGCTGTCCATATACTTCATAGTACATCCTAAATCAGCCAGCCACGGTGACGCATAGAACCAGTGTGTCACAGGCAGCAAATCATATAACTGATAGATGTGAGCAACGCAATGGATTCCAAGTTCTGGTTTCTCGTAAAAATCCCTGATTGTATATCCGCATGCTACAGCAGCGTGTGAGAGCATATGTAAATCTACATCAACTCTGTCGAATTTGCTATCGACAAAAGCATTTGCAAATCTTTTCTTTGAACGTGCATGCCATTCCATATCACAAGGAGGAAATAACTCTTCATAACCCATATGATCGCTGTAAGAACACATCTATCGTATAAAAACAGCACATATAGTTCTAAATGAAATTAATTTGCATACCACTGTATAATCACTACCAGAATCAACGACTCTGAATACTCATTAAATCTAATCAGATATCCAGATGCGACTCATTTCAATTCATTAATTCTTCAAGTGAATCGAGTGTGTAAACGCAGCATCAATTAAGTGCCAGTCTTGAACCGAGCATTGCGCCTGTATTCAATTGAATTGACTCCTTATTTAACACACCTGATTACTTGAAATTAAATCAATGGATAAGGCCCATCTTCAAGAATGGTGTCTGGAGTTTTACCTAGTTCATTAAGTTTAGCGAGCATAAGCTCCTTCCCCCGTTCAGTGGCCCCATAGATCGGAACTTTTGTTCCGGCTTGAATGACGGCTTTGGTCTTTGCAACCTCACGCACATACTTTGAAGCGCATGCAGTAATTACATCTGCATAATCAAAAAACATGTTTGCTTCATCTTCAGATATTCCTGTTGTGTGCACCCCAAATATCACTATCTTGTCACCGTATTTTTCCCTGAAGAACTTTGCCTGTTGTGCAAATGGTGTTGTTACACCCACGTTTGAATAGCCCATTTCATATGCTTTTATAACACCTTTGATCTGGTCAATTTCTGCAGTTTTCGGATCTAAAATATTTTCAGCGCCTATATCAGCAATTACCGATTCAATGGGTTCCGTTTCGATAATTGCTGATATCCTTCCACCCATCCCTTGGATTATTTGAGCATCGTTCAAGACTGCAGTCCCGCAGCCATCGGAAGCCATTACAACGGAATCGAGTGATCCTTGTTTAACTGCAAGGCTCATAACTTCAGAAATTCCAAAATTAAGAAAATAGTCAAGTTTTGTTTCTCTGTTTTCTGTGCACATCCCAAAATCCTTGACTCTGAATTCAATATTTTCCTTAATAGACTGGCAGTTAAGCTCTTCGATATTTCTATGTTTTTTAAACAATGGGCAGTATTTTACAACAGGCTCTGATACATCGGCTACCTTCCCATCTTCAATAATAATCTTTGATTTACCCAAAGCTTCCATCACATGCCGGCTCATGCATTTGCAAAGTATTGCTGCGACCTTAAAGATTGCCTTTGGTTAAGTGAAGGACATAGAATAAAAAATAATACTGATGGACGTTGTCCATCAGCTTGTTTGTTTAGCGGAGGTGTTTGGGCCATCCCTACTCAGTAACATCAACACACATGCAATCAATGCAAACAATGCACAGATTATGAACACCATGTGAAAACTGTTGACGAGTCTGTCTATGAACTGTGGTTTGGTAAGAATTGCATCAATGGTCCATACCGCAACAAAGACAGCTTGCATTATTGCTAAGCCCACGCTGCTTCCCATCTGACGGAAGGTGTTGATAAAGGAAGATGCTGCGCCTTCTTCTCCAGGAATTGTATGGGTAAATATGCTATTTCCAATTGGAACTAGTGAGAAACCCATACCAAAGCCCATCAAGAGTAATGTAGCTACTACCTGCAAAATGCTAGTAGAAAGATCGTACGACAGCATTGATAAAAAGCCGAGTGCAGTAATTATACAGCCTATCAAAGCATACTTTCTGCATCCACCTGATTTATCCATTAACTTTCCTACTAGGATACCAGCGACCATAACTCCAATGGAATTGGCTACCAAAATAAGACCTGCTGACATAGTAGTCTGTCCGAGTAAACCTTCTAGATAATATGGAAGGAAGAAATAGCAACCAGCCATAGCTCCAAACATTAGAAGATTTGCAATACAGGTTAGAACAATATTTTTGTCGCTGATTAGCCTAAGATTTACAATTGGATCTTTTGATCTTTTTTCCTGTAAGTATATGAATATCAAAAAGACGACTGTACATATTCCTAATCCTATGACTGTTGGAGATGTCCAGTTTCCTTTTCCTATATTCAGCATATAGATGAATGAGAATAGTGCAAAAAACAGCAGAATTGCTCCCAGCAGATCTACTGATTTCTTATCAACCGCAATCTTTTCTGTTGCTATGGATGACATTGATTTAAGCGAGATGAATAAACAAGCTAGTCCTATTGGCACATTTATGAAAAATATCAAAGACCAATGGACAGAAGTTAGAACACCGCCTAAAGCAGGACCTAATGCAGTTCCTATGGAAGCCATCAATGTGGTTATACCCATCGCAGACCCTCTTACAGCAGGAGAGATGTATGCAGTAACCATAGCCAGATTCATTGCCATGATCATACCTGCACCAAGACCCTGGACGGCCCGCATCAAAATGATTGTTATCATTCCAAGACTTTGTATAAATCCTACCAATCCCAAAACAAGAGAACTTGCTGTGAATATTACAATTCCAATCAAAAATATCTTTTTATAACTGGTTAACGCACCCAACTTTCCCCATAGGAGCATAAAACAAGCCAGCATAATCGTGTATGCCAAAAGTATCCATGAGGAAGCACTTGCACTGGCTCCAAATTCTTCTGAAATCGTCGGAATCGCAATGTTTACAATGGTTGCGTCCAGAGCAGTCATTAATGTTCCAATTGAGATGGAAATAAGTATCAATTTCTCAGTCGAAGACATTACATATTTTGAAGATTTAGGAATAACACTCTGATCTGAGTTAACTGCAGTTTCAGTCAAGAATATCAGACCGGAAAACATCTGCTATAATTAATATCTTTCAGTTTGCGGTTGCTTCTTTAGATTTTAAGAGTTTATACTCCAGACTATCGAGGAGTGCAGAAAGAGATGCTTCAATCACGTTTGTAGATACTCCGATTGTAGTCCATGAATCAAAACCGTCTGTGTTGCGCATCAATACTCTGACTTTAGCACCGGTTGCCTCTTTACCGTCAATTACTCTTACTTTATAATCCACCAGTTTAACATCTTTCAGATTGGGATAGAATCTTTCCAAAGCTTTTCTGACAGCTCGGTCTAAAGCATTGACAGGACCGTTTCCGTTAGCTGCAGTATGCTCCATCATTCCAGATACATCAAACACTTTGATACTGGCTTCTGAAGAAACGTTTGCCTCTGTAACATCAACGAAGATTCTGAATCCCTCTACTCTGAATGGCGGGCGCAGTCCATCTTTCATGCGTCTGATAAGGAGTTCGAACGAAGCTTCAGCTCCCTCAAACTGGTATCCCTGAGATTCCATATCCTTTATTCTTTGGAGGATTCTCTTTCCGTCTTCATCATCCAAATCTATCCCTAGCTCTCCAAGTTTTGCTTTCAATGACGAATTCCCTGACAGTTCTGAAATAAGAATCCTTCTTTCATTCCCAACGATCGAAGGATCGATGTGTTCGTAAGTTCTGCTGTCTTTCAGAACAGCACTGACATGAATGCCACCTTTGTGAGCAAAAGCACTAGTGCCTACATAAGGAAGTTTTCTCCCTACGGTCATGTTTGCAGTTTCACTAACAAACTTAGAGATTGCAGTGAGCTGAGAAAGATCAGGGATGTTCGTTTTTAACCCCATTTTCAATTCTAGATTTGGAATTATCGAACATAGATTTGCATTGCCGCACCTCTCACCTATGCCGTTGATTGTACCCTGCACCATTGAAGCTCCGGCAGATACAGCTGCAAGAGTGTTTGCCACGGCAAGGTCAGCATCATTGTGGGCGTGTATTCCCACTGTTGTTCTGAATTGTTCTACGACAATGGCAGTAATATCTTCGACTGCCGATGGAAGCGTGCCTCCATTTGTATCACAAAGTATAAGCCAGTCTGCTCCAGCAGATTCTGCAGCTTCCAGGACAGAAAGAGCATAGTCTGGTGAGTGCAGATAGCCATCAAAGAAATGCTCTGCACAGAATAAAACCTCCATGCCGCGGTTTTTGAGGAAAGATATGCTATCAGCAACGATCTCCAGATTTTCATCTAGAGATATCCTTAATGCATCTGTAACATGAAAATCCCATGATTTTCCAAATATGGATGCACATTTAACACCCGATTCAGCGATAGATTTTATGCTAGGGTCATTGCTGCATGCCAGCCCTACACGCCTCGTACTACCAAATGCTGTCAGTTTTGCATGAGTGAATCTGGAGTTTTTTGCAGAGTCAAAAAATGAAGAATCTTTGGGATTTGATGAAGGCCATCCCCCTTCAATATAATCAATACCAAAGAGATCGAGCTTTGAAGCTATATCTAATTTATCTTCTGTTGAGAATGATATTCCCTCAGCCTGAGCTCCGTCCCTTAAGGTAGTGTCATAAATTTGGATTTTTTCCATCAAAACACCATCATTACTCTTTGTCTCTGATTATTGAGATTAAATCACTGAGCATCGCGCTTGCTGTTTCTTTTTTTCCAGCACCTCTGCCGGAAATTGTTATTTCTCCGGCAAGATCAGTAATTAAGCTCGCCATATTCTGAGTGCCGCCGATAGAAAGAGGATGGGCTACAGGAACCAATCTTGGAGCCACCTCTAGCTTTCCTCCCCCGATTTCACCAATGAGTCTTATTACGCTGTTCTCTTCGGCAGCTAAAGCTATGGCATCCTCAGTAATATTTCTGATGCCGCTGCGTACAACGTCATAATAATTAACATCCATGCCAAAAATTGCATTTGCCAATATTGCTACTTTTGCTGCAGAGTCGACCCCGTCGATGTCATATGTTGGATCAGTTTCAGCATATCCTAGGTCCTGAGCTTCCCTCAGTGCTTGGTAAAATGGCAGGCCTTCTTCTTTCATACGATTCAGAATGAAGTTACAGGTGCCATTTAGAATCCCTCTTAAGGAGGTTATATCTTCTCCAGCCAGAAGTTGTTTTGAGAGATTTATGATTGGCATTGCTCCGCCGACCGATGCTTCATATTTCAGCTTCACACCATTCTTGTCTGCAGCGGCAGAGAGTGTGCTGAACTTAAGTGCCAGAGGGCCTTTGTTAGATGTAACTACATGCTTTCCAGAATGTAAGGCTGATAATATGTATGTAAGACCTGGCTCAGCATGCTCAATGTTGGTCGGGGTAGTATCCAGAAGAACGTCAAAGTCGGCTTCTTCAATATATCTGGCAACATCGTCTGGAATCTCCTTAGTCCCTACCTTCCCAGTAGTTTTTTTCTTTTCCACCAATTGAGTAGGATTGAGATTCTTTCCAGAGATTAAGGAAGATGAATCGAAAGCTCCGACTATGCTGATTTTTTCATTCATAGAGCTAAATAAGTTCTGTCTGCTACCGATTACTTCCGCGATTCCCTGACCCACCGTGCCGAAGCCAGCAATGAGGACCTTCATCATTCAAGCCCCCTCACTAGAAGATAGTTCTTCTTCTGCGCCCTTTCATAGAAGAAATCATCCAGAGTTTTAAGAGTATCCTGCGAGGAAACTGTACCGGTAATCAATGCCGTATGTGATGAGGATGTTGCAGCACCCGTATAACGAACATCGATTGATACGACATTTTCGACAGATTCTAATCCCCGCGTTATATTTTCCATTTCTGCTGATGAAATGTCGCCTACCAAAAGATAATGAATAGGATATGTTTCAATGAATGAATTTATCTTTGCAACCTCTACATCCCTTTTCTCCCATTCATTAAGAATCTTATGAAATACAGGATCTGATGATGCTTCAAACGTAACGTTGACCGCTATCCTGCCACCATCCCTTACATCGTGATGATGAACAACTCCGCGTATGTTCCCTCCACAGGAGGAGATTGGATCTAGAGCACTGACCAACTGCCCAGGAACATCTTTCAATCTAAGATCAACGTTTACTTTCATTTCTATTCCTACCTACTTGTGCCTTCAACATCAAAATGCTACTTGATATTAATTATCATCCTATGAAAAACAGAAAAGCGCCGAGGGTGAGATTTGAACTCACGAGTCCTTGCGGACACAAGCTTTCCAGGCTTGCGCCTTACCGGGCTGGGCCACCTCGGCATAATACAGATCGCCCAGATTCTTGGGCTTCATTCTTGACCAAGTACATCAATATTTCGCTTAAATGCTAAAGAGTCTCTGATAGTAGGTCTCAGTTTTTTAGCCCTTGCTAAATGCAGTTTACTGAGTGAAACTACCGTTACATCTGAGTTAAAGTATACGTTCTTCACCATCTGCATACCAGATGGATCTACTGCCCCGCTTCCTCCAAAGAATACCTGGTTCAATTGAGGCCCTGCTTGATTGACATAGATCATATATATTGCATTTTCAACAGCCCTGGCCGGCATCACTGTCTCAAACGCGGTCATTGATGTAACTGGAGACGCAGAGATGCAGATTACTCCATCCACACCAGCAAGTGCATATGACTTTATCAATTCAGGAAAAAAGATGTCGTAACAGATTATCAATCCAATCTTAAATCCCTGGACATCTATAATTTTTAGATTTTCGCCCGGGGTGAAATATAGGCATTCATCAAACGGTCCAAAATTAGCCAGATGGATTTTATCATATTTTTCAAGCAATCCATCAGAGTGTACTGCGACCGCGCTGTTTCTAATAATGCCAGGCACATCATCATTCACAGCAGCACCAAATACAATATCTACACCATATTGTTTTGAAAGGTCGCTCACTGCCTGAAAGCTATTGTCCCTAATTGACTCAGAGAGAGTGAATACTTCATCTCTGATCATATAACCTGTAAGAAACATCTCTGGGAACACATACAGATCGGCAGAGTATTCTTCTAAAATACTCTTCATCTTAGCAATATTTTCTTTCTTATTGCCCAATGAACATCGAATCTGGCACAATGCAACTCTGATGCATTTATCATCACAGGACTTCATTTCAATTCCAACATCTAGCAGAATTCAATTGTAGTAATTAGACTTTGATATTTCAAAGACAAAAGTATATCATCATTTTAGAGCGTGTGGAGTAGCTTATGATCAGACAAGCAAAAGAACAGGATACTGGCATTGTTCATGACATTGTCTGCAAAACGATGGAAAGGGCATACTCCAGTTGTTATGCGCCAGAAGTCATCGATTATTTTCGAGATTATCACAGCATGGATAACATATGTAATGACATCTCCAATGGAGACACTTACATAATTGAAGTGGATGGAAAATGTGTGGGCACTGGATCACACCATGGCAATTACATCTCAAGGGTCTTTATTCATCCAGACTTTCAAGGCTATGGATACGGAACTGAGATTATGGAGTATCTAGAAAAACTAATACTGGATGAGCATGAAAGCGTATTTCTGCACTCTTCTATAACAGGCTACCAGTTCTATCTAGATCATGGGTATTCAGAAAAAGAGACCATAAATGCACCGGTGGCGGACGATGCCGTGTTCAGGTATACGATTATGGAGAAAAATAAGCATGATTATTACAAATTAAATTTTAATGAATGAAAATTATCATTCAAATAAAGTACAGATTTCCTAAATGCAGTCATGAAAACTATAACAAGAAATATAAAGGATGGCAAGCTTCAAATCACTTGAAAGGATTAAAAGTTGTGATTATAATGGATGACGATTACCTGGCATTGCTCGACAGAGCCAAAACAAGCCTTCCTGAGACAATAAAAAACCACGAGAGATTTAAAGTTCCGGAGCCAGACATACTGCAGGAAGGAAAGATCACAGTTATCAGAAACTTCAGTGCTATCGTAGACGCTTTGAGACGAGATCCAGAGCATCTTCTCCACTACTTACTTAGAGAACTGGGTACCCCAGGCAATATAGAAGGGCAGAGGCTTGTTCTCAAGGCTAAAATCACAAGTGCACAAATCAACGACCGTATACAAGGTTACATAGATACTTTCGTATTATGCTCTGAATGTGGAAGACCTGATACGAGAATCATCAAAGATGGAAGAACACTCGTATTGGAATGCGATGCATGTGGTGCACACCGCCCCGTAAACGTTAGAAGATCTTCAAGAGATGACTTTGCCATTAGAGAAGGCAGCGTCTATGAAATCATGGTTGAAGATGTTGGAAGAAAGGGAGATGGCATTGCAAAGTTGGATAAATATGTCGTTTATGTTCCCGGCACAGCAAAGGGTGCAAAGCTTAAAGTAAAAATCCAAAAGATATCTGGAAATGTAGCTTTTGCAGTACCAACTCAGGACCCTGTGTCACCCCAGTAATTTAACTAATGTGGAGAGGCATTTGATAGTGCTTCTTCACATGAATTTACAATCATGTTTGAAGACATGATCTCAGAGATTTCTTTATCGATAGGTTAGCATTATACAGATCTGAGGTTTTGCATGCAAGAAATATATGATTTTCTGAAGAAATGCCAGACATATTATTTAGCAACCATGGAAGGAGATCAGCCGAGGGTCCGACCGTTCGGAACTATTGACATATTTGAGAACAGATTGTATATACAGACTGGAAAATCAAAATCTGTATCTAAGCAGATTGCTGTCAATCCAAAAATAGAAATCTGCGCATTTGACGGATCAACATGGCTTAGAATAAACGCCGTTGCTGTAAGAGACGATAGGAAAGAACCAAAAGAGCACTTGCTGAATAACTATCCACAACTAAAATCAATGTATTCTGCAGAAGATGACAACACAGAAGTTCTTTACCTAAAAGACGCAACAGCAACTTTCTCCTCATTTACAGAGAAGCCTAGAACAATAAAATTATAAAATGGATTTTCAGATGCTGCATTTTAACAGCATCTGGATTTATGCTTTTAATATTACAGAAACACCTTGAAGACGCAATGTGCATCTTGTCTCATGCAAAGGCATTCTGTTTTACCACATCATTCAAGTTTGTATGAATATATGAACATATTCAGATCATGATTTGAATAAGGACGCAGTCCAACCTTTTTTTCACCAATTCTCTTCATGCCCCGTTTTTCATAAAACTGGTATGTGCAGGTCGTGTCTGTAAATAGATAGTAAGATCTTGCATCTTCAGATTTTAAGTAATCGACAGCTGCAGAATAAAGGCGTTTCCCAACGCCAGCCCCTCTGCATTCTTCACTTACTGCAAATAAACAGATCTCACCATCGAACGATTGTTTGCTATTTTCTAAAAGCTCAGAATCCACTTTTTCAAAGCCTCCGAATACTTTTCCAATTGTTCTGCCAGTTTTGGTTGATAATAGTAACATCGCTGCATAGATCTGCGATAAGCTGCGAGTAATCGTAAATCTCGGTGCAGATTTTTCACTGCTTACAAGTATGATTCCAACTGCCTTGCCCTCACTAACAGCTACACAAGAGAATGTAGATCTTTTGAGGCAGCTTCTCAGATAAAGACGGCTAAGATGTTTTGCGTCTTTTGGATTGCTGCTTAGGCTGTCATACTTCCAAGTTTTACTGATTAACTCTTCAATGTCTTTGTAGTCCTTTCTGCTAAGCGGTCTTAACTCTGTATTTTCGAAGTTCGTGTTATAACTCTCCTTTTCGGCACTGATGCAGTGTTATCATGCAGTTCTAACTAGACTCTGCCAAAAGCATAGTCTAATCTGTGATACAATAAGCATAAACATTGCTCATCAGCGCATAATGCGCATGAATGCTGAGTCAGTTTTTCTGAATCTTCTTCAGCTTTTGAGCCACTTTTATCAAAAGTTCATTTTTGGGCATGTTGTTTTCTACGAGAAGAAGGCCCTGCTTGTTCCACCATGCCGCTGGATAACTCTTTCCTTCTTCCATTTTGTGGCCTAGTTGAAGCGTATCAACTGCTTTAATGATGTTTTCCATCTGTGGATTCTGAATGCTTAATTCTTTTGGAACTCTGCGGCCTTGAGACCTAGACCTAGAGCTATCAAAATATTCTGGCCAAAGAACCCACGCTTTGTCTGCATCAAAAGCCATGAGCTCATCACTGCGTTAGATGTATAAAAAGATGCCTTTTGTAGATCTCAGAATGGGTCCCAGTGTGGGATCCATCTTGTTTACTCTGAGATCAGTACGGCGTTGATTGTTCCATCTTGTCCAGGTCTAGATGTGACTTTTGCAAGTCCTACTTCAGTCTGGATAATTGCACCACGGTTTAGAATGTTACGCTGAACATAGTTAGGATCGGCTGAGTTTGTTTTTACAGTTACAATTTTTGTCCTGACTACTTTTTTAGTTGCAGGGTCTACGACATTGGCAAATGCTGCGCTAAGCATTTTCACTTTAGAATTGCCACCAAGCGTACGATATTTCTTCAAGCTTTCTTCACCCAGATTTGTCAATAGAGGTTCCCTACCGACTTCAAATCTGCGTTTCTTTCTGTTCCTTACAAGACGACCGCCTGTTGGCTTACGATTTGATTTTCCCTGCCAAAGTGCCATACTAATCCTCTGGTGCTAAAATATCCCCTGTATTAAAACTTTATGGGAAACACTAGAAGCAAAGTCTTGAACTCTAACTGATGCCAGATCAGATCTGCAATAATTTCAACACAAGAGTGGTGTGTTTTGGGCATGTACTTAATATCAGACATATCAGATGCAATCAAGCTCCAATCGATGATGTCAAAGGGTGGATATAATATCAACCTCTGCAATGTACATTCTATGAAGCTAGGCATAGTTGCATGTGACATATTAAAACATGAAATTGAGTCCCTAGTCTCTGACGATCCAGACTTTGTTCAGAAAGAATATTTGGAATACAGCATACACGTTTTTCCAGAAGTAATGAAAGAAAAGATCTTAGAGGCTGTTGATAAAGTAAAGGACAATGTAGACGGCATATTGTTAGGATTTGCAGTCTGTCAATCTTTAGAAAACTTCACAGACGAATTAGATATTCCTGCCGTAATGCTGGATGGAGCAGACTGCATTGAAGTTGTCCTTGGTCCAGAAGAATATGAAAAAGAGAAAAAGATCTGCCCTGGCACTTGGTTCAGCACTCCCGGATGGGCTGAAAACGGTAAAAATGGATTAATTAAAGAAATGCACCTAGATGCCATGATGGATGAGGGGTTTCCACCAGAGATGTTTTTAGATATTATCTTTGATGCGTACTCCAGATGCTTATACATTGATACGGGCATAGGCAACAATGACTATTATGTAAACCTGTCAGAAAAATTTGCTCAGGAGCTGAACTTTACACATGAGTGCAGAACTGGCAATACTAAAAATATAGAAATGGCAATTACAAAATTGAAAAAACTTTTTACAGATGATTCGTTAGAAAATTGAATACGGTTAAATTAAAAGCTGGGCTTTGAGAATCTTCGGAGGAATCATACTCAAAGCCATTCACAAAATGTTTACTCTTCCTGAGTTTTCTCAGCCTCTTTTAAAAGCTCTTCTGCACCAGCTATGGCTTCAATCGCTTTTTCATGGCCCTGTTCAGCGGCTTTCATATACCATTCTGCAGCTTTCTTCAGGTCACGTTCAACGCTGCGCCCTTTCAAGTACATTGTACCTATGCGATATTGAGCTTCAGCATCTCCACGGTCTGCAGATTTTCTATACCACCT
Organism: Candidatus Methanomassiliicoccus intestinalis Issoire-Mx1; assembly: GCF_000404225.1. NCBI lineage: Archaea > Methanobacteriati > Thermoplasmatota > Thermoplasmata > Methanomassiliicoccales > Methanomassiliicoccaceae > Methanomassiliicoccus > Candidatus Methanomassiliicoccus intestinalis. The sequence continues at coordinate 484,914 of NC_021353.1, read as the reverse complement.
AATGGCTTCCTCATCACTCTGCTGAACCCCCCAGCCACTCATATATGCCCGGGCAATCGCATTTTCAGCCTTAGGATATTCTTTTTCTGCAGCTTTCATATACCATTCTGCAGCTTTCTTCAGATCCCTGTTGACACCTTTTCTATTTTGGTACATCCACCCAAGACGATATTGAGCTTCGGGAAGACCCTGTGATGCAGCCATCATCATCCATTCAAGCACTCTAGAATCTTTCTGAGCAACACCGACATCTTCCAAAGCAATCATTGCAAGAGCATATTGGGAACAGGCGTGACCTCTTTCTGCTGCCCTCCGGTAAAGTTTTATTCCCTCCCTTGGGTTGCGATAAACTCCTTTACCGTTCATATACATCCAGGCTAAACGGTATTGTGCTTCTACACCCCATTTTCGTGAGGCATTGATGTACCAGTCAACCGTTTCTTTCTTAGCAGATTCGTCATTTCCAAGGATGATTAATGCATTCTTGCATTCTATGTTTCCCTTTTCTGCACCCTTTGTAAAGCACTCTACAGCCTTGTCATAATCTTCATCGGTACCGGTTCCAGTAAGATATGCCCACCCAAGATTACAATAGGCTCCTGGACATCCCTTGTCTGCAGCTTTACGATAAAGCCTGACGGCTTGTGTCGGATTCGGTTCTGTTCCCCTTCCCAGCATATATAGCTGTCCAAGATTGTTCATTGCCAAAGAATGCCCGCGCTTAGATGCTAGCGTGTACCATTTCACAGCTTCCTCATTGTTCTGATCCACGCCTCTGCCTTTCTGATAGATTATTCCAAGATTGTACTGAGCCATGATGTGGTTGTGATCTGCAGATTTTTGGAACATATCCCTAGCCTTTTCATAATCCTGTTCCACATCAGTGCCTTTGAGGTAAATCATACCCAATTCATATTGAGCATCACTGATGTCTTGGTCTGCAGCGAGTGTGTAAAACTTAATGGCTTTCTCTACGTCTTTTTCAATTTCTGTTCCTTTCCAGTATTTGCGCCCCATCTTAAGCTGTGCAGATGCATCCCCAGATTCAGCCTGTGCAATAAGTTCATCGATTGCCGCCTGCACAGATTTTTGTTCAGAATCATCTTGCAACGGTTCACTAGAATTTTCAGGTTCAGTAATTTCCACCTGAACCGATGATTCCTTCGAATCTTCAGAGCTTATCTCCGGTTCTGGTTCGGTATGTACTTCACTGCATTTTTCATCATTCACATCTTCCTTTACTGGGTTCTCAACCACCTGGTTGTCCTCAGCAGGCTCAATATTGTTAGTTTCTGACATTTTGCATCTCCAATCTCGGTATTTTTGCTCCTTGATTGAACAGTGTGCTACGAGTGACGGCATACGAATATATGCCGATTACGATACAGACATCACTTTAGTTCTAGCATCTCAGTTTCGATTTTGTCTCCGTTAATTGTAACTATAGCGGAGAATCCATTCATTGCAGGACCAGGATTTATAAAAATTGTTTTATTTTCTTCTACGATCCCTCTAGCTTCATGGATATGTCCAGACAAAACAAGCCTGGGATGGTACTTATCTACAATCATTTTGACAGCGGAACTTCCCACGTGAGCACCACTTGGTATTGTATCGTTTATGCCCATTGGTGGAGCGTGGAGAACAAGAACCGCATTCATTTCCATCAGCGGATCTAATGAAGATTCTATTTCCTTTTCACTCATTTCGAAAGGAGTGTCGAAGATTGTCGGATTTGAGCCGCCGAGACCTATGAAGGGAACTTCTTCAATGAATATTTTCCTTTTATGCAGGAGAAGTGCCTTCTTGCTGATGGCATCCATAATCTCCTCAGGAGGGTCACAGTTCCCAGCTACAGCGTAGACTGGAACTTTAAATGCAGCAAGGAAATTCTCTGCCCAGCTTTTGGGCCCAAATTGAGTAATGTCTCCAAGGATTATTACAAAATCTGCTCCTTTATCTTCGATTATTTTATTTGCCCATGCGGATACGTCTTCGTTACTATGTATGTCAGTCAATACAAGAAATTTCATGCAACCACTCTCAAAATAGCTACTGCCTCTAGTCAATGGCATCCAATAATAAAATACTCTGTGGTTATGCGTTGCATATGTACGCTATGCTAAAATTTTATTCAATGATAACAGATAAATATCTAAATTTAACAGGAAATTTTATAAAAATATGTGAGGGGTTTTGATCCCCCTGTTTATTGAGTTTACATAAGCGATTCAATCCAGTAACAGATGATGAACGCTCCAATACCCGCAATAGCCATTCTGGCACCTTGTACCCAAGGATTGCGCTGTCCAGACCTTCCCATCATTGCTCCGACAGCAAACAGTATAACGATGGCGATTGCCAAGCTTATGTATGCAGCGGTTTTTATGCTCTCAGAGCCTAAAATCAGGAAAGGAGACAAAGTCGCCAGACCAGACATGATTGGTGCTGAAAAGTTTACAGCCGCCAGCAAGTAAGTCGTTGATTTTGAGATTCTATGGATTTTTGTATTGTCTAATGAAGTCAGCATGGCGCGTTCCATTTCTTTCATTTTAATGGACTGCTCCATGTTTTCAGCTTCATAGACACTCACTCCGGTTGAAATCCCAAGAGCAACGCTACTTGTCACAATGGTTGCCACCACAATGTGGTAGTTTGGTTGGCTGGAAAATGCAGAGGCGATCAAAATACCCAAAATGACAAAAGTACTGTCAAATATGGTATTTACAAAAAGCCTTCTCAGGGTTGGACCAGTTTCTGGTTCATGCAGAGCAGTTTTCATGTTCTGCAAAAATCCTTCGTCAGACAAACAAAGACACCTACACTATAAGTATGGTGTTTAGTCCTGAGTCTCTAGCTCATCGACTAGCTCTTTACCGGCTGAAACGTTATCCACTGAGTGGATTACGGCACCTACTTCTCGTATTGTTTCTTCGACCAGATCATAGTCGATAGAGTTACCCTTGATTGTTATTTTCACAGTCTCAGTTTCCTGATCAACTTCCTTTATGGAAATATTTACACCGGAAATACCATCAAGTACGCTTAATTGCTGGGCCACGTCTATGATAGACGGATTATGCGGCTTGAGTACATCAAGTACTAACCTTTTTAAGTCGCTCAATTACGGATCACTTATCCACATGATTGATTAATCAGCCTATATTTAAGAATATTTCTTTTCAGCTTATAATATACATGTTCAACTAAAATATTATTCTTCGAAATGGCCAGCATGCATTATTGTGAAGTTTAAAGTGCTTGTTTAACATGAAAAAGAGAAAAATTGTGTGGAGATTACATTAACGAAAGATTAATCATTCGAAGACCATACTCCCTTATGCTCCCGTTCAGAGAAGTAAAAGTCCTTGATATAAATTCAGAACACCTAGGTGTATCCATTGATTCATTGATGGAAAATGCTGGTGAAGCCGTTGCAGAAGCCATTGTTAAGGAATTCGGAGCTGAAAAGAAAGTTGCGATAGTATGCGGTGTCGGAAATAATGCCGGAGATGGATTTGTAGCTGCAAGGAATCTTTTGAGATACTGTGACGTCACAGTACTGCTGGCAAGTCCTCCTGCAGAAATCAGAACTGAAAATGCAAAACGTGCCTATGAAAGAATAAAGCATGTGGCATTTTCATCCGTAGGTGCAAACTTTTCTAATTTTGATATTGTTATTGATGCACTACTAGGTACTGGAAATCTCACAGAAGTCAGGGAGCCATATAGAACATTAATCAAAAGAATAAACGCTGCGGACACAACGATTGTTTCGATAGACGTTCCTTCTGGACTTCATACAGACTTAGCTATCAAACCTCAGTACACAGTTACATTTACTGATGTTAAAGAAGGAATGACGCCTGAGAACTCTGGAGAGATAATTGTTATGGACATTGGAGTTCCCCGGGATGCATACCAAGCTGTTGGTCCAGGTGAATTTATATACTATCCAAAAAACCGCCCAGATTCACATAAGGGAGAAAACGGCAAAGTATTGATTGTAGGAGGAGGGCCGTATACAGGCGCTCCAGCATTAGCGGGAATGGGTGCATTGCGGATAGGAGCTGACTTAGTGCACATTGCCACACCTAATGCATCGTATATCCCAATAGCATCATACTCTCCAGATCTGATAGTCCATAGATTGTCTCAAGATGTATTATGTCCAGAGGACGTGGAAAAGATTGTTGAGATCATAGAAAGCGTTGATGCTGTACTTATTGGCCCAGGACTAGGTAAAGATGAAAGGACTCAAGAAGCTGTACGGATGATCATTACAAAATGCAATAAGCCCATGGTGATTGATGCCGATGCGATTACAGCCATCTCTTCAGATCTTTCAGTGCTGAATGGCAAGGAATGCATTCTCACTCCGCATGCTAGAGAATTTAAAGTTCTTACTGGTGAATCTGTTTCTCAAGAAGCGGCAATCGCTGCAGCAAAAGAACTTGATTGTGTATTGATAGTAAAAGGAAAAGAAGATATAATCACCAATGGAAAATGGACAAAAATTAACCATACGGGAAATTCCAGAATGAGCGTTGGTGGAACTGGAGATGTTCTTGCTGGAGAGGCTGTTGCTATGCTTTCCAAAGAAATATCTCCATTTAATGCTGCCAGAATTGCAGCATTTACCAATGGAGCCGCGGGAGATCTAGCATTTGAATCTCTCGAATATGGGTTTACAGCTACAGATGTCATAGACAAAATACCAGAGGTTCTTCGCAGATATCTTCGAAGAATTTGATGCTCTAACCCCAATCTTTTTTTCTTATTACCTCCTGTGTGAAATTAATGACTTCGGTTGTTCCGATCATAGATCATCTCGTATTAGAGATCAAAGAGCTCAATGCAGTGTGTGTAGGAGATCTACATATTGGTCTTGAATCGGAATATAATGCTAGAGGAGTCCATGTACCGTCCCAGACAAACAGGATGGAACGAGAGTTAGCCCATCTGAGCGAAGGTAAAGACAGACTCATAATCGTAGGCGACGTTAAGAATAAAGTTCCAGGATCCACAAAACAAGAGTACCGTGAACTTCCGCCTTTTTTCAAGAAAATGATGCACCATTATGGAACAGTCGATCTCGTCAGAGGAAATCATGATACAAATATTGAAGAATTTTTACCAGATGGAGTGAATGTACATCCTTCGACTGGATTTACATTGGAGGATGTGGGATTTGCACATGGCCATACCTGGCCGTCTGCAGAAGTAATGTCCAGCAAGACCCTGGTTATCGCTCACAACCATCCTTCAGTAGCACTGATTGATTCGTTGGGAAATGTAAGCAAGGAACCCTGCTGGGTTAAATTCAGAATGAAAGACGGTGCATATCAAAGATACGTAGAAATTCCTGATGAAGTAATTATGATGCCAGCTTTTAACCGCTCATTGGGGGGAAGTCCTGTAAACATAGACAAGGGCAAACTTTTAGGACCCTTGTTTTCAGAAGGAATAGCAGACATCGATAATGCTGAAGTGTATCTTCCTGATGGAATATATCTGGGAACTATAGAATCATTAAAGATTCAGCAACCTAAGAGAATTCGTACACAGCCAAAACCTGAGAGCCATAAATATTGAATAGATGATTAATTACATCTAAGAAATATATCGAATGTTAAATTGTTTCATATTAAATACTAAGAACTTAAAATCAGTTAAAAAAAGGTAAAGGGAAGGGGTTTGTGTTATTGGTTTCAAGAACTTTAGAAGTTCTTAATTTCCTGATACACAGATCCATCAGGGTTCCTGACAACAGCTTTGATAGGCATTTTACCTGGTAGGCTGTGTGTAGCGCAGGAGTTGCATGGATCGTAGGCACGGTAAGCCATCTCAACCATGTTAAGCAGACCTGGAGAAACTTCCCAGTTCTTGATTAAAGCTTTTGCAGCTTTTCTGACTGACAGGTTGATTGGAGCGTTGTTGTTGGTTGTACCTACTACAAGGTTTACATCAGTTGTAATTCCATCTTCATCAGCAACATAGTGATGAATGAGTACACCACGAGGTGCTTCGATACAGCCGATACCTTCGCCTGGTTCTCCTGCTGGAGCTTTGATGTCTTTGTTGGTGATGCTTGGATCCTGTGAAAGATCAAGGAGTAATTCTGAAGCATGCATAAGCTCGATTACTCTAGCCCAGTGGTATGCCATTGTGTTGTGGATTGGTCCTTCAACACCAAGATCTCTAAATGTTCCAAACATGTTCTCATAAGCCTGCTGAGCAAGCGGGGTTGTGAAACCAGTAGATGCATTCATCCTAGCAAGAGGTGCGCACCTGTAGATACCGCTCTCTGGTCCGTCTGTGAAACCATTCCAGCCTATTTTCTTCATGAAGCAGAATTTCTCATAAGACCATGGTTCAACGTGCTCTCCGATGTAATCTAAGTAGTCGTTTGGATGGAATTTGAATTTCTCATTTCCTTTCTGATCGACTACACGTAGTGTACCATCGTAGAAGTTAATCTTATTGTTCTTGTCCACAAGGCCCATGTAATAGGTCTCATTATAGTAGATATCCTTGCTTGCAATAATATCCAGATACTGCTGGTTCTTAAGGACGAGGTCGTTGAAGAGGTTGAGTGTGAATTTAGCAAAGTCCACGGTGGATTTTGCCCATCCTTCAATCTTAACTCTGTCATCCTCAGATAATGGCTTGCTCATACCACCAGGAACGCCACACACGGGGTGAGTTGCTTTTCCTCCTAAGATCTCCTGAACTTTCTGAGCGTATGAACGGTGTTTGATAACTTCTCCACCGATTTCTACACCAACTGCATCAACTACACCGAGAATGTTTCTCTGCTCCACTGGAGCAGCTGGTCCTAGGACAAAGTCTGCTGCAGACAGTGCATAGAAGTGAGCTATGTGGCTGTGTATATAGTGTGCAGCATAGAACAGTTCTCTTAGTTTTCTTCCAGTCTCAGTAGGCTCGGTTTTGTATACGCCATCGAGAGCTTTTGTTGCAGCGAGGTGGTGAGCACCGGGACATACACCGCACAGACGAGGTGTGATTTTGTTCAGTTCATCTACAGATCTGCCAATGCAGAATTTCTCGAATCCACGAAGTTCAGGAACCTGCCAGTATGCCTGGGCAACGTTTCCTTCATCATTCAAGAAGATCTCGATTTTTCCGTGACCTTCTAATCTTGTAATTGGATCGATTGTGATTCTCTTGGACTCAGATTTGTGAGTTTCTTCGAAGACTTTGGGACCGCTCATTGCTTAACCCCCGCATTTTTTTCTTGGACTTTCCTCTTAATGATTGAAACAGGCATTGTGAATGCATAGAATGTTCCGAGAGGATCTTTGATTTGTGTCATCAGCTTTAGGATTTCATCTTCTGACAGCTGTGTTTCGTTGTCAGCAGTTCTGAAGATTGAAGCCAGAGCGCTTAGCATTGATCCTCCCTGATCCATAACGGATGCTGTTGGACCCATGCAACCACGGCATGGCTGATTGGCATCTATGCACTTTGCTCCGCAGCCTGCCCTTGTTGCAGGTCCGAGACAAATTACTCCCTGTTCTAGCATGCACTTTTCAGGATCGATATCGATCTCGTGTGGTAAGTGAACACCATCGATTGTTGTGACGTCTTTCTTCCTCTTGCATTCGTCACATAATGTTTTCTGAGAAGCAATGACTGTTCCCTTTGGAGGGAGTTCTGCTCCTTCTTTTACATGCTTTTCAACCACATCTAAGAATAAATTGATTAATTCTGTAGTTGGTGGGCATCCTGGCATGTAGTAATCTACATCCACTACATCGTCAAGAGTGAGAACTGTGTCATACAGCACTGGTAATTCCAGTTCTCCTTCTGGAGCTTGATAGTGTGGCTGAGGCCTGACGTTGTCTGGGTTGACACTGGAGAATGTCTTTCCATACACATAGTCGGTCAGATCTTTCTTGTTGGTTACGTTTGCGAGACCGGGTATTCCACCGAAGCATGCGCAGGATCCGAAAGAGACCATAATCAAAGACTTCTGCCTGAGAAGCTTTGCAACATGCTCGTTTTCGCTATTTCTGATAGCTCCGTTATAGAGTGTAACGGTGATGCTCTTGTCGGGCATAGCCTCTACATCTTTGAGCTTTGTATCTACAGCGATAGGCCAGAATGCAATGTCTGCCATCTCAGCAACGCCTAGAATCTTTTCGTCGATATCCAGAAGGGCGACGTCACAGCCTCCGCATCCGGCTCCCCAATACTGTGCTATCTTTACTTTTGCCATAATTTTTACCCTCCTGTTTAGTACCCTGCAGCTTCGCGGTTTGGATCTTTGTCTGCACCCCTAAGCGGACTGGGTCCTAGCTGTCTCATTTTCTCTGTGAATTCTTTGATTGTCGCCTGGAATCTTGTTCCTTCTGAGGCAGAAACCCACTCTAAGTGGAGACGCTCAGGATCTAAACCATACTGCTCAAGCAGCATCTTGAGTAGTGCAATTCTTCTCCTAGTTCTATAGTTTCCCCCGATGTAGTGACAATCAGCAGGGTGGCAACCTAAAACAAGTACTCCGTCAGCGCCTTTTGAGAAGGCACGGAGAACGTGTTCGGGATCGACCCTAGCAGAGCACATGGCTCTGATGACTAAGAAGTTTGTAGGCATCTGAAGCCTGGATACCCCTGCCAGATCTGCTCCGGCGTAAGAGCACCAGTTGCAACAGAATGCAATGATCTTTGGTTCGAATGTTTCGCTGGAAGTTGTTGCCATTTCTGATGTAGTCATGTTCAGTCACACTCCTCAAGTGCAGCATCGATTGCAGCGATAATCTGCTGGTTTTTGAATCCACGCTGTTCCATGGCACCAGATGGGCAAGCTGCTACACAGCAACCGCATCCTTTGCACAGACCCTCGTTGACGACAGCTTTCTTTTTCTCTGCATCTTTTGGATCAACGACAATGGTGATTGCTTTGTATTCACAAACTGGTTCGCAGATTGCACATCCATCGCATGCATCGTCGTTGACAGCTGCGATTACACCCTCACTCTTGAGTTCTGGTTTGGAAATGATGGTGATAGCACGAGCAGCTGCACCGGATGCCTGAGCCATTGACTCATCTGAGAATTTAGGCCAGTGGGCAAGACCAGCAAGGTAAACACCGTTTGTAGCAAAGTCCACTGGACGGAGCTTCATGTGTGCCTCTAAGAAGTATTTGTCTTTGCTGAGAGGTACTTTGAGCATCTTTGCCAGTTCTTCATTGTCAGCGTGCGGGCGGATACCTGTGCTTAAGACAACCATGTCTGGGCGGATTGTGATGTCATCACCAAGAATTGTGTCGAAAGCAGTGAGAGTTAATGCAGATCCATCTTGTGAAACCATTGGTGGTTTGTCCTCAGGTACACGGATGAATTTAACTCCAAGACTGCTTGCTTCTTTGTAAAGGTCCTCGCGGAATCCGTATGTTCTGATATCCTTGTGGAAGACGTAGATGTCTTTTGAAGGATCGGCTTTCTTGAGGCTGATTGCATTCTTGATTGCATTGGCGCAACAGACTCTGCTGCAGTATGGAGCATCGGTGTTACGGGATCCAACACACTGAATCATTGCAATTCTCTTTGCTGGAATGTTTCCACTTTCCATCTTTTCTTCCAGTTCTAACTGAGTTACAACGTTGCTGTTCTGTCCGTATAGGTATTCTGTTGGTTTATATTCCTCAGCACCTACAGCTACTACAACGCTACCAGTCTCAATTTCACCCTGGCTTGTCTGGATCTTGAAGTTACCAACGAAACCGCCGACATCCTGAACTTCAGTGTTTAAGTGAACAGTGATGTTCTTGTCAGCGCTGACTTTATCAGCAAGCTCTTTTGCAAAAGTGCTGATTTTCTTGCCGTCTTCTTCGTGGTGGATTTTAGCTGCATTTCCTCCGAGCGCACCAGTCCTTTCGATGATGTCAACTTTGAATCCCTGGGCTGCGATGTCCAGAGCAGCTGTCATACCGGAAATACCTCCTCCGACTACTACAGCAGAGTGGGTAACTGGAAGCTTGCTCTCATAGAGAGGTTCGAGAAGCCTTGATTTAGCAACAGCCATACGAACGAGGTCTTTTGCTTTCTTGGTAGCTTTTTCAGGCTCGTTCATGTGAATCCAAGAGCACTGGTCTCTAATGTTTGCCATTTCAAAGAGGTACGGGTTAAGTCCAGCTTCTTTGATTGTGCTCTGGAAGAGAGGCTCGTGGGTACGGGGCGTGCATGAAGCAACTACAAACCTGTTGAGGTTGTGTTCTTTAATTAAATCTTTAATCCTTTCCTGACAGTCAGCAGAGCAGGCGTATTTTCCTTCTTCTGCATATTCAACATTCTTCAGGCTCTTTGCATACTCAACTACAGCTGGAACATCGATTGTACCAGCGATGTTGATACCGCAATCGCATACGAGTACACCGATTCTCGGTTCTTGTCCTTCGACATCGATTTCCTGTACTGCGCTTTCTTCGAGGACTCCTCTCTTGTCAGCAATATAAGCACCTGCTTTAGCTGCTGCACCAGACGCCTCTGCTACAGATGTAGGAATATCTTTTGGAGCTGCGAAAGCACCAGTTACAAAGATACCATCACGGCTGGAGCTCAGTGGGCTGTATGTTGATGTTCCAGCGAATCCATAGCTGTTGAGATCAATGTTGAAAATTTTGCTTAATGATGTAGCGCCTACTGGGGGCTGAAGTCCTACAGAGAGTACTACCATGTCGAACTCTTCTTCAGATACTTCATTGGTTGAAGGATCGGAGTAGCGGAGAATGAGATTCTTTGTTTCTGGATCTTCAATGATGTTGGCAACCCTGGCTGCACGGTGCATCTGAATTCCATATTCATTCTGTGCACGGACTTTGTAATCTTCAAATTCTTTACCGAATGCACGGATATCCATGAAGAATATTGTTGGCTTCAGACCTGCAGTGTGTTCACCGGCGATGATTGCTTGTTTCATTGCATACATACAGCAGACAGATGAACAATAGGTGTTGCCTGTCTTTTCATCTCTTGATCCTACACACTGGATCCATGCTACTTTCTTTGGAGTCTGCTGGTCAGATGGTCTGACAACATGTCCTCCGTATGGACCGGTTGCACTTAAGAATCTCTCAAACTCTAAAGATGTTAAAACGTTCTGATAAATTCCGTATCCATATTCTTTCTTCAATTTAGCATCGAATACATTGAAACCAGGTGCTAAGATAATAGCTCCTACATCGAGCTCTTCTTCCACTGGTTTATCATCATATTTGATTGCTCCTGCGGGACAATTCTTCTCACAGAGACCACAGCGGTCTTTGTTAAGCTTTAGACACTTTGTCGCGTCAATTGAATATTTGAGTGGTACAGCTTGAGCAAATGGAATGTAGATTGCTTTGCGGATCATGAGTCCTACATCGTATTCGTTTGGAACCTTTACAGGACATTTCTCAGCGCAAATTCCGCAACCAACGCACTTGTCGAAATCAACATACCTTGGGTTGTGAACGACTTTAACTTTGAAGTTAGGTGCTTCGCCCTCAACCGATAAGACATCTGTTAAGGTCATCAAAGTGATCATTGGATGTCTAGAAGCTTCCACAAGCTTTGGTGACAGGATACACATTGAACAATCGTTTGTTGGGAACGTTTTGTCCAACTGGCTCATTACTCCACCTATGCTTGGCTTATTTTCTACAAGGTATACCTTGAATCCCGACTCTGCGAGATCCAATGCTGTCTGTACGCCGGAAATACCTCCTCCGACGACTAAAACTGCACCCATTTTGTCTGCCATTTATGCTCCTCCTCTAGGATTTAGCTCGTAAAATAATTCAATGTTCAGATCGACGAGGTATTCTGAAATAAAGAGATAGTAATCCCCGTTAGAACACCCAGCTTCTCGCCCGAACATGTTGCCTCCTTTCCCGGGCAATGATCGATTTAACTTGCCTAACCGAAACATGGCCCAGATGACGTAATCTTATACACAGATGCATGCCATTGCAGCATACAGCAATTATAGTACGACTAGTGTTTCTGGAAAGAGATTACTGTATATTAACATATCGAGCTTAGTTTTATAAGTGATCTCGATGTGTAGGGGTCGCGCTTGCAATCCTTTAAAATTATACGATTTTCGAAGGCATATCGGGTATTGTATCGAATTGTGCAGTCATCTCATAGTGTTTAACGCAGTAAAATACTCGCTTATCGTTCAAAAATAAGTTTCCGATATATGCAATTCGATAATTTTCGCGTGTACGCCCGGCAGTATTTGCAGATGAGATTCTCTTGCATCTTTGAACACTACCCCATTGCAAAATTACATATTCATTGATAAAATAGCCACTGCGGATGGTAGTAAAATCAAAAAGAGGACGGAGACGATACATGGTTTTCGAAACAACTGAAAAGATCAGTGAAGATGAGTTGCTGTGTTCACTACGTTCATATTCTGAAAATGCAGGAATTCCAGTGCCAAAGGTTATTCAATTCAACGGAAATAAAGGGATTGTCAGAGTAAATGGCACAAATATAGATAAAGCAAGGGCTCTGATGAATAATAAGGACTTTAAAACTCTTTTAACTTCAGGCACACTGCTCACAATCCGAGAGCGCTACTTCAAACCCTGTGAAAAAAGAAACTAAACTGTGGGCCAGAGGTAAAGCGTCAAAACTAAGATATATATTAGAGTAGTGCTTTAATGAAGTTTCGTAGTTAGGAGTGATGTAATGCAAGCAGGACAGATGGCGTATGATAGGGCCATAACTGTATTCTCGCCTGATGGAAGACTATTCCAGGTTGAATATGCCAGGGAAGCAGTCAAGAGAGGGACAACAACAGTTGGGCTTAAATTTAAGAATGGTGTAGTGCTGATTGTAGACAAGCGCATTGCTAGCAGGCTCATGGAGCCCAAGTCTATTGAAAAGATCTTTCAAATAGATGGCCACATCGGATGTGCTACATCTGGACTTGTTGCCGATGCTCGTGTTCTTGTAGATCAAGCTAGAGTAACAGCCCAGGTTAACAGGATCACATATGATGAAGACATAAGCGTGGAGATGCTTGTTAAAAAGATCTGCGACTATAAACAGAATTTTACGCAGTATGGTGGTGCCCGTCCTTTCGGAACTGCCCTTCTCATAGCAGGTGTTGACGATCAGGGAATACATTTGTTTGAAACAGACCCTTCCGGTGCCCTAGTATCGTATAAAGCAGGCGCAATCGGTGCAGGCCGTACAGTAGTTATGGACTTCTTTGAAGAAAAATACGAAGAAGACATGGAACAGGACGAAGCGATTGTTCTCGGGCTTCTAGCTTTGAAGAAAGCCACAGAGGAAGAGAAATTAAACCCCAAGTCTGTTGAAATCGGAATCGTTTGCGAAGGTGAAGATTTCAGACGCCTTAACGACACTGAAGTAGAAACCTTGGTAGAAAAGGCCAACAACGAGTAGGCTCGGATTTAAATGGTTGATATAGACGAGGCCATAATTGCTAGACTAGAGTCTCATGGGGAAACTTTCGAAGTCCTCATAGACCCAAAAGTCGTGCGTCTGATCAGAGACGGAAAAGACGTTGATTTATCAGAGTATATAGTAATAGAAGAGATCTTTCGCAATGCAAGAAAAGGCACAAGAGCTGAAGAAAAGAAGATTGTAGAAGTGTTTAGGACCTCAGATCCTTTAGAGGTAGCAAAAACGATTATACTCAAAGGCGAGGTTCAATTAACTACTGAGCAAAAAAGAGAGATGATGGAAGCCAAGAGACGAAGGGTTATCGCCGTGATAGCAATGAATGCGATAAATCCTCAGACTCAGGCTCCACACCCCCCTGCTCGAATTGAATTGGCTATGGAAGAAGCAAAGGTGCATATCGACCCATTTAAATCTGTAGATTCACAGGTTGAAATGGTATTGAAAGCACTTCGTCCATTGATACCCATTAAATTTGATAAAGTCAAGATAGCAATCAAGCTATCTGGAGAGAACTACGGGAAATGTTACGATTGTATAACTCAGAGTGGGAAGATAATAAAAGAAGAATGGTCTCCCCATGGTGGATGGATTGGAGTTGTCGAATTACCCGCAGGCCTCAGAGATGATTTTCTTGCGACCCTGGCAGAAAGAACAAAAGGAGACATAGAAACTAAGATAATGAAAGCTGGGTTCTAAGATTATTTTAATATACTATAACAAATACCGTGATCATTAGGAGATTAAAAATGAGTGAAGAATTTTCAAAACCATCCCGTCAGGTTGTTATGCCCGGGGAGCTGCTCGAAGAAGAGAAGCTCAAAGCCGGCGCTGGCACTTATGTTTCTGATGGGAATATTTATTCTGCAATAATGGGATTTAAAACAGTCAAATCGAATTATGTTAATGTTGTTCCCCTAAGTGGCAGATATATCCCAAACGTAGGGGACAATGTAATAGGAATTGTAGAAGACGTTGGTCCTTCAAACTGGCTGATCGAAATAAACTCACCTTATCCAGCACCGTTGCATGTTAACGAAGTGCCATGGAGAGTTGAATTTGGAGATACTTCTCGTTATATGAAAATCGGTGATGCTCTGCTTGTAAAGGTGCTCATGGTCGATGAAACAATGAAAGTTCAAGTTACCATGAAGGAACAGGGACTGAGAAAACTTCAGGGTGGAGAAATTGTTGAAATCGCTCCCCACAAGGTCCCAAGAGTCATTGGAAAGAGTGGCTCAATGATACAATTAATTAAAGGATACACAAACTGCAGAGTATTCGTCGGACAAAACGGCAGAATCTGGCTCGATGGGGAGACAGAGAATATCGGCTATGCATATCATGCAATAAAGATGATTGATGAAGCAGCACACTCTTCTGGACTTACTGATAGAGTGAAAGCATATTTAGAGTCTGTAGCCCAACCAGTACAAGAATCAGAGTGAGGTGTAACAATGTCTGGAATGACAACTGATATTGAATTAGTTAACAAAGATGGAATTAGGATTGATGGAAGGACTGCAGAAGAAATGCGTCCTTTAAGGATAGAAGCTGGCGTATTAAACAATGCAGACGGATCTGCATATTTGGAGTGGGGTAAAAACAAGGTATTATGTGCTGTATACGGCCCAAGAGAATGCCACCCAAGACACATGCAGAATCCCACAAAAGCGATTGTACAATGCAAATACAATATGCTTTCATTTTCTGTATCTGACAGGAAAAGACCTGGCCCAGACAGAAGATCCATAGAGATATCAAAGATCATATCTGAAGCTTTAGAGTATGTGATTTTTACAGAGAATTATCCCCGCGCATCAATTGATGTATATATCGAAGTCCTGCAGGCCAATGCGGGTACAAGATGCGCAGGTCTAACAGCTGCCTCAGTGGCACTGGCAGATGCAGGTATTCCCATGAAGGATCTTGTTCCTGCTGTAGCAATAGGCAAAGCTGATGGCCACATAGTTCTTGATCTAAATAAGGAAGAAGATAACTTTGGAAATGCAGACTTACCGATCGCTATGATCCCAAGGACTGGCGAAGTCCTCCTGATGCAGATGGATGGCCATATGACGATGGAAGAGTTCAATACTGCACTGGAATATGGTAAAAAAGCATGTGAAAAAGTTTACGAGATCCAGAAAGACGCTCTGAAACGTAAATATTCAATCCAATCAGAAGATACAGAAGAACCTGAACCCACCGCTGATGAAGACCATAATGAAGAAGGTGATGAGTGATGTCTGAAGGGATTGCAGAAATAAAAAGAGAATATATCAACAAGCTTCTTCAAGTCGGGCGCAGAGTTGACGGTAGAGAAGCAAACGAGTACAGAGAAATTCAGATTGAAACCAACTGCATAGAGAGTGCACAGGGATCAGCAAGAGTGAAGCTTGGAAAGACCGAAGTACTTGCTGGAATCAAAATGGATGTAGGAACTCCTTTCCCAGATACACCAGACCGCGGAGTCCTTACCACCAATACAGAGCTTATACCAATGGCTTCTCCTGATTTTGAAGCCGGACCGCCAGATGCAGGAGCTATTGAATTAGCACGTGTAGTTGACCGCGGCATAAGAGAAAGCGAGATGATTGATCTTCAAAAGCTGTGCATTGCAGAAGGTGAAGAAGTCTGGATCAATTTCCTGGACATATACGTCCTTGATTATGATGGAAACTTATTTGATGCGTGTTTCTTAGCCGCCGCAGCTGCCCTGTCTACAACAATTGTCCCGGCTGCAGAACGCGAAAAAGGCGAGGATTATCCGCTGCCGATTAAGCATCTGCCGATTCAGACTACAGCTGTGAAAATAGAAAACTCTATATTGTTTGACCCAACTCTCGACGAAGAAAAGGTCGCAGATGCACGCCTTACAGTCACCACAGATGAGAACGGCGACATAAGGGCTATGCAGAAAGGTCTTTCTGGTGCATTCACGCTAGAAGAAGTTAAGCAAGTGATCGATTCATCTCTTTGCATAAGCAAAGAACTCAGAAAACTCATTGGGTGAGAATAATGTCGTCCAAGTCCACTGAAAAAGTAGGAAGCTCGGGAAGTTTCGGTGCCCGTTACGGTGTAGTCGTAAGGAACCGTACCCGTGACATCATGAAGGTTAGGCGTGCAAAACACGAGTGTCCAGTATGCCACAGGAATAATGTGAAAAGAGTAAGCAGCGGTGTTTGGGAATGTTCCAAATGCTCTGCAAAATTCACTGCAAGCGCATACTCTCCATTGTCCAAAAAGGACCTTTCTGGAGCAACACTTGCTAAGGCTAGTCAAGTCGATACGGAAAAGAACGGTGAGTAAACATGTACAAATGCGGGAAATGCAACGAACCTATTCGTTCCAACATAAACGCTGTTGGAATTCAATGTGAAAAATGCGGTTCAAAAATCTTTTATAAGGAAAGACCGAACGTAAAGAAGGTCGTAAAGGCTAGGTGAATTGGATTGCCGAAGGCAGTCCTTCATTTAGACACCCCGCATGAAGCAGCAGTTTGGTCTGCCCTCTTTCCAGAAATAGGAAGAGAAGTCCCAAGAACCCATGTAGAAATATCTCATGAGGCTGGGGAGATCATATTGAGCATTGATGCAGCAGACATCGGTGCTTTGAGGGCGGCCCTTAATTCATATTTAAGATGGATAGCGGTTTCAGAAGATATCGCAAAAATAGCAGGTGACTAAAATGGACAGTGTAAGCCCACAAGTTCAGAATCAAATTGCACAGTTCCAGCAACTTCAGCAGCAGTTGCAGGCAGTGCTCACGCAAAAACTTCAGATGGATGCACAGGTTAGAGAGATGACACGCACCGTTGAAGAGCTAGGCAAAGCTCCACAAGATGCAGTGATCTATAAAAGTGCTGGCTCCTTGATGATCAAAGCAGATGGTAAAGAATCAGTTCTCAAAGATCTGGAAGAAAGCAAAGAAACGCTTGAAATACGTCTAAAAGGCGTAGAGAGGCAAGAAAAAGCTTTGAGAGAAAAATACCAGGCTATGCAAGACCAGATCAACAAAGCTATCTCAACAGGTCTTCCATTAAACAATCAATAAATTTTTAATGCTCCTTCGGGAGCTTTCATATGTTTTTAACTTCACGTAATTAATAATATCTGAGTAACATACATCTATTGATGATTGAAAAGATTGCTGCAAAGCTCAGCACCGGTAAAAAAATAGTTTTGATGCATGGCAATGCAGACCCTGATGCTCTTGGATCAGCTTATGCACTTTCACAATGCTTCCCTGATACATATATAGGGGCTCCTGGCGGCATGGACAGAGTGGCAAAGGCGGTAGCAAACAAACTCTCAATTGAAGTTATTGAAAATCCTGATATTTCCGAGTATGACTACGCAGTCATTGTAGACTGTTCTTCACGAGACCAAGTAAGTGCAGACTTGTCAGAGATAGAATGCGTAGCAATAGATCATCATGCAGTCAGCGGAGATTGGGACGAATGCTTATCGATTTGTAATGAGAATAGAAAAAGCTGCGCAGAAGTGATATTGGACATTTTAAAATGTACGGATTTTAAAATAGATGAAAAAACTGGTATGGCTCTCGCAGCAGGTATGATAACAGACAGTGGACATTTCAAATTTGCAGATTCGATGATGATGAGAAGCTTTGCAGATCTGCTGGATGAAGCTGGAATAGAAATGAAAGATGTTATAAGCACCACTGATCTCAAACAGGATGTTTCTGAAAGAGTATCACAGCTGAAAGGCATGCAGAACATGAAATTCGAAAGAATCGGTGATTATATTGCAGCAGTATCGCAAAGAAGTTCTCACGAAGGTTCAGTTTGTAAAGCAATAATCAATGCCGGAGCAGACATAGCCTTTGTAGGCTCTCAGAGAAAAGATGAATTCAGAATAAGTGCTAGAGCCAAACAAGATCTTGTTCAGAAAGGTTTTCACCTAGGTAAAATCCTGAATGACGTTACGGGTGAAACCAATGGCGTAGGAGGCGGACATGCCGGAGCTGCCGGGCTTACAGGAAAGGGTGACATAGAAGCTCATCTAAATATCTGCATGAGCAGATCCCTGGATTTCTTCAGGTTTATAACATCTGAAGGAGAGAACAAGTGTAAAAGATAATATCATACAAGTTAGATAAAGCGGGGACGAATATGGCAGACGTTGAGAGTTTTAAGTGCAAACTAGTATCTTACGATGAGATTACCAAATGGTGCAGTGACGTAGCTGATAAAATCAGAGACATAGGATATATGCCTGAAGTAGTAGTCGGACTTACACGCGGTGGATGGGTTCCAGCTAGAATCCTCTGCGATGAACTCTTTGTGAAAAAACTATATGCGGTAAAGACAGAACACTGGGGAGTCACTGCAAATCCAGACGGTAATGCACTCCTTACTCAAGAACTAATAACAGACGTTACTGGAGAAAGAGTCCTAGTCATAGACGACATAACTGATACTGGAGCATCCTTGAAATTGGCAGTAGATCATGTCAAACAGAAGAATCCTGCAGAGGTCATGAGTGCTTCATTGATACACATCGAACGTTCTGAGTATGTCCCTGATGTTTATTCATATAGTATCTCTGGAAACGATTGGACATGGTTCATATTCCCATGGAATGTCCATGAAGACATGAGAACGATTCTGCCAAAGACACTCTATGAGCCTAAAAACAATAAAGAGATACAGAATGCTTTCATAGAACAATTCCAGATAGAGCCATCAGCCACTCTAATCTCAAAAACACTGCGTGATCTGGAACGTTTGGGAAAGGTTAAAGAAAACAATGGGTTGTGGGAATTGCAATAATTAAAAATCGAATATGCTGCACTGTCCTCGGACTAAAGGACGGGCATCTATTCCAAGTCTGCTGCGGATTTCCATTGCTAACTCGGTAGCAAAGCCGTGATGAGTTAGCACCAGCGAAGGCTTACAGCCCTCAGCAAAATTGATCAGTTCATCAAATCCTGCATGATCTGAAAGGGGAAATGCTTCGTTAACCCCCGCCATATACTTGTAAGAGGGATTCATAGCCCATCCAGAAACAGCTGCGGTCTGCATATCCGCTCTCCTCCAAGGAGCTTCCATCGATTTCTTTTTAGAGTACGGTCGAGAAATCAACACGAATGGTTCTTTTAAATCTTCTTCGTCCGAATATTTTCTAAATGACAATTCTGGGCAGGCTGAAGATGTGGCTTTTGAAACGGAATCATCAACTAGAGGATCCAGATCTGACAAGATTCTTAGAAGATCTTGAGACTTTCCAAAAGGATACGAGTAGAGCACCACAGACACGTTCTGAGCCAGATTGTCTTCCACCCAATCATGAATAACCGCTCCCATTTCATCTTGTGGAGGAAAAACATATTCTGGCTTTCCAAATGTAGACTCCATGATGAGTATGTCTGTTTTATGCGGTTTGGCCCCATCTATTCCAAATCGATTTTTTGTAGAAAAATCACCAGTATACAGTATTGTTTCATCGTCAATGGGTAATCTGAACATACATGATCCAGCCATATGACCGGCATCAAACATCTCAATATTAGGGTCTGATAATTTAGAGATTCTGTGCTTGGTGCATTCATTTATGCATCTCATAGTTGTTTCTGAACATACTGCCTCACCTCTGCTGATCTTTCTAGGCAAATGATCAGAATGCGCATGTGAAATGCAGTGTGTTCCCTCAGATTCAAAAAATTGAGCATCGAAGAGGTATCTACCAGCTCCTGAGACTTCAACACCGTTTGATAAGATTATCTGAGATTTTTTACCCATTTCGGCTTTCATGCACAGATGCATATTAATAAAATGTGTCTAAAATTCATTTTTAGCAATCAGTTCAGTTGCATAACGTAATCATCCATGATGAATCCACTGCCGATATCTGCCTTTTGTTCTCTGATCTTTACGAATCCCATTTTTTCATATGCGCGGATTGCACGAAGATTTCCTCGATTCACTGTCAGAGTGATAGGGCTCCCGGTTTTCGCGATTATCCTTATTGCTTCTGAAGCTATTCCATTTCCACGGAAAGTGTCGATCAGATAAATCTTGCTTAAGAATATCCCATCAGAATTCACAATTATGCCTGTATATCCAGCAGTCTTCCCATCACAGGTAATAAAATAATACTCATACCCAGTTTGAATTTGTTTGGTTATGGCTTGAACGGATTGAAATTTTTCCAACATATATTCAATCTGCTCGTTGGAGATTATACCTGGAAAGCATTCTCTCCATATTTTATATGCCAATGAAGACAGCTCTTCAATCTTATCAGCAGTTACTTTTTCAAGAGTGATTTTAGACACGACACACCAGATTGTTATTAAAATTTTTAACATTATTGATGCATGAAGAAATCTATCTTGTCATCTACAAGTTCAACATCTACCAGACTGTCGATGCTGATGCCGAGATCCTGTGACACTTTTTCTGCACCGTGATTCTTATTGAACAATACGATGACGCCTTTGACTTGTGCGCCGATTGTTTTCAAAACTGGAATTATTGCACGGATTGTTCCTCCAGTAGAGATTATGTCATCTATGAGTACTACTTCATCTCCAGCTGATACACCGTTGATATACATCATACTTTGAGAATAGCCAGTGTGCTGTTTTATGCAGACTTCTCCAGAAATACCATATGATCTTTTTCGAATTATGCTGCATGGAATCGATGTTTTCAATGACACTGCAGTAGCAATGGGGATGCCCATTGCTTCTGGAGACAGTATCAGATTACACGGAGGAAGCCTTTTTACAATCTCATCTGAAACTTCATCCAATAATTCTGCACTTATGTTTGGAATTCCATCGGCCAGTGGATGGATAAAATAACTGTAGTCCCCTTTTTTAATAATCTGGACGTTAGCAAGACTTTCTTTGAGCACATCAAGCATAGTAGAGTATAGAACATCATATAGATTAATCACTACGCTTAAGTGGTTTGATAGCTTAATTGAAATAAGATCAATATGGATATCGTCGAAGAAATAATAGAAACTCGCTTGGTGCTCTTGAAAAAGAATAATCCTGGACTCATGATTGACAGCGACTGCATGGAAACAGAAGACGGCATAAGGGGACTCATCAGGATTATTGAACCATCAACTGAAGAGATTGTTGCGTTTGAATTCATAGAACCAGAAGGATGCTGGTATGATGAAGTCACCATTGAAGAGTATGGAGAGACGGCTGAAGACTATGATGTAACAATAATTGTTCCGGACGAAGAGAAAAAAGATGCATCCTTAACTATTGAAGCTGCCCTGAGCAGACCCCTGAGAGTTCAGGGATACAATGAAAAAGGCAAATTAGACTACTCAATTTGAATTTATTGAATTTTGAGCGGGTATGGCATATCAACCTAAATCTCACCTGGATTAAGTGTTGAATAGCCGCCTAATGCTCATATATCTCACATCATTTGTAAGCCCATTCAGCACGAATGCTGTATTGGCTTTGGTGCCTGATTTAAAAGGAGCGTTTGACGCCACAGCTCCGCAGATATTAACGTCTGTGACAGCATATATGATTCCATATGCGCTGCTGATGCTGATAAGCGGTGCTACTTCAGATTCATACGGAAGACGACAGATAGCAACTGCCGGCCTGGGAATCTTTGCTGTTGGGAGCGCAGTTATTGTTTTCAGCCCGGACTTAAGCGTGTTTCTAGCTGGAAGAGCTGTACAGGGTGCGGGTTTTGCCCTTGTTCAACCAATACTGCAGGCTCTTCTCGGAGACATTGTACCCCATGAAGAACTTGGAAAGGCAATGGGATACTCAAACGGTGCTAGCGCAGCTGGTGTGGCTTCCGGCCCGCTTGTAGCAGGAGTCCTTGCACTGATTGATTGGCGAGGAGTATTTGTCTTCACTGCGATATATGCGATAATCGCACTCTTACTGTTTTTGAAATTGTTCGAAGATGACCGCGTAACAGAACGTCCTGAAGAAGGGATAATTACAGTATTGAAAAAAGGAGCTAAATCAAAAGGAATAATTCCACTGTGTATCGCGGGATTTCTTACATTTCTATCATACATAGGTATGATGTCTTTCGTATCCGATTTACTTTCACTTCCTCCTTTGAGGCTTGATGAAAGTTATATTGGGATTGTATTAGGAATAGCTGGACTATCTGGAGTTGCGATAAGCCCATTCAGCGGAAGAGTAAGTGATAGATTTGGCAGATTTTCCGGTTCTGCCATAGGATTTTCTATAATGATCGCAGCTCTGATATTGATCACCCTATCATCAAGCACGATTGAATACATCATCACCCTGTCTTTACTGAGAGTGGGTACCTCATTTTCATGGGCATCAATGCTGGCAACATCTGTAGAGATTTCTCCAAAATACAAAGGAGCAGTTTCGTCCATATTCAACACTGTAAGATACAGCGGGTATGCATTGGCTCCTGTGGCATTCACTCCGCTTTACAACTCCGTTGATGTAAAAGCAATCGGTTATGCTGGAGCTATAGGAACTGCCGGAGCATTCATCTGTATTGCATTGGCTCGCTTGATTCTAAATAAAGAAGAAGGCAGATCATATAAATCCGCAAGGTGAAAGGTTATAACACTCCAGACAGATATGCATCTGTGGTATAGATGACTTCTACGGTTACAGCCAATATGAATGTCTGCGCCAAAAAGACAAAGGTAACAGCGTTGCTGAACGATAGTGGAGAAATAGAACTCTCATTTGAAACAGACTGCGCAAATGTCAAAAAGTATATTGAAGGGTTTGACAAAATAAGCCCGGACGATGTTACAACCCTTACAAACAGTGCAATTATGGATCCTAAAAGAAGAGAACACTGTTCAGCAACATGTCTTGTTCCATCTGCGATAGTTCATGCTGCATGGCTTGAACTTGGTATGCTATCAAAAACAAGAACGCAAAGTGTAGGATCAGTAAATATTACATTTGAAAAGGACTGAAAATAATAAGAGATGTGAACTGCAGTCCCGTATTCGGAATTTAAACAACCGATGGAGTAAATCGTTGGAGAAGTGTTAGGCTTCTTCAACAAAGAACTGATTGGGTTTTCCGATAGCAGTAATCGTTAAAACAGTCTCCATCAGGATTTTACTGTCAGAATATTCCATTCCTACCGTATATTCTCTGTCATCTTGAACTATATTGATGTCCACATTTCGTGCTCCAGATTTTAGAGCTCTGCGTTTAACGTACTCACATCCCAGCGTCTTTCCGTCTTCTACGGCCTTGCTCCATGTTTCATACTCGTATTTTCCAAAGGTCGCAAACAAAGTACAATTAGGATCGTCAATTATCCTGGAGCCAGAAACTGGTTTTATGAGGATTTCCACCTGTTCAATAACACTTCCGGTTACTGCTCCAATGGCATTCCCAACTTCAGAGTATTCAGGAAGGAACAATTTTGCATTTAGTTTTTCAGACATCAACGGATAGTATGCAGATACTGGTGCTCCTATTCCAATTATCGGCAAGTTCAGAGATATGGAACAACTGAAATCATCCGATGATCCTGAGACCACTCTGTCTACCAATGCTTTTGAGACTTTATCCAGCTCAAATGTTCCTATATTCTCTAAAAATAATTTTTTAAGCAGCTCTTCTGATATTTTTTCAATTACTTTTTCTTTAGCAAATGAAATAAATTCTTCTGGTAGCATATTCATCTTCAAAGCCTGATGTTTTACACCATATTCTGATGCCTTACGATCATATTCGATATAACTCCCTTCTGCATGCAGAATGTCAGTTGGCGTCAGGCCGATGCGCTGGATCATTCCCAATTCTTCCATTTTTGATACGTTAAAAGCAAATGGATGAAGGTTTAATGATGCACCTGCTTCACTCAGAGAAAATGGCTCGTTTGATATATATTCAAGTAATTTACGGTCATTTTCAGACAATGGAGCATCTTTTATATCCTTTATTTTTACAAAAAATTCAATATCCTGTACAATATTATTTACATTTATACTTTCTAAATTGAAGAAAAAACACCTTTTTGAGATCTCTTCCAATCGTGGAAACAGCTGCGGCCATTTAGTCGTGGCTATGCAAAGCGGCATTACTCTGAGAGGAGTTAAAGAGAATTTATTTCCTTTTACAACAATTCTGCTGTCTCCGCCTATACCAGAGGTATATATTTCAGCGGCCAGAACTCTTGTTCTCTTCCCTCCAATCATAGCACCTTCTTTTTCAAGTCTTGGCTGCCCGTTTCTCAGTATTCCTATGTCTGTAGTAGTGCCACCCATGTCCATGACGATTGCATCGTTGAGACCTGTAAGGGTCTTTGCGCCAATCATACTCGCGGCAGGTCCTGAAAGTACGGTTTCTACAGGTCTTTCTACAGCGATTTCGTCATTCATAAGAGAGCCGTCACCTTTTACAATCATAAGAGGCGCGTTAATATCATATTCCACCATCGCGCTTTTCATAGAATTGATTAATTCTTTTATAATTGGAATTAATCTTGCATTCATCACAGATGTAATGGTCCGTTCATTAAATCCAAGACTTGATGAAAGTTCATGACCGCAAACCACTGGAAGATTCAATATTTTTGATGCTAGATCTTTCAATATGAGCTCATGTTCAGGATTTCTGACACTTAAGTAACTAGTTATCGCTATGCTGTCTACTTTGCTTTTTATAGAATTCATAAATTTTTCAGCAGAGTCTATGTCAAGAGGATTTAGCTCCGCACCATTAAGATCGTGTCCTCCAGAGATCGTTATAGATTCATCGGCGACTATCGAGCTGTCAAAATCTCGCCCTACTGAGATCACGCCTACGCGGCAGCCTTTCCCTTCCACGACCGAATTTGTTGCCAAGGTCGAAGAAAGAGATACCATGCTTACTTTTTTCAGCAAGGATCTGTCAAACAGTTTCATAGAATTTCTTATGCCGACTGAGAGATCGTCCCTCGTAGTCAACGCTTTTGCCTTTGAGATTATACTGTTTGATTCAAGATCTATTAAAACTGCATCAGTATATGTTCCACCAGTGTCTATCCCTAGCCCAAGCTCCATTTACAAATCACCGATTATGCACATATCCCATATCATCATTATATTTCTTTACAATACCAGAGATGTGTTGAGCTAAATCACGCTGCTGATAATCATTGTATACATTAGGCATTTCTTTGATCCAGAATTCTGTATCACATTTGGCACACCTTACTTTTGGACAACTCTTATTTGCTTCTGAGCAGCCCTGACAAGCAAACGTTCTTGCGTAAACTAATGAGAATTCAAATCCACAATATGGACACTTGAACTTTCTAACTGAACTTGTTGTGTTGTAAGAGAAACCTTTTGCCCTCATTGCCTCATAGAAACCATTGGTCATTATGATCACCTGCCCGAATGAATAAAAATAAAAAAAGGGTTTTTGGCATTTACATGCGGCCTTCGACTTTTGCTGTATCTACCATTGCCTGAATGTTCTCTAACCTGCAGTTAATATCTGGAGGAATCTCACAACCACTTGATATGCAGTATGTAGAGTTTAGACCGCGTTTGCAGAGGGCAGTTTTAACTTCCTGACATAAATTCGAAGTTATTTTTGCCACATCTTCTGCTGAAGATCTAATGAATACCTGAGGATCGATCTGACCTGCAATCAGACAGTTGTCTGCATATCCCTGCTCAATAACTTGAGATGCTGTGGGAGAATCACTGATTAATGGATAATATGCCATGGAGTAGATGGAAGGCTTGTACTCTTTGATCTGCGTGTTTAAATGTGGTAAATCTGCACAGTTGTGAATGCACATGGCCATTCCATTATCCACTGTCATTTTATTAAGTTTAGATGCGTACTTATCTGCCTCAAACTCATGATATTCTACATCACCGAGAACAGCGTAGTTTCCCCAAAGATAATCCCAGCAGAGACCTTTCACACCGGTTTTAGCAAAACCTTCAATCATCTGTGCATCGTATTCTGTCATTACTTCCAGTGCTTTATGAACTGCAGATGGATTGGTGAACATATCCATGAATAATCTTTCTGCACCAGCTGACTGAGATAGGGCAAGAAGCGGTCCTTCAATGAAACCGGCTGTAATTATCTCATCATTTAGTGCATCTGCGAAGATTTTTGTACCTTCTAATAATACAGCAGATCGGCCTTTGGTTATGTCTGGAACTTCAAACTTCTCATAATCCTCTAAGTCATTTACAATATGTTTCTCAACAAATGGAGTATTCTGTTCATCCATACGTACTCCAGCTCCAAGATCGCCGGCCATCACAGAGAGGTCCATTAATCCGATCGCAAAGTCGAGTCCAAAATATTTTTGTATTTCGATAAAGGCCTGCGCAAATAGCTTAGGATCATTGACCCATTCTCTATATGTGAGGGTTCCATCACCGATTAACTTTCTGCCAACACCGCAGGCAATTGGGTAGATCGTCAATCGGTCTACTTTTTCATTAGCTAATGCAGCTGCACCTCTTTCCATATATGTCATATCAGCCATATCACAACACCTCTTTCAGGTAGTTAGCTGCATCCTGTGCGTTACCTCCCCTGTAGTCAGCACCGATTGTTTCTGCAAACGATGGAGAGGTTGGAGCTCCTCCAATTATAACTTTACATTTAGAGCGGTATCCACTTTCTACTAATCCATCAATAGTTGCTTTCATACTATCCATGGTTGGAGTCATTAAGGTACTCATAGCAACAACGTTAGTCTGGTCTGCTTCTGCTGTTTCCACGATCTTCTGCGAGGGAACGTCTTTTCCCAGATCGTTTACATCAAATCCTGAAGCAGTGATCATTGTCTTGACTATGTTCTTTCCGATGTCGTGAACATCCCCTTCAACAACTGCAATCAGACATTTCTTCCTGTTTGCTACTTCTGATTTAGGTATAGCAGGCAGCAGAATGTCAAGACCACCATACATCGTATGGGCAGACATTAATACCTGAGGAAGGTAAACCTGATGTGCAGCATATTTGTCACCAACAATAGACATTCCTTTTACAAGGCCTTCATTGATTGCATCAAGAGCTGTTACTACATCATTTCCAGCAGCTAATACTTCCTGAGCCCCTTCCTTTGCTAAATCTACCTTCCCGCCTACTACAGCGTTCGCTAATTTATCCAAGAGTTCCTCTCTACTACTCATATATTTTTCCCCCTGATGAAGGTCATAATCTCTCTGCATAACTCATAATTATGACCAACTAGCTTATCCAGTAAGCCACCTTAAAATTGAATAATAAATTCCATTGTCTATTATTCATATTTTAAGTTAGAGGGTATTTAGTTTATGAATATATAATAACAATGATCTATAATGTGGATGGTAGATCCATCCATAACTTTAAGTTAAGTATGAATAATAAAATAAAAATACTGTTAAAATAAATAAATACGAGTAATTTAAAAAGAATTTTGTGTTAAATCAGACATCTGGATAAAAAGTATAAAAAATGATACGATTCTGATTATAAATTAAATTTCAATAATTACGATTAATTTTAAGAATTGTATAATTTGATTACCTACCAAGTTTTTGGGTAGGTGCTTGCTGGCATGTAAACGCGTTCGGTCTTTACGGCGATGCCTTCTTTAGCTTTCATCATCTCATCGCAGGACATTTTTGCCGATCCGACTCCGATAGCTTCACCTTTGAGTGTAAACATTGCCACTGTTGCTTCTTTCTGAATTGAAGAATCAATCTGAGCTATGCCGACTGCTGCTAAATCAGCACCATGACAAACTGCATCAACGGCGCTGTCTTTGACAATTATTTTAGGAAGGGGATCGAACAGAACTTCAAATGGTTGAATGATGCTGCGCAACCAGCTCTCATCATTCTCATCTTTCCACATAACATATGCATCTTTGATATCCTGCAGGGTGACAGATTCGCTTTCCAGCATGGAACCAGATTTAGTTCTTCTCAGATCTTCCATAGTTGCTCCAACACCTAAAGCATCGCCTATGTCTACACACAAAGTTCGTATGTATGTGCCAGCATCACATCCAACTCTAAAAAGAACATCACGACCATTGATATCCAGGATGTTTATGTAGTGAATAGTCCTGATTCTCAGTTGCCTTTTCACTGCAGATCTCACTGGTGGAACTTGATAGATTCTTCCTACAAAAGTGGAGATTACATCTCTAATCTCAGTTTCATCCGCATCACGATGAAGTCTCATTATACAGACATATTCTTTTTCAGATTTTAGAGTGAGATTTACAGATCTGACTGCCCGGCCTGTAGCGATTGGCAAGACTCCTGAAACTTTAGGATCAAGAGTGCCGCCATGACCGATCTTATCAACACCAAGAATTTCTCTGACCCATGCAGTGGCTTGATGTGAAGTGGGGCCTTGAGGTTTATCCATGTTTATAACGCCAGCATCCAAAAGCTCCTCGATTGTGCGTTCGGTTGGTTTTTTTCCTGCATTTAGTGGAAGAGGACTCTTGTCACGGATGAGCATTTCGGACATGGTTAAGACACCTTGGATACTATCATTTCAACTATTTCCTCGGGATTTAACATAGAAGAATCGATAACCAAATCATACACAGATGTATCTGTAATATCGATATTGTAATAATTTTTATATCTCAAAGCTTCACATGCTTCTCTTTCTACAATCTCTGCTTCGCGCTGTTCTATTGAGCCACCTTCCCGATTGACGACTCTTGCAGCCCTAACCTCCTTGGATGCATAGAGATAAATTTTGAATGCAGAGATGTTGTTTGAAGAAAGCATATACGCAGTGAGTCTTCCTTCTAAGATGATGTTATCTGCAGACTTTGCAATATCTACCATTTTAGAATCAAGCTCTTTGTCAACTTTAGGATCTACAGAACAGAGAGATCCAAAGTCTGATAATGACATGTTACGTTCTTTTGCAAGCTGCCTAAAAATATTTCCGGAGACGACTACATCATAATGGAGTCTCTCTCCGAGAAGAGTGCAGACCGTGGTCTTTCCAGACCCAGGCGGTCCGCTTATTGTGATTCTCATTGAGCTGCCTCAGATTCAGCGCGCTCAATCTCCTTGAGTCTCTTCCTAAACATCAGGAATCTCAAGAGACGAGACAGCAGCTGACCAAACGGTATGCTTATCGCAGAGTATAACAGCATCCAGTTGAAGAACGGACCTACTCTACCATTTAGGTTAACTACATCCGCCCATGGAACACTGATTAACTCAGAACCATCGGTCAAACCTGAACAGAAGAAACCGATCCATGCAAAGAAAGGAACAATGATAATCATGGTAACAGGCATGATTTTCATCTGTCCTGTTGACATATCCATTGATTTCTGCATCATTTCCTGCTGCATTTCGGTCATTTTTTTGATTTTATACTTGTTGTTCTCCTGATATGCAGCTCTCAACTCTTTGTTGAATGCATTTGTAATCTTCTGAGTCTCAGCTTGTTTGACATAGTCTGTTGCAAAATGTCTGATGACTGTACTTAATCCAACCATTAACATACCAGTCAAAAATAGAGCTGGCACTGGATCATTTTGTCCCAACGCACCTAATGTAGGATCTAAAACATATCCCACTACACTTCCGAGCCAGTTACGAACTGTTTGATCGAAGAGAATAAACATGGCCAGGACAAAAACCAGCATTGTAAGCATCATGCTGTTTGTCTTCTTCGAATTAGGTGCTGGGGTATAGGAAGGGGTTTGGATAGGGGAATTAGCGGGAATGATCACTCACCCCCGAAGAATCCCCTTAGCATAGGATGCATTTCCATCATCTGTTCGCGACCCATTGCTTCGTAGAAGTGGATTAAGATACCCACCGCAAGCAACACACCAGTACCTGATGCATTACCTACCGTACCAATGAGATCAGCTCCAGCTGCAAGTGCTCCCACAATTGCACCAGATAGGACCGTTACTACCGGGATATACCTTTCCAGCACACGTTTCAGAACTCTCGGATCTCGTCTGAAACCTGGGATTTGCATACCTGATGATTCAATCTGTCTTGCGACTGATTCGGGACCCATGTTTGTTGTCATGATCCAGAACTTGGCGAACAATATGGAACCAAACACCATCGCTCCGAAGAAGATGATTACTTTGGCAATAACCTGCAATGGAGTGTGTCCATACGCATAGCTACCATACTGCGCCGGATCCAAGATCGGTAACAACCAACCTGAGAGACCATTAGGCGTTGACAGATACCACGCCAGACCACCTTCTGCCGTCGTTGTGCCATCCGGATACATTCCAATCCAGTCGTTGTGACCAATCAGAGGAATTCCTTCCAATGTAGGGTTTGTATACAACAGTAATGAAACGATACTGAAGTTGGCTAAGAGAGCGGACATTAAGATGACAGGTATGTTTGAAGCATAGAGTAATTTGATTGGATATCTGCCTCTTGCTCCACGAGCTGCTCCATGTGCTAATGGCAGTTCGATCCTTGAAGATTCGATGTACGCCACGAATAGGAAGATGATTATCGTACCTATCAGAGCTATCATCGGATTAGGCGGCTGCAGCAATATCGATTCATAACCACCACTTGCCATCTGCGCCGAAGACATGTTGAATATGTAATAGAACGTCTTCGGAATCGTTCCGGCTGGCGGATTACTCAAGCTCAAATCTCCGCCGTTTACAGAATTCCAATTCAACGTACCCGTGAATATGGCTTCCGCAACTCCTGCGGCGATGAACAGCGATATACCACTGCCTATTCCCCATTTAGATATCACTTCATCCATGAGGAATACAAGATACGAACCTATACACAATTGCAGCACGATTATAAATGCTGCCAGTGTGCCACCACTGATCAGACCCGTTGAGCCTACAACACCATCCAGACCTGAGACTAAAGATGGTGAAGGAGTAAGGTATCCAAACACTTGCGGTACAGATTCAATGATGATCATTACGATTACCAGAAGCTTTTGGGTGCTCTGGTAAACAGATTTGTCCTGATCATCAGTAAGATCTAATTTGATGATTTTTGCACCTACGAACAGCTGCATGATAATTGATGCAGTAACTATCGGACCAATACCCAGGTGCATTAAAGATCCTTGGGAACCAGCAAGGATAGTTCGGTATGGACCAAAGATATCAAGGATATTTGACTGATCCAACCCATACAGGTAAATGTTAGTCATTATAAAGTAGAGGACGAGCATCAGAATGACCCACATAATCTTGGTCCTGAAGTGGACATGCCCTTCAGGACGCTTGATTGCGGGGAGCCTATCTGAGATCGGCTTCAACTTATACAGTATACTCTTCTGTTCATAGGCCATAGTATCACTGGATGGTTTAGAGTTCTTCTACGATACTGCCACCGGCAGCCTCAATCTTCTCTCTAGCAAGAGCAGAGGTCTCGGCAACAGTTACATCATAGGATTTTGAGACATTTCCAAAGCCCAAGAGTTTATCAACACCCATACTGGTGAGATTTATCTTGACTTTACCGTCTTGTTCCACGGCGAAGCCTTGTTTCATATAGTCTTCAAGCTGCTCTTCCATTGTAGCCAAATTCATGGATATTTTGGCAGAGACCATTTTCTGAGGACGTTTGAAACCATGACGACCAAAGTGCTGGGGATCGTTTTTGAGCACCCACATGAATTTGTGCTTGAGAAGACCGGCATTGCCGTGTCCACCCATTTTACCTGCTCCCCTTCCACTTTTCTTACCGCGACCGTGTGTCCTTCTGCCTCTGAATTTATTTGTTCTGCTTGGCATTTTTTTCACCTCACAGCATTTTCTCGATAAGGACGTTGATGCTCGCTCCGCGGTATCCCAAGGAACCGTGGGTTTTGACATCCTTCTTTACAGCTTCATATCCCTGTCTTGGGGGATGGAGCCTGAAGATAGGTTTAACATCCTTAAGTGAGGCGTACTTGACCTCATCGTTCACTACACTCTTTGCAAATTCATCTACTGAAGAGAACTGCGAATTTTGTGACACGTATTCATCATCAATCGGTTTGTCACCCATGAGTTTACCGCGGACTTTGATCATCTTGGCAAGAGTCTCTTCAGAGACTTCTCCCCAGGTAATGAAGTCTTTGCTTTTCTGAAGCATTCCTTTCATTACAGCGTTTTCTGGGATGATCACGCAGTGGTTGATACGGGTGAGACGGAGCATATTCATAGTGTCCTCAATATCCTTGTTGATGTTTTTGTGTCCACGGACTCTGATTACAGCAAATGCCATCTAAATCACGCTCCCCTCTCTTGAAGGTCCTCTGCAGAGATAACATCTTGATGAATCTGTGCTGGTCCGCTGATGATTTTGAGTGCTTTTTCCTGAGTTTCAGATACACGGATTTCTGAGGTTCTCTTAAGAGCGTCAAAGACTGCCAGGGCATAGTTGACTGTGGTCTTTGTATGTCCACGGGCAAATCCCCATGAGTCTTTTACACCTGCTAGATGCAGGATGCTCTTTGCAACATCTCCTACAGCCAAACCAATTCCTCTCGGAGCGGGTTTGAATGTAACTTCCACAGATCCGGACTTGCCTGAAACTGTAAATGGAAGAGAGTGTGCTGAACCGCAGGCACATTCCCATGAACCGCAGCCCCTCTTAATTTCAATTACGTTCAATTTCGCATTATCGATAGCCTTGCGGATGGTCGGACCGACTTCTTTTCCTTTAGCACGGCCTATTCCAACAAATCCATCTCCATTTCCTACTACACAGGTTACAGCGAATTTTACTCTACGACCAGAGTCAGTCATTCTCTGAACCATGTTGAGATCAAGAACCTCATCTTTAAGATCTGGAATGAGAGCATCTACGATCTCTGGTTCTCTCAGAGGGAGTTTTGTAGCAAGAGCTTGGCTCATGGTGGTGACTTCACCGCTGAAGACCATCTTTCCCAATCTTGTCTTTGGAGTCCATTCGGCCATTTTAATCAGCCTCCATACGGCTCTTGACTTCCTCGATCATCGCTTCGAGATCGTCACTGATGTGCTTACCTGCGAGTCTGTCCTCGGAAGGAATTACTTCGTCTCCATGAGGTACATCTACACCAGCATCAAGCATTCCTTTTAGAGCGGCGAATAAGTTGCCTCCCTTTACTGGCGTTCTGAGACCTATATCGAGCACTGCTTCATCAGCATCATTTTTAACAGCTCTGAGACCGGCTAAATAACCAGTAAGATAAGCTGCTGGAAGATTTCCAGTTGGTGCTGTCCATCCAAACTTTGTAAGTTCTTTTGATGAGGCTGAAGCGAGAACTTTGTCTCCTATTTCGTCGTAAGCGATGAACTGAATGTAAGTGTTCTTGGATGACATGCGTACAACTGCCCTCGGGATGCGAGAACGGAGAAGACGCTGTCTCTGTCTGTAATCGGTTTTGCCTTCCCTTCTTCTGCGGAAAGCTACCCTGTATCTTGGACCGGTTGCCATTTACTGTTCCTCCTCTTGTAAATATCCAGAGGCTTTCATGTGTGACAACAGGTGGTTACGGCTTTTGAACTGACCTCCCTTAGCTTTCCTATAGAACAAACGGTAGGTCTGTTTGGAAATCTTGCCTGTGTCTCTTAGTTCTTTTAATTCTGCCCTGATCGGACGTATCGTCTGAATCCAGCGTCTCTTCCTTGGGGATCTGGCTCCAGATCTACCTTTCCTGCTTCCAGGACCGCGCTGTCTTCCTTTTTTACGCTGTGCAAGGTTGTGCCTTATACGGCCACGGGAGTTTCCGCGGACTGGAAGAGCTTTGATTGTTCCGGATTCAATGGCAGTGCGTATGTCTGCACGAGTAATTGCATCGGACAGTTCTTCGATTTTATTGGGATCGATCCAGACACGGTTGACACCGCATCCCAGGATATCAGCAGCCATGCGTTTTTGGTTTTTGAGATCCATATTTACACCGTCCTGTTCAATACTCTGATGCCAAGAGTGTCGGCTTTTGCCTGAATGGCTGTTCTTTTCTTTGCCCCAACACTTCCTCCGATCCTGATGGCTTCGGTTGCCGGGTCGATACGGTCAAGGTCATCTGTATTCCAGATAAGGACTTCTTTAAATCCAGATGGGTGGTATCCACGGACATCACGGGGACCGCGGTATCCGATACTGACCACATTTGGACGATATTTGTAATGTCTGCGCATTTTGCTGTGAATACCGCGGGGGCGCCTCCATTTCTGCCCGAGACGGGAGAAACGGAACCATTCCTGACGGTAGAACTTCACACGCTTGTGGCTCATATCATAACGAAGGTCGAGCAGCTCTTTTGTACGAGCGTCGAGCTCAGGCTTTTTGTTGACAACATAATCGCCGGACTCAACAACCTGAGATTCGACAACTTCTGCTTCAACTGCCTGCTGTTCTTTGTCTTTCTTACTCATTGGCTCACCTTCTTTGCTTTAGCGGTTATGTATATTCCATCCTGGAACACCCTGGGGTCGTATCCCTTGATGTGAGTGGCTCTCTCGATGTTAGCTGCAGTCTGACTGACGGCTTCTAACTCGATTCCAGTTACGGATACATCTGCTCCCTTAACCTGGACTTTGACGCCAGGGTAGATTTTAGCGCTACGCGGGGAACGCTCTCCAATGAAATTCTCAATGATAAATGTGTCTCCTTTGATGGATGTCTTCATAGGGAAGTGAGAGTACACGATTTTCATCTCATACTCGAATCCAAGAGTTACACCTTCGATCATATTCCTGATGTGTGAAGCAAAAGTGC
Organism: Candidatus Methanomassiliicoccus intestinalis Issoire-Mx1; assembly: GCF_000404225.1. Taxonomy (NCBI): domain Archaea; kingdom Methanobacteriati; phylum Thermoplasmatota; class Thermoplasmata; order Methanomassiliicoccales; family Methanomassiliicoccaceae; genus Methanomassiliicoccus; species Candidatus Methanomassiliicoccus intestinalis. Next base: position 449,793 of record NC_021353.1, on the reverse strand, counting down.
CTACCATGGCCTTGTCCTTCACTTTAGGGAATTTGCAGCTGACTACAATGTGGTCTCCATTTAAGGCCACCTTAGTCTTAGGATTGAAGAAATCCCTCTCCAATTTCCCTTTGGGTCCATTGATTGTCATGACAGCTTCGTCACTGATGGAAGCGCTGACGCCCTTTGGCAACTCTATTGTTTCTTCAATTATTCCAGCAAGTGTCATTTTACTCCCTCAGTATACGTAGGCCAGAAGTTTTCCGCCTACACCCATCTCTTTGGCTTTAGTGTGACTTACTACACCAGCTGTGGTTGTAAGTATGAGTACACCAAAGTCCTGAGCGGGCAGGTATCTGGACTCGAAGCGTTCTAAATCATTCTTCTGCACTGAGTGCCTTGGCTTTATTACACCGCAGTCGTTGATTTTACCATCTAAGCTAATCTTAAATAATCCAGCCTTTCCGTCTTCGATGAACTCAAACTGGTTGATGTAGCCGTATTCCTGCATAACTTTGAGGACTCTTCCGATTAACTTGGAAGATGGGCAGATGGTGCATTCGCTCTTACCAACTGAGGCTGCGTTTTTGATGGTCGACATTGCGTCGTTAAGTGGATCGCTTTGCATTTATATCACCTCAGCTATATTTTTTAAATCCAATCTCTGGTGCAACCTCACGGAAGCATTGTCTGCAGAGATGCATGCCATAGCGGCGCACGATACCGCGCTTCCTTCCGCAACGCTGGCAGCCTTTCTTTCGTCCGAACTCTTTCTTTGTCTTCATTCGACCACCTCAACGTTGTATTGGGTTTTCATGAAATTGATGGCCTCATCCCTAGTAACACGATGCTGTGCTGGGACCTTTTTTGGCATGATATGCCTTTTGGACACCCTGTAGCCTGGCTTCATAAATACCACGCTAACATCCATTCCAAAGATTCCGATTTCAGGGTCGTATTTCATACCCTCAAAGTCAGTATAATCTGAGATACCAAAGGACATGTTTCCCTCTTTATCAAAAGAGTAAACTGCAACTCTTCCTTCGCGGATAGCTAATGCTTTTGATAAGAACTCTGAAGCAGCTTCTCCTCTGAGAGTGACCTTGCATCCTATTGGCATTCCATATCTTACACCCAAATCACGGTTTGTGACCTTGGCTGTTGTAATCACCGGGGTCTGCTCTGTGACCATGCTGAGAACTTTCTGAGCTTTGTTCAGACGTTCTCCGGCTTCGCCTACGCCGATATTTACAACTACTTTTTCAATACGAGGTACACGCATTACATCGCTGCTCATAGAACTGCCTCCTCAGGCAGCGTGATTTCGGATGTTTTGTTTCCGACGATGAACACGTTGCATTTTGTGGTGTACTTTCCATCTGTGAACTTTACAAGATTCTCAGAAGGTAGTCTTGTTATCTCATATTCCTCAACAACAGCTACGTTTCCTACATTTGCACCAGATGTGATCAGTGCAGTGTTTCCCTTCTCAAGAGAGTAGGATGCAAGTATTTTCTGCTCAGGAATTGTGATCTTTAATACATCACCAGTCTTGTATTGGTTAGCGTCCAGCACGATATTTCTTCCATCGTGGAGGTTTAACTGTGTCTTTCCGCCTGCAATGGTTTTCTTATCGTCAATGCGAGTAAGTTTCCAGCCGGCTTCCTCTTCAGAGATCTTTACCATCTGGAGTTTTCCCCTCTTATCGAGGACCATGCGGTAATATGAGTTAATTGTTGGAAGACCCAGGACATCCATCAGTCCGATTCCCTGTTTTGGGCTGCGAGCGGTCTTACCGTCAATTTTCAACATTTTTTTCTGAAGCATGAGACGAACTTCTTTAGCAGTCCCTGCAAGACCAAGCATATCCCTCATAACGACGGTTATGGGTATGCTCTCTTCAAGTGAATGTGCACCGGGAGCTGGTTTTGTAATCCAGGTAGAAGTTTTCCTCTTTACTGGCCAGCTTCTAGGTGCGGTTAATCTTTTCATTTCATTGCTCATTGTGAAACCTCCTTCTTGGAGAGAGTCTGCTTGCGCATTGGGTCAGATAGGTTAAGTTTTGTAATTTCAACCTTGGAAGCGTGGATTGGACGTGCAACTAATGTACCATCTGCTTTAGAGATGGTTACATTTTCAATTACGAGCCTGCCGCTCCTAGTATCGACTTGTGTAACCTTTCCTTCAACATCTACAACATCCTCGTCACCACGCATTACTCTTACAGTGTCACCTTTGACGACCTGTGCAGCATGGATTCCAAAATCCTTGCGTAGTTCGTCACTGAGGTGAGAAGAGACCATCTTTCTGCGTATGTGAGCAGGTGCGTTGTAGAAGGCCTTTCTTTGTTTACGGGTTTTGCTACTCTGTACCATAATTTCACCTCAGATGATCGTTGAGGCTGTGGCAGCAATACGAGGCCATCTTTCTGCGGCTTCTCTTGCTACAGGCCCTTTGATATCTGTACCTTTAGTCTCGCCTTCCTCCGTGGTGATGACGGCGGCGTTGTCTTCGAATGAAATCATTACCCCGTCTGCACGGCGGAATGGCCTGCGCTGACGGACAATGACGGCATATACAACCTGACGTCTCATTTCTGGAGTACCTTTTTTCACGGACGCGATAACTATGTCACCCACACTTGCCTTCGGATACCTGCGGCTTGTACCGTGGTACCTAGGGACTGTGATGATCGCGATCGTTTTAGCGCCCGTGTTGTCGATAACGTTGAGAACGGTTCCTGTTTGGGATCCGTGAGTCTGTCTTCCGGCAATACCTTTCATTGTCATTACCTCTTTTCAACGATCACGAAAGAGACAGTCTTGCTCAGCTGACGGCATTCCATGATTTTTACATGGTCGCCGACTTTCACATCCAAACATGGAGGATTGTGAGCTGAGTAACGGCTTGTTCTCTTTTCATATCTTTCATACTTCTCTACATAATTCAGATAGTTACGCTCCACCACCGCAGTTTTGCCCATCTTTGTTGAGACGACAACCCCTTCGATGATTTGACCTCTGAGTGATAATTCGCCGTGGAATGGGCAGTGCTTATCGCTGCAGGTAGCCTCTGGAGATTTAACATCGATTCCGATATCCTTGACTTCGTTAGCCATTGGGATCACCTTATCTTTTTAATCCGATCCTCAGGTCGGTACTGGATCTCCGATCCATGAATCAGGACGGATTCGCCCTGGTATGTGAACAGGAATTCGCTACTAGACTTAGGAACAGTAATTTCCCTGCTGTCTTTGCGGATGGTGAGTGTATTCTTAGATTCGTCTACAATCGCACCGCAGAAATTTCCGCAGCCGAGTGACTGAATCTCTACATCCATGCCAATGAATTCCGACCTCATGAGATTCCTCTTATTCACTTTCATCTTACGTCCGTTTTGAAGCCCATCTGTTCAAGGACTTCCTTGACCTTTTTCTTATGGTCACCCTGGAGCTCGATACGTCCTTCTTTGACTGTACCGCCTGCAGCACACTTACTTTTTAGCTTCTTAGCCAGATCGTCCATGTCAATATCATTCTCATCGATGCCTTCGACAACGGTGACGATTTTTCCATAACGCCTGCTATCTGTGCTTATTCTGACTGTTTGCTGCTCGCGTGCGATTTCTTCACACATGCACAGCTCTTTGGGTAGCCCACATACCGGACAAATTTCCGCCATTAGTTCTTCTCCTCCTCCTTCTGGATGGTTTGGATCCTAGCAATGTTTGTCCTAAGGGCCCTGATTTTTCCGGGGTTGGCGGGAGCGCCACCCATGGCGGCTGTCCCACGTTCATGCATTAGTTCGCCTCGGAGCTCTGCTAGTGTTTTTGACCGCTCTTCAGCAGTCATTTCCCTGATCTCTGAAGTCCTGAGAAGTGCCATTACTGCTCACCACCCTGGTTTTCATCTTCTTCAATCTTGGGCTCTTCTGCCTCTGGAGCCTCTGCCTCAACTGGTTCGGCTTCTGGTTCCTCGACAGGCTCTTCCACAACCACTTCACTCTTGAGTTCGACTGGACGGAAGTCATCTTTCTTTTCCATGAGTGAAGCTAATTCTGGGAATTTCTCTGCTGCTTCGACTGGCAGTGTGACGTCAATCTCATCAGGCAGTTTAGAATTGGGACGCATAATTTCAACTGTGACACCAATTACACCAGGCTTGAGTTTTGCTACTGCGTAGCCTTTGTCAACATCCTGGATCTTTGGTTCTCCGCAGAATTTTATGTATCCTTCTTTGAATTTTTCAGTTCTGTGTCTCTGACCAGTAAGCTTACCAGCAATAATTATGTGGCATCCCCTAGCACCGTTATCCATTACTCTGCGGATGGTGGAGTGTCCTGCACGTCTGAAGTGCCATCCGCGTTCCAATGCAAATGCTAGTTTTTCAGCCATAATCTGAGCGTTGAGATTGGGGTTGTCGACTTCCTGAACTTCTACTTGAGGATTGTCGAAGCTGAAGTCTTCCTCAATAGCACGAGTAAGGTTCTTGATAGCTGCACCACGGCGTCCGATGATGATACCTGGACGCTCTGTGATGAGTGTGACCCTTGTACCCATAGGGGTACGTTGGACGTCAAGACCTCCGAAACCTGCTCTTGTAACCTCTTTCATCAGGTATTCCTTGAGAAGAACCCTGCGTGTATTCTCAGCGATAAATTTCCTTTCGCTTGCCATGTTCACTCAACCTCCTCAAGAATTACTTCGATGTTTACAGTCTGGTGGTTCCATTGGGTGCTGCGACCGTGAGCACGTGGCATATACCCAGGAATTGTGCGACCGAGAGTTGCTGCAATCACAGTAACTTTCATGTTGTCTGCGTCAAGTCCTTTGTATTCTGCATTGTGCTTTGCACTCTCAAGGACGGCAAGTATAGCTTGTGCAGATTTTTTAGGATATCTTCCAGGTCCCACGTTTGGTTTGTGGGCAATGCCGGAGTTATAGCGCTTGAAAGGCACAGGCCTTTTCAAGTCTATTACTTCTTCCAGCATCTGGATAGCTACGTTTACCTTCTTGCCCCTGATCATGCGGCAAATTTCTCTTGAGTCTTTAGGAGAGATTGGCATTTCTTTGCCGATCGCCTTGGAGGTTACATCAGGGTTAGCATATTGTGTATATCCAGCCATTTAATCAACCTCACTTCAGCGGCAAGAACTTTGAACCTCTGGTAGCACCTACACCAGGTCCGGAGTGCTTGACATCTCCTCTAGTCATACTGAATTCACCAGTGAAATGTCCGATCATCTCGGGTTTGATTTCAAACTCAATGAATTCTTTTCCATTGTAAACAGAAACTCTCTTGCCGACAAACTGTGGCACAATTGGAACATCGCGGCGGTGAGTTTTTATGACTTCTTTGTCGCTTGTTCTGAGAGTCTCAAAAGCAGTGCTCTGCTCATCGTTCATTCCCCTTGCAAGGGTCCTGCGGATTCTGCATGGCAGCAATGATACCATCTCATCGAAAGGCATCTCGAGTAACTCTTCCATGGAATATCCACGGTAGGTGAACTCTTTCTTCCTGCGGGCGGTAATGCCTCCCTTCTTCTTACGCTGCTTTCTGCGTGCAGATTTTGGATTGCCATATTTAGTAGCCTTTGCCATATGATCACTTCCTCCTTCTCTTAGGAGACAGGCGTCCTACCTTACGTCCAGGAGCAGCGTTCCTACTTACTGTGCTCGGGACACCAACGTGTGGGTGACCTCCACCACCATGTGGGTGGTCTACAGCGTTCATGGCGATACCTTTCACCTTGAAATAGGCCTTACTCTTGCTGCGGTATGCGTGATATTTGTTACCTGATTTAGCGAATGGTTTTTCTTTCAAACCGCCGCCTGCTACAACACCAACTGTTGCGCGGCAACGGGGATCAAATGATTTGAATTCACCAGAAGGCATGAGGAGAACTACTTTGCTTCCTCTGCTTACGACGGTTGCAGAAGTTCCTGCTGTGCGCACAAACTTTCCACCATCTCCGGGCTGCCCTTCAATATTGTAAACGAAGCTTCCTTCAGGAACGCTTGAAAGTGACACAACACTTCCAGGAGTACGGTCTGCAGAATTGTCACCAAATGAGACATTGTTTCCGACCATCATTCCTTCAGCTGCGATCATAAGGACCTTCTCACCGTTGAAATCGATTTTTGCCAGAGGTCCGTTTCTTCCTGGGGCATGAATGAAATCTTCAATCTTGCCGGTAGAAGCATCCAATCTAGGATACCTGATGTCACCGACGTGCCTGTGGCTTGGGGAGCGATATTGGGATCCTCCGCGTCCACGTCTTTGTTGTCTGAGTTGCTTACCCATATTATCCCTCAGAACACTCCGATTCTCATGCCGATGTCTTCTGCCGAGTATCCCTCAGCGAGTTTAATCGTAGCACGCTTTCCGTTCTTTGTGATCCTCGTCCACACCTTCTCGACCTTTACATCAAAGTGACTCTCGAAGTCTGCTTTGATTTCAGCCTTGGTGGCATCCCTTGTAACAAGGAATTCGAGCTTGTTCCCGTCTTTGAACTTCTGGGTTGGTGTTCCACTCATGAAGTTCATCGTCTTTTCTGTGACGTATGGATGAATTAAAACTGAATCTTTAGGCATGATTACCAGCCTCCAGTCTGTTCGAGTGCAGACTCAGTGAATATAGTCAAGCGACCTGCAGCTCCGCCGGGAGCGAGTTTTCCTGCACTTAGTCCGCTGGTACATACGACTTCGACACCAGGGAGGTTGTGTACACCCTTGAAAATAGGAACCTCATTCTCAGAGACTACCACGAGGATGCTTCTGGGAGTGCGGTATTTTCTGCCTCTCATCTTTCCTCTACCAGCACGGATTTTCTTTCCATCCTTTGCTCTGAGAAGATCATCATATACACCTAAGCTCTCGAAAACTGCAATTGCTTCTGCAGTTGTTGCAATCTTCTCAAAGTCGTTCTCAACAACTAAAGGAAGAGTTACATTTTCGTCAAAGCGGTGTCCCCTGTTCTTTACAATCTCAGGGTTGGAAACAGCGGCCAGTGCTGACAACTTTGCAAGCTGCTTCTCTTTCTTGTTCATCTTTTTAGAGTAATCTTTCTCCGGCTTTGGTGGGAATGCACGCCTTCCTCCTACGTTGTTAGGAGACTCGGCAGCTTTGTTGCCCTGTGTAAGCCTTTGAACACGTGAAGTTCCACGGCCTTTTCCCCACTGAGAAACTGCATGTCTCATACCAGCTTTTTCACTTGGTCCATAAGGCTGGCGTTTGTTGGCCTGTTCGGCTACAACAGCTTTGTGGATGAGGTCTGGACGATACTCTGTTGAAAATGCTGCGGGGAGCTCCACACTTTTGACGGTTTTTCCGTCTACTGAATATACATTTACACTTGCCATTTAGTTCAAGCCCCCTGCTTGGATTCGGTTGAGATGTAAACAACGTCAGGTGCATCTCCAGAGACTTTCGAAGGCCTTACTGGATCCCTGATGCGGATCAGTCTCTTTGTGGGACCTGGCACAGAACCATAGATAAGGAGATAATTATTGCGGACTGAACCGTAGTGGAGGAATCCTCCCTTGGGGTTGACTTCTTCTCCGCTTTCTCCGATCTTAATAATACGCTTGTTGAATTCTGTACGCTGGTGGTAACCCATCTGACCAGACTGAGGCACGGTTGGACGAACAAGTCCAGGCCTCTTTGGACCGAGGGTACCGATCATTCTGCGGTGCTTTGAGTTCTTGTGGGACAGAAGCTTTACTCCCCATCTCTTGACTGCACCCTGGAAACCTTTTCCCTTGGTGACTGCAGCCACATCAACTAATGCACCACTTTTTGCAAAATCAGAAATTGATACTTCTTTGCCCAGGATTTCTTTTGCGTAGGCAAGTCTCTCGTCGATAGTTCCTCCACCAATGCGGGTTTCCATAAGTTCAGGAACTTTTTTAGGAACACCAGTCACTAATTTCGGCTGTGTGTATGTGAGCACGCGGACATCAGCTATGTCCTTTTCTGCCAGCTTTGCCCAGGATTCTTCAGCATTGTAGTTCTTGGGAATCGGCAAGCGCCTCTTGAGGAGCGAATCCACAGATGGCGCCCAGGCTTCTCCGACAGTGCGGAGCCCGTAGCGGGTATTCTCATATACTCTTACAGCCGCCACTTTCATTGGTGGCACTTCTAGAACAGTAACTGGGATCTGTATTTCTTGTTTAGCGGTGAGACTTGTTTTGCGGTCATCGACCATGAACGCATGAGTCATTCCGGCTTTATAACCGGCAAAGCCCTGAAGTTTAGGGCCTTCGCTAATCTCTGGCCAAGTATCTAATCTAGGTGTTTGGCTAACGGCTCTTTTTCGTGGCGAGTACGCCTTCGAGCCTCTTCTTGGACGTCTTTTGTTCGGCATGGTTCTCCCTCTCGTCTATTGAGAGAATCCACTCTCTGTTGCTAGCGCCCTCTGACATGACACATAGTGCGAGTCAGCACCTCCGACCGTGGCGCGGTATTCACCCCCCGAGAATGGAAATAGAGGGGAAGTTGGGATGATAAGACATTGCCCATAGCGTCTGGTCGAACGTCCTCAGCGCGTTCAGCTTAGAGTCCGATAAGACTTCTTGTATATAAACATGATGACCTGTTATTCAAAGTACTGGCTACCCCATAAAAAACCATTTGGGGCAGCCGAAAAGTAGTGTTAAAGTTTACCTTCTTTGGCTTTTTTCTGCATCCTTTTAGAACGCTCTTTTGATGAAAAACCTGTGGCTTTCAGCATAAAATCGTTATATTTGCGGTTAGATTCGATCATCGCTTCTTCAGAAGCATTTTTATCAGATTCTGTGCTCACTTCAAGCTCAGACTTGCTAATGAACTTGACTTCGAATTTTGTTGTTGCCCCGAATGAAGTGACATATGCACCGTTTTCCTCCTTGACGTCTCCAAACATTTCGACCATCAAGTTTTTCAATCCATCTCCTTCCAACAGTGCTCCGTGTCCTCTCTTTATATCGAATTTCAAGTATGTTGCCTCCTGATGCTAAGTCAGCAGAGTTATTCCCAAACAATATGTCATATAATATTGCTTTGCCTCCTTTGCTAGATATAAAGCCAAAAATAACTAACTCCTGAAAAAGAGAGTGCAAAATTTACGTCACCTCTGATAATTTGTTCAAAATAAATTTTATAAGATAGATGGTGGAAAGATGGATGATAAAAAATCGAGGTGGCTGTAAATGAAGTTAGCAGAATATGAAAAAGTCAAAGATTATACGTATCTAGAATATTGTGATTATCTGCAGGATAAGTACGGCATCGGCCTGTGCGACTATATGACACAGTCATGGAACAAAAATACCAAAAGTAACTAGAACAAACGAAGGACTGCTGGCACATCATAAGTATGAAGACCATGCGATAATGCTGTCGAACAAAGAATATGCCAGGAACAATCCCTTTGAATGGCAGCTGGCAGAAAACATTGTTTATTGTGATTATCTGGAACATTTACTGCTGCATATTTTGATCTGTGAGCATCCGGCAGCAGACAAAAATATATTGGAGGCTGTTGGCATCGGCGGCGTTATCAACTACATAGTGCCGGAATTGAATGATGTCTACAGCGGCTGGCAGACTGGTAAAAAATGGCAGAAAAACTGCCATGACGCAATAATGGATGACAAAGATACATATCTGACATTATTGAAGAGATTCAAAACAACCTGCAGATCATATCCGCATTTCAAAGAAGATTGCCTGTACACAAGCTTCAACGAACATTATGGATTATGGTCAAAAGAGCAGAATCAGGAATTATTTAGTGAGATAGAGTCACTGTGAGCTCATAGAACAGCTCTCTCATTCATGTTTCTCACTAGGCGGGAGATATTCTATGCGCCCGTCTGGATGCTCAAGATAAATTTTACCATCTGCATCGACACGGGTCACGGGTATGCCCATAATCTTGTCTCTTTCTATGGCCAGCCTGAACGAAACGCTCTGTTAATTCGTCATCCGTTAGACCAAACGTCAGATCGTAATCGTTACTCTCTTCCCTGGATTCCATTTTGATCACTGCTGATTTTCTTATTCAACAATGTTTTCCGAGACGTGTTTTTTGACATCTACGCTGGTAAACATCAGATCCTGAAGCTCAAGCAGAGCCTGCCATTCGCCGCGGCACTCGCAGTCAACTTTCTCGAATTCTGCCGGATCCTGAGAATATGAGAATTTTTCTACTGCTGAAAGCAGGGCCTTGTCACATTTCCCGCAGTTGTGGACTCCCCTTGCAGCTCCTCCGCCTGAAGGCGATGAAAGCAGTCTGCAGCCTTCCTTGCCGGAACCGTCCTTTAGGACCTCAATTAAAGACCAGATCATCGGCGGGGCGTAGCTTCCCCTTGACCACAGAGACTCCACCAGCGTGCTGCGCTGCACATTGACCGGGTTGACGCTGACGCTTTCTGAGAATTGAGCCGCATATTTCACTGAAGCCTTTGCATCCTCGATTGCCGCCCTTTCAGTCAAATAAGGAGGCTTAAGAAGCAGATAGGTTCTCAAGGGGATGTTAAGCTTATTCAGAACTCTGGCTGCCTGTTCGTAGTCTCCAACGGTGAATCCTTTGCGGATGCATTTTCTGAGAATCTCATCATTCGCACTCTCCAGACCGATGGCGACTGCTGACCTCTCTTTGACTACTGAAGCTAAGTTTTCCTCGGTGACGAATTCAGGACGGGACTCGAAGAGAATCCTCTGTGCCGGAGCAAACATCTGAAATATATCCTTCCTGACTGCACCGGGAATCTCCTTGTCATCTAAGAATGAACCGGAAGTATAGATCTTGACCATTTTTTCATTGCTGTATTTTTCCAAGGCCTTTGAGAGCTGAACTCTGAGATCCTCTTCTGTCACCGGTGCGCTTACAGTGTTGTATCCGCACATGGTACAGCCCTTTTTATGAGCCCACCAGCAGCCTGTTGTACGCAGGATGATGACGAAAGCATCTACCTTTTCTGAATTGATCATGTCCTTTTCCCGCCATGTGCTGACGGGAGTCTGGAGATCTTCCTTCCTTAGTTTAGCCATAATCTAATCGCTGCAAGACAGCCGACTAACATTAATTACCTTTCGGCCCGATTGATGGTAAGTTTATAATAAGGTCACCATATGCCTAGATTAAAGGTATACGTATGGCTAGAAAGATCGTTGTGATCGGGTCTGGAGCGGCAGGCATGACTGCTGCCTCCTCAGCAAGAGCGACTGACAAAGAAGCTGAGATTACAGTATTCACTGAAGAGGAATATGTCTCCTATTCACCGTGTGCGATTCCCTTCGTTCTCGAAGGAAAAATAAAGGACTTTCAGTCAATCGTGATGCACGATCCAGCATTCTACAGAAACGAGAGGAATATTGACGTCCGGGTAAAAACAAAAGTCGCCTCTGTCGATTCAGAGGCTAAGACCGTTACACTTGAAGACGGCTCTTCGATACCTTATGATTCTTTGATTTTAGCCACAGGCGGCACAGTGTTTGTCCCGCCGATTGAGGGCGCCGACCTTCCAGGAGTCTTCAAAGTCCGCTTCATAAATGACGGCATGATGATCCAAGAAGCAATGAAGACCTGCAAGACAGTTGTTGTCGCAGGCGGCGGAGTCATCGGCCTGGAGATCGCTGTGGCACTCAAGCACGCCGGACTGAAAGTCATCGTTGCCGAGATGTTTCCGCAGGTCATTCCAAGAATCTGCGACGCTGATATGGCCGCTAAAGTTCAGTCTGAACTTGAAAGGGAAGGTGTCGAGTTCCTGATGGGCAAGCCCCTCGGCGCCATCAAGGGCAGCGGAAAGGTGGAAAGCGTCATTGTCGGAGATAAAGAGTACAAGTGCGACATGGTAATCATGGCCACTGGAGTCAGGGCAAACCTGCAGATCCCCAATCAGCTTGGTTTTGAGATCGGACCCCTCGGCGCAGTTCATGTTACATCCACACTGCAGCCGTACCGCAGAGGCAGAGTCGTCAAGGACGTATACCTGGCAGGCGACGTTGTCATGTGCGAGAATGCCGCTGCTCCCGGACCTACCATGAGCCAGCTTGGCGCTACTGCAGTGAGACAGGGCCGCGTAGCCGGAATCAATGCTGCCGGAGGATATGCCACATTCCCAGCTGTTCTCAGTGCCTGGATTTCTCAAGTCGGCGAGATTCAGATTGCCGGAACCGGCCTCTCTAAAGGCCTGGCAGACTACTACGGCCTGCAGGTTGTCGAAGGCTGCGCGGAAGGTCTCAGCCGTGCAAGGTACTACCCCGGCGGAACCGAGGTCATAGTAAAGTTACTGGCTGAGAAGGAAAGCCGTCGCATCGTCGGTGCTCAGATCCTGGGCAGAGAAGATATAAACGGGAAAATCAACTGGCTTACTGCTGCAATTATGAAAGGAGTCACAGTCGATGAGTTTGTCAGCTCCTTTGAGAATGCTTACTGCCCCCCGACATCAATGGTCAGAGACGTAGTATGTGTAGCAGCTGAAAATCTGATGAGGAAACTGTAAATGACTTCGATAGTCTTCCGCACCTTCGGCAATATCTCTGCCATCACCAAGCAGAATCAGATGAACATGGAGTTCGAAGGCTGCACTGCTGAAGACTTTCTCAACAAGCTTATTGAAAAATTCGGGGAAGATATGAAAAAGATCCTCTTCCCCGGCGGTTCTCTCTCAGACTTGATATTTATATTAATAAACGGTAGAAACATCGAAGGCCTGGAAGGATTGGAGACTAAGATCAAAGACGGCGATACAGTCTCCGTTCTGCCAATGACCGCTGGTGGATGATATTAATCATTCTTCAGCATTTAATTTTTAATTATCAGAATAGATAATTTATTTTCAATTAATTACATAAATTGTCCTAAGTTTTCAATATTATTTTTGATTTTTGCAGATAAATATCAGATGTAGTTGACATATCATCCAGTAATGCTAAAATTTGTGTTTTTATCTTTGATTTTACAACAAAATAATCATATTGTATACAAATATATGCAATGAAATTCGTAAACAAATTCTCTGATCGCGTCATAGATAAGGAATAAGATTTATAACGATGAATGCTACACTCACCCCGATTCAAGGAATCATAATCCAATTTTAAAAATCGGTGAGTCTAATGGGAATTTCAAAAAATGCACAAGTTGTCCTTGAGAGAAGGTATCTGATAAAGGACAAAGACGGCAATACAATCGAAACTGTCGACGAAATGTTTCACAGAGTCGCAGATGCGATTGCCTCCAGTGAAAAGATGTATGAAAACGGCGAGGACGCTGGCAAACTCGCTGAAGTGTTCTATGACATGATGACAAAACTGGAATTCTTGCCCAACTCTCCGACATTAATGAATGCCGGCAAAGATCTCGGCCAGCTCTCGGCATGTTTTGTTCTGCCTGTTGATGACAGCATGGAATCGATATTTGAGGCCATCAAACAGGCGGCTTTGATTCACAAAAGCGGCGGAGGCACAGGGTTCTCATTCTCCAGGCTTCGCTGCGAAGGCAGTGTCGTCAACTCCACCGGGGGAGTCGCCAGCGGACCTATAAGCTTCATGAAAGTGTTCAATGTTGCCACTGAAGCTGTAAAACAGGGAGGTTCGAGACGCGGCGCCAACATGGGAATACTCCGCATAGACCACCCAGACATTTTGAAATTTATCGATTGCAAATCGAATAACAAAGAAATTACCAACTTCAACATTTCAGTAGGACTCACTGAAGCGTTCATGAAAGCGGCTGAGAAGGGAGATGATTACGATCTCGTGGATCCGCATACCAAGGAGACTGTGGGTAAACTCAACGCTGCAAAGGTCTTTGATAAAATTGTCGAGGCTGCATGGCGCAACGGAGAGCCCGGCATTATTTTCCTCGACAGGCTGAACCGCGACAATATCGTTCCTTCCCAGGGAGAGATTGAATCTACAAATCCCTGCGGAGAACAGCCCCTGCTGCCTTATGAAAGCTGCAACTTAGGCTCAATCAACCTCACCAAGATGCTGAAAAAGAACGGTGAATCCTGGGAGTTTGACTGGAAGAAAGTGGAGAAGACAGTAAAGAATGCAGTGCACTTTCTTGACAACGTCATAGATGTCAACAAGTATCCCATCGAAGAAATTGACTTCACCACTAAACAGACGAGAAAAATCGGCCTCGGGGTCATGGGATGGGCTGACAGCCTGCTGATGATGAAGATCCCCTATAACTCTACAGAGGCAATTGAACTCGGAGAGCGCCTGATGAAGTTTATCAACGAGGTCGGACGGGAGAAAAGCCAGGAGATAGCAGCTAAGAGGGGAACATTCCCGCTGTTTGAGGAGAGTATACTGCCCAAAGATAAGCCGCAGAGGAATGGAACGATTACAACTATTGCACCTACCGGAACTCTCTCCATCATTGCTGAATGCTCATCAGGAGTCGAACCAATCTTCGGTTATGTGTTTGTAAGAAATATCATGGATGGAACAGAGATGCTTGAAGTGAACTCTGTTCTCAAAGAAGAGCTGGAAAGAAGAGGCCTTTACAGCGAAGCTCTGATGAAACGCATCGCCAAAGAAGGCAGCATTGCCCACATCGAGGAAATTCCTGAAGACATCCGCAGAGTGTTTGTTTCCAGCCATGATATCAGTCCTGAGGATCATATCAGAATGCAGGCTGCTTTCCAGAAGTACACAGACAACGCGGTTTCCAAGACAGTAAACTTCAGCCATGCAGCCACTGAGGAAGATGTGGCGGAAGTCTACAAGCTCGCCTTCAGGCTGGGCTGCAAAGGAGTAACGATCTACAGAGACGGCAGCCGTGACGAACAGGTGTTGAATATCGGCAAAGTCAACAAGGACGAGGAGATCCCGGCAGAAGAGCTGACTGGAAGAATTGTTCCCCGCGGCAGGCCTGATGTTGTGTCGGGTGTTACCGAGCGCGTGCAGATCGGCTGCGGCAAACTGTACATCACTGCCAATTATGACGATAAGGGAATCTGCGAGATATTCACCAACACCGGAAAGGCAGGAGGATGTCCCAGCCAGAGCGAAGCCACTTCAAGACTTGCCTCGATTGCCCTGCGCAGCGGTATTGATGTAAAAACCATTGTCAGCCAGCTCAAGGGAATCAGATGTCCTTCAACTGTCAGGCAGCCCGGATTGAAATGCACTTCCTGTCCTGATGCCATCGCCAGAACTATTGAGAAAATATACAACAAGCATATTGAACTCGGTTACTGGGATCCAGATGCCATAAGCGTCAGCAGCCTGATGGAAGACGATCATGTACTGACTCATATGATCAAATTCTGCCCCGAGTGCGGAGAAGCCGTTGAACATGAAGGCGGCTGTGTTATATGCAGGCAATGCGGTTACAGCAAATGCAATTAAAGGTGATTATTTGGATAAAAGAATGATAGCGCCAGTTATAATTACAGTATTATTGCTGCTGTACTTTGTAGCATTCGGCGCTCTGTGGATGGCGCTGGAGGATGGAATGCCTCTCATCGTCACCATCATGGGGCTGAGTATACCTGCGATATGTATAGTTGCATCAGTGTATGTACTGATAGAACGCATTAAGGAAATCAGGAGCGGAGTCGAAGATGATCTTGACAAATATTGAATACCTTCCAGGCAAAGAAATAGAAATAATCGGCATTGTAAAAGGCAGCACAATCCAGACAAAAAATATCGGCCGCGACATTACTCAGGGATTTAAGTCGATGGTCGGCGGAGAGCTTGTCGCTTACACACAGATGCTGAACGAGGCCAGAGCCCTTGCCACCAAGCGCATGGTGGAAGAAGCTGAGAGTCTGCAGGCAGACGCCGTGATTAATGTCAGGTACACCAGTTCAATGGTGGCCGCCGGTGCTGCTGAAATCCTTGCCTACGGAACTGCAGTAAAAGTTAAATGATTTTAAACGGAAGCATTCAAGCTTCTACTTTCTTTTTTATTTCATCTGGCAGTCTTGTATTATCGCTTGATATTTTTCTCAAACAGAATCAATGATAAATCAAAGCTTCAGTTTATCTTAATTTAAGTATTCTGCTTCATACAAAAATCATCCATTTAACAAGCAGTACACATGCTAGACAGTGTGTAGCGGAATAGCTTTATACATTCTTACGATACGCAAGAACGATCAAAATGAATGCCGAAGAAAGATTAAGCCTGCTGTTACGCAACACAGAAGAAACTGTGACAGAAGAGGATCTGAAAGCTCTCCTGTCCAAAAAAGAGAAACCGCGGGCATATATCGGATTCGAGCCTTCTGGGCTTGTGCATCTGGGCTGGGCCCTGTGTGCCAGCAAGATGCGCGACTTCATCGATGCAGACTTTGAACTTACTATTTTCATGGCTGACTGGCATGCCCGTATCAATGACAAGCTCGGAGGAGATATTGAAAGAATCCGCCTCTGCGCCAAGTATATGGGAGACTGCTTTGCCGCTCTCGGAGTCCCGATGGACAAAGTCAACTTTGTTCTCGCCTCTGAAATCATGGAGAAGAACAGTTACTGGGAGACTGTAATCAAAGTAGGAAAGGTAACTTCTCTCTCAAGAATAAAGCGCGCCATGACCATCATGGGCCGCAAGGAAGACGATGCTGAATTGGACTCTTCTAAATTCCTCTACCCGCTCATGCAGGCTGCCGACATTTTTGTAATGGATATTGATGTGGCATATGCCGGCATCGACCAGCGCAGGGCACATATGCTCGCCAGAGAGGCAGCTGAAAAACTTGGATGGAAGGTTCCGGTAGCTATCCACACTCCCTTAATTCCAGGTCTCAGCGGCATGAACAGGATGGATCCCATCAGCGGAAAAATGTCCAAGTCACATCCAGACAGCAATATTCTCATTCACGACAGCGCAGAAGACATTCAAAGAAAAATGAAGAAAGCCTTCTGTCCGCCTGAGGCTGAAGGAAATCCTGTATTGTCTGTATGCAAGTACATCATATTCGGCAGGGGAGGAAAGCTTGTCATTGAGAGACCAGAAAAATTCGGCGGCAATCTCGAATTCAATTCTTACGAAGAACTGGAAAAGACATACCTTGCTCAGGAGCTTCATCCCCTAGATTTAAAGAACGGAGTCGCCAAGGCACTGAGTGACTACCTCGCTCCAGTAAGGGAATACTTCGAGAAACACCCTGAAAATCTTGAAGCTTTAAAAGAGTCAATGGCTAAGATGCAATAAGCATCTTCCATTTTTTTATATTTTTAACCAAGTTGGATTTAATACTGTTTTAGATTAAATATATATTGTTATTTTTAGAAGATAAGGAATAATCTTTCCTCTTCAGGCATAGATTATTGAGTCCGGTTCCCTGCCTTCACGCTCGATCCTGCGGTTTCTCACCCAGAGGCAGGTGTCGATCAAGACCATTACCAGATTGAGAATGTAAAGATAGATCACGGCGTCATAGCTGTAGTAAAGCTTGTTGATGATACCGGCGACATATCCGATCATCAGAGTGATCAGGAAAATTACGCTTTTTCCTTTGGTAGACTTGGATCTCCAGGAGTTAAGTATGGAAAAAGGCCACGCTGCTCCGAAACAAAGCAGCATGATTATCTCAAAAATGCTCAATAATGTTCCTCCAGCTTACTTCTTTGACATGACAAATCCCTCTTCCGGGGACATTTCTTCGCCTTCGGTTACATTTGGAGGGTAGCTTCTCGGCCCCTCATAGTAGTTGGTTGGATAACGCTGAGTCTGAGGCTTAAAGACCGGCTGTATCTTTTTATAAGCAATGTAATAGAAGAATCCAGGGAAAATCATACAGAACAAGGAGATCACTGTAAAAAATTTCAGGTATCTGTTGGCCTGCCCGAACCGGCCTTCATTCATGGACTTCATGATCAAGGGATTTGTCAGCAGAATAAGAATCACTGAAACTGCTGCCACGCATAGAAGGACCTCACCCAGAGGCACTCTGCCGCTGAATAAGAAGTAAAATCCGAAAATCAATCCCAGCGGGAATGAAACAAATAAAGAAGATTTAGCATAACACATCCAGCACTTTGAATCGTTGATCGCCGGCGGAAGCCAGGTCGATGGAGCTGGGGTACATACATATTTAGTTTTAGCCATGTCAACACCGCAAGGATGCTTTTGCCCGCAAGCGGGACTGAGTCATCCATGGTCATTAATGATTTAAATTTTTTTGGATATATGTGCAGCATGCATATTTTGAACAAATAATATTTGTACTGATTACTGCTAGATATGTCAATTTGAAAAGCGAAACAAAAACGATACGTTTAAGATTGACGCTTCCTTCTAGCCTCTAACCTGTCAAAAAGGGTCAGAATCATGAAATTAGAGGATTACAAACGTATCTACGATGAGTTGGAGACGGAATCTGATGTTGACAGACTAGCTGCCCAAAGCGGTTTGGACAGAGAGCTTCTGAACGTCATCTACACTCAGCGTACCGTACGTAAAACGATGAAACGCCATCACATAATCAAAAGAAATCTTCCCAGAATGCTGCGGGAATGGAAGTCTGGAAAAAGTATTTTGAGTATAGCGCAGAAATGGGATTTTTCTCCAATCCTGACCGGTTTAATGCTGTTCCAGCAGAACGGGTATTCTAAAAAACAATACTGGAGTTATGTGAGAGAGCCTGAGACAATAGCAGACCAGAAATTGAAAAAAGAGATTTTAGACATCGTGAAGGAAGACAGCATATATTCTCCCTGGGGAAATGACATTCAGGTCAAAAGAGGCCAGTGGGGTGAAGAGATGCTTCAGAACTGGCTTACCGAGAACGAACTCGGATACCGCACAGAAAACGATCTCCGCGGAAAGTTCTCCAAGACCCCTGACTGCCTGCTTAACGAACCTGTCAAAATAAACGGTCGCATTGTAAACTGGATTGAATCCAAAGCTTCATTTGGAGATAAAATAGAATTTAATAAGAATTTCAAAGGCCAGCTTTCAAAATATGTTGAAATGTTTGGCAACGGCATTGTCGTCTACTGGTTCGGTTTCATTGATTCCCTCGAATATCCGCCGGGAATTGAGATTATGGACAGGAATATCTGCAGTCTGCCGATTGAAAAATGTCCTGACGATGTGATTTGTCCGGAAGAAATTCCCAACAATGTAAGGGTCTAATCGACCGTTACGCTTTTAGCTAGATTCTTAGGCCTGTCGATCGGGCAGCCGCGTTTTCTGGCCGTATGATATGCAATGAGCTGCACTGCCACTGTGAGCGGAATGGGAGATAAAATCCCTTCCACTTCAGGAATGGAGATTATTCTATCCACAATTGCTTCTAAGTCTCTGTCTCCTTCTATTCCTATGCCCAATACAGGACTGTCCCTTGCCGCCACTTCTGAAATGGCCGAGAGCATTTTTTCATAAGACATGTCCCAGACACATGCCGCCACTGTCGGCGTATTGCTGTCCAGTAATGCCAAAGGCCCGTGCTTTAATTCTCCTGCTGCATAGCCTTCCGCATGAATATAAGAGATTTCTTTTAGTTTTAAGGCTCCTTCGAGCATTGTCGGGTAATTGATATGCCTGCCTAAGAAGAAGGCGCTCTGAGCGTTTGTCAGCATACCTACCGCCTCTGAAATCTCATCTGATTTGGCAAGAACATTGGATACTGTTCTCGGCATCGATTTCAGGCCGTGGGTGTAACGATGGATTTCATCCCTTCTCAACGTTCTTGATTTTCCCAGTTTCAACGCCAGCATATACATGGCCATCAACTGAGTGACGTAGGTCTTTGTTGCTGCCACTCCGATCTCAGGCCCTGCCTGCGTGTAAAGAACGTTGTCTACCTCTCTTGTGATTGTTGATCCCACTACATTTGTAACTGCCAGAGTTCTGTGTCCTCTTTTCTTGGCCAGCCTCGCAGCTGCTAAAGTATCTGCCGTTTCTCCCGACTGAGTCACTAAGATGACCAGCGGATCCTCCCTAGTCTCGCTGGAATATCTGCATTCCGATGCCAGTTCCACCGTGACGGGAATGCCTGCAAGATACTCTATCGCGTATTTTCCTACCAGAGATGCATTGTAGGATGTTCCGCAGGCTATCAACTTCACCGATGAAAAATCCTGAGATGACAGAAAGTCGGAAGACATTATTTTGTCGAAGTTTCCCAGCAGCGAGTTGTGAATTGCCAAGGGCTGTTCAAATATCTCTTTCAGCATGTAATGCTCGAAGCCTCCCTTCTGAGCATCTTCCGCCGTCCATGGGATTGTTATGTAATCTTTATTTATTTTTTCTCCTTTATCATTAAATATCTCTACGCCTGAAGGTGTCAGCGTCAATATTTCTCCGTCTTCAATGTAGATAACTTTGTTAGTATAATTTAAAACCGCTGTCACATCTGAAGCAATGAAGTTCTCTTCCGACCCCAAGCCAACAATCAGAGGATTTTCTTTCCTCGCAGCAACTATTTCATTGGAGCCTTTTCTTACTGCTGCTACGGCATAAGTGCCTTTGACATCTTCCAGCGCCCTTGCCAGTGCAGATCTTAAGTTTCCGTCATAGTATTCTTCTAAGAGATGCACCAGCACTTCCGTGTCTGTTTCTGAAGTGAATATGTGACCTTCATTTTCCAGCCTGTCTCTCAGTTCTGCCCTGTTCTCAATAATGCCGTTATGAACTAGAGCAATGCAGTTTTCACAGTCAATCATGGGATGAGCATTCTCTTTCGAAGGTTTGCCGCAGGTAGCCCATCTTGTATGACCGATGCCTATATGTCCTTCGATCACCGGCATGCTGCCTGTGAGCTTTGTCACATCTCCCTCGTCTTTGAAGACCTGCAGACTCTCCTCTTCATTTACTACAGCAATTCCTGCAGAGTCGTAGCCTCTGTACTCCAGACGCTGCAGTCCGTCGATGAGAACCTGCTGAGCGTCCCTCGGTCCCGCATAGCCTACAATTCCGCACATTATACCACAATGCTCCTGTTTTCCAAACTGCTTCTGACTGTCGAACCGCTGCTGATCCTGCATTCCGAGCCGACGATGACGTTAGGAAAGAATACTGTTCCCGAGCCGATCCAGGAATCCTGTCCGATCATCACTCCTGAACGGTCTCTCCCCCTTGCCACACCGTCTGCCAGGACTGCTGAGCCGATCTCGACTCCGCAGTCCACCGCCGACCGGGAAATGTGGCAGTGCGTTCCCACCGCGATGTTATCCATCAAAACGCTACCTGCAATGCAGGAATAAGGACCGATCTGCACATCATTGCCGATGCTTGTGAATGCTGAGATAGTCACATCAGGCCCGATGTCGCAGTTCTCGCCGATGATCACCGGCCCTTCAATGTAGCATCCTGACCGGATTCTGCTGCCTTCACCGATGTGAACGTTTCCTTTCAGAGTTACACCGTGTTCAATCGTTCCCTGCGTGAGACTGCTGACATTTTCTAAAGCCATGTCGTTTAATTTTACTAAATCTTGAGGGTAGACAGCATCCACCCAGCCGCCGTCCGTCTTGACTGCTGAGAGACATATTTGATGTAAGTGAGAGGAAAGCACTTCTGAAATTCCAAGGGCTGAGACCTCTGAGGCGCTGCTGAAGAAATTTAGTGTTTGTTTATCAAATAAGTATATTCCAGTGCTGATTATGTTGCTGAAGTTTGTTTCTGGTTTTTCTACAATGGAGGTGATCCTGCTGTCCTTCAGAGACACAACACCGTACTTTGAAGGCATGACGCTTTCAGTAACTACTGCTAAAGGAGGTTCGCCGTTCAGCGCTGACGCTACTGTATTTTTATCAATAAAATTGTCACCTGCCAGAACGATTACCTTGTCCTCGTCTTTCAGAATATCCCATGCTGAGAAGACTGCATGTGCTGTGCCGATCGGCCTCGACTGAGATACATATGTGATCTTAGCCCCGAAGTTACGCCCGTCCCCGAAATGAGACATGATCGTATTCTCAAAGTATCCCACGACAATGACGATATCTGAGATGCCGTTGGCAACTAACGAATGCACTATATGCTCCAATACCGGCTTGTTCCCTATAGGAATCATCGCCTTAGGCCTTGACATTGTAAACGGACGCAGCCTTATGCCTTCGCCTGCAGCAAGGATTACTGCTTTCAAACTCCCCACGGAGTACTACTTTTCAGCAGGTAGGAAATATAGTTTTAGAAAAAACTTCGAAAAATCATCGGAGGCGGGTACTCCGCGCTCCTCACTTATTCTACATCATTAGGGTTTATTTTCCCATAGAGCGCTGCTTTCATGCTCTCTACGTTCTTTGCTGTGGCCTTGATGTAAACTTCGCATGAGGTCTTGGGGCGGATTACCAGCCTTTTTTTCTGACAGTAAAGGAGACCTCCCTGCATTGTAGACTCAGGCCTCTTATCCATATACACGCACGATATGCAACTAACAGGTTCTGTGTTCACGATTTCACACACGGTAGAGGACTATTTGAAGATTTGCAGATCATAGTCACATGCTATAATTATGAAAAACATGCTGGCCTTGCAAAAATATAACTAAAAAATACCTCACAGAAAAAAGCTCTAGAATATGAGGCAGAATAAAAAATCACTTTATTGCGTCAAGACTCTGATTGAACTGATAATACCAAGAGTAGAATTATACAATCTACTGAATGCAGTTGAACCGACTCCGCATCTGCAGACCTTCTCTGTGAACAAGATTGTTCCTGTTATGCCGGCCTTGAGATTCAGCCTTTTAATCTGCACCCTTTGTGAAGCAGACGTTGTTTTGATCATATCGTCAACGTAAGGATCACTTCAGCCTTGAACAGAGAAATTCTGACATCTCCACGGCTTTCAGCCTCTTAGGCCTTCTCAGATTCACTGCACAGAAGGGGCATGGTGCCACAATCAGGTCTGCGCCTGCTTCCTGAGCCTCTCTAGCCTTCAGATCCGCGGTGGCATATGCTTCCCTTGGGTAAGCAGCGAGAACGCCTCCTCCGCCTCCGCAGCAGTCTTCCTCGCTGCCGCAGTCCAAGACTGTCACCCCGGGAACCTTTTCCAGGATATTCCGGGCAATGTCCATCACATGCGGCCCGACGCCTCTTGACAAGTGGCACGGATGATGCAGGTAAATGCGGACATTATCGCCGTCAATGAAATTCAATTCAGCATCTTCTAAAAATTCCAGGATGTGCAGAGCGTTGATCCCGTAGGATTTATTGATCATCGTTGTGCATCCCGGACAGATCGTAACGACCTGCTCTGCTTCAGCCAGTATAGGATAGTTGATGTTTTTCAGCCGCTCTACCTCTTCCACGGCACCCATCTTAGAAAGCGGAGAGCCGCAGCAGACCAAGCCGGGATTGATATAAGGCTCAGCTCCGGCGGCGGCAAGCAGTTTCAAGACTTCCTCCGGCTTCCCCGCCAGCCGGCCTTTGCCGACACATCCCGGGAACAGCAGAGTTCTTCCTGTTGTTGGAGCATTGTACTCTTTCGGCTCTACAGCATGATTGGTTCTTAATGCCAGATCCAGAACTTTCTGCTGCCCTTCATTCTGCGGGGGAAACATCTGCGTCCGCATGCGTACGATGGCCTGCGTAAGCGGCAGATGTGCAGGGCATACCTCCTCACAGTAGCCGCAGGTAGTGCACATGAAAGCTTCTGAGGAAGTATCATTGAAACGTGGATACTCAACGGCCAGACGGCGCGGGCCGGAGAATTCTCCCTGCAGGTGCTTGTAGGCATGGCAGACCGCCAGACACTCGCCGCATTTGATGCAGTCGTTCATAAGGCCGCCTCCTTGATCGTTTCAGCTGTTTTCCAGGCACTGAGCATTACATCCCAGAGACCCTTGCTGAGAGGATATGAGAGCCCGGCTACGATTGAACCGCAGGCATAGACTCCTGCTGCTGCCCGGCAGCCGTGAGCGCAGATGCCTGATGACAGAGCTTCGGTGAGAGCCGCCGAATGCAGCCTGGGAGTGTTGATCTCTGTAACGTTGATGCCCAGCAGAGGCTCCCTTACTAAATTGCCGTCCAAGGAAAGACCGCCGCTCACCAAATTTCCGCCTGCCAAGAGCAAAGCACTGTAAGTTATCTCCTGCTCCCTGATGCCTGACTGAACCAGCGCCGACTGTGCTGTAATATCTATAACTTTTCTTCCAGTCATGACCTGTGCACCTGCTGTCTTGGCAGCCTGCAGCAGACATTCGCTTAACCTTCTCCCAGGCAGGGAAAGGGGCGTCACAGCCTCCCGCAGCCTGCGTCCTGACAGTTTTTCCAGATTGTCCATTGAAGCAGCATAATGCCGCAGGTCGAAAAGCGGCGGAATCATAATTGTATCGGCAGGAATTTCCTGCATTGCTTCTGCCATTTCATCCATACTGCCTTCTTCAATCCAATAAGGCGTCAGCTCTCTGCCCGTCTGAGACAGTATCCTGCTCACCAGTTCGGGATTGAGATCTTTGAAGCCTTTGATTCCCGCTGCAGCCTGTGCTGCTGAATTATCATCATATGCAGACAAAAATGACTGCTGATACAGTGTTCCCTTGTTGGTGAAGTTCTCAGTCTTTTCTTCTTTTGTAAAAAGACCATAGGGTCTGCCTGCCTCCATCAGAAATTTCTTCAGTTCTTCCGACTCCTGCGAAACTGTGATTCTGCCGGGAGACATGGCGGTAGCCGGAGTGCCTGAAGACACCAAGACTACGTTTGCCCCTGAGTTGGCAAGCCTGTAAGCTGCCGTGCTGCCTGCTGCTCCGCCGCCTACTATCAGAATATCGCAGTCCATTTTCAGTCTCCTCCCGTATGGTCGATACCGTAGACTTTGAAAAGGTGAGCTTTAAAGGCCTCCTGCCGCAGCTGCTGATCATAGAGGACTGATTCCGCTCCTTTCCATCTCTCTGCCAGAAATTCCTGCAGCTGCTGCCGGGGATCTCCTTTCAGACAGGAAACTATATCAAAAGCACATAGTCCCGACTGGCAGAAGCCCATGCCGGCCCTGCTGCGGCGCATAAGATCGGCTGCGCAGGTCACGTCTGCCGACTGAGCAAGATTACGAAGAGTAGCCTGGGAGACCATTTCGCAGCTGCAGATCTCCTGTGAAAGCGGCAGCTTTGTTTCTGGTGCCGGCAGCTCGTCCTGAGCAGTTTTGCAGACTGAATGAAGCCCTAAGTAGGAAGAGACCGCATCAGCCGTCTTCTCGGCTATCAGGCGGTAAGTGGTAAGTTTGCCTCCCACGACGCTGAACAGATTTTCTGCTCCCTCAGTATGCTGGGTGATAGTGAAATTTCTCGAAGCATTTCTGCCTCCCGCCGCGGCTAAAGGTCTGATTCCCGCATAAGCTCTGACCGCTCTCATAGAATGCAGTCCTATGATCATCTTAGAAGCTTCTCTCAGCAGGCTTTCGACTTCTTCGGCTGTCGGATGGACATGATTGAGATTTCCTGGAGAAGACGTTGTGCCGACGATTGTCGCTGAGCGGTGCGGGACGAGGATGTCGGCATCTGCCGGTTTTCTCAGCCTGTTGATCAGGCGGGAAGCTGCCCTTCCGTCTATGACCGCCATTGTGCCTTTGTCGACTCCCACACTCAGAGACTGATCGGCCATAGCTGCAACCTCTGCCGCCCAGGAGCCTGCTGCGTTGATGACTGCTTCCGGCTGCACTGTGCATCTCTGACCTGCCCTTTCAAGTGTGACCTGCTTGATTTTTCCTTCTTCGATATCCATTGAAATTACTTTTGTGTAATTGACTGCTGCCGCCCCGAACTCTCTGGCTGCTGCAACGTTGGCATTGACAAGCAGAAAAGGATCAACGGCGGCATCTCTGACCTCAAAGGCTCTGGTGATCTCCGGATTCAGCAGCGGTTCGGATTTTAGAGCTTCCTGCAGAGACAGTTCCCTGGAGTAGACTCCTGCCGCCTGACAACTAGAGTTAAATTTGTCTGCGAAGTCCTCATCATCTTCCGGAAGTGAAACGAATAAACCGCCTGTGTCATCGATGCAGAAAGGTGCTATCCGCTTGAGAATTTCATTTTCTGCAGCACACTCCCTGGCGCTGTCTTGATCAGAAGAAGCATACCTTGCTCCGCTGTGCAGCATGCCGTGGTTGGAACCGGAAGCACCTGCACAGAAATCTCCTCGTTCGACAAGGATGACGCTGGCTCCTCTCATAGCCATATCGCGTGCGATGCCTGTTCCTGTGGCTCCGCCGCCGATAATGAGAATATCAGATGAAGAAGGAAGGTTAATCATTGCAAACAGGAGTGTGTATCCACGCTATTTTATATCTTTCGATAGTAAAAAGATACCTGATACTGAGAATTAAGAAAAGTAGCGGGGAGTCGATTTGAACGACCGGTCTCCGGGTTATGAGCCCGACGGGATATCCTGGCTACCCTACCCCGCTATGTATCTAGAGTATCATAGATAGATAGTATTTGAATGTTACCATAGAGCCTCGTTATAAAATCAGCAGAAAATTGAGGTAAAAATAATCCCGTCTATTGTTTTATTCTATTCTTCTGAAGAGTTTTATCTGCATATATAATAAAGATAATAAGAAAGAGGTTTGAGATCACTCATTCCAGTGAGCATAGACTTTCATGCTCTGAGTGATCTCTGATTCTTCTGTTATCAGTTCTCCTGATTCTGAGTACCAGCCTGAGAAGTTTTGACTGTCAGGAATCTGAGGAAGTCTGTCTCCCAGAGTTCCCTTTCCGAACATGATTACTGATGCATACTTCTCTTCGTCATTCTCATTGATGAAGAATGACACTCTCTTTGCTGATGCTATCACTGCTGCCATGAATGCTGCGAAGAGTATGAAAATAAACCAGATCATTACATTCTCGTCTTGTTTCCATTCAGCATAGAGTGTTATGTGATCCTCTGATACTACTGAATCAAAACTGAATTTGTTCTGTAACTCTTTGTCTGAATACCATGCATTCAGTTCCTTTCCTAATCTGTAAGGGATATTAGGTTCCTGAATGTTGTCTTTCCTGCAGACTTTCTCCAAGTAAATTTCGTTATCTATAACGAAAGTAACTATGACGTAGTCCTTGTTTAATTTGAAGTCTGCATAGACTGTCATGTTACTGCTTACTATTGAATCTGCTGTGAAGACCTGATCGTCTTCTGTATACCATCCTGCGAAGTCATATCCCTCTTTGACAGGATCAGGCTGCATTGATTCTCCTAATGCTGTGTTGATATGAGTCTTTGATTCTCCGTAGAAAGCGTTGTCTACTACGAATGTGACTGTGACTTCTTTTCCAGGAGTAGGAGGACTGCTTTCTTCCCATACTGCTGTCAGACAGACATTTCTGTTAGGCATTCTGAATTCTTCATCAGGCAAGTATGTCTGCTGAGTGAATGAGTCGCACCATCCCTTGAAGATGTATCCATTCTTTGACAGCTCTGACGATTTGACAGTTACAAATTCGCCTGAGAAGTGAAGTTCCGACTTCGGAACTTCCCCTTCTCCTCCGTTTGCATTGTATTCTACTTTGAAGTAAGTAGGTCTGTCAGGGTCCTTTGTTTCCCACTTGGCGTATAAGGTTATGTCTGCTGTGACTACGTCTTTATCGAAGTCCCATTCTATTCCATTTTCTGTGTACCAGCCTTTGAATGTGTAACCTGATCTTGTTGGGTCTACTGGTTTTGTAATCTTGCTGTCTTTTGCTACATCTTCGATTTTAGGTACAAAACTGCCGCCGTTGCTGTCAAATGTTACGGTGTACTTTACAGGCTCATCGTCCTTTTCCCAGATTGCATAGAGAGTGATTGTTCCGCTATTGATGTAGTCTGTGATATTTTGTGCTGTGAGATTTGTACCTGAAGCAAGTACATCGTCTGCACTGCCTGTGCTTGTGAATGCCCAGCCTTTGAAATTGTATCCTGTGTTTGTAATACCGTCTGGAGATGCAATAGGAATAGCTTCACCGATTGAGACTTTACCGTTAGAAATAGTTCCTGAAGCACCGTTCAGATTGTAGACTACTGTGTAAATGTCCTTTTCCCAGATTGCATAGAGAGTGATTGTTCCGCTATTGATGTAGTCTGTGATATTTTGTGCTGTGAGATTTGTACCTGAAGCAAGTACATCGTCTGCACTGCCTGTGCTTGTGAATGCCCAGCCTTTGAAATTGTATCCTGTGTTTGTAATACCGTCTGGAGATGCAATAGGAATAGCTTCACCGATTGAGACTTTACCGTTAGAAATAGTTCCTGAAGCACCGTTCAGATTGTAGACTACTGTGTAAATGTCCTTTTCCCAGATTGCATAGAGAGTGATTGTTCCGCTATTGATGTAGTCTGTGATATTTTGTGCTGTGAGATTTGTACCTGAAGCAAGTACATCGTCTGCACTGCCTGTGCTT
Organism: Candidatus Methanomassiliicoccus intestinalis Issoire-Mx1; assembly: GCF_000404225.1. Taxonomy (NCBI): domain Archaea; kingdom Methanobacteriati; phylum Thermoplasmatota; class Thermoplasmata; order Methanomassiliicoccales; family Methanomassiliicoccaceae; genus Methanomassiliicoccus; species Candidatus Methanomassiliicoccus intestinalis. The sequence continues at coordinate 421,546 of NC_021353.1, read as the reverse complement.
GTGAATGCCCAGCCTTTGAAATTGTATCCTGTGTTTGTAATACCGTCTGGAGATGCAATAGGAATAGCTTCACCGATTGAGACTTTACCGTTAGAAATAGTTCCTGAAGCACCGTTCAGATTGTAGACTACTGTGTAAATGTCCTTTTCCCAGATTGCATAGAGAGTGATTGTTCCGCTATTGATGTAGTCTGTGATATTTTGTGCTGTGAGATTTGTACCTGAAGCAAGTACATCGTCTGCACTGCCTGTGCTTGTGAATGCCCAGCCTTTGAAATTGTATCCTGTGTTTGTAATACCGTCTGGAGATGCAATAGGAATAGCTTCACCGATTGAGACTTTACCGTTAGAAATAGTTCCTGAAGCACCGTTCAGATTGTAGACTACTGTGTAAATGTCCTTTTCCCAGATTGCATAGAGAGTGATTGTTCCGCTATTGATGTAGTCTGTGATATTTTGTGCTGTGAGATTTGTACCTGAAGCAAGTACATCGTCTGCACTGCCTGTGCTTGTGAATGCCCAGCCTTTGAAATTGTATCCTGTGTTTGTAATACCGTCTGGAGATGCAATAGGAATAGCTTCACCGATTGAGACTTTACCGTTAGAAATAGTTCCTGAAGCACCGTTCAGATTGTAGACTACTGTGTAAATGTCCTTTTCCCACGAAGCAGTGACAGTTACACTTGTGGTTAAGTCTCTTCCAGATATTGTGTAGTTTCCATCCCCAAGAGTGCCGGCATCTGTAGGAGTTGTACTGAACACGATGTGGTGTCCTACTTTACTTCCGGTTGCAGTTATTACAACAGTTTCGGTTGGAGAAAGCTCAAACGGATCAGTATATTCTTTTTCATTCCCGCCATCTATAGAATATTTGAATAAAATATCGCCGTCTGGCTGACTCAGAGTGATGACGCTATTGATTGTCAGTTTACTGTTACTGCTCAGAGATACATTATAGCAATTCTTTCTATCGTCGGTTCCTCTTTTTATCTCAATACTGGCATAGTTCAGAGTGTTTTCTGTTCCATTTTTTGTATATATCCCTACATGTGTAGATGATGTTTTTATTACAACTTCTGTAATAATATCACCTCCACAGAGGCTAGAACTATCAGGAGTAATGATAATATTGTTTGAGGGATTGGTTGAGAAGTAGTTGAATTCAACGTTACCATTATATTGAACGGATCCGCCGATTGTAATTTCTAACGATTTTGGAGTGATTTCATATGATGTGCTACCCTCTGCTCCTTTCGTTTCACTAGAATTATAATAATTCTTGGAATCAGCCTTAGCAGTCAAGGTAAAACTGTAGCCTCCTACAGTGACTGGAGCAGTGATTGATTCAGTAGAGCCTGATTTGTAATAAGTAGTTTCAAAATCTAAAAGATCGTTAGATGTTAAGGTATACCCACTCGTAAGTTTTGCAATAGCACTTGCTAAAGCCGATGTGATGGGATTATTACCATCATATTCAAATGATGAACCGATTGTGATATTAATTTTACCTGTATAAGGAGAGACTATGAAGTTTGCCTCGCCAGTGTAGAATATACCATCATCACTAGTAAATGAAAGTGTAAGATGGTATGTTGCTGCATCTCTCATTTCTGACACTGCATCGGTCTTACCACTAAGCGTCCATTTGAGAATTGCATCGTTGGGTATATCAATATCAGTTCCTCCGCTAGCAGCGCTTATCAGTATTTTGATATTACCGCCTGATGCTAATCCAATCCTTTTTAACCAGTCATCTCCATCAAATGTTACACCATCATTAGTTAATACACCACTACCACCATCACTAAATGTGATCGTTAGAGTAGGGCTTACCCAGACAGCATATAATTCTAAAACTACATTAGGTATTGTAGTCGCTCCATCACCAGGTGAAGAGGATGATGAGTTGCTGAGCAGGTCTGATGTTATTTTTATATTTTCTGAAAGATCGTATGTTTTACTACCATCAGCAGTCAACGACCAACCGGTTTGTATCATATCAGTGTTAGTAAACTTGGACGTTAGTGTTACCGTAGAATTAGACTCACCGTATGTGAAAGTCTGATAATACCAATCTTTACCGTCATAATTGCCGCCGTTTCCATGATATATGATGTTATATTGTGCGGGAGTCCACAGAGCATAAAGGGTTTGCGGGGAGGTTGGATCCGTCACGTCTGTGTCAGAAGTTACTGGGGATCCATTAATTAGCCGAGTAGACCATCCTGCGAAAATATATCCGAGTTTAGTAGGATCGCTTAAGCCTGCATATTTTTCTCCGAATGTTACATTTATTGAATTTGTTCCGTCACCACTCTCAAGTGTTCCTCCATCAAGCACTAAATTTACAAGTATAGACTTGCCCGTGAGGCTTAATGTCACTGACTTATCACCAGTTACATTTTCAATTGTGAGTATATCTTCCTTGCTTTCAGCACCATCATATGACCATTTTTCTAAACTATATGCACCATCACCTGAATATCCAGGAACAGTTACAGAATACCTGAGATAAACAGTTGAGCTATCTGAAACTGAAAATGCTCCATTAGTGATTTTATCCCATGGTGTACCCTCTACTGGATCTATATCTCCACAATAATACTCAAAATTAACATATTTTCCAGCAGTGATAGGATCAGTGGTGACTGTTATCGTATGCATCGTAGATTTCTGCCAGACAGCATAAAGCGTTATGGTTGCAGTACCATCACCATTATCTTTTGTATTATCATCTGTGATTAAATTAGATAGAGCTATAGAACCAGTGTATCCAGTAAGAGCATTAGGTGATGTGCCCCATCCGACAAACGTGTACACATCGGTAGAATCTTTTATCTTTAATTCGATAGTACTGGGTTTGTCGAGATTGACCGGATCTCCCGCCACAGGTATGGTTTGGGGCAGGCCTATATCTCCTGGATCAATTGCACCATCTGGAACATTTTTATCAAATTTAATATTATAAGTTAGCTTATCCCATTTAGCATAAACTATTGTGTTCTTATCAATCGGGGTATCTTGATTAAAGAGTTTAGTAGAATCGGCTTCATCAGAATCCTTATACTGTTCAGTATACCATCCCTTGAATAGATACCCTGAACGGACGGGATCTTGCACAAACGACATCTTTTCTCCAAGTGCACCGCTTTTGCTATCTAGGCTGATTACTATAGCAGATGGAGAACCGTCATAATTATTATCGAAAGTTACATTAGAAACCCATTTACCATAAAGAGTTGTATCTCCTGTGATTTTATCCTTCGCTTCATCTTTACTAAATGAGTAATAGTTAGAGTAACCTGTATCAGAATTATATTCGCGATACCAACCGCTGAAGGTATATTTCCCATCTAACCGTGTGGGAGTCGTAGGCTCTTTTGCTACTCCTCCATATGAAATTTGCTGAGTCATTATCGCTCCTACACCTGCATCGCTTTCACTCGGTGCTGGAACGAAATCAACATTGTACCAATCTTTCTTTTCTCCTAAATTAATTATAATTTCAATCGTTCCCGTATCAGCAGCTACATCTGTACCGGCAGCCAATAGTGGATGTTCATCAGCTTTGCTTGAAGCAGATATTTTCTCATATGAAATCTTCAGAATTATAGTTCCAGTTGCATATCCATCCATCACACCTTCGCTTACCAGGTTGTAAATTGTGAACTTAAATGAGGTGTTGAATCTGCCGTCTGTCTCTCCCAGCATGATGTTATTAGTATCGCTTGTGAGTATGATATCATTAAACGAGAAACCATCCCAGCCCTGAGAATAATCATTGTTAATTTTATAACCCATAACAATTTTGTATTTGTCTTTGGAAGCAGGATCTGAGTTAGTTAAGAGATGTTTATCACCGCTTACACTTGTTAATTTAAATCTATATTTGTCTTCATTATTATTTGAAATCGAGAGGTTCCAGTCATCCATACCTTCTCTTGTGGCGTAGAGATTCATGTTGTTTGTATAATTCTTATTGTCTATTGTAGCACCGAATCCGTCTGCCTGAGTCTCGATGTTTATAATTGCTGATATTTCGTTTCCCGGTTTGTATTGTTTATTATTATCATCGTCAAGCACAGGTTTGCCATCTGCACCAAGAACTGGAACTGACTCCTGAATTAGCAGCACTACATAACCCGCTGTAGTTGTCTGCGTTACCCCGTTAGAATATAATTCTACATTGATTTCTGGAAGGGTCGTTCCTCCAAGAGCTTCGAATTCCATATCGCTAATTGAGGATTTCTCTCCGCTCGTGAGCCATATCTCTGAATTCTCGTTATCCTCGAAACCTTCTCCAAGTGAAGCTTTTATTTTAAAAGATTTATTAACATCTAAGTTACCAAATGAATCAGTTTCGCCTAGCAGGTACAGACTTGGATTGGGATCACTAAGGCCTGCAGACTGCGCCGGATAAATATTGTAGCCTATGAGAGTATACTTGGCACCTTGTTCAGTCATAGGCATGACCACTTTACCAGTGTTCATGTATACTCCCCCTTGAGAATTACCCTTCTTATCGGCTACAATTGTTGAAGAAGCTGAAAGATGGCCTCCTCCTACAGGATGCCATACCCTATAGCTGTTTATAAGGTTGTCTTTATCTGTGAAATCCTCATAGGTGATCTCAGTATTTCTGAGACTTCCGAAGGTGTTTCCATATACGAAGCCTCCTGCAGAGGTTTGATGTCCGTACACGTATGATGTATAGTATGAAGCGTCACTCAGATCAAGGAAGAAGTATCCGGTAACCTTTCCGAATTTTTTGTCAGGCCAGAGTTCTTCTGAGTTATTGCTTAAGATATTCTCTGGCGAGGCGACAGTCTCTGCATTCTTTTCTGTTTTGATTGTTAATGTCATACCGTTGTTAAGCTTGATTGTGTTCAGTGCGCTGCCTGAGGATGTATCAGCACCTGTACCGTCTTTACTGTAAATGCTTCTCAGATCCTGCACGACTGAGTCTAAGATGATCTCGCTGCCGCTCTGCAATGTAAGATTTGCTACGTGATTCAGAGAGTACAATGCAGTCTTGTCTAAGTTGGAACCGTCAGACCTGCCTGGCAGCCTGAGTCTTGAATTAATTAATGTGACTTCTGTTGCTCTTTGAATCGAATATATGATGTAATTATCCAATTCGTTGACTGCATTATAATTAGTAATTGTAATGAAACGCGAATTACCTTTGTCAGAGTAAAAAGTAGTGCAGGAATTACCTGAACCGAAGATGCTGCCCTGCAGATACATTGCATGCATTACTGTTCCATTTTCATCAACTGGCTGATTGCTACCTGTATTGTAGCCTGTACCGTTGAGAATAATATGTGATGTGCCGTAAACGCTGATATAGTCATAACTGACAGTAGTAGCACTAGGATCGCCTCTGTCTCCTCCTGCATAAACAGTACCGTTGATGAGGAGATCATGAACTGTTTTGTCTTTCTCTAAAGAAACAGCATCTTTTGGACTTGTCGAGGTTGTTGGATCCTTATACTTTACAGTTCCATCTGGGTTACGTTCAACGAACGGCAGAGGACGATTACCGTATTTGATGTCACCTGACCCTGAGTCGCTATCATAATCATTGTAGTAATGACAGTCACCTTTGACTTCCTTATTATCAATCGTATCAGGCATCATCGCATTCCAGCCGATATGCACGTGAGTGTTGCCGTGAATTGCTCCGAAATATCCTCCTCCGAAGACATTACCGTGAATTGTTCCGCCGACGATGTTGACGAATGCAGAGCTGAATTTTGATAAGTCTGCTGTCTTGCCGTCACCATATCCATTGTCTCTGACATCTTCAGGAATGTCACTGGGAGCACCGTTTTCTATCTTACCTGAAATCGTGCTGGCATAGGCCCAGTAGTTTGTAGTGAACTTACGTATTTCTTTGAGAATTGTCAGGCTGCCGACTTCTCCGTTCTCACTGCCTCCATAAACATGTTTGTAAATGATTCCATTTGAAATGTTTACTTCTGTCCTGCCGAAGACTGAGAGCTTGTAATATGCAATTGCTTTGTCTCCTCCTGACGATCCTCTGCTGAATTCATAATTGCATTCTTCTCCCTTGCCTGCTCCGAAGACGCTGCCGTGAATCAATCCGCCTCTGATATTGACGACTGTGTCAATATCATTGAATTTGTCAAGGTCTTTGACGCCTCCTTTATCATAACTCGTATAATCATTTATGTTGCTGATATGAGAGGTATTTGTCACTTTGACCATAGGAGATGTGCCTTCTCCAACGATGAGTGTTATAATCGATCCTACGATTCCTAACTCCCCTCCGCCGTAGACTGATCCTTCGATATCTGTTCTTGAATTATTATCAGAAGTGTCTTCAATTGTAACTACTGTTCCTCTGCCTACTGCTCCCGACAAAACGTTGATTTCTAATCCTTTGCCTCCGCCGTAGACTGATCCGCTTATTTTTGAATCTTTAACAGTAACTGCTGCAGTTCCACGTCCGTAGTAAGCGTTGGCACCATAGCTATGAGTACCATCAGTTGCAGAAGTAAGATCATCGCTGCAGTATTCTCTGCTGATGATTAATATATTAGATTTGAGGGGATCTGCATTGTTGTCTACAGCACTCTGATTTGCATAGATATTATAGCGGCCGTTTTTTGGTTCAACATATTTGATGACTGCTTTAGGATAGTATGTTCCATCTATAACAAGTCCGACTTCTGTAGATTCACCAGCACTGATTACATCTTTATCAATGAACTGACCGATGATTCCTAACTCTCCTCCGCCGTAGACGCTGCCATTGATTGTTGCTGATGAAACATTTACGACAGTGTATCCGTAGACTTTTGCATAGTGCAGAGCATAAGCATCGTTCTGCACTCCTTTGCCTCCTCCGAAGACGCTTTCTTTGATAAACACGTCAGAATAATTTGAGGCATTTCCCTCGATAGTTACTGTCGTGTAGCCTCTGACCATTGCCTGTCCTAAAACAGACCGTTTGATCAGAGTGCCACTGCCGTCACCTTTGTGGAGCTCGATCGTAACCTGTACGTTTAAGACACCTTTGCCTCCGCCGAAGATATCTCCTTCAATCGTGATAGTATTGCTCTTGTAAGATACTGAGACATTCGCAGAAACATGACCTACTGAGTCTTCAAGCAGCTGCCCATTCTCATCTGTACCGTTTAGAAGTGTTGTCGTACCGACAGAGCCCATTTCCCCTCCGCCGTAGACGCTGCCATTGATTATGAGATTATCATCCGCAATGCTATCAGGGACTGTTTTCTCTATGATTGCAGGAATGCCGCCAGTGCCTATTCCTGCTGAATAATCTCCTATCCATACATGAGTGGAACCTGCGATGGTAGCGATCGGGGAGAATCCTCCGCCGTAAACACTGCCTTTGATTGTTCCGCCTGTGATTATTACATCTGTACGGGAAGTGTTGTAATTCCCTGTAACTGGATCGACATCCTCAGGACGATACATATCCCAGAGGTTCTTGAATTCAAAGTTTCCTGTGATGCTCAGACTTCCTCCTCCGTAAACGTTTCCGCTGGAGATCGGGAGCCCGATAGGACTGACTACTTCCAAGTTGCCTCCGATTTCCGCACTGCCGTCAATAATCACTAAAGTATCTTTCACTGAACCTGAGACAGCTCCGCTCGCATGTCCTTCTCCTCCTCCGAAGACGTTTCCGTTAACATTTCCAGAGATGTGCACGACTGTTGCTTTTCCTGTGAATTTTCCTGTGATTTCATTTCCATTCTCAATATATTCAAATCCGCCGAGAATTGCCAGCTTTCCTCCGCCGAAGACAGAATCTGTTACTGTTACGTCTTTTCCGATCGTCACATATGCTGCATTGCCTTCTGTTGTGATCTGATCGTTTCCCTCAGTGTTTTTAGATAAAGTTCCTACAACATCTCCGAGAACCTGTCCGTATCTGACACTGGCGATGATTGATTTTTCTGATATTGAAGAACGTGAGTCAAACGTTGTTTCTGAATCAGTATTCTCAGAGTTAGAAGAAGTCGGTTTATTCAGCTCTAATTTCTGTCCTTTAAGCAGACCTTCTCCTCCGCCGTAGACGCTGCCGTGAATTGTAACTCCTGAGGTTATTATTCCTGAGATATCTATGTGTGATATACCGTATGAGATTGCATAACCTTCAAGCGGCGGAAATGTCGTGTCAAATATAGCAAGGTCATCAATTACATTCTGAGGAAGATCTCCTCCCTGTCCTCCGCCGAAAATATTGCCTAAGTGATTACCGTCATCTTTTGAGCCTATTGTTATGGTGCGACTTCCTTCTTGTTTAATAGAAATATTTGTTGAGATTTTAGCAGTGCGGCTTGTCGCATCATATTCACCATGATTACCAGTATTATCGTATGTGTAACCGTCACCGTAAACGTGATCAGCATAATCGATAATGTCTCCGTAGCTTTTTTTATCAGTATCATCTGTTGGATGAGTACTATTATAATAGATGTGAACTGGAACACCTACAGCTCCCATTTCTCCTCCGCCGTAGACGTTGCCGTAGATAGTAATGTCTTTTGACTGAACAGTAGAAGTGCTGATATCGATGTGAGTAGAACCTGCTACTGGTGCTCTCGGTCCGTAACCTCCTCCGTAAACGTTTCCGGTTGAGATAGATCCTGCATTTCTTGAACCGATTTCACCGCCTGTGATGTTGACTACAGTCTGAGTGTTGTTTGGAGAGTCAATTACAGGACGGTTTCCTTTCAGAAGAATTGTGACATCGCCGACTAAAGCGTATGCTCCTCCTCCGTAGACGTTTCCGCTTGCAGGTCCGAGAATGGCATAAACTGCAGTGTTGCCTGAAACAGTCATCATCGCAATATCTGAAGTGTTTTCAGCCTGCAATAAATCGTAAGCAGGAGAGACTATCCACTTAGCTACATAGAATATACTGCCTTCTTTTTCATCAACAAACTCGAAGGCAAGTTCTGCTCCATATGCTACAGTATAGTATTGGAAATTGTCAGTAATACTTGGTTTAAGAGCAGTTGTAAGATCAGAAAGATAGTATACTTTAATAGATCCGGGTTTATCCTGTCCTGCAGACTGAATTGGGATTTTAACAGCTACAGTGTATTCATTAGATACACTCGTTGCATCAACGACAACTGCGTTTCCGTTACCTGGTGCATCGAATCTCAGTGAGGATTCTGTTGGAGCTGCCTTATCTGCACCAACACCGATTATCTGCCACTCAGTGACATGATATCCATTCTCTGCAGTGAACTCAACAATAACAGAGTTGCCGCCAACAATGCGGTAAGCATCATATATCTCTTCCCAACCGTCAAGTCCAGTGACTTCGATAGAATCATTAACTAAAGTGAGAATCGATCCAGAAGCATCTCTTGCGGTTAATGTACCAACTTCTGTAGTCCCATCAGCAGATGAAATTGATTTTTTAACAAATATGTATGAATAATGATTAGGATCAGACGGAGGCAGCGAGTTGTCTTCAACATTAATTGGGTATGTTCCACCAGGGGTGACAGTAGCGCCTGAGAAGTCTGGTGTATTGCCTTGACTCATACCGCTGCTGTCTGGTCCGATATGTCCTCCTGAAATGTTTACTTCTGTTTTCCCGACAGCACCTGAGAGATTGTTTATTCCGCCCTGTCCTCCGCCGTAAACATTTGTATGAATGTTACCGCCGCTGACAGTAACCTTTGTCGGTCCTCCTTCAAATACAAGTTTGTCAGCGTTGCTTGGATTAATGTCATCATTTGAATGATATGTACCGACAAGACCGTACATTCCTCCGCCGTAGATGCTGCCTTCGATTGTTCCGTTTTTCACTTCAACTGATGTATCTTTACTGACGACTCCGAGAATGAACAGTGAATAATCGATTGTGTAAACTCCCTGTCCTCCTCCGTATACGCTGCCTTTGATAGTAAGCGCATTACTAAGGATAGTATCGTCACCGATAATTACTGAAGTTCTGCCTCCTCCGTAGTTTGAATGGACGTCAAGATATGAGACTAAACCTAACTCTCCTCCTCCGTAGACATTACCGTTGATTGTTCCGGCAGTTACTGTTACATTAGTGTTAAACTTTGCAGAATCAGTATTTCCAGAAGCAACAGTTTCAGTATTAGTGGATTCAGCATTACCAGGGTCTTGATAGGATGCACCGACTGATCCGAAGATCAATTTAGAAAGCTGAGTTGAAGTAAGAGCAGTTCCTTCCTGCTTATCTTTAGCAATATCATTAAATTCAGTATATCCACGGCCTCCGCCGTAGACACCGTTCATCTCTCCGCCTTTGATGTCAACGTGCGTATAGCCATCTTTCAGACTGGCAGTTACTCCTTGAGCTCCTGTGAACTGTCCAACGCATCCGAAGTCTCCTCCTCCGTAGACATTACCGTAAATTAGTCCACTGGAGACTGTAACGTTTGTTTCTTTAGTCACAGTAGCATTGGCACCCTTGCCGCCTCCGAAGACGTTTCCATGCAGTTCTTTCAGAGTTGATAGTGTTGGCTCTGCACCATTAGTACCTAATAAAGTATTCAGAGTCTCATCAGTTAAACCGATTGTTCCGCCGGAGATGTTGATTGTTGTAGAGCCATTGGTAACTACATCATCTCGTATACTCAGACCATAGCACCAGGTAGTGGTAGTAGTTTTAGAGCCTTCTGCAGTTCCAGTAGAAGTTTCAGTATCTGTGTATTCTATAGGAGACATATCTTTAGAAACATCAATGTCGACATTTCCAACGAAACCGTTCTCTCCTCCGCCGTAAACGTTTCCATTGATTTTCCCACCGCTGATTACAATTTTTGTTGAATCACCTATCGAACCTGATGTCACCAGATCAGGCTCGCCCATTCCTCCTCCGAAGACATTGCCTCCCAAGACATCTTTGTGAATCTTATAAACACCTATTGAGTCTAAACCGATTTCACCACCTGTGATAGTAACGTTAGAAGTTCCTCCTTCAATGTGATGAGTGAAATTATAAGTGTTATTACTTTCAGGTGTACCACCTGTGATTATTCCGACAGCACCGTAACTTCCGCCTCCGTAAACGTTTGTGTGAATTGCACCTCCTGAAACAGTCACGTTTGTTCCATGAGAAACTATCCCAAACTGAATCATCAGCCTGTCATATCTGGCCCAGGATTCAGGAGTAAGATTGCTAGCAGTATCACTTGTATCAATTACATTGCTGTAAAAGTCTTCAGTACCGATAGTATCGTTTCCAACAACTACTTTCAAACGAATATAATTCTTGTAGTTAGTTGGTGAAGTTAAGCTATTTTCGGTATGATTCTCTATTTTTTCAAATCCAGAATTAGGATTATTTGATTCCTGCCATTCATATGATTTTACAACACTGAAATTCAATCCGTTTTCTTCAAGAGCCGTCTTATGATCTAAATCAATCACATTGTAAAGTCTTGAATTGATTTCATTACCATTCGAATTCAATTCAATAAATACAGACTTGCTGAGACCTTTTCCTCCTCCGAAAACATTTCTGTGAATTTCTCCACCAGAGATCTTCACATTTGTTTTCCCTACAACAAGTCCTAACTTTCCTCCTCCAAAGACGTTGCCGGCATCCTCGCTGTCATACCATCCGTTATAGTCACCTGTCAGAGCTGGATTATCAAGATATCCAATTTTACCTCCAGAGATTTCTACATTAGTATCTCCATAAACATTTCCTTTGACAACGCTGTTATAGATTGTTTTACTATCATCAGATGTGGGATTTGTTCTATTGATGTCATTCTCATCGCCTCTGCCTCCACCATATACGCTGCCGGCGATTTGTGTATCATCTCCACCAGAGATTATAATGTTAGTTGCAAATGAAGTTTCAGCTGAAGGTACATCGGAAGTAGTTGGAGGAGCGATTGTATCAATTTTAGTTCCTACATACCCGTAGTTTCCGCCGCCGTAAACACTGCCTTTGATGATTCCTTTCGAAATATTTACATTTGTACTTTCAGAAACATTCCCGGCCCAGTCGCATTCAAATGATGCTGATCCTTCTCCGCCTCCAAAGACCCTGCCGCCGATTGTTCCGCCGTTAATTGTAACATTTGTATTGCCTACAGTACTGCCCTCTGCAGTACTGTCCCCTTTTACAACGCTGTAACTGCCTCCGCCGTAAACGTTGCCTTTAATTGTTAGTGATTTATTATTTTCAGTTAAAACATTAACTGTTGTAGTTCCCTGCACCTGAGCGATTTTATCTAATTCATTAGTCCAACCATCCCATATTTCTTCAGTGAAACCAGAACCAAGTAAGACACTACAATCAGAATTACATTTTACAGGATTACTGTAAATTACTTCACCATCTAAGTTAACTTCCAATCTCAAAAATCCCTCATCGTATGATGTGTTTGCATATTCAAAATGGGTTTCATTCTCAATCGATTGATAATTAAGCGTTGATGCACCTGAATGATACCATTGATATTTTGCACTCTTTTTTTCAGTCTCTGTAAAACCATAAAAACTAGGACTGATCGTCGCATTAGAATCAGTAGCTGGTATGAAAACTGATCTACTGACTCCCTTACCACCACCATATACATTACCAGTAATATTTGCACCGTCTTGAACCTGCACCATTGTATTTCCAAAAACTGTGGCTACATCATACTTCTCAGAGGTGTCCGTAATAATTTCTGGACTATTTACACCTCGAATATATGAAGAGTTGGCTAGTCCTTTTCCACCACCATAGACATTACCATAAATATTTGAATTGCTTATGATTATATTAGTATTACCATAAATGTATGAGCTGCCAGTTGTATCTTCTCTATCTCCACCATTTGATTGGTCTGTCCCGCCTGATCCTCCACCATAGACATTACCATAAATACTAGGATCAGTACTAGAGTTTCCACCAATGTATATGAATATATTAGTAGACTCATAGGATTCGCCGTTTTTAGTTCCGGCTACTGATCCCCTATAGCCGCCACCATATATCCCTGGATCTATAGAGTAGTAGTCATCTGATTTACTGGCAGTACTTGGTAAATTTCCAATATATTCTTTAAAACAGACATTGAAAGTTTCTGGATTATGTCCAATTTCTCCCCCAGAAACAATAATTTTTACTTCACCGATTACTCCTGGATGGCTGGACTTTGTAAAAAAATCATAACCGCCGCCAAATAATCCATATATCTTACCTTCAGACACAAGAATTTTTACATTCCCATAGATAGGAGCCGTATCTAAATTTTTACTATTTCCATCTTTAGCTCCACTGAATAAGTAGTCAACAGTGCCGCCATTTACTGCAATCTGCACTGCGTCATTATGGCCATTGCCTATTACAGATTTACCTGCTCTGGAACCTCCGTTGATATAACTTACATAACCGCCATTAATTTCAATTGAAGTAGAATTTCCATTCAGATGGCGGCTTCCACCGATTATTTCCATTATTGTACCATCATTTATGACGATGTGAGAATTTCCACCACTAGAGTTATCAATATTATGTTCATGATCACCACCATGCACAGATGCAATGCTGGGCCCACTATTACTTGCCAAGTCTATATTGGAAAGATTATCAATCGAACCTATGGAAATGTATGAATCTTGAATCGATTTATCATTTAAAGATGCACCAGAAATAATACCATAAGTTCCACCCAATACAACTATATGTGATGGGATTGAATTATTAGAAGCAAGTATGTTGAAATATTTTATTAGATTAAGATCACCATAAGCTTCATTTGTTTTACTGAACCATGGATATACATTATTAGTGGCTGTATCTACATTCTCACCCATAATCAAACGGTAACCGGTAGTTAATTTTCCACCATCATCTGCCTTTAATTTAATATTATCAAAATAAGTATCACCGGTTAACGTGGTTGCATTAGTTAAAACATAATTCTCGTTTGCACTAGTGATTTTAGCAGATCTGTTTTGAGAATTATATCCTGGTGTACTCCATGTAAATGATTTTGATATCTCAATAATATTTGTAAATAAAGTACCGTCACCAGTTGCTGGATCAAAGTTATTTAATTGTGCATATGCTTCAGCCATACCACCGGTTGATATTTTTGTAGCAGTACCCCAATCCGCAGTAAATGTGATGCTTGTCGCAGAAGATGGTATTGTCAAAACACCATTTAATGAATTATATTTTAGTGTTGTCTCAGCTTCACTGAAGACTATGCCGTCTCCAGGCATTATCCGGTATTCTACTTGAATGGGATTACCAGAATTATCCTTAAGTAAATTAGAAGCATCTGGATCAGATGTCGCTTTATAAGCTCCTCTTTCATTTGGACTCGCATCAGCATCTCTATCTAGATAATACAATTTAACAAGATTACCACCAATAATTACAGAAACATGCCAGCCGTTGAAAACTTTGCCATCTTGAGGAATACACGTACTGGGAAACATCTGCACAATCGTTGTATCCAGTGCAGTTTTGACTGTTGTTTCGACTCCATCTCCCACATACGATATTTTTTTAGTATCTATGATGGGCATCGATATAGGCGATACAGCATCCCCTTCGGTCTGATTGGATGCACCATTCAAGACAATTTTAGAATGATCAATATCCTCAAACAAAGAGGAAATTGGTACAATTATCATCATGAAAACTACAGCTAACGTCAGGAGAACCGTCAATCTTCTGCCGTGTTTCATGCAGAAGCCTCCTGATGAACATCAATATGATCTCTAAAAAGTACTTGTGAAAAAAATCTGAGGGTATTCCGCAGGTTGTGGTCAGAGGATATGGATAAACTTAGCCTTTGGGCACAACGTACAACGTCATACCCCCCCCCCCCAGACTTGCGAGTTGTCTGGTGAGCATGTTCTGCTTTACAGCGTAACCGAGTGTTTTGCAATGGAGTCATTATCATCGCTGCCCCTTGTTTTGCATGTCCATCTGATCTTATCTTCAGGTATCTACAATTCTGCTGGTAGCTTAAAGCAGATTGTGCAGACTCTCAGACTGGATAGCGAGAGCAACAGCAATCTGAAGATAGAGTACCCGCAATATCTTCAATTACCTTTTCTAGTCTAAAATGCTGATTGGAGACCGATCCTATATATAGACTGTCACTAAATATTAAATAAAGGATAGTTTCATTTTAAGAATTGAGAAAACATATAAATAGTCGCCTATATGGGAGGTCATTTCTGCACGCCGGAAAATGCTGCTGAAGCAGTATATCACCTAAATAAAAACATAGATGGATGATACTATCCAGTAGGATATACTGCATGTATTGAATGTCTGAAATACATATTATAAATATTTATGAAATTCAATAAAGACACATCAGAAAAATCGAGAGTAAAAAGAGAGAATGTTTTGAAGAAGAAGTGATTGAAGAAGAAGTGATTGAAGAAGAAGTGATTGAAGAAGAAGTGATTGAAGAAGAAGTGATTGAAGAAGAAGTGATTGAAGAAGAAGTGATTGAAGAAGAAGTGATTGAAGAAAAAATGATTGAAGAAGAAGTGATTGAAGAAAAAATGATTGAGCGAAGTTGCTTGTTTAAAACATGCAGAATTTCATTTATCAAGCTGATGCAGTTTCGCAGTATGAGTGTGAGATCATGCACTCACGAATTATGTATTGATTGATTATTTCTCTCTCGTCGGCAGGAATGATGTTGAGAATGATTGATGCATCATTTTCGATTGATGATTTATTCGATTCATAATGCATGTTGATCAGCCTCTTTTTCTTCCTGAAGTTTTGATTCTAATTCAATCTTATTTTCTGAAACTTCTTTCTTATCAATGATTGATTCTTCAAATGCAGGTATGAGTCCTTCGATTATTTTCGAAAGAGTTCTTCCTGAAATGTTATGATCGCTCATCAAATGAAGTTTCAAATGAGTTTTGTCGCAGAAGTATGATTCTCTGACACATGCAGGGCACTGCCAAAAACTCATTTCAAAAAGCCTCCTTTATCATTTCGTTTGATTCTTTCATTCTTTCTTCTTCTAAGTTGTTTCTTTCTTCGTTCGATTCTTTCATTCTGCCTGTTGCAGATATGCTTTTTATTTCGAGTTTTGAGGTTCTCATCATAATATACATCTCCTGTCAGTGAAAACTGACTTCTTTTATTTCGTTCAATCTTCGATCATTTTATTAGACGTTTAATCATTTTAGTTTTGAATACATCGTCTTGTTTTCACTTGCTTCTTCTTGTTTTTCACTGCTTATTATCTACCTCATTTTCTGTTTTAAATTTCATATTTTTCTGCATGATTTAAACAAGCATGAGATCAGTCTGCCGATTAATATTTATAAATTTGATAGGGGGGTGAGTGAAAGTACCTGCCTTGATTTTTGAAGGAAATTTCAATCAGAATTCGAATGATCAGCATTAAAATAACAAGAAGAAAAATCGCATTAAAAAGCAGTTAAAATGAGGTGAAAGTACCTAGGAGCAAAAATGAGCAAAAACAAGAGGATAACAGCAGAAATGACAAAACATGCAGTTCAAAAGTCTTTTGAGAAAACGTTTAATTTAAGATAACCTAAATCAATAATTATAATATCGATAACGAAATACAATAAAATTAATACTTCAACGTTAAATTTGAGATATATTTAAATATCTAAACGGGAAAATTTATTAAATATGAATTTCCTGCAGTGATCGTTTTCGCAAAGGTTGCTTATAATGTGCGCGCGCGTGCGCATACGCATAGCCCCCTGCCCGTCTTTTTAAGTCAAGTTTGCCCCCTTTTCGCTTTTCGAAATTTTTCAAAAAATCGACGCTTTTTGATGAGAAATTACGCGTATAACCTTTCGAATTTCAAGAAGAAAACAGACAGTAATCTGCCTGCTAAAAACACTTAAAACGCTTCATAAACGCCTTCTCCGCCTGCTTTGCGCGCGTACGCGATAAATCACATATGCAAAGCTTAAACGCGTCATTAAATCGATTGTAACGATCAAAGCGATTGATTGCTTCTCTGCCTTCCTAAGCTTTGCAGGCATGCTCAGAAACGCATCTCATTGATCAAATTAACAACAAGCTTAAAACAGTTCAAAACGGCTTGAAACGCATTGCAGGCAGCATTAGATCGATCAGAAAGCATATGCAGGCATTCGAGGCAGCACATCAATCATCGCGAAATTTCTCGAGACTTTAATTTCATCACATACATGTAAAATCAATCAAAAAATCAAACTATTTTGCTTTAATGCTCATTATTCATTTGACTAAAAAACAAAGAAATTATTGTTCATCGAAAATTATGAGCTCTGATTGAGATCAATATTGAAATCAAAGAAAAAATGTGTTAAAAAAAAGATTAAAAGAGCTTTCTCAAGCTCATGATGTCGCTGATGTCACCTTTAATCTTCACTTTACGAAGGGCAAAGGCTTTCATCGGTTTGATCTTGCCTTCCATGACCCCCATAAACGTCTCAGGATCGGAGGTTATAGTTACATCAGGATTTTCAATTTCTCCAGCAGAGAAATTCTGGATATGCTCATCCTTGAGGGTGAAATTATATTTCTCATCGCCCAAGTCGATAAAAGCGGTTTTGCTCAGACCTTTAAGTTCATCTCTAAGCTTCTCATCGCTGTCGACTTTAGTGTTGAATTTATCGATTAATTCCTGAATCATAGGTTCTACTGACATTTCAATCAATCCAATCTGTGATTTTCGTGATCTTGGCCTGGGAATATAAGTCCTTGGCTGTTTTCCAAGAAGTCCGTGTATGCGGCGGGAAAGTCCCGTTTTTCCTGATCCAGCGCTCGATGAAATTTCTTGTAACCTCATCGCCGGGATAACCGGAACCGATCGGTTCACCGAATTCAGCACTTATTGTATCGATGAGCTCATCACGAAGAGTCTTGGCAACAATCGAAGCCGCGGAAACAACTGGATAGAGCATATCAGCCTTGTGTCTGGCAAAAAGATCTACTTTAAAATCCACATGTTCAAGGATAACGGCGGCAAATCTTTCTTCATTGACATCGGCAGCATCGGCATAAGCTGTCTCAGGCTTTAACCGGTTCAGCAGCTGGGCAAAGGCCTCAGCCTCCAGATCATTAAGGGAACCTGTGAGGCGATAAGAATCGATTTCTGCAGCGGAGATGACTAAAGTCTCAGTCTGAGAACATTCCTTGATTAACGGCAAAAGCTCCTCGCGCTTCTTCTTTGTAAGCTGTTTAGAGTCTTTTACCTGCAGCTCACGGAAGCGCAGATCGTCTTCCGCAGCAACAGCCGCAATTACCAGCGGTCCCATTACCGGGCCCCGCCCTGCTTCATCGATCCCGCAGATCACAGCCGCCGTACTTCAGAATTGATATAATAACTATTGCTGGAAAAATAAAAAAAGAAAAAGACCGCAGAGCGGCCTTAAATGGTTTGTTTCTTGCGCATCATGTAGACAGCAATACCTGCTACCAGGATGATTACCAGTGCGGCGGCCAAGACATAATAAATTATGTCATCGCTGCTGCCGGCTGCGGAATCATAACCTACAGCAAAGAAGGAAGCGTGGTCGGTATCGAAGATCACATATCCGTTCTCATAGGTAGCATCAACAGTCTGGATTTCTCCAGCATCATTGACGTACCAGACACAGATCTTAGAGGCATCCTCGCCCTCTTTGAGGTCGTAGGCTAAGGCCACTTTAATCTTGTTGCCGCCGAAGGATGTGATTGATTCATCTCCGTTCCTTATGCTGATTTCGTAGATTGGTCTGTCTCCGACTGCTTTGGACTGAGCACTGCTGAGTTTGGAAGCATCGACCTTTTCAATGACAAAAGATACTGATTCTCCCAGATCATTAAGAATGCTGGAAATTGCAGCCGAATCGAGAGTGAATGTTCCCTGTGGTAAGAGAATATTCACTTTGCTGATGCCTGTTGAAGACATCTCATCGAGAGCTGTCTGCAGGGCAGATGTGCTGATACTGACAATCTCGGTACCGGTAAGGCCGGAAGCATCAATCAGAACGAAGGAATTTGCTCCGGATTTATCAGCATCCTGAACTGCCTGTATAATTTCGCTGTTGTCGACGTTGACTACTGTCTCCCCGCCGTTCTGCTCGTATGATCCGATGACAAAGTTAGCGCAGAGAGTTATGTCAGACATAACAGGTGCGTTAAAGTTGTATGGAAGACCGTTGAGAGTCCAGCAGGTGAAGGTATAGCCGTCTTTAACTGGATCGGCAGGTTTAGCGACAGGTGTGCCTTTCACAACTGTAACCTGAGAAGTGTTACCGCCGACATCAAATGTCACGGTACAGGTCTCTCCGGCTGCCACCCATTTAGCGTAAAGGGTGAAGCTGGAGTATACAGGGTTGCAGAAGTTGTAAGGAGATGTAAAAGCTGCATCGCAGTACCAGCCGCCGAAGACGAAACCGTCTTTAACAGGGTTGCTTGGTTCAGTTACTAAGCCGCCGTAGTTGACTGTCTGGGAAGGAACTGCAGATCCGCCGTTAGACTCAAACGTTATTGTATAAGTCTGAGGGACTGGACATGCTACCCATGCTGCCACTAAGGTTATATCTGAGGTTATTGGTGTACCGAACTCGTAAGCCTGGCCGTTGAGTGTCCATCCAGCAAAGTAGTATCCTTCTCTTGATGGTGAAACGTTAGGCTGATCGATGCCGGCTCCGCCTGTGACAAAGTTCCCAGTGGTAAGCAGGCTCCATGAACCTCCGTTAAGATCGAAATCTACGGTGTATTTCTCTATGTTGTCATCTGCATCAGTGTTGTAGATGTCTGTCAGCCTTTCATCGGTTATGCCGGTGATGTTGTCTGGCAGATTCTCTAGGTTCAGCTTGTTGTATTCGAAAACGATCTTAGGTGTTCCGTTGTCCCAGCCTGTTACTGTCAGGATGTTTCCCATCAGATAATTCAGCGGTTCAACGTATGTTTTGTTGAAAGTATTGTAAGAGATTTTAAGATCTGCAGCATAGCCTGCCATGATGAATTCGATTGCTCTTCCGTTTGCGTCATCGGCGCTGTCCCAGTTGGTAATCGTGTTGTCGTTTATGTGTACACGCTCGAACTGTCCGGTGATGAAGATTGCATCTCCTTCAATGTTGGAGATTGTGTTGCTGTAAATCAGAACGAGTGATTTGTCTGTAACTTCACCGTTTGTTGCAATGATTATTCCAGATCCGATGTATGGGCTGATGAATTTAGATGATAAAACATCATCATTTGATGATGGAGCTGGAATGTCTACTGCATTTCTGACGTTGTTGATTACGTTCTGATCAATGCAGATCGTGCTGTCCGTGTTGCCGAAGATGGCAATGGCAGCGACAAGCGGCATGTCTTCGCTGACAGGCTCAGTTATGTTGTTGAATGTGTTGAACCTGACTGTGACGTCGCCTGTCCACTGGTCTGCTACATCAGCTGAACTGATGAGAAGGCCTCTGTTTTCAAAGTGTAAGCATTCTACTCTTACGTTTGCTCCTCCATCTGGTACTTCTATTCTCAGACCGAGGATTGTAGCGTTGTTGCCGTTGACGACAACATTCCTGATATCGTCAGGGACGATTATCTCTGAAAGATCGTAGACTTTGCTTGGGTCGAGGTTAAATGTGATTGTGTCACCTGTTATTACCCCGTCAGGCAGTTCTACGAGAGGTTTTACATTTGGTACTCCTGGTATAGGAGTTGTGCTGGTTACGGTTCCGTTGTTGGTGAAAGTTCCGTCTTTGATCTCAACGGTTCCGCGGTTGATCATTGTTCCGGTAGTAGATACTACCATATTTCCTGCTTCTTTACCGAAGTCTACACCAGGGTAGTTAGGCACATTGGTAGCACTCTTTACAACCTGGAAATCTCCATTGTTGACGAAAGTGCCGTCAACGGTCATATCACCGTACATGTAGAGGGTTTTGCCTTCAGGAACTGTTAAAGTGGCGTTTGGACCGACAGTTAAGGTAGCATCAGGTGTGACTGTGTATCCCTCGTCAGCATTGATGGAAAAGCTTCCGTCAACTAATCCGATGTCTACAGCTGTAGCTTTGGGATCAGCGGGATCAAAATCGTTGCTTGGTCCGAAGCTCATTGTTGCTGACTGACCGTTTAATTTAATCTGGCTGTCATCATTGAAAGATGCGAATGTTGTTTTAGTGCCGTTGAAATCATAGTTGATTTTTCCCTCTGATCTCACCTGCACACTGCCAGATATCTGGTTGAGAGCGTCTGTGTTTAAAGTTCCGTCTAAGATGAGGGAAGCGTTGTCGTTGATGTTGAGTACGCCGCGTGCATCTGCGGAAGATTCGAGTGTGATACTGCCGCCAGAAGGTACTATCAACTTGCCGCTCTCAATGTTCCACTCTTTGCCGGGTGCAACAGTATAATCTTTATCAGAAGAAGATATGGATCCACCTTCTGCAAGAATTGTTCTGTCGCCGACATTGATGTTTACGTTGGCATTGTTTATTCCTGTTCCTAAGTATACTGACTCAACATCGCCGCCGGTGATATTGAGGCTTGCGGATCCTGATATTATACCAGTTGTGTCGTAAGAATCCTGAGATGTTCCCACGTAAGCATTTGCAACTGTTCCGCCTGTGATGTTTATCGTTGCACTGTCTGCAACTGCTCCTCTGTTAACTGAGAAGACATAATCTTTTACTTCTCCGCCCTTGATGTTTATGACGGAGTTGTCTGTTGTACCGTTGGAACCGCTGCCGATTACTTCTGTAGCAGTTCCGTCATTGAAGTTTATTTCCGCATCATTGATTAATGCGTATCCCTGGCCTCCGCCCATTATGTAATCGGCGGTGCCGTTATTCATGTTGATTGTTGTTTTGCCTGTAATGCTTGGGTACGGATTATCTGCTGTACCGGCACTCTGTGTAGGGGAAATGTAGCAGGCTCCTCCGCCCATGATAAACTGAGTGTGGCCGCCTTCCATAGTTACGTCTGCATTCCCTACTGTGGAATACAGCAGACCTCCGCCGTAAATGGCGTTGGTAACGTATCCTCCGTTCATTACGAGCGAAGTTGTTGTGACGTCAGCGGAAGTTGCCGCACTTTCTCCGAATCCTCCGGCATAAACAGCGTTGATGTAACCGCTGTCAATTGTTACACTGGAAGAAGCGACTGCTGCGTTCTTGCTGCCGCCGAAAATGTTTACAAACTTATTGGGCTGACTGCCGTATTCTGCCGGGTTCAAAGTCTGAGTTGTCCCGTCAGAGAATGTGATCAGCAGAACTGAACCTTCAGGATCAGCAGTTGCTGATGCAACTGTTATGGCATCTCCGTCAGCATAAAATCTGATGGTTGTGGTTTGCGTTCCGGCATCGTCTATCCACTCAACGTGGTCTACCGGACCAACTCCAAGCACAACGCCTGAATTATACAATTCAGAATCCCCGGCGCTGTTGTCATCAGCAATGATTGATGCCGCAGGCACCAGAATCATCGCCAAGGCTAGAGCTAGCGCTATCGCTAATGTATTCTTAGTTTTCATCTATACACCTTGCCTGGATAGTTGTGTACTATCCGATTTTCAGGTTTAGGCGCCTAAAGGCGCACACGGATAAAATCAGAAAGGAGCAGCTGTAATCCTCCTAAGCTTACAGTTATCACTAAACTCCAATCGTCTTTTCATCCGTCAAATAAGCTCTTTTGGACTCAGTTGTATATAAAACATGTTTATATTCCGAGCTGTAAAAAAATATTCAATCTCTAGACTAGAATAGATTTATCAATATTGAGCTGAAATTGATATATCTGCAGTATTTAAACCAACCATAATTCAAAAAGATTCCAGAGCAGCGTGATTTTCAGACATTTTGACTGAAAGGGTCAATCAGGGTATGCTGAAGTTTTAATCTGAGGCATATAACCGCTTCTAGAGAAAAAAATGAGATTACCTACAGCCTAAATGCGTAGGTACGCATAATATATAGATACCGAGACTATGCGAGATGTCGTAAAGGTGGTTAACATTAAAAGTGACGTTCAGAACCGCAGAATTGATGGCAGTTACCTTCTGACACGAGTGGGTGTTACCAATGTCAGAAAGCCCATTAAAGTATCCAGAACAGGAAAGGTTACAACTTTATTCTGTAATATCGATGTATTTGTAGATCTACCTCCTACTCAAAAAGGATCACATCTTTCCCGCAATCTGGAAGCCATTAACGAAGTTATCAATTCTACTCTTGAGACCCCTGCTCAAGGAATCGAAGTAGTAGCTGCTGAAATCTGTCACAAATTAAGGCAGAAACATGAGTATGCTACGTACGCTGAAGTTAACATGTCGGCGGAATACTTTACAGAACGTCCCGGACCCAGCGGAAAGAAGACGCTTGAGACTTTTAAGATACTTGCCAAGTCTGTGAGTGAGGGTTCAGAACCACTGAAGAAAACCATCGGCGTTGAAGTTGTCGGTATGACCGCCTGCCCCTGCGCCATGGAGACTGTGAGGGAGCTTCACAAAGGCTCCATCGTATTTGCTGATGATCTGCCAGTCATCACCCATAACCAGAGAAACGTTGCCACTTTGATTGTGGAGACTCCTGAAGAATGCGATGTTGAAGCTGATGAAATGATAGACCTTCTGGAGAGCTCATTCTCCTCCTCTACCCACGAGCTTCTCAAAAGAGACGATGAAGCCGCCGTAGTACTCCGAGCTCACCAGAACCCCAAGTTCGTAGAAGATGTGGTACGCACAATTCTCATGAAGGTTGTTGAAAAGTACACAGATCTTCCCGATTCTGTAAAACTGACAGTGAGAAGCGAGAGCGAAGAATCAATTCACAAACACAACGCCTTCGCCGAGCGCACTGCCACTCTCGGAGATTTAAGACAAAAATAAGCAGCTCAGCTGCCTTATTTTTTCTTATGTTCATAACTCTGCTAAGACTTCCTCGATATCTCTGCGGATCAGCGGCTGCATGCTGTCTTTGTACGCTGACAGATCTGCATTCTGCAGGGCATGAATGATTTTAGTTTTCAATTCGGGTTTATACTTAGCTAATTCCCTGACAGTCTTGATGCAGCATCTTGCAGTGATTGGTTTTGCATCAGTGATGTGCTGCAGATAGTTATCAATGACAGTATCAATCTTCTTGGCGCAGTCCCATTTGGCATTAGAGGCAATCAGCGTCAGACCTCTGCTGCGCAGATAAGAATTTTCACTGTCAAGCATGGAAATGAATTCATCCAGATGCGCATAGACTTTGTCAGACTCGAAACTAATTTTCTGAAGTTCTTTCAGCGCTTCATATGCTTCATTACGGTCTTTTGAATACAGCAGCTTGATTTGTTTCTCTATGCCGGACATCTAATCTTAGAAACATTGAAAGATCATATAGTGTGAGGTTTGATTCGCACCAAAAAATTGAATTTTCTGCAGATATCAGTAGCAGCACAATGTTTTAGGCTGAAATGCTGTTTCAGACTTGAATGATAGACATCCCTGACAAAAACGAGCGTAAGCTGGCGTTGGTAGTAGTCGATGTACAAAAAAAGTTCTCAGTCGATGTGCCGTTTGAAAGGCAGATTGAGAATATCAACAGAGCAGCAAGGATGTTTAGAGAAGCAGACAGACCTGTAATCTTTGTTAAATACCTGGGCAACAGCCACGGCCATCCAGACATGGGGCCGGAAGGAGATGAGTACTTCGAGGGAATTGTGACAGACTCTTCAGACATCACAGTTTACAAGCGGCACATGAACAGCTTCCGCGAGACTGAACTGGCAGATGTGATTAAGAAAAGCGGCTGCGATAACATATTGATTGCAGGCATGATCACACAGTACTGCGTGATGTCCACATACTTTGCAGCTTTCGACAACGGCCTGATTCCTTTCCTGATGGAAGATGCTATCATATCCAATGATGAGAAAATGAATACTGCGGCAGAACAGCTTTGTAAAACTTACAATTTTGAAGAAGTAAAAGAGAACCTGGAGAAAGTGAAGATCTGAGTCTGCAGAAATTCAGCATTCTTCAGATACTATTCTTAATGTTCATCAGTTGAAGTTTCCATCTTCAAACATATAATGTATTCACAACTGCCTACAAAATAATCAATCTTATCAAAATACATGTTTGGTAAAAGTTGCTAATTTCTAAACCAACGGCTTATAAAAAGAGAGAAAATAAATAAAAGGGACTCATTGGTCCCTTTTGCGGTAAGTCTGAGCCAGACTCGGTAGGAGAAGCCTGGTAACCGATCCTGCCGTGTCTGGAGATTTGTCGCAGGAGGTGATTCGAATGAGTCGCTTTCGCGTCTCGATCTGGACGGTTGTGACCGTAGATGATATCAAGGTCGCAATCCTTGACTGGATGTAAATTCAGCCAACGATTGGTTCACGTTACGAACCCGTCCTCGCAAGAGGGCAGTAACTCCTACATCGTTCCTTAGTGCATTCTTACTTTTTATAACTTCTGTGAAATGTTTGGTGAATACGACAGGATACTGACAATAGTTCTTTGAAGTGTTACTTACCAATAACTTACTAATTTCTAGATTATTGGTAAGATTATAATAGCTGAAACACATTTTACATGCATGAGGATGCCCTGCATTCCCCCAGATGTCAAAGACGCTCTTTCATCCAAGAACGGCAAACTTTCCCTGCTGTCTGATGAAGTCATCAGATATGCACAGAAGTTCAATGAAGAGTACCTTCACTGGGATGACATCAGATACCGGGACACGGGCAGGATAGATCCGCAATTGATCTGGGCAGCGATGAAACTGTCAAGAGAGAACACCGTCCGGAAAATTGATCTTGCAGGTTTAAGCATAAAATACAATCTTCCAGAAAGATTTCTCTGCGAGCTTCAAAAGATTGATGTCAGATCATCTTCAAATTTTGCACCGTTAGATCTGGTGGATGAAAAAAGACGTGCGGTTTATTCTGTCAGTTCAGTCATGGAAGAATCCATTGCATCCAGTCAGATTGAAGGTGCTGCTACAACAACAAAAGTCGCTAAAACGATGCTACTTGAAAACAAGCATCCGAAAAATAAGTCAGAGCAGATGATTTTGAACAACTACAATGCAATGAAATTCATCAAGACTCAGACTGACGAGCCTCTTTCATCAGAATTGATTAAGAGCATTCATAGAATCATAACTGCAGAAACCCTTGAAAATGAGTATATCGGGAAATTCAGAAACGATGACAGCATCATAGTGGCGGATGCTCTGACTGGAGAGACTTTTTACGAACCGGTCGAACACAGCAGAATATCGCCTATGATCAAAGCCCTCTGTAAATTTGTAAATGAAGACGAGCCGTTCATCCACCCAATTGTCAAAGGAATCATCATTCATTTTGCCCTTGCATACATACACCCTTTCCAAGACGGAAACGGGCGTGTTTCGCGTGCTCTATTCTATTGGTATACGATGAAAAAGGGATACAGGATTATGGAGTATCTTTCGCTGTCTAAATCAATAAAGGATCACCGCGGAAAGTACGACAGGGCATACCTGCTTTCAGAAACAGACGGCAATGACATCACATATTTCATCAGCTACAATCTGAACATGCTTAGTGAAGCGTTAGAGACGTTCATCGGCTATCTCAATAGAAAGCTGGAAGAGCAGACGGCAGCAGTTGATGGGATTGCCGGGCTGGACCTGAATATACGTCAGAAAGCGATTGTGTCGGACATGATGCGCTCCAACGAGCTGATATCAGTTTATTCGTTATCCAGCAGGTATCAGGTGTCGATGAACACTGCAAGGAACGACATCAGCAAGCTGGTGTCCCTGGGAATTCTTAAGAAAGACTGCTGTGACGTGCACCGCGTGCTGTACCGCTATGCGGGTAAAGATCTAAAATGAAGGCTCGCTGAAAAATCATCTTCAAACAAAAACAATCAAAACTATGAAATCTTCAGCTTAACATACGTCAGTAAATGATTCCAGAGACTGAGATAAAGGCCGTTGTCACCGACATAGACGGAACCATTACCGACAAAGACCAAGCTGATTGATGTTGATGTCATCATGGCGCTGAGAAAAGTGCAGGCTAAGGGAATTCATGTCTGCATAGCCTCTGGAAATGTGGTCCCGGTAGCTTATGCCGTTTCAAACTACATCGGTCTCAGAGGGCCGGTAATTGCAGAAAACGGCGGAGTTGTCAGTTACAAAAAGAAGAATTATCAGCTTTTCAGTTCAGAGCAGCCGAAAAAGGCCTTGGCATGCCTGGAATCGCAGATGTCTGTGACCAGATTATTTTCAGATCAGTGGAGATTGAGCGCAGTCTCATTAGATAACTGCATGAATATTGAAAAAGTAAAGGCGGCGCTGAAAGATTTTGATATCAAAATAGAAGAAACAGGCTTTGCCATTCATCTTCTAAACAAAGGACAGAATAAAGCAGTCGGAGTAAGAAAAGCTGCTGAACTGTTAAACATAAAAATGAGCGAGATTGCAGCATTCGGCGATTCGGACAATGACAAAGAAATGCTGAAAGAATGCGGTTACGGGATAGCCGTTGCCAACGGTTCCGATGAAGCCTGCAACTCTGCAGACTATGTCTGCAGAGAAAGGTACGGGACTGGAGTTATAGAAGGTTTGAGCAGACTTGGTCTGCTGTAAGCTTACTTTCTCTGTAAAAGTTCCAGAGCATCGTTCTCTTCAAGACCGATGGATTTAAGCAAGAACCTGAGGGATTTTTTCATAATCATTTCCTCAGTGGCGTCATCCATTGTGTCTTCCAATACAATCGGAGCTCTCTTGAACATCTCGACTGCATATTCTGAATAATAATAAGGAGCGTTGTCTGGATCAATCTCTGCGGCCTTGGAATAAGCTGCCTCTGCCTCATCGAACATACCGGCGTCGATGCAGAAGGAACCCATGCTGCTCTGGTACACTGGATTCTTCGGATCCAGCTCTGCAGCTTTGTTGTAGGCTTCCAGAATGTCCTCAAGCTTAGCTTTAGGGACCAGGATGGCTGCCTCCGCTTTTCCGAACCATGCTTCAGCATTAGAGGGTTCTGTTTTAGCAGCTTTGTCAAATTTAGACATAGCTTTTGCGAACTCCTCTTTCTCCATCAGCTGATTAGCCTGCTTTATGAGTTTATCAACTTCTTCCGCCATAAGTTATCACGTTAAAGTGCCAATAAATTGACTTGGAAATAAACTTTATGTATAAAAGGAAGAAAAAATGCCGCTGCGGACAGCAACATTTATTTATATGAACATATAAAGAGATTTCATTCTGATTTTTCGGCCTCTTCGTTTTTGAGTTCTTCCAGAATCTGAGTCAGGCCTCTTTTTGCCATTGACCAGGAGGGAACTCCGCCAACGACAACGGCGACATGCATCGCTTCAATGATTTCCTCGCTGGTTGCACCATAGTTGGCAGCAACGCGTGCCTGAGGATAAATGCAGTCCTCACACATGCGGACCGCCACACAGGCTAAAGCAATCAGCCTCTTTGTCTTGCGGTCCAGAGCCCCGTCTTCCATCAGAACTTTATCCATTTCCTTGATAGTCACTGCTAAATCGGGATGATACTGCCTGATATGGTCTAAAGCACAGGGCACATACCCACCCATGCAGTTTTTCATATCTTCGACTGCCTTATCAGCACGTTCTCTGCTTTCGCAGCTTCCATCATTTGTTTTGGGAATGCTGCATTTTCCGTCTGGACTGCTGCATCCTTTTGAATTCTGACCACATGGCATGATTATCGAATGTAGTTTAGTCATAAAGGTGGTTAATACTATGTCGCCAAATTATTGCAGAAAACAAAAGGCGCATCCAACTGCAATCTATGCTATACTGTAACCCTATGTATACCGTATAGCAGCTCATTAGCATTGATTTATTATTGCATTGGTCAGTTGGTTATGACAAGAAAATGTCAGAGAAAAAGCCCGGTTAAGTCGAATGTACCAACAGACATGCTGCCAGAAATAGATGAATTCGTAAGAAGATACCATCTCAGCGGCAGAGGAGACGCACTTTTCCTTTGTTTCAGAATTGTAAGACAGATAATGAGAATTTTGTACATAATGGAAAAGCTGATTCCCCTGATGACAAGAATGATAGAATGTCTAGAAAAGAACCAAAATGAAAAATAATCAGTAAACACAAATAAGAAAAACAAAACACCTTCCGATGTAAACACGATGGCATCTAAATGATGCGCGCAGTACAGATTTTATACAATTAAGACCGCGAAACTGCAGATTTGATGCTACATGTTTACTTTAAGACCCGACAAGGCATAGTACAAATATATTAGGAATCATGTGTTCTCGAAAAAGGCAGCACGTCCAGTGCGAAGTTTCATGAGGTATCATTAATGGCAATAGATCCCAAGACCGTGGAGAGGGTGGCTAAAGTAGCCAGGATAAATCTCACAGAAGAAGAGCTGAAGAGATACTCAGAGGATCTGGAAGAGATTCTGGAGGCGTTTTCAATTCTTGACGAGGCTCCAGAATGTGACAGTTTTGACTTTAATCCTGTCAATGTAGAGAATATCCTCAGAGACGATGAACCTCGCCTGGATATTGATCCTGCAATCCTCAGAGACTTGATGCACACTGTAGATGACAGAGTCAGGGGGCCGAGAGTAATATGAGCCTGGAAAAGTTCATAGAAGCCGCTGACAAACACGAAGTGTTCGCCGACCGTTTGGATAAAGTAGAGTTAGACGGCTGCAAGTTTCATTTTTCAGCTAAAGACAACTTATGCTCTACAGAATTTCAGGCCAGGGCAGGCAGCAGAATTCTTGAGGGGTACAGACCTCCCTTTGATGCCACGCCTGTCAGGAAAATGAGGGAAGCTGGAGGCCTGCTGATCGGCAAAACCAACATGGATGAGTTCGGTTTTGGAACTTTCAGCGTCAATTCTGCATATGGCATTCCCAAGAATCCTTTTGATCCTCAGAGAAGCTGCGGCGGATCTTCAGGAGGAGCTGCGGCTGCGGCCTGCATCATTCCCGGCCATGTAGCATTAGGAGTCAGCACTGGAGGTTCAATCTCCTGTCCCGCCTCATTCTGCGGCGTTGTGGGCTTCACACCTACATACGGTAGAGTTTCAAGATATGGTCTCATCGACTACGGCAACTCCTTGGATAAAGTAGGCATTCTTTCTCGAACAGCTAAAGATGTCAGAAGGTTTCTGCCTGTAATCTCAGGAAAGGATGAGAGGGACCCGACCTCATGCACGCAGCCTTCGTTGGATATGAACGGAAAGGTTGCAGAGGTGGCAGTACCTTCAGAGCTGACGCAGAACATCAGCGCAGAGGTTATGTCCTGCTTTGAGAATGCATTGAAGCAGCTGGAAGATATGGGAATAAAAGTCCGCAGAATCAGCATGCCTTCTCTGAAGTACGCGATCCCTGCATATTACATCCTGGCAACATCCGAAGCATCCACAAATCTAGCAAGATACTGTGGAATGAGATTCGGTGTAATGAATGAAGATTTTGACAAAAGTTTCAACGAGTTCTTTTCCAAACCAAGATCCGAGGAGTTCGGTGATGAGGCCAAGAGAAGGGTGCTTCTGGGAACATTCTCAAGAATGGTTGGATTTAGAAACAAATATTACATGAAGGCTCTGCAGGTCAGGCAGCTGATTATACGAGAATATAACAAAGTGTTCGAGGAATGCGATGCGGTTGTCAGCCCTACGATGCCTTTCATCCCCAAGCGTTTTGACGAGATTGCCTCCATGGCGCCTCTTGAAATATATCAGGCTGACTTCCTGACAGTGCCGCCGAACCTCACGGGAATGCCGCATGTGTCAGTTCCCTGCGGATATCATGACAGTCTACCAGTAGGACTGCAGGCTGTGGCTGCGCAGTGGAATGAAGGAAGCTTAGTTGAATTTGCAGAAAACTGGGAGTCAAATTTTGAATATAAGTTCCCGGAGGCGGTACAATGAAGATCGGACTGGAAGTTCATGTGCAGCTGCCTACCAAAAGCAAGTTGTTCTGCTCTTGTCCTACGGGAAGCGAGAACGGCCCCAACGGTTCAATATGTCCGGTGTGCCTGGGATTCCCCGGCTCCAAGCCTTCTCTCAACCGCAAAGCCTTGGAAATGGGGATATTGATCGCTAAATTCATGGGATGCACCATAACAGACAGGATCTGGTTCTCCAGAAAGACGTATTTCTATCCGGATCTGCCGAAAAACTTCCAGACTACTCAGTATGAATCTCCAGTAGGAACAGACGGCGTGTTTGTTGTAGGCGGCAAGGAAATTCACATCAACAGAGTACATATCGAAGAGGACCCGGGAAGGATAAAACGTGTCGGTAAATCCGGCTCTGAGCTGGCTCTCATCGACTACGATCGTTCCGGCATACCCCTGGTGGAGATTGTGACTGCGCCGGATATGAGCTCACCTGCTGAGGCAAGAGAGTTCCTTACTACTTTGATGAATGAATTGAGACAGCTGATAGGAGTCTCGGGACAGGAACAGACGATGAGAGTCGATGCCAACATTTCTGTTGGTGTTGAAAGAGTGGAAATTAAAAACATCACCGGCGTGAAGAATGTGGAACGCGGCCTCAAGTTCGAGGTCATACGCCAGACCAAGATGCTTGCTGCCAAGAAGAAGATCGTGCGCGAGACCAGACATTTCGATGAAGAACGCGGTGTTACTACTCCTGGCAGAGAGAAAGAATTTGAAGAGGACTACGGCTACATCGGCGAGCCTGATCTTGGAACTTACACGATCACGGAAATGGCCGCTGCGCTGAAGGTGCCTGAGACACCGCTGATCAGAGCCAAGCGCTTTGAGAAAGAATACGGCATGCAGTTCTCTACTGCCAAGCAGTTAGTGGCTACCTCCTGGGATCTAGCAGATATTTTTGAAGAATTAGCTGCTAAGATAGGCGCAGAAAAGGCTGCGAGCTGGTGCTTAGGCGCTCTGTCGTCAAGATGGAAAGGCCTGCAGGAAAAGATGTCTGATGAACTGCATGAAACACTGCTGCAGATTGTCATTGAAGCCGCTGAAGGGAAGATCACTGACAGTGATGCCAAGCTGCGCATTGAAGCTCTATCAAAAGGCAAAGAGATCTCATCTACAGATGATGTGGATGTTGACGTTGACAGCCTGATAACGCAGATTGCCGATGAACATCCTGAAGTAGTTGAAGATTACAGAACCAATCCGAAAGCAGCAAACTTCATCATCGGCAGAGTGATGAAAGAGACCAAGGGAAAATTCTCATCGCAGGAGATTGCTGAAAAAGCCAAGAAGGAGCTGGAAAGCAGACTCTGATAAAACTGCACTTCCTTCTCTGAAGGGAGTGTTGATTTCTTTTTACATATTAATTTGTGATTTTATGAAATTTGTGTTGCCCCTGTTGGCCGTGAAAGATATCGAAGTCTCTAAAAAGTTCTATAAAGAAATATTTGATCAGCGCGTAGTCTGTGATTACGGCAAGAATGTAACATTCAGCGGAGGATTTGCCATACAAGAAGACTTTGCCTGGCTAATTGATATTTCTTCTGAAGAGGTATCTGAAAAATCAAACAACATGGAACTTTATTTTGAAACTGATGATCTTGATTCATTCATTAATAAATTAGAAGAATATCCAATAGAATATGTTCACCGGATGAAGACTCACGACTGGAAACAGAGAGTTGTACGCATCTATGATCCTGATCATCATATCATCGAAATAGGAGAGCCGATGGACGCCGTTGTCAAAAGATGTCTGATGGAGGGTTATTCTCCTGAAGAAACTGCAGAGATCACACAGCAGACTATGAAGTTCGTTGAAAGGTGCATTAAGCAGTTGAATGAAAAGGCATGAATCTATAAGCTGGTAGCTGCCGGATTATAAAAGCAACAAAGGTGCATTCAAATCAGAATTGACTAGTGTTTCCATGTTGGAGTGAAGAAGATTTTTTTTTCAGCTGCAGCAGTATGCCCCGCAATCGCGAGTTAATGCGTGTTTTCAAAGATGTTGATCTTGTAGAACAACTCGGATCTGGCATGAGCCGTATTCTTCACACATATGACCAAAGCATCTTTGACATTTCAGACAATTTTATCAGAGCGATCTTTCCATTTACAGAAAGTCTGGATCATGATGGCACTATAAATGGCATCATAAATGGCATCATAAATGAAATTGAAAAAAAGATCAGATAGTAAGATAAACTTAGTAAGTATTAGTTATCAAGAAGACTATGAAAGAAATACCATTTGATAATTTTATAAATAACATAAGCGAAGCAGAAACACCTTTTGCCGTAAAGATCGATAATATGCTTCTGCAAGGAAACTGCCTGCGTGAAATAAAAGAAGGGGCAAGCGGTTATTCAGTTACTTACAAATCAAGCTCTACAAAGAAAACAGTTGCAGCATTTGTCTGCAGAAAGACTGGATTAAAGATAAGGATTACACCGCCTAAGCCTTTTTCTTGTGATGATCTATGTGCTGA
Source organism: Candidatus Methanomassiliicoccus intestinalis Issoire-Mx1 (assembly GCF_000404225.1). NCBI lineage: Archaea > Methanobacteriati > Thermoplasmatota > Thermoplasmata > Methanomassiliicoccales > Methanomassiliicoccaceae > Methanomassiliicoccus > Candidatus Methanomassiliicoccus intestinalis. The sequence continues at coordinate 388,161 of NC_021353.1, read as the reverse complement.
TTTACCAGACAATATGAAAAAAGACATGAAACGGGGCAATGATTGCAAAAGATTGTCAGATGCAAGCGTCTGCAATCAGAGGTGCTTGATGGGTTATACATTTACAATTGATGATAAACTGTATCAAAAATGCAGATCCATGGCATTCTTGTTTTCTGTTACAGAAGAGAATATGCCGTACATTACAAAATTTATTCAAAAAGGATTAGGGATTGAGACATCTGTATAAACGGCTTCAATACGAGAAGCTAGTTCATAAAGTGAATTGTGATTATAATACTTATTTTTCATTAATTCCGGCATATCTTTCCTTCCAGATCTTGAAAAATACATCCCGTATATTGAAATTTAAAAAAAATAAGTGCTGCATAGGCTCTAAACCTATGCAGTATGAAGTTTTATTCCTCGAAGTCTGAATCGTCGAAGTCTTCGCCGGCGAGAGACAGAAGCTGCAGTTCTGAGAGCTTTTCTTCTTCTACGCTTGCGGGAGCTCCATCAACAAGAGACTGGAACTTCTTGTTCTTCGGGAATGCAATGACATCTCTGATGGACTCGCATCCGAGCAGCAGAGAAATCAAACGGTCAACTCCGAGAGCAATTCCTCCGTGCGGAGGAGCACCGAAACTGAGAGCCTCGATGAAGAACCCGAACTCGTCCTGAATCTTCTCTTCAGACATGCCGATCATTTCCAGAATTCTGTGCTGGACTTCAGGATCATGACATCTCATCGAACCGGAGCCTATTTCAGATCCATCGAGGACTAAATCATAACTAAGACCCCTGATGTCTGTAATCTCGCCGGAAAGATCCATGTTTTCAGGACATACGAACATGTGGTGGAATGCCTCGATCTGGCCGGTAGCGGAATCTTTCTGGAACAGAGGACAGTCGACAAGCCACACAAACTGATGAGGCTTTCCTTCCAGAAGGCCTAAATCAGCAGCAAGCTTGCGGCGCAGCTCCCCGCCGGCTTTCAAAGCGGCGATCTCAGATCCTGCCAAGTAAAGCAGAAGATCTCCGTCTTTGGCATCCATCTCGGCAACCAAGGCGTCTTTGACGTCATCAGAGAAGTACTTGACAATGTTGCTCTGCAGACCCTCTGGAGTCATTCTCATCCAGGTGAGGCCGCCCATTCCCTGAGACTTGGCCCATTCAATCAGACGGTCGACTTCGTTGCGTCCGACACCGCCCTCCTCAGAGCCGCCTTTTGTATACTCGGCTTTAACGTTGACGCATTCGACCTTTCCATTTTTGGAAAGGATCCTCTTGAAAATTTCATAGTTGGCGTTCCTGACAATTTCAGTAACATCATGGAGTTCCAGACCGTAGCGGATATCAGGAGCATCGGTACCGTACTTGTGCATGGCATCATAGAAGCTCACGCGCGGGAAGGGAGTTTTCAGCTCTTCACCGTAAACATTCTTCCACATCTCGGAAAGCATGAACTCGATTGTCTCCTGAATATCAGACATATCAACAAAGGACATTTCCATATCGATCTGTGTGAACTCAGGCTGCCTGTCTGAACGGGAATCTTCATCCCTGAAGCAGCGGGCCAGCTGGAAATAGCGATCCATGCCGCCGACCATCAGCATCTGCTTGTACATCTGAGGCGACTGCGGAAGGGCATAGAAATCTCCAGGGGAGGTACGAGAAGGCACTATGAAGTCCCTAGCACCTTCTGGAGTGCTGCGTACCAGCATAGGTGTTTCAATTTCAGTAAAACCACGAGAGTTCAATGCTGTTCTTAATGAAGTGACCACACTGTGGCGGAAACGCAGATTCTCAGCCATCACATGCCTTCTGAGATCCAGATAACGATACTTAAGCCTCAGATCTTCTGAGGGAAGCATTGAACCTTTTTGCTCAGCAACTTCAAACGGCAGAGGCTTTGAGGAATTCAGCAGTTCAGCAGTCTTAATCAGAACCTCTACTTCTCCAGTATTGTTCCTACAGTCTTCAGTTCCCGGAACACGGTTTCTAACCGTCCCTACGACTTTAATTACAGACTCTCTGCTGAAAGTCTTGAGGATGTCTCCCAGCTCAGCATAGCCATCTGCTGTTATGGATTCAGGATCGTAAACTGCTTGAGTAATGCCATATGTATCAGCAACGTCGAAGAATAAAACGCCGCCATGATCTCTTGAGAAACGGATCCAGCCCGCAATAGTAACATCTTTTCCGATGTCGCTCGACCTGAGTTCTCCGCAAGTGTGTGTTCTCATCATGATTTTTTCCTCATGGAAATGATGCCCTGTCTATAGTGATTGGTTTCATAAATCATTCGGTCGTCATTCCTCTTCCGTAGGAACAGACTCGATATGCGGAACCCTAGGAATGAATTGATTGGGATCTTTGATAAGATTCAAAATCACGTATGTATTGGTTTTCTTAACACCGTGTATTGCAACTATCCTTTTCACCATGTCTGAAAATTCATCTCTATCTTTGCAGGCAACCCAGATGATAGAATCACATTCTCCTGTGACATCGAAGATCGCCAGTACATTATCCATTGCCTTGATTTTTCCCTGAACATCAAGAACATCGCCTTCGACATAAACATGGACAAGCGCCATGAATTCGTAGCCGAGCTTGAGATAATCAATAGTGGCGCGGTATCCGCAGATTATTCCCGCATCCTCCATGGTCTTTATTCTTTGAATCAGAGTAGTAGGGTGTACCCCGAGACGCTTAGCAATTTGACGGTAAGAACCCTGGCTGGAGATGCAGAGTTCTTCTATTATTCTAGAATCCAATTCATCTAGCATTTTCATCGTCCTTCCTGAATTGACTAGACAATTGTCTATCGGCTATATGAGTTTGCTTAGATCAGGAAGTATATATCTTAGCTAGAAATTAAGACAAATAATGAAAACTGAACTTTATCATCGTGAACCGTACGCCGTGGAATTTTCTGCTAAAGTTACAGAATCCAGAGAGGATGAGATCGTCCTTGACCAGACGCTGTTTTACCCAGGCGGAGGTGGCCAGGAGCATGATAAGGGTTCAATAAACGACCTCAAAGTGAAAGAAGTTGTAAAGGAAAATGGCAAGATAATACACAAAGTGCCAGGACATATGCTCAGAGAGGGGGATGAGGTTAAAGGGAAGATCGCCTGGAAAAGACGCTACGAGCTGATGAAAGGGCATACAGGAGAACATATGTTGTTTTCCTCGCTCAAGCGCCTGAATGAGGAACTGGAGCTTGTCAAAATCTCAATTTCCGAAGATAAAAAATATCTGATTGTCAGAGGCGATGTCGACTGGGATATGGCTCTGAAAGCACAGGAACAGGTCCTCGGATGGATTGAAGATGATCTGGAGATTACAGAGCAGATCGTATCAAAAGAAGACCCTCAGCTGGATGAGATCAGGATAAAGAGAGAAAGAATCACAGATGATGAGGTCAGAGTTGTCAGGATAGGAAATGTGGATGCCTCCGCATGTTCAGGAATCCATGTAAAATCCACTTCCGAAGTGGATTTTCTCATAATTTCAAAGATAAATTCTGCAAAACCAGAAGGAGACTGGGAAATTGAATTTATGATAGGAAATGCAGCTAAGCAGGAAGCAGCTGAAAGATCTGCCCAGTTCATGAAACTTGTAACACTGACAGGAGCACAGAAAGGAAATGTTATCAGCAGTGTGGAGAACTTGAAAATCTCTAAAGAACAGGCAGATGCAGCATTAAAGAGATATATGGACAGCTCCCTTAAGTCAATCCAGCCGATAGACATCGGCGGAATTCCTGTATATGCAGGAGCCTTTCCAGAGATGGATAAGAAAATATGTACTGATTATGTCAACTTGGCCGTCAAAGAAAAATGCATCTGCATAATCGGTTCCGGCATTGAACGATATTCGCTGACAATAGCCTGTGGATCTGACATAGACATCGACTGCGTCAAAATTCTCAATGAAGTGCTGGCTGAAGACGGAGGCAGAGGAGGAGGAAAACCAAACTTTGCATCAGGCGGAGCTTCTGGCGGATGCGGGGCTGACATAGCAGTTGAGAAAGCAACAAAAATCATACAAATGTCGTTGACTTAAAATCATAATTAGATGTTTGTCCAATAATATATGGAAAATTAGCTATTTGATCAGATTCCACCGAAAATAATATAAATAAGATAGTCATACGATGGATTATGCCTAAAGACGAGAGTGAGGCAAGAGAGACCGTCTTAAAGGAAGTCGAAGAAAAAGGCGTCAAATTCATCGAGATGCAATTCTCCGACATCCTTGGAACGGTGAAGTCTGTCGCTATTCCATCTTCAAAATTGGAAAGGGCATTAGCTGAAGGGATTTTCATCGATGGATCCTCAATCCTAGGTTACGCTACGATTGATGAATCTGATATGAGGGCCCAGCCGATACCGTCTTCTTTCCAAATTTATCCTTGGACTCATGGCACCAATATGAAAACAGCACGTCTGCTGTGTCAGATTTATGACCACTGCGGAAACAGGTTCAAAGGCGACCCGAGATGGGTACTCGAAAAAATGGTCGAAAAAGCCAACGCCAAAGGCCTGGAATATTTTGTAGGGCCAGAGTTTGAGTTCTTCTTATTCAACCTGGATGCAAATGGAGAGCCTATCACCAAACCATCTGATGCCGCGGGATACTTCGATCTGTTGGAACTAGACAGAGGTGAAGAAGTCCGTAAAGAAATCACACTGAAACTTGATGAGATAGGCTTCGATACTGAAGCATCTCACCATGAAGTTGCTCCTGGACAGCATGAGATCGGCATGAGATATAACAAAGCTCTGACGGTCGCCGACAGGATTATGACTTTTAAACTAGCAGTGAAAACCATCGCAAAACAGCACGGTTTCTACGCTAGTTTTATGCCTAAGCCCATGTTCGGGTGTAACGGATCTGGAATGCACGTGCATCAAAGCCTTGCGTCCGAGGATAAAAACTTGTTCGACGATCCGAGCGACAAGTTTGGTCTGAGCAAAGAAGCATACTACTATCTCGGTGGTCTTCTGGCTCACGCTCCGGAGATGAGTGCTATCCTAAACTCACAAGTCAACTCCTATAAACGCTTAGTACCGGGATACGAAGCCCCCTGCTACATATCCTGGGCAAACATGAATCGCAGCGCTCTCATCAGAGTTCCTGCGGGCAGAGGAATGAAGACGCGCGTTGAAATACGCAATCCAGATCCAGCCGGGAACCCATACCTGCAATTCGCAGTAATGCTCGCCGCCGGACTAGATGGCATTGAGAATAAGATTGAACCGCCTGGACCGATGGAGAGAGATATTTTTCATATGTCCCCGGAGGAACGTATACAGAACGGAATCACTTCACTGCCGGCAAATCTTGGAGATGCTCTTGAGATCATGTCTAAGAGTGACTTGATGAAAGAGACCCTGGGAAGCCACATATTCTGCCACTATCTCAAGATCAAAAATGATGATTGGGACAGTTACAGGACGTATGTTACTGACTGGGAGATTATGAACTCACTGAAAAGACTTTGATGTGCTTCAATCCGTTCGTAAGCTAATCCAAACTTCTTCTAAAACACTTTCAATAACCCTACCATCTCTAAAATGGCGGGGTTTTGCCTCTTTCATACCCCAGTTAAGTATTAAATGCAAAGCTGTATGCATCAGATTCGCAACTGTTTTGAGATAATTGTCTACAATTTTACCTCAGAGTTAAAAACACTGCATTTTTTCTCGCAAGATTTAACTATTTAAGCAACATCACAAAAAGCATTATGATGAGAGGAGTAAACCCCCGCCAGATCGAACGCGCCATGAGACAAGCGGGAATTAAAACCAAAGACATCACTGATGTGGATGAAGTCATAATCCGTACCAAGACGGAAGAGTATGTAATAACAAATGCATCCGTCACAATGATGGATGTAAAGGGACAAAAAACATATCAGGTGATGGGCGATACAGAGATCAGGGCGAGAGGAGCGTCTCAGTCGGCTGCACCTGCTGAAGAGGTAATTCCCGAAGAAGATATTCAGCTCATCATGGATCAGACTGGTGCTTCCCGAGAAGCAGCCGTTCAAGCATTAAAAGACTGTGACGGACAGCCTGCTGAAGCCATTATCAAGCTTATGTCATGAGGTGTGATCATGTGTTTAGCTGTACCAGGACAGATAGTTTCCATTGAGGGTCCTCAAGCAGATGTTGACTTTGGAGGAGTGCTCAAAAAAGTCAATGTCTCTTTAATTGAAGGGCACGTTGGAGACTGGGTAGTCGTGCATGCCGGATTTGCCATCGAAACGATGGACGAAGAGGAAGCACAGGAAACTCTTCAAACTTGGAAAGAACTTCTAGAGATGGAAGAAGAACTTGAAAAGTCCAATTAAATTAGAACCTCAAGGGAAGCTTAATAGAATAAGCTTCCTTTTTGATTTGACAATTCTTATTTTTACGTGTAATTGGTTAGTTGATGACGGAATTACATCTTACTGAATTCATAGATAAACATTAAATTTGTTTAAAATGACAAAATTTGGCCATTTTAAACCCACATAGTTAGTTTAGTCAAGTTTTGTTGTAATTTTACTACCAATATTTGAATCAAATAACTCATATGAACATATGGTCTAAGAGAATTAAGATTCATATTAGGCTAGAAATGTCATCAGCATAGCAAATTTATCTTTTTGTATGAGAATAAACCAGCAGTTAAATTGCAAAATAAACCGATAAACGACAATATACATGTACCTGTAGGAAAAGTTTATAAGGTACCTGTTTAATAAGGTACCTGTAAGAATATAGGAGTTCGTTTGAACTTACAAACAGAAGTTGGATTGAAGGTAATCAATCTCATAAAAACACTAGTTGCAATGAGGCAAAACAATATGGACAAGATTGTGCAAATTAAACAAAATTTTAGAAGATAATAAAAATATGAAACTATGGAGGCTACAAAATGGAAAATATATATTTAGAAGTTTATGAAAAATTAACTCGTCTGCAATGGAGTTTACATAAGCAGCAGATATTCGCTCATGCTGAGTATGGTCCGTTTGCTGATACAAGCCGGGGGCAAGGACGTGTGCTTGCTATACTTAAGATGAAGCCAGAAATCAGCACTAAAGATTTAGCATACCTGCTAGGAATACGACAACAGTCACTAAATGAACTGTTAAACAAACTAGAGAAAAAAGAGTATATCAAACGCATACCATGCGAAGATGACAAACGGGTTCTTCTTGTACGTCTTACCGAGAAAGGTGAAAATGCCCAACAAACAGATGTTGACTACAGCGATATGTTCAGCTGCCTGAGTGAAGAAGAACTAAGGACTTTTGAAAATTATCTTGACCGAATCATTGAATCAATTGAATCAAAAATTGGCGATGATGATCATGATGAGATGAAAATGTGGATGGAAAACGCACGCGAGAGGATAGGACCTGAAGATTTTGATAGGCTTATAAGAATGCGCCATGGAGGTTCTGGACCATTCGGTTTTAGAGGATCATTCTATGAAGACAGAAGACATAATTTTTATGAAAGAGAGTATCATGATTTAGATTAAGAACTGATGAATCTTCAAGATTAATAAACACTTTTAAAAATCAGGCCGCGTTTGATTTAGACGCGACCAGATCTATCAAAATATCGATCAATCATACGAACTTTTAGCAAAAATCACGATACATGAAGATGCAGTTATCCCAATTTTACGGACTTCAAAAATGCTGACGGATTCATGATCCATTAACTATTTGTATTGGATATACCATTCAATATTATAGAAGAATGCCTAGACACTTCCAAACTAGTATCTCCCATATTGCATCCTTCTAGAGATCGTTCAACTCCATCCCCCTGATGTCTGTTTCGATCTGACAATCATGGAGACGTCTGAATAACAGCGTCTCCATTCTTATCCATATTTTACACAGCCTTTTTTTCTAAAAATTATAACTACATCATCTAAGAAAGCATTCATAAATATTAAATAAGCAAAGTTCCTTGAGTTAGATCAAACTCTAAGTTTGAGGAATTAAACATGAGTAAAAAACTGTTAATAATATCATCAAGCCCCCGCAAGGGAGGGAACTCCGATGTGCTTTGTGACCGTTTTGCTCAAGGAGCAAAGGAAGCTGGTAACGAAGTAGAGAAAGTATTTCTTAAAGATTACAAGATTAACTACTGCACGGGCTGTGGAACCTGCTTTAAAGGCAAACCATGCCCGCAGAAGGATGATGCAGATAAGATCGTACAAAAAATGATAGATGCTGACATAATTGTAATGGCGACTCCTGTTTACTTTTACACGATGTGCGGCCAGATGAAAACATTCATAGATAGATGCTGCGCAAGATACATGGAAATTGAAAATAAGAAATTTTACTTCATCATGACAGCTGCTGATCCTAACATGTCAGCTCTGAAAAGAACTCTGGAAAGTTTACGCGGTTTCACTTCCTGCCTATCAGACATAGAAGAAAAAGGAGTCATTTACGGTACAAGCCTCACCGATGTGGGGGATGTTCTGAAAGACAATGCGGTGCTGGAACAAGCATACAGCATGGGAAACAAAATCTGAGGCATGATTATGAAGAGTCTTGTAGCTTATTTTTCAAGGGCAGACAAGAACTATGTCAATGGAAACATAGTTGATTTACCCGTAGGAAATACTGAAATAATTGCAAATAAAATTAAAGATCTTACCAACAGCGATATTTTTACAATTAAGACGATGAAGCCATATCCAGCAGACTACCGCAAAACTGTCGATATCGCCAGAGAAGAACTGAATAATGATTTGAAACCAGAATTAGCAGGAAATCTGGACAGCATTGATAAGTATGATGTTATTTACATAGGCTATCCCAACTGGTGCGGAACAATGCCGATGGCAGTTTTCCACTTTTTAGAATCTCATGATTTTTCTGGCAAAATCCTAGTTCCTTTCTGCACTCATGAAGGTAGCGGCTTTGGTGGCAGCATCTATGATATCCAGAGATTGTGCCCAAAAGCAAAGGTACTGGAAGGTATCGCAATCCGTGGGAGCGAAGTAAGTTCTCCTGCAGCAGAGAACAATTTAAAAGAATACTTAGAGACTGTTTCATTAATTAACTGAGAGTAATAAAATGTCAGATAAAAAGTTAGGATTTGGATTGATGAGGCTGCCCCTCACTAATCCTGAAGACGAGAAAAGTGTTGACATGCCTGTATTGAAAAGTATGGTGGACACATTTATGGAAAGAGGGTTCACATACTTTGACACAGCATACATATACAATAATTTTGAAAGCGAAGTAGCAGCCAGAGAAGCGTTGGTCAAAAGATATGACCGCAATAGTTTCACATTAGCAACAAAATTGCCCATGATGTTCCTGAATAAAAAAGATGAACAGGAGCGTATTTTCAATGAACAATTAGAAAAATGCGGTGTAGAGTACTTTGATTACTATCTGCTGCATAATCTCAATATCCTCTACTACGAAACTGCAGAGAGGCTGGAGAGCTTTGAATTTCTCAAACAGAAGAAAAAAGAAGGGAAGATCAAAAAAATTGGTTTCTCATATCATGATAACGCAGAGCTTTTAGACCAGATTCTTACAGAACATCCCGAGACAGAATTCGTTCAGCTGCAGTTGAACTATATGGACTGGGACGATAAAAATATTCAATCAAGAAAATGTTACGAAGTAGCAAGAAAACACGGCAAACCGATCATAGTCATGGAACCGGTTAAAGGTGGCACTCTGGCAAATGTTAACGAGGAAGTTCAAAAATTGTTCAGAAATTACCATCCAGATATGTCTGCCGCGTCCTGGGCAATTCGTTATGCTGCATCCCTGGAAGGCGTTGAAACTGTCCTCAGTGGAATGTCTAATTACGAACAGCTTCTTGATAATACAGGATATATGCAGAATTTCCAACCATTAAATGATGATGAGCATAAAATTATCAATGAAGCGGCAGCCATTATTAGAAAGGATATTACCATACCATGTACAGACTGCCATTACTGCATGGAAAAATGTCCACAGAAGATTCCCATCTCCACTTATTTTTCACTATATAATGAAAAAGAGAAGGAGAGCGCTAGATCATATTATGTTCAGCAGGCGTATTATGACAACTGCACAAAGAACAACAGCAAAGCTTCCGACTGCATTGAATGCGGGCAATGTGAAGACAACTGTCCGCAGCATATAGAGATTGTAAAATATCTAAAAGAAGTTGCCAGAAGCTTTGAAAGCAACTAAGGGATTAAAATGGACAGACTACTGTATCTGGAATGTTACTCAGGGATCAGCGGGGACATGGTCGTAGCTGCACTGCTGGATTTAGGAGCAGACAAAGAAGTGCTGATGAAAGCTCTCCACAGTCTATCCATTCAGGGGTTTAGTGTGAATATTTCCACAGTAAAGAAATCAGGATTGAATGTCTGTGATTTTAATGTGTCTTTAACAGATAATGCAGAGAATCATGATCATGACATGGAATATCTGTATGGCACATATGAAGAAGAACCGCATCATCCACACAAGCACCGCAATCTAGCTGAAATTCTGCAGATAATTAAAACGGCAGAAATGACCACGGAAGCTAAAAAGATAGCATGCAAGACTTTTGAGATACTGGCTGAATCAGAAGCTCAGGCTCATGGTCTGCCGGTGGAAGAAGTGCATTTTCATGAAGTGGGCGCTGTTGATTCCATTGTAGACATTATTTCAGCTGCAGTATGTCTTGATAATCTCGATCTTCCTCAAGTTGTTATTTCTGACTTGTATGAAGGCAGAGGTTTTGTAAGATGCCAGCATGGTGTTATACCTGTACCCGTTCCTGCTGTTGCAAACATCGCCGCCAGTAACAATTTATCACTGCACATAATGAAAGCTGAAGGAGAGTACGTCACTCCCACAGGTGCGGCTCTTGCAGCTGCATTCAAGACCAGGGACAAGCTACCAGATGATTTTTCAATTGAGAAGGTAGGCATGGGCGCTGGTAAAAGGAAGACGAGTCTTCCCGGCATCCTGAGAGCAATGATCGTGACCGCAGAAAGCAACGATGACATGATCTGCAAGCTAGAATGCAATATCGATGACTGTAGCGGAGAAACATTGGGTTATACAATGGAAAGACTTTTTGCAGCCGGAGCCAAAGATGTTCACTATCTGCCAGTATACATGAAAAAGAATCGTCCGGCTTATCAGTTGGTAGTAATATGTTCAAAAAGTGACGTTTCTGAGATAGAAGAAGTAATTTTCAGGGAAACAACGACAATCGGCATCAGACAGACTGAAATGAAAATGACAGTTATGCACAGCCAGTTGGTGCAGATAGATACACCATTTGGAGATGTAAATGTAAAAATGTGCGACTATTATGGAATGTACCGCAGGTTCTACCCAGAATACAGCGATGTAGTAGAAATCTGCAGGAAACATAACCAATCATATGATAAAACATACCGCATGATTCAAAAATTGTGCGAAGACACCTTTAAACCATTTCCATGCTGATACAGATGGCAAACGCATGGTTATCAGATCAAAGAAAATATTATGAAAAGATTCACCATCTGGATAAGATACAGGATTACAGAAAGGAAAGGAAGTCTCAATGAAGATCGCTGAAGTAAGTAAAAAGTATGGAGTCTCACAGGACACTCTACGTTACTATGAACGCGTGGGTGTAATCCCGCCGGTCAACCGTGCCAAAGGCGGTTCAAGAGACTATACTGATGAAGACTGCAACTGGGTAGAACTTGCTACCTGTATGAGAGGTGCAGGACTGCCTGTTGAGGTCATTGTCGAATACATAAGACTCTTCAAGCAGGGAGATGAAACAATTCCTGACAGACTGAAACTTTTAACAGAACAACGGGATAAACTTCTGGAGCAAAAGCAGGCTGTGGATGAGATGCTGGAAAGACTTAATTTTAAGATCAGCCGGTATGAACGCGCAGTAAAAACCGGTGTGCTGTCTTGGGAACCAGATGAAGAGCTTCAAGAATAAATGAATAGCAGCAGATTAACAAATATGATGAATAGTACAGAAAAAGGAAGCGCCCAGAATGAGATAGAGAGGCTGCGTATCGTTTTATTATTCACTTCGGCTGATATGTAATTTATTATGAAACCAATAGTAAAAAACATTAAAGTAACCATCAAAGAAAAAAAGAGCAAAGAGGAGAATGCCTCTGGTGTCAATATATGGTTAAGCTCCATAGATGGACTGCTATTTTGAGCGCTTGTCTAAAAACACATCCTGAATCTTTCACAATTATCACAAATAGAGCCCGATATTTTTGCAGTCTCGGATTATATCTTTCAAAGGCAATCATTATATTTTACATATGGCATATGAGAGCGGCTTGCCAATGAAGTGGCGTACCACCGCATCGAATAATTAAGGTGTGAAGGGGGAGTATGTTTGCTGTTGGAACGGATGTTTAAGCTGAAAGAAAACAATACCAGTGTCCGTACAGAAATAATTGCAGGATTCACCACCTTCTTCGCGATGTCTTATATTATTTTTGTCAACCCAGACATGCTGAAGATCACTGGCATGGATTTTGCTTCAGTAATGATCGCTACTTGTGTGGCTTCAGCCATAGGAAGTTTTTTGACGGCATTCATCGCCAACATTCCTTTTGCCCAGGCACCGGGAATGGGATTGAATGCCTTGTTCACATTCACACTTTGTCAGGGAATGGGCTATACTTGGAATCAAGCACTGGCAATAGTGTTCATCTCAGGTGTGATCTTTTTAATAATAACCATCAGCCCTCTAAGAAGCAGAATTATCGAAGCCATACCAAAATCGCTTAAAAGTGCTATCGCTGCCGGAATTGGGTTATTCATTGCATTTATTGGCATGCTGAACTCCGGGCTGGTAGTCGTTAACGGAGCAAGCAACGTTACAGATCTTGGAAGTTTTTCCAATGGAAGTGTACTGCTGGTAGTAATCGGCCTGATTATAACCGGAGTTCTGATGGCCTGGAAAGTAAAAGGATCGATTTTTATAGGCATTATTGCCACAACGATCATTGGAATACCGCTGGGTGTTACGGATATACCTACAACCATTACATACAGCAATTTCAGCCTGGCACCTACATTTTTGCAGCTTGATTTTAACTTATTAAGCGCAGGCATACTGCCATTGCTGACAGCAATAATTACACTCACAATGGTTGACATGTTTGATACTGTGGGAACACTGGTGGGAACTGCTAACGCATCCGGCATGGCAGATGAAAATGGAAATTTCAAAAGAGGAGATAAAGCGCTTGTGGCCGATGCCTTGGCAACATGCGCAGGTGCATTGGTTGGTACGTCTACAGTATCGACATACATGGAATCCTCAACTGGAATCAAAGAAGGAGGTCGTACGGGTCTCACCTCTGTTGTAGTAGGTCTGCTGTTTTTAGCAGCGATTCTGCTTGGTCCAATCGCTCTGATGATTCCCAGTGCGGCAACTGCTCCGGCACTGATCATTGTCGGTGTTTCGATGATGAGCGCCATAAAGAACATAGATTGGCATGATTTTGAGATCGCTTTGCCGTGTTTCCTGACAATAGCGGTTATGCCATTCGCATATTCGATTTCTGATGGTATTGGTTTCGGCTTTATCGCTTACACGATAATCAAAGTCTGCCGTGGAAAAGCCAAAGAAGTCCCACTTCTGATGTATGCAATTTCAATCCTATTCATACTAATGTATGCCATATCCGCATATTCCAGCTATTAATGAATGGAAGAGAAATAACGAGCATACCGCCATGCTAAAAATCAGAGAGGAGAATGCATGGCAGTAATATATTAATACGAAGCTGACTTGAATCGCTTAATACATTAAGGAGTAATTACTCTTCGAATGGATTATAGCAAGAGATGATGCAATGGAGATGAAAACTGAATCAAAAGGACACATTGCAGCACTCATCACTGTTATAATCTGGGGAATAACGTATGTTTCCACAAAAAGTCTCTTGGAGTATTTCACCCCGATTGAGATTCTTTTTATTCGTTTTGTCATCGGATATGCCGCTCTATGGCTGATCTGCCCTCATTTGATGCATGTAAATGATAAAAAGCATCACTGGTACTTTGCAGCTGCAGGTTTGTGTGGAGTGACTCTATACTACCTCTTTGAGAATATCGCACTCACATACACATTAGCATCGAACGTGGGTATCATCCTGTCAGTAGCTCCATTCTTTACCGCCATATTTGGCTACTTGTTTCTAAAAGACGAACGTCCAGGAGCGATATTCTTTGTAGGTTTTGTAATTGCCATGATTGGAATACTGATGATCGGCTATAACAGCGAAGCCAATCTCAAGCTGAATCCACTTGGTGATATTCTAGCGATTATTGCTTCAATTATCTGGGCTGCATATTCCACATTAAGCAAAAAGATCGGCAGTTTCGGATACAATACGGTTCAGGCAACAAAAATCATTTTTACATACGGTTTGGTCTTTATGCTGCCTGCAGTCTGTATGATGGATTTCCATCCAGAGGTGTCAGCATTCCTAAATGTCGGCAACATGGCCAACATTCTGTTCTTAGGACTTGGAGCTTCAGCTCTATGTTTTGTAACCTGGAATTTCGCACTGAAAGTCCTTGGGTCTGTGAAAACCAGTGTATATATTTACATGGTTCCGGTGATTACCACCGTATCTTCAGCAATCATCCTTGGAGAGCAGATAACGGGCATGATTGTGTGTGGAATTGTGCTCACATTAGCCGGCTTATTTATGTCTGAAAAGAAAAAGAATAAAATTCAGACAGAATCAGATGTTGAACAAAATGCATTGTGAATAAGCATATCACTAAGATTAGTCAACGCAGATGCGCTAAAAGATCATTGCTTGATGAGCAGACTTGGCAGTATTTAATTGAGACTGAATGGTGATATTAGTTAAGACAAAACAAACGTTAAAAATTTGAAGCAAAGATGGAATACACAAATATTGTTTAATATTATGTTTCAGATTAAACAATCTCTTGCATATTTTAATTAGCAAAGATGTGCATGTATCTTGGAAAAGGACTGTTAAAGTAATGATAGGACATTTAGGTTTTTCTTATGTAGGCTTTATTTTTCTGTTATGCTTACTGATACCTAACTTGATTTGGGCAAGTAAACAAACTGCATATGACCACGAGCACTATAATGAGCATAAAGTTTTTTTGATTTTTGAACGAGTGGGGCAGATATTGGTTTTTTGTACGGCTTTGATATTTAAAGATCTTAATTTACAAAACTGGTCAATGTGGTCATGGTGGTTAATATTCGCAATTATTTCGATGATAATGTATGAATGTTGGTGGTTGTGCTATTTCAAAAGTGCAAGAAATCTAGCTGACTTATATAGTAGCTTTTTAGGCATTCCCGTAGCAGGTGCAACACTGCCTGTCATTGCATTTTTAATGTTAGGCATATATGGAAAAGTTATTTGGCTGGTGATTGCAAGTGTGATATTTGGTATTGGCCATATAGGACTACATTTAGAACATAGAAACGAAATAAAAATAGTTGATGGCTGATTTACAGCCAAGTTTTGTTTACTTTTTCTCTAGGATTCCCTTAAAGAATGGCGAGTATAACGGACCAACAGGATTGTTAGCAGTCATGCGGTCTTTTACCATCAGTGTAGTTGTATAAGCTTTAGAGTACTTGTTAAACAACATATCATGACCGACACAGAGACCAACAACGATATTGAGATCTGTTTCTGCCTCATTGAGCAATTCTGCCTGGTATACGGGATTGCAGACGGTTTCCAATGGGCTGGATAAACAATTCTTATCTGGAATTCCTAGATCTCCCTTTGTAATTGAAAATGCACGGCAGATAATTGAATGAACCTCAAAATCATTAGCTTCGAGAACTCTGATTAAACGGATTGCTTCATCACGAGTGGCCAAACAAAATGCTACGCCTAATTTGTTCCAGCCCATTGATCGGGCAAAAGCCATAATCTCAGAAATTCTTGGCCTGATTGGAGTCGGAACCCCATCGATCATCTTGATGGTGCCTCTTTCAGTTTCAGCACCGGCCTGCATAATCTTGTTTATGTCCTCATCCTGGTAACGATTTTTAATTTCTTCCAAGGTATGCTCGGAAACATTAGTTGGACAGCGAGGAAACTTGCCTGGGGATCTAAGTTTGCAGCCCACATCTCCACACTGGTCACATTTTGGAAAAATAGTCTTGTCTACCATAATTGCAAATGCACATGTAACAAGATAAATACTCTCCCTAATGATCTAGATTTATATATTGATCAGAGCGGCATACAGGCTATCTGCTTTTTGAAAGTCTGGAACTACTTAGACCTCATCGATAAGTATGTAATTTACAGCATCTGGATGCAGCCGGTTTTTGATCAAATCGTATAATTGCAGATAGTTCTTTGATATCATGATGATCTGGATCTTCCAGAATTGTACATTGCGCATATCCAACAATTGAAAGAGTTGCTATTGACTATAATTTATACGTGTTGATTAAGTAGCCGTTCTTCGATAGTGGGTCGTAACCATCAACAAAAAAAAAGGAATAGCACTGCTCAATGAGGTATTATCGAACAAACAATATCAGGCGATACAATGTCTACGCATAATGAAGGGGTTAGACTCAGAGAAGTATTTCGGAAATACTATGATGGTAGAGAAATAGATGAGTCTGACTTAGAAACACTTAACAAGCTTGTGGCTGGCTCATATATAGATTATAGTATGGATAATGGGGTTCCAATAGCTAAAGCTAGTCAGATTGGGAGAGCAATAAAAAAACCTAAAGCTATTGCTCTAAAATACTGATCAATAAACTTAGACAATATTGTATTTTCATCTAAGTTTAAATGTGTAAAATTATTTTAAAAAAGATAATATCTAAAAATAAAAAGAGGTTTGGTTGAAAAGGTTTTAGAGTTCGGCTAGTTTGACGAGCTCATCCCATTTCTTGTCAACATTTTCCTGGATCTCATCAGCAATGTTTTCCCATTTTGAGCTTTGAAGGTGTTTGAACCTTCCCTGAGATTTTATCCAGTCGTCGATCGGGAGTTTATCTTTCTTACCCTCGGCAATGCGTTTGCTTTCGCCTGTGAGATTCCATTTTCCATGGTCATACTCATAGAGAGGCCAGACGCAGGTTTCTACAGCGAGTCTTGCAATAGCAATTGTCTGAGAGGAATCGTGTCTCCATCCTCTTGGGCAGGGAGAGATTACATTCAAGAATGCAGGGCCTCCGGCTTCGAATCCTTTGCTTGCTTTCTCGTGAAGATCCTTCCAGTTATGTGGAGAGGCCTGAGCAGCATAAGGGAGCTCATGGGCAGCTACAATTTTAGTGATGTCCTTGGGGAACTCTTTCTTTCCAGGAATTAGAGATCCTGCAGGGCTGGTAGTTGTTGAAGCACCTTTTCCAGTAGCACCGCTTCTTTGAATTCCAGTGTTCATGTAAGCCTCGTTATTCATGCATACAAACAAGAACTGATGTCCGCGCTCGATAGCTCCAGACAAAGCCTGGAATCCAATATCATATGTACCACCGTCTCCTGCAAAAGCAGCAAACCTCATCTCATCCTGAATCTTGCCTTTTCTCTTGAGAACTTTGTATGCAGATTCTACACCAGCAATAGTGGCTGCTGCATTTTCAAAGGCGCTGTGTATCCAAGGAACGTTCCATGCAGAATAGGGGAATCCTGAAGTTGAAACTTCAAAGCATCCTGTTGCGTTGGATACCACTACCGGCAGATCTGTAGCCATAAGGACCTGTCTTACAATTGTCGGTTCTCCACAGCCTGCGCAGAGCCTGTGTCCTTCTGTGAGTTTGTCTGGTTTTTCCTGAAGCTCTTCTAAGGTGATCATTTCTTCACCCCCAGATAGTTAACTTTGTGTGCACTTCCATCAATCATTGCGCGGTAGACTTTCTTCAGGTCTTCCACGTTGACATCTCTTCCTCCAAGACCGTAGATGAAGTTCACGATCTTGGGTGATTTTGCGTCAGCGGCACACATTTCTGCAGAGCATACATCAGCAAACAGCGGACCAGCCGCTCCAATGCTTAATGCACGATCCATAACTGCAACGCATTTCTTGCCTTTGACAGCTTTTGAAATTTCCTCGTAAGGGAACGGACGGAATACTCTTACTTTGATACATCCGACTTTCAGGCCTTCTGCTCTGAAGTCGTCTACCACCTGTTTCATTGTACCGGCTGTAGATCCCATGGCAATGGCAACGAAGTCTGCATCTTCTGTCTTGTATTCTTCAATGAATCCATATTTACGGCCTGTGAGTTTCTCGAATTCAGCGGCAACTTCCATGATGACCGTTTTAGCTTCCAGCATAGCCATTGCCTGATCGTATTTATGCTCGAAGTAAACTTCAGGCATATCGAAAGGACCGTATGTGTGAGGGTTTTTATAATCTAGAAGGGGCAGAAGTGCATTATATTCTCCAACGAATTTTTTGACATCCTCAGTCTCAATCGGCTGAAGTGATTCAATAGCATGGGTGACGATGAAACCATCAAGACAATTCATCACTGGAAGTCTTACTCTCAGATCCTCTGCTATGCGGAAAGACATTACTGAATTATCATAAGCTTCCTGCACATTTTCTCCGAAGATCTGAATCCATCCGCTGTCTCTTGCACCCATTGCATCCGAGTGGTCACAATGAATATTGATTGGTCCAGACAGCGCCCTGTTGGCTACAGTCATTACGATTGGAAGTCTCATGGAAGAAGCGATGTAGAGTGTTTCCCACATGAATGCAAGACCGGCAGAAGCTGTTGCTGTAACAGAACGGGCACCTGCAGCCGCTGCACCTATGCACATACTCATTGAACTGTGTTCAGATTCGCTGCAAACATACTCAGTGTCTACTTCTCCATCGGCAACATAATCCGAGAAGGCTTCCACAATGATAGTTTGAGGCGTGATTGGATATGAAGCGCAGAAATCAGGATTTACCTGTTTCCAAGACAGTGCGACTGCTTGATCACCATTAATTGCTAATCGTTTCATTGACGTCCCTCCGGGACCATTGTGATTGCCTTCTTAGGACAGTCTTGCGCACAGATTCCGCAGCCTTTGCAGTGTGTGAGCTTAAATCCTAAAACTTCACCATTTTCAACGACTATGGAGTTGTCAGGGCAAAATACCCAGCAGGTCATACAATTCACGCACTGTTCCTTGTCCAATACTGGACGGTGAGAACGCCATGACCCAGTCTCATATGACTTTGCGGTGCCTGCAGAGATGATTGCAGAAGTGGCCGTTGTTTTGTATTCTGCCATTTACTGTACCTCCTCATATGCACGCTTCACACTGAGCACATTTTTCTCAACAACTGGTGCTGGAAGCTTTCCTCCAAGTTTAATCTGCATTTCAGCAATGATGCTATCTAATCCAACGATTCCTGAAATTTTAACTAAAGCACCCAGCATTGCGGTGTTAGCCAGTGGCTTACCGATAGTCTCAAGAGCGATCTTAGACGCATCAACAACGTGAACATCCATGTCTGTGTCAAGCGTTTTCTTTAATTCGCTTACAGAAGCTGTGTTATTCACAATTAAAGAACCAGTTTCCTTCAGTCCTTCCAGCACGTTGATGTTTCCAATCAAAGTTGGATCCAAAACAGCAACATAGTCTGGGAAATAGACTTGGCTGTGCACTTTTATAGGCTCATCGGATACTCTAGCAAATGCACGGATGGGCGCCCCCATTCTTTCCGGACCAAATTCCGGGAAGGCCTTCATGAACTTACCTTCATAAAGGGCTGCACCCGCTAGAATTTCATTAGCAGTGACGATACCTTGTCCGCCTCTGCCATGCCATCTAACTTCTAATGTACTCAAGACAGTCCCTCGCGTGTTTGACGGTATGATTGAGAATATATAACTCTATCTTAGGTAATAGCAGAATATCGATTGGTATTTTACGATTTTCCCCTCATTTTCTATGAAAAATAATAAAAAAATACGTTTTTCGAAAAAAAGATTGAAAAATAAGGTTAGTTTATTTTAGAATTTATACGATCTGCTAAGCAGGGATACGTCTCCATTCTTCTACCCTCTGGATCGTAAAGATGACCGTCTTTGAGTGAGATTTCTCCATTGACAAGCATTTTGATCGTCTCCATAAGCAGGGGAGCCTCCCTTCGGGATTCTTCCGCACGGACATTCTGTATCTTTTCATCCCTGCTGCCATCTCCCGCTACAGGGGCAACCGGAAAGCTGTCATAGGCAATGGTATCCCCACGGTCAAGTTCCGGGCTGCAGATATGAACCATCGAGCCATAGCTCTCATCGCTGTTGTCGATTACCTGACCCACTATCTCCATCCATGTTCCTTTGTAAGTATCAGGCAAGGCGGGATGCAGGTTGATCAGAGGGTACTTAATGCAGGTAGCGTCATCAAATATCAGCATATATCCAGCTAGAACACCGAAATCCATGTGATAGCAATCGATTTTCTCCCTCAGTTTTTCCCCGTACTTATTTCTCCACTCAGACAGATTGCTCTTTTTTAAGGCAGGTTCAAAATTATCTGAAGGAAGGATTATCACAGGGATGCCGCGTTTTTCAGCTGAGTTTACAATCTCTGCTCTGTATACATTGTCTTTAATGTCCCGATTGATGAATACAAAGGCTAGCTCTGCATTTATGTCTCCAGAGTCCATACGCTCAATCATCGTATTATACAGATTCAAAGAACCGGGACCGCGAGCGGTTGTAAACCATCCGATTTTTTTCATAGATTTCGCACTGGAATAACATTTGTCTATATGTAGTTTTGAGCTTTTGCAGGAAGCAATATTTAAATTCACATCATGAAGACAAGCATAGATAAATGATGCATTATGACGATGTTCCAAGAAGCAAAAAGATATTTCCTAATACTTACAAATGGATGAAGAATCATGGAATCACTCCTAGAAGTTCTAAATAAAGTTCATACCCCAGCAGCAGTGGTTATTAGGCATGGAGCACGATATCCAGGAGTTGATTTAGAGAATGAGATGTCAATAGGTTTGACTGAAACGGGCATGGTTGATTCAAGAATGGTGGGTGAAAACCTCAAAAGATTTTCATCCGTCCGACTGTTTCATAGTCCAGCACTCAGATGTAGACAGACTGCAGAATGCATTGCAGAAGGGCTTAAATCAAACAATATAAACGTAGCAAGCATAGAGCAGAGATCAAGCCTTTGCGCTCCATATGTAAAAGACCAGCGGGTCATGGAAGAAGTCTCCAAGCTCGGACATGACTTCATCAGTGAATGGTTTAACTCCAATCTAAATTCAGAATGGATATACAATGTAAAAGATTCAGTGAAGATGATAGCCGGTCCTGTATTGAAAAGTCTGAGCGAAATTGAAGAAGGATCATTGGATATTCATATCTCACATGACTGGGACATAAGTCTTATGTGGAAAGAACTGGCCGGAGTGGATTACAGGAATGTGGGGTGGCCGGGCTATCTGAGCGGCATTGTATTTACAATCGAAAATGACTGCATAAACTGCATTCCTGTAACAGCACCAGTCTTTCAGTAAAACACTTTCACATTGATTCTTCATTATCCACGGTGGAAGGCTCTGGAGATCTGAACCAGTTCATTATACCGCTTACACCTGCTGCGATTACAGCTGCAAACGCCATTGTCAGAATAAACGACAATACTGTAGTTATCAGTTTCATTAACATAGAAACGGGGTGTGTAACTTTTGGAACTAGTAATTTCTCCGCTCGAAATTTGGACAATAATTAGTTTAGATAAGAACTAAACTCAATTTAATCAGTACATATATTCGTACGTACAAATCCTAACATGGAAAAGTATTTTTTAATGAGACTGTTTGAACCTTCACATGGACGCCATAAGAGCCGCCGCCGAGAAGGCTAGAAAGTCATCGTACAGCCTGTCATCAATTCCGCTTGATGTCAGAAATGCTGCGCTTGAGTCAATAGCTCTGGCATTGGAATCAAATTCTGAAAAGATTACAGAAGCCAATGCTAAAGACATGAAAGCTGCAGAGGAGATGAAACTGCCTCAGGCACTCATAAAGCGTCTGAAATATTCACAGGACAAGATCTCTGAGTCTGTAACATCGATACGATCAATCATGCAGCAGGAAGATGTGATCGGCAAGGTGCTGTCAAAAACAGAGCTGGATGAAGGCCTGATTCTTGACAAGGTCTCCTGTCCGATAGGCGTCATCGGCGTAGTCTTCGAATCCCGTCCAGATGCTCTGGTGCAGATTTCATGCCTGTGTCTGAAATCAGGAAATGCGGTTCTGCTGAAAGGCGGCTCTGAAGCTAAGAATACAAACCTCATTCTGGCAGAGCTGATTCAGAAAGCAATCATTTCTGTAGACGAAAGATTCGACGGCACCGTGCAGCTCCTCTCCACCAGGGAAGAGTTCCAGAGCCTACTGAAGCATGACGACTTGATCGATTTGATCATTCCCCGGGGATCGAACCAGCTGGTAAGGTCAATCATGGAGTCTACCAGGATACCGGTCATGGGGCATGCAGCAGGAATCTGCCACACTTATGTAGATAAGGATGCAGACCTGAAGATGGCTGCAAAGGTCTGCTTCGATGCAAAGGTACAGTACCCGGCGGTCTGCAATGCCACCGAGACGCTTCTGATTCATTCCGACATAGCAGAAAAATTCCTGCCAGTCATAGCAGAAGAATATGGGAAGGCAGGCGTGGAGATGCGCGGAGACGAAAGGGTCAGAAAGATAGTCGAGATGAGCGCTGCCTCTGAAAACGACTGGTCCGAAGAATACAACGATCTTGTAATCTCAATAAAGATCGTTGACTCTCTGAGAGAAGCCATAGATCACATCAACAGATACTCCTCACATCACACTGATGCCATAATAACATCCAGCGAAGCAGCGGCAGAGGAATTCATGGACGATGTTGATTCATCATCAACCATGTGGAATACATCCACAAGGTTTGCAGACGGATACCGCTACGGCCTGGGGGCAGAAGTAGGAATATCAACAAACAAAACACATGCTCGGGGGCCTGTAGGGTTAGAAGGATTGACAATCTACAAGTACAAACTCCGTGGTAAAGGGCAGACTGTAGCAGAGTACTCAGGAAAAGACGGCAGGAAGTACACTCACAGGAAATTACTATGAGAAATCTGGACGTTAAGAGGGTAGTTGTCAAGATAGGCACCAACACGCTGTGCAGAGAAGACGGCGGCATTAATTCTGCATATCTGGAAGATGTGGCCAGGCAGGTTGTGGAGCTGCAGTCTAAAGGCATTCAGTGCATAGTGGTCAGCTCCGGCGCCATCGGGGCCGGCTCGGCTGAACTGGGACTTGATGGCATCCAGAAAGATGTGGCAATGAAGCAGGCCTGCGCTGCTGTCGGACAGAGCCTGCTGATGAGAGCCTGGAGAGAAGCGTTCAGCATATACGGGAAAAAGGTCGGGCAAATCCTCGTGACATACGGAGCATTTTCTGACCGCACCAGGCATCTGAATCTCAAGAAGGCGATTGATGAATTGTTCAGACTCAATGCTGTCCCGATTGTGAACGAGAATGACGTTATCGCCACAGATGAAATTGAAGAGATCTTCGGCGACAACGACAAGCTTTCTGCATTAGTAGCGGGAAGCACCGACTCCGATTTACTACTCCTGCTGACAGATGTAGACGGCCTCTATGACAGGAATCCAGACGCCGATCCGCATGCCCTGCTGATACCAGTGGTAGATGAGATTACAGAAGACATTTTAAGAATCGCCGGATCAAAGAAGAATGAACGTTCCACAGGCGGAATGCGCACAAAGATCAACGCAGCGATGATCGCCATGGAATGCGGCTTCACTATGATCATTGCCAACGGAAAAGAGGAGAATGTCATCCTGAGAGTTGTTTCATCTGAAGAGATCGGAACAATGTTCACGCCTAGCTCCCACTACTCAAACAGAGAGCGCTGGCTGGCTTATGCGTTCCCTCACGGAACCATTTACATCGATAAGGGGGCAGAGGAAGCGATCAGGAACGGAAATTCCCTTCTGCCCTGCGGCATAACATCTGTCGAAGGAGCGTTCAAAAGGGGAGACATCGTCAGGATAGGGGACTTTGCAAAGGGAGTGGCGAACTTCAGCTCAGAAGAGTTGGAAGTCCAGCTGGCGCTGTGCAGAGCCGAGAGGGAAAAAGGCGAGCACTACAAGAATGAAAGTGCATTTGTGAGCAGCAGCAACATAATCCTTACAAAAAATTCTCCTGAACTGAAAGGAAATTGAGCATTCTTTTAGTATCACAGCTTGAAAAGAGCTAAGTCTTGAGCGAGCTGAAGAAAAGCATAGGGCTCTTCGGGGCAACAGCATACGGCATCGGCACGATAGTAGGCGCCGGGGTCTATGCACTCATCGGAGCAGCGGCGGGAGAAGCGGGCAATGCTGTCTGGCTGACGTTCATAATCGCTTCTGCCATAGCAATGTTTACAGCGTTAAGCTATGCAAGGCTGTCGTCTCACTATCCTCACAGCGGTGCTGAGTATGTCTATGTAGAATCAGCATTCGGTAAAGGAATTCTACCATTCATCACCGGCTGGCTGGTAATATTTTCCAGCGTGGTTTCAATTTCTGCCATCGCCCTCGGCTTCGGCGGATATCTGTCTGTTCTCATTCCGGTTCCGAAAGAAATTTCAGCAATTGCTCTGATTATTATTGTTTCATTAATAAATATAAAAGGAATAAGAGAGTCTATCGTAGCGGCTTCGATCATGACCGTTGTAGAGCTTATTGGGATAGCCGCAGTGGTAATCCTTGGAGCTCCAGACATCGGCAGCGTGGATTATTTTCAGTCTCCGCACGGCATTGCAGGAGTATTGAGTGCAGTCGGCATTGTCTTCTTTTCCATGATCGGTTTCGAGGGAATAGTCAGAATAAGCGAGGAAACAAAGAATGCTGAGAAGAATATTCCCAGAGCCCTTGTTTTGGCCTTGGTAATCTCAACAATAGTGTATGTAGCCGTATCAATAACGGCGGTAAGCCTCATTCCTTATTCAGACTTAGCCGGATCTTCTGCGCCCCTGTCTGATGCAGCTTACGCAGCAGGAGGAAGCGGTGCGGCCCTGCTCATGACTATAATCGCTCTAATCTCAACCTCCAATACTGTGCTGATAGTTCTCATCGCCACTTCGAGAATGATCTACGGCATGGCGGAGGAAGGAGCCATTCCCAGAATTTTCAGAAAAGTCAATCATAAGAGAAAGACTCCTACTGCCGCGATAGCAGCAGCAATGATTGTCGCTGCAGCTTTCTGCTTCATCGGCGGAATTGAAGCTGCAGCCTACTTAACAAACTTTACACTTTTCCTGGTGTTCCTGGCGGTAAACCTTTCTGTTCTTGGTTTAGCAAGAAAAGGAGTGAAGATCGGCAGATGGGCGGTGCCTGTGTCAGCAGTAGGCGCGGTATCATCGGCGGTGATGCTGTTTACATTCTCCTTGGAAATTGCAGTCATCTCGGCAGTAATCATTGCAATAGGGGTGGCAGCCTACCTGATCCTGACAAGAACTGAAAAGGATTAACACCGTGATGATGGAACGTAAGTAGCATGCTAGACTACAACCTGTTGGTTTCGTTCAGACCTGGAAAGGAAAAAGAAGCTGAAGATGAAATTGTCAAAAGGTCAATGGATGCCGGAGAAACCATCGAAGACTGGAATGTCTCAATGGATCCCAATCTTTATTTGGTGAGAATCAGCGGAGATCCTAAAAAAGCGGTGCAGAAGATTGCCAGGCTGGCAATGCATTTTCCAGATGTTTTTGCTTACACCCTGCAGTGGATTCCTGTGGATGAATGGATACCGTCAGACATAGATGCGGTGAACTCAGCAGTTGAGAGATACGCAGAACAGGCAGAAGATGATACCAGCATAGATATCAAGATGCTTCACACCTGCAGTTCTGATTCAGGCAGAGTTTCCGAGATGTTTGAAAGTATGTCACGGGAAGGCGGCAATGTAAAAATTGTAGTGAGGGCCATGGGAGATACGGCTTCAATTTCCATGCTCAAAAACGATGAGATGATGGATATAAATGAGATCAGAGAAAGAACCGGCATGAGAGCTGTATGACATCAATGCTGAAAAATATATTAGGGGATAAGCAATAGAGCAATGGCTAGAGTAAGAGAGCTTACCCTTGATATCATGGTGTAGACATGAGTGAAATCAGAATCAGAAAACGTCATAGGCTTAGGGAAAAGGAAGTAAGAGTCTTAGAAGATGAGATAAAACAACGTTTAGGCATTGAACAGCTCTTCGGTCAGAATGTTGCCGTAGACCGTGCAGAAGGGCCTGAATTTGATGTGATCTATGTCAACAATGAGATTCTTGGCCTTGTGTATGAAGATAAAGCCTTTCTGAGCGTTCGTGGCCTGTTGAAATATCCAGCTTCAAAATACGGGATAACCGTGGACATGGGTGCGGTGCCGTTTGTTACAAAAGGAGCCGACATCATGGGGCCTGGAATAACAGACGCTGATCCTGAAATAGTTCCTGGTGACCTTGTTTGGATTAAGGATGTTAAGAACGGAGTGCCGCTGGCAGTGGGGCAAGCCCTGATCAGCGGAGAACAGATGAGCAGCAAATCCCCTGGAAAAGCGATAAAAAATATCCATCATGTCACAGACAAACTATGGAAAGCTGGAGAAGACTGATACTTTTTCCGAATGAGATATATATAGATGATGGCATTGCGAGTTTAGAGGGATGCAAGTTGGCTTTTCCGAGATTTGGTAAAGGAGACAAAAAAGGAAACGGCGAAGGTGAGATCGAGTATCTAGACCTTGGAAGTATGTACTTTGAAGGTGAAGCAAATACAGGAAATTTCATTAAATTAGCTGAAATTTACAGATATGAAGATCTTAACAAAATCATACAAGGTGCGTATGATGGAAATATTATTCTGATTGATTATTCTCCAATTGCAAATGATCATGAGTCGCTAAGAAGGATTACCAGCGAATTGAAAGCGGTGGCCAGAGATATTAACGGAGATGTTGCGGCCATAGATAACAACGTACTGATCCTTGCTCCAAATGGAATAAAGATCGACCGCAGCAAGATCAAAGGGGGATTTAGCTGATCGCTTTAGCGCCGGACAGGCGCTTAGTCTCCAACATTTAATATACAAATTTTACATCTTTATAACGTGTCATCTAAAGTCATTCATGACAGTGTGCACGGCAGTGTAAAGGTAGAGGGTATTTTTTTAGAACTTCTTCAGCGACCAGAGATGCAGCGTCTTCAATCCATTCATCAATTGGGCTTAGCGTATTATGTTTTTCCAGGAGCTAACCACACCAGGCTAGAGCATTCTCTTGGCACATACCATATGGCTAAAAATATGGCTGCAGCTCTCGAACTCACCAAAGAAGATACTAATACTGTCTGTGCAGCCGCAATGCTTCACGACTTAGGACATGCACCATATTCTCATACATTGGAAGAAGTGATCGAAAATATCACTGGAATGGACCATATGAATACGACATGCGATATCATCATGGGAAAGATTCCATTCGTGCCGGAAAGATATACAAAGATAATGGGCGAAATTGCTCCAATTGCTGAGGTATTGGAAAATGAAGGAATATCTGCAGAGGAAGTCTGTAGTCTCATTTCTACATCAAGCAAAGAGTCGCCTAACGGCCAGACACATTTTGATTTAGAAAATGGTCAGGGAAGCTTTGGAGAAAAGAGGTATCTCGAGAATATAATCTCTGGACCGCTGGACGTAGATCAGATGGACTATCTTCAGAGAGATGCTTATTACACAGGAGTAGCACATGGAACTATCGATGTGGATAGACTGATGCAAACTGTAGCAATAGCTCATGGCGGTCTAGCGATACATAAAAGCGGCCTGGTAGCAGTAGAAGGTCTGATGGTGGCTCGTTCTTTAATGTACACCTCAGTTTATTTTCATAAAACTGTGAGAATTGCCGAAATGATGCTTTGCAAAGCAATAGATGCCGTTCCACCATCGATTCTAAATGATGCACATCTGAATACAGACTCGGCGCTTAGTTTAGCACTTGAAAACACTAACGAAGATTCACAGAGGATTATGACTCTGCTTAATTACCGCAGATTATACAAAAAAGCTCTAAGCGAGACAGCATCATCGCTTGATGATGAGCAGAGAAAAAGGCTCATTGAAGTTGCAGACTACAAGAAAAGAAAGCAGAAAGAGATTGAAATTGCCGACAGAGCTGGAGTTTCTCATTCGGATGTTACGTTAGATATTCCGAGCAAGTCAATCCTTTTGGAGGAGCTCACGATCGGCAAGACTGACGTGCCAGTTCTTGATAACGGGCGTGTGAGAACCTTATCAAAATACAGCCCGCTGGCAAGAGCAATTCAGGCAAGAAGTGTCCATGACTGGGCATTCCTGGTTTCCTCCCCGCAGCGCTACGTGGAAGATGTTAGGAAAGCTGCAGCCAAGGTTCTGTTTGATTAACCCTTCATGACGCCTAATGGCACTAGTTTGGCTACCTTCTTGGAGAGTCCGGCTCCGGCAACTACGTCGATGACGTTTTCAATGCTTTTGTAAGCATCTGGAGCTTCCTCGAGGATTCCATCCTTGGTAGCTGATTTCAGGAAAATCCCTCTTCCTTCCATGTTTGTTTTTATGCCCTGCACAGTAAATTTACGTATTGCTTCGGAACGGGACATTATTCTGCCGGCACCGTGGCATGTAGAGCCAAAAGTCTCAGCCATTCCGCATTCTGTACCGACCAGAACATAACTTCCATGACCCATGTCTCCAGGGATAAGCACAGGCTGACCGACTGAAGAATAGCACGACGGAATTTCTGGATGCTCCTTCGGAAAAGCTCTTGTTGCACCTTTGCGGTGTACGTATACCTTTCTGCGCTGTCCATCCACATTGTGCTCTTCTAATTTAGCAATGTTATGAGCCACATCGTATACCTGATGCATACCCATGTTTTCAGCATCACGTTTGAAGCACTCTTCGAATGATTCTCTGATCCAGTGAAGGATCATCTGTCTGTTTGCCCAGGCATAGTTAGCCCCGCAGGCCATGGCTTTGAAATAGTTTTCTCCGTCTTTGCTGTTTACAGGAGCGCATGCGAGTTGCCTGTCCGGCAGCTGCAGTCCAACTTGTTTCACATTTCTTTCCATTACCTGCAGATAATCCGTTGCGATCTGATGACCGCAGCCTCTGGAGCCGCAGTGAACAGTTACAGTTATCTGGCCTTTTCTGAGCCCGAAGGCTTTAGCAGCATCCTCATCAAAAATGTCCTCGACATAATCGACTTCGAGGAAGTGATTTCCAGAGCCCAGTGAACCAAGCTGGGGAATCCCTCTTTTTCTTGATTTGTCGCTTACCTTGGAAGGGTCAGCATTCTTCATTCTGCCTTCTTCTTCGGTAACAAGCAGATCTTCATCCCAGCCATAACCATTTCTAACTGCCCATTCTCCACCTTCTAGCAATACCTCATCAATCTGGCTTTTGGTGAGATTGATGAGACCTTCAGAACCTACTCCGGAAGGAACGTTTTTGAAAAGCGTAGAGATTAACTCTTTGATATGTGGCTGGACATCCGCAATCTCCAGATCTGTGCGTACCAGCCTGACTCCACAATTTATATCGAACCCAATTCCACCTGGAGAGATTACACCCTCGTCAGCATCCATAGCCGCAACTCCTCCGATGGGAAAACCATATCCCCAGTGAATATCTGGCATTGCCAAAGAGTTGCCTACAATACCCGGCAGACATGAAACATTTGCGGCCTGCTCTGGTGCATCGTCTTCTCTCAGTGCCTGGAGCATTTCACCTCCAGAATATATGACTGCATCAGTATTCATTCCGGATTTATAATCGCGCGGAATCTTCCAGCGGAAATCATCTATTTTCTCAAGTGGACCTTCGTAGCTCATTCGGGATAGCAAATAACAACGTGCTATAACCTCTTGCCGGTTGGTATATATCCAACATGTTGCAGAAACTATCCGGGATTCTGCAGATGTCCGATAAAACAATCAATGAAGAGATTTTCGTAAGACCCTATCGTCTTGGGGATGAGGAGAAAATAGTCCCTTTTTTAGAAATGTACATGGGATGGAGAGCTCCGAGGGGAGTTGTACCAACTGAGCATTGGAAATGGAAATATCTGGATAATCCGGTAAGTAAAGCTGCTGTCTGCATAGCAGAATGCAACAATAACTTGATCTCAGCTGCTGCCTCGATACCGTCTGAAATTATTCTGCGGGGAAAGCCTACCCTCTCGGCTCAGGGAACCGACCTCTGCACCAGCCCTGAATTCAGAGGAAAGGGATTAATAAGCAGAGTGTCAGACTGCAGAGACAGCATAAAAGAAGATCTGGGCGTGAAATTGGATTATGGGTTTCCCAATAAAGCATCATCCTATGTAAGCTTAGAAAAAAGAGGGTTTGAAATCGTACCTTTGAAATTCATTCAATTTAGATGTGTGATAGACTTAGACGAATTTTTCCAGGGCAGCGTGGGCAAGGCTAAACGGATAGCTTACTCAGCAATCAAATCAATGAGAAAGGTTTCGTCATCACCAGACATAGAAATTGAAGAGATAACGGAATTTGGAAAGGAATTTCAAGAATTTTTTGAAAAATGTTCCAAGAATTTTGATCTTATTGCGGCTAGACGCCCCGGTAACCTCAATTGGAGATATCTTGATCCAAGAGCTGGGCAGTTCAAAGCATTCTGCGCAAGAAGAAACAAAGAGCTTGTCGGGTATATTATAATTGGAAGAAGGGGAAATGATGCCTCCATAGCCGACCTGCTCATATCTCCTAAGGATACTAAAGCTCTGGATTCTTTGATTGTAAAAGCAATACAATATGCTACAGAAACAGAAGCATGCAGCTTGTTATGTCTTTTACCGAATGAACACCCGTATGGCAGGAGAATGTCTGCAGCAGGATTCCTTGTGGAAGAAAGATACACTGGAGACATAAAAATGAGCATGATCTGGAAAGGACCAGATCTGGATGATAATATTAAAAAAATGCTAAAAAACGAGTACATTAAGTGTCATATAACTCTGGGAGATACAGACTGGATATAATTAAAAATGATGTACCTGCCACTGTTTGAAAATCAGATAAATGAAAAGAAATGCAAAACACAGTACTTAAGAAACTGTAATTAAGGGGCCCGGTCCGAGATTTGAACTCGAGTCTAGGGATCCACAGTCCCACAGGATGCCAGGCTACCCCAACCGGGCCATATATACAGCGTTTCAGTGACTAGCTTAAAAAGTTTAGGTGGTCAATACAAAGATACAACAATTGATGCGTTAAGTGGGGGCACTGGGATTTGAACCCAGATCAGCGGGTTTCCACCACATGGGGAGCGACCCCATGCGAATTAACGAGTCAGCGCTCCAGTTAGTCATCACCGGTCAGCAAACCCGTTCGCAGTCATTCTCGATAACTGGAGCCCGCGAGGATGCCGTGTTACCCCATACCCCCAGGGTTCAGCATTATGCTTTACGCATCCTTTGTTGCCTCTTTCGGCGCCTCATTTTCTTTTTGCGCCATTTCCATCTCTGTTTACCCCGCTTTTTCCAAGCGCGTGAACTTCGTTTCATCGTGAATCTCCTAATTTATTTCCACCGTGAACCGGTAGTTAGATATGAAGCTTTTGTTTGAATGGCGAGCTCGGGGGGATTCGAACCCCCGACCACTGACTTAGAAGGCCAGTGCTATATCCAGGCTAAGCCACGAGCCCACGGATTCAACATACCACATGATTAGAAATCATGCGATACTACTGCCTTCAACGCTTTGTTACTTATATTTCTTTCTATCGGTCAGCCTTAACCAGATCGGACTTTTTCTACACCCGCGCCCTCTAATTTTATAGATTCGTTGATTATACTTCCTGAAGAAACATAAGCTGTATCGCAAAGAGGGATGGTTTCTTCATCATCGTCATCCTCAAGAATGACATGCGGTCGACCATGATCATCAATTATCCTTGATGAAATGTTATAGATTTCACGCAGATTTGATTCAGTAATGACTTCGTGCGGCTTTCCCACGGAATGTATTTTTCCTTTCGACATTAAGATCATGTTATCTGAGTATTTTGCAGCAATGTTGAGATCGTGGCTGATCATGATTATGATCATGTTCTTCAACCTGGACAGTTCTTTCAGCATACGAGTGACTTCTATCTGGTGTTTGATGTCAAGATTTGAAGTTGGTTCATCTAAAAGAAGAATTTTCGGTTCCTGCACAAGGCCTCTGGCAAGCATTACCTTTTGATGCTGTCCTGCAGAGAGTTCATTAAAGGGACGCATCGCGAGATGCTCTATTCCCAACAATACTAACACTTCCTCTACTTTTTTTAAGTCGCTGTTAAGAGATTTCCATGTGCCGTGCGGATGCCTTCCCATTAAAACCGTGTCCGTAACAGAAAGAGGAAAGGTATCGTTAGCAGAATATGGAACATATCCCACCAATTTTGCTAGATCCTTGATTGATATGTTTTCTATGTTTTTATCATCAATTAAGACAGTTCCCGAAGTTGGAGAGAGAATTTTATTCAAACAGTGAATAAACGTAGATTTTCCAACACCATTGGGACCGATTATGGAAACTAACTGCGGGTCATTTATCTCAAGAGATATGTCTTTTAAAACGTCTACACTGGAGTACCCAAAGCTTATCTCATCAACAAATATTTTCACAATATCACCTCACCATGCATTTTTTCTAGTTTTTATTAAAATAAATATGAATAATGGACAACCAACTAATGCACTGATTACACCAACTGGCAATCCCATTTCACCTGCAACTTTAGCAAATGTATTTGCAATGAGCAGAAACAAAGCACCAAACACTGCCGATGCTGGAATCAGATATTTTGTATTTGAACCGACAAAAATTCTGGCTATGTGCGGTCCGATTAAGCCAATAAATCCAATTGTCCCAGTAAAGCTGACAATTGCTGCAGTCATGAGAGAGATTATAGTCATGCTCAGGATCATATGTTTCTGGGAGTTTACACCGAGACTCTGCGAAGTTCGTTCACCAGACGTCATAATGTTAAGTTTACGATGACCGATCCACAGAACCAATATGGCAGCTATGGTAACTCCTGACATTACCGGCAGATCATTCCAGTTGATGAATGCCAGAGTCCCGACCCTCCACGCATAGGCCTCTGACAGATTCTCAGGATCTGCGGTAACCATGAGTAGAGAAGTAATTGCAGAAAAAACATACATTACAGCTATTCCAGATAGGATCATCTTTGTAGGTGTTATGTTCTTTTTTCGGGAAATTGCAACTACTACAAACACTGGAATTAATGAAAAGACAAATGCATTGAGTACAAGTGATGTGTCATAAGAAAGATTTGGGAATATAAAGAGACCATATACAATGCCCAATGATGCGCCGAGAGACGCGCCTGAAGACACACCCATTGTGTAGGGATCAGCAAGAGGATTGCGCAGCATTGTCTGCATGACGCAACCACCGACGGCCAGGCCTGCTCCGGCAATAACTGCAGCTAATGCACTGGGAACACGTGACCATACGATGTCATCTACACGAGGATCGCTGATACTATTTTGTAGATGATCCAGAATAATATTTAGTGCTTCAGAGAAAGTTGTGTGATAAATTCCTACAGATAAAGTAAATATGAACGCTATAAGACACGACAGTACACAGATTATTATAAACAGCAGTTTTAGAGAGTTTGATTTTCGATAGATTTCAATAAGGTGCCCTTGAAGAACGGAGATTAAAACACCTCCTTATCAGATTTCTGTCTCATCACCATGTACAAGAATACAGGAGCTCCTATGAATGACATTACAACTCCCACTGGGATCTCAGTATATGACAGAAGAGAACGAGAAAGTGCATCCGCGAATACAAGTGTAAATGCACCTACCGCCATAGAAAGAGGTACAACGAATTTGTTGTCTCCGCCTATAAGGAACCTTGCCAGATGCGGCGAAATCAAGCCGATGAAACCAATGATTCCAGTATAGCTTATGATCGCTGCAGTAAGAACTGAGAGAAGAATAAGACATATGACTCTAAATTTGCCGACATCAAGCCCCAGACTTTTAGCGCTGTTGTCACCCAGTGCCATGATGTTAAGCTTATTGGAAACAAGCTGTACCAAAATTGAAGCGATTAATACTGTTAAAAACATGACAGGAATATCGCTCCATGTCGACCCAGACACTGAACCGATCTGCCATAAAAATGCTGAATGGAGCGTATCAGAGTCTGTGCTGATCATCAGCAGAGTCACTACTGCATTGAAAAAATAAGAGATTGCCGTACCTACGAGGATCATAGTAGAGGGTGAGCTGTTAACGTATTTTGTTATCAGAATTACAACAATCGCAGGAATCAGCGCACATACAAAGGAGCTCGAGATTATGCCGTATTCCCCGGCTATTGAAGAAAATGAGAAACCAACAATTAAAGCAGATACGGCTCCAAGACAAGCACCTGAGGAGATTCCTGTAGTATATGGATCAGCAAGAGGGTTGCCCATCATACTCTGCATTACAGTTCCGCCCAGAGCAAGCCCTGCACCTGCAATAATGGACATAACCACACACGGCAAAATTCCGTCAAAGATGTAGAAATCGTTCCACCATTCTGGAGATCTTAATGGATATTCTGCACCCAGCAGGTGATCGAGTATGATTTGATATGCGTCAAAGAATGAGGTATGCGTACCAACGGCACATGAGAGTATTGCGACAGTTACTGTCAACAATACGAAAACTATGATCAGCAACGCTCTCTTGGCTGCAACAGCGTGATACTCTTTCAGAATGCTATTTTCCATCATGATTGGATTAATTATCCAACATTCTGCGTCTATTTATAAGTTGTCTTATTAAGCCTATTTTAAAAAGTAATTGGTTAAATAATATGATTTGCATACAATATAGGATAATATATCCAAGTGATACTATGAATAAGAAGATGATAGCTGCAGTGGCTGTTATCCTTGTCGTGATAATAGTTGGTGCCGCATATGCGGTAATCGGCTTAAACAGCGGTGACGATAAGAAAAACAGCGTTGATTATGATGTTGCTTTATCAATAATGGGCAATGCCAATGAAGACAATTATCTGGACTCTGAAGATACAGAGATCATTCAAGGCATAATTGACGGAAAATACAGTCAAGATGCATATAAATTCGCAGATGCGAATGATGATGGCGCGGTAGATGAAAAAGACTTGGAAATTGTTAACAAATTGATCAATGGTAAAGAAACAGAAGCAATTGTAGTTGATCAAGAAAACAACAAAGTAAAGGTTCAAGTTCCCTTGAAAAATATCATATCCATTAATTCAGAAATGCTGCCGATTCTTATATACATAAACGGAGAAAAGAAAGTGGCGGGGTACATATCTTCTGAATATGAAGTTGCCCAGAGTATAATGGATAACGGTTTTTCAAAGAAACTTGACGGCAGCAGAGCCATAACTGCAGCTTCATACTCAAGTATTGTTGAAATAGATTCGAAACTAAGTTCAGAAGGTGGAATAGGTGCGATTCTATGTCTAAATGATTCTGCATTGGGCAATTATGCAGATCAGCTGCACACAGCGCAGATACCAATAATAAAAATCAAATGTTCTAACCCTATCGAATCAATAGACGCTGCCTTGACGCTAGGTTATCTGCTGGGAGGAGAATGCAAAGACAAAGCGTATGATTATGTGGAAGACTCATACAAAGTTCTCAACAAAATAAACGATGCACTTGAATCTGTAAGCAAAAAAACAACATGCATTGCAATGTCCATGGGGACTCATGTAGCAGAGATCAATTCCGGATATTCTGTGACAACGAAGCTTGCGGGCGGAGATGTTATTTGCGGACTTGAAGGAGATGGATCCCAAAAGCTTCAGGAAGCGGAATCAATAACCAAATGGGACGGCGTTGAGCATATTGTCGAATTCCGGTCAATGGATTTCATCAAAGAAGATGAAGTGGCCATGTGGGACAAATATGCAGAACATGTGGAAAAATCATCTTCGTACCAGGATGTGGTTTATATCAATGCTTCCCTGCCGATAATTGTAAAGGTAGCATATGTGGCAGAGATATTCTATCCTGAATTATTCAAAGATTTAGGCAATGACACGTTCAGATACTTTATCGATACGTATTCTTCATATCTGAACGATATGTCTGATGACAACAGGCTGGATCCTGAGGAGATTACAACCATTGTAACGTATGAATCATACAAAGCTCAGGGCGGAAGTAAGTAAATATTTTAAAGCGGGGGGGGGTTCAAATCCCCTCCTGTCCACCAATTTCTAAAACACAGATTCTTAATGCACAGTTGAAAAATAAAAACGAATATGCAGGGTATCGACGCAGAAAAAGCAGTTACATATCATAAAAACTGCCAAAACATCCGCATCATTCAAGTATTGGTTGAACCCTAAAACGCCTGGTGACGGGATGAGGCTCATCATATACACAGGCAAAGGTGGAGTCGGAAAGACTTCTGTAGCGGCTGCAACTGCTCTTAAATGTGCTAGAAAGGGTTACAGGACATTGATAATGTCCACAGATGCTGCACATTCAGTATCGGATTCCATGGAAACCGAGCTCTGCGGACAGCCTACACGAGTTGAAGAAAACTTGGATGCAATCGAAATAGACATGTTATATGAATTAGAAACTCGCTGGAGTGAGATTCAAAAATATATTTCGGACTTCCTCGTATCACAAGGCCTTGATGGCATCACTTCAAAGGAGATGTCGGTGATCCCGGGAATGGAACTAATGTCGGCATTGTTCTATTTAGATGATTTTCATAAAAAAGGAACATACGATGTAATCGTAATGGATACCGCCCCTACTGGAGAGACCATTAAACTACTGTCATTTCCTGAATCATCAGAATGGTATTCGGATAAGCTCTACCGTATAATTCACAACCTCATCAAAGTAGCAAGAATGACCATCGGAAAGGTAATGTCAACCCCGCTGCCGTCAGAAGAACTGCTCAAAGACCTGGAGATGCTGATTGGAAGAATGAAAAATGTACAGAAGATTCTGGAAGATCCTGAAATAACATCGATACGCCTCGTGGTAAACCCTGAGAAGATGGTCATTAATGAGACAAAACGTGCTTACACATATCTCTGTCTTTATGGTCTCACTGTAGAGTGCTTAGTCATCAACAGGCTGCTCCCAGACGGTAATGATGACTACTTTGCACAGAAAAGAATTGAACAGGAAAAGTACATGAAAATAATTCAGGAATCTTTTGATCCCTTAAAAATGCTGAAGGCCCAGCAGCTGCCTGTAGAACTCGTGGGAATGAAGTCGCTGGAATATCTTGGGGATATGCTATTCCAAGATGAAGATCCGACAAGCAGATTTACAACCGAAAGACCAATTGAGATATACAGCGAGAATGGAAAGGACATAATCGCACTGAGGCTGCCATTCATGCCAAAAGAAAAAGTGCAACTCTATAAATCCTCGGACAGCCTTGTAGTAGAAGCAGGCCAGTACCGTAGATCGATGTCTCTACCATTTACATTCATACAGAAAGAGCCAGAAAAAGCAGAATTTACGGACGGCATGTTAAGAATAATGTTCCCGGGAGATGATGTAAGTGGAGAACGAAAACCAGCAGAGTGATGAGACATACACACCACATGATTCGGACCTGAAAAAAGACATTGAAAGGGTAGTCAATGTCTTATTCCCTCCGGAAGCCAGACATCATGTTATGAGGGCTACCACAGAAATGATTCTTGCAGTAGACTCGGTAATACCCAAAGGTCTTGTTCCTCAGGAAGTTAAAAATCAATACGAAGTGGTTAGGAAAGAAACAGTTACATTGGTAAAAACCATAGCTCATGCGGCCACCAATCCATCGCAGGCAGGCGATGAGCCAAAAACAGAAGAAAAAGAAGAGAAGGGTTTGAAAAAAATTGAATTTTCCTAATCAATTGGATCTTTTACAAACAAATCTCTGCATTCGGCACACAACAGGGGACCTCGACCGGAAACCGCCCCTGTCTGCCTCAGATCATACGAATAATTTTCGCAGTTTTCACAATAACCAGCTAATGAGACTGGATCTCTTTCAAAACGAGCATCGGAACAAATGCCGCTCCGTTCAGCAGCATTTTCAATTAGAATAGGCGCCAGTTTTGCCAGATCACCTTCTGAAACTATACCAATCAATTCACCATTTGCAATAACTGGCATACATCGGATTTTCATGCTGGACATTTTCTTGCCCGTGGATGAAAGCAGCTCTTCTGGAGCAGCGGTTATCACAGGAGAAGTCATGATATCGCATACCAGAGTTGATTCGGGATCTCTGCGTTCAGCAGCAATTTTTTCAACAAAATCAGTTTCAGTAAGTATGCCTACAGGATTATTTTTATCAATAATGACGATTCCGCGGCTGTTTGCAGAGTTCATCAATGTTGCAGCTTCCCTCACGGTAGAATCTCTTACACAAGTGACGGGCTCTACCATGATGTCAGAAACACGGATGTTGGATTCGAATACCATGAAGTCAATTTTGCATTCAAGAGGTACAAATATCTTGACCGGTGGGCCCGGCGGCCATCGGCAGATTGTTATCAGAAATATGCATATTGTATCGTCATGGACGAAGACGAAGGAATATTCGCAGTCCAACTAGCCAGAAGCGCGGTGGATGCTGAAATCAGCAATGGTAAAGTAAACGTGGAAAATACTTCTCCCCTGTTTAATGAAAAAAGAGGAGTGTTTGTAACCCTGAAGACTTATCCAGACGGAGAACTGAGGGGATGCATAGGATTCTCGGAGCCTGTGTACCCGCTGGCAGACGCAATAATAATGGCTGCTGAGAGTGCATGCCATGACCCTAGATTCAATGATCTCACTGATGAGGAAACTATTACGGTGGAAGTATCTATATTGACAATTCCAGAACTTCTGTCAGTCGCACCGGAGGACAGACCGGGTGCGGTAGAAATAGGAAAGGACGGCTTGATTGTAGAACAGGGATATTACAAAGGCCTTCTACTTCCGCAGGTGGCAACAGAATGGGGCTGGGATTCTGAAGAATTTCTATCACATGCCTGCGCTAAAGCCGGCCTCAGATCAAAGGCATGGAAAAGCCTTGAAACAAGAGTATTCAAATTTCAAGCAGAGATTTTCTCTGAAACATCACCAAGCGGAGACATCAGGAGGTATGAGGGGCAATGAGTGAACTGGTAATTGAAGGCCGGGCATATGTCAAAGGCAGCATAGCCAATTGGTGCATAGGCATAGACAACGGCAAGATCTCTGAAATAGGAAAAAACCTCAAAGGAGATGACCGCATCAATTTCAAAGACAGTATAATCTTCCCTGGCTCGATTGATCCTCATGTACATTTCAGAGACCCTGGACTGACCGATAAGGAAGATTTTTCAACAGGCTCTCTGGCGGCGGCATTTGCAGGTGTCACTTGTGTTTTGGATATGCCGAATACAGTTCCTCCCGCTGTATCTAAGAATTCACTTCTGGAAAAGAAGGAGCAGATCTCAAAGAAATCATGGGTAGACTATGGTCTTTTTGCAGGCTGCGTTCCTGGATCTGACCTTAAGAGTATGGCTCACTATGCCGTCGGCTTCAAGTTGTTTATGGGATCGTCAACAGGAAAGCTGCTGGTTACAGAAGAATCAGACATTCAGAAGATTCTGGCAGATGCAAAAGAATGCAACAAAGTACTCAGTGTACATGCAGAAGATGAAAATCTGATTAAAAAAGACCCGGAAAAAAACATTTCAGATCATGCAAAAAACAGACCTCCTGAAGCTGAAGCGACGGCAATAAACAGGCTTAAAGAATCAGACTGCAAAGTCAATATTTGTCATGTGTCCTCTTCGGCAGGCCTCGATGCACTGCAAGCCACAAATTTCACTTCTGAAGTTACAGCACATCATTTATTTTTCGATAAGGACAGCATTGAAAATAGTACATACGCCAAAGTCAATCCGCCTTTGAGAAGCAGAAATGACCGTTTTGCACTCATGAAAGCTCTGATAGATGGAAGAATAAGCATGATTGGATCAGATCATGCACCTCATACCATCGAGGATAAGGAACAGGAATTCAGCTATGCACCTTCAGGAATGCCTGGCGTAGAAACATCAGTTCCTGTTCTTCTTGCAATGGTGAAAAAGGGGCAGTTTCCATTAGAGAGATTTGTTAACGCAGTCTCAGAAAAACCAGCAGAAATATTCAACCTAAATAAAGGCTCGATAGAGCTGGGAAAAGACGCAGACTTCATGATTGTCAATCCAGGGCGCGTGGAAGCCATAAAGGTTAAGAACCTGCATAGCAAGTGCGGCTGGAGCTTGTTTGAAGGATTTGATGCTCTATTTCCACAGGCCGTGATGCTTGGAGGAGATCTGCTCATCGAAGAGGGGAGCATCGTCGGAGACAGAGCTGGGAAGGATGTAATTGTCTATTCAAAATCTTGATGTAGATTTATCTGAGCTTGAAGGCAAGATGTTTACCTGTTATGAGGAGTGCGGACTGTGCTGCCTGTGCCAAGCAGAAGTGTTGCCTGAAGAAGTTCCGTTCTTCAAAAAGAACTATCCAAAAAACATAGTTCAGAAGACAGAACCTCATAGATATACAGCTCTGGCCCTTAAGAATAAGGAAGGGCCATGCATATTTCTAGCTCCAAATAGAAGATGCACCATATACAACAATAGACCACATTACTGCAGACAGTTTCCGTTCCACTTGTACTCAGGAGACAGGATACAGGTAGAGTTGGATCTGTCATGCCGTGGAGTCTGGGGAAAGACCGGGGAAGATGCTCTGGTGGTAGGAGCAAATATGGTCTCAGATCACATAGATGAGCTCAGAGAATACCTGGCTCAATCAAAAGAGGTCTATCAGGAATTTGAGGTTAACTGCAAAGACGCAGGTACATACAGGAGCCCGGATTATCTACGTAAAAAAGTCAAAGAAAAGATCCCTCAGATGATAAGTCTGCAGTATCTTGCCAAGATTCTAGACATGTCCTGCGAAGATGAGGAAATGGAACTCCCAGACGACGTTGAAGGCAGAGAATATTCAAAGAAAGATCTGGAAATTTCAACGATGGAAACTGGAATGGAATCACTCATTGCCGAAGACATCTATTCAGCTCCCATATACTGCGACCCTCTCAACAGATGGAACGTATTCATGGCAGAGGATAATGAAATTGAATGGGCGATTATGGGCGACGATGGTGTTTTGACCCCGGCAGGAAAGATTGATCCTCAGAAAGTAGAGCTTCTGTCACCCGAAGGTGACGGCGTACAGATATTCCTTGATTACCTAAACACGCTCAATAACAGAGACAGCTCAATGGGCTATACCTATTATTTAGTAGACGACTATGGCTATGAGGATTATCTCGCAAATGCTTACTATGGCATGATAGCCACTTCAGCACTAGATGTTCTGTGGAGAGCATCTCTGATAGCTCATATCAATGGATGGAAACTTGATGCCAGAGGCATGAGAGAGGGCATAATTGCTTATGATATGGATCGTTTGGATGCACCTACGATCGGCGCATTTCTGTAAGACGGTCGTAGTTAGCTTCAAATAGTCCCTGGATTTATGGGGTTTCCTGGTGGATGTAATGCAGAAACCTCTCACCGTTCTGAATCAGACGATTAATCGTCCCGTAATCGTTGAGCTAAAAGCAGGCAGAGAATACAGGGGAATCCTTGATGGATATGACCCACACATGAATTTAGTGCTTAAAAACGCTGAAGAACTTGTGAATAACGAAGTGGTGAGGAAGCTCGATTTGACAATCGTGCGCGGGGACAATGTGATCTATATTTCACCGTAATCAGATTTACTAAGGAGATGAAGATATGGGAAAAGGTACTCCCTCTATGGGTAAAAGATCAAGCGGCAAGTCTCACATACCTTGTCGCCGTTGCGGAAGGAGCGCATACAACATCGTAAAAGGCACATGCGCCTCCTGCGGATATGGCAAGACTACCAGGATTAGATCCTATTCCTGGGCTAAACAGCACTAATGGAGGATTACATGGTCGACATGCCCGGACATTATTGCGGGGTTGTCGCCATGGCACTGACCTCAGATGCTGTTCCGTCTCTAAAACGAGCGCTAAGGGTTATCCAGCATCGTGGTCAAGAAGGAGCAGGCATAGCTGTATACAAAGATAATAAAATCCAATCATTAGCTAACGTAGGATTGGTACATGAAGTTTTAAGCGGGCAACGTTACAACGAAATTGAAGGGAATTATGGGATCGGACATGTCCGATACTCAACTACCGGTCGTTCAGTAGCCCAAAATAGTCAGCCAATTGTAGTCACTTCTGCCATAGGCGATGTAGCTGTAGGACATAATGGGGATCTTGTAAATTCTGAATCAACAAGAGAAAGACTCCAGAATATTGGATGGGCATTCCTAACAACTACAGATTCTGAGATAATCATCAGACTGCTTGTAAACGAATTAAAGGAAGGCGTAGATCCAGTAA
Source organism: Candidatus Methanomassiliicoccus intestinalis Issoire-Mx1 (assembly GCF_000404225.1). Lineage (NCBI taxonomy): Archaea > Methanobacteriati > Thermoplasmatota > Thermoplasmata > Methanomassiliicoccales > Methanomassiliicoccaceae > Methanomassiliicoccus > Candidatus Methanomassiliicoccus intestinalis. The sequence goes on along the minus strand of NC_021353.1, from coordinate 345,584 downwards.
AAGCTATCAGAAATGTGATGCATCAATTGAATGGCGCCTACTCTCTTGTAATAATGATCAAGAATAGAATTTTTGGAGTGCGTGACCCTCTGGGTTTCCACCCGTTAAGCATAGGAAAGCTAGATAAAGGATATGGACTTGCGTCTGAATCCGCTGTTTATGACATATTACAAGGTCAATTCGTAAGGGATGTGGAACCAGGGGAGATTGTTGAGATCTTTCCCGAAGGATATACATCATATCCAACTAACTCAAAAGTGAACAGTGCTCACTGCATGTTTGAGTGGATTTATTTTGCACGCCCAGATTCTGTTCTTGACGGCAGAGAAGTCTATGATGTAAGAAAGAAACTGGGAATGATACTGGCAAGAGAACATCCAGTAAAAGCAGATGTTGTCATCCCGGTTCCAGATTCGGGGAGAGCTCATGCTATAGGATATGCTGCTGAGTCGGGTATTCCATATGAAGAAGGATTCATGAAAAACCGTTACGTAGAACGTACATTCATTCTTCCGGAACAATCACTGAGAGAAGAAGGAGTGGGACTTAAACTGAATCCTATCAAATCAACAGTTGCCGGCAAGAGCATTGTTGTTGTGGATGACTCGATAGTAAGAGGAACGACCCTGAGAAAGATTATAAACCTCTTACGAAAAGCAGGTGCTAAAGAAGTCCATGTACGCATTGGGTGCCCTCCAGTCATAGCTCCATGCTATTATGGTGTGGATATGCGCACAAGAGATCAATTCATAGCTACAAACAGAAGCATTGATGAGATTGCAGAGTATCTTACTGCAGACAGTGTAAAATATACCACTATCCGCGATGTTGAAGAAGCAATTGGCATGCCAGCAAGCAAATTATGCGTAGCATGTCTGAACGGTGAGTATCCTACAAACGTTCCAGGAGAAAAATGCAGAAAACAGCCTACCCTGGATTCATTTGAAGAGGATAGTCAACAGTAAGCTTTAATAAGTAAGATAACTTTGGCGGTCATACTCGGGCAGGTAGATCAGTTGGAAGATCGCTACCTTGGCATGGTAGAGGCCGGGGGTTCAAATCCCCCCCTGTCCACTTTTATTCTATTTGTCGCTTGATTATAATTTCACACTTTATAAAATAAAGTGCTGGCTTGAGAATTTTAAACAAAAAATAAGCGTTCTTTATGATTTGAATTCAAGGGAGGCTTATAATTGAGCCTTCCGAGCCTTTTAAGCCCCATTTTTAAGGCTAATAAATCACTCGATATTGCAGAATTTTACAAATCGCTTGATGAGTTGGAGTTTGCTTTAGCTGCAATAGAAAATGATCAAAAAGAAAGGCAAATGATTGCTTTAAATTGGACACGGAGGCGATCGCAATGACCGATGACCCCTTCATTGGTTCATACCAATAGAATCATATACACAGTTATTAAAATATCATCTGAGGGATTCAGCTTATAAGTTTGTAATTGATCTAAAATGTAAGAGCGCATAGGAGTTTAGATCTCTTTGCAACCATCATATTAATTAAATAATGATTACGTGTGGTTTACCATAGGTTCTATCTATAATTGCTTCAACATCATAAACCTCCTTAATCTGTGAAGCTGTCAAGACTTCATCAGGAGTTCCGAATGCAATCGGTAAACCATCATTCATCAAAATGATTTTGTCACAATAATTCATAGCTAAGTCAAGATCGTGGATTATGGCACAGACGCCCAGCATTCGTTCTCTAGAGAGCGTTTTAATTAAATTCATAACTTCAATTTGATATTTTATGTCTAGATTGGACGTTGGTTCATCCAATAACAGAATCTTAGCCTCCTGGGCAATAGCTCTGGCAATTAATACTCTCTGCGTCTGACCACTTGATAGCTCATCAAAAAAACTAGCCGCCAAATCCTTAATATTCAGGCTCTCGAGAACATTCCATACAATGTCCTCATCAGTATGTGCTGGCTTCCAGGCAATATGCGGACTGCGACCCATCATAACTACTTCAAATACAGTTGGAGAAGCCATATCATTTCTTACATTTTGAGGGACATATCCGATATACTTGGCGATTTCAGAAATTTTCATTTGAGAGACTTTGTTTCCTTCGATGAGAATTTCACCCTGGGATGGAGTTAGAAGTCTGTTTATACACTTTAACATAGTAGTTTTACCAGAACCATTTGGCCCCAGTATTCCCAATACTTCTCCATAGTTCATACAAAAATTCATTCCGTTCAAAACTGGAATCTGGTTATATGAAAATTTAATCCCATTTACATCTAAATCCATTTTCTTACCAACTTGTACGTATAATTAGTTAATCTGCATAGATTATTTGGATAATACATCCATAAGATTTAAAATATTAGGATGATTACTCCAATTGAACACATATGAATAATAAAATTATTGCAGCGTTGGTAGCGCTGATTATTATTGTCGCTGGAGTTGGTGCATATTGCATCATATCAGGAAACGATGAGAGTGAAGACAAACATCTGTTGGCAGATGATTATGCTCTGCAGATATATGGCAATGCAAACGGAGACTGGGCAGTAGATGAAAAAGATATTGAATATCTGAAAAAGATCATCTCTGGAGATGAGGAGAAAACTGAGTTTGCAGATGCAAATAACGATGGCACTATTGATCAAAAAGATATTGATAAAGTGCAGGGAATAATAAATCGGACTACAGACTCTATGTACATGCTGGACGGAAGCGGAAAGAAAATAAAAACAACATTGGATCCCCAGAGAATTGCAGCTGATTATCTTCCAAATGCAGAATTATTAAACATATTAGAGATATCTGACCGGGTTGTTGCGGTTGATAAGGCACCATATGATCTTCGTGAATTTTATTATATGAATCATCCAGACAAGGATAGTATTGTTTGTTTTGGTGCAAATAATGGAGCTAATTTGAATGTAGAGGTAGTAGCAGACGCAAAGGCCGATGTTTGGCTTACGTTTACTACTGCAAATTATGATGATAAAGTAAATGCAATACCAAATGGCAATGTTGTATATCTAGGATTAAATAAAGCAGATATTACAGATCCTTATCGATCTACATCAATTCAGGGATTTTTAAAAGCTGGTTATATCTTCGATAAAGTAGAAAGAGCAGAAGATTACGTAGAGTGGCTGCTGGATATATATGAAAATATCAATGGTGTGACTGAAAATATATCCGATGATCAAAAGCCCTATGCATATTTTCTATGGTATGGTCATTATGTCACTGGTGCGACTAATGATATCAGAGGATTTGCCAAATCAGATCCACTATCTCAAGCATGTATGCTTGCCGGTGGAAGGTGCATAACAGAACTTAATGAGAATATATGGCTGCATTCAAGCGATTATATGCAGATAGACCCAGAGTGGGTTGCTGACCATGCAGATCTGATAGATTATGTATTTGCACATTCTGTAAAAATCTCAGGAAATGGTTCGATGAATGCAGAGGTACCAAACAATGGTTATCTGTGTGATGATCCGAGTGAATTTGAAGATGCCCAGAAACATATGGCTACAGTAGATATATTTTCAGGAATTGATCCCAACAATATGTACTGCATAAGCGGAGACTTTAGAAACAATGGTACTGGAAGTATGCTCCTTGCGGTATATCTTGCTAAATTATTCCATCCTGATCTGTTTCCAGATCTGGATCCGGTAGCCATACATCAAACATACATCTCAGAATGGTTAGGGTTCCAAAATTACGACCTAAGCAAACAAGGTGTATTTTTCTTAATGGAATGAAATAGCGGGAGAAATCCCGCTTTATTATTTTATAATGTGATACCATGTCTTTCTCAAAACATCAGGAATGTGATCCTCAGAAAGAAAAATTAAAAAGGATGATCACTAAGAGAATACTATTCATATCAATATCCATCATAACCGCAATAATACTTATAGGATATTCAATAACTGTTGGTGCATCTCAGCTTACTGCAATCGAAGCATACAAAGTACTAATTAATAAAATAATCCCAGGTTTATTTGAAATACCAGATAATGCAGAATTGATTGTTATGAATATCAGAGCACCGCGGGTTCTGATGGCAGTCTTTGCTGGTATGATATTAGCTATTGGGGGATGCTTAGTACAGACATTACTTACAAACCCGCTGGCTACTCCATACACATTAGGTGTTTCATCAGGTGCAGGATTCGGAGCAGCAATCTCGATAATTTATGGCGTAAGCATTGTATCTACTACACTTGGAACAATAACAAATGCATTTTTATTCTCATTGATTCCAGTGGCGGTTATTTTGATTGGATCCAGACATAGTAAAATGACGCCTCTGACGATAGTATTGTGCGGAGTTGCAATATCATATATATTCAGCGCATGTAATACAATTCTTCAGTATTTTGCAGATGCGAATGCAGTTAAAGAAGTGGTATTTTGGTCAATCGGTGATTTGAGTCACGCACAGATGTGGCAGATTCCATACGTAGCGGCGATGGCGATATTTTTCTTTGTCGTAGCAATGGTTCTTTCAAAGGATATAAATCTGATACGAATGGGTGATGATTCTGCAAAGTCATTAGGTGTCAATGTAAACGGGGTAAGGCTTGTTGCAATTGTTCTTTCATGCCTGGCTACCGCAACTGTTGTCAGTTTTATTGGAGCGATTGGTTTTGTATGTTTATTGGCACCACATATAGCTAGGATATTCGTTGGTGGAGATCTTAGATATCTTATTCCAGCATCAGCAGCATTTGGAGCGTGTTTATTGCTGATAGCAGACATTCTTGCCAAATCACTAATTTCACCAGTACTGCTACCTGTTGGTGCAATAACTGCTCTGCTTGGGGGGCCTGTATTAGTTTACTTACTGCTAAGACCAAAAGGTGCAAATACAGTATAACTTGATCTTAGCATGAATACGTAAGGATCCATAATAGTAATACAAATAAACTGCCAGAGAAGTAAACAGATCATACACAATGTTTAAAAAACATCTAAATTAGATGTACTATCATTACGATATAGTAGGAAGGTGCGGCAATGAAAAACAACGTGAAAAGAACAATAATCAACGCAAAGAAACCCACTGGCTTCTGGGGATCGCGAGTATTATTGTCGATGAATATTCATCATGATACACTTACAGACTGGGGATTGGGACATGTGGATATTGAGCCTAATTATTGCATATTAGATATAGGGTGCGGAGGAGGAAACGCCTTATCAAAAATGTCAAAGATGGCCTCTGAAGGAAAACTCTGCGGAATTGATTATTCTGAGGTCAGCGTAAAGGAATCAAAAAAGAAGAATAAAGATGATATTAAAAGTGGAAAAATCGAGATAACTCAAGGCAGCGTTTCCAGCCTTCCGTATGATGAAAACTCCTTTGATTTGGTTACTGGAATTGAGACATATTATTTTTGGCCGAACCCTATTGAAGACTTAAAAGAAGTGAAAAGAACCCTCAAACCCAACGGGCTGATTCTTCTGATATTCGAAGCAAGAAGTGATGAAAACCCGGAAATCTGGAAAGATTATCGGGACATTGTTGATATGCACATACCCAGCGAAGCTGGAATTAAGGAAGAATTAGAGAAAGCCGGTTTCTCAGACATCATTACTGATACAAAGGGAGACTGGCTTTGTGCAGTTGGTAAAAAGATTGTGTAAAATTACCGCTGTACAAAAACAAACTATTTTAAAACAAATTTACTTGTTGTAATATAATAAATAGTTATGACTATTGAATTTATTACATATGAATATATTTGATTTTGCAAAAACAATTAAAAATAGATGAGTTAGCAGTTTACAAGACTAACTTGTATTCATCAGTAGACACTTCACAGAGTATGCCTGCAAGGAGCATTTTGGATATTGCTTCCTCAAGTTCTATGTCTTCTTTAATCTGCAGTGCTTTCCCGATATCTGCCTTAATCAAAACACCTTTCTTTTCCTGAACCTTCATAAGAGCGTTTTTTATTGATACTTCATCCTCAGGTTTCTGTTTCGGTTTTTTGACCCTGATGCGTTTACGCGGCTTCTCAGGAGGGTTTTCGATATCGTACTTCATCTGCTCACTGATCTGGCGTACAGCCTCGGCTAATTCTTTTGGTGATTCTGTAGAAAAATATACTTTCGCCCGTTTTACCTCGATCCTTGTACCACAACGAGGACAGGTTACGTGGGCGGATTTTAGATCTGCTCCTTGTACTGTAGAGCACTTGGAGCAGACGATTACGCCTAACATCAGTATTCAACAAACACTAAGGCAGCTAAGCAGGCACCATAGTGATCCATGGGAACTGACAATTCTTCTAAACGGTATTCGATCTTTTCCATCTCAATTCCACGAAGTTTTGCCATTTCATCCATTTTCCATTCCATGATCTCTTGAAGTGCTTTTTTGCTGCCATGGATGTGCCCTTCAGCTACATAACCGCCTTTACCATCTTTGCGGAGACCGTAAGCAATACCGGCAGAGATCATTTCACCCTCTCCACCGCGCATCTGCGCAAGAACACAGTGGGTAATAGTTCCCATCGGCAATTCTCTGATACTTACCTGTTCTGCTCCAATTGGTAATATGGAAGATACTGAAACTATGTTGAGTTCTCCAATTCCGGCTTCTAATAACGCCTTATCAAACGCATTAAGGTCTGAAACTTTACTTACTGCGCAGCCAGATGAAACGAAGAACTTCTTCGGAACAAGATGCATGCGCGATGTAACCAGAACAAGTAATTTAAGCATTTGCATCAGCCGCCCCGCAGTTGGTCCAGAGAGACGGCTGTTTGATGCAGATTGCTTAACCATAGATGACAGAGTCTTCGAATGAAGATTTTTGTTGAGGGTTTGTGCTCTCCTGCGCTTTTTTAAGTTGTTTTTCCATCTCTTCAGCTTCACGATACAATGGATCTGGATCAATCTTCAGTTCAGGAAGCATTTTTGCAACTACCTCCAAAAGTTTTGCTGATCCGCGGGCATCTGGATACTCAGCACGCGCTGCACCTAGAAGACACATTACATCTATGCCTCTTCTCTCTCCCTCATAGAGCAGTACACCAGAAATTCCACTGATTATGCCCTCTTTCATCTCCTCTACGCCGTATTTAGAAAGCATATCTCTTGCGGCCTGTGTGCTTCCTACCCCCATAGGACTCAGGTCAGAAGAGCCGGGTTTAGCAACTCCTTCCAGAGTTACAACAGTCTTTATCCCTTTTTCATCACAATAGTCCAAGAGAGATTCGGCAAGAGGCTTGATTGTCTCCGGCTTAGGCATAAATTCCGCCACTACGGTTACAATTTGTTTACACAGTTCAGTATTAGTGCATTTCCTGTCGCCGGCATAAATCCTTACTGGAGGAGACGGAACACCTTCATTTATCAATGTGTACGGGGGAAAATCAGAAGAAAGAATTCCAGCAATTCTGCTTAAACCAGATGTCCTGACTACATAATTAGCTGCGATTGAGCTGACCAATCCGACTGACGGGAAACCGACGATCATCATTCCACTTTCAAAGATATTATCGTGGTACTCATGGATCTTAAGTTCTGAAACCATATCTACTCCTCAGAACATTTTGGGAGCAAATGCTATACTTACTTTTCGAAATTAAGGGAAAAAGAGATATCTGCAATAAGGTGTAAGTGCAGGCATGAGTGACGAAATAAAACTATTACACACTTCTGCAGGCATTCCAGTAATTACTGAATCCATTTCACAATCTCATTCAGCCTCAGCCGCTATATATTTAGGAACAGGTTCTAGAGACGAATCTGACAAAAAAGCAGGCATAGCTCATCTTCTGGAACACATGATGTTTAAAGGAACGCCTAAAAGGAGTTCCAAAGATATTGCTGAAGAGATTGAAGCTGCCGGAGGAGAACATAACGGATACACCACATATGAAGTGACCGGTTATCACATATCCTCACTTGATGAAACATTTCACAGCAGCGCAGATATCCTTTCAGATATGGTTAAAAATCCTCTGCTGAAGCAGAGCGACCTGGATACTGAAAGGAATGTAGTGATACAAGAAATCAGAATGATGGAAAATGACCCGGATGATTATATTCATACTCTGTTCTCACAGACCATCTGGGGCGATCATCCCCTCGGACGATCCGAAGCAGGTTTTGTAGAGACTGTTAAAGCGCTTAATGCTGAAGATCTCAGGGAGTTCTTTGAATCAAATTACAGACCGCCAAGAATGGCAGTGGTCGCAACAGGCAACATAGATGAGGATAAGATTGTCGCGTGGGCCTCAGAAAACTTTGATGATCTTGCAAAAGCCAAAGAGAGGGAAAGAACCGCACCGAAGCCAAATGCCAAATTTATGGTATACCCAAAGAAAGATCCGCAGGCTTACATCTGCATGGGATTCCCTGCGCTAAAGTCTGCCGATCCTGAAAGACATGCGCAGAGACTTATGTCTGCAGTATTCGGAGCCGGAATGTCATCACGCCTGTTTCAGGAAATAAGAGAAAAAACAGGTATGGTCTATGAGATATACTCAAGCGGAACGGCATATACAGACTGCGGAACCCTGGACGTATTGTTTAACACGGATGTAAAAAAAGAAGAAGAGATAATAAGACTTGTAGCGGCAGAAATGAAAAAACTGAAAGAAGAAGGTCTCAGACCAGGAGAACTGGACAGAGCTAAACATATGATGAAGGGTGCATATGTGCGGAGATTCGAATCGAGTGAAGCGCGCATGATAAGACTTGGAGAATCATATATGGCTACAGGAAAAGTTACGAGCATCGAAGATCTTCTTAAAAAGATGGATGCGGTAACAGAAGAAGATGTGTTAAAGATCGCTGGCAGGCTGCTTGACAGAAGCAGACTGAATATAGCGGTCCATGCACCAGAAAAAGAAAGTAAAAAAGCTGTCAAGAATCTAGAAGACCTTGACTTCTGATTTACTCTTTAATTAATCTCAAAACTGTGTTTACAGCTTCCGGCAGAGCAGCTTCCACTTCTGGAGTCATCTTGTCGTTTACTGTAAACACATCATTAACTTCCACTGCTACGAATTTTATATCTTTTGGAAATGTGTCTGGAGCCAGTTTCAGACCAAGCTCGATAGTGGAAGGAATATTTGCTTCGTGAGCGTTGATTCCATGAACACTGTTGCTAAAGGCATCTCGATCCAGGACCATGACCATCCCTGGTTTTTCACCATAGTTCATGATTGCATCAATTATGATGACTCTGTCATAGCCGATCATAACTTCGATAAGATCCAGACCGCTTGTGCAGGCTTCCTGGAGAGTTACACCTTCCAGATTCATCTTTTCCAGTTCCTCAAGAGTTCTGAGACCGATCGCATCATCAGTCATGATGGGACTTCCTATTCCAAGAACGAGAGTATTCATCAGATGGTTTAACACCGGAAGCTACTAAAAATTTTTCACTCATTACCCTTTCTATGGCAGCCTCGAGAATATCTCCATCGATATCTATCGAAATCAATGGTACAGCTCTTACACCCAGACAAATGGAAGTCATTCTAGCTGTCAAAGAAGAAAAAAGCCAGAACAAAGCTGCGTCTAAGCTGGGCATTACTACTCCCGTTCTAAACCGATACATATCTCAGATCGAGAAGAAGACCGGTATAAGTCTGGTACAGACTAGAGAAACCGGCACTGAACTGACTGAAGAAGGTCAGCGCATAGTTGAAGAATATTACAGACTAAAAAACAAGCTTGAAAAAAATGACTTTCTCAATATCAGCGGGACGCCTGTTTCTCAAGAACTTTTGATGAGTGCTTTGAGTGCGGTTGACCCTGAAGGAAGATGCAATCTTATGATATCAGATGATAAGAAAAACTTGTCAGATCTCAAAGCAGGCATTGCAGATATGATTGTTCTTGATGATCCCCTTTATCTTTTTGAGGCTGAAGAATTTGAATGGGAAACTATTGGAGAAGACAGACTGCTGCATGAGGATCATGGGGAAAGATATGCATATTTTAGATACGGTGCCCAGAGAATAGGATTCAGATACCTGGAATTAGAGAATATTCCCTACAAAATCGAGAGGACTTTTTCATCCATGCCTGCACTGGTTGATTCGGGTCTGAGCTTTTTCATAAACGAATCCCTTGCTTTAAGAAGAGGCGTGTCAGTAAAAAGCATCACATCTCCAGAACAGCTCACCCATGAGATTACAGCAGTATACTCTGGAAACAATCCATTTATAGAGAAGATAATTAAAGAACTCAAAAGGCTGCGAAATATGTAACCTATATAGGTTATACTAACCAGATTTTTTGTTTACGTTTAAATATCATGGTTAACTTCTCGGATCCAAAAGGTGTATCTATGGTTACCATCGATCAAGCCAATCAGGATTTTGCCCAAAAGGTACAATCCATGGATGGGGGAGAAACCCTCATGCTCTGCTTCCAATGCGGAACATGCACGGCAAGCTGCCCCTCTGGAAGGTTAACTGCATACAAGACAAGAAAACTCATCCGCAAAGCACAGCTCGGTTTGGAAGATGAAGTTTTGAGCTCACCCGACCTCTGGATGTGCACAACATGCTACTCATGCATGGAGCGCTGCCCCCGCGGTGTTGAGATTGTTGACATAATCACACTTCTCAGAAACTTAGCTGTAGAGAAAGGTGTAATGTCTGCTCCACACAAGAAAGTAGGAGAAATGCTCGTAAAATTCGGTGCCACCGTTCCTCTGAATTCAGAATATGAAGATAAGAGAGAGGCTCTCGGTTTAGCTCGTAAACCAGCAAACACACTTGGCGATGAAAAAGCTCTTGCTGACGTCAAGAAGATCCTGAAAGCTACCGGATTCGAAGACCTTGTCGGAGGTAATTAAAATGGCTAAATACGCTTTATTCTTAGGATGCGTTGCTCCTGCTAGGTACCCCGGTGTTGAACTGGCTACCCGTGAAGTCTGCAAAGCTCTCGGAATTGAACTTGTTGAACTAGAAGGCGCTAACTGCTGCCCTGCACCTGGTGTGATAAAATCATTCGACCAGAACACATGGCTTGCCGTAGCCGCTCGTAACCTCGCTCTCGCTGAAAAGCAGGGTGTAGACATCATCACAATCTGCAATGGTTGCTATGGATCACTCTTTGATGCAGCTCATATCCTCAACAATGACCCAGAAAAGCTTGCAGCAGTAAACAAGATCCTTAGTGAAGTAGGACTCCAGTACAACGGAAAGACCAAAGTACACCACTTCGCAGAAGTATTCTACAAAGATCTTGGAATTGACGCCATCAAAGCAAAGTTCACCAACCCATTGGATGTCAACGTTGCAGTCCACTACGGATGTCACTTCCTAAAGCCAAGCAACCTCAAGAATCTTGATGACCCCGAGCGTCCAAAGATCCTCGATGAGCTTGTAGAGGCTACCGGTGCAAAATCAATTGACTACAAAGACAAACAGATGTGCTGCGGAGCCGGCGGCGGTGTAAGATCTGGTAACCCAGAACTCTCTTCAAAGTTCACAGAAGAGAAAATGAAGAACATGAAAGCTGTAGGCGCTGAATACATCATTGATGTCTGTCCATTCTGTCACCTTCAATTTGACAGGACACAGAAAGACGTCAAAGACTACGGCCTTCAGGTTGTCCACCTTGCTCAGCTTTATGGTCTTGCCCTCGGCATACCAAAAGAAAAGCTCGGAATGTAAGTCTAAGACTGAACAAAACTTCTTCGACCGCTTCGGCGGTCTTTCACTTATTTTTAGATTAAAGAATGAAATTTCTATTGAAATGTATATTCAACAAAAAATCACAGATATTGCGATAATAAAAATGAATGCTGCATCTGTGCATAGGCGAATTTTTATACAAAATATAGTAGAGAAGTAGAATATAAAAAGAATTAGTTGGATATATATGAGTTGAAATGGACGTATTGAAAACAATATGTAAGTGCTTTGTAAAGTTGCAAAACAGGATAAATGTCGTCATGTGTATACGAACATTCAATATTACATGAATCACAGCTTGAATTAAATCAAATTATATTTGATCATATTGTGAGGTAGACATGGTGTGTTTTGAAAAAGATACTTTATATTGTATGGGCTAAACACCATCCCGCATCACTCATTATGTATACGATATTTTTCATCTATTTTTTGATATATCCACAATAATGCAAAAATCCCTAAAATACACATTGTAGTAGTAACTGAAAGTACAGTATCATTTATTTTATCTGGAGCAAATAGATATATACATATTGGTATAAAATACAATAGTCCATACCCGCCCCACATAATTCCATTGGCCCTATTGTATGCTTTAACATCTGTAATATCTGATTCAGATATTTCTGTTCCGGCATAGAAATACATTGGGGTCTTTCTCTTGCACGCATATACACCAATCGAAACGAACACTAAGCCTACCATAAAGAATACTATAGAAACAGTAATGAATATTGTTTCTGTATCTATCTCCATATTAAACACCATATTTAACTGAGAGATATATAGATTTCATTATCAATTTGACAGGGCACAGAAAGACGTCAAAGACTACGGCCTTCAGGTTGTCCACCTTGCTCAGCTTTATGGTCTTGCCCTCGGCATACCAAAAGAAAAGCTCGGAATGTAAGTCTAAGACTGAACAAAACTTCTTCGACCGCTTCGGCGGTCTGATCTTAATTTTTTAATGAATCACCATGTTTTTTATACACAATGTTTTTGTTAAATGAACATGCATATTGAATAATTCATGACAGTAAAAATTTCATTTTTTTAATGACATCGAGCGATTATCAAAAATGTGTTTTTATAGACTACGATGACCATAATTGAACACTAACTTTTATTCCAAGAGATTTTGTTTTGTTTTTTAAAGATGTTGTGAGATTCAGTAAATGTCTTTGACATATGCCTGACCATCTACCATGACTTATATGTCGTACAATCAATATACAATTCAACAATAAATAAGAGTATAATTATGATACAAACGAATTTGGAGATGAGTGCGTGTATATCAAAAGCAGAGTGAAAAATGCTGTAGTTATGGCCATCATTCTAGCGATAATGCCAATAGCAGCAGCAATAGGCATCTCATCAGGAAGAGTTGGTGAAGAATATGTGATCGTAGTTATAGTCTGTGCAACATTTCAAGCTATGGGAATACTGTATTATATTGGGTTTTATGAAATTATGACTGGGTTCACTACAATGTCCAAAGAGGAGATTAAACAGTATAATACTGAGAATATAACATCATTCTTAGGCATTGCACTAACAATTTCAACACAGGTTTCATTTTATCTTGGTATGATTATATCGATCAAGTATGGGACAGGTAGTGGTGTAATCACGATGATAACAATACTTACCATCACTGTAACAATAAGCTTTATGTATACCGCAATTGGAAAGAAATTCCGGCATCAGATAGATGGATGAACCCATGGAAATAAACAATGAAATGGTGCACATCAGCAAACAAAGAAGAAAAATTGCAATAATGTGCACAACCTGGACAATAATCCCGCTGGTGAGTGTGTTAATCATATTCACGAACTATGCCAACGAGATGTCAGTTGCTATCATATTTACTCTATGCGGGATTATAAATTTCACAGGTATTGTTGCACACATCAGAGCTATACAACAAAGCGATAGTCAAAAAATAATCGCGATAGGTAATTGGTTAGTATATGGATCATACATAATATATATTGTAGCTATGACATATTTGCTTATAATTAGTTAAGCAGTAGATTTTATACAGATATTCTTTTTACAGCTGATAGCAGAGCAAGGATACATCGTGTTGGAAGATTTTAAAAAAAGCAAACACACACTATATAAGCTGAAAATAGATTTCCCTACGTCTTCAAACTACGATGCTGCTGAACAACATAGTATCGTGTGTTTCAGATTATTTACAATATCTACAGGTCATATGCATTTTAAAGAGGTGATATGGTGGAAAAAGAAGGAAGGTGGGCAACGGTAGCTGCATTCATTGTCGCTATCGTAATATTTTTAGCCAGCGTCTTCGTTTGTATTTCGAATGATACGAGTGAAGCCAAGGAATTGCCGGTCGCTCCAGAAAAACAAGAGCTGATTGATTTATCAGAACACTACATGGAGGAATTGAGAGCAGGCAACATTGATGCTGTTTATGAAGACACGTTGGATGAATTTAAAGCAGAGATAACATTCGACGAGTTTACGCAACTTGTAGCTGGAATTTTTCAAAAAGTTGGACATTACATTCAAACAAATGATTCAATAGTTGAAATAGGGTCGGAATATGATACAGTAGTACTTGATGAAGAATACTCAAGGTTTTTAACAAAAACAATATTTGTGTATGATGATGCATCCAAAATTGCAGGATTTGCAGTACAATCCAATGGATACAACGCAGAGTCATCAGATAAGTGGCATGAAGTTGCACTCAGCGCAGGACAATCAAAATATCCACTTGAAGCAGCATTAACATTGCCAGATAATGTTGAAAAAGCTCCGGTAGTAATTCTTGTAGCTGGATCGGGACCTACTGATCTGAATGGAACGATTGGTGCGGCAGAAAACGCCCCGCTTAAGGACATTGCTCATGGTTTAGCAGATCAGGGAATTGCTTCACTCAGGTTCGATAAGCACGCATACGATTATGGAGCAGTTGGATTCCCCGAGAACTTCACAGTCTATGATGAATATCTGTATGATGTGAATGCAATTATAGATCAAGTATCTCAACGCAATGACATTGATGCAAACAGAATCTATGTGCTGGGACACAGCCAAGGCGGAATGCTGGTCCCGATGATTGCCAATGAAAACCCTGAAGTGAAAGGTATAATTTCAATGGCTGGCACTCTTCGTAACTTTGAAGATATATCATATGATCAAAGCGTATTGATAATTAAACAATCTGGACTCAGTGAAGCCGAAGAAGAGCTTACAATTGCTATACTCACTCAGCAGTTAGAAGAAATAAAGAATATTCAAGAAGGCGACACTGGAGCATATTGGGGAATGCCTGCATCATATTTGTACAGCATGAATTCGGTAGATAGAGTTGCAATGGCCAAGGCTCTTGAGATTCCAATGCTGATCCTTCAGGGAGCAGATGATTTCCAAGTGTATGCTGATGTAGATTATGTTCTCTGGCAGGAAACATTAGCTGACAAAGATAACGTAACATATCATCTCTACGATGGTCTGAACCATTTATTCATGGAGTCTGACTCTCAGAAAGATGTCATTGATACAACTGTATATGATGCTCCAGCAAATGTTGATCAGAGAGTAATCGATGATATTGCCAGCTGGATAAACAGTTTAAACTGATGACTTCTAAGTCATCTTTTTATTTTTATATCTGGTAAAATAAAATATGAACAGATGATCGTATCAAAAATTGGGTTTTCAATATCAATGAAATTTCAAAATGGACTCTAAAGGAAATAAAATAACCTAGTCCATAATGATACTGCTTGCAATAAAAAGTGCATATCAGCAAACAAAAAAAGAAAATCTATGATGTGTCACCGTCTAGGTAAGTTCTTCGTAACGAGTGCGCTACTACATAGTCTAAGATATCATAAATAAAAGAAATATCGAAATCAATGAGTCATAATTACTACAAAGAATATGCCCATAAATTAATACAAAACTAGTTAGTGCCGAGGGTGGGCTTTGAACCCACGACCTATGGATTATGAGTCCATCGCTCTACCAGGCTGAGCCACCTCGGCACGGTTTAGTGTTATGTTTAGTTTTCTTCTGCTGGAGTTTCTTCTGCAGATTCTTCAACAATTTCTTCAGATTCAGACTCTTCGGAAACCGCTTCTTCAGCTGGTGCTTCTTCAGATGCTTCATCTTCAGATTCTGGTTCTTCAGGTTCGGCTACAGCAGTTTCCTGCCCTATTCTTTCCTGAATACTTAACTCATTCTCATCAGGAGTTCCGGCTTTGATGACCTCGGATTTTCTGATTTCAATCCTTTTGATGGGAATGATTACTTTAACTGCATTGGAAAGATCTCTTGACAGATCTCCAGAGATTATAGACTTTACGAGATCGGAGATAGACATATCTGCAGCCATGGTTGTGAGTGTTTCTGTAAGAATGTTTCTTACAGCAGTCTCCTGAGCTGCCTGAATACGCTGCTCTGTGATGCTCATGGGTTTGATACGAACGACAAAGTTGTCCTTTGTACGAACATCAACAACATGATCAGTCTTTGTTCTCTTTCTTCTTGTTAATCTGCGAACGTAATCACTGGTGAGTTCATGTCCAATGAATGCAGTGTGTGCTTCAAATCCATTGACATCCTCTACACTGAAACGCATTTTGATGTGCATTTTAGAGAAATCACCGGTTAATTCGTGTACTGTAACTTCAATATTTCTTCCAATAAGCGAGGCTGGATCAGCGCTAGGTGTCTCTCCGAGTTCAACCTGATTGAACATACGAGGAGCGTAGAGTTTGTACCACTCTTTTGCCTTCCACTTGTCCTTCACCTTACGCGCTGCGGCCTTGCCTTTTTTAACTGCCATTGTTTTGCCTCCACATTGGCGGCAGACCCCGCAGCAATTTAAAGGAACTACTGCACTTCTGCCAGATTAAATGAGATAAATTAGGCATGTACCGCTTATACTTAAATCTTGTTGTAACATAGATATGATAGTGTGTTAACTCTATCATGAATATGATAAAAATCAACAATGATAAAGAGAGGATGGTATGTAGTAAAATCAAAAAAATATTGCATATTGCAATATCGTCATCATCCAATTAATGAAGGTATAATATGAAGATTATGCCAGAAAAAATAATTGCTAACATACATATTCTCACTGCAAGAACACTATTTTTTATTCCATACCTTTCAATCGTCCAGGATGTAGAAAAAGGAAATAAAAATCCCGCAATTCCCGCAATGGTAAGCAATAGTCCAAGTGATGTTGCTAAACTAACCCCAAATATGGGAAAGGACATAGGCACTATAGAGAGTATCATGCCCACGTATAAAAACTTAGAATGTTTTGCTTCCCTATCAAAGTAGATCTTGGCATTATGTTCACATGCCTTGCTACAGAATCGTTTATCAGAGATATTATGACAGTATTCACAATACACTTTGATCGCCCCAAAATATGATCATTTTAAGATATAAATATTACTCCTAGATAATATCTTAAGATGTGTAGCATAATTCATACAGTCAAATTTTACAATTCGCAATATGTCATAAAGGTATGTGTGTTTGCTCCATATATCATAGAGAGCTATAAACTGTAATCTTTCCCAAAAATATACTGATGAAAAAAAGGTAAAAGGAAGGGGTTTGATTTCAAGAATTTGAACTTGTTTAGAGTTCGTAGTTCTTGGGGTTGAATGCAGGCACATCTTTGTACTCTTTGAGAGCCCAGTCGACGAATTTGCCTTCCTCGTCTGGCAGAGAGTTCAGATCGGTGATGATCTTGTTGAGTGTGTCTTTTTCCTGCTTGTTGAGTTTCAGTTTTCCCTTGTTGTTAGAATCTCTGATTAACTCAGCAGCTTTGAGACCAGCAGCTTTTGCCCTCAGGTAATAGCTGTCGCCTGCTTCGATGATAGCCTGTCCGATCTTGTATGCGTTGTCGTATGCAAGGATGAATGGTTCTGCACCTCTGAACCTGTCAGAAGCTGTGTATATGTCCCTGAGGACTTTGTCCTGCTTCATCTGTTTTGAAGCGTTCATTAATGCAGCTTCATATCCGATTACACCGAGCCAGCACTGAACGGATGATCCACCAAATTCTGGGTGGTATTCGACAGACTCGTTGGACCACATGTCGCAGGTAGCTGCGATTAAGTTACCCATAAGATCAGCGTGAGCATCCTGAGCGCCTTTTCCTTCCTGACAAATTGGGTTACCAGAGATTGCTTTGAGGATAGGTCCTTCGTAACCGCAGTCTTTGTCTGGTCCGGTTGCACCGCATTCGAAAGCCACTAAAGATCTTGCAGAAGCAATAGCACGTGTAACTGCAGAGAAGGTCTTTGGAACATCTTTGTCCAAGTAACCGCCGGCCATGAACATAGCAGTGTTAGCACCAGCGCAGTTTGTATCTCCACCAGCTACAACTTTCTTTCTCTTTGCAAGGTCAACAATCTGTGTCCAGAGCCATTCCATATCAATTGATCCGAGGTAACCGATACCGAAAAGCCATCCTCTGATATCCTGACGGACAACAGCGAAGTCTGAGATTTCTTTTCCACCGACTGATTCAATGGAGATTACATCTGCTCCAGCTTCAGCAGCTACTTCGAATGATTCGATCATTTTTTCTGGATAGTTGTGGGTCTTGTCCTGTCCGAATCTCATTCCCTCTTCATGTAAACGTGAGTCAGCGCATGTGTGCCTTACAGCGCAAGCAATTCCGTACTTGTCGTGGTAGTTTTCAATGACCGCCTTCTGACCAGCGACTACGGGCTTTGCGAATTTCTCAGGCTCGTTGCTCATCTGGAAAATCCATTCGTTTTCTAACTGAACAGATGGGAAACCAAGTGTAACTGCTCTGTTCATGACGTCTGTTGCGATGTAGTCAACATACTCTTTTGTAAGGGACTCTACGCTCTTTTCGCTTCCTGGTCTTGGTGCAAAGTTGATTTCAGGAATAACTAAGCCCTGACCTACTTTAATTCCTAATCCGTATGAAATTGGCTTCTTTGCTTCTCCGAAGACCATTTCGTCTGCAGAGGCATATGCCATTTTAGTATATTTTGTAGTAGCCATCTTAAATCACCTCATTTATGCTTTTCCATTAATTATATCGTCCCAGTTGGCTCTGATCTTCTTCCAGTCCCATCCATCGAGTGCCTTGTTTGCAAGACCTGGGCCTTCTGCAGCTTTTGCACTGTAGATACCCATATCGTAGGATTCTACGTACTCTCTGTTAACTGCACCACCGGCGCATATGAATGGAAGTTCTACTCCAACCTCTTTAAGTCTGCTGGAGATCCTAGAGAATGCAGACATGGTTGTGGTCATGAGTGCAGTTCCAGTAAGTACATCTGGTTTCTGTTTCTGCACTTCAGCGACTACTGTGTCAACGAGGATATCTTTTCCAAGATCTACTACATTAAATCCATTTGATTTCAGAAGAACTGCTGCGATATTCTTTCCAATATCGTGTGGGTCTCCCTCAGCTGCGTGCATCATTACTACGCCTTTGTATTTTCTCTCTCCGCTCAAGGCTGCCTCTGCAACTCTTGTTCCACGGGTCATTGCATCGGATGCAACCATCACATGTGGCAGATAGTAAATACCGCGTCCATATAATTCAGCTACAATATCCATTCCAGCAAGGAGACCTTTTTCAATGATGTCCTCTGCACTTAATGTTTCAAGAGCTTCGCTAACATGCTTCTCGATGTCCTTTGACTTTAAATTCATGACATCTTGTGCGATCTGCCTTAAGAATTGATTCTCAGGTAGATACTGTTTTGCGATGTCTTCCGGCTTCTCACTTGATTCGACAACGATATCGTATCTAATCAAGATTTTATCTGCATTTACTGCATCAAAATCTAAACTCATTTACTCACTCCTCGATGCGAGTTTATCAAAGTTCCCTGCTTAAACCCGCACATAATTAACAGTCATATCAATGCATCCAATATACTTTACGGTGCGTTTTTTAGAAAAATATTTAAACACTGGCATCAAAGCGGTTGGTACATCCATCCAGTAAAATAAAATTTAAACATATATAAAATAAACATAATTGATTTATAATACAACATTAGAAAAAACAGATAATAATACAATAGATGAGCCGATAATTTCATATACAGTAATTAATAAAAAATAAAGAAGAGTGTTAGGTAAATGCAGTGAATTGTTTCCTCTGTAGACTTGTACAATCTACAGAAAAGATAGTGGGAAAATCAAATCCCTGATGAGGCCGAGAGATTGTAAGAAAATTCTTAGAATCAATTACATCATGTGTTTTATAGCTATCAGAAGTTGTGATTTTAGAATCTTGGAGTTTGTAAGTATAATGATACATGTTGTAATACATGTTCAAAAAATCCCCGTCACCAATATCTGTAGCTAGATGAAATAGTCTTGAGGTATGTACTAAAAAGTTATTGTTTACAACATCGATTGTGACTTTAGAGCCGCCTTCGGTTGTAGGAATGTATGCCTGTGTCCATACGTGGTTTATCCAAGTACCTTTAGATGTATTATACAAGGCACCCATCTCCAGCCATGCTGGAACTCCAGCTGCTCTGGCTAACGAACAAAACAATACAGATTGGTCGTCACAATCTCCGCGCTTGCTGTGAAGGAGCTGCAAGGCGGTCTGCGGGATCCCTCCATATTCCTTGTATGAAATATTGTCGTCAATCCATAGATAAATGAGTTTAAGTATGGAATACACGTTTGTTTCACTTCCCACAATCTCATCAGCTAATTCTCTTATCTCCCCTCCAGTGTAAATCACATATCCATTATTCCAGCCAGTTATCGTTGGTATCCATTCACTTCCATCTCCACTTTCAGAAATGAGGTATGATTTCATACTGCTGAGTGAACCATTGAGATTCTGCTGAATGTAATCGACATTCAGAGAGTTCGATTCGTCTATATCCCAGACATGTGAATAACAATCTACATCATAGGAAATGTTTGAAGTAAATGTCTCCTTGGCACTGACATTGGCACCGTTCCAACGAATCCAATCTATGCCATAATCTGAAAATTCTTCGTAACTGTTTAGACTAGACTGGCTGTTTATTTTCTGCAGAGTGATTCCATCTACAACATAATCTGTAGCTTTTGGAATTGTGACTGAGTATGTCATTTTTTCATTATGCAGAGTAACCGAGACGTTTCTATCCATCTCGTAATGAGAATCTTCAGGATACCTTGCAGATCCTTCAAAAACATAATCTAGAAAACTATGACCAACGGGAGTGAAAAGCAAGGATGCCACGATAATAATCGCGGCAATCCCCGCAACTGCTTTTCCTGCACCCATGCAGATTCAAAGTTGAGGTAAAGGAGTATTAATGTTTCTGCTGCTGGCGTTCTCTCCGTTCTTTTCTTGCAGTCTGCTTGGCAAGATGCCTTAGAGCTTCTTTAACATAGGCTGGCAGGATCTTATCAAACAGATACCAGTAATAGACGAATATGAATACTATTGAAAGCCCGTAAAGAGCATAGCCTAGTACATCAAAGCCGCCTGTAGTCAGTTTGTATCCAAGAAGGAATACGGCTAAGTGTATAACCACTGCTTGAGCAAAGTATGACCACATGCGTCCGCGGGCTGCACCGATACCTACAGTAACTGATGTAGAGATCGTTAGAAGTGCTGTCTGAATGGAAATCATGATCATTATAGCAAGAGAAGCTATCTCTATGCCTGTTTCAGACATCCCGGATATTGCGGCATTCATGGTACCAAATGCAAGTGCAGCTGCCATACCTGCCCCTAATCCAAAGGCATAGAACGGCGTATCAGCTTTAAGCTGGAAGCGGCGCAGGTTTAGAATAATTAATTTCACTAATTCTTCTAAGACAAATGCCAAGAAGAAATACCCAGGGATGATGATCGACACTGCGTACAGCACCACACCTATGAATATACCTACAGCAAACATTCCAAAAAATGTCGGGTCGCTAAAATATGGTTTCTCTACCTTAGGATATGTGTAATTACGCAGAGAAATAAACATTAGCGCCACAGGAGGTGCAAAACCTATCAAGGCCGCGAGCATTGATATGAAATTCATCTAAGGCTCGCCACGATGTTTCGATATATAGTTTTTTGTAGACCATATCTATTGCATAACCAACTATCTGCAATTTTGCATTATGCCTGATGTGTAACCTGATTTATTAATATCCGTATTTAAAGCCAAGATAAACATACCAGATATCCACAGCTGATAAGACTGTCAGACCTATTATTGAACATATCAGTGTTGCTTTTTCTCCAGTTTTTACCTTTTCATCTTCCTCTAATAGCCTGACAAGCCTGCATATTCCAAAAAGAAATAGCCATAAGACTAAGCCGATTGCAGAGATAGTTAGAATGGAATATTTACCAGCATAGTCTGTGATGTTTCCATTAAAGTCTGTATGAATTGGTACATGATCAGGCAGGAAGGGAATGGAAGGTATAGCGACAATCCACGGCAAAATGACTATTATTCCCATTAAAACGTAGTATCCTCTATACATTCCATTCTTCTTATTCTGAGTCATTTGAATCGACATGCCGTACTTCCAATCAGAAGGGTGAATTGCTTCAGGATACCAATTTGTCATAGTAGTGGGCTACAACACAGGCATCGGCACACTTCATGCAGTGTGTGCAACGTTTTTCATTAACGTTCACGACACCTTTTGTTAAGTTAATGGCGTGTGATTTGCAATTTCTTACACAGATGCCGCAGTCTGTGCACATCTGAGCCCTCAATATTGCTTTTGCACCGTCCTCAAAGAGTCTTTCAGCGTCCTCCTGCGTCTGTGCAGTGGAAACTATCTGCCCCCCGCCGAATACTTTGAGTGTTCCCCCATTCTTGGTTTTTACAAGTGCGATATCAAACTCAGGAGAATATTTGACTGAGCCGATAGTCTTCAGCATTTCTGCAGTCATCTGAAAACCATGTTCACCTGGAACAGAAAGGATTCCCTCAGCCGAGTAACCGCCCACTAGGCACGGTGAGACTCCTTTGACCCATTTGAGGTCCAGATTGTCTGAGCGTGTCTTAGGAATGTTTACATTCAGCTCCTCTGCAACCTTGATCATTTTTTTAGGAAGCGCCTTCCATCTCCAGAATCCATATTTTATGAAGTCTTCGCCGTCTTTGCCGGCCCAGCTGACTAAATATGAATTCCACTGATCGTGCAGTTCAGGATGAATGATGCCCGTATTCTTCCACTCAGATTCTAAGCAGGAAGGACAGAGATAGCATCCTATTCTTTCAAAGTCCTCATCATAAAGCGGGTTGTATTCAAGATTCTTCCACCAGATGTATCCCCAGACATCAATAGCTCTCCAATGCCGTATGGGATTGAGAATTGTCTGATTAGGAACAAATGGATTTCTTGAAACGAATGCCAGATTTGAACGTGCAAATGACTCAAAGCTCCTGTTTCCTTCCACTGTGATCGTTCCTCTGGGAAAATTCCTTTCAATCAACGAAGTCAGCGGAGCCAGTTTACAGACTTTACAGCACCACCTGAAGTCTTTAGCAGGAGGCCCGAAGTTATCAATCTGCTCTTTAAAGGCATCTCTCGCATCAGCAATGAGCAGCCTCTCTTCATGGTTTCTGGCAAACCTGTCTACAAAACTCACAGTCTCAGGAAATTCTAAACCGGTGTTCACAAACATCAAAGAAAATTTCTTTCCGGTTTTGGACAGCAGGCCGTACGCAGCCAGCGAGTCTTTTCCTCCCGAGAATGATAAAGTCACAGGAAGCTCACTGTTGTTGATAAAAGACTTCAGATCTGAGACGCCGTTGGACTCCAGCGAACTGAAGTACGATTTGTTTACATTAATAAATCCAGTCCAGGAAGACTTGCGGCTGGAAACTTCCAGTTCTCCTTTTCCTACATCCCTTATGCCGATAGCCTTGTCGGAAGTCCACACTTCGCCACTATCAGCTTTGGCGACAGCGCTGCAGATCATGCTTCCGGAGAGAACGATCAAAGGATCTCCGGCTTTGAAGTTGCCTTTGATTTCTTTGATGAAGCTTCCTGGAATGGTCTTTCCTTTCAAATGGCCGCTGTCTTTAGCGAGTATGACTACTCCTTTCGAAGCCTCCTTGGAGATCATTCTTGCTCCGTCAAGTTTCAGATCAAGAGTGAAATTTCTTCTTCTGAGGTCATAACGCAGAGTGGCAACTACCCTTCCCTGCACGACTACTTCATCGGTACGGTCTTCGCCGGCAGTCTTGTTGAGAAAAATCGTCTTTCCCTTGAGGAATTTATCAGTGCCGAAATACCTGCGGAAAAGAGAAGCGATTAAATCATTCGTTTTTCCCATTGACGGCCTGAGATCGCCGGGATTTGAAACTGAGAATTCTCTGCCTGCAGAAGAGCACACGCTGCATTCTCTTCCTAAAACCAGAGTACCGCATTGGTCGCACCATCTGAATGCAGTCTTACCATGCTCGAATTGAGGCATGCGTATTGATTAATGTATCCTACTTCAAAGTTGCTATGCGATCAATAACGTTTATACACTCATTAGAAGATGAGTGAAAAGATGTACAGACCGGCACCGATGAATATTCCACCGGATTATGGTAAAATCAAATTCAGCAAGGAGGAAATGAGGCATATCTTGTTTTCCGTTGTAGTGCTGACTATTGCTTTTACGCTAGCATTTTCAGGAATAATATTAGGAGAACGGCATATAATCGGAATCAGTACTGCAGAGTACCTAGGATTCTACCTGCTCGTCTCGTTTGTTGCAGTATTGAGCGGATTCCTCTTACATGAGCTGGCACATAAATTTGTGGCACAGAAAAACGGAGCCTGGGCAGAGTTCAGGTCATTTCCAATGGGCCTGGCTGTAGCACTCTTTTTCTCAGTATTGGGAGTTCTGTTTGCAGCTCCGGGTGCTGTGTATATCCAGGGAATGATCAGTAAGAAACAGAACGGACACATCAGCATCGCCGGCCCGGTGACAAACTTAGTCTTAGGTACAGGCTTCATTCTGATTGCCCGGGTGTTCGGCGTAAATGACCTGGTCGGCTACGGTTTATACCTGGTAGGCTCCATCAATCTGCTGCTTGCAGTCTTCAACTTACTGCCGGTACCGCCGCTCGACGGTTACAAGGTATTAAGATGGAACCTCCCGGCATATATTGTAGTAATGGCAGCCGCCATTGTCATGGCAGCTGGTGTTTACACCGGATGGTGGTTTTAAAGATCTTCACATGGGTAACGAAGGTGCTTGATAATGCATCCTTCTTCCCATTCCTGCTGTTTTCCAGGATTCATGATGTTGTTGGGATCCAATGCCCTTTTTATTGTCTTCATGACTCCCAAGGCAGAAGCCCTTTCTTTTTGGAAGTAAGGAGCTTTAGAGATACCGACGCCGTGTTCTCCTGTTACGGTTCCGCCTAATTTTACACAGGTATCAAAGATTTCACGCACGGCATTCTCTCCATTCTTCCAGGCCTCTTTTGACTCTGGATTCAAAAGCATCTTTGTGTGGAGGTTTCCGTCTGCAGCATGACCGTATGTTCCTACGATCACATGATTGCGCTCTGCGATCTCTGCAAATGCCATAACAGCGTCTGGAATTTTAGAGATAGGCACAGCCATATCATCTGCCAGTGAAACTGATACCAATCCCTGGCCGTATCTGGAAAGGGCAGACATTACACTCTTTCTTGAGTTTGTCCACTGAGCCATCTGCTTTGGGTCATCAGACTGATCAAGTCCTACTGCACCCAGATCATTTGCCACCTGGGCAACTTCCACGAGCTCTTTTGCTACAACATCTGGATCTCCGTCTACTTCAATCATACAGAGGGCTGGAACATCTGGCAGTCCAGCATTGATCGCTTTGTTGACTGCACGGATACATGTGGAATCCATCAACTCCATTGCAGAAGGCAGGAGAGGTTTAGCGATAAGATTTGATACACACTGTCCGGCTTTCTGTAAAGAATCAAAACCGGCAAGCACCATTGCCATTTTCTTTGGCTTGGGTACTACTTTCAAGGTTACCTCAGTGATCACTCCCAGAGTTCCTTCACTTCCAACAAAGAATTTTTCCAGCTGATATCCTGAAGCATCCTTCAGAGTCCTTGTTCCTACCCGGATAATCTCTCCGCTTGGAAGTACCACTTCGAGTCCCAACACATAATCGCGAGTTCCGCCGTATTTTACAGCACGCATTCCAGAAGCATTTGTAGCAACCATTCCTCCGATTGTACAGGCTTCAGCGCTTCCCGGAGTCGGCGGGAATGTAAACTTGTAAGGTGCCAGTGCTTTCTGGAGATTGTCATAAACTACGCCGGCCTCACATACGCAGTATAGATCAGGAACTCTGACTTCTTTGATCTTATTCATGCGGGTAAGGTCCATGACAATGCCGCCTTTCAGGGGCACGGCTCCGCCACACAAACCGGTTCCAGCTCCACGGGGGACTACTGGTACCTTATACTTGTTGGCCATTTTTAGTATGGCTGATACTTCTTCTGTCGAGGATGGACGCACCACAACAGATGGTGTCACGTGATGAATAGAAGCGTCAAAGCCGTAGGTGTACAAATCTGCGATATTTGTAGAGAAATTACCTTCTCCTACGATTGTTTGAATTTCAGAAACTACAGTTTGATCCATATGGTCTCACTGATTGCGCATTGCGTATGAATATTAAAAAAACTATCCCAAAAATAAGGGTTGAAAAAGGAGGGAGCTTTCTAAAAATACGAAAGCCGTTAAATTTAGGGCATAAAACTGCCTTTATTCAACATCAATAATTACACCGTTTGCCTTTAAAACTTCAACAGCACGCTCTAAGTATTCTTCTTTCATGAAGATGTGATCTGTTGAGAAAGCAGACAGCGCGAATATGCTGATGTCTTGATCGGCAAGAAGTTTAGTGATATACGCCAGGAAACCGATCAGATCAAAAGGAAGTTTTGTGTCAAAGGATATGATCTTAAGCTGTTTTTCCTGCGAAACCCAGTCCAGGTCAAGATCTGACTCTGCTACAACACTTATCTCCATTCCATCTGTAATCACGGCAAAGATCTTGTCATCCTGTTTAGGAAACTCTTTTACTTTAGAAATTGCATAACTTTTATGACGAACGGATGCCCGGATCTGTGTGTCCTTATTAATTTCCTCAAAACGCATGATTATACCACATATCTGATTGATGAGTGGGTATTAAGCGTTGGTGTTAGAATTAGACGAATCGATCATCGGTCATCTTTTTCTTCATGAATTCTAAGGCTACCAATACCAGCCCTCCAAGTATGAAGAATAGTATGTGGAATGTACTGAGAGACATAGCTGGCTGCGGAACTTCCAGTGTTGTAGCTCCCATGATGATTGAATAAATAGAACCGATCATCAAACCTAAAATCAGATAGATGGTCTGAGAACGATAAGCATCCAGACAGTGCTTCACAATTTTGATTACTGAGAATATACCAACTATCAGACCTAAGGCAAATATACACAGCATGAGAAGATATGAAGAATCTAAATGGATCACTTCTTTTACAGCATTCAGCAGAGGCAGATAGAGCCCCATTGCCAGAAGAAGCGTGGATCCGGATATTCCTGGCAGCACCATTGCAGATATTGTTATAATTGCAGCAACGAAAACATACAATGCCAATTCAATTGAAGGCTGTGTGAGATTTATGCTACTGCCTTCACCAGATACTGGATTATAGTATGTAATCAGGCATACGATGACTATCCCGATAATTGTGAAGATGAGATTCGCATATTTTCCCTTAAGACATTCTTTTTCAGCCATGATTATGACGGGGATCGCAAAGATAATTAGTCCTAAAAACAAAGAACTGATCTGATAGATATTCGACTGAAAAATACTAGACAAAATCAGAACACAGACTATGAAGCCTATTATCCATCCTGCTCCGAGTTTCAGCAGGAATTTAGCAGCATTAATGCGCTGTTCTTTATTTCCAGAGAGAATATTATTGAATGCACCTATAAATTTGTCATAGAAACCGAGCAGAAATGCTATGGTTCCTCCAGAAACTCCCGGCACGCTGTCTGCGATTGCCATGCAGAATCCCCTGACAAAATTGATAATCATTGAGATCTCCGTAATCCTTTGTACGGGTTTTATCAGAGATGTATTTATAGTTACTTATAAGCAGGCAGATATGTACCAGGACTTCAGATGAGCAAAACGATATAACAGCGATGCAATTAAGCGCAAGAGATGCAGAACATTTTGATTGTTGTAGATATGCAGAATGATTTTATTGACGGTCCTCTCGGCAGTAAAGAAGCTGCAGCCATTGTCCCCAATGTAGTAAAGAAGATTGAAGAGTTTGAAGGCCGAGTCATATTTACAAGAGATACTCACTATGAAAACTATCTTGAGACGCAGGAAGGAAAAAATCTTCCAATCGTGCATTGCATAAAAGGAACAGAAGGGTGGATGTTGCACCCGCAGATTGAGAGGCTGAGAAAAGACGAACCTATTGACAAATCTGCCTTTGGATCAATCGAGCTTGGACAGATCCTCAAATCACTTGATGAAGAGAATAAAGTTAACAGGGTTGTTCTAATCGGTGTCTGCACAGATATTTGTGTAATTTCAAATGCGATGATTATAAAATCATTTCTCCCTGACACAGAAGTAGCTGTGGATGCTTCCTGCTGTGCAGGCTCGAACAAAGAGAATAATATAATCGCCCTCAGAGCTATGGAACTATGCCAGATTAAAATTGAGCATAAATCTTGATATCAACGTTTAAACATAGTTCTTGAGGATCGTTTCCATCTTCTCAAAGTATTTCTCATTCGAATTCTCTTTGTTCCTCGCCTCACTTTTCTAACAGCTTTCCGCCTGAATCTAAATATTTCAGCTTGGAGGTCTTCAAGTTTCATGCTTTGATTGCTTCTCATGATGACTTGTTAGATCGTTTACTATTTGTTTATTTCATTCAAAAAAATTAAAGACAGACAGAAATATAATTTTTAAAATTAACATACGTGTTTATATTAAATTACTTATGAACAATTATTGCTAAGATCAACATCGATAATCTGAACTGCACATTCTTATGCAATGCAGTGATAGAGCGCATGATTGTTGATGACCATGAAAGTAGTTCAGTAAGTAAAAAAAATAGTAATGCGCTTGATCTAAAAATGGAGAAGTTGATTAATTTAAGAATGCAAAGTATAATAAAAAATATATGATAAAATGACTGCGAACGGACATGTAAGGAATCTAACAGAAGGGCGTCCGCTCAAATTAATTTTGATATTTGCACTTCCGATGATAATCGGAGGAGTTGTTCAACAGCTGTACAGTGTTGTTGATACCCTCATTGTAGGAAACACGCTTGGATCTCACGCTCTAGCTGCTGTGGGAGCAACGGGCTCTACGATCTTTTTCATGATTTCATTCATGTTAGGGTTGACAAATGCATTCTCTATTGTGACTGCTCATCATTTTGGGGCAGACAATCATGCAATGGTCAAAAAAACCGTGGTGAATGCCATATTCCTGTCCGCAATATGCGCTGTTATCCTCTCACTAGTTGGAATATATGGTGCAAGACCGCTGATGGAACTGCTTCAGACACCACCTGATATCATAAATGAATCTGTAATATACATTCAGATCTGCATTGGATTCAGCGTTGCACAGCTAGCATATGACGTTGCAGCGGCAATACTGCGTGCAATAGGGGACAGCAAGACTCCCTTGTATTTTCTGATGATATCTGCGGTTTCCAATATCATCCTGGACTTGGTGTTCATACTGGGAATGGACATGGGCGTTGCTGGTGCAGCGATAGCGACTGTGATCTCCCAGGCAATTTCTGCAGTTTTATGCATTGCATATATCATAAAAAAGTATCCCATATTTCACATATCCCGGCACGAATTCAGACCAGACTTCAGACAGCTTAAGCTTGTAACCAAAATGGGAATCACCATGGGTTTGCAGAGCTGTTTCATAGCGGTAGGAGAAATGGCAGCTACAGGAGTGATTAATGGTTTCGGCACAACTGTGGTTGCAGCATATACAACGGGAGTGAGAGTGGAAGAATTTGCCACATTAGCATTCATAAATCTGTCTCAGGCATTCTCAATATATGCTGGACAAAACATAGGAGCTCACAAGACGGAACGCATACAAGAAGGATTTAAGAAAATAGCCATGCTGGTAATATTCCTGAGCTTCGTATCAACGGCATTAATCTTCATTTTCGGAGATGATGTCGCACGCTGGTTCATATCGGATGCAGATTCACAAATTGAGAGTGTAGTCAGCATAGCATATCAGTATCTATGTACCTCAGCCTGCTTCTACTCATTCTTAGGAATGATCCTGCTGTACAATAATACCTTGAGGGGCATGGGAGAACTTGGAATCCCATTGATGTCCGGGATAATAGAACTTCTATCAAAAGTAGGTCTTTCAATAATCCTGGCAAGCATCTTTGGTTACTCTGGCATCTGGTATGCAGCCCCGATCGGATGGATGCTGGGAATGCTGCCATCAATGATCCGATATCATCAGGGCAACTGGAAAAAACGACCTGATAAGATTGCAGACGCATATCCAGAATGATGAATTCTGGACATAAATCTGTATAAACTATGAACTTATAGCATGTTGATGTTCTTAGAAGATTGCAAGATTGGGCAGAAATATGAAGTTCCCAGCATATTAATTACAAAAGAGGATATTATTGATTTTGCTAAAAGGTATGACAATATTCCACTTCATACAGATGAGGAATATGCTCAAACCACTAGATTCAAGAAGATAATTGCATCTGGAATGATGAGCCTATTAGTCATCTGGGGAAAATTTCAGGAGCAGGATATCCTCGGAGATTGTCTTATCGCCGGAAAATGTTTCAGCACCGAATGGTTTGTACCAGTCTTTGCAGGGGACATTCTCAGAGGAGAAGTGGAAATTATAGAAACATACCCCCGGAATAGATATAACGGCATTTTAAAAACTAAAATGACTGTTTATAATCATAAAAATGAGATTGTATTGATAAATTTCACAGAAGCTGTGGTAAAGAGAAAAAATACAGGTGATACATGTCCAGATTCTACAAAATAAAACTCCGATGAATCGAAGTATTTGTAGATAAAACATAAAGTTATGAGATTAATAGAGTTGTTTGACATACTGATTGTACTGAAATTGTATGAACACCTGTTATATCAGAGTACAGCAAGCATAGATGTTTAAAGAGGAAAATATTAGGAAATTCTAGAAAAAGTTGTTTAAGAGCCCTACCAACACCCTCACCATTCTGACCAGGACATATGCATCAACATTATATCTGGAGAATAGATACCACTGCGTGTCTAGTGTCCCGAGGGAGTATGGAAGTCGTTCACAGGCTCTCTCATGAACCAGTTCCAGAATGGATCATGCAGACACTTTAAAAGATGCTGGGACACAGTCATCGCCCTGACATTCATGTTGCAGTGGTGGAGTGTCTTTAGTTCCACATAGTATTGAAGGAGTGTTGACCTGAAAAGAAGCTCCTTGCAGTCATACCAATGCCTCGGAGTAGGAAAAGGAGGAGAATAGCATGCCAGATATTGAAGAGCTCATGAAACGAGCGGAAGCCGCTAGAGA
The DNA here is from genome assembly GCF_000404225.1 of Candidatus Methanomassiliicoccus intestinalis Issoire-Mx1. NCBI lineage: Archaea > Methanobacteriati > Thermoplasmatota > Thermoplasmata > Methanomassiliicoccales > Methanomassiliicoccaceae > Methanomassiliicoccus > Candidatus Methanomassiliicoccus intestinalis. The sequence goes on along the minus strand of NC_021353.1, from coordinate 314,280 downwards.
TGCGGCCTCTCAGCAGCTCAAAGAGTCCATGGAAAAAAGCCAGAAGATTGCTGAAGATATAGAATCAGACGCCGAAAAAGCAGCTGAACAACAAGAGGTGGAAGAACAGTCATCCGCCAATATTGACGCTGCCAACCAGCAACGCCAGGTGGAGATATTGGGTCAGTTATTCAGCCCAGAAACAATGGCGCAGATGGCAGCCAACCAGGAGCTGATACAAGCAGAGGTGGCCCGTCAGGTATCTAACTACGCTGCATTGGGCGTGGAAGGTATGATGGATCAACTCTTTGGTGAGGACATGGGAATCATCTCTGCAGCCCTGGAAACTCTGGCAATGGAAGAAGAAGACGATGAGGATGAGATGCAGGAGCTCGACCAGGCACGGGAAGAAGAGCTATATCAGGTTCTGGAGAACAAGCTGGCCTGGCTGGACACCTTGCCTGAATCCGAACCAATCCATTATACAAAGGAAGATCCCCGATGGGGCCGCTTCGGTATCCTGCTCTCTGGCATTATCTCTACAGTTAATGACCATGAACTCTCAGGTATGGATGTGGAAGAGCATATTCCAGTCCTAGAACAAAAAATCGTCTCTCTGGTACGCCGATCTTGGGGCATCAACGGACGAAGCGAACTGCTAGACACCATCCATTATCTGAGCCAAGAGGGGTATATTCTGCGATACCAAGCATACTGCGAGGCAGAAACACCCGAGGAACTTGCGGAAGAGGGCATGGATGAAGAAGAGCTTGCATCGATCTCCCGTGGTTGGCGTTTCGTCCAGCATTTCAAAGACCGTTACGGCCCAAACTTCCTCATTGGCTGGGATGTGGGAAGAGCGGCTATGCTGGCCCGCTGGGGCTACTATCTGGGATGGATCACCGAAGGTGAGGCTGTGGGTATCCTATGGGAACTGTCCCAAAAAGCAGCTAAAGGACTTCATAGCTGGAGGGAGTTTGCCCAGTCATACTTATTCGGCGGCATGATGTGGAAGCTGTTGTGCGGAGATGGTGCATCGGCGGAAAGCTACCTTGGCTACCTGGCAGACGCTGCAACTGATCTTCTGACAGGAAACTCAGATATGGATGAAGGACAATGGCGGGATTGCCCATGGCCAGAAACTCATAAAACCGAGTTTAATGTCTGATCCGTTCAACGGATAAGACACACTCGATAAATCCTTCAATACACATTCATTTGTGTCAATTGGTACAATAGCTTGGCTTGAGCTGTCTGTAATCACACAAATCCAAATTTGTCCAGTGGGATTTATCAGCTCCTCATGAACAAAAAGCAGTCCAGATAGGAAAATGCATCGAAGAGAGCTTTATCTTTGATGCTATTTAATTTTTACAGACTTGGAATCAGATGAACAAATTGTATTCTATGTATTAGTTTATTGAACCGGTTAAACGTATCACAAAAAAATAAAAAAAGTGGTTTGAGAAGTTCTCTCTTAGAAACTTCTCTTTTTGAACAGGAAGTAAGCTATTAAAGTAGTAACCAGCCCCCATGCAACAAATACACCGGATGTCCTAGCTAAATCCACAGTAGCAGCAGGAATTCCTGCAAAGGTGAATCCAAACACATCGTATATTGCACCGGATGCTACATCGGGTAACCACCAGTTCTCAACATCATATGCACCAAGCAGAGTTGATACTATTGAAAAAATCAGCAGTGACATGACGAATGTTATGATTGTTGCCGTGCTTCCCTTTTTCATCACAGAGCTGATCAGTAAAGCTATTCCAACCATGCAAAACAGGTAGAGAACTGCGAGTCCGAATGAAGTAAGCATGGTCGAATCTACAGACCCAGCGACTGCTAAAGACACTACAGACGTGAATGCATAATAGAATGCAAGGAATGCGATTCCAATCACCATTGATGCAGCTAATTTCCCAAGCAGAATAGATGATTTCTTTACTGGCCTTGTGAATAGGATCAATGCGGTTCTTTCTTCAAATTCAGATACTAGTGACGTTGATGCAAAGAGAGTGGCGAACAGCAGTATAATCAGAGCAACAAATGATGAATAGCTAGCAGCGAGCTCAGTAGCATTATCGGTGAGTCCGTCACCTAATAAGTATGGTACTGCAGTAAGCAAGATAAGCACCAAAAAGATAAGCGCTGTGAATAGCAGCATCTTTTTTCCTCTGGTGAACTTAACTATCTCATTTTTCATTACCACATATGACTGTTTTAGATATGTGGATACGCCACCGCGCATTCTAATGTAATTATTAGCATTTTGAGTTTCTGACATTAAATCACCGCGAGTCCTTAATTAAGCTGAGATATTTGTTCTCTAACGCATTTGAATCTTCAGACATGCTGTAGACTGTAATATGCAGGTCTGCAAGAGCGTTGAAAAGATCCATTTGTTCAGCTTTGCCACCTTTGAATCGTATTTCAATTCCATTATCATACAGCCTAGCGTTTACAACATTGGAGAGCTCGCTGATTTTCTCAATTATGGAATTATCTGCTTTTTCTACAGTCTTTACAATTACAGTTCTGGATTCTGAGTCACCAAGAATTTTATCTATTTCATCATGGACAAGAAGTTTCCCGTGATCTACCATTGCCACGTGGTCACATAAGTCACTAACCTCGTGCAGCATGTGTGAACTCATCAAAACGGTAAGCTCTTTGCTGCCGCTTCTGAGAGTCTTGAGTATTTCTCTCATCTCAGCCATACCCCTTGGATCTAATCCAGAAGTGGGTTCATCCAAGATGATTATGTCTGGGTTGTTTAACAATGCTTGGCCAAGAGCAATTCTTTGTCTCATTCCCTTGGAAAATGTTCCCAGTTTTTTATCAGCCCACTGAGTCATTTTAACTTTTTCCAAGATTGTATCGGTTTCGTACTTAATGGACTCAGAACTCATACCCAGCAGTTGTCCTAGATATCTGAAGGTCTCTTTCGGTGTAAGGTACAGATAAAATTCTGGTGTCTCGACCACGGTCCCTACAGTAAGTAACGCCTCCCAGGGATTTTTGTTAACATTGATCCCATTCAACTCAACTGTACCAGAAGTAGGAGTAATAAGATTCGTTAAGATTTTTAATGAAGTGCTTTTACCTGCTCCGTTCGGTCCCAGTAGTCCGGTAAAACTATTTTTTTTAATTTTCAGACTGAGATCGTCTACAGCAACAAAAGCACCATATTCTTTTCTCAAGTTTATCAGTTCGATTGGATATTCAGAAGTCATAGTCTCTTCCCATCTCTTTTAGTGTATAATTCCTTCATTTGGTCACCGTAATTGGCAATTTTTTGCACAATTGAATCTCACATTAAACATTAAGTATTTAATGATAATCATTAAATCTTTGTTGAAATACATTAAAGATAATGTTATATATACTTAACAGATTAAGCTCAATAAAAAGGTATGCGTATGAACGAAAATTTCAATCTCAAGAGACTTCAAACTATCTGCAGATACGGTTCATATTGCATCATTATAATCATGGCGTTATTATTGCTATTGGCAGTCGTAGTAGCGATTCTGCTTTTTTCCCCTGAATCCTGGCAAGAGATCATTGATTCAGGTATTCCTGAGCCAGAAATTATTCCAATAATGATCATACTGATTACAACATCAATAATCATGCTGTTGGTTCTAGCAATTGTATATAAGCTAATGAAAGCCATAAGCAAAGAAAGAACTCCGTTTACGATTAAAAATGTGAAGTATATAAAAAGCATATCAATACTCATTTTAATAGCGGGTCTGGCAGTCCCTGTTTTAGAAAACCTTGTGATGAAGATAGCTTATCCTGAAGCCGAGTCCAGCATCAGCATAAATTTTTTCATGGTGCTTGCGGCCATAGCGATGTACTGTTTATCTCTCGTGTTCCAGTACGGTGTGTATCTCCAGAACGAATCAGATCAAACTCTGTGATGTGATATGACGATAATACTCAGATTAGACAGAGTCATGGCGGACAGAAAGATATCATTAAATGAGCTGGCAGAAAAAGTAGGAATATCAAACGTAAATTTGTCAAATATAAAAACAGGCAAAATCTCTGCTATCAGGTTTTCAACACTCAACTCAATCTGCAGAGTTCTAAAATGTCAGCCAGGAGATATTCTTGAGTATGTTGATGGTCCTGAAGATCGTTGATAAATTTTTCTCAGAAATATACAATACAGCATCTGATCCAGTCATTAGAATATGTATGATAAATGATTAAAAATGCTAATATCACTTATCTTATAAGTTACAAGCAATTATTGATAGAAATGGTAGCCCCGAGCAGATTCGAACTGCTGTCACAAGATCCAGAGTCTCATATGATTGACCGCTACACTACGGGGCTATTGTAAAGGCTTCAACAACTCTTTTATTTTAAATCTTTTGCTTGGAGAATACAGATTATGAAAGATAATGAAGGTCTGTAAGGCTACAGACCTCAAAAATGCTTACTTTCTGAAGTTTTTCACGGCATCGACTATGCGGGAGTAAACCTCGTCAATTTCTCCCCTGCCGTTGACTTCTACCAAAATTCCACGGTCATTGTAGAACTTAGTTAATGGAAGGGTACTCTCTTTGTAGACCTTCAGACGATTTCTCACAACTTCTTCAGTATCGTCGGTCCTCTGGTAGAGCTCTCCTCCACATTTAGAGCACTTTCCGTCTGCACGCGGAGGCTTGGCATCCAAATGGTAGACTTCGTTGCATTCTTTACAGCTGCGTCTTTTTACAATCCTGTCAACAATTATGTCTTCATCGACATTAAGATCTACAGCAATAGTAACTTTGGTAATTTTATCCAGCATTTTAGCCTGCTCAAGGTTCCTTGGGAATCCATCAAGAAGAACTCCACCAGTTAAACCCTTTAATTTTTCCTCAATGAGCCCGACTACAAGCTCATCTGGAACAAGCTTCCCGGCGTTCATGAATTCTTTAGCCTGCAGTCCCAGAGGTGTGCCATCTCTGACAGCACTCCTAAGAAGGTCTCCAGTAGATATCAATGTAAGACCCAACTCTTCACAAAGTCTCTTAGCTTGGGTACCTTTCCCTGATCCCGGTGCCCCCAGAAGAACAATCTTCTCATCCATGATTAATTGGTATCCGCTCGTTATTTAAACTAATTTCTGTGAAAATAGGGGATATTCCAAAAAGACTCCGCTGATACAACGATGGTAGCCACAAGCAGATTAGAACTGTCTTGTGTGTTCTGGAGTACAAATAAAACCCCCCACAGTTCAGAATAGTATGATGCTAACAGTTAATATAGTTCGTCAAGTTTTCACATAATTAAATTTGGAGGATGGTATGTCATTCTTTGATAGCTTCAGCGAGGAACGAGAAGAAGAAAATCTGACAGTTCGTGAATTGCTGACAGAGATGAAAGATATCTCAGAAGTAATTGTAGACCTAGCTTATGCTTCACTTCTGTTTGATAGTAATGAGATAGGCGATGAGGTTAAACATCTGGAGTCAAAAATGGACGTTCTGAACTATGAGATTAGAAGCAGAACCATGTTGGCTTCAAGAACCAGAGAAGATGCTATTCAGCTTTCCGGTCTATTACAAATAGCAGAAAGCGCAGCAGCCATATCCAAAGCTGCAGGCGACATAGTAGGAATAAGAGAAATTAACCCTCGCAACAGTCCGTTTTTATCTTTTGTATTGAGAGATGCAGAGGAAAAGATTTTGCCTCTCACGATCAGAAAATCCGACATGAGCGGAAAGTCAATAGATGAGCTGAGTGTTGAAGCCGAGACTGGAATGCGTATTATTGCAATCAAGCGTGATATTAGATGGATATACGACCCAGAAGGCGATACCAGGTTGAAAGAGAATGATATGATTATCGTTCGTGGAACAGAAGATGGATTCCGTAGATTGCGCAAATTTGCAAATGGGGAAGAGAAATGGCCGACATATCCGATGGAATAGAGAATGAAAGTTTAGAAGAAATGATCCTTGAGATAAAGGATACTTCAGAACTCATGGTAGATCTTGCATATTCTTCCCTGCTGTACAATAATAGAGAGATTGCAGAAGAGGTATTCATTCTCCAAGAAAGAATGGAAGAGATAGGAGATGAAATTCAGAGATCTGCAATCCAGGAAGTACTGAATGACAGGGATGCATACAAAGCACTTCAAATCATTAAAATGGTACATTCTGTTCAAGAGATTTCTTATGCTGCAACAAAAATTGCCGGAGTGGTGAGATTTGAACTTCCCACACATCCAGTGGTGCAGTTGTCTCTACGGGAATCTGAAGTAATAATCACATCAGCAGTAGTTGATGAAAATTCAGATCTAGCAGATACTACTCTTGGAGCCATTAAGCTCGCTACTAATACCGGAATGAGAATTATTGCCATAAAACGCGGAAGAAAATATTTCTACGGTCCAGATATGCATTCTTCGATAAAAGCCGGAGATTTATTATTTGCCAGCGGACCGGAAGACGGCGAAGAGTATTTTAAAGATTTAGCAGAAGGAAAAGAACATTTGACCCCCAAGGACTTGCAGTGATTGGTCTAATATGAGGTGAGCATGTGTCAGAGGTACGATCATTTTTCTCCAGAAATAGGACCGTATTCTCTCTAGGACTTGTTTCAATTCTCATCTCATCAATGGTGGGGTTAGTATCTGGAGTCACTCTCGGATACATGACCGATCTTTTAGAGATCGTTCCGGCATTGATGCTGCTAATAACTCCCGCCATCGGTGTGCGCGGAAGTATCTTTGGAGCAGTAGGAAGCAGACTGGGTACTGCGGTCCACATGGGTACATTTGAACTGTCATTCAAACGTGGAAGCGTTCTCAGGCAGAACGTTGAGACGTCCATCATATTGACAGTTGTAATGGCTGTGATTATGGGTTTGTTTGCTAAACTGGCTGCAATTATAATGGGCATAGAAAGCATTTCCCTTCATGAATTTATATTCATTTCAGTAATGGGAGGGACCTTATCCAGTCTTGTGTTGATATTTATCAACATCGTTGTTGCAGTCACAGGTTTCAAACACGACTGGGATCTGGATAACATCTCCGCACCGATAATTACTGCAACCGGAGACATCGTGACAATGCCGATGCTGTTCGGTACAACGCTGCTCGTACTGAATCCTCATTTCACAGACAGCCTTTTGCTGTTCTTTTCTATAGTATTCATTGCAGTTGCTGTAATTTTAGTAGCATATGTAATTCTAAAAAAGAAAGATGAAGTCAGAAGAATATTCATTCAGAGCATTCCAACTCTTTTGATATTCATAATTATTGAAATTATTGCCGGATCCCTTATCAACAACGAACTGGAGAGCTTCATAGCCCTGCCTGCATTATTGATTATGGTATCCCCGTTCCTTGGAAGCTCCAATTCACTAGGCGGAATACTGACGTCTAGGTTTTCATCCTATCTTCACATGGGTCTTCTGAGACCCAAAGCACTTCCTGGAAAACTAGCATTGGAGAATTTTGGTATAACTTACATATTTGGAGTATTCGCATTCACTCTGATAGGGGTTGCCACATTTATATTGGGAGGAGTCTTGGGAATGGAGTCTCCCCCGCTCAGTACAATGATAATTCTGTCACTGATTGCAGGCATGGTTTCAACCACGATACTTTGCATCCTTGCATATTATCTCTCAATTGCAACTTTCAGAATGTCTCTGGATCCTGATGATCACACCATTCCGCTGATAACATCCATGATAGATGTGTTTGGAGTGGTGGCATTTGTAGCGACCATTCTGCTTTTAGGATTGGCATAAGGCATCAAAAAACAGTTATGTTGGGCCCCTTGAAAGGCTTAACTTTATTTCATATACTGCATTTGAGTAGCAGGTTCAGTTATGATAGACAGAAAAATTATTCACTCTATAGTGGATGGTTATGATCTTACCAAAGCAAAAATTGGTGTGGTAGGATCGCATTCCGCTCTTGATACTTGCGATGGCGCAGTAGAAGAAGGATTTAGAACTCTGGCGGTTTGCCAGCCCGGAAGAGACTCTGCATACTCCAGATATTTCAAAGCATTCCGCGACAAAGATGGAAAAGTCTACCGCGGAATGGTTGACGAAGTTATGATGCTGGATAAATACAGTGAGATCCTCAAAAAAGAGAATATGGATGCACTCAAAAAAGACAATATACTGTTTGTTCCCAACAGGTCTTTCACATCATACTGCTCCATAGATGCTGTTGAAGATGATTTTGCAGTACCTCTGGTAGGCTCAAGGAATATGCTTCGCAGCGAAGACCGTGGGGGAGAACATGACTACTATTGGTTGTTAGAAAAAGCAGGCATGCCATTCCCTAGAAAAATTACCGATCCGCAGGATATTGACTCACTGAGCATCATAAAACTGCATCACGCAAAGAAGAAGCTTGAAAGGGGATTTTTCACCGCATCATCGTACGAAGAATATGTTGAAAAATCAGAGCAGCTTATAAAACAGGGCGTTATTGACAGAGAGACTCTTCAGACTGCTAGAATGGAAGAATACATAATTGGTCCAGTATTTAATTTGGATTTCTTTTACTCACCTCTGGAAACTCTGGGAGAAAAGGTAGAACTCATCGGTGTTGACTGGAGATTTGAAAGTTCACTTGACGGACATGTGCGGCTTCCGGCACCTCAGCAGATGACATTGAATGAATCTCAGAAAGTTCCAGAATATACAGTCTGCGGACATAACTCCGCAACACTCCGCGAATCGCTGCTGGAAAACGCATTCAAGCTGGCAGAGAAGTATGTAGCCGCAGCTAACGAATACTACTCACCAGGCATAATCGGACCTTTCTGCCTGCAGACTTGCGTTGATAAGGATTTGAACTTTTACATTTATGATGTTGCCCCGAGAATTGGCGGCGGCACCAATGTACACATGAATGTAGGTCATGCATATGGCAACGCACTGTGGAGAACAAATATGTCTACTGGCCGAAGACTTGCCATGGAAATCAGGCGTGCAATTGAGGATGACAGAGTAAAGGAGATCGTAACCTGATTAGAAAAATTGATTCGGGGTTTCTCAGCCCTGCATACTCTGCAGCGGCTGATGAAATTCTTTTATCAAAACCTAATTCGTTTCACATATTCTGCAGAAATAAAACAACTGTATCATTAGGATACTTTCAGAAGTACTGCGAATCAATAAATTTAGAACTGATTGATTCTAATGAAGTCAGCATCATCAGAAGAATGTCTGGTGGAGGAACTATTATAACTGATCCAAATCAAATAATATTTTGCACAGTGTTTAAAATAGATAACGATTGGCACGACTTAATCAAAGATGTGTGTGAGTGCATCATAAGATCTTTGAAGGATTTTGAAATGGATGCATCATATAAACCACCGAATGATGTTGAAATAAACGGTAAAAAGATTTCTGGAAGCGGACAGATCATTAGAAACGGCAATCTGGCAGTTCAAAGTACATTGCTTTTAAAACAGCCTGAATTAAAGATCTTAAAGAACGATAAACGTAATGGAAACTTGACTTCCATCTATGATTCCATAGGTCATATTCCAGAGATAAATACAATTAAAAAATCAATTTCAGAGTCAATATCAAACCAATTTGAAGAAGAAATGTATGAGTCTAAATTCTCAAAAGAAGAGAAATTAGAAATAGAGAAATTAGTAAAAATGAAGTACAGCTTAGACTCACATACGTTTAAATTTTAAATGTAGATAAATCCAAAGTTGCAATCTTCCTGTCTTCTCCAAGGAAGTTTAATTTTCTGTGCAGAAGCAGTGATGGCATATTTTTCAGTCCAATAGAAGACTGAACAATCTGTGCACCTTGATTTTTAGCTTCCTGTGCGAGTCTGCGCATGAGCAGATAGCCTATACCCATCCTGCGAAACTCTTCATCAACACAGATGTTTTCAACCCATGCCACATTTTCAACGCTGTCGATCCAGTGCAGCATCTGACTGAAAATGACGCCTACGATCTGTCCCCGTTCTTTAGCTACAAAACATAGGCCGGTGTCTTTGTAATATCCAAATGATTTTGGAGCAGAAGCACCTATTGAATCTCTGACCTCTTTTGGAATGTCAATATTCCAGTCCAATTCTAATGTCACTTCTGCGTATTCTCTGATACATGCTAATTCCAGCAATCTGACGGAAACACGGTCATCATCACTTAATGGGACTATTTCCATTTACATCTCCTCTGGTGCATTCAAACCCATGAGATAAAGGGCATTTGACAAGACTACACGCGTACAGTCAACGAGAGCAAGACGCACATCTTTATTATCTCCCTTCAAGACTGGAACATAGGTATAGAATAAATTGAATGACGCAGCCAGCTCGTGTGCATACAGCGGGATTAAGTGAATTCTGGATTTCTCACCAGCTTCTTTGATTACAGATGGAAACTTAGCAAGCGTTTTAATCAGCTTGATTTCATATGTATCATTAAGCTCTGAAAAGTCTATGCCTTTATTGTAGCCGTTGGCTTTTTTAAGAATGCTGCATGCCCTTGCATGCGCATACTGAACAAAAGGTGCACTGTTTCCTTCAAAGTTAAGAGCATCTTCCCAGCGGAAAACCAGAGGTTTTTCAGGCTGGACACGAAGCATATTGTATCTTACTGCACCTCTGCCGATGGCCTTTGCAATTTCTTTCATCTTATCTTCTGAAAGATCTGTTCTGCGCTTCTTAACTTCATCAAGGGCTCTGGATTCTGCTTCTTCAATAAGATCATCCAGATTGACAACCTGACCCCTACGAGTAGACATTTTACCCTCAGGAAGCGATACAAAAGAGTAGAAAACACATTCAGGGCTTCTATCCACACCTAACAGATGAAGAGCTATTGCAAGCTGAGCCTGACCGAGCTTTTGATCCTCACCCAGGATATTGACGACCCTGTCCGCTCTTGAAAATTTGTTAAGATGATATGTTACATCACGCGTAGTGTAAAGAGTGGTGCCGTCTCCCCTGGTAAAAAAGAATCTGGTTTCTCTGCCATGAATTCCAAAAGATTCCAGTTCAAGATATGAAGCTCCGTCCTCCTCTTTGCAGTATTCAGAAGCTTTTAACCGCTCTACAACTTTTGCAGCAGCACCATTTTCGATGAAAGTGGATTCCCACATAAAACTGTCAAGCGACACGTTGATCAGGTCCAAACTCTCCAAAATTCCATCTAACATCATTTTGGCAGTTTTACGAACTTTTTCAATTGTTTCCTGATCTCCATCTTCAAATTTACGGAGCATCTGCCCGATCTCCGCAGCAACATCTGGGTTTTCTTCCATCATTTGATTGGCTTTGCGGTAATATCCTACAAGACGATGGTCTACCTTATCCATACCATCATCGTCAGAGCCTTTATCCAAATGCTCTAAACCCCATGTTAGAATAATCACCTGTTTGCCGACATCATTAACATAGTATTCAGTAAGAACGTCATAACCACATGCCCTTAGGCATCTAGCCAGCGTATCTCCGATAATCGGGTTCCTTGCCCTTCCGATATGAATTGGCCCAGTTGGATTCACAGAGGTGTGTTCCAAAAGAAGCTTTCCTGGTTTCTTTTCTCCTTTTCCATAATCGCTGCCGGAGGAGAAAATCTCTTGAAGTGTAGCTTCAGCCAATTTTCCAGAATCTATTTGAAAATTAAGGTATCCATTTTCAGCCCATACTTTTGAAATTAATTCAGAAGCAGGAATCTTATCTGCAGCTTCAGATGCAATGTTTACTGGAGATTTCTTGAGAATTTTCGCGAATGGAAAACACGGAACAGCAAAATCAGCGATTTCCATGGAGGGGACTTCAACATCGAAAGATGGTTCTGAGACTCCTAGTTCTGATAATGCATTGGATGAAAGATGGACCACTTCATCTCTGTATACCTGTAATGGATCCAACCTTACATTCCCCCTATGTTGTAACGCAGCATAGCTACAATACCGCCAAATGCTCTCAGAAGAATATCCCCTTCTTCCGAATCTACCGTAAGAAGCTCTACCTTGGTTCCCACTTGATCAGCCTCATCGTAGAATGCATCGATGAAATCCTTTGATTCCAAGATCTCTGGAGGTGTAGGAGATTTGCAATTCGGGCACTGTATGTGATCTTCATCAGGAACTGTCAGTTCCATTTCACCGCAGTTTTGACAGTTTATTTTTACCCGTTTTAATCGTATACCTTCAGAAATCAGCAGCGTATCTATAGCTCCCAGAGCTAATGCATGGCGAACTTCGTCTTCACCGTAGCACGATAAGCCCCCATCTGGTTTCCTCAGTTCTCTGAAAAAACGCTGCATCAATTCTTTCTCACGGTTAAGGCTCAGATCGGTCAGAATAGTCTTTGCATTTTCTACAAGCTCTTTCAGACCATATTCATCTGTGTAACTTGTATCTACAGGATCGAGGACTTTTTTCCTCAACTCATGGTTGAGATATTCTTCAGTAATGAAGAACTTCTTAGTGTCCCCCGGCCCTCCAATGAGAATTCCAAGCAGGGATTCTTGATTTAGAAATGCATCATCTGCAATCTCTGCGACTTTCTTAAAGAATTCATGAGCCGCTATTTCAATCAAACGTTCAAAACGAAGCGCGGACTGTCCTCCTCGCCCATGCTTGGATGGCACGAATGACTGGACATTTTTCAGTACAATTATACTTGTACCTTTCAGAAGACCTACTGTAGCTTCAGATCGGTCTATAACGAGAAGACCAAATGTTTCTTTATCATCAAGCATGTCCCAAAGCTTTTCAGTATAGAACTCTGAATCACATCGGTACATAAAAGAGGTAATCGGTTCTGGAGGTTCCAGTACAAACTGTACCTGTTTTGTTTGATCTCCAGATGTCGGAGCTTCTCCAATGAAAAATATAACCCCGTTTGGCGGTGGGGTTTTAAAGTACTTTAATCTGGCCAATATTGACTCAATAGCACCTGACACGGCTTTTTGAGTACGTTTGCTTTTGATGTTCTGTGATTGTGATAATTCTCCCCTGAGGTAGTTTGCCACATCTGATATTTGTTTGTCAGGAGGCACATAAACAGAGACGAGTTCTGTTCCGCGACCATGGATATCCCTAATCTCTTCTAACGCGCGTTTAAAATCATACCTGCGCTTTTCCATCTGTCTTTCATAATCGCCCTCGTCAGCAACCATCTGATACCACTCTTTTTTTAATGCAAGAAGTGATTCGGTATAAAACTTTGGTGATTTCATTGGATAAAGTTGTCATATCGCTAGGGGGATCCATTTTAATCCCGGGGGAAAATGATGGAAAATTTCTTTTTGATATTGCAGAACTTCTCAAAGAAATGTCAAAATCATATCAGATTTATGTTGTCTGCGGTGGAGGAAAGGTTGCAAGGTACTACATCAACACAGCTAGAGATATGGGAGCAGTAGAATACGACCTAGACACACTTGGCATAATGGCTACAAGGATTAATGCTAAAATGCTGCAGCTTGCGTTAAAAGATGTTTCTAACAGTGAAATTCCTGAGACTGTAGAAGATGCTTCAAAATTAGGATCTGAAGGAAAAATTGTGATAATGGGAGGAACAATCCCGGGACATACTACAGATGGTGTCAGTGCTTCCCTAGCAGAGGCTGTGGGTGCCATAAGAATTGTGAATGCCACATCTGTAGACGGTGTATATACAGCAGATCCTAAAAAAGATCCCCAGGCAAAGAAAATATCAAAAATGAGCTTCTCAGAACTCAATGAAATGTTAAAGGACGGGCATGACGCAGGCAAATCTGGAGTCTTTGACGCTATGGGCGCAGACATCGTAATGCGTAATCATCTACCACTCCTGATAGTCTCCGGAAGGGACCTTGAAGAGATGAAAAAGGCCATCTCTGGAAGTTCTGACATAAAAGGAACAATCATCTCTGATTAGTCAATAAGCTCAAGTGAAGATGAGTCGATGAGTGATGCTCCGGCATTATCTATTGCTCTCTTCACAACATCAGCCTGCTCTTTCTTCATAGATTTTCTATGTACAAAAACAAGGTCCGTATTGCTGTTCTCCATAGCTTTATTCACCATTGATGAAAGTTTTTCTGCATCGTTGAAATCTATTGCATAATTTGGAATCATGTGCCCGAAGTCCAATTTCTTAGAGATGGCAGTCTCCGTAAATCTGGGAGCATAATGTCCGCCTCCGATGCCAACAGCAATCGGATATGATTTATTTTCAGTAGCCGAGAACAAAGCCGAGGCTAGCGCTGCAGAAGCATCTGTGTTCGACCATTCTGACTCCGTGCTGCCTATTTCCATAAACAACGTGGGAGTTTCAAGCAAAGGGCCATGATGAGTGACTTCAAAAACAACATCATAATCTGGAAGATGGGCCGCAGATTTCTTTATAGATCTTAATAGAGCACTCATAAGATGCGGTGAAGAGGGAGTTAGTTCGTTGTCTTTGCCACCAAGTTTAGCATCTGCCCAGTTGCCAATTGGATGCACTGTAAGGGCTTTCTTTTCCGATGCAGATTTATGTTTAGATAAGAATATTATATTATCTGCAATAACTCCTAACTCTTTAACAATCTCTTTGTCGAGATCGTCATAAAAAACATGATGTTCCTTGATAGTCAGTAAAAGCAGATTATCCTTGAGGAATGCAGAACTGCCGTGAAAATCTGCATAATCAATCCAGTCATCTGAAAGAATTGCATTTTTTAGATTGACACTTGCAGAATCAGGAGTACTACAAACTAGGACATTCATGTCATGAGGAATTTACAAGATAGTATTTTTTATAATCGGCGTTAACGAACCGTTTTTTAATGAAGACCGCAATCAGGAAACAGGGAGATACTTGCCGAATAGACTAACAGTTGCAGATAGGATCATAATCCATCTATCCAACTATACAAAATACCTTGAATCATACGATGTTTCTATAGACATCAGTCAGGATGGAATAGCCGCAGGGCTCAGAATTTCCAGAGCCCATGCAACGATTGAACTGAAGAAGCTAAAAGAAAATGGATATGTGACAGAAAAACAGTCCCATATTAAAAAGGGTAAGACTCGACGAAAAGTATACTTCCTTACACCAAAAGGCGAAGAACGCGTTGCCGAAATACTCAAGTATGTAAAAGAAAACGAAATTGACCTCAGCAGATATCAAGACATCAGAAAATGCAAAGGACCGGATCTGTGGGACAGCCTCGATGAAAAATTCAAGCCAATTATTGCTATGGCATCAGTGTTCAGAAAACCATTTAGCAGAGACGTCCTTCCAGACATCAGCGTTTCTCTTTTACCTGTTGATGAGAAAGGAATGGTGGATCTACCGCAGGAAATTAAAGAGTATGTTCTCTCTGTAACTGAAACAAATCGAATTGAAGACTACCATAATTTTGCCGCGGATTACTGGTTGCATTGTGATGACATTAAAGAAGTGCTGTACCACCTTGTCATGGCTAAACGATTCAATGATGCTGAAATCCTCCTTTACAATCATGCTGCGGAACTGATGCTCTCTCCAGATGATGAATTATTTGAGACTGTTTCCAACATTAGAGATATGACTCCGGGATACAGTGACGTTGTTCATTATGTGCAGGCAGAAATGGCAAGAAGAATCGGTCGTGCTGAATATTGCCTAATCCTAACTAAAATGATGGAAGCTTCAAGCATACCTTCTGAAAGGTTCAAAGGCTACCTGATTGAAGGAAAGCTTCACATGGATCATGAAGAGTATCATTTAGCATATAGATCGTTCATTCGAGCACGTGGTGTATTTGACGATCATATGGACACCAACATTGAGTGCTGCGTTGCAGAATCCCTTCTTAAGAATGAAGATATTCATGAAGCTCAAGAAATTTTAATGAGGCTTGTATCACAAGGATTCAAAGACTATGATGATGAAGCCAGAGCGTACTATCTGCTGGGCACGATAGCTATCAAAACAGGAGATGACGATGAAGCTTTGAGAATGTTTACAATTTCACGAAGGGCGATGATAAAACGTCAGTCTGAGATTTTAACTACATTATCAAACGAGAACTTCTCTGCTGGTATGAGAAGCAAAGCAATAGAATATGCATTAATGGCAGACGAATGCACGCTGAACCTGCCGGCAGTAGAGCCTTCAAAGACCAGAAAATAACTAACAGGATTAAGACCTGCCGTGTGATGTTTGGTTTTAGAGAGAGCCTAAGAATTGGGCATTTGCCCAAATATTATGTTTTATTGTCGATTAGATGAAAGCTATCAATCCAATCAGATTATTGTCAACCGGTTCGTCTGTGATACAGATCCTGGAAAGCATATCCACATAGGATCTGCTATAAAGACAATACATTTTCACCTGGCAGTCATTATATTTGCTGTCTTTTCTAGTCATCGGAGGAGTTTTACCGCCTCGATCTTTCCACTCCCAGTACTGCTCATATGATGTTATCAGTTCTAATGGTTTAGCGTACTTCTTCCATACTTCATTCTCTCTTGCTGACAGTATTCCACCGAGTTCAGAGAGTATAGACATCGCTTCATCATAATCATAGACTGTTGTATACATCGAACAGTTTCCAGAAATTTCCATGAGCTCTTTGAGTGTTATATGATCGTTTGGTATTCTGCCGATTAAAAAATTCTCATCAAAATATTCATCTTTACTCATCCGTTCCAAAATAGCAGTATCATGAAGGTGTGCACTGCCGCTGGGATCTAAGAAATGATATAGCACATCTGGGACATTACGATGATACTCTTCCTTAGGTGTCATGCCTGAACCTTTTGGTGCAATGTCTATGGTTGAAACCATAGTCTCTGGTCCAAATCCCGGTATATTCTCTATGCGGTATAGTACGATATGCTTACCTTTTGTAAGATACCAATACACAAATAGAAACGTACTAACATCAATTGATAGTCCGGTATCCTCTTCCAGAGTATATACGTACCAATGATTTACATCAGTATGCAGAAGATTATTGACCTGCTGATCAAAACCGCAGTTGAAGTATTTGAGATAGCTGAGTCGTATATCATCACGCCTGATGATCCTCACACAGCCATGAATCAGCAGTTCATCTTCTAGGTAGTCCTCTCCTCTTGAAGGTGCATGCTCCATTATCTCTTCAAGGGGTCTATCAGTGAGTATTGCGGTCATATTGGTTCTCCATCGATCATGTGCTGTGTATTTTTTAGTATTCTCATTATGTTAGTGAAATGAGACATATGAAACCAATTACAAAAACAGTAAGCGTGCAAAACTGTTAAAACGATGTAAAGGAAAATAATAGATCAAAATAGTGATTGCTAGATGTTTACATAGGCAGTTAATGTTTATTGTAAAATACTAAAAATTAATCAACAATGCTATTTTTCAAAAGACTGTCTTAAAAAAAGGTAAAAGGAAGGGGTTTGATTTCAAGAATTTGAACTTGTTTAGAGTTCGTAGTTCTTGGGGTTGAATGCAGGCACATCTTTGTACTCTTTGAGAGCCCAGTCGACGAATTTGCCTTCCTCGTCTGGCAGAGAGTTCAGATCGGTGATGATCTTGTTGAGTGTGTCTTTTTCCTGCTTGTTGAGTTTCAGTTTTCCTTTCTCGTTGGATTCCTTGATTAACTCAGCAGCTTTGAGACCAGCGGCTTTTGCTCTTAGGTAGTAGTTGTCTCCAACTTCTACGATTGCCTGTCCGATCTTGTATGCGTTGTCGTATGCAAGGATGAATCCTTCTGGAGATCTGAACCTGTCTGAAGCGACATATATGTCCCTGAGGACTTTGTCCTGCTTCATCTGTTTTGAAGCGTTCATTAATGCAGCTTCGTATCCGATTACACCGAGCCAGCACTGAACGGATGATCCACCGAATTCTGGGTGGTATTCGACAGACTCGTTGGACCATAGGTCGCAGGTCTGAGCGATTAAGTTACCCATAAGATCAGCGTGGGCATCCTGAGCGCCTTTTCCTTCCTGAGCGGATGGGCATCCAGATATTGCTTTGAGGATAGGTCCTTCGTAACCGCAGTCTTTGTCTGGTCCGGTTGCACCGCATTCAATGGCGACAAGTGTTCTTGCGGAAGCAATAGCACGTGTAACTGCAGAGAATGTTCTTGGAACATCTTTGTCTAAGTAACCGCCGGCCATGAACATGGAGGTGTTGGCACCAGCGCAGTTTGTATCTCCACCAGCAATGACTTTCTTTCTCTTTGCAAGGTCAACAATCTGTGTCCAGAGCCATTCCATATCGATTGATCCGAGGTAACCGATACCGAAAAGCCATCCTCTGATATCTTGACGGACAACAGCGAAGTCTGAGATTTCTTTTCCACCGACTGATTCGATAGAAACGATATCTGCACCTGCATCTGCTGCTACCTCAAAGGATTCTATCATTTTTTCTGGATAGTTGTGAGTCTTGTCCTGTCCGAATCTCATTCCCTGTTCGTGTAAACGTGAGTCAGCGCAGGTATGCCTTACGGCGCAAGCAATTCCGTACTTGTCGTGGTAGTTTTCAATGACCGCCTTCTGACCAGCGACTACGGGCTTTGCAAACTTTTCAGGCTCGTTGCTCATCTGGAAAATCCATTCGTTTTCTAACTGAACAGATGGGAAACCAAGTGTAACTGCTCTGTTCATGACATCTGTTGCGATGTAGTCAACGTACTCTTTTGTAAGAGATTCGGGACTCTTTTCGCTTCCTGGCCTGGGAGCAAAGTTGATTTCAGGAATAACTAATCCCTGACCTACTTTCAATCCAAGACCATAGGAAATAGGTTTCTTTGCTTCTCCGAAGATTAAGTCATCTGCGGCATCATATGCCATTTTTGTGAATTTTGTAGTAGCCATCTTAAATCACCTCATTCATGCCTTTCCGTTAATAATCTCATCCCAGTTGGATCTGATCTTCTTCCAGTCCCATCCATCGAGTGCCTTGTTTGCAAGACCTGGGCCTTCTGCAGCTTTTGCACTGTAGATACCCATATCGTAGGATTCTACGTACTCTCTGTTAACTGCACCACCGGCGCATATGAATGGAACTTCAACTCCGTGCTCCTTGAGCCTGTTAGCGATCCTTGGGAAAGCTGACATGGTTGTGGTCATGAGTGCGGTTCCTGTCAGGACGTTTGGTTTCTGTTTTACTACTTCATCAACTACGGTGTCAACAAGTACATCTTTTCCGAGATCGATGATTCCAAATCCGTTGGATTTCAGAAGAACTGCTGCGATATTCTTTCCAATATCGTGTGGGTCTCCCTCGGCTGCGTGCATCATTACTACGCCTTTGTACTTCCTTTCTCCACCAAGAGCTGCTTCTGCAACTTTTGTTCCACGGGTCATTGCATCGGATGCAACCATCACATGTGGCAGGTAGTAAATACCGCGTCCATATAATTCAGCTACAATATCCATTCCAGCTAGAAGACCATTCTCGATGATTTCCTCAGGTGTTAAGGTCTTGAGTGCTTCCTGTACGTGCTGCTCAATTACCTTAAACTTCAAGTTCATAACATCTTCTGCAATTTGTCTGAGTAATGGATTCTCGGGCATATATTGCTCAGCAATGTCTTCCGGCTTCTCGCTAGATTCTACGACAATGTCGTATCTCGTCAGAATCTTATCAGCGCTTATGCTATCGAAGTCTGCCATTTGTTCAACTCCTATTTTTGATAAAGACTCAAAACTCCCCCTGAATTCTGAATCTTTGATAGAAAAAGTTGCTTTGCGCATATATTAAATTATCGTGAAGATGTAGTCAATTTACCCATAATATATACAATAAAATATATTATTATAAAACACAGCCTGGACATTGATCATTTCGCAGATTTGATAATTATAAAAAAAGAGGAGAGCCAGAGAAGAATTATTAAGTGAATATCACAAAATAATTATTCTCGGTTCTTAGGTTCCTGCTGCGTAATGCAGTGAAATCCTCCGTAACCGTAGACTACATCCTTAGCCGGAATTGAAATTACCTCACGGTTAGGAAAATACTTTCCGATTATTTCTGCAGCCGCAGAATCGGCAGGATCGTCAAACGAAGGAACTAGCACGGCCTTGTTTCCTATGTAGAAATTAGCATAACTTGCCGGCAGGTTTCTGTCTTCCTCATCAAGCGGAATGGGAGTAGGCATAGGCAGTGCAATAACCTCGAAAATCCCTTGTGACTTTAGAATTTCAAAGTTGGTTTTTAAGACCTGCGAATCTAATGAGTCTCCCTCTGCATATGAGCATAATATTGTATGATCATTAACAAAACGAGCAAAGTCGTCCACATGGCCGTCGGTGTCGTCTCCATCAATCCCAGATTTAAGCCAGACGACTTTATCCACGCCGAGGTACCTGCAGAGATACTGCTCAATATCCTCTTTTTTCAAGTGCGGATTCCTGTTGGGGTTTAACAGACACTGCTCGGTGGTTAAAACTACGCCTTTGCCATTGACGTCAATAGATCCGCCTTCCAGTACAATGCCTGGTCTGAATATCTTTACATTAGTTGTCTGGACTACATTCTCTCCGGTAATGTTGTCATACATGAGATCGTCGTATTTTGCGCCCCATGCATTAAAGTCCCATTTTATTGCAGCTTTTTTTCCTTTGTCATTTATAATAAATGTTGGACCATAATCTCTTATCCAGACATCAGAACTCTGAATCTGAAAAAACTGAACATTATCTAAATTCGCACTGGTTTTTTCAATAATGCTGCGGGCGCGTTCTTCCATTTCAGCATTGTCAACCAGAATCTTTACAACTTCTCCCGGGCTCAGAGCCTCTACCATTAAACTGTATGTTTTCTCTACAGATTCAATTATCTCTTCCGGAAAAGTCAAGGGGTTCTTCGGCCAAGAGAGCCATGTAGCTTCATGTTCTTCCCACTCAGCCGGCATATGATAATTACAGGATTTTGGATCTTCTGTCATTTAATTACTCCTTACAAATTAAATTATAACATTCGGGACGCCGGTTGTAAAAAAACCTCCATCCTTCTCTGACATTATACCCGTGGTTTAAGTCCACAGATGCAGAGACTATCTCTTCCTCAGATGATGCTCTGACTAATGTTTTGCCAAAAGCATCTATGATAAAACTGCCACCCCAGAAAGTCATTGAATCCTCAGTGCCGACACGGTTGCATGCAGCAACAATGATGCCATTGGCGATGGCATGGCCCCTCATCACATTTTCCCAAGCGGCCTGCCAGTCTCCTTCAGCCTGCTCTATTCCATCAGCAGTGCCTATAGCAGTCGGATAGAATATCATATCAGCACCCAAGAGTGCATTACACCTTGCAGCCTCTGGAAACCATTGATCATAGCAGATCAATGTGCCAATGTTTCCTTTGCTGGTTTTCATGACATTAAACCCTGTGTCGCCTTTTTCAAAATAGCTTTGTTCATAGAATTTTTCGTCATGGGGGATGTGGGTTTTGCGGTACTTTCCTAATAATTTCCCATCAGAATTAAATGTAACAGAGGTATTGAAAAAATGATCATTGCATTTCTCAAAAAGAGAACCTCCGATAAGGATAATGTTATTATCTAATGCTGCGGAAGATAAAACACTGCATATCTCTCCCGGAACCGCATCATGAGGAATGTTACATCTCAGAGCGTTGTCTGATAAGTCATATTGAGGAAAATATTGTGTAGAAAACAGTTCTGGCAGGCATACTATTTCAGCGCCGCCGTTTGCAGCCTCATGTATCATAGATACAGCTTTCTTGAGATTAGATGAGACATCTTTCACCATTTTCATTTGGATTAAGGATATCTTAACTTCATTCTGAGACATGTTGTATTCCATGAGGTCATCGAACATCATATAATTAACTCTGATGTGGATGCTGAAAATGTGTATATTATAACGAATGATGAATTATTTACAAAATAATTAAAAGTATGGACTAAACAGGCATTCTGCGTAAGTTCGCATTTTTGATAAGAATAACGGATGAGCGTTCCTTACAGTATGTATGAAAAAATAATAGCCCAGATCGGACCCACCAGCATACAGAAGATTATGAACCATTGTGTATCGCTCAATTGATCACATCCGATACTTGTTGTATCAGCACCAGCATTCTGATTGACTGCCTGACAGATAAACAGTGCGGTATTTATGTTTTTTCAGATTAGTTGACGGATAAGAACAGCGCTTACGCTCAGACCATGAATATTCTGCCGTAAAAACCACGACGGATGTATAAAAGAGTGGGCTCAGCCAGATTTGAACTGGCGATCTTCTCCATGTCAAGGAGACGTCATAACCGCTAGACCATGAGCCCTGATCTAAACCGCCAATATACTCTTCTTATCTATATCTTTTTCGATTGCAATCGATTCATAACTGGTTTCCAGAGGCTGTTTCTGAGATAAAGACACAAAGTTTATTCATTCGTCTGGTGATGCGGTGAAGATGTCTGATTTGATCCTGTTCACAAAACCCGACTGCCAAAAATGTGATTATATCAAAAAAAGGATTCCGGAAGATGTGAAAATTAGAATTATAGATATGACTACAACTGATGGACTGGCAGAAGCTGCATATTATGAGATTTTAGAGAAGAACCTTCCAATTCTGGTAGCAGACGAAGAAGTGGTGGAAGGTGCGATCAATATCCTGTCCTGCATTAATTCTAGAAAGGATTGAGAACTGATGATCTGTCTTGGAATAGAAGGAACAGCCCATACATGCGGCGTAGGAATTGTAGATGAGAACGCAAATGTACTGGCCAATGAAGTGGATATGTACCGCGCGGCTCAGGGAGGAATACATCCGAGAGAAGCTGCAAATCATCATGCCACAGTAGTTCCAGGACTCATAACAAAAGCTGTTGAAACTGCAGGCATCTCCTTCAAAGACATAGATGTTGTATGTTTTTCTCAGGGACCAGGACTGGGACCATGTCTGAGAACGGCTGCTACGGCTGCCAGAGCGCTTTCTGTAACTCTCAATAAACCGATAATCGGCGTCAATCACTGCATCTCTCATCTTGAGATCGGTGTTGCAAAGACAGAAGCCCGTGATCCAGTTTTGCTGTACGCTTCCGGAGGAAATACACAGGTCATATCATTCACCAACGGCAAATACAGGATTTTCGGAGAAACATTAGATATCGGAATAGGAAACATGTTTGACAAACTGGGAAGAGAATTGGGCCTTGGATACTATGCCGGCCCTAAGGTGGAACAGCTGGCACTGGATGGTGACAAGCTGCTTGATCTGCCGTATTCAGTAAAAGGCATGGACATGTCTTTTTCCGGGATAATGACTGCTGCCTTAGCACATCGCAGCAAAGGCGAACGTCTTGAGGACATTTGTTTTTCAGTACAGGAAACATGTTTTGCAATGCTCAGCGAAGTCACAGAGCGCGCAATGGCACATATAGAAAAAGACGAGGTTCTCCTCGGCGGCGGAGTTGTGAGAAACAAACGCATCAGAGAAATGGTTGAGAAGATGGCTTCAGAAAGAGGAGCAAAGATGTTTGTGCCTGAACCGAAACTCTGCACTGACAACGGGGCGATGATCGCATGGACAGGCATGCTTATGTATCAGTCCGGTGTCGAAATGAGCATCGCGGATACGATAGTCAACCAGCGTTTCAGAACTGATGAGGTTACAGTTACTTGGAGGTAGTCTCTTCACTTTTAGCTTTTTTCTGCTCTCCGATTTTTACATCCAAGAGTTCTAAGAATTTCTTATCTTCCCCGATGGGAATTGTTGCACCTGCAGCAATACGGTGGCCTCCGCCGAAACCGTTTACCTGAGCAGAAGTTTCACGCAGGGCTTCTGCCAGATCTACTCCGAGATCCAGCAGAGGAAAGGTACCTCTGGAAGAGATTTTCATCTTAGTCTTATCATCTGATTCGGACAGAGCAAGCGTAGCTTTGTCTGCATCTCCGAAGTACTGCATTGTTATGCCGCATAAGATCCCAGACAATCCAGACTTAGTATTGTAGAAATACTGAATATTGTTGAGTTTCGTTATTCCATTCTGAGACAGATCATTTAATGATGAAAGTAACTCAGAACCATATTCGTTTCTGAGTTCCATGGCAGAAGCCATTGCAGACTTGTCTCCCAATGCCAACGATACGCCCATCCCTTCTTGACCGGTTCTGCCGCAGGCGTTCAGCAGTGAAGACATCATCTCCGCTTCCATGTCCACAGACTTGAAGTAGTATCTGTCCCGGACAACCTCTTCCATAGTCTCCAAGGGAGTTCCCTGTGAGATAAGCTTCAATGCAATCAGAGAAGAGAGTTTCATTTTCATTTCATCATTCAGAGATGCATAGTCAGAGTTTATTGGAAGTCCTGCATCGATCAGGAACGTCCTAACCGCATCTTTGTCACCGCTGAGTCCAATAAGATAAGGTTCTGTGGATGAGGTGATGGCATCTACCAGATTTCCTGAGGGCACCAATGACCCGGGAACAGCCTCGATTATGCCGCGCTTCAGCCCTTCTTCGAATAACCAGATGTTGACTCCGCTCAGACCTTTGATGGTCTGCCGATCTCCTGCGATGCCTCCAAAAGCAATCGGTAAAAGATCCCAGTTCTTTTCATCAGTATTGACGGCAAGCAGCATGCATATAGAAGCTCCGCAGGCTGAAGTCATCCCGTCAATGTCTGAAAGATGTGGATTCACATGAACCACTTTCTCAGAATCTCTCAGGGGTTTATGATGATCCAACACGACTACTCTGCAGTTCAGTTTTTCCAAGGCATCTAGATTGGATGATCCCATATCAGATAATATCAAAAGGTCTGAATCGTCAGAGTCGGCTACAATTTCATCGGTAAGACCTTTAATCATAGAGATCTGGAATGTTTTCCCAGCCCGATTCAATAAAGCACAAAGTATAGCTGCAGAGGATATGCCATCGGCATCATAGTGTGAAATGACACGGATGTTTGAAGCCTTGTCAATCTCCTCTTTAGCAAGAAAAATAGATGAAAGGAGTTTGGGGGGTATTTGGACACCCTGGTCCATTTCCCTCACTCAATGAGTAATTCAGCATCGGCGATAGAATACTGCCATTCTGCTGGAAGTACGCCAGTGTGCTTGTAATATTTGACTAAGCGTCTGATCTTTGACTCAGTAATCTGCATACCCCTTTTGTTTGCAACATCTTTCTTGTTTGCATTCAGGTGAACCTGCAGGTTGATCGCTGTACGCATTAGTGCCACCAAATCATCTGGGAGATTAGGTGCAAGATCATTTTCTTTGAGAATTTGTGTAACAGTCTTGCCTGTTGCTAATTTTACATCAGGTACTGCGTACTGATCTCTCATGATGAGTCCGATACGTGCGGAAAGTACACCATCTTTTCCCAATTTTACAATTGTCTCTTCAACTTCACTTTTACTGAGGGGAACCCATTCTGGATTCTCGCTGATCATTGGACGGCTTGATCCTGATTTTCCCCTTCTTCTGGCGTGCATACGTGCCATATTAATCCTCCGAATTATGAATCATTAAAGTTTGGTGGCGATAGAGATGATCCATTATAGATCAGATATTTAAGAGATTCGAACGCAGATCTAGTATTTTGAGAGTTAAATGGTGAAACTATCCTTATTCGTCACCCAGCGCGGCTGCGGCCCATGCAATCTGTTCTTCATATTCACATTTTGGAAAGGCCAAGTCTGGAGGCAGAGAGGAGAATTCTTTCCAAATCATTTCACCTTTGCCTTCATACTGCTCAACTCTTCCGGCAAACATCACGCATTCAGCATCTACCTGCCGTGAAACTACCGGGATGAAAGTTAGTCCTGATTCTTCTTTGAACTCGCGGATTACTCCTTCTTCAAAACTCTCTCCGGTCTCAACTTTGCCGCCTGGCATCTCCCAGCCGCTGCGCTTTGGATTGTAAACCATGAGAAACTTTCCATCTCTGACAGCGATGCCAAATGTTGTCTTCAAAGTAATTCCACACCAATCATTGCGTGATCCTTTTCAAATGGATCCAGGGTCTGTAATTCAACTACCTTTAAACCGGCGGCAGTCAGCTCATCGCATGCAGCCGCGTAGATTTTCCTAGGGTCTTTTGAAACATCCTCCGACCGGGATTTAATAACCAGCATTCCAGACTTTGCAGAAAACGCTTTGAAATTCTTAATGAATATTGCCGCCTGCCCTTTCTGGGCTATGTCCTGATAAACAATGTCTGGGGATGATACAACAAAAGAATATTCCTCAGGCCTTGTAGCGTCTGCTAGAATCGGGATCATATTGGTTCTGGATTCGCAGACTGAGACTAAGTCCCTGAATGATCTTGGCGAGAATTCTACGCAGGATACCGTCCCTTTCACAACAATATCTGCAATGTGGCTGGAAGTCGTCCCGGAAGCCGCGCCTAAGTAGAGAACTTTGGAATCATCATGAAATGGGAAAAAAGATCCTCCCTTCATGAAATATGCCGCGAGTTTACTGCGATTCGGCACCCACTCTCTATACTCCACACCGCCGCAGTCGATCAGTTTTTCACCGTAGACTTTCCTGCCAGGCGTAGAATTAACCGTATATATCTTGTCCCCGTCTTCAAAGACTCCGCCGAAGCTGCTCTCGCGCATCATTGGAGAGAAGATGCCGATTGAGGATAAATAAACTCATACACAGCTGTGCTTGCCTTCACCCATATCCAGACAGCCGCTTGATATGTTTAGACGCTTGCCGTGGATGGGAAACTTGATCGGCATCTCAAGATACAGTGTCTCCCCGTCAAATGCTGCCCTTGAATTGTCTACATCCACTGAATGAGAAAGTATGAAACACTGGGAATTGTCTCCGATTGATATGCAGAAACCTGCATCCGTAGCTTCCAGGGCTATGTCCCCTGCATCTACTCCTGGCAGTTTTATCTGAATCTTGTATTGCTCCCGCTCTTGAACTGTGTCTACCTCATATTCGTTCATCATAGCAGTTACGTTGTCTAACTATCGATATATCGCTTTCCCGCTACATTTGATATTTATGCCATGGATGCATTGCGTCTATTGATGCTTAAAGCACTAGATGAGATCGCACATAGAGTCTGGAGAGCGGTTAATAATCTCCCAGAAGAGTTCGATCGTGGAAAAACTCTTTACATGGGTGCGGACGGGTCTCCAACATCCGCAATAGATAAAACTGCAGAAGATGCAATACTTAATGCTGTAGACGACCTAGATCTGAAAGTCAATATTTTGAGTGAAGAAGCTGGCTATATCGACAGAGGATACTCAGAAACTCTGGTTGTAGATCCTGTCGATGGAACCCATAATGCTACACTCGGTCTTCCTTTTTACACAGTATCCCTGGCAGTAGGAAAAAACTCACTGCAGGGCATCACTCAGGCTGTTGTTAAAAATCTGGTAACAGGCGATGTGTACACCGCAGAAAAAGGAGAAGGATCTAGACTAAACAACAAACCAATTCACGTCAAAGAATTCAACACTACGTTTCCTTCACTGTTATGCTATGTAGGACACCATGTACCGCAGGACACTTTTGACAAAGTCGTTAAATGTGCACCGATAAGATCACTTGGATGTGCATCTGTGGAAATGTGCATGGTAGCAAACGGATATTTCGATGCTCATTACTACAACACAAATCAGTACTCGAAGAATATCCGCGTAGTAGACATTGCGGCGAGCGCTCTCATATTGAGGGAAGCTGGCGGAGAAATCGTAGATTTAAATGATAAAATACTGGACATGCCGTTTGATCTTGATATGAGGAGCGGTTTTATAGCATACAATGATGAAAAAGTAAAGGAGATATTACTTTGAAATTAGGACTTACTGCTAATTCTGAGATACCCGATGCGATCAGAGTGGGACGCCGGGTTTACAATTTGCTGAAAGATGAGGATGTCGTTCTGGAGTCAGGTATTGCAAAACTGTTTGGAAAAGAAGGCAAGCCGATAGAAGACATGGACATCGATGTTTTGATCACAGTTGGTGGAGACGGCACTATTCTCCGTTCTCTACAGAGAACTGAGTCCCCTATTTTCGGAATAAACGCCGGAGTGCTGGGATTTCTTACTGAAATACCAGAAAATGAGATTGAATACGGCCTGAAACGTCTTCTTGAAGGCAACTACATGATTGACGAGCGTGCTAAACTCAAGGCCGAAGTAAACGGGGAAAGAATGTATGATGCCATGAATGAAGCTGTGGTCCATACTGCAAATGTTGCCAAGATACGGCATTTCAATGTGTATGTCGATGATGTGCTGGCAATGGATGTCAGAGCTGACGGAATCATTGTTGCAACTCCCACCGGATCCACCTGCTATGCGATGGCTGTCGGGTGTCCAATCGTTGACCCGCGGGTGAATGCAATAACAATTGCCCCGATGGCACCGTTCAAATTTGCTGCCAGACCGATAATCGTGCCTCTTGACAGTCATGTAAGAGTTGAAGTGTACAAACCAAAACCATGTGTGTGCGTAATTGACGGCCAGCAGGAAAAAGATATGGAAGGCGATGAACTCACGATGTTTTCCAGAGCCGAGTCGACAGCTAAGTTCGTATCGTTTGGAAGTACATTCTACGGCCGCATGCACGAAAAGATTATGTGTTTTCCATGAACAGGAAACGAATCTGGGCGATAGATGTTGGACTAATTGAATCATTTAACGAGTCCGCTAAAGCATCTTCGCCCAACGAATTCGCATCAGCCATGAGAGAGGAAAACGGAGTTCTGACGGAGCTGGTATTTCTGCCAGGCAGCATAGGAAGCTTTACTTCAGCTACAGTACCTCTGCATATGCTGCCCATTGATTTCAGCCTGGCCGGCACGGTGCACTCGCATCCGGGATATTCAAACAGACCATCTGACGAAGATCTTCATCTTTTTGGCAGCTTCGGAAAGGTCCATATCATAACCTGCATGCCTTACGACATTACAAGCTGGAGATCGTACGATAAAGACGGAAATGAAATAAAACTGGAGATCGTTGATATATAAATCACAAAATACGGCTCCCGGGAGCAATCCTGCCGGAGACAAATGCTCCTGGCCCGATAATCGTATTTTCAAATATGATTGATCCAGCATTTATCATTGAATTTATGCCAGTGCTTACCGAATCTCCAATCACTGCACCCATTTTACGGCGTTGCGAGTCTACACATGAGTCTTCAAAATGAAGCTTGACGTTTTTCCCGTCAAATCTAAGATTGGCGATTTTTGTTCCAGATCCCAGGTTGCAGTTTTCACCGATTATGCTGTCTCCGACATAGTTATGATGAGGAATGTGTGTGCCAGCCATTATTATCGAGTTTTTCACCTCTACTGCAGCACCTATTCGGACATCCTGCGCTAAACAGGTATACGGCCTCAGATAGCAGTTTGGCCCGATATCGCAGCCAGATGAAATATAAATTGGACCTTCGAGGTATGAACCTGAACGCACCAGCGCTCCTTTTTCAATTACAACATCTCCTTTGATGACTGCCCCTGGTTCGACTATGCCCTCGATGCATGGTGCCATCGAAGACATCAGCAGACTGTTGGCATCCAGAAGATCCTGCGGTGTTCCTATGTCTACCCACACATCAGACAGATGTACAACATGGACCTGCTTTTCTTCACCAGCCCTCATGATTGTGTCTGTAATTTCAAACTCCCCTCTGCAGGACAGCGGGGTCTGATGAAGAAACTCAAAGATATCGGGGGTAAAAACAAACAGTCCAGAATTAATGAAATTTGAAAGGGGTTCATCTGATTTTTCTTTAATGTCTAACAAAATACCGTCTTTTTCTGAAACTGAACCGAATGATGACGCGTCTGGAACTTCTATGATGCCCATGACATCGTGTTTGGTATCATTATACCGGCTGATCAATCTCGACAGATTTTCTTTCGATGCCAATACGTCCCCGTTGATACAGACAAACGGCTCGCTCATATAATCTTCAGAGCAGAGAACCGCACTTGCTGTTCCCTTCAGATCCTTCTGTTCGATGTAGGTAAGATTAACCCCCAGATCAGAGCCGTTGCCGTAGAAGTCTCTTATTTTCATGGACTTCCAGCCGGTTAAAATGCAGACATCTGTGATTTCATTTTCTTTGAGGGCGCTGATCGTATGAGATAAGAAAGGTTTTCCGCCAACGAAAAGAAGAGGTTTGGGAGTGTTTGATGTTAACGGCTTTAGTCTGTTTCCAAGCCCTGCGGCCAGTATTAGCGCTTTCAAGATGTGCACCTCGCTACAATCTTGTCTGCAGCTTTTTTAAGACGCTTCATTTCATCTTCATCCCTTGACTCCGCCACAACCCTGAGTTTCGGCTCAGTTCCCGACAGTCTGATAATGAACCATCCGTCAGAAAATTCAGCTCTGTAGCCGTCAATGGTTATCAGCCTCTCGCAATCCAGCGATTCCATTTCTTCCTTAAGTCTGCTGGAGACACTGTTTCTGAGTGATGTTTTAAAATACGAAGAACTTCGGGATACTGGATAAACTGGCAGCTCTGCAAGATATTCGGAAAGGTTTCTTTCGGAAGCTATCTGAGAGAGAAGAGCACCGGCGAATATGCCGTCTGGACAATAGAATTCTTTAGGAAATATATACGTTCCTGAAGGCTCTCCTCCAAATTCGATGCCGTCCTTCTTAAGAATCTCTGAGATATAGACATCTCCCACCCTGCACCGGGTAACATTTCTCACAAGATCATCGATCACCATGGATGCGTCTACCGGCACCGCAATGGAATTTACTCCAAGCCAAGATGCAAATAAGATTACCAACCGGTCTCCGCTGATGAAGCTGCCATGCTCATCCAAAGCAACCATCCGGTCCCCGTCACCGTCATGTGCTATTCCCAGATCGGCATTATTTCTAATAACTAAATTTCTAAGATCCTGCAGCTGATCCTCGGTTGGCTCAGAAGATCTGCCTGGAAAATAACCATCTGGCTGTGAATTTATGGAAACTACGCTGCATCCCAGAGTTCTTAAAGCCAGAGGACTGACTACTGAAGTAGCACCGCATCCGCAGTCTACCACAACATCAGCCGAAGAACCGCCCAGCGACCTGCAGATGCATTCAATATGCTTATCCACCGCTCCTTCCCAGGTATGAAATTTTCCCACTTTGTTCCAGGGTTTTGTTTTCCATTCGGATGAGATTTTCTGTTCTATGTCATCCATCTGATCTGTGTCGAAAGCCGAACCGTCGGCATTCCACAGCTTGATCCCATTGTACTCAGGGGGGTTGTGGGATGCTGTGATCATCACTCCACACTGAAATTCTTCGGATGCTTTGGCCAAAGTCGGAGTGGGTATCATTCCGGCATCGTACGAATCTGCACCGGCTGAAGTCTCTCCAGCAACGAGTGAATGCAGAAACATAATCCCACTGGTTCTGGGATCCCGCCCGTGAATGATCTCCCCATAAGAACTTCCCACTGAATTTCCAATCTTAACCGCTAAATCAGGAGTAAAGCTGGTTCCCACTACTCCCCTGATCCCCGATGATCCAAACAGCGACATGACTTGGAAAATAGTGGAATCAAGGGGGATTAATAATTTATGAGTGATCTGCCACAAAGATTTGGCAAGAAATAATTAATTTCAATACACAGATTATATATAGAGATATAGATAAACAATACTGAAGTTCAGCATCTGGCTATTTAATATTTAAAAAAATTCTCAAAAGGTTAAGCAAATTTTTATACAAGTCAAAGCTGAAAATATGATGAAGATATTAATAATTGAAATCCCATGATACCCAAAATAGTAGGTGTTAAGACCTGCTGGCCTAGTCAGATTTATCAGCAAATATTATATACTTTGCAACTATATTACCAACTGGCATACAGCCAGGAATGGAGGGATAAATTTGGTGATGGAGCAGATCAGTGTTTCAAAAGCTAAAGAAATTGCAAAAAAGAAAGGTCTCAAACCGGGCAGGGTTAAGGGGACTGATGGCATTCAATTTACAAAGGGATCCAACGACCGCTTAGACATCATCCAGTGGGATGATTTTGAAAAGACCCTCAACGCAAGAGGATTGGCTATTTTCGAGAGCGGCGGATGGATGAAAATAATGAAGAAGGCCTAAAAAGGCCACATCTTCATCCGTTAATTTTTTAGACTTTTTAATGAAAATATTTTTGAATAGTGCACATATCATCAACCATGGATATTTCTCCGGACCACCCGCGGTATAAGTCTCTGGTAATCAGAGAAAAGATGTCTAAACTTTCCGATCAGGGAATCGTAGCAAGAACCGGTCTGATTGCTCATGGCAGAGGAGAAGCTTTTGATTATTTGATCGGTGAAAAAACCACACCGGCAGCTAAACATGCTGAAGAAGCAATTGCTGCATACCTTTTGGAAGCGCAAAATCCAGTGATCACAATCAATGGAAATGCAGCGGCATTGTGTGCTGAAGAACTCTTGAAACTGGCATCTGAAGTTGGTGCCAAGGTGGAAGTTAATATATTTCACTGGAGCTCAGAGAGGTTGGAAAAATTGGTTTCATATCTGGAAACATTCGGAAATTTTGAGATTTTAGGAAGAAATCAGAATGCGGTCCTGGAGAACATAGCCTCAGACAGAGCTAGATGCTGCAGAGAAGGAATATATTCGGCAGATGTCGTCCTCATTCCCCTGGAAGACGGCGACCGTGCAAAGGCTCTGAAGATTGCAGGAAAAACAGTCCTTGCAATAGACCTTAATCCGCTTTCCCGCACATCAGTAGAGTCGGATGCAACAGCAGTTGATGAAATAACCCGCGCAGTGCCTAATATAAGACAGGCGGTTAAAGACCTGAAAGATGATCAAAAAAGAAGAAGAGAGATCATCTCTGCATTCGATAACAGATCTAATCTGAATGAGTCTGTAAACTGCATAAAAGATAATTTGACTCAACAGCAGATTTTCTAACCATCAGAATCTATTTAAACCATCTTACCCAATTCAAACTAGGATTCAATGAATGAACTGTTAGAAAAGGGAGTCAGAAGACTAGAGTGGGCAAAGGATCACATGCCCGTTCTGGCTGATATCAGAAAGCGCATGGTGGATGAACAGGCGTTGAAGGGGCTGAAAATCGGCATGGCTCTGCATGTCGAGGCTAAAACAGGAATGCTGGCCCTGACACTTGCAGAAGCAGGAGCTGAAATTAGACTTGCCAGCTGCAATCCTTTGTCCACAGACGATTCGGTATCAGTTGCTCTCAGAGATCATTTCAACTTAGAAACTTACGCTAAAAAAGGAGAGGACAACGAAGAATATTACAAGAATCTTAATGCTGTTCTTGACTTGAAGCCAGACTTCGTCATAGATGACGGAGCAGATCTGATAACAATGCTTCACACATCCAGAAGGGATGTCCTGAAAAATGTCAAAGGCGGAAATGAAGAAACTACAACGGGAGTTGTCCGTCTCAGATCAATGGCCAATGCAGGGAAGTTGGAATTCCCTGTGATTTCTGTTAATGATGCTCATATGAAGTTCATGTTCGACAACCGTTACGGAACTGGACAATCTACATTTGACGGTTTTATGAATGCTACCAATCTGCTGGTTGCCGGAAAGAGACTTGTGGTGGCTGGTTATGGGTGGTGCGGCAGAGGCATTGCTATGCGTGCCAAAGGTCTTGGCGCCAATGTTACAGTTACCGAAATTGATCCCATACGGGCAATAGAAGCAAGAATGGATGGATTTGAAGTAAAGCCGATGATTGAAGCTGTTAAGACTGCAGATATAATTATCACAGCCACAGGCAACAAAGACATCATCCGCGAGGAACACTTCAAAGTCATGAAGGATGGCTGCGTAATGGGAAATTCAGGCCACTTTGACAATGAAATAAGAAAAGACGTGTTGTCAAAGATTAGTGGTCAACCTGTCAAAGTCAGGGAATTTGTCGATCAGTATAACTTCTCAGATGGAAAGAAAGTTTATCTGATTGCTGACGGTCGTTTGATGAATTTGTCTGCCGGACAAGGTCACCCGGTTGAGATTATGGATATGAGTTTCTCAATTCAGGCATTATCAATAGAGCATCTTGTCAAAAATTATGCATCCATGGAAGCTGGAGTGCATAACGTACCAACAGATATAGACCGGTCAGTAGCAGAAATTAAACTTAAGACGCTGGGAATTCAGATAGACAGCCTCACCAATGAACAGAAAACATATCTTGAAGGCTGGCAGGAGGGCACATGAGCCCTTTCCTGTGTGTTTACGGACACATTTGTCTCGATCAGATCGTTTCGCTTGAAAAACTTCCAGAGCCGAATACCTCCATAAACATAACAGAGATCAAAAGATATTTCGGAGGCACCGGATCCAATCTGGCAGCGATATCATCCTCATTGGGAGTGCCGACTGCACTCTGTGCATATGTCGGATCTGATTTTCCAAGAGAATTCAGATCGTTTTTGGAATCAAAGAAAATAGATATGAGCGATGTTGAAGTGATGGACGACTACGAAAGTCCTACTGTCATGGTAGTCTCTGACAAAAAACAGAACCAGATCGCTTATGTCTACCAAGGTCCGATGAAGGATATGGAAAGGTTTCCGGTGAAGTTAAACTCTGCAAAAAATTCAGAAATGATACATTTTGGAACTGGAAGCCCTGTGTATTATCTTAAAGCAATGCACGCTTTAGACGGCAGCAAAAGAATCGCCTTAGATCCAGCTCAGGAAATTCATAATGTCTGGAATGCAGAGAAATTCAACGAAGCACTGCCGTATGCCGGCACTTTTTTCTGCAATGAGAATGAACTGAAGACTGCTCTCAGATATACGGAACTTAAAACAGCAGAAGATCTGCTGGACATTGTGGATATGATCGTAAACACCAGAGGTTCTGAAGGCACTGTCATCTATACGAAGAAAGAAACTATCCGCATACCTGCTGTAAAAACCAAGGTGATTGATCCCACTGGAGCCGGAGATGCATTCAGAGGAGGCTTCTACGCCGGAATTTACAGAAAGAAGAGCCTGGAAGAATCGGCCGCGTGCGGAAATGCAGCTGCTTCATTTATTCTTCAGTCCAATGGCGCAGTATCAAATATACCTTCATGGGACGCAGTGGAGAAAAAATCTGCTGAGATACTAGATTTGATGAAAAGATAATCGAATATTGAGAAGATTAGATATATCCAAATGTATAGAGCATTAAAAACTTTAAGTATAGTACATACTGTATAGGGAAACGAAGGGTGAAAAATTGGCAGTGGGATTTGTACTGATCAGCACGGCTCCATCTAAGGAACATGAAGTGTATGATGAACTCCTGAAAGTAGAGGAAGCTACAGAGCTTTATCCTCTCTTTGGGGAATATGACCTACTGACAAAGATTGAAGCTCCGGATTTCAACCTCCTAGGACAGGTTGTGGTTGATAGAATAAGGCCTATTCCGGGAGTGATCGACACTAAGACTCTTACATGTATCAACTTCTGAAATTGTGGTGATCATAATGGATGCGATTGGATTTCTCACTGTAATGCTTTTGACGTTAGGACTCTTCCTTATTCTAGCAGGCATATTCACAGCCTACTTTGGAAGCGGCAAAAGCAGGATTATTGGAATAGTATTGTTAGTTGTTGGTATCCTCATTGGTTTAATCTGGGGAGGAATGGATTATCTCTATCCAGACATATTGAACATCAACATGGTGGATATCATATGGGTGGCATTCATTAACATCATTGCTGCTGTGATTGGTGCCCTGATTGCTATAGGAGTGTTCCTTTTAGCAATAATGAAATCCTAAGAGATTTCAAACCACTTCCCACAATCTTTTTAATTTGCAAGGGGTTGTGCCAATCATGCCCCGCGTTCTTATTATATTAGGAAGCAAGAGCGACTTGCCGGTTGCAGAAAAGGCAACTAAAATTTTGAAATCGTTTGATATTGAATATGATGTTGCAGTAGCATCAGCGCACCGTACACCAGAACGTGTTGCAGATCTGGCAAAAAACAGCGGTGCTGAAGTGTTTATCGCGGTTGCAGGGCTGTCAGCTGCACTGCCAGGAGTAGTTGCTGCGGCAACTTTGAAACCGGTCATAGGCGTACCGGTCAGCGGAAAATTAAATTTAGATTCAATTTTATCTATCGTTCAGATGCCTGGAGGAATACCTGTAGCCTGCGTGGGACTTGACAGGGGAGATAATGCCGCCCTTCTGGCTGCTGAAATCTTAGCTGTAAAGGATGATGAGATTCAGGCAAAACTTGCAGAACACCGCAGCAAAATGGCAGAAGATGTGGCAAAAGATTCTGAAGAGGTATCAAGAAATGTTCAATGCTGATGCATTTATAAATGAAACAATTGAAAGTCTGAAACAGGAAATTCAAGGAAATGCGATCATTGCATGCTCCGGCGGTGTGGATAGTACTGTAGCCGCAGTTCTTGTATCCCGCGCAATAGGAGATCGTCTCCTTACAATCTATGTGAACAATGGATTCATGCGTAAAGGAGAAGATGAAGAAGTCCAAAAAATGCTCACAGATCTTAATGTCAATTTTCAGATTATCGATGCAAGCGAAGAGTTCTATAAGGCACTCCAAGGAGTATTAGATCCAGAGAAGAAGAGAAAGATAATCGGTGAAAAATTCATAAGAATTTTTGAACGAAGTGCTAAAGAGTTCAATGCAGAATATTTAGTCCAAGGTACAATCGCGCCAGACTGGATAGAAAGCGGGGACGGCGTGAGAGATACCATAAAAAGTCATCACAATGTGGGCGGACTACCACAAGATATGAAGTTGAAAATTGTAGAACCAATGTATGACTTATACAAAGATGAAGTTCGTGAAGTTGCCAGAGCATTAAATATAAAAGTGTCTGAAAGACAGCCGTTTCCTGGACCGGCGCTTGCAATCAGAGTGATAGGCGAAGCAAATCGTGAAAATGCTGCAATCGTCAGAGATGCCTGCGCCATAGTAGAAGAAGAGTTGGAAAAAGCATCTCTTGAAGGAAAAATGGTCAGACCCTGGCAGTACTTTGCTGTTCTCCTCCCATGCCAATCAGTGGGAGTTCAGGGCGATAATAGAGCATATGGAAAAACAATTGCTATCCGTGCGGTTGAATCCATAGATGGAATGAGCGCTGCATACTCCCGAATACCGTATGAGGTTCTAGACAAGATCTCAATGCGCATTACGAGAGAAATGAAGCAGAATATCAATCGCGTAGTTTATGATATTACCAATAAGCCTCCAGCAACTATTGAATGGGAATGAAAAGAGGGTAAACATGAAGCAAGACATGATTCTGATCTTAGATCTAGGCAGTGAAAATAATACAACAATCGCAAGAGAAATTCGCTCACTCGGAGTGTATAGTGAAATTCATCCACATGATATTACTGAACAACAGCTTGCCGCATTATCAAATGTTAAAGGCATCATTTTGAACGGGGGACCGAATAGAGTTGTTGACGGCATAGAAATTAAAGCTTCAGAAGCAGTCTTCAAAAGCAATCTTCCCATACTCAGCATAGACTATGAAGGAAGCCCCCAGTGGCCTGCTGAGGCATCTGAATACAGAAAGATGCTTTCAGATTTTATATTTGAACAATGCAAAGCTTCAGCAAACTGGAACATGGAAAATTTCATTTCCGATCAGGTTGAGCTTATCAAACGACAGGTTGGGAACAAGAAGGTGCTGCTGGCACTGTCGGGCGGGGTGGATTCTTCGGTTGTAGCTGCCCTGCTGATTAAAGCAGTTGGAAATCAGCTGACTTGCATTCATGTCAATCATGGATTGTTACGCAAGGGAGAACCGGAACAGGTTGTAGAAGTCTTCCAAAAACAGATGAAAGCTAATCTTGTATACATAGACGCATCTGAAAGATTTCTGAGCAAATTAGAAGGAGTGTCTGATCCAGAAAAGAAACGCAAAATCATTGGTGCAGAATTCATCAGAGTTTTTGAAGAAGAAGCCAGAAAGCTTAATGGAATTGAGTTTTTAGCACAGGGAACGATTTATCCAGATATAATTGAAAGCGGCACCAAAACCTCAAAAGCCGTAAAAGCACATCATAATGTCGGCGGCTTACCAGATGATCTCAAGTTTGAACTGGTAGAACCGCTGAAAATGTTATTCAAAGACGAAGTTCGTGCATGCGGTGTAGAGCTTGGCCTCCCAGACAGTATGGTGTATCGCCAGCCGTTTCCAGGTCCGGGTCTTGGAGTGCGCTGCCTTGGTGCAATAACTAAAGACCGTCTTGAAGCAGTAAGAGAGTCTGATGCGATTCTGCGTGAAGAATTTTCAAAGGCAGGCTTAGAAGGAAAAGTATGGCAGTATTTCACAGTCGTACCGAACTTTAAGTCAGTAGGTGTACGCAATAATTCCCGCAGTTTTGAATACCCGGTAATAATCCGTGCTGTCAATACTATAGATGCCATGACAGCAACTGTAGAACCATTAGAATTTGCACT
This sequence comes from Candidatus Methanomassiliicoccus intestinalis Issoire-Mx1, assembly GCF_000404225.1. Lineage (NCBI taxonomy): Archaea > Methanobacteriati > Thermoplasmatota > Thermoplasmata > Methanomassiliicoccales > Methanomassiliicoccaceae > Methanomassiliicoccus > Candidatus Methanomassiliicoccus intestinalis. The sequence continues at coordinate 275,942 of NC_021353.1, read as the reverse complement.
GTTACAGAAAATTACTGCAAGAATTGTAAATGAAGTTTCGGGTGTCAACAGAGTGTTGTATGACCTAACTCCTAAACCAGTTGCAACGATTGAGTGGGAATGATTAAACTAATGCGTCATACATATATGGCGCATTTTACAATTTTATTTTTGATGCTGTAAAACGAGCGACTAAAACAACAGCTCATCATGCACTTGGATTTGCCAAGCAGAAATGAGCCTTGTGCCCACAGACCAATACAGTTTGTAAGTCAATTGACCAAATCACCGTTTTATTTCAGTTTTGGTTTTATCTAGATGATGCATACAACGAACATTGTAGAACGTTACTCGGATTAATTAAATACACAAAAATGATTATGATTTTTATGCGTGTCTACGTAGTGGACAATGGTGGTCAGTGGACTCACCGCGAATGGCGTGTATTAAAGTATCTTGGTATAGAGACAAAAATAATTCCAAACAACACTCCACCCAAAGATTTAGACGTAGACGCTTTAGTGTTGTCTGGTGGATCTCCTCATGTTTCTGTGGAATCAGATAAGATGGGATTAAATTCAGAGTATATTGATTCTTTGAATATCCCCATACTGGGAATATGTGCAGGATTTCAATTTATGTGCAATCACTTAGGAGCCGATCTGCGCCCAGCAGAAATTCCAGAATTCGGACAAGCTACATTAGTAATTGATAAAGATAACGAGTTGTTTTTTAATCTCCCGAGATCGTTTACAGTGTGGGAAAGTCACAATGATGAAGTAACTAATATCCCAAAAGAAATAGACATACTTGCACACACCGAAAACTGTGCCGTAGAGGCGATTAAGGTAAAAGACAAACCTTTGTATGGAGTTCAATTTCACCCAGAAGTTGAAAATACAGAGCACGGATCGGATATTTTCAAAAATTTCATTTCGATTGTTGAAGCATGGCATAGTTAAGTGCGGATTAGCACTTACATATCTTTCTAAATAATTTTTATTTTACATTCAATTTAGATTATATAAGAATTGTTTCATCCATCTCACAGATGGGAGGTATAATCCATCAGATAAACATCAAGGAAATGGTTTTATATTTAAGCCGTGAGTAAACTCTCGGATTATGCATCCAACAAGGTGAAAACAATGAAAGCCGCACTATTAAAATCCCCAAATGAACTTTGCATAAGCGAGGTCACAAAACCACAATGTCCAGACGGTGGTATATTAGTCAAAATGGATGCATGTGCGATATGTCCGACAGACGTTAAAATGCTCAGAAAAGGTCAGAGAGATCTTGTGTATCCAAGAATTCTTGGCCATGAAGTAGCAGGTACAATTACAGAAGATAAAAGCGGAAAATATTCTGTTGGAGACCGAGTACAAGTATGGCCCGGCATAGCTTGCGGAGAGTGTGTTGCCTGCTCAAAAGGCATGGACAATATGTGCAAAAATCAAGGAATAATCGGATTTAATTTCGATGGAGGTTTTGCAGAATATCTTGCAGTGCCTGAAGGAAATGTAATCAGAAATGGAGTTAATGTCATCCCGGACAATGTTTCATCAGAAGAAGCAGCTCTGACAGAACCTTTGGCATGCTGCATTCATGCACAAGAACGCTGCTCATTGAAAGCCGGAGAGAGCGTACTGATATTCGGAGCGGGCACCATGGGACAGCTGTGTTCAGAGTCTTCAATAGGAAAAGGATGCCAGTCCATAGTTGTAGAACCATCTCCAGAAAGAAAAAACATCAATGCAACTGCAGTTTTTGATCCAGATGCTGATCTGTATAACAATGTCATGGAGGTCACATCAGGAAGAGGAGCAGACGTGATCATGCTGACTACTCCCAAGGCAGCTATCGATTCAAATCTTCTCAGCATGGCGGCTCAAGGTGGCAGAATTTGTATTTTTTCTGGATTAAATTCTAAAGAACCGGAAAGAACATTGGATATGAATCTGATACATTATCATGAACTTTCAATAGTAGGAGCATATGGGTGCACAAGCAGCAGCGACACACATGCTCTTGAAATGATATCTTCTGAGTTAATTGACGTAAAGAAATTTATTCAAAAAAGAGTAAGTCTGGATGATTTAAACAAAGGAATAGATGCTGTTGAAAATAGCAGAGTTTTGAAATGTGTGGTCAATGAGTTTTGAGGTGCTTATATGGATGACAAGTTGAGAGCCTTTGGCAAAAATATAGATTTACTAATCAATAAAAATAATTTAAGCAGAGAAGAATCCAGAGAAATGTTCAGACAGATCCTTATGAATGAACAACCGGATCTTCAGCAGGGAGCTTTCTTAGCAGCCATAACAGCCAAAGGTGCTACACCACAGGAAATTGCAGGGGGCTGGGAAGTCATCTTTGATCTGGATACAGTAAAAGTTTCTCCAAAAATAAGTGTTCCTGTTGTAGAAAACTGCGGGACTGGAATGGACAGTTTTAAAACTTTTAATATCTCAACAGCCGCATCAATAATTGCAGCTGCTGACGGCGTCCCGATGGCAAAACATGGGGCACGGGCAATCACCTCGAAATGTGGAACAATAGATCTGCTTGAATCAATAGGCATTGATGTTGAATGCGATGCCAGCATTGTAAAAAAATCAATAGAAGATGCAAATATCGGGATGTTTAACGGAATGTCGTCCAAAGTCCATCCATGCGCCCTCGGAAGAATATTAAGTCAAATTCGTTTTGGAACTATTTTGAACATCGCAGCGTCACTAGCTAATCCAGCATCTCCAACGATTGGAGTCAGAGGAGTTTACAATGAAAAGATGATAATGCCAACATTAGAAACAATGAAAGAGATTGGATTCAAAAAGGCAATGGTGTTTCATGGGAAGAACAGTAATGGCAAATGCGGAATGGATGAGATATCAACATCTGGTCTTACATTTGTTGCAGAGATGAAATCAGACGGCACCATCACAGAATATACAATTGATCCGAGTTCCCTGGATATTAGATGCGATAATGAAAATGATATCCTTGCAAGTGAAAGATCTAATGAATCGATAAGATTCTTACGATTGTTGGAAGGAAAGGAAAGCAGAGACAGAGAAGACATTGTGTGTTTAAACGCGGCTGCAATACTATATGTCAGCGATCGTGTGAAAGATATAGAATCTGGTTTTGAACGCGCAAAATCTATAGTTGCCTCGGGGAGGGCAGCATCAAAAATTAAAGAATGGGTCTCCATTCAGAATTCTGAACCAGACCTGGGACTGGAAAAATTAGATGCTTTGCTGTGTCATTGTTAAAAAGACAAAATGTGCGTAAGTATCAGAAAGCATACTTACGTACTTCATCTTCTCCCAATTCCCACCAATTGTTTCTTCCAACGTGATCATCCTGCTCTTCATCAGAAGAAATAATAGTCGTGTGAGTCTGAGATTCACCTTCATACTCAACAACAGGAATTTTTGAGCTTTTCTCTAATTTAACAATAAAGTCTCTGAAAAATTCCAAGTCAGACATTTCTACATCCGATGGAAATCTGACATAAAAAACATGAACTTCTCTGATGGTGTCAAAATAATAACGAATGTTTGCTTTAGATAGCAATTCCCTGAATTTAGGAGCGTCTTTTTTTCTAGAAGAGAGTTCAGACATTCTAGATATCCAAACATCTCCTGCAGCGATAATAGGAGTTTCAACACCCAAGACTTTCCACATATTCAGTAGAAGCAGATAGACGTAAATAAAACCCTCTGATCAATCCAGACAGATTCCAATTAGTTTAGCATAATCAAAATCATCGTCCAGAAGCAGATCTTTTACTCCAGAAACATCAGTGCGGTTAAGTATCAAACCATTGAATACTCCGGCACATTCAACATTTCCAATACACACGGCTCCAACAACTACATTGTCCTGCAGAACGACTTTGCGGTAAGTTCCTTTTTCTTCATCCTTGCAGACTAAGACTTCAAGACCATCTTCATCTCTGCTGCGGCATAGACCCATGCTGATCGCGGCAACACCGAAGAATTCTGCAGAGTTCATTCCTATGCCGCCCTGGTATGCTACGTGTGCACCAGCCATATTCATTCCCGCGATCCTGCCCTGCTCCAGAGCATTGGGCCAGATTGCGTGAACTACTTTTCCTCCGCGTATCAAATCCAAAGCCTCAGCAGCATCTCCGGCAGCGTAGACATCGTCATCAGAAGTTTTCATAAATTCATCGACTAGGATACCGTAGTCTACATCGATTCCGCAGGTCTTTGCCAGAATTGTATTTGGACGGACCCCCTTTGCCAGAATTACCAGGTCAGCAGGGATTATTTCTCCCCCTTCAAACTCAACACCGGTAACGTGGCCGTCCCCAAGGATTTCTTTAACAGGGCTGTCAGTCAAAACGTGTATGCCGTTGGATTCCACTGCATTGCGGATAAGTTCTGCACCATAGCGATCCATAGTTTGAGACAGCAGCTGGGAAGAAGCTATGGCTATTGTAACATCCATGCCCCTTTCGTTCAGAGCATCGGCAGCTTTCATACCAACGAGTCCGCCGCCTAGAATTACAGCTTTTCCTCCTTCGGCTACATCATTAAGAATAGCTTCGGAATCAGCGATCGTACGAAGGAAATAGACACCATCTAGTGAATTTCCGGCAACATCATAAGGTGCCGGAGCTGCTCCAGTTGCCAGCAGAAGTTTTTCATAGTGAAGCTCCTCGCCGTTGTCCAGTTTGACAGTTTTTGAAGATCTTACTATTTTCTTAGCTCTGCGGCCCAGGTAAGGAGTTGCATTCCACTCATCATAGAAATTCTCCTTTCTGAAGTACATCTTCTTTTCATCAATGTGTCCAGAGATGTAATGAGTGACCATACATCTAGAATAAGCATGGATGTCTTCGTAAGAGATTACTGCAATGGAACCGGTTGCATCTACTTTCCTGATACCTTCAACGCAACCTATTCCTGCTGCACTGTTTCCAATTATGATATAGTCATAAGAGTTTATCATTTGGATTCCTCTATTTTCATAGCATCAAATTTACATACAGCTACACAGGCAGGAATTTCGTCATCAAGGCAGGTATCGCATTTTACAACCACTTTTCTCTCCACATCCCGGAATACAGCTCCGTATGGGCAGGTCATAACACACATCCAGCAGCCGACACATCTGTCATCTTCATGAATTACAATTCCATCTTTAGTTTTGATAAGTGCGCCTGACATGCAGGCTTCAGCACATTTTGGAAACTCACACTGATGACAGCGCATAGGATAGGGACTTCCTTTCTTTCCATTTTCAGACTTGGTGAATAAGACTTTTACACGTGAGACCGGTTTGGAATCTCCTGTTGTCGTTGCACTATGTGCATTAGAGCAGGCCTTTTCACACTGCCTGCATCCTTTACATTTCGCTAGGTCAACAAGTATTTGTCTCATCCGAAGTCCCTCGTATTAGGGTGTTCACAAAGTACCGCATATATAAATTTGATTTAGATTTGAGTGTGTATCTTAATGTTCACTAGAGTATATGTGTCTCATGTTACGAATTTCGTATAATTTAAGGCCTGTGTGCATCATAAAATGAAGGATACGATGCGACATATGCGTACATCGTCAATTGTTTAAGTTATTGTAAACTACGACTGAGTTATGATAATACTTTAAGTACATGCCACGGCGTTAGCGGGAAACATGGCGACTGCAAGCCTTGTACCGCACTCACATTGTAAATTGTGTGAAGAACCAATTACAGAAGGTGAGGAGTACTGCTCTGAAAAATGCAAGACTGAATATGAGTCTAAGGAAAAAAAATCAAATCTCAAGGAAAACCTGTTCATCGTGGTGGCTGCAATAGTTGTAATTGCAATCGGTGTAATATTCTACTTCTAAAATTCACGTGAAAACGCAAGATTAAACTTTAAAAAATAAAAAGAAGAGGAGATTACTCCTCTGGTTTTCTTTGCCATGAAGAAAGATAGTCCTGAGAAGCTTGGACGTTTTTCAGCCTTCTGGCATTCCTCTTTTTGTACATTTTTGCTATTGGCGCCGGTGCCCACCAGTTCCATTTGCCAAGCAGAGACATTATAGCTGGAACAAGATAGATACGAACAAACATAGCATCCAGGAGAATTGCGAACATCAGAGCGAATCCAAATTCTTTGAGAAGGTATCCGCTTGACAGCATCATGCTTCCGAAGGCTGCTGCCATGATGAATCCGCACGCTGTGATGATTCCTCCAGTCTTCTCAACCGAGTAAACAATCGCATCATCATTGGATTTTCCTTTTGCAATTTCCTCACGTATCCTTGTGGTAAGCAGAATATCATAGTCCATTCCCAGTCCAAGACAGACTACAAGAAGAACCATCGGAACAATCCATAAGATGTCCTGTCCTAATCCATATTGGAACAGCAGCACCATTACTGCCAGAGTCCATGAGATGCTTAGAAGAATTGTAATGATGGATCTAAGCGGACTGACTACCGCGCCCAGAACGAACAGAAGTACGAGATAGATAGCAATTACAACTACAATCTCAACTGTGTTCATATCGTTTTGAACAAGCTGTGAAATATCATACATCAGAGCTGTTGAGCCGCCGACATATATTGCATTTACAGCAGACCATCCTTCTTCCTCTGGATCTATGTTCCTCATATTATTGAGTGAATCCATAGATACTGCATCGTATGGATCATTCTGGAAGACGACTGTGAGCAGAAGAGATTTGCCGTCATCGCTTAAAATTGAGTTTATTGTTCCATTCTCTAACTGCTGCTGAAGATCCGTAACCGAAGCTACACCATCCATTTCCCCGATCATGCTCGCTAGCTCTGACGCTTGATTGAATTCGTCAAGGTTCGGAGTATTATCTGGCAGAAGGAACTCGTCATTAAATGAAATGGCTATCTGCGTAGGCTGGATTACACCAGAACCAAAGCCTTCTCCTAATACAGCAAGACCCTCGGTACTTTCAGTATCAGCCATGGCACCAACGAAGTCATAGCTCTGCTCCATTTCTACAACTAAATAGATAGCTGGTACAGAAATCAGGATCATAGCAACGACTAACACTTTTGCATGTTTGATGGCAAACTTGGCACTCCTTGTGAAATAGCCAACTTTGTCTTTAGTTTTCATAGACTTCTTTTTGAAAGTCTCGGGATCTGTCGGTTTACCGAACTTAGCCGGCCAGAAGAGTTTGTCTCCCAACAGCATGAGTAATGAAGGAATTAGAGTTAAAGCGACAAGTAATGCGATCAGTACTCCCAGAGCTAAAGCAATACCCATTGATTGAAGCATCGAGAAGTTTGCAATCGCCAGGGCACCGAAACCAATGACCACTGTTGCACCAGAGGTGGCAATTGATTCGCCGGCCCACATGACGGATTCTCTTACGCTGCTCTCCTTATCCCTTCCGGCTTTACGCTCTTCCCTGTAACGTGATAGAATAAAGATACAGTAATCACACCCGGCTCCCATCATACCTGTGAGCATGAGAGTCTCAACAGAGTAGTGAATCTGCATCACGAAGCTCAGCAGGTATACCAACGAGAATGAAATTCCTAAGGCGATACCGACTGAGAGCGGCGGCATTACGGCACCCAGCAGGGAACGGAAGAAGAGACCAATCAGAACTAAAACAAGAACGATCGTAACTGGCTCGATAATTTTCAGATCACTCATTGTGCTTTCTTCAAGGTCTGATCCAAGAGGATCTGATCCAGTAATCCAGTGCTGCACGGATGTTCCCTCTGCTGCACCATTTACAATAGTTCTGAGTTCTGAAAGCTGCTCGTCCGTTGCAGACCCGCTCTCGCCGTATGCAAGAGTCATCATGGTGATTTTTCCATTCTCAGAGATCAATAATGATAAAGAATCTCCAAGCGCAGGGAACAAAGCTTCAATGTTGCTCAGCCCGCCCATTTCTTCTATAACGGCCTTGTTGAGTTCAAGTACTGCAGACTGACTTGGAGAAACTCCCAGTTGTCCAGCCTGTTTAATTACTCCAACCATCTGCATATGCTGCGGCTGAGTTAGGTCAGGGGGGAGAACTCCGGTTTGGATTAAATTACCCAGTACAGACTCTGCAATTTGATCTTCGGTCAAAACTGGATATTGAGCCTGAACACTCTGGTATGCCGCATTCATCATGATTAAAAATTCTTGAAGAGGCGTGTATACAGAAGTTACAGTCACATCAGAGCCGTATTTTTCATACAGCTGACTTTGTATCGAATAAATCAAATTCAAAGATTCTTCATCAGTAATGCTTTCGGGTGACTCCAGAACAATGATGGTTCCGGGAACCGCATCAGCACTTCCAAAATTCTCACTTATATAATCCTGAGCAGACATTGATTCAACATCTGGAGGAGCCATTTGAGTCTCGTCATATACCAAGACCTGACTCAATTTAGGAACAAATGGCACTGCAATGAGTAATGCAATGATCCATATTGCAATGATCCACTTATAATGTTTAGTTATGCAACTAGCCAGCTTTTCTATCATTTAATTTCCTCCGAACACGGGCTACGCGTGTTATTCATATGCGGTGAATTAAGTTGCACCGACATCAGCGTAAGTTAAGCATCTCCTCAAAATCTTCCAATGAGAGTTATATCACAATACTCCTGTCCAAAGGAAGTATGATGATGGAGAGATTGAATAATTCCCACAAGCAATGTATAGTATTTATACCCAATTTTTTAGAATAATGAGATTTAATAATCTTGAATAGCATCCAGAACCTTAACCAGATCTACAGTTTCAGTGACATCGTGAACTCTCACAATGTCTGCACAGCCATAGACTGCAGCTACAACGGCTAAACTTCCGCCGAGCCGTTCAGAAGGCGGTTTTTTAGTCAGCTCCCCGATGAAGTTTTTACGTGAAGCTCCGATCAGGAGCGGCAAACCGATAGATTTCAGCTCACTGCATCTTCTAATGATTTCAAGATTATGGCTCGAGAGTTTTCCAAACCCGATGCCAGGATCAAAAATTAACTGGCTTTTCTTAACTCCAAATTCTTCTGCAGCGAAAATTCTCTGTTCTGCCCAGACGAGCATGTCTGAAATGACATCAGAGTATGTATCTGAGCAGACATTTTTCTGCATGACGTCTGGATCCCACAGAGAATGCATCAGTACTGCTTTCGCACCAGATGAAGCGATCAGTTCCATCATATCATTGCTGAATCCGCTGACATCGTTGATTATTGAGGCGCCTGCTTCCAAAGCTGCCTCTGCCACCTCTGCTTTTCTCGTATCAACAGATATTGGGACATCATAAGAATCAGCTATCTGCTTTAGAATCGGGATTACCCTTTTCAGCTCTTCATCCACGGAAACTGGCAGTGAACCCGGACGGGTAGATTCTCCGCCGATGTCGATAATGTCTGCACCCTCATCCAGCATCCTTTCGGCGTGAACCTGGGCACGCTTAAAATCCAGATGCCTGCCTCCATCCGAGAATGAGTCTGGAGTTACATTTAAAATTCCCATTACAAGAGGCTTTTTCGAAGAAGAACTCAAAAAAATATTGCTTTTCAAATGTGCATCTCCGGATGATAAGTAAGGTTTAGTCAGTGCATTTGGTGAATGCACTGATTGTTGCATAGAGATTATAGAAGTGAGTCTATAAGCTCTACGAGATCGATGATTTCAACGTCTGCTTTGATCTGTTCCTTTCCCACATTCAGATTATTCACGCAGAACGGACAGGATGTGATTAAAACGTCAGCAAAGCTGGCCTCCTTAACACGGCCTGCAGAAATCTGAGATGAGAGCTCTGGATATGCTGATCTTACACCGCCTCCGCCTCCGCAGCAGCGGGAAGTTGCAGAGTTTCTCGACATTTCTTTGAAATCTACGCCGGGAATCTTTGAAATCACATTTCTTGGTGATTTGTAAACGCCTGCGTGACGTCCCAGGTGGCATGGATCGTGGTAGGTAACTTTCTTATCAAATGAAGAAAGCTTGAGATCCTTGGAGTCTAAGTATTCTGAAATGTGAAGAACCTTGAATGGAACTTCTACATATTTTGGATACTCTTCTTTGAACATACGGTAGCATCCAGCACATGAGAATACAACGGTCTCGACTCCCTGGGCGGTAATGGCATCGATGTTCTTTTTCATCTGCGCTATAACATCATCTTCATGCCACCCTACGCGCTGCATCACACTTCCACAGCACACTTCATTTACCAGAGTGAAATCCTCACCCAGCTTTGAAAGGATAGATATTGTGGCTTTTGCGGTAGAAGTGTTTCTGTAAGCTGATGTACATCCCACAAAATATCCCAGTTTAGCATGTTTAGGAACCTGTCCGAGAATCTCTGGTACAGACTTTTGACTGCCAAACGGATTTCCAAACATCCTGATGTTGTCAATTGCTTTCTTGTGCTGGGGGAGCACATTTCCTGCTGCAACGAGATCCCTGCGGGCGCTTTCCACTACATCTACCACTCTTACCTTGGAGGGACAGCGTCTTTCGCAGTCCTTGCAGGTTGTGCACTGATAGAGTGCTTCGATGACTGATTTATCAGCTGGAATTTCATTCTGCATCAAACCATAAGAGAGGACCATTCTTCCCCTTGCTACTCCTCTGTCCCAGCCAGTGTTTTCAAATGCCGGGCATACGCTTTTGCAGAATCCGCACATTGTGCAGGTCATCATTTCAGTTTTCAGGTTTTTTAGATTAGTACATTCTATGTAATCTGCCATAATTATTCCACCCTTGGAACAGTGATGCTTCCGTCCATGCTGATAAGAATCTTAGCATCATTCTTCAAACTTAAAGCAGTGTCAATTGCATCCTGAATCTTGTAGAATGGCCTAATATTTGCTTTCTTCAAAAGCTCGTGGTCAAGTTCAGTAACCGCCCACATATTAGCCCACACAGCAATTTCTGCCATCTTTGCTGCTTTATGGTATCCTAATTTATACTCTTTCGCCAGATTTTCAAGCACTTCTTTGGGATCGCTTGAAAGCGAAAGCTGCTGCAGGAATGTCGGGTGTCCCACGCCTTCCCTGCATTTTGAAACCATTATAATAATTCCTTCATCTTTTAGAGCCCACTTGCCATTGTCCAAAGCTTTCTGGGACTGATATAAATCTACATCCATTGGATAAGGTGCGACTGAGACGACAATATCGGCTTTCTCTTTTATTTTGACTGAAAATACCTCATTTGCATGTGCTACGGCTGCTGCAAATGATTTATGGAGATCTCCTGCCTCCACTTTATAGATATTCTGATGCCTGTCCAATACAATCTGGATTGCAAATATCTGCTTTCCTTTGACAACCTCAAGAGCATCCATCATATCCTCATGGACCGGATTTCCATCAAGCACCAGCGCCTGAGCCTCGCGCTTCATTGCCAGTTTGTGATTCTGCTCGATTGTTTTGTATGAAGCTACGCCGGGAAGGAAGCTTTTTCTGCCTCCCGTATATCCTGCAAAATAATGCGGTTCGACAGAGGTGATGATCACAAGTCTGTCAGCATTGACTGCCATTTCATTGACTTCCATCTCTGTGCCGTTTTTTGACTTTCCCAGATTGATGCAGTTGTCATTTTTAGAATCGTGAGAATAAATCTTGTCCTTCAGCGGCTGATAATGTTTTCCAAATATGAAGTCATATTCTTCATCTGTAGGGGCGCGGTGGGAGCCAGTTGCTATCAGGTATCTAGCCGATGAAAGATCCATGCGCTCATCCAAAGCATCCAATACTTTTCTGGTCGGTGTTGGACGGGTTCCGTCATTAACAATGAATACTACGTCTTTACCGCCTTTGAGGAACTCTTCAAGAGTCGGACCTCCAGCAGGATTGTCCAACGCTCGGCGGATCTCATCGGATTCGTTTCCGACTGTTACATCATTAGGATATATTACACCTGCAAAGTTTTCATCTGGGATTACTAAGTCCTGTGCTTCGTCCTTCCCATAAGGAATAGTCAATTTCATCAAGATCGAGGGACAATTAAGCTCTCAATATTTAACGGTTAGATACTAATCATCCAAATTAGCATTTTTTCGTACAAAAGTACTGCCTAAAAATCGATTATCGTATTTATCTAAAAATGAAATTACGAAAAATTAGGTAATAGACAAAATAGCAAGCAGACTGCAGACTTGTTCCAAAGGTAACTATTAAACTAATAATGTGTAGTGTGTAACTCATGGCTACCCTGGGCACTGTCGGAGAAAAAGCACTTGTAAATGAGATTGTTAAAAACTCACACAGCAGAGTGGCTCTGGGTCCTGGGGATGATGCAGCTGCCATCAAAATCGGAGACAAATGCATAGTAGTTTCGTCTGACATCATGTCTAAAAAAACTCATGCGTCTGAAGGAATGAGCTATTATGATATCGGCTGGTTCGCAGCGGCAGTTAATTACAGCGATGTGGCTGCCATGGGTGCTGCTCCAATCGGCATACTCGTATCACTGTTCATGGAAAGGGATCTGGAAGTTTCATGTTTCAGAGAAATGATGAGAGGAGTACGGGAATGCTCAGACGCAATAGGCGCAGAGATTCTGGGCGGAGACACCAAAGAAGGTGCAGGCATTGTGATTTCCGGAACAGCTCTGGGAATAGTTGATGAAAAAAAGATGCTGAAAAGAGGCGGGGCAAAGCCAGGAGATCTCATAGGAGTTACCGGGCCGATCGGAACTGCAGCCGCTGGTTTCTTTGCTGTCCAGTCAAATATTGACGCTCCCGGAATTAAAAAAAGTCTGTTCACACCGTTTCCAAGAACCAAAGAAGGATGTGTTCTTTCAGATTCCGGCTATGTGACTGCCTGCATGGATGTGACCGACGGACTGGCATACTCAATCAATGAGATATCCAGACACAGCGGAAATGTATATTTTGAAATTGACTGGGAAAAAATCCCCATCACAGAAGAAACCAAAGATGTCATCCGAAGAACCAATTCAGACGAGCTGGAAACTGTGCTATACTTCGGAGGAGAGTACGAACTTGTATTCACATTTGATCCTCTGGGAGAAGAGTATCTGCGCAAAGCCCTTGGAGGTAATTTTTACATCATAGGTGAAGCAAAGGGGAATGATAATGTCATGATGAAAAGTGGAAAACCAGTTAAATTAGAATACAGGGGTTGGGAACATTTTAAAAGCTGATTACCAGGTAGGAAAATACTGGGAAAAGATCGGAGGAAAGATACACTGCGAACTCTGCCCTCATAGCTGCATGATACCCAGAGGCAAATCTGGACGATGTAAAGTGAGATCCAATAAACATAGTGTTCTGGAAACACCCTATGGAAACCTTTCCTCAGCCCATGTAGATCCTGTTGAAAAGAAGCCTTTGTTTCATTTTCATCCCTCCACATACGTGTATTCCATCGGCGGCTGGGGCTGCAATCTGAGCTGCAAAAACTGCCAGAATTATCAGATTTCGCAGGTATGGGTCGTAAATTCAGCAGTTACCTCGCCAGAGGAGATCTGTAAAAGGGCGTTATCTAAGAAATGCGGCGGAATTGCCTTCACATACAATGAGCCGACGACCTGGTATGAGTTTATGGAAGATACTGCTGCAGAAGCCAGAAAGAACGGATTATACACCGTATGCGTGACCAACGGTTACATTCAGAAAGAACCGATGAGCGAACTTCTTGAGTATATCGATGCTTTCAATATTGATGTAAAATCATTTTCAGATCAGTTTTATCAAAAATACTGCGGCGGAACACTGAAGCCGGTCCTGGAAAGTGTGGAACTGGCAGCAGAGCATAAAAATCATATCGAACTGACATACCTTGTTATACCCGGGATAAATGACAGCCATGAGGAATTGGAAGCTTTTTCAAACTGGGTAAGAAGCATAAACGAACGGATACCAGTGCATTTCAATGCATTCCATCCATGCTTTGAATTGCGTCATCTTGACAGTACGCCGATAAGTACTCTTCTAAATGCCAGGCAGATAGGGTATGATCAGGGTCTCAAATATGTGTATTTAGGAAACGTCAACTACCCCAGTGCTGGAGATACTGTTTGTCCAAGGTGCGGACGGGTTGCTGTGAGAAGAGTGTCAACCCGCGCACAGAAAACAGACGGCATCTGCAGATTCTGCAACGAAGAACTTAACATGGTGGTAAATCCTAAAGATAACACATCAGTACGGTTTTGGGAATATGAGTAAAGGTGGATAAATATGGAAGTGAGTACAGCTATTGCAAACAGAAGAAGCGTCAGAAAATACAAGCCGGAACAGATTTCCAAAGCGGATATGTCTAAGATTCTGGAAGCTGCCCGTCTGTCGCCGTCTGCAAGAAACGATCAGGCAAGAAAGTTGATTGTGATAACAGATAAAAAGATAAAATTAGAAATGGTCGCCGCCTGCAAAAACCAAAGCTTCGTAAAAGAATGCGGAGCAGTTTTGATTGCAGTTCATAATCCCGAGAAAAGATGGAGTGCGGAAGACTGCGTGATTATGCTTGATCACATAACGCTGCAGGCAGAAGAGCTGGGAATGGGCACCTGCTGGATAGGCGCTTTTGAAGAAGATAAGGTCAAGGAAGTCGCCAAAATACCTGCAGATATGCGCGTTGCACTGTGTATGACGATTGGCTATCCGGATGAATCGCCTGCTGCAAGACCAAGAAAAGATCTGGATGAAATTGTGTGCTGGGAAAAGTATCAGTAGGTGCGCTGATGCTCGAATCTCCCGATGTTGTTTCATTGGTGTATGAAGCAACATCCCAAATCCCAAAAGGAATGGTTTCAACATATGGGGATATTGCCAAAGCGCTTGGGGATGTTCGGGCTTCAAGAGCTGTCGGAGAAATTTTGTCTAAAAACCCGACTCCAATAGTTGTACCATGCCACAGGGTTGTATATTCAGACGGAAAGGTCGGATGGTACAGCGGAAAAGGCAAAAATTCAGACAAGAAAATCACCCTTCTTGAATCAGAAGGAGTTGAGATCAAAAACGGAAGCATAGAGAACTTTTCTTCCGTGAGATTTGCAGAATTTAATATTCCAAATGTGCTGAAGCAGCTTCGGGATGAGCAGGAAGAGATACGTGAACACGTTGTAGAAGAAGACGATTTTGGAGTTCTCCGGCATGTTGTCGGTTTAGATGTATCATACATTGGTGAAAGATCGTTTGGCGTAGCTGCAGTCTACAGCTTGGAAAACAATGAGCTGGTAGAGATTAAGAAGGTTGAGTGCTCCGTAAGATTTCCATATATTCCTACATACCTATCTTACCGGGAAGCTCCAGTACTTTCAAAGCTGATTGATGTAAAAGATGCAATATATCTGGTAGATGGACATGGTCTGCTGCATCCCCGGGCGGGAATAGCTTCGCATCTGGGAGTGCTTTGCAATGTCCCAACAATCGGTGCCGCTAAATCATTATTATACGGCCATGTGGAATCACCAGAATCAAACAGATCAGAGATCACGATTGACGGAAAGATATCCGGAATTGCATTAAAGGAAGGGCGCTCAGCAACATATGTTTCAGTCGGCCACCGTGTATCTCTAAATACAGCAACTGAATTGTGCATTCGCTTCTTATGTCACGGGATTCCACTCCCTCTTAGAACAGCGCATAATGAAGCAACACTCGCAAGGAAAAGAGCTACATGAACATATTAGTGTATGGGGCAGGGGCGATAGGGAGCGCCATAGGTGAGAAGTTAAGCGGGCAGCATGATGTTACATTAGTATCCAGGAAACCCCATGCAGATGCCATCTCTTCAAACGGCCTGCTTGTATGCAGCAGTAAAGGAAAAGAGAGAGTGTTCCTAAAATGTGTAACTTCCATAGACGGCATGGAACCTCCAGATGTTATAATCGTTACAACAAAAGCTTACGACTCCAAACATGCCGGCGATGATATCTCCAGAATAATTGATGATAATACAATCATAGCTTCCATTCAAAACGGTCTGGGAAACTACGAACATATTTCCCGCAGATTCGGCAGGAAAGGAGTTGTGGGAACAACAACCATGGGAGTTACAATGACCAGACCGGGCGAGATTGTTCTGGCGGGTGAGGGGGTCACTTCATTCGGACCATATGACGATGCCGCAGAAAAAATCACAGACATTTTCATAAAAAGCGGATTTGAAGCAAGAACTTCAAGCCGCATATTCTCAGACATATGGATGAAAGCCATAGCCAATGCGTCAATCAACCCCATTACAGTGATATCTGGAAAAACAAACGGCTGCATTCTGTATGAACCATATATGTCACTGGCAAAAGAGGCATGTTACGAAGCTGCTGCAGTTGCAGAAGCAGAAGGTGTCATGCTTGATGATCCTTGGAAAGCCGTGAGGGATATTGCAGAAAAGACATCATCTAACAAGTCAAGTATGCTTCAGGATATTGAAAAAGGCAGAAAGACTGAAATAAATCAGATAACCGGCGAAATTGTAAGAAGAGCAGGCGGCATAGGCATACCGGTTCCTATAAACAGCGCATTGTTAGAGCTTATCAGATCTATGGAAAAAAAGGACAAGCGCTTATAAGGCTTTTACAACTTTTAATTACGAATTATCTTAATGGCAATCCATCATCAGTAATAGTTATATAATCATTTTCGGTTATCATCAAAAGTTGCAATGGAAATCGTAGAGGGTTGCGCGAGGGATAAAATGATAGACTATCTAGATGAGAGGATTATAGAGATACTGAAAAAAGATTCCAGAAGACCATTTGTGGATATCGCCAACCAGCTTAAGGTTTCTGAAGGTACGATTCGCAGCAGAGTAAGACGACTTGTAGATGAAGACATCATTCAGTCATTTACAATAAAAACAAGCAGTAAAAATGTGAAAGCGATTATAGAGATTAACATTAATGTAAATGTTAACACCTCCGATGTAGCAACTAAAATTGCAAAATTCGATGGAGTTTCTGAAGTTTATGAGGTTACTGGTGAAGAAGATATAGTAGCCATCATCGATGTTACATCCTCTCCTCAGCTCAATGAGATAATTGAGAGAATTAGAAGATTTGACAATGTTCAATCAACAAGAACCAGACTGATTCTCAATGAGCATTTCGGAGGCATCTGAAATGTTTTCTGGATGTTCAACGGCCATAATTACACCGATGAAATCAAACGGAGATATCGATGAAGAAGGTTTGAAAGAGCTGATAAGATTTCAGGAAGAAAACGGGGTAGACACGATAGTCCCCTGCGGATCAACCGGAGAATCTGCAACATTAAGTTATAAAGAACATTTAAAAGTAATAGACATAACAGTTAATTCGGTAACAAAAGCTAAAGTGATGGCCGGAGCAGGATCAAATTCGACCTCTGAAGCTCTGGAGCTGAGCAAAGCTGCACAGGACATTGGGGCAGATTCTGTTCTTTCCATATGTCCATATTATAATAAACCGACTTCTAAAGGAATCCGTCTTCATTTTGAAGCCATCGCTTCATCAGTAGATATTCCTATTATCATATACAACATACCATCAAGAACCGGAACAAATATCACTGCAGATTTAATGCTGGAACTGGCAAAAATTCCAGGAATTGCAGGTGTAAAAGAAGCTTCCGGCAATCTAAATCAGATTGGAAAAATAGCTGCATTTGCACCAAAAGATTTCTCAGTGTTGTCTGGAGACGATGCTCTGACTCTGCCTGCAATGGCTGTAGGTGCAAAAGGTGCCGTATCAGTTTCGTCCAACATAGTTCCAGACAAAGTGTCTGCCATGATCAAATCTATGCTGAGTGGAGATTCTGAAAAAGCCAATCAGATAAACAGAGAACTGATGCCGCTGTACGATGTTTTATTTTTAGAAACAAATCCTATCCCGATTAAAACCGCCATGAGGCTGGCCGGATACCCATCTGGACCTCTCAGATTACCGCTGTGCGACATGGAGAGAAAAAATGAAGACCGGCTTAGATCCGTGCTGTCTATGCAAGGCTTATTGTGAGGTTTTTTTATGATTTCTGTGGTGGTAGGCGGCGCTACTGGAAAGCTTGGAAGTTTAGTCTGCAGACTAGTCTCTGAACAGGAAGACATGAAACTTTCCGGAGCAATTGTTTCAGAAGGAAGCGCAAATATCGGTAGAGAAATTTTACCTGGAGTAAGATGCATCGGGGCTGACAGACTAAGTGAAGCTGTAAAAGATGCTGATGTGTATGTAGATCTTACATCTCCATCAGCAATAGTCAAGACTCTTCCGGCTGCCCGCAGGAAAGGTCTGAATTATGTGATAGGCACAACTGGCATACCTAAAGAAGTTATGGAAACGTTTGAAAAGAATATTGCTGCAGACGGCAGCGGAGCCGTTGTTACCCCTAATTTTTCAGTTGGTGTAAATGTATTCTTCAAAACATGCGAATCATTAGCTGCTGCTTTGAAAGACTACGATATCGAAATAATTGAAACTCATCACAATCAGAAAAAAGATGCTCCGTCTGGAACGGCTAAAAAGGCTGCTGAACTTATCGCAGCCAACAGCTGCAAAACTGAGTATTTATACGGCAGAGAAGGCGAAGTCGGGGCGCGAGGCAACGAAATCTGTATACACTCTGTCAGAGCCGGGGATGTCGTTGGAGAACATACCGTAATCTTTGCAGGCAACAAAGAACGTATAGAACTCACGCATCGTGCACACTCAAGAGAAGCTTTTGCAGAAGGCGCTGTTGCCGCCATAAGATGGATAGCTAACAAAAACAGTGGTAAAATTCATACAATGTACGAGGTCTTGGGACTATGATAAAGTCAATGAAATTCGGCGGTACCAGCGTTGGCAGTATCGATGCGCTGGAAAGAATGATATCTATTATATTAAAAGAAGAAGCAAACAAAGCCGTCGTTGTATCTGCAATGTCAGGTGTAACCAATTCATTGCTTGACTGCCTTGCAGGCAAGAGTGAGATAGATGAAATTGCAAACATCCTGCTTGAACGATATTCCACAACAGCTAAAGCTGCAATAACGGATCCAATTTACAAAACGTATTACAGCAAACTTGAAGACGCAATAGGCAGGCTGTCTGAGCATCTTGAAACATACAAAGACAGTCCCTGTGAACCGCTTCATGACACTATTGTATCCTGGGGAGAACGCTTGTCTTCCTTAACAGTAGCTCACATTTTACAAAGCAGAGGCAGAGACGGTGTCTCCATAACATCTGAAGAAGCCGGCATAGTAGCTTATGGCACATACGGAAATGGATCTGCAGATCTTGAATTAACTCATAAAAATTTAAAAAAGAATGTACTGCCGCTTCTAAACGATGGTGCAATTCCAGTATTAACCGGATTTTACGGGATTGGCCCTGAAGGAAAACCAATGACGTTCGGCAGAGGCGGATCGGATTATTCCAGTTCAGTAGTGGCATGCGCACTTGAAGCAGACTGCTGTGAGATCTGGACGGATGTCAATGGTTTTATGACCGCAGATCCGAGAGTTGTTAAAGATGCATTCACCATTCACGAAATGGATTACAGTGAAGCGGCTGAACTTGCATATTTCGGCGCCAAAGTGCTGCATCCACGAACAGTGGAACCAGTCAGGAAAAGAGGAATACCGCTGGCTGTTAAAAATACATTCAACCCTGAATCGAAAGGAACTATAATAAGAAAAATTAAAAATGGAAGCAGCGGAATTCTCAGATCCGTAGCATCAAAAGCTGATTTATCCATTGTAAAGATTTACTCTTCTGAATTAGTGTACCAGCCAGACTTAGTCTCAAGACTGGTGGCGAGTGTGTCGGGAGCTGCAGGCAACACATATGCAGTGTCTACTTCCCTGTCAACAATCGCATTTTTGATACCATCAAATACAATTGATGAGGTAATAAACAGAATCTCTACAATGCACGAAAGCCAGGTTGAAAAATACACTGTCAAAAGCAACGTAGCTTTGATCTGCTGCGTAGGTGATAATATGATCAATATGCCAGGTGTCGCAGCAAAAGTATTTGCGAATATGGCTACGATCGGTGCAAATATAGAAATGATATCTGAAGGCGCTTCTGATGTAGCGCTCAACTTTGTAATACCTGACGATAAAGCACTGGATGCCGTCAGGAACATTCATAAAGAATTCATAGGTGGACCAAATGAGAAATTTTGAATGCGTTGATAACGAGTTAGTAATCGGCGGCGTAAAAGCCACAGAGATTGTGAAGAGATACGGCTCACCTGTTTATGTTACAGACGAAAATGCTGTAAGAAACAATTATCACAGGATTTATCAGGCATTTTCAAAAAGGATGCCTACCAGAATAAATTACGCTTGTAAATCAAATACAAACCTGGCAGTACTGAGAATTCTTGAACAGGAAGGTAGCTGCATTGATGCAGTGTCGATAGGCGAGATAGAAGCCTGTCTCAGAAGCGGATTCAGCCCTGACAGAATATTGTACACCGGCGTTAACGTATCAAATGCAGAGCTTAAAGCAGTGGTTTCAAAAGGCGTTCCAATAAACATTGATTCATTTTCTGAGCTGGAGAGGCTTTCAAAGATAACTACCAACCATACCATTTCATTCAGAGTAAATCCGGAAGTCGGATCTGGACATCATGACAAGGTAATAACAGGAAAAAGATCGACTAAATTTGGAATTCCAAAGCATCAGATAATAGATGCATACAAAAGAGCGGTAGAATTAGGATTCAAACCATCAGGAATTCATGCACATATTGGATCCGGCGGACAGAAAGTCGAACCATTCATCGAGCTTATAGATGAATTAATCAAAATAGTTCAGGAGCTGGAAACTATCGGCATTGATCTTAGATTCATAGACATCGGCGGAGGAATCGGAATCCCATACCGTCTGGATGAAGTGGAGATGGATTTAGACAAAATGGCTGAAGAGATTACATCCAGAATTAAATCCAAAACAAAAGTAAAAGAAATAATCATTGAACCTGGAAGATACATCATTGCCGACAGTACAATACTCCTCGCTACAGTAGTAGATATAAAAGAAACTCCCGACAAGATGTATGCGGGAATAGATGCCGGCTTTAATACTCTGATCAGGCCTGCAATGTATGATTCATATCACCATGTGGCAGTAGCAAATAAATTTGGAGATAAAGCCGAAGAAACATACAGTCTCGGAGGACCGATCTGCGAGACCGGAGATGTCATGGCAAAGGACAGGGAACTTCCAAAGGTCGAAGAAGGAGATATTATCGCTGTGTATGATGCTGGAGCTTACGGATTCACAATGGCATCTAATTACAATATGCGGCCTCTTCCGAGAGAAGTCCTTGTCAAAGACGGCGAAGTCACACTGATTAGAGAAAGCGAAACGATTGAAGAACTGTTTAGACATCAACGCATACCTTCGAGGTTGATGCTTTGAAATTCTGGAAATATCATGGACTGGGCAATGATTTCGTTCTGTTTGAGGATTTTAAATCTGAAATACCAGCTGATCCCGAATTTGTCAGATACATATGCGACCGCCATTTTGGAATCGGCGGTGACGGCATACTATACATCAGGAAAGATGTTGAAGCCGATGCATACATGAAAATTATGAACTCTGATGGAAGCGAAGCAGAAATGTGCGGCAACGGCATCAGATGTTTTGCAAAACATCTGTATGACTTTGGAATCGTAAAATCAGAGAAAATGAGAATTAATACATTAGGCGGAATTAAATATATTGATGTCAAAGCAGAGAATGGGATAGTAAAAGAAGTATCGGTGAATATGGGCGCACCATATCTGGAAGTTAAAGACATACCAATGAATGGAAACGGCCGTTTTATTAACAAAAAAATAACCGCAGCCGGCATGGAAATAACCGGAACTGCAGTAGGCATGGGCAACCCCCATTTCGTAACATTTCAAGATCTGAATGATGAGAATATTCTGAAGTTAGGTCCTGTTTTAGAGAAACACGAAATGTTTCCAAGAAAAACAAATGTCGAATTTGTAACTGCAAAGGAAGACTACCTGGATGTGAAAGTCTATGAGAGGGGTGCGGCCTGGACGAATGCCTGCGGAACCGGAGCGTGCGCTACAGCAGTGGCTGCTACACTCGTAGGTATATGCCCCACAGGAAAGGATATTGCAATCCATCTGCCTGGAGGAACTCTCAGCATTAACGTTAAGAATGATTACTCTTCTGTCCAGATGACTGGTCCGGCAGAAATGGTATTTGAAGGAGAAATCAACTGGTGATTACATGTATGAATTTGCAGATCGTCTGAAAAATATTCCTCCATATCTATTTGCAGAGATAGAGGAAAAGGTCAGTAAGAAAAAAGCCGAAGGTATAGACATAATTGATTTTGGAATAGGAGACCCAGATCTGCCGACTCCAAAACTTATCACAGATGAAATAAAAAAACAGCTGGATGATCCTCAGAATCACCAGTACTCAACATCAGCCGGAGAAAGGGAAACCCGCGTTGCTGTTGCAGATTGGTATAAGACCAGATTCGGAGTAGATGTAGATCCCGACAAAGAAGTTGTAATTCTGTTGGGAAGCAAAGAAGGACTTGCAAACTTTGCAAGGGCTTTTGCAAACCCTGGAGATAAAGTGCTGTGTCCTGACCCGGCATACCCAGTCTACAGTCTGGGAGCTGCAATGTTGTGCGATGCCCAGCCTGAATATGTAAAAACATATGCAGAAGACGGTTTCCTGCCAAAGCTGGATTCTCTTCCTCAAGATGCAAAGATGCTGTATGTAAATTTCCCTAATAACCCAACAGGCGCAACAGCCCCTGAATCATACCTCAAAGATCTCCTGAAATGGGGAGCGGATACAAACACCATCGTCTGTTATGATAATGCATATTCTGAAATGACATATGATGATTACATTGCCCCCTCGATACTGGAGTTTGGAAAAGATGCCATAGAGTTTGGTTCGTTTTCTAAAACATTCAACATGACGGGATACCGCATAGGTTACGCCGTAGGAAATGAACGTTTGATTGCAGGACTGAAAAAAGTCAAATCCCAGACTGATTCGGGAGCTCCAAAATTCCTGCAGAAAGCTGCAGTTACAGCCCTTAAGACATATACAAGCAGCAAGAGACCTTCGATCGTTCAAGACTGCGTTGATATTTACTGTGAACGCAGAAATATCTTTGTAGATGGCCTTAACGAGCTCGGTATTAAAGCAAAGAAACCAAAGGGAACGTTCTATCTATTCGTTGATGTCCAGTCAGATTCATTAGAATTTGCTGAAAAAATGCTCAATGCCGGCATAGTGGTGACTCCTGGAACAGGCTACGGAGAAGCTGGACAGGGCTTCGTAAGAATAGCTCTGACTCAGTCTAAAGATAGAATAAGCGAAGCATTGGAAAGGATGAGAAAAATTCTTTAAACGAAAATATACCGGTGTGTTCAATTCAAGAATGCACCGCATATTTTTCATTTTTATATGAGTAGTTTTTTTAGACATCGATTAAATTAGGAATAAGATCATTTTTGACAGTTTTGACAATAGACGCTGCTGCGTCCTCCAATAACTCTGCGGTGAAGAATTTCTCCGCATACTGGACATAGCTTATTATCCTGCCCGTATACGTTGAGGAATGAAGAATTATTGTACCCGCGGCCCTGTTTTTTAAGATACTCCTCAGGCGTAATTTCATTTTTTTCCATATAGTACTTCAAGGTTCTTGGAATCTCTGCGGCCAGTCTTTCCAATTCACAGCTGTTTAATGTGTTGGCCTTCCTCATAGGATCAATATTTGCGCGGAACAATATCTCATCACTGTAAATATTACCGATTCCTGCAATTAGACTTTGATCCAGCAGGCATTCCTTGATTGTCTTTTTTCGATTAGAAAGAATACTCTGCAGATAGTCTGCTGTCAAAACTGCATCAAACGGCTCGATACCGAGTTTATTGATGCCAGAAACGTTGTCTTCTTCTCCTTTTTTAATCATCCAGAATCGGCCGAAACGGCGTGTGTCAATAAACCGAAGTTGCGTATTGTTTTCTAATTCAAAAATAACATGCGTGTGGTCTGCAATATTGTCTTCTGCAGGAGTAACTAACAAGCAGCCGGTCATCCGCAGATGGAGTATCAATTGATCGCCACTTGCAAAACAAATAATGATGAATTTACCCCTGCGCTTCATGCCGGAAATCTTCTGTCCTGTGAGCCTAGTACAAAACTCTTCAACAGCAGGATATGCGATTACTTGAGGTTTGTTTATAGTAATTCTTGATACCGTCAGATCAATGATCTGCGGTTTCAATACGTTTACCACAGTCTCAACTTCAGGCAATTCAGGCATGATCAATACATCCTGGCTTTTCTTTTGCTGATTGCTTTATTTGACTGTGATAAAAGTAATTCACTACCACCGGAGGTGAATTGAATGGTCTTGTCATCGTATCATCATCTACAACGTAATCGAGACCGATTGATCTTGTATAGTCTCTCAGATCCTTGTCAAGATTTTTCCAGTAGCCGTTGTCTTTCTGTCGATATATCTTATGATACAGAGGTGCCAGTTCTGGATATTTATTCTCAATGTAGTCAAGAATGTATGCTTTGTAATCCCCACGGAGATTTAAATTTTCAAGCCATATCAGATTACAGTAGTTCTTTGCCCGTTCAATGATCGCTTTAACATCGGTAATTTCAGGAAATATGGGAGATATGAAACAGGTTGTGCGTACACCAGCATCATGAAACTTCTTCATTGCTGTGAGTCTGCGGTCAATGCTGACTGCACAATCCATATCACGGCGGAATTTTTCATCCAATGTATTTATTGACCACGAGACCCTGCTGTCTGGAAAGGATTTGATAAGATCCAGATCACGCAGGATTAAATCAGATTTAGTGGCAATGGAGATCTTTGCACCGCTGTCTTTGAGCTGCTGAAGCAGAGTACGCGTACGTTCATATGTAGCTTCCTGAGGAAGATATGGATCGGTGACAGACCCAATGAATAACTCTTTTCCAGAATATTTTTGTGGATTTTTAATATCTGGCCAGTATTTTACATCTAAAAAAGTTCCCCAGGGTTCAGGATGCCCTGTAAATCGTTTCATGAATGAAGCATAGCAGTATTTACAGGCGTGTGAACAGCCGATGTACGGATTGACGGAATAATCTCCTACTGGAAGATTGGACTTTGTAAATATGCTGCTGACCTGTTTTTCATTAATCTGAATGTTAGAACTCATGATTCCTCTGATCTTTAAAAACTCTGGACTTACTGAAAGTATACAGAAACTGGTGATTTCAGCAAAATCACAGATAAAAGATTCTCAGAAGAGAATCTTTATTTTTTTCTCAAAGCCTCTACAGCCGGCAAAGGTTTTCCAAGGATGAATGTTTCCAATGCTCCCCCAGCTGTGCTGACATATGAAAACCGTTCTGACATGCCGAATCTTTCTGCAGCTCCGACAGTATGTCCTCCTCCAAGCAGTGTATATGCATCGGAATGAGCCATCGCGGTCATGAGGTCACGGGTGCCTGCTGTAAACTGCTCCTTTTCAATCAGTCCAGCGGGTCCAGACATGAATACGGTTTTCGCTGGGTCAATGACTTTTGTGAATTTCTCGATAGAACCTTTTCCAATATCATATATTGGAGCATTTATCGGTAAATCTCCCACAAGCATATTTTTACGCTTTCCATCTTCTTCCACAGCGACATCAAACGGCAGAAGAATGTGTTCTCCGCGCTCCCTCAAAAGCTTCTTTGCAGCATCTAATGTCTCGGGAGTGAGCTCAGCTTCCAGAGCTTTTCTTGAAGGCTCTCCTACATCCACTCCTCTTGCCACAAGAAATGCTGAGGCGGTGAGTCCCACGAGAATTATGATATCTGCAGCTTTGCTGGTCAAAGCACGATCCATGACCTTGATTGAGTCTGAAAACTTGGACCCGCCTAGAATAAAAACAGAAGGATGATTGGTATCACTGAAAACAGATGACAGTGCAGTAAGCTCCTTTTCCATCAATCTGCCTACAGCAGAAGGCAAAACACAAGGAGGCCCTACCAATGAACACTGGGAACGGTGAGCGGTAGCAAATGCATCGTTTACATAATAGTCAAACAGCGGTGCCAGTGTTTTCACAAGTTCACTGTTTGCATGTTCTTCTGCACTCTTTTTTTCCAGTTCATAGGGAAGTTCACGGATATTTTTGAGCATGATGACGTTTCCCGGCGTGAGATTTTTTATTTCCGAAATGGCAACATCCCCGAGAATATCATCTACATACCTCACTTGTTTAGACAAGTACTTTGAAAGACATTCGGCGTGCTGCTGAAGGTCGATAAAATCCCAGTCTCCAGGTCTCCCCTGATGCGCGATGATGACAACTTTTGCCCCGTCATCCAGCAGCTCTCTGACAGTAGGAACGATGTGCCGGATGCGGTTGTCATCCGTCAGTTTCAGTGTTTCCTTGTCCAAAGGGCAGTTAATATCTACTCTCAATAGAACAGTCTTATCTTCAAAGTGAAAATCATCCAGAGTGTTGAATTGTTTCATAGTAGTCATCCGCGTAATACTATCCCCCTATTGCAAATAGTAAATAATATATGTTTGTCCAGTTGATCGCAATATGGATTAGCCGGATATATAATATGGGTGACGATGATGCCCGATTTCTGCCTTCACAGGCTTGATCCGCTCCGGGAGAGCCACTGCGGACTGTTGGATGATGACGGCACATACAAAATGACGAAAGAAACGGGCATGCCGATATTTTGCACTAAGGAAGTCCTCAGAAAATGCCCGTACAGAAACGGAGAGATCAGAACTCTTGAATTCTGCCCATACTGTAAAAAAAGACATTATGCTGGATCAGGAGAACAGAAGCTGTGTAAAGAGAAGCATAATGTGAATGAAGCTTTTACTGAACTTAGAAAAGAATTTTCACAGCCCCCTAAGTATTATCCAGATGGAACACGCAAACCAATATATTCAGACTGGACGGAGGATTGGATCCGTGTATATCTCTGGCGTAATATCAGACAGAGAATTCTCAGAAGAGACAAATATACCTGCCAGGACTGCGGAGCAGAATTTGGCAAAAGCAGCCGTAAAGTATATGATCCCTCGTTGAGGCACGGCAAGGGCGGATACAAGAAGGAATCGCTGGAAGTTCATCATATCATACCAAGATCGCTGGGCGGTTCTGATCATCCGGGGAATCTAAAAACACTGTGTCCAGACTGCCACAAAAAATATGGAGAGCTTCACCGGACACGCTGTAAACATATCTGCTATGAAGATGAAGATTTTATAGACCCGTGGGAGTAAGATCACACTGACTAAATCTGTTGATCGAGTCATCAAAAGATTAATAATATGAGAGGGGTATGCGAAAAAGTAGAATTTACGCCTTGGAGCGAAATCTAGATGTTTAGCGACACAATGTGGATAGCATTCGCTGTTATCGTAGTTGTCCTCTTAGCATTGGATCTTGGGGTATTTAACCGCAAGAGTCATGTTATTGGGGTAAAGGAAGCGCTTATAATGAGCGCATTCTGGATCGGAATTGCCCTCGCATTTAATGCCGTTATTTTTTGGCAGATGGGATCCCAAAGTGGTCTGGAATATACTGCCGCGTATGTAATGGAGAAAGCACTTAGCGTTGATAATTTATTCGTATTCATAATAATATTTGCATTCTTTGGAATTACTCCAGAATATCAGCACAAGATATTATTCTATGGAATTATCGGTGCTTTAGTATTCAGAGCAATATTCATCTTTGCCGGAGTGACTCTTGTTGAAAAGTTTGACTGGTTACTCTATATTTTCGGAATATTCCTCCTGATAACTGCTGTTAAGTTAGCAGTCCAGAAGGATCAGAAAGTAGACCCAGATAAGAATATTGTAGTCAGGGGATTTAAGAAGATAATGCCTGTAAGCACTGACTCCCAGGGTGGGAAATTCTTTGTGAGAAATGCAGGCGTCCTCGCAGCCACTCCATTGTTTCTGGCACTGCTTGTAATTGAAACTACAGATATCGTATTCGCCGTGGACTCAATCCCAGCTGTTATGGGAATTACAACCGATATGTTTGTTGTATACACATCAAACGTGTTTGCAATTCTCGGTCTCAGATCTCTGTACTTTGCACTTGCAGGAATAATGTCTGCGATGTACTACCTCAAATACGGACTTGCAGTAATCCTAGGATTTGTTGGAATTAAGATGCTCCTGCCGATCTGGGGATATCATGTAGATGTTCTTGTTTCACTGGGAGTCATTCTCGTTGTACTGCTGGTTGCAATAATTGCCTCGGTGATAAGGAACAGACATCTTAAGAAAACAAAAACAGCAGCGTAATAAAAAAATGGTTTCTATCACTAGAAACCACTTCATATTTTTATACAAAATGCAGTTTTAAACAGAATCTGACTTGTGCTGAGTTAAACCTGTGATGTTTGAAAGCTCAAGTTTATCTAACACAGTTGGAAGTAATATGTAAAAATAAAGAAAGGGAGATTAGTCTCCCGAAAATACTTAATTTCTTTCGAAAAGGGCGCGGATCTCTTTTCCGACTTTTTCAATCTGTTTGTCAGCATCTTTTGATTCCATTTCCTTCATGCCGGCAAGATCCACTTTCCATTCTTGAGACCACTCTTCAGCAAACTTTCCAGACTGAATATCGTCTAAGATTTTCTTCATTGCTTTTTTAGAGTCTTCGTTTATGACGGCGTCTCTGCGGCTCAATCCACCGTATTCAGCAGTGTTTGAAACAGATTCCCACATATGCATGATTCCGCCGGCCTGGATGAGATCAACGATCAGTTTCAGCTCATGAAGAACCTCAAAATAAGCAATCTCCGGCTTGTAACCAGCATTTACCAGAGTTTCAAAACCTGCTTCGATGAGGGCTGTAACTCCACCGCAGAGAACTGACTGCTCTCCAAAGAGATCAGATGTTGCTTCCTCCCTGAAGTCTGTTTCTAGAACACCAGCTTTTGTGGAACCGATGCCTTTTGACAGTGCAAGAGCCAGAGATTTTGCGTTCCCGGAAGCATCCTGATGGACTGCGATTAATGAAGGTACGCCGAATCCTTCAAGATAAGTCTGACGGACCATTTTACCTGGTGACTTTGGAGCCACCATGATTACATCACAGTTTTGAGGAGGCTTGATGAAATTAAAGGTTATGGCAAACCCATGAGCAAATTCAAGGGCTGCTCCATCTTTCAGATTTGGAGCAATCTGTTCTGAATAAACGGCTGACTGAACTTCATCAGGAATAAGAATCATGACGATGTCTGCGCCTTTTACAGCTTCCGGGACTTCTGCTACTTTAAGACCGTCGGATTCTGCGATTTTCCAGGATTTTCCATTCTTTCTTAAACCGACTACAACATCCATACCAGAATCATGAAGACACATTGCCTGTGCTCTTCCCTGGTTACCGTAGCCGATAACTGCGATCTTTTTACCGTTCAATACGCCTAAATCAGCGTCTGAGTCGTGATATATTTTTGATACCATATTATCACCGATTAGTTTTCACATTCTTTATATTTGCAGATGTATTCTTCAGCGAGTTTCTGGATTCCAGAGGCATTGTCATTACCCTTGGAAATGAGAGACCCAGAGGTATTGTTTGGAGAGCACTTCCAGAAGCAGTCGGAGTCATCATGGAGGTGTTCTGCCAGCTCGACATCCTGCGGACCCATGAGAGCATGCAGAAGGCGGCCGTTCATTTTACCAATATCTGCCTCAATGATTATCTTAGTTTTATCACCTTCGTGGATCATGAACATCTTTTCAGACTCAATTCCACGTCTTCCCAGCTCAATTATGACTCGTTGAATAAGGCCTGGGGACCTTTCACCAGTAATCATGATCGGTTCCATGTGCATCTTCCCCGCATGATTGTGGCCCGGACCATCGCCTGGAGGTACCATAGGCAGAACGTCTTCCTCGGGATCGAGTCTAATGTCAATTAGGTAAGGCACATCAGAAGAATATCCTGCCCGTAATACGTCTTTGATTTCAGAATGATCGAGAATCCTGAGGTTATGCTTGGTTATCGGCATAATGATTGAAAAAGAATCAGCTTCTTGAAACTCCTGATTCCCTAAAGCCGTTGTTGGAACCTGTCCCGTCAGAACCATCATTAGTGATGAGTCTACATATGCAGTGGCGACTCCTGTGACAAGATTCGTTGCGCCTGGCCCGGATATAGAAGTGCATACTCCGACTTTTCCTGTAGCATGTGCAAATCCGTCAGCCATGTGTGCTGCACACTGTTCATGGCGCACTAAAACGTACCGTATGTTGGAATCTATCAAGTCATCGTAAAGCTGCAGACTTTGACCTCCGGGGTATCCAAACATTACTTCAACCCCCTCTTTCTTCCAACAGCGTAAAAACGGCTTTAGAACCTTTCAACTAACCACCTTCTAAAAATGCATAAGGCCACCAGAAACTAGGTGCCTTCAGCTAGTCAAGACCACAGAACCCAATGCAATAAAAACTGAGGTATCTGCTCCAGAGACTAACATTGCAGCCAGCGTATGGCATCTGAATATAAAATATTATGGTAGAGGACTTAAAAAATAAAACGGGAAGTCACGTGTGGCATCACAAAAATCAATATAAAGTAAAGACACTAACCTTATCTCATAGATTGATATCGCTTGCCGATCGCGCAGCGTCAAAAAGGTGAAAAATCGATGACGGTCAGAGTTGGAATAAACGGTTACGGAACAATTGGAAAAAGAGTTGCATGTGCTGTGAAAGCTCAGGATGACATGGAAATCGTAGGAGTTACAAAAACTCGTCCGTCATATGAAGCAAGACTTGCAGAGATGGAAAAATTTCCGCTGTATACCGCAAGTGAAGATCAGATATCGTCATTTGAAAAAGAAGGCATTGCAACTAAAGGATCTCTCAAGGATCTCCTGAAAGAAGCAGATATAATTGTAGACTGTACGCCAGGCGGAGTAGGAGAACATTACCGCAAGATGTATGAGGAAGCAGGAGTCAAAGCAATCTTTCAAGGAGGAGAAGATCACGGCCTTGCAGGAATTTCTTTCAACGCATATGCAAATTATTCTGAAGCTTGGGGAGCAGATTTTGCCCGCGTGGTTTCCTGCAATACCACTGGACTTGTAAGAACTCTCTTCCCCATTGATCATGCATATGGAATTGAATCTGTAGCAGCCACCATTGTAAGAAGAGGTGCGGATCCGGCAGACATCAAAGGCTCGGCGCTCAATGCAATCGAACCCTCCTTGAAACTGCCGACACATCATGGGCCAGATGTACAGACGATCATGCCATGGCTGAATATCACAACCATGGTTGTGAAAGTACCGACCACACTGATGCATGTACATTGCATAACAATAAATCTCAAAAAGCAGGCAAAAGAACAGGACATACTTGGAGTATGGGACAGCGCACCAAGAGTCAGATTCGTAAACGGAAAATATGGAATCAAAAATACTGCTCAGATTATGGAATATGCTAAAGACCTGGACAGGAGAAGAGGAGACTTTATGGAAATTGCAGTATGGCAGGACGGCATAAAAGTCAGAGGCAATACTCTATTCTACTATCAGGCTGTGCATCAGGAAAGCGATGTGGTACCGGAGAATATCGACTGCATACGCTCAATGATGAGATTAGAATCTGATGGAATGAAATCTATCCAAAAAACAAATTCCAGCTTAGGAATTTCAAAATAAATATATTTCAGCTGAGCCAGATTTCTGGCTCAGCATTTTATACTGCCTGCGTTTCAGCATATAGTTTGAAGCAATTGAGCATCAGATCGACCTTTTTAACCAATCTAGCAATTGATTCGTGTTACCAACAAGTTAAATATTTGAGAACTGCTTAAAACACGCATGCCAGCAGGATGCCGTATAGAAATTTCATACATCGACCCAGAAACATATTCCTCAATTGTGAACCACGAACTGAGGAAAGAGATACTGCGTACACTCTATGCGATGGCACTGGATAAGCCACCGACCAAACAGGAGCTTGCTGATAAGCTGGGCATGGGCTATCATCAAGTATCATATCAGCTGGGGCAGCAGCTTTCAGAATTCTGGAGCGTTGTGGACGAAAAGAAGGTCAGAGGAACCAGGATGGAATATATTGCTCCGTCTTCACCAAGTTCTGTATACATCACCTTAGGAAAAGACGGTGAACTTTTTGTTGTAGATCCTTTGGCTAACATTTTCGGACAACTGTCTAAAGTAGGAACAAGATGTGACGGATGTTCTGAAAAAGAATACCTAAAATGTTTAAAACACGTAGAAGAAGGATGTTTCTGCGGAAATGAGCTTACAAAAGAAGAAGTGGCATTCTTAAACAAAAACGGCAGAAAGAAGCCATTCAGGCCTATGGATCTGGCATTAGTCTGTGCACTAAAAGGAATTACTTCCGGACGTAAGTGTGTAATATCCATTCCCTGTGACAGCTGCCCATTCATGAGAAGAGCGATCGTCATAGACGGTCTGTGAGATGGTGAGATTATGAGTGAAAAAATACGTACCCGGTTCATAGTTATTGGCGGCTATTTAGGAGCAGGCAAAACCACACTAACAGTTAATCTAGCAAGACTCTTAAAGGATAAATACGGAAAAAGTACCGCAATCATCACAAATGATCAGGGACATGCCTTAGTAGATACAGAATACGTGCAGGACGCTGGCTTTGATGTAAAAGAAATAGTAGGCGGCTGTTTCTGTTCAACATTTCCTGAATTCGTTAAAAATGCCAGATCAATTGTGCAGATTAAACGCCCTGATTATATAATCGCAGAACCGATTGGAACCTCAACGAATATTCTGTCATCTGTGATTGAACCTCTGAAAATGCAGTATCCAGAGGAATTCGAAGTAGCTCCCTTCATGGTAGTGGTCGATGGTATAAGGGCAGCAGATATCGAATCAACTAAAAAACTAATACCGGCTCATCAGGTAAAAGAAGCTGAAATAGTCTTGATGTCAAAAATGGATTTAATTAATAAAGAAGAAGAAACAGCAGCTGAAGAAGAAATTAAGAAGCTTGCACCAGAGGCATCGATCATCAAATATTCCTCAAAGACTATGAAAGGAATTGATGAAATAGCACAGGTAATAATGTCTTCGTCAGTAAGCACTAAAAATCAAAAAGGAGAAAACACAGTTAAGTTTTCATTTGAGAAATCAGCTATGTCCTGGTATTCTTCCATAAATCAGATGAAGCCTCTGGATAAGATAGACATGTATGATCTATCGATGTCCATCATGAGATCAATAACCAATGAATATACGCCAGATGAAATAGCACATGTAAAAATCGTGATTGCATCTCCATCAGCCGGAGTGAAAATGTCTCTGGTGTGTGATTCAGTGCAGACAGACAGCATTCATGGATCCAGATATGTATCGGAGGATGCAAAATTGATTGTAAATGCCCGTGTGACTTCTGATCCTGACAAACTGGGAAATGTCATACGCTCTGCTGTAGAATCTGTAAAAAACACATACCCAATGGAAATAACTGATTCCAGCGAATCATGCTATTCCCCAAAGCCAGAAACACCAACATTCATAACATTATGATCGCAAAGCGATCACCTCCTTTTTCTTTACAAATGTAATTCTATTGTTGTTGGACAAATGGAAGGTATTATCTGCCCCGGGTTACGTCATTAATTCCGGAGAGAAACTGGATGGTTGCCGTTGATGACATGAACCGTCGGATATTGAATCTTTTAAAGGCTGATGGTAAGTTAACATATAGAGAAATAGCCGCCAAACTCAGACGCTCCCCGTCTACTGTCAGAGACAGAATAAGGCGGATGGAAGATTACAATGTAATTCTCGGTTATGCTGCGATAGTCGACAGAGAAATTACAGGCATGAAAGCAGACGCTATTGTATTGGCAGATGTAGAAGACGGAGTGTCTGTAAGAGACTTAAGAAAACTGAATGGTGTGGATGGAGTGGCAGAGGTTTCGGCTGTCAGCGGTGACAGAAGAGTTATAATCCGCCTCAGGGCTCACGATTCGGAAACTCTTGACACGATAATATCAAACAAGCTGATCCCTGCCGGACTAAAAGATGTGGAAGTCCGCATCATCATGGAAGAGATCATGCGGTTTCCTGGAACGAGTTAGATTTGAGTCGGATCGAAGTGGCCGAGGAACGGGCGGGAAGAAGAGGGCACCACTTTAACGAAGCCACTTTCTGAAGATAACTGTCCGAAATATGATTCGTATTCATCTATCAGTTCATTAATTAATTTTAAATCATCATCATTTACAGTCTCCAGCTTTGCACCCACTCCGATCTGATGATCCTCCACTTTTCCCCGGATGAATATTCGCCCTCCGTGAATTCCAGAACCAATGCTCAATCCAACTGGAGATAACTGTTTAGGAATATTTTCACCTAAAACCAGTATTACTCCTCCTGCCATATATTCGCCCAGATAATCTCCAGTTCTTCCACCGATTACGATTTGAGGACTCATCTGAGCGAATTCTTTCATATGTATACCAACCCTGGTTCCTGTACTGCCTTTGACGAATATTTTTCCACCTCTCATTGAGAGTCCGGTAACATCCCAGGCATTACCATGAACGATTATTTTCCCAGAGGACATGGTATTTCCAGTCATATCCTGAGCGTTTCCAAATACCTCAATGAGAGGGCCGTCCATGAACGCACCCAGATTATTACCTGGGGTGCCATCTATGGAAATACTGACTTTTTCATTCATTGCTGCAGCAATATATCGTTGACCCATAATGCCAGTAAGAGAGATGGATTTGACTCCGTCTGACACTGCTCTACGTATTTTATTATTTACTATTTTATAATCAACTGGGCGTCCGTATCTATCTCTTTCTGCAGTATCAATTATGGTCTTAGGTTCAACTAATATTGAATTGACCGAGTTATCTGAAACTGATATCATCCCCAACCCTCACCTGCATGTTTTATACCCATAACATCTGCAATCCTCGGGTTAGAACCGATATATCTGAGTCTATCCCTGTTTCCCACAAGAGATTCGACAGAATCGATTCCCATAGCCCCAAGAATCTCTTTCAGTTCTTCATTCCACGCACTGAGCAGTCTGACTACTCTTTCAGCACCCTGTTCTGGATCCAGCCTTGAAACCAGATCTGGCCTCTGCGTTGCTATACCCCATGAGCAGTTTCCCAAGTGACAAGATTGGCAAACTCTACAGCCCATGGCAATTAATGCTGCGGTACATACTCCAACAACATCTGCTCCGAGCGCAATTGTTTTTACCATGTCCGCAGAACTTCTTATGCTTCCACCAGCGCAGAGAGTTACTCTGTTCCTGAGCCCTTCATCAGTAAGACGTTTGTCAACGACTGCCACAGCTATCTCAATAGGTATCCCCGCATAGTCTCTTATGATTCTGGGAGTTGAACCTGTACCGCCTCTAAAACCATCGAGAGTTATGAAATCAGCACCGGCCCTGACAGCACCAGATGCAATTGCCGCCACATTATGTACTGCTGCAATTTTCACTCCAACGGGATGTTCATAATTGACCGCTTCTTTTAATGTAGCAATCAACTGCTCAAGATCTTCAATTGAATATATGTCATGATGCGGATATGGAGAAAGAGCATCTGTTCCAAGAGGAATCATTCTTGTTTCAGAGATGATATTTGAAACTTTTTCACCTGGAAGATGACCGCCATGGCCGGGTTTTGCTCCTTGTCCAATTTTAATTTCCACGGAAGCTACATTTTTCAAGAAATCTGGATTCACTCCAAAACGGCCTGATGCCACTTCACTGTTAAGGTGCTGAGAAAACCCTCTGAAATCTTTGTGAATGCCTCCCTCACCTGTTCCTGCAAGTATGTTCAGCCTACTAGCAGCCATGAATAGCGCTTTCTGAGCGTTATAACTTACAGCCCCCAGAGACACGTGTCCGAGCATAATGGGCATATCCATCATTACTCCGCAGCCAAGTTTGCTTACGATATTGCCCTCTGGAGACAAACGTAAACGCCCAGTACGGTTTCCGACATATGTCTTCGTTTCAATGGTTTCTCTAAGTGGATCTACAGCAGGGTTTGTAACCTGAGCTGCATCCAGCAGCAGATCATCAAATATGCTGTTGTATGAAAGATCTGTTCCGCAAGATGACAACAGAACCCCGCCGGAATTCGCCTGAGAAAGAATAGCTCGCCTGTGGCGCTCTGTGTAATTCCCATGAGGTGCTAGAGTATCTGGAATGTGACGGATTTCAATTGCATCCATAGGACACATTTCAACACAACGTTGACATGCTACGCAGCCGTGTTTTGCATGTATTGCACCGTCACTGAATTCAAGAACATCATATGAGCATTCTTTTATGCATTTTTTACAAATAATGCATGATTTAGATATCAAAGGCTGGAACCTATCTGGTATTTTCCAAACAGTATTATTCATTAGATATCCCCTCAAAATGTCTTTCTGTACCATACCTGATGATTCCTTCACCAACTCGTGCAATCATAGGATTTCCAGGATTTGTTACCCATGTGCGAACGTTTTCGTCAACGTTTCTTATAGCACATTCCTCTGAAGCAGCATACACCAATCCATCAGATTCATTGTGACCAATAATCAATGGACGCAGTTTTTTACGATCTGCCATTGCCAGCATAGTTACCTCTGGACATGTTTTTCCAACTAGGATAGAAAATGGACCGTTCAGAAATGCTTCCTTATAGGTTATCCGAAGCTGCTGTGCAATTTGTTTATCATGGTCGCTCATTAGCGCCATATCATCATAATAAGCAGGTGCCATGGCAAAAGCTGCAACCTGCAGAGGAAGACCGTGTTTTCTAACCAGAATATCCCATATGTATGTAATTACTTCAGAGTCAGTGAGAAGCGTGCACTTGTAACCATTCATCTCTACAAATTTACGGTTAACTCCATATGATGTGATTTCACCATTATGACATACAGACCAGTCCAGGAGGCATATGGGATGTGTACCTGCCCACCAGCCTGGAGTATTTGTAGGAAAACGTGAATGAGAACACCACATCTGAGCCTCATACCTGGAGAGATCATAATATTCTGCAATCTGGTAAGAGAATCCATTACCTTTGAAAACAGCCATATTTTTTCCACTTGAGATACAAAATGCTCCGGGAATTGAAGAATTAATCTTCATCACCAGATCCACAATACATTGATCAGGATCTGCAGATTTCGGAGTTATATTCGGAATGAAGAAATATCTCCAAACTATAGGATGAGGCATCCGCACATCTGAGTGTTCAATGGTGTAGACACGTTCATCTTTGGTAATTTCGCCGTGACTCTTCAGATATTCTTCTACGGCAGACATCGATTCTTCATCATCAAAGAAGAACTGCAAGCAGTAATCATCCTTATGATCTGGAAAAATCCCATAAGCAACATAACCAGACCCGAGTCCGTTTTCTCTTTCGCTCATGATGGATAGCATTTTGGCTATTTTATCTCCCCGTATTTTTCCACCATGTACATCTATGCACCCGGCGATCCCGCATCCACCCATTATAGAAGTCAGACCGGGAGGCCTGGCTGCCCCGTATGATGGCAATTCTGGGAAATCATAGATTTCTTCATCAGATCCGTCAATGTAATTCATTGACCCTTCTAATTTTCCAACCATTTCGGCCATTCCGTCCACGCTAACATGTAGCACTAAAGACACGAACAGCTTCGACTTAATAACAGTTTTGGTCAAAAACACATAAAAATGTTAAATTTCTAGAGATTCGTACAAATTATAGGCACATAATTCACCTAATATCTACAAATCATGTATTTTCTAACAATTTGTCTAATAGTTCTAAAAAGATCATAAGGATTGGTGTGTCCCATCAAGGACCATGAGAATATTTTTAGGTCAAAAAGTGAATATGATCCCAATGACATTTTCCGCGCTAGCCTTGATACCTCGGCTACCACCATTAGACAAGATTAAACAGATAAGAGCCAGACTTAATATTTCTCAGCGCGAACTTGCAGACAGTTCCGGTGTATCACAGTCTTTGATAGCTAAAATAGAACACGGGGACGTAGATCCATCGTATGAAAAGGTTCGATCCATCTTTAATGCATTTGAAGAAATAACAAAGAGCAGGTTACTCAACAGAGACGAATTGGATATACAATTCACAGTCGGAGATCTTGCATCAAGAGAGTTGACTTGTGTAAGTCCAGAAACTTCATTGGTGGAAACTATTGAAAAGATGCTTAAAGGGCACTACGCACAGCTTCCAGTAATGAAAAAAGGACAAGTTGTCGGCGGAGTAAGCGAAGAACAGATAAAAGACTATATTCTCGGAAAATGCAGAGACAATATTGATTCAAAAGAGATTATTTCTGTAAAGATAAGCGAAATTATGGGGCCACCATACATAGTGCTGGATGAAAACACGCCCATAGAGATAGCGGCCATTCATCTTCATCATGAAGATGCCGTTCTTATC
Source organism: Candidatus Methanomassiliicoccus intestinalis Issoire-Mx1 (assembly GCF_000404225.1). Classification (NCBI taxonomy): domain Archaea; kingdom Methanobacteriati; phylum Thermoplasmatota; class Thermoplasmata; order Methanomassiliicoccales; family Methanomassiliicoccaceae; genus Methanomassiliicoccus; species Candidatus Methanomassiliicoccus intestinalis. The sequence goes on along the minus strand of NC_021353.1, from coordinate 237,564 downwards.
AGAAGGAATGGAGTCATATCGGGTATTTTAACAAGTTCAAACTACCTCGGACTGGGACTTCAATGAAAAAGAACGAACTGGAGCGGATACTTCAGCAGATTCCGCCGCATTCCTCACCCAAAGCTGAGCTGGAACAGTACAGCACTCCGGCAAATATCGCGGCAGATATGCTGTTTATCGCATACTCCAACGGAGATATATTTGAGAAAAAGGTACTGGATCTTGGATGCGGCACGGGGATTCTTTCCATAGGATCATACATTCTCGGAGGAAATGTAACAGGCGTGGAGGTTGATCCTGCGGCTTATGCCGAAGCTGTGACAAATGCAGAGAAAGCAGGTGCAGAAATCAATCTGATAAACTCTGACATAAAAAATATAGAAATCGCTGCAGACACTGTGATAATGAACCCTCCGTTTGGATCTCAAAAAAAGAATGCTGACAGACCCTTCCTAGAGACCGCATGCCGATCCGCAAATAAGATCTACAGCCTTCATAATTCTTCAACAATTAAATTCCTTGAAAAGATGGTAGAATCGCTTGGAGGAGAGGTATTCTTACAGAAAGAATATATCTTATCGATACCTCACATGTTTCAGTTCCATAACAAGATGAAGAAAAATACTAATGTAGTTCTGATTGGTATTGACATGAATAAAATGTAAAATAATAGTTAACGGTGATAAAATATGAGTAAATTTGTTTTACCTGGTGATGAAGTCGCAGTTGTTGAAGAGTACATACCCGCAGAAGGTACATATGAGCACGAAGGGATTATCCGTGCCAGTGTAGCAGGTAAGCTTTCTCTCAATGATAACGATATGACTGCCACCGTAAAGCCAGTAAATGAACCTAATATTCTGAAGCCTGGAGATAATGTATTCTGCAGGATAACTGATGTAAGGGCAAGCATGGCAGTGTGTGAAATCATTGCATCGGACGGCAATGACAGGGATATCACCGGAGACAAGTCCGCTACAATTCATGTATCTAAGCTGTCATCTGAATACGTTCAGGATGTGGGAAATGAATACCGCCCAGGGGACGTAATCAGAGCTAAAGTACTGCAAGTAAAACCTTCTGTGCAGCTCTCCACACAAGAACCGCACTATGGCGCAATTAAAGCCCTCTGCAGGAAATGCAGGAAGCCGATGGAAGCAGACGGCAAGGTCTTGAAATGCAAAGCCTGTGAAAGGACAGAGACCCGCACCATAGCCGATGATTATGGCTGCGTAGAGTTTTAAGGCGGTTTAATTTTTGAAGACTGTCTGTCTCCTTTCCGGAGGAATCGATTCACCAGTAGCCGCGTACATGGCAGGGAAAAACGGCTGTGAAGTAGTGCTACTGCATATGGACAACAGACCATATTCTGATGATTCAAACTATGAAAAGGCATTTGATCTCAAAAAAAGACTGGAAGAAGAGCTCGGCGGGAGCATTCCGTTATATGTGGCTCCGCATGGAATCAGCCAGGAGTCCATCAAGAACAAATGTAAAGGAAATCTTCAATGTGTGATGTGTAAGCGGATCATGCTCAGAGTAGCCAAGAGTCTGGCTCAGAAAACAGGTGCTGATTTTATCTCAACTGGCGAGTCTCTCGGACAGGTTGCATCTCAGACATTGCAGAACATAGCGGCAGAAGAGTACAAATTGGAATTTCCAGTAGTGAGGCCCCTGATCGGCCTGGATAAGCTGGAGATAGAAAGCATCGCAAAAACGATCGGTACATATGAGATTTCAATAAGAAAAGGAGTACCATGTACTATAGTTCCATTCAGACCAGCTACTATGACTTCTGTTGATTTAATAATAGAACAGGAGAATCTGCTGGATATTGCAGATGTTGTAGAAAAATCAGCAGATTCGATCAAGTTGTATGAATGAAACAGACTGCGGTTAGATCCGCAGTCGTATCATGATTTTAAAAAGCAGGGCAGGTACGGTATCTCATTTCGTCAAGCATATCCGGTGTCACACATGATATGTATCTGGCTTGTACCCTTGAGATATACAGTATGTGATTTCCGACCTTTATCTGCAAATCAGTTGTTTTAGGGGCTTTGATAGTTATTGGAACTACAACAGGACCAGAGCATGACGTTGAAACTCTATAATCTTGATCATTTTTTAAGATGAAATCAATTACTTCTTGATCCACTTCGATCTGACTCATAATTTTAAAAAAACAAAATACATATTTAGTCATTGCGAGCGAATTTCAGTATAAATCACTGATTAAACATCGAATAGTTTTTGAAAGTAAACAGTATTCATCATTATTATGAAATACGTATTGGACAGTTCTGCTTTATTCTCTATGCAAGACCTTCCAAACGGAGTATTGTATACAGTTCCAGGAGTCATATCCGAATTAAAGAAATATAAGGATCCCAGACTGAAGTATTGGGATGAGTTCATAGAGGTCAAAGAGCCTTCGCAGGAATTCATTGACACCATAGAAAAAGCTTCAGCATCATCAGGGGATGACCTCCGCCTGTCTCCAGTTGACAAAAGCGTATTGGCACTGGCTATCGAAACAGAGAGTACCGTTCTTACAGATGACTATTCAATTCAGAATCTGGCTAAAATTCTAAAAATTTCGTTTCGAGGGGTAGGAATGAAAGAAATTGATGAAGTCATAAACTGGACATATAAATGCACAGGATGCCGTAAAGAATGGGATAAAAATTATCCAGACTGTCCGATTTGCGGCAGCCCTCTGAAATCAGTGCGCTCAAGGAAAAGGTGAACGGCATCTGAGGATTTTTCCCATTCTTCTTGCACCAAGGACTTTCATGGAAAACTCCAGTCTCATTGGGCCTTTGAAAAAGAATTGAGCCAGATGATTTACTTTAACTGCGGTGTGAAGGGGTTTATAAACTTGTTTTCTCCACTCTTCTTCATACTTTGAAAGAGGTACTCCAGAAGATACGTGTTCTGCAGCTACAATTCCAGCGATTCTCCCGCAGACCATTGCTATTGGGATTCCGCCGCCATTGACTGCAATGACATGCCCTGCAGCATCTCCTACGATCATGGCATTATCAGTATATGTTTTTGAGACTGGACCCTGAGACGGTACGTATTTTCCAATCGGGCGCCCTGTGACATTGAGATTCTGCTGAGAAATAAATGTCTGAAAGTAATCTGTTACTTTTTTATCAGAATGCCTGGGATCTGCACCTACTCCAACATTTGCTCCTTCCTTTTTTGGAAGGATCCACGCATAAGCTCCTGGAGCCAGACTTCCAAAGAACATGTGCATGACGGGTTCAAATTCTCCAACCGCCTGTGAAGTCACGGCAGGATACATATTCTTATTTTTAGGTAGAGAATGAGCACTTGCCACTCTAGATACTGGACCGTCTGCACCAATGATCACTTTTGAGGTGAATGTTCCATTGTTTGTTACAACTTCTGTACCGTTTACAGACATGGCATGGGTAGAAGTCATTATCTCAGCGCCTTCTTTTCTGGCCCTTTCTGCAAGGTACTTGTCAAAAAAACGCCTGTCTGTCGTGTATCCTTTGAATGGAATATCCCAGTACTTATCAGTCTGGAAATGAATTTTAAACAGATCCATTTCCCTCAGAATATACTCTGCAGGAATGTCAAAGATTGTATCCAGATCATCTGCAAAAGGAAGTATTGCTCTCATTTCTTCCAAATCAGGCATAAACTCCCCGCACGCAACAGGTTCGCCGATGTTCTCTTTTCTATCGATAAGAAGAACTTTAGCTCCGCCTGCAGCCGCATATTGAGCAGCCCCGCTGCCTGCTGGACCTGCACCTACAACAATCACATCATAATCTGTAGCCATGCCTTATGATCTCCTTGTCATAATGGTATCAGCAAGAGAGATTAAAGAGTCCTTGTAGACTGAAGAAGCGATGTTTTCTATTGATTCCAGAGCCTTATTATAAAAGTCCTGGGCATGGTTACGTGCAACATCTAACGCCCCTGAGTCTTTAACAAGCCTCACTGCTTCTTTGATTTCTTCATCAGAAGGTGATTTTTCCTTAAAGATCTTGGAAATGAACTCGTTTCCCAGATTCATGGCGATCATGACTGGCAGATTCGGACGTCCGTCTTTGATATCCATTCCAACGGGCTTTCCCATGTCTGCCTCGTTGCCGGTGATATCTAAGATATCATCGATGATCTGAAAAGCGTATCCCATGTTTCTGCCATACTCGCCTAAGGAGTTTATCTCTTCTGGAGATCCCCCTCCGATATAGGCACCGAGTCTTGCACTGGCTTCTATTGCACCAGCAGTTTTACCCCCGATAATATTCAAGTAAGTTTCCAATGGTGTTGAGATGTCATGTTCTTCATCAATCTGAAGGAATTCACTCTCTGCCATATTTGAACAAGCACTTGCTACAAATCCGATAATCTCTTCGGATTCCATATATCCACCGAGTTTGAAACCTTGAACAAAAAGAAAGTCACCAGTTATTATAGCGCGTTCGAGCCCGTATTTTTTATAGATGGCTGTTTTCCCGCGCCTCATTTCCGCTTTATCATTGATGTCGTCATGAACCAATGTTGCGGAGTGAATTAATTCTAAAGCTACGGCCAATTTTATTATTCTGTCTTTGTCTTCTCCCCCAACACAATGGAAGGCCAATAAAGAAACACCAGGGCGTATTCTTTTTCCTCCAACAGAGACAGCTTCCATAGCAATTTCATTTAGAAGGGGATGCCTAGACTTGACATTCCGTAACATTTCTGACTCAACCGTACGGATGTCATCAATGATTGGCTTCTCCCATTCAGTCGACATTGCTCGCTTTAATAACAATTGAGTACATAACGCTATCTAAAGGGATGCTGGATTTAAGTGCAACTTCGTCCCGTTTGAGGCATTTTTTACGAAGGAAATTCACGAAACATATATTGACCGGAAGCGGGACTAAGACGTAATCATGGATTACATTGAGGCATTAAACAATTTGACTGCAGCAGATGCTATGGACATTTCGCCCACTGTTTTGAACTATGAAGGCAGTCTAGAAGATGCTCTCGAACTCATAGCGAATGAAAACCGTCCGGATGTTGCCGTTGGGACTGAGAGCACTATTGCCGGATTTGTTCATGCTCAGGATATAACAGGCATACTGGCCCGTGAAGAAAGCATTAACATTCCACTGAGGACATTTATTGATTCGTGCAGTCTGTCTGGAAGCAAGCCCTGTATTCAGGTAAGACCAGAAGAGTCACTGATGAATGTAATGAAAGTAATGGACAGCTGGGGTAAAGATAACATTCTGGTAGTTGGAGAAAATGAAGAACCCCTGGGCGTTATTTCAGCCACAGGGGCAATAAAATGTTTATGGAAAATGGTTTCAGAGCCTCTGCTTACCAAGGCTGGCCCAGCGGAAGCTGAGTGAAGAAGCTTGCTGCCTGTGCACAGTAGTCTACTACGACATCAGGCCAGAGACCGATCACAACAGTGGCAATCACACAAACTGCAATCGCGACAGCCATTGTAACTGGCAGACGGATTTTGTCGTGAGAAGCTGGCTTGTCTACATACATGTATTTGACTACACGTGCATAGTAGTACAGAGACAGAGCACTGTTCAAGATACCTGCGATCGCAAGCCAGACTAACCATCCCTGATCCATTATTGTAGATGCTTCAATTGCTCCAGAGAACAGATAGACTTTACTCCAGAAACCTGAGAGCGGTGGAATACCTGCAAGAGCAAACATGAAGATCATCATCGCAAATGCAACCAAAGGTGCGCGTGTGGACAATCCCTTGTAGTCTGTGATTTTCTCTCCGATACCTGCCTTGTAGATTAATGCACCCACAACAATGAAAGCACCGGCCTTCATGAACGCGTGTGTAATCACGTGGAATATACCGCTTTCAACTGAGAACTGGGTTGCCACTGCAATTGCAATGATGATGTAACCTGCCTGTGCGATTGAAGAGTATGCAAGCATTCTCTTCATGCTGGTCTGTGCCAATGCAAGCAAGTTTCCAACAGTCATTGTCAGGATTGCGAGTATTCCAACTACTACTTCCCAGTCTGCTTTCAGTGCAATTAATGCAACTAACAGCATTTTGAAGAGCAGTACGAATCCCATGCTCTTTGATCCGGCAGCTAAGAGTGCGGATGTCGGAGTTGGAGCTCCTTCATACACATCTGGTGCCCACATATGGAACGGAACCAATGCGATCTTGAAGCCGAAACCAGCAATCATCAGACCGATACCCAGCAGAGCCAGGGAACTTGATCCGTTGAGAGCAAAGTACTCGTTCATCAGTTCGAAGTTTGTTGTTCCAGAGAGACCATAAAGCAGTGATATACCGTATAATGCAAGGGCGGTTGAGAAACCACCGATGATTACGTATTTTACACCAGCTTCTGTGCTCAGCTTATCTTTCTTGCGGAATGCCACTAAGGCATATGATGCGATTGAAGTTGTTTCGAGACCTACAAACATCATGATGATGTCGCTTGCAGAAGCTACCATCATCATACCTGCTGTAGCCAGCAGAGTTAATGAGAAGAACTCTGCCAGGTGTAGGTCTTTTTCAATGTATCTGGAAGCCAGTAAGCATACTAACGCAGATACTGAAAGGAACACCAGTGAGAACACTGCTGCAAAGACATCAAATGTTATCATTGGCGTTCCGTTGAATACAATCGGATCTGGATATCCATCCATTATGTTGTATACCACAATCGCTGCGCTGATCAAGATTCCCACTAAGGAAACTCCTGCAAGGCCCTTGCTAGATTTCACCAGACGGTGAATTGCTGGCAGGACCACAGCAAAGAGGATTATCACTAGCATTGGGTAAAATGCAGCGTACGAATTCTCTAAGTCAAAGTTAAGATCCATTTCAAATCACCCCTGGTATACTCAGAAACGGAAGAGTCGGTGTGATTACATCCATCAGTGCTGAAGGCCATACTCCCAGCAGTACTATGAGCAGAAGGAGAACCACTATTGGAGCTACTTCGAACCAATGAGCATCGCGAATGTTGTCGGTGCGGATCTTGGTGGTAAGTTCTCCGAAGATTGTTCTCTGCATTGCCCACAGGTAGTAAGCAGCAGTTAAGGCCACGGTCATGAGTGGTATGATTATCCAGTACCAGTAGTTTGTTCCTAACCAATCAAAGGTTGCTGTAAACACGGAGAATTCAGCTACGAATCCGGCAAGTCCAGGAAGACCCAGAGAGGCCATAAAGCTGAACATCATGATTACAGAGACTATTGGCATCTTTGTAACTAAACCGCCCAGAAGTGGGATTTCCCTTGTTCCGGCTTTGTGCTGGAACATACCGCATACCATGAAGAGTACAGCCGCGATGATACCATGGGCAAACATCTGGAATATTGCTGCAGCGATTCCAAGCTCTGAGAGAGTGGCGATTCCTAGCATCACAATACCCATGTGGCTGATTGATGAGTATGCAACCATTTTCTTGAGGTCTGTCTGCGCGAGACAAGCAAAGGCACCATATACCATCGAAACGACACCTATGGCGGCCAAGATCATCTGCCAGTTGATTACAACTCCAAATATCTCGTACGAAACATCGACCGGGAAGATTGGAAGACAGACACGAATTATTCCGTATGCACCCATTTTAAGCAGAATACCTGCAAGTAGCACGGATCCTGCTGTAGGCGCCTGCACGTGAGCATCTGGAAGCCATGTATGGAATGGAACCATAGGCATCTTGACGATGAATCCAAAGAACAGGGCTGCGAAGATCAGAGTCCTCATGCCGGATTCCAAAGATCCAGATACAGATGCTATCTGAGCCATGTCAAATGTGTAATAGCCTAGATCTCCTGCAGCTGTGAAGTACAGTGCAAAGATACCAAGCAGCATTACCAAAGACGCTACGTGTGTGTATATAAGGAATTTAATTGATGCGTATGATTTGTTTGGTCCTCCCCATATAGATATGAGGAAGAACATTGGAATAAGCACGATCTCCCAGAAGATATAGAAGAGGAAATAGTCCAGAGACATGAAGACTCCGAGTACACCTACTTCTAGCACTAACATGAGAGACATGTATGTTCTTGTTTTCTCTGAGACGTCCCAGGAGAACAAAGTTGCAAGGAATACCAGCAGAGTAGACAGGAAAACCATTGGAAGGCTTAATCCGTCTATTGCAAGGTTGTAGTTGATACCAAGCTGTTCTACCCATACGTAGTTCTCAGAGAACATGAAGCCCCCATTGCCTGAGCCGTAGTATGCAATCAGCACAAGGGCTGAAAGAACCAAGGCTACGAATGAGAACGCCAATGCTATTGATTTGGCGAGCTTAGCGCTCTTCTTTCCAAAGAAGAAGGCAGCTAATGCCCCGATTAAGGGAATTATGATTAAGAGGGACAATACTGGAATGCCCTCTAGAGTATCAGCCAGAGATGTGGCGAGATTATCTAACATTAGAACATACCTCCGAAAGCAAGGAGGAGAATCACAACTAGCGACACTCCAACCACAACGATACTAGCATAGGTCTGGACAAGACCGTTTTGTACGAATCTCAGTAATTTTCCAACAAGTGTACAGATCAATGAGATCAGTTTGACAATTCCATCGATGATGTTTCTGTCAAACCAGTCAACTGCCTTTGCTATACCGTATATCACTTTTGTTCCGAAAAGGTCGTAACCGGCAGTAAATCCATACCTGGCCAGTAAGACATTTCCGAGTTTCTTTCCGATTTTGCTTTCAGAAATCCTTGCAGGATCGATTGTCTTGGAGTAGTACATCAGATATGCTACTGCAATACCAAGGATTGCAACGACTATTGACACATACGTAAGCGGCTGCTGGAACATGTCAATGATCATGTCTGTTCCTGAAGCAATGTGCATTGTTTGCAGGTATGCCGCAGGTTCAAGTGTACCTTCCATTCCAAGGAGAATACCGGCAAGACCAGATCCTACTGCTAATACAGCTAAGATCACGAGTGGAATCCACATCACTTTTGGAGCTTCGTGGGCGTGATCATAGATCTCCTGATCTCTCGGCTTTCCGCTGAAAGTAAGGAACCATAGCCTGAACATATAGAATGCTGTGATGAATGCTGCAATGATACCAAATGCATACAGCAGGTAGAATCCTGTATTATACGCACCAGTTTCAAACACAGTCGCCAAGATTTCATCTTTAGACCAGAATCCGCTGAACGGCGGAATACCTGCTATAGAGATACAACCCAGCAACATCACAGTAGACGTGATTTTCAGCTTCTTTGACAAGCCTCCCATCCGCATCATATCTTCCGTATGCACAGCGTGTATCACCGCACCTGCGCTTAAGAAGAGCAATGCTTTGAAGAAAGCGTGGTTCATAAGATGAGACATACCAGCCATGTATCCAGTGTTTGGATCTCCAGATACTGCAAAGAGATAACCTGAAGCTCCTAATGCAAGGAACATGTAACCAAGCTGGCTGATTGTAGAGTATGCAAGGACTCTCTTGATGTTTGTATTGTTGAGAGCCATTGTTGCAGCGAACAGCGCTGTGAATCCACCTACTGCTGCGATGATTATCAGAGTGTCTGGTGTTTCTATGAGCACTGGATAGGACCTTGCTACTAAGTATACACCAGCTTTAACCATTGTTGCTGCGTGGATTAAAGCAGATACTGTAGTTGGACCTTCCATAGCATCTGGAAGCCAGTCGTGCAGAGGGAACTGCGCAGATTTACCGATTGCACCTCCAAAGATCATGAAGGTACCGATTGTCAGTAATGTGTCGCCGCCTGTGAACAAGTCTACATTGTTGAAAATGTAGTCAAAGTCCAGATTGCCTTTGAATCCTACAAAGAAGATTATCAGGCCGAGCATTAACATTATGTCACCGATTCTGGTGACGAGGAAAGCCTTCTTTGCTGCAGAAGCAGCAGACGGCTTTGTGTTCCAGAATCCGATTAACAGATAGGAACACAGACCAACTAACTCCCAGAAGATAAACATCTGCAGATAGTTGGATGCAAGGACTAATCCAAGCATTACACCAATGAACAGGGAGATGATTGCATAGTATCTGCGTTTCTTTTCTCCCTCATCATGCATGTATCCTATTGAGTATATTACAACAAGAGTTGCAATGAATGATACTACAATAAGCATCAATGCAGTCAGGTTGTCGATGTAGATACCCATGTTGAATGTGAATCCATCAACGATCATCCACTCAAGAGATGCTTTGTAAACATCACCGGTGGTTAAAGTTTCATAAGCTACTAACAGAGAAAGAACACAGGATATAGCTGCCATTATGATGGCGATTGGTGCTCCTCCTTCCGCTTTTTTAAACAATTTGTTTCCCAGGAATCCAACGACTACAAATGCAATCAATGGAAAGATGGGAATTAACCAGGAATATTCAGCGAACACTTTACCACCTCAAGAGTTTGACTTCGTCAACGTTGACAGTGTCCCTGGCTTTGTACAAGGTCATTACGATAGCAAGACCTACTGCTACTTCAGCTGCAGCTATTGCAATAGCAAATACCGCAAACACTTGTCCAGTCAATCCTCCAGTGTATGAGGAGAATGCGACAAAGTTTATGTTGGCTGCATTCAGCATAAGTTCAACACACATCAGCACGATGATTGCATTTCTTTTTGTGAGAACTCCTACTGCTCCGATTACGAAGAGAATCGCTGAGAGACAGATGAACCATTCCAATGGAATCATTCCTTATCCTCCTCCTCTTCTTTTGCAAGATATACGCCTCCAAGCATAGAGACGAAAAGCACAATTCCTACTCCGATCAGAGCTAGTCCGTAGTTGTCAAACATCAGTTTACCAAGCTCGTAAGTGTCGGTATTCTGCTGAGTGTATCCTGTTGAAAGATCGCCTGTCAGTATAGGCCACAGCAGTACTGATAAGAACAGTATTCCGACGAGGACCATCACGACTGAGTATACTACACGCTTATTCATCGCGATCACCACCCAACAGCTTGCGCTTTGTCAGCATGATACCGAACAGCATCAGAACTGAAACTGCTCCGACATAGATCAAAATCTGAATCAACGCAAGGAATTCAGCTCCTAAGAAGATGTAAGTAAACGCTACGCCCATGAACGCCAAAGCGAGCCACATAACGCTACGTACAATTTCTTTGGAATACAACACTAATATTGCTCCAGCGATTGTCACTATAGCAAAGAATAGGAAGAAGAATTCGTCCCAGCCTATGGATGCTCCTAAAATCTCCCAGGCCATTACTGCACCTCCTTCATACAGAGCGCACTCTTGGGGCAAACTTCTACGCAGTTTTCACAAGATACGCACTTATCATTATCGAAAACAGGCCTTTTAATCGGACGGCCTTTTTCATTTACGCCCATCTCCTTCATTTCAACAGCGTTTACCGGGCAGATTTTTACACATTTTGAGCATCCGATGCACTTGCTGTCTTCAAGGGATGGCAGATCCTTGTTCTCCAATGCAGGTCTGGGAGCTGCTCCAGTATGAAGTTCTGCTGGCAAGACTTCCAGAATATGAACTTCATTTCCAGGTACTCCCTCATATTGCAACTGATAAGGATCGTAGATTAATGCTCCACGTGTAAAGGAGGCTAGCTCGTATTCGGGCGTGACGATCATGGCATCAGTGGGACAATATTCCGCACAGTAACCACACATCATGCAGCGACCGACATTTACTCTCGGCCTCTTTACTTTAGCAGGAGTCTCGACACCATCTTTTGGAAGATCGTCGACTTCCATCATATCAATGCATCTGTTGGGGCAGATACGCATGCATACTCCGCAACCTATGCACTTGTCAAATCTAAGTCCGGGACGACCGCGGTATACATCAGGAAGAACTAGTTTCTCCCATGGATACAAGACGGTTGTCGGTTTATGGATTGTAGACTTGAGTGTTTGTTTTAATGTAAGGGCAAGAGGCTTCAGGAGGAAACCTGTCAGGCCTAGCTCTTTAGACCTTTGTTTATTGGATCTTTTTGCTTCAGCCATTTTAGAACACTCCTGTTGCTTTTAATGCGATTGCAATGAACACGTTGATTGCAGCCAGAGGCAGGAGTCTCTTCCACCCGATGCTCAGGATCTGATCGGTCCTGACACGAGGCAGAGCACCTCTTACCCAGATCATAACGGCAAACACGATGAATGCTTTGAGTAAGAACCAGACTTCCTCCGGTATGATATTCGGGAATGGTCCGTCCCATCCGCCAAGGAATAACAAAGCAACTACTGCACAACCGGCATAACCACGGAAGTAATCAGTAAGCATCATCAAACCAAATCTGAAACCACCATATTCTGTACCCCATCCTTCTACAAGTTCTGCTTCTGCTTCAGGAAGATCGAAAGGAACCCTTTCCGCTTCAGCAGTAATTCCTATGAAGAATACTATGAAACCAATAATCAATGGTATTCCTAACCACATATTGGCTTGCTGCCAGGCTACAATGTCACCGTAGTTCATGCTTCCAGTCAGAATAATAACTGATACTACAGCCAAGAACAACGGAATTTCATAAGAAATAATCTGTGCGGCTGCACGCATTCCACCGATGAGGGTATATTTGTTGTTTGAAGCCCAGCCACCGAGCAGAATAACGAACGGTGCAATACAGAAGATTGCAAAAGTCAGAAGCACACCGAGTTCTGAATTGGACATATACCACTGAGTACTCAGTGGAAGAGTACCTAGCAAAAGTACAGATGTTCCAATGTATAGAACAGGCACTAAGTTGAAAACGCCTTCATCAGCATTTTCGGGAATGATTGTCTCTTTCAAGAAGGTCTTCAAACCATCAGCGATGTTCTGGAAATAACCCAAAGGACCAACCATTGTACCTCTGCGGTCCATCAACCTTCCCAGCATCTTACGTTCCTGCCAGATCATTGTGATATCCACAAGGAATCCGACAATGAAGACGAAGATACCAATGAGCAGCAACATAATTACTGTTCCCAAGGTATCGCTCATCAGGAAGTCGGCGAATCCATGAAGACCCAGCCAGTTGAAGAATGCGCCTAAGACGTCATCCATCAACCAGTTAGCTAAGGCATCCATTCCGCCCCATAAGTCAATAGATACACTGCTCATCTAAATCACCTGTCCGTTTCACCCATGCAGACATCGATCATACCCATGATGGATGGGACATCTGCTACCTTGCATCCGTTTACCATGACAGGTGCGGCAGAAAGCGTAACGAAGAAAGGACTTCTTACTTTCAGTCTGAATGGCTTCTCTGTTCCATCACCTATAACATACATCAGACTCTCTCCACGAGGGTCTTCCATTCTAGCCATACCTGTGCCTTCTGGAGCATAGCGCGGAGGCTTTACTCTGACAGGACCTTTGGGCATCTTTTTGAGAGCGTCACGGATAATTTGAACAGACATTCTCATTTCATCCATTCTTACTCTGTATCTTGCGTAAACATCACAATCAGGCTGTACGCAGGAATGCCAGTCTAAGTTTTCATAGACTTCATATGGATCATCTTGACGGACATCAAAGTCCACACCGCTTCCACGCAGGCTTGGTCCTGTAACGCCGAGGTTAATGGCGTCTGCTGCAGAGAGAGGTGCTAGATCTTCCATTCTCATTCTGAAAACAACGTTACGATCGACGAGGTCTTCGTACTCATCCATACGCTTTTCAAAAAAGTCTAGAGTTCTAACAAGGTCTCTTTCCCACTCAGGGGTCGTATCATTTCTGACACCGCCGATACGAGTGTAATTATATGTCATCCTCGCACCGCACAATGACTGGAAAAGATCCATGAAAAGCTCTCTTTCCCTCATTGCATAAAGGAAAATAGTCAGGTTACCAAGATCTGGACCGATAGCAGCCAACCACATCAGGTGTGATGCGATTCTCTGCAGTTCATCAGCGATTACACGGATGTATTTAGCACGCTCAGGAACTTCCAGTTCCATGAGGTCCTCTACTGCCAAGCAGTATACGTGGCTCCATGTATATGATGAACCATAACAGAGTCTGTCGGCCATGGGAATGATCTGCGGATATGTTCTGTCTTCCACCATCTTTTCCCATCCGCGGTGAAGATATCCAATGACTGGCTCAGAATTTGTAACGGTTTCTCCATCTACTTCGATACGAAGATTCCAGAGACCGTGTGTCATAGGGTGCTGAGGACCCATGTTAATCCACATCTTTGCCATTTCAGAGACCTCCACTCTTGAAGTCCTTCCTCATCGGGAAGAACTGAACATCCTCATCCAGCAGAATCCTCTCAAGTTTTGGATGATTCTTGAAAATTATACCAAACATATCATAGGCTTCTCTCTCGTGCCAGTTAGCTCCACCCCACAAAGGAGTGATGGAGTCTACTTCTGGATTGTCACGAGGCAGATCAACAACAATCTCAATTGTGATTTTGTTGACATATGATGTGATGTGGTAGACTACCTGGAAGCGATCCATACGATCTACACCAGATACACATGAGCAATGTTCAAAGTTAAGCGCGTCTTTAAGGAACGTGCAGAGTTTTAAAATCGAGTCTTTGTCCGCAGTAGAATATATTCTACGGGGTTTATTTTTATCAAGGATTTTTACTTCATCTGATGAAAATTCTGAAGTGATTTTTTCCTTGACCTGGTCAATTGTAAACGCATCAGCCAAATATATTCACCTCAGTCATCCAAAAATGTACCTTGCTGTTCTACCTTGATTTTCTCTTGCAGTTTCAAGAAACCATCAATCATGGCTTCAGGCCTAGAGGGGCATCCGGGGATGTAAATGTCGACTGGAATAAAAGTGTCGACACCCTGCACAACATTGTATGAATCATACCAGGGTCCACCTGAAATTGCGCATTCTCCCATAGCCACGACCCATTTTGGATCGGGTATTTCCTCATAGAGACGACGAAGAGCAGGACGAAGTTTTTTTGTTACCCATCCATTCACAAGAAGAACATCAGTCTGTCTTGGTGAAGAACGGTACACAACACCGACTCTCTCTGCATCGAATCTAGGGGCAGACGCAGCAGCCATTTCCAGAGCGCAGCATGCAATACCAAAGTGCAGAGGGTGCAGAGAGTTTCTCTGTGCCCAACTCCAGATCGGAGCTGTTGCTTTGTCAACGAGTCTCTTTATCCCGCTGGATCTGCTGAGTTCATCAACGACCTCACGGGACCAAGACTTAAACTCATCGGCAGTCATGGCAATGGCATTTGGAAATAGACTCAAATCCATAGCTTCTCCTCCTTCTTGAGAGCGTAATATACACCGACTAAAAGCAGTGCAAAGAACGCCAACATCATTAGTTTAGCATCGAACATGAGATAATCAAACGAGAGTGCCCAGATCATCAAAAAGATTGTAACTACATCGAAAACAACGAAAATAATTGCAAACATATAGAACTGAAAATGGAACTGGATCTGTGCACCACCGATTGGAACCTCACCGCATTCATAGGTCTCCCGCTTAAGAGGCGTCACTCGAGTAGGACGGAAAAATCTTGAGACGTAGAATGCCAATATCGGAAATCCCAACGCAACCACTGTGAAGATTGCGACCGGCAAATAGGTATCCCAGAGCATTGGTCGGACAATATGATGCCTCTATAAATACATTGTCGAAGCGATAATTTTGCAGCCAGTGAAGACGCCTACTTGGCGTTAAACCATCGTTTATTAAAAAAATCCACGGGGATAGATAATACAAAGTCTGTTAAAATCAAAGGGAAGATTCAAGAATCATTTGAGCAGTTAGGCGTTTAGTTTAACATTGAATTGCAAACCAACGGTGCATATCATGAGTAAAAAATTTGGATTTATTGGCGCAGGCAATATGGCCGAGGCATTGATGAAAGGATTGATCAACGGACAGCTCACGACCGCTGAAGAGCTTATTGCCAGCGAAGTTGTCGCTGCCAGAAGAGACTACATTAAAAAGAATCTGGGAGTGAACGTAACTGCCAGCAACAAAGATGTTGTGAATGAAGCTAAAGTGATCGTACTGGCAGTAAAACCAAATGTCGTTGCTACAGTATTAGATGAACTGAAACCCAGTTTGACTAAAGACCATCTGGTGGTTTCTATAGCTGCAGGTGTGAAGATTTCATCCATTGAGTCTCATCTCAACGAAGGCGTCAGAGTGATAAGAGTCATGCCTAACCAGCCCTGTCTAGTCAGCGCATCTGCGTCTGCCTTTGCTCTTGGAACATACGCCGGTGACGATGATAAGGCATTAGTCCAGAAAATGCTGGAAGCTGTAGGAATTGCATATGCAATGGAAGAAAAACAGCTCGATGCTGTAACAGGCCTCAGCGGTTCAGGACCAGCATACATCTATCTGGTGATTGAAGCTTTGTCAGACGGCGGAGTAATGGCCGGCCTGCCGAGAGATGTTTCTACTGCACTGGCTGCACAGACTGTCTTAGGTGCTGCAAAAACAATACTGGAAACAAAAATGCACCCTGGCCAGGCAAAGGACATGGTCACTTCTCCCGCGGGAACAACCATTGAAGGAATGCGTATCCTTGAAAATTCAGCTGTAAGGGGAGCATTCATTGATGCAGTCCTGGCAGCAACTGAAAGATCTAAAGAGCTGGGCAAAAATTAAGCCCTCATCTCTTTTTCTTTTTAAAGATCAAACCTTTGACTACCCGGGGCGCACTGCGGAATACACTCTGGCTGTCCCATTCCAATTCTCTTTTTTGACAGATCGTGGATTCCATCAGCTCCATTCCCCGGCCCCTCAGTGCATCCAAAGCGGCTTTTCGGTCTTCTGAGCTCTGAATCTTTGTGGCTGCTTCTACTTCAGACAGCAGTGCCCTGGCTTCTTTAGACCTGGAAGTGATTTCATCATATTCTTCCTGAGTGATGTGTCCTACGTCAAGCCTCACCCTGCTGAGAAGATCCGCAGCATCATAAGACGTCTGAGCGATCTGATCCCGGGTCATCCATTTTGTTTCGTATGAGAGAACATCCTTCCAGCTGGGGCTTGTAAGCCTGACCCTGTGCTCTTCAAGAGTGTGTGCCAGCAGCTTATAGCCGTATTTTTCAGGATTCTCAAAAGCAAAACTTCCCGGGTCAAGGAATGGAGCCAGAGGTGATGTGTAAATGTGCAGCCTGCTGTCATTGCCGTTGCTGCCGTATAAGTCTCTGGTATATTGTGCTGAACTGATGGCAGACTCTGGAGTCTGTTCAGGAAGACCAATCATGAAAAACATATCGAATCTTTGGCAGTTGTTCTGAAGCGCGAATCCGATGCTTTTATTCATGGAATGGTTGTCAAACTTTCTTCCCAGAGCATAACGTACATTCTCTTCGTGAGAATCTGGAGAAAACTGAATCGAATACCTGCTGAATGTTGAATCTGCAGCTTTAAAGAACGACTCCGGCGGAGGCACAAAGTATTCCAGAATTACATGGGTATCGATACCAAGGTTTTTGCACTCTTTGAAGAAACGTTCAGCATAACTTTCCCCGTGCTGCCTTAAGTCTCCTACTACAAAAACAGGAGCTTTCAGGTAATTTTCCACGTTGCTTATATCCTCTGCAACTTTTTCAGGGCTTCTGAATGCTGGCTTAGAGCGGGACAACACAATCTTGTTTGCTCCGCAGCTGCCTCCGCATACTGCGCAGCAGTGCGAGCATCCTCTGACGGTAAACGATACTGTAAGAGGATATCTGTCCCAGTCTTTGAAAGGCTTAGCTCCTTCCAGATCCATATTTTTTATTACAGACTTTATGATCCAGGCGTAATCAATATCCAGATAATCTAAATCGTCCGGGATGAAAGTCATATCATTTACGGTAATCTTGCCATCTTTCTTCCAAGTCAGATTCGGCACTTTAGACAGATCCCCTGATCTGCTTAATGTGTCCATCAGCGTAACGACTGGCTGTTCAACTGAGTCTCCTCTCAAAACCAAGTCTACCTGCGGATACTGAATCAATTCCTCCTGAAAATATGACGATGAAAATCCTCCAAAAAGTATCTTTGAATCAGGATGCAGCCTCTTGAGAATCTCAGCTACGGCTAGAGAACCATGAGCATGCGGAAGCCAGTGAAGATCAATGCCAAATACGTCTGAGTTAATCTTTGATAAAAACGCTTCTACGTCCAGCTTACTGTCATTCAGCATCATGCTGGCAAGGTTTATGATTCTGACCTTGTAACCGGCTTTGCTGAGATGGGCAGCCATCGTTGTAAAACCAAACGGATACATTTCAAAAACAGGAGTCGATGGTACCAGATCGCTGACCGGCCCGTAAAACATAGACTCTTTTCTGAAATCATATACGCTGGGAGCGTGAATGAATACTAAGTCGTATTTAGCCATAGTCTGTTCGACCCCCCAGCAGATACACTCTAGAAAAATGTTTTCACGTTCCCTGAGTAAGCTGCCGGTGTGGCTGGATGCAATGATTCTGCATCATATATACATTAAATAGAAATTGTATGGTATAAGTTCCTCCATATTGTATAAGGATATGATTTAAATTCACAATATGCGTAGAAGTATTCAAGTTGGAATATATACAGCAGCCCAGAAGAAATACTGCTGCGGGATTGCCGCCTGCTCATCCCAGAGCATTTTGAGCAGAGCTGGCATTTAACTGCAGAAGGCTGATTCTGTAAGCTGTATATTGAACAATGAAATTTCAAAACAGAGGTAGATCAGGTCCCGAAACGCCTCTGACGCATCTGGTATGAACGAATAGCACGAAGAAAATCAATCTTCCTGAAACCAGGCCAATATACATCCGTAAAATATAATTCAGAATATGCGAGCTGCCACAGCAGGAAATTTGAAACTCTCTCCTCGCCTGAAGTCCTGAGAACTAAATCAGGATCTGGAAAGTCAGCTGTGTACAGGTAAGTAGAGACTGTGTCTTCACAGATATCATCTACCTCCATCTCTCCGTCTTTGACTTTCTGCGCAATCTGCCTGATTGCATGAGTTATTTCCTGGCGGGAACCATAGGCCAGTGCAATATTGTAATAGTGATTGGAATACTCTTTAGTCTTCTCTTCAGCGATCTCTATGGCATCAAGAACATTCGGCGGAATTAATTCTCTCTGGCCTAAGACTTTTACTTTTATTCCATATTTGTGTACTCTGTCGTCATCAGCCAGTTTTATGAAATTTTCTTCAAAAAGATCCATCAGCGCAGATACTTCCTCAGCGCTGCGCTTTCCATTTTCAGTAGAAAAAGCGTAAACTGTCAGGATCTTAATGTCAAGCTCCATACACCAGTCTAAGACTTCTTCAAGCTTGTCTTTGCCTTTTATGTGTCCTTCGGTGGAAGAAATCCCAAGCTCTTTGGCAAACCGCCGGTTGCCGTCCATGATAACCGCGATGTGATGCGGTATATCACCCTCCGATACCTCCTTGAATAGAAGTTTCTCATATGTCTGATATGCAGTACTTGAGATCGCTTTAGAGATTTCTTGTTTCATTACCTCACCAAAGATCCCGATGATGATTATTCATCGAGAATGTCTGCGGCCATAAGACCCATATCAAAGCATCCTATCGCAGCAACAGCTCCAATAGTTCCGTTTTCACCGGTGATTTTTATAATTTTCGCTCCGCCATCGGCTGCAGCTTTCTTGGCGTCATCGACTGTGAGAATTTCTTTTTTAGCTCTCAGGCCGTATTCAGAGAGCTCCTGCGGAATTTTAAGACCCTGGTAAACCGCCAGCGTTGTATCATCTGAATATGTATTTTCACGAAGATAGTTCACTACATATTCTGTAAGCTTTTCCACTTCATCTTCCCTCACGGCAAACGATACGCCTACGGCAGCGCAGTTAGTCGTCTTTTCAGGAACTTTTGGATTAAGCTGTGTAATTTTATGTTCGAGGAACTTGCCGTAGGGAGCTGATCTAGCCATTTTCAGCATCAGAACCCATGAAGCCCCCTTTTCTTTGGTGTCTGTATCATCTGCAGCATACACTACGCGCACCATTTTAGGGGTGTAAATATTTACCAAAACTCTGTTGGCTCCCCCTACTTTAAACCCTTCGGGGTATTCAGCCTTAATTACGCCTGGCCCCTGAGCCAGACAGACACCGACACCGACGCTTGCCCCTGCCAGACCAACCCATGTTGTTTTTACAAGATCTCCCTCGATCTTAACGGCTTTCAAAGCAGAGGCCCCTATGCCTTTCGCTGCAGGGCCGAAATTAACTTCACCTTCTCCAAGGTCTGCATCCATGACGAGCATGTTGCCGTCTGTGCGTATACTCCTGAGAACACCGCCGCTGCGTTTCCTGTTGGCAATATCCCACTCCATAGCACCTTTAACATCACAACACTCGATCAGCGTAGCTATGTTGTTTTTTTCATCAACTAAGGTGTAGAAACCTTGGCAGAAAAGCTTACCATGCGTTTTAATAAGCTCATCTGGGGTGATTACTAAAGACATGATGTACAGTCTCCGATTCTTAAACTCATCATTGTACCTATAAATAGCTCTTACGGTCTGGCAGACATAAAAATTATTTGCTGGGCATATATTCTTTGGCAATCTCTATAGAATTTTTCAGACTTTCAAGAGCTTTTCTGCTGTAAAAGGTTGCAGCCGGATGGTAGGCAATCAGGACTTTGATCTCATTGCCTGCGATCATTACTGGAATCATAGTGTTGGCTTCCGAGCCCATTTTAACGTCCCTTCCGATCAGGTCTTTTGCAGCTGACCTGCCCAGAGCAATGATCAATTTCCGATCTTTAAGTTCCTGCTCCAGCCTTGGATAGCATGCTTCCATTTCTTTTGACGTTGGATCCCTGTTGTTGGGAGGCCTGCATTTTACAGTATTTGTGATAAAAACACTGCTCCTGGCAAGACCTACTTCCTCCATAAGTCTGCTTAGTACCTTGCCAGACTTTCCTACGAAGGGTTTCCCCAGCCGATCCTCATCAGCTCCGGGAGCCTCTCCTACAAACGCAACCGGAGACTGAGGATCTCCATCAGGCATGACGATATTTTGTCTGCCTTCGCAGAGGGGACAATCTTCACAGGAGATCATCGTTTCAACACATCCTCTGCAGTTATCAGAGACAGCAGTTCGACTCCTTTTTCTCTTAAGAGCTCTGAACCGCCAGACTGCCTGTCAACAACACAAAATACATTTTCAATAATGCCTCCGGCGTTTCTCACTACATCCACAGCTGTTGAAACAGAACCTGCTGAGGTGACCACATCTTCCACCATCAGGATTTTAGAGCCTTCGGTCATTGTCCCCTCGATCAGTTTCTGTGTGCCGTGATCCTTTTTTTCTTTTCTTACCATAATATATGGAATTTTAGTTCTCAGAGAAAGTGCCACTGCAAGCGGTACAGAGCCAAGGGCCACTCCGCCAATTAAGTCAAACTTTAACCCGGCAGCTGCTATGCTTTTAGCCATCTCGTCCGCGATTGTCTCGAGAACGTACGGGTCTGTGCTGGCTTTTTTAATATCGATATAATACTCACTTTTTTTTCCAGAAGCGAGTGTAAAATCCCCATAAGCCAGAGCATTACAGCTTACTAGCGCGTTCTTAACTCGGTCGTTCATGTTTACCAAGGCTCCTTTTTCTTTCCCATTTTAAAACCGATGATGTTTACAGAACGATGCAGAACCGGCACTATGATTAATACCGTAACTAATGAAATCAATCCTGTGCCTGTGACATAGGTTGAAATCAGCCAGTCTGGGAAAAACAAGCATGTGACAAGCATTGCACCAGCTACAAAATCATACTGATCGAGTACCGGGGCTTTCTGTCCCCTTTCCATTCCCAGCCTGCGTTTGATAAATGCACCGCACATGTCGCCCAGCAGTGATCCCAGTGCGAGAGTGAAGACTATTCCAATGTTCTGCGGGAAAGATCCGTACCCCCAGAAATTTACTGGATCAAATAAATAGGCGATAGCAATCAGAATTATTCCAAGAAATGTTCCAGAGGCTACTCCGCCGATAAGCCCACCCCAGGTTTTACCGTCACCTAAGATGCGTTTTCCCCTCCAGGTCTTGCCAAAATCAATCGGCGTTCCGCCGCCGAAGAGAACAGCTGCTGAATTTGGTATCAGGGCTGGCAGGAAAAGGAAGATGCCGAGTACGATAGCCGTAAGAACTTCTGAAACGTCCATTGAGCATGGATAACTCACAGGGGTTAAATGTTTTCTACATCAGCGGCCTGCAAAAAAGTTAAGAATATCGTTTACAGGAGCTTCAGACAGGTGAGAAACGAAACGGTCTGAAAACTGAACTGCCCGTTTATCAAGTATCAGTGCAATACCAGCATCATCTTCGGTACGTATGAGTCTTCCCAGAGTCTGCAGCAGTCTTCTAGTAACAGGTGCTTTGACAGTATACTCCCAGCCCCTTCCAAACTTAATCTCATAATAATGCAGCAGAGCCCTCTGCTTTGCATTAGGCTTCGGATAAGGTATCCCTTCTAAAATTTCAATTTCCAGTTCATCGCCTGGGAAGTCTATCCCTTCGCTTATTCTGCCGCCCATTACAGCAAATAATACAGCTGGCTTCGAAGACTTGAAACTTTTTACTTCATTCATGAGTTCATGCTGCTGCATGCCTTTTCTTTCCATGAAGACATCATTGTGGATTCTGAGCAGAATTTTGTCTTCGAGGAACTTATTCATTAAGGTGTACGATGAGAAGAATACTGCAGTATTCTTGTTGCAGGTGTTGCATACAGAAACTGTGTAATCTTCCATTTTTTTGATGATTTCTTCATCTTTCAGCAGCTCTTCGTACTTTGTCGTAACATCGTCTGTATAGATTACTGAACGTTTTGAAGGGTCAAAGGGAGATGGAAAGATGATGGAACGCGATTCTTTCGGTATTCCGATTGATGCCCTGTATTCATTCAGAGGAGAAAGAGTTCCAGACATATGGAGGGAAGAATAACAGCTGAAAACAGGCAGACATGCTACAGATGGATCCATGCAGTATGCTTCAAAAGCCGGATTTTCTCCTCCAGTTATCAGCTTGACATAGAATTCTTCATATGTGTCCGCCCAAAGCTGCAGGAAGTTTCCCAGAGAATATATGTATGATCGGGGCAGCCTGCCCTTTTTTCGTTTGGCATCCCGTATTGTATCTCCAAATTCTGAAATATTCTCCGCTGCAGCATCCAAGGCATGAGATGTGATGAAAAAAGCAGACATTAAACCGGCTTCAAGAAAATCTGGAGGGATTATACCGTCATCTTCAATGAGATATTCTTCCTGGGCTTTATTCAGCAGGATGTCAATCTGTTTTACAAAATCTCTTACGGTAATTCCCTTCAAAACTTCGGGATTTCCAAAATCATCCAGTTCCTTATTCACCAGCTCAATAACTTTTGAAGACAGTTTGAACGACTTTATCTCCCTGGCATATTCAGGAAGATTATGAGCTTCATCCACTATGACGATAAGATCTGTTTCTGAAATGTTCATCCAGTCCAGAAGCCTTTGTCTTATGTATGGTGAGAAGAAATAAACATACGGCGCGGCTACAACCGTTGCGCGGGAAAGAAGATCTTTCGTAAGCTCATGCGGGCACATGCCACGCTTATCACAATAATCTGAGAATTCTTCAACGGAAGGCAGGTTTTCTCTGCAGTATTTTTCCACATCCTCAAAATCGGATGTTATGGTTTTCCGGTAAAATCTGCAGCCTCCTTCACTGTCGGAAATGGCTCTTGCTTTCTTTTCTGCACAAAGCTTGGAAAGTTCTTCCGGAGTACCAGACCGGAGATCTGGATCACGCTGCACTAAAGGACATGTGTTCTGTCTGCCCTGAATGGCAACTCCGAAAACAGGCGTGATCTCATTTATCTTTCTCAGCTCCGTCATCACTTGGTGCTGCTGAGAATTCGTTCTTGTAAGGTACAGAACTTTCTTATCATTCTTCAGGGCGGTATCGAGCGTACCTGCTAAGGCACATACAGTCTTACCGGTTCCTGTCCCAGACTCAAGAACAAGATGGGAAGCGGAAGATGTCGAATCAGCTATAGATTCGACGAGTTCTTCCTGAAACTTACGAAATTTATAGGGAAAGAGTCCCATTGGCACAAGATAAGGAGCTAATGCTCCTTAAAAACTGCTTGCGCCGGGATTTTTGAGAGTGTCCCAGACACCGTCTTCCAATTCTTCATAGATGGAGACATCAGAGTCAGCATCTTCACCCTTCATATCGTAACCGCATACCAATTCCAGAATGCGTTCCTTACGGAAAAGCCAATAGTGGATTCTCCACTCTCTTCCATCATAGAGGGTTGTCTCTTCACGTTCCGTAGTCAAAATCCCGGTGTCTTCCAACATATAGAAAGCATCCCGGTCTTCAGGCTCAAGAACGTTGTCGATCATGCGCTCGCTGTATCCAAAGAAATTCAGAATGTGCTGAGCCATCTCCTTTGCCTGCTCTTCTGGCATACCTTCCCTGTCTATGCCATTCCTGATAGCGATTGTTAAGTTTTCGAGAGTTAATACGCTCTCCATATCCATTTTTGATTTTGATGTCATACCTACACCCCTTGGTGATGGCTTTAACCTTCACTCTTCTGCAATCAACTTTCTAAACTTACATATATAGCAATTTAGTGTTGGTTATCACAATCTAGAATAATGCCTATATATGTTATCTAGTGCATATCACAATATGTATAAAGTTATGTCCATAACTTTAATTGAATAAGTATGAACATATAATCCAATAAAGCTTATTTTGGCCTTGTTTTAACGGTGCTGAACTTCTTCCAGACTTTTTGATTTTATATTTAGGATTACGGTTATCGCAAACGCCAAAAATGCAAATAATGCACCACAGATGCCGACATACCTCAGACTTGCAAAAGTTACGATAGCGCTCCCGCAGACTGACCCTAAAGCTATGCCGAAATTGAACGAAACAGGGCTTAGGGAAGATGCTAGATTGATAGATTCCGGAACATTCTGAGACGCTATGTTCAGAAAATGCATCTGTATTGAAGAGTTCATGAGATACATCAGAACGCCAAGGGCAAAGATGTTGATCAGGCCTGCTGCAGAATACAGAGTAGTAAGAGGAAGAACTGCCAGACAGATTGTCTGAATCAGGAAGGCCTTGGGCATCTTTTTCATTCCGCCTGAGGAAGCAATCCTTCCAGAGATCAGATTGCTTACGATAGAAGTTACTCCAAACAGCAGCAGGACGATACTTACATATTCTACTGGAACACCCAATTCAGTCTCTAAAATTGGAGTCAGATATGTGTAAAACACATATGATGCAGCAGCGCCGAAAAATACAATCAGCACTCCGAGAATTATCCGGACATCTTTGAACAGGATGAATTGGTGCGTCAGACTCTTAGATGTCATAACAGACCCTTGTCTGGGCAGAGTTTTGTACAACAGCAGAGTTACAAAAACGCTGACTGTGCAGATTACAAAGAAAACATACCTCCATCCTATGACCTGAGTCAATGCAGTTCCTATTGGAACACCAATTATCGATGCTATGCTGAATCCAGAAAAGATCCATGCTATAACTTTAGGCATGTTTGCAGGCTCAGTCGTGTCCTTGGCAAAGGTCATTCCGATTGACAGCAGGGCTCCTGAAACCACGGCGGTCACGATTCTTGCAATCACGAGAACGACATAACTGGGCGCAAATCCGCAGAGAAGATTTCCCAGGATAAAGACTGCAGCCAGAAAGATCAGCAAATGCAGCCTGTTGAACCTGCTGCTTATTGTAGTTATAAAAGGCGTCCCGATAGCATATGCAAATGCAAACAAAGATACAAGATTGCCGACAAGGGCAAGAGATACGTTCAGCCCTTCGGAGATATCCGGCAGAATGCCTACAATTATGAACTCACTGGTACCTAAGATAAAACTTAACAGAATCAGAGAGATTACAGGTAAAGTAAAAATCGTTGCAGATGATCTCACAAAGCCGCCTTCTTCCAGCCGATTGTCGTGTTATGTGCATCTTATACTTTTTCATTTTGCTTTTGAAGCGAAATAATACTTTTAAAAAAAATAAATAAAAAGTGGTTTGTTTAGAACTGAAGGTATTCCCTTGAGTCTAAACCACTGAGTTTGATTGTGCGGACTTCTTTGAAATCCTTCACCTGGTTCATCTCTTTTATGAGATCTAAACTTACAGGCGTATCTACAGAAATCAGAAGAAGTGCATTTCCGCCTTTGTCTTTCCTTCCCAGGCCCATTCTGGCAATGTTGATTCCCTTGTCTCCCAGAATGGCTCCTACACGACCGATAATTCCTGGTACATCGGCGTGGGCGGAAAGCAGGAAGTCTCCTTCCAGCGGTATATCTAGATCGAAGTCGTCAATTCCAAGCAGACGAGGCTCAGACTCGGGGAATGCGGTTCCGCGGACTTCTCTCTTGCAGTTTTCAGATTCAATAGATACAGAGATCATGTTGACATAGCGCTTGGAATCTTCTACTTTTGATTCCATAACCTGTATGCCTTTCTCCTTAGCGATATAGCTTGCATTGATGATGTTTGGAGACTCAGTTGACAGATTTGAAAGAACTCCCATCAAAGCAGATACTGTGATCATTTTTGTATCTACAGAAGCCAAGTCGCCGTATACAGTGACGTTTATTTTAGAAACCGGTGCATCGACCAGCTGTACTGCAAATGCTCCCAGTCTTTCTGCAACTGAGATGAAGGGCAGCACTTTTGGATCCATGCCGCGGACTGGTGCGTTGATGGCATTCTTGATTTTATGATCAACTAAGAAAGACATGACTGCTTCTGCCATCTCCACAGACACTTTTTCCTGAGCTTCTTTTGTAGACGCTCCCAGGTGAGGAGTGACAACGATATTATCCAGTGTAAGCAGAGGAGATCCTGTCGGAGGTTCCTGCTCAAACACATCGATTGCAGCTCCAGCAATCTTTTTCTCCTTCAAAGTATCATATAAAGCCTGGCTGTCAATAAGTTCTCCTCTGGCCACATTCAGGATCATGGCAGTCGGTTTCATTTTAGAGATCAGATCTTTATTGATCAGATGGAATGTTCCAGGAGTCAGAGCTGCATGAATCGTGATGATATCTGCCTGCTCGACCACTTCTTCCAAGGACATCAGGCGTACACCAAGTTTTACAGCTACTTCCGGAGAAATGTATGGATCATATCCGATAAGCTTCATGCCGAATGATTTTGAGCGCTTTGCCACCTCTCCTCCGACACGGCCTATTCCAATAATTCCCAGAGTCTTACCGTTCAGTTCAATTCCGGTGAATTTAGAACGTTTCCATTCTCCGGCTTTTAGAGAGACGTTTGCAGGAACCACGTTGCGTGCCAGAGACAGCATCATTGCCATCGTATGCTCCGCAGCTGAGATGATGTTCGCTGCTGGAGTGTTCATTACTAAAATACCCTTTTTGGTAGCGGCATTGACATCTACATTGTCTACGCCTACTCCGGCTCTTCCAACTACCTTTAATTTTTTACCTGCTTCTATGACATCCTCTGTTACCTTTGTACCGGACCTGATTACAAGAGCGTCATAATCGCCTATGATTTTTACTAATTCATCGTGAGGAATATTTGGTTTGGCATCGACTTCTACAGCGCCTCCCTTCCTCAGCATATCGAGACCCTCTTTGGAGAGTTCGTCACTAACTAACAGTTTTATCATTGCAATTCCTCTATGATTTCATCAATGTTTTTGAGAAGACCTTTTATCTCAGGAACGGTGAGATCTCCCATATGACCAATGCGGAATGTCATTTCTTTGATATCCCCATATCCGTTAGAGATTTCAAATCCGCGTTCGTTAAGCTTGCTTTGAAGCTTGCCGAATTCTATATTTTTCTTGAATATGACAGAGATTGTTTTTGATCTGAAGCCTGCTTCTGCGAAGAGGCCCAGATTTTTCTCAGCCCATGCATGTACCGTATCGGCCATCTCCTGATGTCTGGCGTATCTGTTTTTGACGCCTTCTTTCAGAATTCTGTCCAGCTGGAAGTCCAAGCCGTACAGCAGAGATACCGGCGGAGTAGTTAGTGAGAAACTCTTGTCTGCCATTTTTTTCATCTGAATAAGATCGAAATAATAACCCCGGTTGGGAACACTTTCTGCTTTTTTCAGCAGACGGTCTGAGCAACAGATAATTGCCAGTCCCGGCGGAAGTGCGAGTGCTTTCTGAGTGCCGAAAACCACTGCGTCCGCATCCAATTCTTTCAGGTGCATATCGCTTCCGTAAGCGGCGGTAACTGCATCGATGAAGATCAGAGGGTCATGCTTGCTGCGGATCTCATCGCTTACTTCCTTCACTGGATTCAAAACTCCAGTAGAACTTTCATTAGCGATCATTGTAACGGCTTCAATCGAGTCATCGATCTGTCCATCCACATGCTCCGCCCTTACGGCTTTGCCCCATTCCACATCGATTTTCTTGACATTTTTACCATTGTCGCTGCCGATGCTCTGCCAGCGGTTTCCAAATGATCCGTTTGAGATACCAGCCATGTTTGACTTCACGCCGCATCTTACACAGGCTTCAAGGAGTCCTGAAGCTGAAGACGGGGACATCATGATATTCATGTCTGTGTCCAGGGTCTTGTGCAGTTTTTCAACTAGATTTGCCTGGAACTGTTCATAGTCTTTGCCACGATGAGTTATCATCGGTTTTGTCATGGCTTCGAGGACTTCTTTCCGGACCTCGACTGGACCAACTGTAAAAAGCGTGCGATTCAAACTATCCCCTCTCAATTCCGCGGTCATTAAGCGCTTGTGGCTATATTGATTTTCATATATAGTCTCTGATACTTCATGCTCTCAGCGCTTCTTTGTTCCGCGATACGGAGCAATCCGGTATGGAACATGCACCTGCAGCATTTTTCAGTATCGGGCAGGTTCAATTTGACAGTTTATGAGACTAGTGTCATTGAAGCCTGTACATGGATAAGCGCACAGAGGCGGATCATCCTGTCCAAGGCTCATTTTTTAACTGTCAAGCGTTAGAGTCGCTCAGTGAGTTGCGGTTCTAATACAAGAACTTTATTTATACATGAATGCTCAGATTTGTACTGACAGTGAGATTGATTCCGTTATTCGGAAATTTCATGCAGTATAATGTCAGGCATCGGAAGAATCTAACGTTTTCAGCACTTCTTCATCCTTAGCCAATGCATCGCTGATAGGCTGGAGTTCTATGATATCAGCGTCGAAAGCCCCATTGAGATGTAGAGTTTCCATCATACCGTCCAGTTCATCTAATGACTCGGCTTCCACAATAAGAACTGCAGAACGCTGCCCGTGGAATAAGCCTCCCTCAAGTTTTCCATCGGCTTCCCACGATTCCAGGATTTTCAAACCGGGAATGATCTTTTCCGTGAGGATTTTACGATTCTCCTCATCGTTGTTTCCTATCCCGTCATTGTTAATTTTCATAAGTGCAAGAAATTTCATAAAATCCCACATACCAACTGATAGAATAATCCTTTCTACAGTCCGGCAGCCTTCTTGACTTCTCCAACAATATTGCGGTCACGGTCAAGAGCTGAAGATATTGTCTGCAAAGGGGCTACATCAACATCATACACATTCATAATCGGCAGGGAAGCCAATGTTTTATCCAGCTCTTCATAATCTTTTACAGAAAAAATGAATGCGCCTGAACGCTGCCCCTCTATGAAGCCGCCCATGACTCTATTGTCACTCTCGATTTCAGAAAGACGCTCCAGCGAGGGGATGATTTGATCGGAGAGCATGAATGCGGCCTCCTCTTCTGAGCCGCCGTATGATTCTTCCCTCAGTTTGAACATGACGAGATATTGTTCCATGCCCTCCAAGTCTGAGCAGAGCGGATTTTATTCTTTTCCGCTCAGTTCTCGGGAGGTTAAACGCGTATCAGCACTGTTTCTGCAGAGTGCCCAGCCGATGATCATTACTGCCGTTGAAATCGGCAGTGCTATCAGAAGGGGATCGATGAGCTGCCAGGGCTGCCCGAGAAGGGCATCGACTCCGAAGATCGCTCTGCATATTCCAAGCTGAGAAGACTCAGCGATGTGTACAAAGACAGTCCAGATGAACCATGAAACAATGCCTGACAATATGCTCCACAAAGCCGGTTTTTCAAGAGGCCTCTTGGAGAAGAGCGCCATGCAAAACGCTGGAAGCAGAGCACATGCACACAGTCCCATATACATAGCCGTGGCCCGTGCAATGATGTTTGCCGGCATACAGAACGCCAGTGCCAGACTGAGAATGATCATTACAAGCATTGCATATTTTGTAAGTTTCATTGAGGTCTTGGGTTCAACATCAGGATGTCTGATTTTTTGTACAGATTTGTAGATATCAAATCCTGCAGAAGTTCCCAGGGAGTGAAATACAGAACTCAGTGTAGACATGGCTGCAGACAGAAGAACGATCATGAAGATCGGAACGAATAGTCCAAACAGCGAATTGGAGAACGCCCCGTCAATAAATGCCGGAATTATCTGGTCTACATTGTGCAGGTATGACCATGCGTCTACTCCGTAAGTGTCTACGAACCAGAGATTGCTCATCGGTCCGACTGTGTATATGATTCCTGCAGTCAGCAGAATAAATATTCCGCCGATCGGGATTGATCTTTTGAGAGTTTTGTCATCTTTGGCAGTCATGAAGCGCACTACCAGCTGAGGCTGTGCCAGCACGCCTATGCCGACCCCGAGGATCATAGTAGTGACTAAAGTATACCAGATGGGGCTTCCGAAAGTCGGCATTGAAGTCCATCCAGTCATGCCTTGGCTTACAAGATCAGCCGGAGGAGTCATGTTTGATAAGGCCTCGTTTATGCCTGTCAGACCTCCCAGATCAGGGAATAATGAATAGGTCAAAATGAACAGCACAACCATTCCGCCGATCATGATTACACCCTGCATAGCCTCGGTGTACATGACAGCGATTAAACCTCCCACAATGACATAAACTGCCGTAACTACTGTGAAAATTATGAGTGCTGAATTGTAACTCAATCCCAGAGTAATAGACAAAAATTCAGAGCCGCCGATCAGAACTGCAGCCGCATAAAGCGGCATCGCCACAAGAATGGTTATTCCTGTAATGAGATGGATAATATTGGAATTGTAGCATTTTCCCAGCAGATCCGGGAAAGTGACTGCGTTCAATTTTTTAGCCATTTTTCTGGTTCTTCCGCCGAAGACTATGAAAGCCAGCAACACTCCTACCGCAATGTTCAGCATGGCAAGGAATACCAGACCCATTCCCAGTTTGGCACTCTGGCCTCCGAAACCAATGATCGCTGAGACGCTGATGAATGTTGCCCCGTACGAGAGGCCGATGACCCAGGGACTCAGTTTTCTGCCTGCAAGCATGTAGTCTTCAGACCCGCGGGTTTTTTTCCAGCCCAGATAACCCAGATAAATGACGGCTATTATGTAGAGGATCGTAAGGACGGCAAATGCAGCGGTATTCATTCTTCATCCTCCTTGCTATTTTTCTTCAGCAGCGGATATACTATGCAGATTGCCGCCGACAGAAACATCAAAACGTATGCTGTCAGTATCCAGGGATCTTCAATGCCCAACACGGTTCATCAACTCATAACAGCAGCTAGGCTGTGCGTTGGGATATTAGATTGTGTATATATGCATATTGCTACGTGCTATTACGGCACAATGTACCTTTGAGCAATTTCTGCTCCGAAAGGAAAGTTCTTTCACAATTCTGAGATTCACTGCAGATATTCAGAATGCATCCGAACCGCCTGTCAGAAACTGCACCTGCTGGCCCCGCTGAGTGTGAAGATATAAACGGGGTTCTGAGCAGTCATCAGGTTGTAGTTTCCAATCTCCCTCGACTTTGACACCGAAAGCTGTATGACTTCACGGCATTTGAAATCAAAATTAGTCATACAGGACAATGCTTCCGAAACTGTTTCTAAAGTCACGGCTGTAATTACGATCTTCACATCTTTGTTTTTAGACAAAAGCGTCTGCACTATCTCGCTCAGATTACCTGAAGAGCCGCCGATAAACGCGTGTGTAGGTGCAGGAAGATCCTTTATGGCTTCTGGAGCGGTTCCATGGATTATCTCAAGATTCGGAGTTCCAAATTTAGCTTTGTTATGTCTGATCAGATCCGCTGCTTCCTCTTCTTTTTCAATTGCATAAACAGTACCATCGTGGGAAACCAAAGCCATCTCTACAGATACTGAACCTGTTCCAGCTCCGATGTCGTAAACAACTGAATCTGGTTTTAGCTTAAGCTTTGTTACTGAGAGCGTCCTGACTTCGCTTTTAGTCATCGGGGCGGTTCCTCTGATAAAATCATCATCTGGTATGCCAAGAGGATTTGTAGAATCCGCTTGATCATTAACGATTAAAACTACGCACAGCTTTCCAAAATCCCTGTCATTTAAGTCTGCAGCACATCCCGAGGTAATTTTTTCATTATCATATGATAAGTTTTCACCCACATAGAGCATGACTGATTCCAGACCTGCTTCGATAAGAGAAGCGCAGATCCTGCGTACGCTGTCTGATCCGCTGAGGAGCGTGAAAGTTTTCTTGTGAGATTTGACTGAAGCGATGATGTTTGCATCTCTGCCATGAACACTCAGGAGATTGACATCTTCCCAGGAGGTATTCAGTCTGGAACACAGATAAACTACGGAAGATATTCCGCATACCAGTTTAAGCTCATAGCCTTCCTTTTTGACTGCTTCAATTAATTTCTTTGCTGCGCTGTAAAATCCTACATCACCGGACAGAGCTACGACAATATTGCTGTATTCTTCATGAGACTTTATGAAGTCAATTATTTCATCTGAGATGTATGCATTGAACGTATTGCTGCAGTATGTTTTTACAGAAGAGAGCATTCTTTCAGCGCCTATGATTATGTCAGCATTTTCACAGGCATTCACAGCTTCCAGAGTAAGCTGGTCTGAGTTCCCCATACCTATTCCTACGAGAGTTACTTTTCTTTTCGGTTTGTAAGATTCGTTTGATGAAGTGTTTATTCCAAATCTTAAATTTAACTCAGATATGACTTCATCGTAAGATCTGCCCTTGTCGCCCTGCGGCCTTCCAACCAAAACAACCTGCACACCGGCCCTCTTTGCCGCCCGGATCTTATCTTCGAATCCGCCGACTTTGCCCGAATCTTTAGTAACCATATATTTCGCAGAAATTTGCTTCAGCATGCCATAGTTCAGCTCTTCGCAGAACGGCCCCTGCATGCAGATGAGATTCTTTCCTTCAAACCCGAGATCTGAGCAGGCTTTTGCTACGGATGCTGTGGAAAGAACCCTGGCGAAAACTCTTTCTTTATAATTATCCAGCTCAGTAAATTTAGCAATCTCTTTGCTGCCTGTGGCAACAAGAATGTTTCCTTCTGTACCGCGGAGATATTTTACTGCCTCTTCCACACTCGAAACTTCAACTACATCTCCCTGACGTGATCCTTCCTGCCTCAGAAGCCTCATGTATTCGACTCCAGTCTTGGTACATGCGTCCTTGATATTGGAAGAAACAATCACCGCATAAGGATGGGTGGCATCGATCACCAGTGAAAAACCTTCTCTGATTAAATTCTGCATTCCTTCGCAGTCCAGTCTTCCAGCGGAAACAGTTATGCTGTCGCTTTTCTTAACCAGCTGCTCTCCATATTCTGTTGCAACGCAGATGTGCGCAGAAATACCGTGAGAGCCTAGATATTCAGCCAACAATCTGCCTTCCGTGGTTCCTGCAAATACGAGAATTTTTTCAGACATATAATCACTTATCCAGATGAACAATGTATGGTTCAGATACTAACGCAACTGTGACCCCGTTTTCTGCGACTTTTTTCTGTATGAGTTTTCCGTCAGCCGATGCTTTTAAAGCTGCTCTTTCGCACACGTTGCCAACCCCTGTTATGCTTTTAACGAAAGGAGATTCTGAGAAATCCCCTTCTACGCATTCAAGCTCCTCTTTGGAAAAGAATTCCGATTCCAATCCATATTTTTTACAAAAGTTCAGAATTCCTGGCTCATTCATTTTAAGGTCTATGCTGGCTGCTGACTTCACGCTGTGAATTGATAATTCATTACTTTTTAATACCTTAATAACCAACTTCTCGATATTCTCAGCCGGAGTGTCTTTTCTGCAGCCCAGTCCGATGATGGTAGTTTTAGGAATTAAATTCAATGTTTTACAGAATGGTCCCTTTGCATCATTGGAAGTTATATGAATTCCTATGTCTCCGTCATCTGCAGAAACCAGACCATTCATCAGCTGTCCATAGACTGGAAAATCGCTTTTGAATCCAACGTTTCCCTTTTCTAGAATATATGCAGAAATATCCTTTGCACAGGCCATGCTGCTGATATACATGCCGCGCTCCTCGGCAAATGAATCCACTGAGAATTTTCCATTGATGTCTGTAGCAGTGGTAATGACCGCTTCAGCGCCGATCATTTCTGCAATAATCTTAGCAAGAGTGTTTGCCCCGCCGATATGCCCTGACAGCAGCGGAATAGAGTAAGAGCCCCGTTCATCTAAAACAACAATTGCCGGATCAGCTACCTTTGTTTTAACAAACGGAGCGATGGCACGGACTGCTATCCCGACTGCACCGACAAAAATAATGGCATCGGAATCTTGAAACGCTACTTCAGTCCACGCATGAAGAGTCTGGGTAACCGGAATAACGCTGCATTCTGAAACAAACGTACATTTCCCGTATGCCTCACATTCATTGCCTTTTGATGATAAACCTTCTGAGATTTTATTCACCAGTGAGCATCCTGCACTGGAAAAACCGATGAGTTTTATTTTCATGGAGCATCCTCCAAAATTTTCAGGAGTTTGTCTGCATTTTCTGTTTTCCCCAACATCCCATGGTTGGAAGAGAATATGATTGCACCCGTGATGACCTGCCCCTTCGCCCGGTTATCCAGATAGAAATTAATTTTGTCAGTAATTGATTTCATTACCGGCTGGAGCAGATTATTTTCGCTGAGAACATCCAAAGCATCTTCAGTCATCACCGAGTCCATGATTCTCAGCAGAATTTTATTGTCCGCACCTGCCAGAGCCGCGTGTGCTGTGAGAATCTCCAGTCTGCAGTCTGCGTTTCTGGAGTGAGTGTTCATTATTCCGCCGGCGACTTTTACGAACTTGCCGATATTGGAAATAAAAAGCAGGCCCTGCGCACCGAATTCTACCGCACTGTCGATAGTTTCTCCAATAAAATTACTGCATTTCACCATCTGCTCCGCAGGCACGGAACAGACTGTCTGCGAAAAATCTTCACCGTAGTTTCCAGGAACCGCCAGAATTACAGCAGACCCGTTTGCAAGCCTCATCTTCATTTCTGTTCTGATTGTTTCCACCAAGGCTTCCTGGCTCATAGGCTCTACAATACCGGTGGTGCCGATAATTGAGATCCCGCCCATAATTCCAAGCCGCGGATTGAAAGTCTTTTCTGCAATCTGCTCACCCTCGGGCACAGAGATTATTACATCTACTCCTCCACTGTAGTTATAGAGAGTGCACACTTCCTTCACAGCCTGAAAAATTGTCTGTCTGGGTACACTGTTTATGGCGGCATTTCCTACAGGCTGATCCAGCCCCTTTTTGGTTACTTTCCCTACACCTTTCCCTCCATCGATGTTTATCCCGCTGCCGATGAAAGATACTTCAGCGTAAACTAAAGCACCGTGGGTAGCATCAATATCATCTCCGCCGTCCTTCCTGACAGCACATGATACAGAATTCTCAGAGATTTTAACATCCAAAACTGGAAGGTTCAGGACAGTCCCGTTGGGAGTTGTGATCGAAACTTCACTTAGTGATTTTTTTGAGAGCATTATTGTAACTGCAGCCTTAGCCGCAGCAGTAGCACATGATCCCGTAGTATGGCCACAGCGCAGACGCTGGTTATTCTTATAAACATACAGTTCTCCGCCAGGCTCAGATTCCATATACATACCTGCATTTCTTAGTACCAATAAATCTAGATTAATAATCTATCTACCGTACATTATTGGATATATGTGCCAAATTTATAATACTTAGCATTTCATTACGGCGCTAAGCTAAGCATATTTACAATAAAAATTTCATAACTTGGAGACAACAGCTATGGCAGGAAAATTATATGGAATTGGAGTGGGGCCAGGCGATCCTGGGCTTCTCACGCTTAAAGCAAAAACGATACTTGAAAACTCCGAGGTAATTGCTATACCAGTCAAGGTTCTGGGTGAACACAGCGTTGCAATGGATATTGTTGAACAGGTTGTTGATGTTTCCGGCAAGAAAGTCATTGAGGTTCTTTTCAGCATGAATCCGGATGATGATGTCCGTGTACAGTGCAGAGCAGAAGCAGGAAAACTGCTCACAGACGAACTGGAAAATGGAAGAAATATTGCCATGATCACAATCGGAGATGTTTCTGTTTACTCTACATACATGTACATAAATCAGTTCATAGAAGAAGCTGGCTTTGAAACCGAAATCATTCCTGGAATTCCTTCATTCTGCAGCGGGGCAGCACTTGCCAAACTTCCTCTGATGGAGGGACGGGAATCACTGGTAGTAATTCCGTCAACACAGGATGGGGATCTGCTTTCCAATGCTCTCGGCATGTTTGAAAATGTCGTTGTCATGAAGGTAGGTGGCAGCAGCATGCAGAAACTGGCAGAAGCTATGTCTGAAAAAGGCATAGAGCTCTCAAAAGCTACTGTCCTGAGCAGAATCGGGCTTGAAGGAGAATACATCGGCCCTGTTGACCTTTCCAAGGAATACAACTACCTCACAACCGTAATTATCAAGAAAAAATGAGGGCTGACAATGATATCATTTATAGGTGCAGGACCAGGAGACCCTGATCTGATTACAGTAAAAGGAAAAAAACTGATAGATAACGCAGACGTCATCGTCTATGCCGGTTCTCTGGTAAATCCAGAGGTGCTTTCTGGAGCCAAAGATTCGGCAAAAATCTACAACAGCGCTTCTATGACCTTGGAAGAAGTCATAGATGTGATGAAGGACGGGGAAGAAAGAGGCTTGAAAGTTGTAAGAGTTCATACCGGAGACCCTGCGATATACGGAGCTCACCGGGAGCAGATGGATATTTTAGATAAGTTAGGAATAAAATATGAAGTTATCCCGGGCGTAAGCTCCTTCCTTGCTACAGCAGCAGTTCTTAAAAAAGAGTACACTCTGCCGGGAGTGAGCCAGACTGTTATCATTACAAGAATGGAAGGCCGTACACCGATGCCGTCCAAAGAAAGCCTGGCTTCTTTATCAAAACATCATTCCACAATGATAATTTTCCTCAGCATGGGCATGATGGATGAAGTTGTCGAAGCTCTGAAAGAAGGATATGAAGCCACTACGCCGGTAGCTGTTGTGTATAAAGCAACCTGGGAAGATCAGAAAATTGTTACCGGCACTCTTAACGACATCGCTGCGAAAGTCAAAGAAGCAGGAATAAAAAAGACTGCCCTCACAGTAGTCGGAGATTTCCTGGGTGACGAATATGAGTTATCTAAGCTGTACGACAAGACGTTTACGCACGAGTTCCGCCAGGGTGTGAGTGAATAATATGAAAAAACTCTATGTTGTAGGATTCGGACCTGGCGGAAAAGAGCACATGACGCTGAAAGCTGTTGAGGTCATCGAAAATGCGGATGTCATCACAGGCTATACAACGTATATTGATATTTTAAAAGAGTATTTTCCAAATAAAAATTACATTACAACTCCAATGATGAGAGAAGTAGAACGCTGCAAGATTGCCGTAGAAGAAGCTATGAAAGACAAAGTTGTAGCAATGGTGAGCAGCGGAGATTCCGGAATATATGGAATGGCCGGAATCATCTATCAGGTAGCAGAGGAACTCAATGCAGATATTGAAATTGAGACCGTTCCTGGAGTTACTGCAGCCAGCTCTGCAGCTTCAGTATTGGGAGCTCCGCTCATGCATGACCTTTCAATCATCAGCCTCAGCGATCTCCTGACTCCGCTGGATCTGATAATGAAAAGAGTAGACTGCGCTGGTATGAGTGACATGATTGTCTGTCTGTATAATCCAAAAAGCAAGACGCGTACGGATTACCTTGAACAGGCTGCCGAGATACTTCTGAAATACCGCAGTAAAGATACTCCAGCCGGCATAGTCAGAAATGCTGGCAGGAAGGATGAGTCGAAGTGCATCACTACACTGGGAGAATTGAAAAATGCTGATGTCGACATGTTTTGCACAGTGATTATAGGAAACTCGCAGACGTATGTGTCAAATGGAAGAATGATAACCCCCAGAGGTTACAATTTATAAGGTGGATTTTATGAATAAGCTTCAAATTGTAAAGCCGGAAGATATTGAAAAAAGAAGCATGGAAATAATTACAAGCGAGCTCAACGGCAGAACATGGCCTGAGCCTCAGTTTTCTATAATTAAAAGGTGCATTCACACTTCTGCAGATTTTGAATATGCAGATAATCTGTGTTTCTCCAAGGGTGCCGCTGAAATAGGCATCAAAGCACTGCGCAACGGTGCATCGATAGTAACAGACACAGAAATGGCAGCCGCAGGAATTAACAAGAAAAAGATGGAAGAATACGGCGGCAAAATCTACTGTTTTATGAGAGATGCAGATGTTGCAGAAGAATCTGTAAAACGCGGATGCACAAGAGCTACTGTCTGCATGGAAAAAGGAGCAGACATCAGAGGAGAGGTCATCTTTGCAGTTGGAAATGCTCCTACAGCATTGGTAAGACTTTACGAACTTATTCAGATAGGATTGAAGCCAACGCTGATTATCGGTGCCCCGGTAGGCTTTGTAAATGTAGTGGAAGCAAAAGAGCTGATTATGGAAACCAACATTCCATATATCGTTCCAAAAGGAAGAAAAGGTGGAAGCAACATCGCCGCAACAATCTGCAATGCGATGTTGTATTATAAGGGATAATCACTCAAAATAAGTGATATCGTATAATTCCATACCGGAGTCTAGAAGCTTTTTTGCGGCAAGCTCCGGATCTTCCACTCTTATTATTAAAACATCTCCGTTTCTGCCTTCGAAGGCATATGAATACTCGATGTTGATGTTGGACTTGCAGAATGATTTGATAACCTCATAAAGTCCGCCTGGCCTGTCTTCCATTTTTAATGCCAGAACATCTGTGTATGCGACCATGAATCCTGCATTCTGAAGAGCGGTTTTGGCAGCTTCGTGATTATCAACAAGCATGCGTATGACACCATATCCAGCTCCCTCTGCAATTGTAAATGCATATATGTTGACGCCTGCATCCTTCATAGCCTTTGCAGCCCTGGCCAGCTTACCAGGCTGGTTCTCAGAGAAAATAGAAAGCTGCTTCAGATAATACTTTTCGTACATCAGAATTCACCTCTTTTATCAACTACAAACTTAGTTTTTCCTTCATATCTGGGCAGAGTTCCCGGTGCCACGAGCTCCACTGCCGAGCTTATGTTTAAGGCATTCTTGAGACGATATGATATATTTTCTCTGATTTCCATGAGTTTTACGATGTTGTCTGTAAATGACTCTTCATTCAGTTCAACTCTTACCATCATAGTGTCAAGGACGCCCTTTCTGTCGACAACAATCTGGAAATGCTCTCCGACTTCCGGTATACCCATAAGGGTATGCTGCACCTGTGAAGGGAATACGTTGATTCCCCTGACAACCAGCATATCATCAACCCTTCCAGAAATTCTGTGTATCCTTGGGTGGGTCCTTCCGCACGGACAGGGCTCTTCATAAAGAGAAGTGATGTCGCCTATGCGGTATCGTATGATCGGCAGAGCTTCTTTCTGAAACATCGTAATGACCATTTCTCCTTTTTCACCCGGGGCTACTGGTTCTCCAGTTTCAGTATCAAGAATTTCCACATAGGCCAGATCACCCCAGATATGCACTCCGTCCATTTCAGAGCATTCAGAAAACATCGGTCCTGAAAGTTCAGATGTTCCGTAGCAGTTTTGGCCTTTGACTCCAAGCCAGTCTTGGATTCTCTCTCTCATCTTATCCGACCAGGGCTCTCCGCCTAAAAGTCCAATCCTGAGGTTCGTATCATTCTTAATGGAAATTCCATTCTTTTCAGCCACTTCTCCGATATGAAGCAAATAGGAAGGAGTGCAGGCCATTGCAGTTACACCCAGATCTTGAATCAGCTCAATCTGCCTCTCGGTGTTTCCTGTAGAAGCCGGTACAGCGGCGGCTCCGATCATTTCCGCGGCATAATGAAAACCAAGTCCGCCTGTGAAAAGCCCGTATGTGTTGCTTACCTGGATTACATCGTCTTCTCCCAAGCCCATTGACTTCATTGCTCTTGCCAGTGAAGTCGTCCACATTTCAATATCATTTTTAGTGTATCCCACTACGGTCGGCTTTCCAGTCGTTCCTGAGGATGCGTGATATCTGATGACCTCTTTTTTTGGAACAGCAAATGTTTTATCTGGATATCCATCGCGCAGATCCTTCTTTTTCATGAAAGGCAGCTTGCGGATGTCCTCCAGGCTGTTGATGTCCTGCGGCAGAACTCCTGCTTCCTTCATTCGTCCATGGTAAAATTCTGAAGAATCGTAAAGTCTGACAACTAACTTTTTCAAAAGCTGATACTGAAGGGCCTCCAACTCCTTGGCTGGCATAGTCTCGATGTCTTTGTTCCAATAGGCCATTTGAAATTTCTCCTCTCTGAACCCGAAGTGACTGTAACGCATCTCGGCGTGATACCTGATAGCATGAAGCAATTTGAACCTTGCCCTTAAAATCAAAATCTGAGCTGTACATTTTACGATTTATGAAAATTCAATACGACACATCAGAAAATACTGCTCTCAACAGACGTTTAACCGCACGCTGTTGAGTTTTTCATGAACATGCATCCAGAAAAATATTTACTTATGATTACTAAACATATCTGAATTAAAGACACTACCGATATTCTTCAAAAAAAGACGAGTAATCGTCTAAAAATTGCGGAATCTTAATGACGTATGCCACCTATCTTCCAATTATGATGAATAAGATTGATCTGTTCTACATCCTGTTGGACGACCTTGAAGAAGACCTGTCAGCAATGCAGGAGGACTTAGAAACAATCGTGAGTCTTTTGGACGAGGGAAGAGTCAGCGATGCAAAAAAGCTCATTGAAGAAATGAACGCATTCCTTGTTGATTTCCTCAGCCCTGTTGAATTTGATGAAACGGAATGCGACTGCGAGTGCTGTTCTGAAGGACACGAAGAACACAAGCATGAATAAACGGCGTTACTGTTAAGAACATACAAAGCTTCTCAGAGACTGTGCACAAAATTGCAGATATCTCTGTAGAAGCTGACATTTTAGCTTGCAACAAAAAGATAGGCGAAGACAATCTGAATCGTCTTCATGCCAAGGGCATAACATCTGTAGATTTTATGGGTGCCATCGGTTCAGGAAAAACTCTTCTGATTACTAAACTTGCAGTTTTAATGAAAGAAAAAGGCTTCAGGCCGGCTGTAATCGCGGGTGATCTGGTAGGCCAGGATGATTATAACCGTTTTACAGCTGCGGGAATTCCAGCATTGAATCTCAATACCGGAAAAGAATGCCATCTGGATGCTCACATGGTGGATCATGCCTTGGATGATCTTGATCTGGATTCCATCGACTTCCTGTTTATTGAAAATGTAGGAAATCTTGTATGTCCTGCAGATTTTCCACTGGGAACAGACAGAAGGGTTGTCGTTATATCAGTAACTGAAGGCGATGATATGGTCAGAAAGCAGCCGATGATCTTTTCTTCCTCGGACATTACAGTTCTGAACAAAATGGACATCGCTCCTTACATGGACAGCGATATCAGCCTTCTTGAGAAAGATTATGCAACCGTAACCGGCGGCAAGAAACTTATAAAAACATGTGCAAAAACAAATGAAGGATTGGAAGAGCTTCTTGAAGCTCTTGTAATAAAAAACTGAGATCATCTGTCTAATTTAGACAGAGCCTCTCCAATTCTTCTTAATCCTTCTCTTATATCATCCCTTGAACAGGCATATGATATTCTGATATGCCCATCACTGCCTGGACCAAATGCCGAACCGGGAGTGACTGCCACATGAGCAGTTGTAAGAAGATATTCTGTCAGATCCACAGAGTTCATTTTATAATCATATTCAGGGAACACATAGAATGCGCCTTTTGGTTTAGGCGTATGCAGAGTAGGGATCTTTGCCAGTTCTTCCATGACGATTTCACGGCGGACCCTGAATTCATCAACCATGTTTTTTACAGAATCCTGCGGTCCGCTTAATGCTTCTACTCCGGCCTGCTGGGCAAAGGATGTGCAGCATGTGACAGAATGAGTCTGCAGGATATTGAGGATCTTGAATATATCCGGCGGGGCAACGGCCCAGCCTATTCTCCATCCAGTCATGGCATAAACTTTAGACATTCCATTGATGGTGATTGTCCGCTCAAACATACCAGGCAGGGAAGCTATGGAGACATGTTTTCCTTCAAAAAGGATCTTCTCATAGACTTCATCACTCATGACATAAAGGTCATGGTCGATCGCAATGTCTGCAATGCCCTTGAGATCTTCTTCCGTGGCAACTGCACCGGTAGGATTGGCAGGAGTATTGAGGAAGATCATTTTAGTAGCTGGAGAAACCAATTCCGCTACTTCCTCAGGAGTTATCCTGTATTCATTTTCCGGTTTTACTTTGACATATTTCGGAATTCCGCCGGCAAGCCTGATACAAGCATCATATGTCACCCATGACGGATCTGGAAGAATGACTTCATCTCCCTCGTCTATCAGAGACAGCGCAGTCATGAAGATTGCCTGTTTGGCAGGTGTAATAAGAATATTAGAGGCTTCGCACGGAATATTGTTTTCATTCCTGCTCTTTTCCGCAACTGCCTTTCTAAGCTCTGGGATACCAACAGACGGAGTGTAGTGTGTAAAATGCTTGTTTAATGAGTCTACACATGCTTTGGTAATATTGTCAGGAGTTGAAAAATCTGGTTCTCCGGTAGAGAATGAGATTATGTCGACACCTTCGCTTTTGAGCTTACTTACAGTATTTGCGATTTTTACAGTTCCGGATTCTGGTACTCTGCTTAGGCGCCTTGCGGACATCTTGCAGAAAATAAAGGGGGATGTACATAACGCTTTCCAAGAATTGCATCGATTCTATGCAGAATGTTTCGCAAAAATACGTAAACTGAAGAACTGCTGCCGGAATACCACAGCAATCCTGAAAGTTTGATATATCAGACATGGATAACGAAAGCAAGGTGAATTGAAATGCCTTTTGAATTGGACATGGCCAAGCTTCGTTATGGAACCGACCTCATAAAAAGAGGATTCGCAAAGATGCAGCAGGGTGGAGTTATCATGGATGTAACTAACGCTGAGCAGGCTGCAATCGCTGAAGAAGCTGGTGCTGTTGCCGTAATGGCCCTTGAAAGAGTTCCTGCTGACATCAGAGCTCAAGGTGGAGTCGCAAGGATGTCAGATCCTCTCATGATTGAGGAAATCATAGATGCCGTTTCTATACCAGTAATGGCCAAATGCAGAATAGGACACTTTGTAGAAGCACAGGTCCT
Organism: Candidatus Methanomassiliicoccus intestinalis Issoire-Mx1; assembly: GCF_000404225.1. NCBI lineage: Archaea > Methanobacteriati > Thermoplasmatota > Thermoplasmata > Methanomassiliicoccales > Methanomassiliicoccaceae > Methanomassiliicoccus > Candidatus Methanomassiliicoccus intestinalis. The sequence continues at coordinate 194,018 of NC_021353.1, read as the reverse complement.
GGAATCTCTCGGTGTAGATATGATTGATGAATCCGAAGTCCTTACTCCGGCAGATCCATTCTATCATGTTGAGAAGAAAAAATTCACCGTTCCGTTTGTATGCGGCGCCCGTGATCTTGGAGAAGCTCTCCGCCGTATTGACGAGGGAGCTGCAATGATTAGAACAAAGGGAGAAGCGGGAACAGGAAACGTCATTGAAGCTGTCCGTCATCAGAAAGTGATCATGGGAAAAGTCCGTGAACTTCAGAATAAAGATGAGATGGAGCTCCGTGCTGTAGCCAGGGAAATCCAGGCTTCATATGAACTTGTTAAAGAAGTAGCGCAGCTTCAGAGAATGCCAGTCATCAACTTCGCCGCCGGCGGAATCGCTACTCCTGCAGATGCTGCCCTTATGATGCAGCTCGGCTCTGATGGAGTGTTTGTAGGTTCTGGAATCTTTAAGTCTGACAATCCTGCTAAGAGAGCAAAAGCAATTGTTGAGGCTGTAACTCACTTCGATGATCCTAAGATCATAGCTGAAGTTTCAAAAGGCCTCGGAGATGCTATGAAAGGCATTGAGATTTCAACAATTGCCCAGGAAGAAAGGCTTCAGGAAAGAGGCTGGTAAATACAGAGGAGCAATCCTCTTTTTTCTATAGTTTTGTTCTCAATTTTTAAGCATGCTGGTTCATGTGTATTGACAGCTATGATTTAATAATTCAACAGACGTCCGTCATCATTCCAGTTGCCATACATTTTATTTAGTTTCGTATTTTGAATGAATTTTTCCAATCGGCTTTGAAACAGCTGCGGCTGACTCTTTTTTATCTGATTGTGTTGATCCTTACCCGCTTATACAAGTCTGGAAATTCTAAGAAATTGGCATATGTTTCTTCATCAGCCTGCAGTGCTTTGAGAATCTATTCATCAATCACAAAGTCAAGAGACATGTCGGGAAGGCGCTTTCTGCCTTCATCAGTCATGAATCCCAGTTTTTCAAGTCTTCTTACTCTTTCTTTGTTCAGCTCAGACCACTTGCTGTTTTTAGATCTCGGGGTCAGTCTTTGAATCAGTTTTCCATCAGGCAGTTTCTTTCTCGTAGTATCAATCCAGCCGAAGCACAGACATTCTTCAACAACATCCAAATAACAAAGTGTGCCGGGGGAAGGTTTCATAGATACGCATACCCAGCAGGAGTTTTCACATGTGCAATTTTCCGAAAGCCATGTTCTTAACTCCTGCCTGTTGGATAACTGAAGGATATTGTATTCCATTTTCTCACTCAAAAATTCAATTCATGCAAAACAGACATGATGACTTCCGGTACCGTCAGGATACGGTCATCGATGGAAACTGAAGAGTCACAGAGTTCATAAACTGGACTGGAATAATCTCCATCTGAAAAAGCTCCGATTATCAGAACGGTATGACCGTCAGTCAGAATTTCATTTCTCAGAGAAATTTTGTCGCCATCGGGAGACAATGCTACGATTTTATCAGCATGCAGAGACTGAATGAAATCAGAGAAATTCATTCTGGTCAGCTTGTATCCCTCTGATTCTCCGCCAGATAGAAGAGAAGACACCTGAGACATAAAATCAAGATAATTCTGAACAAATGTATTCTTCTCAGGAATTATTATTTCCCCATGCTCTGTGCACACTGCCACATCAATATGGTTCCATAACAGCGAGCTCCGTAGGATCGTCAGAGCATTATGCACAATGTCAGGTCTTCCGCGCCTGCCTTCAACGTCCGGGTAGAAATAAGCATCCAGAAGAGGGATTTCCCCGTCTTCCGGAGCTTTTTCTATTTCTGCGTCTGCGAAGACAATTGTCAGTTTCAAGACACCACTTCGCTGAGCTTTCCGGCAGCGATGGCGTCTTTGATCTCTCTGGCTATTCTGCGCCCGGTGCTCATGCCCGGCTCGGTCATATCAGAATAAGAAGATCCGCTGGTGAAAGGATTGGTACCTGCTACAATACGGCAGGAGATTTCAAAGACTTTGAAGTCCAGGTGATCTGTGACAATAGATTCCAGACAGAACGGGCCGATCAATCCTCCGAAAAGCTCGTAACTCCTGTTGATGACGCTCTCGCCCATCTCGAATACTTTAGCAAGAAGACTTTCTCTGATAACTACAGGAATATTTCCTGTGACTACCAGTGACGGGAACATACCGTGTTTTTTCAGTTCTTCGGTTGATCCCAGTTTATACAGCTCATCGATGTTGCTTTCATCTCTGCGGTCCATCGACATCAATTCGAGAGATCCGTTGCCGACTCTGTATCCACTCTGCTTTATTGGCGAATAGAAGTAATGGAGGTAGTATCTCGTACCGAGAACGTACTCTTGAATTGTATATGATTCTTCACTCAGATCAATTCCCATCTTGAATTCCATGAAGTCTTTGGCGATGAAGAATCCGCGGCCGCCTTTCGCGCCGTTGTATTTAACAAGCACAGGTTCCGAGATATCTTTGGCATCTGCAATCCTTTTAGGCATGGAAATTCCCGCACTCTCCAGCCACTCACGCTGGCTGTCGCGGCTCTCTTCCCACTTGAGCACTTGCCTGCTGCCGAAAGTAGGTACCTCCATCTGCTCAAAGCGCTTTGTGCCCATGTATTCCACAAATGATCCGTGAGGGATGATGATTACATTTCTGTCAGTGAGTTCTTTTGATTTTGTTATGAATTCATCATAACTGTTGAATCTAAGAATCTCATCCGGTTTGGCAAGCGGAAAAGCATCATAAAACTTTGTATTCTGGTTCACAGCCAAACCCAGAGTCTTGAAGCCTTCCTTCTTTGCACCGTGAAAAATTTGTAAAGCAGTATGTGAGCATAAAGTAGCGATAGTGATCTCTTCAGGATCATATTCGCTGAGAATTTCTTGAATTCTGTTCTTAGGAACCATAACGTCAAATTTCATATCTTTCTAATAAGCCTTCTGCTTAAGATCGCATTTAGATAAGCATGAACTCAGTTCCCTGCGGTGCATCGTAGAGCTGAATTCCAAAGAATGTAGCTGCTACATAGACTATGATAGATCTGGTAAATCCAGCAAGGAAACAGGTTATGGCGAATCCTCTCACAGTCATGTGGCTCTCATCCTTGAATAGGGAGAACAGATACAACGGAACCGTGTCTGACATAAATGGAATACTGAGAATTAGATAAAGCCCCACATAACCGAACTTTGACACCAGCCAGTAGCATGCTTTGTAGATATAATTGAACCATTTCCATTTCGTGTACCTTTTGATTACACCTTCGAGAGCTCCTCCAATCTGGAAAGCAATGACGCCCCCGATCATCTTTCCTAAGCTGATGATCAGAGCTTTTACAAAGAAAGGCGTTCCAGCAGAAAGGAATAAAGCAATCTCAACAGGCAGCGGAAGGATTACTGCTGCCAGAATAACATAGATGAAGAGGAAAATACAGTAAATAACTGGATCGCCGCCAAGCGACCCCAGGTAATTCATCAGGTCTTCAAAGACCAATGGTGTATCCTCCTGCTGACATCATACTGACTCATGCCGCACGTTATAAAATACTTTTGCTTTTTCATATCCACTCTGAACAAAAGCAGGTACTTTCACCCACCCCTCAAAACATATTAAATATCCACTATGGTATCAAAAGAACAAACTCATCACAAGGTGAAAAGAAATGATGACGAAAGAAGAAATTGCACCTCATGTTTTAGAAATCGTAAGGGTGCTGGACGGAAAACTTACAGAAGAGAAGATAGAGAATGACCTTAGCACATATTTGAACACATACAGAATGTCTCTGGAAGCTTCAAAGAGACACATTGTGAGGAAATATGGCGGAGACCCCAACAAACTCACTAAAGGCATCAGAAGAATGGTTTCAACCCTAGGCACAAGCGAGCAGACTGTGGATATTCTTGTCAAAGTGATTTCAGCAAATGAAAGGGAAATCAAACAGAACGATGACACGATGAAGACGATTATATACGGCGTGGTCGCAGATGAAACCGGCAGTATACAATACACACTCTGGGAAAAAGACAAATGTGAAATGACTCCCGGAGAAGTTTACCTTATCAGGCATGCATACACCAAAGAATGGAGCGGGCAGCCTAAACTCAATATCGGTGTCAGAGCTGTAATTGAAAAGCAGAACAAAGATTCTGTCAACCTCCCGGACGGGACTGTGCCGGAACCTAAACAGGTAAGCTCCCAGCCGATCAATGCCCAGATTGGAGATCTGAAAGAAAACATGATCGGGCTGAAGATTACAGGAAGAGTTTTATCAATAAGACCAAGAGAGGTTGAAGCCAACGGAGAGACAAAAACTGTATTCTCAGGAATTCTGGCTGATGAAACAGGAAAAATCGACTTTTCCGCATGGTATGATTTTAAACTGCAGGAGAATGAAGTTGTCACTATTGCAGGAGCATATACCAGAGGATGGAAAGGGATTCCTCAGCTGACTTTTGGAGAAAAGGCCTCAGTTACACGCCCGGAAATTGATTTCCCCGACAGAGATTCTCTGGACAAAGGAACGCGGTGCACTGTTGAAGATATAGAAAGAAGAGGCGGCTCTGCTGATACTGTCATTATTGGAAGCATTGTTGACATTAAACAGGGATCGGGAATATTGTTCAGATGCCCTGAATGCCACCGTCCGGTTATGAAAGGCATATGCCAGACACACGGACAGGTTACGCCTACACCAGACTTAAGGATAAAAGCGATTCTGGATGACGGCACCGGCTCGATGATGATCGTTTTAGGAAAAGAGCTTACTGAAAAGCTCACCGGAATTACTTTGGCAGATGCACTCGAAGAAGGAAAAACCATCATGGACTTTGATTTCCTGGGCCCGAGATTTGAGAAGAAGCTTCTGGCTCAGCCCATAGAGGTCAGAGGAAGAGTAACTTCTGATGAGTACGGACTTACCATGACCGTTCATGATGTCAGCCCTGTGAATCTGGACATTGCCAAAGAAGCTGAAGATCTCATTTCAAAAGTGGAGGGATTCTAATGATATCAAGAGAAGTAGCATGGAGAATGTTTGCATCTGAATACAACGCTTCGACCCTTGATATCAAAGGTGATGGGGAAAGAGCGCCTTCATATGTGATTACTCCGCTTGGAGCAAAAGTCAACCGCATCATGGTTGTGGGAGTGCTTACTGACAAACAAAATGTAGGTACTGATGTTGAACCAATGTGGAGAGCACTTCTTTCTGACGGCACCGACAGATTTTATGTCTACGCAGGAAAGTTTTCTCCTGAAGCCGTGCAGATCTTGTCAAATCTTCAGACTCCCTGCATAGTAGCAATCATCGGAAAATGCAGAACATACACTCCCCAGGGAGGCAATATGTATGTTTCAATCAGGCCGGAGCAGATCGTCGAGACCACTCCGGAGATCAGGGATTACTGGATAGTTGAAACTGCAAAGTCCACCCTCAAAAGGATTGAGCTTACTGAAGAGGCACTGGAGATTGATTCGCCTACCAAAGATGATCTGCGAATCCACGGCTTTACACCAAACATGGCAGACGGTGTCTCACAGGCAATAAGCCATTATGGAAAAATAGATACCAACCGCTACCGCGGCATGCTGCTGGAAGTTTTAGGCCAGGTGACATCAGACGAGGGAATTTCAATGCCTACCGGTGATCAGATGTTTTCATCTCCTGAAGAATTTGACATTGACGAGGATGAACTGATCCCTGCAGAAGAAGAGATTGTCCCGCCGCAGAGCAAGGAAGAAGAACAGCAGATCCCGCCTGCGCAGTTAGACGATGATCAGAAAGAAGAGCTGATCCTCAAGCTTATTGATTCACTGGACACAACTAAAAAAGGTGCTCCGCTGACAGAACTTGCCAGAGAAGCCGCCAAGTCCAACATTGGAGAATCAGAGCTGGAAGAGATTACCACTTCCCTGCTTGACAAAGGTCTGGTATACGAACCGACAATCGGAAAGATGAAACGCATTTGAACCAGAGTCTGTTTGAAAACAGCATTTAAAACAAGGCCGGCGCTTATCACAAGGCGCCGGACCTTAGAAAAACTAAAAGCATTCGAGAAAGTTCATTTTGATTTTCAAAGATTAATTTCACATCCAGCGTAAGATATCTCCAGCCTCAGGTCATAATGATTGAAGCATATCCTACAACATCTTTCATTTCACAGGCATCTCCGGACGTACCGTATGCCAGCAGACCTGCGCTCTGAGATCCTGAAGCCAGCATGGCAGTCATTACCGGCCCGTAGCCGCACATTGTTATTTTGTATCTCTGAACAGTGTCAATAACTTCAGGAACGTTCATGCTGAGGATGCGGTCGATTACTTTTCTATCCTGAGCTTCAGCTACATCTGGAGGAACATAGTGAGAAAAGTCAGAACTTGCTAAGAATACAACGTCTTTTCCTCTGCATGCGTCTGACAGGATTTCAGCCAGATTTATTGCTGTTTCGTATGTCTGGTCAATCATCACAATTGGTACAATCTTAGCTTCCGGGCAAAAGTACTGAATAAACGGCAGCTGAACCTCTATTGAATGTTCGAGTCTGTGAGCGTCATGACTTTTAGGAACTGCCGAACCGATCCTGTCAAGAATTTCAGTATCCACCTCTACTTTTCCCATTGGCATCAGGAAATCCTGGTCTGTAGTAGCTACCAGCGGTCCTAAGGCATGATGGTTTGGTCCCAGTATTACAAAGGTTTCCGGAAATCCGTCTTTAGCCATAGCGGCGAATGTGTGTGCTGCAACAGGCCCCGAATAAAAATATCCTGCATGAGGATTTACTGCAGCTTTGATAGCCCTTGGACCCTTTGGATCCAGCGCTGGAATGTAACCGGGTCCAAACTTAGATTTAAATGAATTTTCAATTTCACTTTTTAAATCATCTATATTTTTGGGGTAAAAAGATCCAGCTACTGCAGGATATCTCATAGCTTCATAATCAATTTAGATCGTATTTTTAATTTGCCCACTAGTGCATTCTAAAACAGAGATACCAACGAAAACGTCATAAAATTATATCTGACAGCGCTGCTGAAAAACAAACCAGATTAAAAAAAAGAATTTTTTAAGGTCAAGATGCGAATCCTGACCTTGGTAGTAAAACTTTAAAGACTTGCTTCAAAGTCATCCATTGTAAGTTTGAACTCATCATCGCTGCTGATGATTCCCTTTTCTTTGAGAATCTCACGGGTGAGGAGCCAGTAAACGCATGCGAGAGCACGGCGTCCTTTGTTGTTTGTCGGGATGACTAAATCAACATTCCTTGTTTCATTGTTAGCATCGCAGAGAGCAACGATTGGGATTCCAACGTTGAGAGCTTCGGCGATAGCCTGCTGATCTGCAGCTGGATCTGTTACCAGAAGGGCTGCGGGTTCGATGAACTCAGGCAGTATTGGATTTGTGAGTGTACCGGGAACGAACCTTCCAGCAAAAACTTTGCATCCAAGTGTTTTTCCAAAAATCTTGGCTGGCTTTTGTCCATATTGTCTTGCAGAAGAAACCAAAATGCGGTCTGCAGGGAATCTGGCTAAGAATTTAGCTGCTGCCCTGATACGAGCATCTGTCTGCTTGACATCCATTACATACAATCCATCAGATCTGACTTTGAAGATGAATTTCTTCATGTCAGCACTTTTTTGCTGGGTACCGATATGGACACCAGAAGTAAGATAGATATCCTCAGGAACCAGTAAATCGGCGTTAATTTCCTCACTCATTTAAAAACCTCATGTATCTCTTTTTACTGTGATAGGGATCATATCCGTATCATATTCGAGCATGGCAATCTCTACTGGATCTATCATGCCTTCTGGAATGTCGATAAGAACTGGCGCACCAAGAGAAACCTGTAATGACCTGGCACCAATGATACGCGCCTTTTCAAATCTAGTGTACTTCATGTACTCACCACGTGGGGTAGCGTGTACTATTAGTTCCTTTATAAACATTTCGAAAGGCAGCGAAAGTGCCCAAGTTAGATACTGACATGCTTTTTCATCTCTCTTTGCTTTAATTCACCTTTGTCCTTCATTTGTAGGTATGACTAGGGTTTGTAATCACCCGAAACAAAGAGGTAGAGATAAGTCTTCCGCTTGCAGGACGGCAGGAATAAAGAAGAAATCTCTACGAATTATACAAATAACTGAGGTATATCGCAGAGATAGGCACATAATGTGAATGATTCTACGATTGTCGAACACGGAATTCGATAATGCTTTATATGGTGTGTCTTTTCATTGGAAGTATATAATGGAGAGAATTGGCATGGAAGGGACCATACCGCCCAGAAAAATTGGTAATCTCGAGGATTATGAGACTGCCTGTAAAGAGTTTGCATGGGCCTCCGTCGACAAGGAATTCAGCTGGTCGGAGGGGGGAGTCTACAACGTAGCCCACGAAGCAATTGACAGGCACGCATCTAACTGGAGAAGAAACAAGATTGCACTCTATTCGATCACTGCCAATAATGAAGTACGCAAGTATACTTTTGGCGAAATAGCTGAGATAAGTAGCAAGCTGGCTTCAGGTCTCACCAAGCTTGGTGCTGAGATAGGTGACCGTGTATTCATCTATCTCGACCGTACATCAGAGCTGTATATTTCTCTGATCGGAGTCACCAAGATGGGTGCAATGGCAAGCCCGTTATTCTCAGCCCTTGGTCCAGAAGCTTTCAAAGACCGTGCTTTAGACTGTGGAGCTAAGTATGTCATCACATCTCCATATCTCTACAAGAGAATAGAGCCTGTATTGGACGATCTTGTGGATATTGAAAAGATCATTATTGTCGGAGACAACGCTGATCTTGGAGACATAACCGTGAAGTTTGACGATGTCGTGGCTTCCGGAGATTCATGCTTTAAAACAGTATCTATGCAGCCTTCAGATCCGTATGTCATCCATTACACATCTGGATCAACTGGAAAGCCGAAAGGAGTCCTCCATGGACACAAGGCCATGATTCAGCAGGCATATACTGCCAAAATGATTCTGGATCTTAATGAAGATGATACATATTGGTGTACAGCCGACCCAGGATGGGTTACGGGTACATCATACGGTGTCTTGGCTCCGTGGTATCTCGGAGTTACAATCGTATCATATGAAGGCCGCTTTGATGCCGATGTCTGGTACAATCTGCTCGAGAAATACGGCATCACAGTCTGGTACACAGCCCCGACTGCTTTGAGAATGCTGATGAATGCTGGCGATGAAATCGTTGAAAAATACGACCTTTCCCGCCTCAGGCACATCTGCTCTGTCGGAGAACCACTCAACGCAGAAGTAGTGAAATGGGGAGACAGGGTCCTGAACCACCGCATTCATGATACATGGTGGCAGACGGAAACAGGCGCTCATATGGTCTGCAACTACCCGTGCATGCCGATTAAACCCGGTTCAATGGGTAAGCCGATTCCAGGAGTTACAGCTTCAGTAGTAGACGAAAACGGCAACGAAGTGCCTCCAAAGACCGAGGGATATCTTGCGGTCAGACCAGGCTGGCCGTCGATGATGCTGGGAATCTGGCGCAACACTCCAAAGTTTAAAGAATACTTCAGAGTCCCGGGATGGTATATCTCGGGGGATCTGGCATTCAAAGACGAAGACGGATACTTCTGGTTCCTTGGCAGATCTGATGATGTTATCAAGACATCTGGGGAACGCGTAGGCCCGTTCGAAGTTGAATCTGCTTTGATCGAACATCCTGCCGTAGCAGAAGCTGGAGTAATCGGAAAGCCTGACGCTCTCAGAGGAGAGATCGTGAAAGCTTTTGTCATGCTTCGTCCAGGATATGAAGGAAGCGATGAACTTAAGAAAGAAATCACCAACTTCGTCAAAACCCGCCTTGCATACTATGCATATCCAAGAGAAATGGAGTTTGTAACTACTCTGCCTAAGACCCGCAGCGGCAAGATCATGCGCAGAGTTCTGAAAGCTCAGGAACTTGGACAGCCGGTAGGCGACCTTTCAACATTAGAGGACTGAGTCCTCTCCTTTTTTTAATTTCTGCAGATTCACCAGTTTTGAGAGCATTCTGCTCAAGATTTTATTCTCTGGTGCCAGATGCATATTCTCCAGGACAGATATCCATTACTTCCCTTGAAGGCTGGATCAGACCCATCTCATACTGGCATTTCCACCTGACGCCGCGGTCGATTCCAATTTCAGAAATACCATCTATCGTTTCACCGCTTTTAATCGGTGCGTCATTCTCGAAGATGTACGAGGCTACATTATACGCATGATTTACAACCTTGTTAGGATCTAAGCCGTGAAAATGATATTGTATGTCAGGAAGTCCGACTGCATACAGACCAAGAGTGTCTACAATCATATCCTCGGTTCCTTCTATGTTGAAGAATCTGGCATTCACTCCGAAAAGCAGAAATCTGCCTGCTCCTCCAACAGGGTTTTCTAAAATCTTCTTCCGCCTGAGAAGCTTGCCGCTGGAAGGAGTCCAGACAGCAGTGCAGTCGGGAAATAGTCTCAGCATTGTTTCCAGCCAGTCTGCCAGCATTTCGCATCTGCATTTATAATCCAATCCTGAGGCCATGAAGTCAGACAGCATCAGTTTATACCGGCAGTTATCTAGCAGGGGCTCCGCATCGGGGCAGTCCCAAAGCTGGCTCTTTTCCAAGGCAGTTATGCTGTTTTTGTCAAAAGGCTCAAAATCAGAGATGAGAAGCTGAGCCGGCACAGCCTGATGATCCTTATACTCAACAGGATACTTGCGGATGCCGAATGCAGTCAGGCTTCCTGCAGAGATGAGGTCGACTTTGCCGAAGGTCTTCTCCATCTCCGCAAGGATATTTTCTGTTGAAGGCCTGACGCCATTTTCTTCAAAAAGAAGCTGTATCTGAAATGTACGCTGAAACTCGGCTTTCTCATGAAGATTCTGCTTATATGATTCCTGTGCCATTTCAGATCCTCAGTCAATCTCGCTTCCGTCCGGCAGCACTATGTCCCCGTCTCCGCTGACATCAAAGAAACCTACGCCGCATTTCTGTGCCAATGAGGTTGTCAGTGTATATGCTTCTTCAGCCCGTGCCCATGAAAACGCTGTATAGATTACGCTGCTGCCGATTGAATAATCAGTCAGATATGATTCCTCATCCTCGTCTAGATTTTCGTCCGCTGAGCTGTTTTCATTCATCGGCAGAAATGTCTTTTTCATTTTTGCATACCAGTCTTTCAAAGCTGGAGATGCTGCTTCAGGGTCGCTGTAACTGTGATCTTCCGACCATTGGGTTTGTTTTTCATACCAGTCCAGAAACTCTTTTTTAGTTTTCGGGGCTTTTGATATTTCAAATACCATCAGATCATAGCTCATGTTATTCCTCCCAACAGAAATTAATAAATGTCTCGAGCTCAAACATTCTTCTGTCTGATACCCACATTCACATATGGATGGAAGGAATATTAATCAGTAATTGAGAATTGTAGCTTACTATGGAAAAACATGGTGAGCAAAGTAAAAGCCATAAATAGATATAAATATTGGATATTACATCCAATGTATAGCTCATTAAGTCAACTCCGCCCCCATTTCTCCTTAAGAAATGGGGAAGTTCCCCCACACTGCCTTTTTGAGTTTGTCTTTTTCAATACTTCAGAAATTTAGAATAACCGCTGAGACCATACTTATTGAAGATGACGAAGCTGGTAATTTTAGAGCCTCTGGGAATTTCCAAGGAAAAACTTCTAAGCCTTGCAGAGTCCGCAGTTCAGAACAGGATGGAAATAACAGCATACGATGACAGAAAAGAAGATCTGCAGACACTCATAGAGCGTTCTAAAGATGCAGATGCTGTTGTTCTCTCAAATTTTCCTTACAGAAAAGAGGTCATAGAAAAATGTCCGCATCTGAAAATGATCTGCGTGGCTTTCACAGGCACAGATCATGTTGATGTTGAATACTGTAAAGAGAGAGGCATTCTGGTATGCAATTGCGCCGGATATTCCACCGCGGCTGTTGCTGATTTGGTTTTTGGAATGATTATTGATATTTACAGAAAGATAATTGAATGCAACTGCGCCGTAAGAGAAGAAGGCACCGGGAAGTGTCTTACCGGGCATGAATTAGAAGGCAAGAAGTTTGGAGTTATTGGCGCCGGAGCCATTGGAAGCAGAGTAGCAAAAATAGCAGATGCGTTTGGATGTGAAGTTTATGCATACAACCGCAGCGTGAAAGATCTTCCGCACGTTTCATTTGTCAGCCTGGATCACCTGCTTTCAACCTGTGATATCATATCTCTTCATCTACCTTCCACTCCTGAAACCAAGAATCTTATCGATGGAGATAAAATTAGACTCATGAAGCCCTCTGCTGTTTTCATAAACACTGCCAGAGGAGCAATAGTAGACTCGCATGCTCTGGCTGAGGCCCTCAGAGAAGGCCGTCTGGCAGGTGCAGGGATTGATGTTTTCGAAATGGAACCTCCGATTCCCCCGGAGCACCCGCTTCTGAATGCCCCCGGCGTAGTGGCTACACCTCATATTGCATTTGCCACTGAAGAATCTATGATGAAAAGAGCAGAGATTGCAATGGACAATATCCAGCTTTGGCTGGACGGCAGGCCTCAAAATGTCGTCTGATCTTTTGTTAATTTTTATAAATTATTTATCCACTTTTTTTGAATCAATTCTAGCCCGATTCAGATTTATTGCCCTCTGAGAAACTTTATCCATCTGCGCTGAAAGAATTGCAAGCGATGTCTCATCCAAGGGATTGAGAACTTCCGACCACCATTTGACAATCTCTTCCTCCAGCAGTGCAGCGATTTTCTTACCGCTGTCGGTCAGCATAAGCGTGTAAGACCGCTGATCTTTCAGATCCCTTTCACGTACGATATATCCCTCAGTTTCCAGAGTCCGCATTGTGCGGGTGGCAAGAGATTCATCAAGTGAAAGTATATCGCATAATTTTCTCTGATTCAGACCTTCATTGTGATATAGATAAACAAGAAGAGGATAACTGAATGAAGTCAATCCGTATTCCTGCATGATGTGGTTCAGATGCTTCTGCTCCTGCCTGTGCAGGATAGAGAAATACTTCCCAAAAAGTAACTTGCTCGGAATCATGAGCTCCCCGCAGTAATCACTTGATTCATCAAGCAACTGCAGTCCCATAAATCTTTCTGCAGAAGAGCAAAAATCAGAATAAAATTCAAAAGAAGGGGTTTAAGTTGAGTGCTCTCTGCGGAACTTGGCAAAGAGTTCTTTCCAAGAGAGGAAACCGATCATTCTTCCTTCAGAGTCCACTACCGGAAGACGGCGTATATTCTTAGAGGTCATCATTTCCAGAGCTTCTTGGATAGGCGTGTCCTCAGAGACTGTAGCGACTGGAGCACTCATGACTTCCGAGACCTTGAGATACAGAAACTTAGTCTGGTGTGTAAGATAATGGCGCAGCACGTCACGCTCTGTGAAAATTCCCAGAACATGTTCTGCATCGTCGATCACAATTACACTTCCCTGATCGTGATCCACCATGAGTTCTATTGCGCTTTGTACTGAGTCGTCAGGGGATACAACTTCCCTTTTGATCGACATATATTTTTTTACGGTAGACATGCTATCAGTTCCTTAATATCCCATATGATTGATAAAGTGATCGCAGGAATATTTCAGGATTTACGAGTTCCGTACCAAGAGGCTTTTCTTTTAACATCCTTGTAGTGAATATTTGATGCGAACATAATTGCTGCCGCTGCAGCGAATACAGCCGCTGGAATGTACAGCTTAAGAAGCAGGCTGGCTGCTGCCGCTGCCGAAACTGCGGTGCTTACGCAGAGCAGGATCTTTCTCTGTCTGTACTGCCTAAGGCTTTTATTTCTCATTTCAAAACTGTTCTCAGCCGGAGAAAAAACTGAAGCGAAGATCAATGCTGAATAGTAACTTCCTGTCTTCAGCGCCTTGTGCGGATTCCTTTTGTTTTTCACTGCGGTAATACACTCCCTTACAAAATCTGGAGAAGAACAGGCTTCGCTGAATCCGCGTCTGATTTCTTCTGCTGGAACATCCAGTCTGCTGACCGCTTCCTCCCTCATGTCATGAGTCCAGCCTCTGAATCCTCTTGAAACGGATTTATCCTGCACATAATGAAGAGCTCTGCCGATGCTTCTCATCGCTGCAGCCTCATTGTTTTCTAAGTAAAATTTCCTTGCCTCCCAGACATATGACATGACCATGGAGGTGGAGGGATGATGGTGAGCCATCCTATTGAAAGTGTTTCTGCCATTTTTAGATCTTTTACGGTGATAGTCCGGAGAGCGGTCCGGGTCTATCACTCCTTGATACAGTGCCTGCCTGCATTCTCCGTGAATATCTGCTTCTTCGGCGATTGCCCTGGCAATTGCTGTGTGACTCTTCCATTTCATCCCATTCCGGCTGTTAATCGCTGTCAGTTTATATAACCAAAACGGAGGGGTAGGTGAAAGTACCTCCCCTGCCGGACAGCCGCATATATAATGTCTGCTGATTTGCATTATTTGTCAGTCAATTGTCAGACATATTTATTTAGCAGAAATTACATGCGTTAGATCATGTCACCGGATGGGAAAAGAAACCAGCTTATCCAAGCCATTGGCTTTTCTATAATTGCCATAGGCTTAGCGGTTCTTTTAGTGACGTACTTTGAAGCAAGTATGCTGCTAATCGTGCCGATTGCGCTCCTGGTAATAGGCGCCTATGTAATGATAGCCGTTGGCATTCTGGGAAGAAACAAAAACAACTGGAATGCCGGAGAGAAGAAGACGGGCAGAATCCTCTTTGCAGGAAGTCTGCTGGCTGTTGTGGGAATATTGTTCATTGCAAACTATATCTGGCCTGGAAACGAGATCATACTGCTCGCACTTGCTCTGATCTGGCTCGGTGTATCTGTAATGCTGATGAGCAAGAAAACTGACAGCTTCGCCTCGGGAAGGAAAGTCGCAAACTAAACAACATATGCAGGCGCCAGCCGCCTCTATTTTTACTTTTATAACCAGCAGGCTGTGCACATAAATCTTATTAGGTGCATAGGCATGCGGCATTCTAATGTCATATTCGACAAAGAAAAGATCGGTGCATTCCCAGGTCATGTACAACAAGTGGCGTATGGGTTCGGTTTTCCTGAACATCATAGGTCTGATGCTGTTCATGTTTGCAATCGGCTTTGAAGATAACCGCCTTATCTACATGGCTGCATCGGTAATCGTACTCTGGATTGCATTTGCTGTCACCTACATCTACTTCAACCGCAACAAAGGAACTCCGCTTGAAGCTCTTTCCAAAATATCCTATGTGATAAGCCTGTTCCTTGCGGTTATGATCACAGCAATGGTTGCCATATCACTTCACAACATGCTTTGACGCACATTCATTTAGAAGATCTGACAAAGTATAATGCGTGTCTTGGTACGATGAGGTAGTTTACGGAAGTATCACAATCCGTGAATTACTCACATTTATTTTTTCAATTATTCTCATCTACGCTATAGCCAGATTTGCTTTTTACATCATACGGAAAGAACTGTCTAAAAAAACTTCCAGAAACTCCGCGATTCAGAATGCCAGAATTTTTGAGTATATCATCATCGCCATGGGCATATACATAGCTACCTGGGTAGTTCTGAGGATGGACTTTTCGGCGATGCTGCTCTCCCTGAGCTTTCTTGGTGTGACTATTGCGTTTGCCGTCAGAGAATTCTTTGCCAATGCCGTGGCGGGCATAATCATTGCACTGACAAAACAGGTAGAGGTTGACGACTGGGTGCAGATTTCCGGGATTCCGGATACAGGAATGTGCATCGTCAGAGAGATCACAGTTGTGAATACAGTCTTGGAAGACCGCGATAAAAGAACGATCTACATTCCCAATGGGTATCTTTTCAGAAATAAAACTATAAACTACTCCAAAAGAAAGGCTGTTGCTGTCGAAATGAACTTTAAAGTTGCAGTACTGGAGGATTTTGATAGGTTTGCTGATATTGTCTACGAAGAAGCTGAGAAGTATCCGTACACCATGCCTGATGCAGTAGGAAAAAAAGCCCAGAAAAACAACCGGCTGCTGGGTTTTACATTTTTTCAGAGTTTTACAGATGAAGAGGTCGATAAGGACAACTACGACCCGCAGATTGAAATTTTATCAGTAGACAGCAGCGGCATAAGCCTGATGATAAGAATCTGGATAAGAAGACCTGCCAAAAGCGAGACGGCCATGACTGACATGTATATCTCTCTGACAAAAAGATTTAAAGACGAAGGGGTGGAGATCGTATAATCACAGCAGAGGCGAGAACAGCCTGGAGATGCCTGACTTAAGCCTCATCATATAAGTTCGTTGAGCATACATTTCTTCAGTCCATTCATAGCAGGAGTTTATATCTTCAAAAAAGGCCTTTTCCTGCTGGATCGCGGTTTTCTTACAGTATATCACAGCATTCGTCTCGAAGTTGAGCTCCATGCTCCTGATATCCCAGTTTGCACTGCCGATCGAAGCAACCTCTCCATCCACAACGATTGTCTTAGCATGCAGAAACCCGTCTTTGTAGATGTATGCCTTTACCCCGTATCTTATCAGCTCGCCTAAAAAGGAAAGATTGGCCCAGTGCACGAAGATATGATCTATTTTTTCAGGAATCATGATTCTGACGTCTACACCTGACAAAGCTGCCGACTTCAGAGCATCAAGAAGACTTTCATTGGGAATGAAATAAGGCGTCTGCAGATACACTCTGTTTTTTGCTGATGCAATCAGTTTGAGGTACGCCTCCTGAATATGGCTTCTCTTGCGGTCCGGTCCTCCGGAGACTATCTGCACCGGCGATCCGTCTGCCTCCGGACTCTTGGGAAAATAGATCTTTGAGGCTTCCAGACCCGTGTGGGCTGCAAAGTCCCAGTCAAGCATGAATCTGATCTGCAGGTCATGCACCGCTCCCCCTCTGATTCTCAGATGAGTGTCTCTCCACTTCCCAAAGGGACCGTTTCCCAGATACTCATCGCCGATGTTGTATCCTCCGACATATCCTATTTCTCCATCGATGACTGCTATTTTTCTGTGATTCCTGTGATTGAATCTGGCATTGAATAAAGGGATGTGCCGCAGCAGAGAAGGGAAGAAAGAAGCCAATTCGGCTCCCGACTCTTTCAGCCTTTTGATATCTGAACGTTTCAGGACGGTTCCGAAGCCGTCGGTCAGCAGGCATACCTTCACCCCTTCCGAGGCTTTCTCACACAATAAATCGATCAGCCTCTCTCCCAGTTTATCCTTTCTGATTATGTAATACTCCAAATGAACATGGCTTCTGGCCTGTCTTATATCCTCAAACAATGCTCTGAATTTTTCCTCACCAGAATTCATAATCGTTACTTCATTGCCTGCAGTCAACTCTGCACCTGCTGATCTGAGCAGTTCAACAAGATTATCGTAATGTTCCAGCTCGCCGCATTTTAGGGAGCAGGTTCCGTCACAAAGCTGCTTCTGCTTCGATACCGCCCCCAGTCGGAACATGTCTGCGCGCTCTTTTTTTCTTAAACCTGGCCGGCTGAGCCTCATGCTGTATCCGTAGAAAATGTACAGCAGCAGCCCGGCAGGAGCATAAATCAGCATCAGGAAAAGCCAGAGCACTGCCGAGCGCGGATTGTCCCTTTCAAAATAAAGTATAGCTATTGCTCCCGGCATTGTTACGATCTGCGGGAGGATAGCAATCAGGTCCACTCTAGACTATTTTGACCTGCACCTGCATCAATCTTTCTTCAGGACCTGTCGAAGAAGATGTTCTTGCCTGTTGCTGAGATCGGTATTCCCTGTGTAATGTTTGCCTCTGTCATACCTAACCGCTTTGCCGCCGCTCCTATCCTGTACATAATGCGGTTGTCCACATTCAGTTCTGAAGCTATTTTAGCTGCAGATCCTAAGGCGATGCCCAAATCCAGCATTCTGATGGAACAATTCGGACCGTCAAATTCAATTGTTGTATGGTGTTCGTTGAACTCTGAGCAGGAGTCACAGCCGCAGGCTCCGCAGTTCAGCCCTACTCCCTTGTGAGGCAGGAGGCCGATCAGCACTACCGCATCTGAATTAAGAACGTTATTGCCGTCCCTCTCGTAGCCAGGTCCCTTCTCTTTTGCCATAGCCACCATCTCGCTGCCCAGTTTTTCTTTTTCCTCATCTGTAAGAATCTTCACCTCTATGAAATCCTTGCCCACAGCCTTGGGTGCTGTTCTGGCAGCCACTTCCATAAGGTCTGCAACAATTCTGATACCATTTTCTAAAGACATGGCTCATATAATGATTCACATAGTATTAACGTTATTCGCAGATATTGGCATAAAAATAATTTAATTATAAAAATAAAGAAAGTGGTTTGCTGACTTCATTGAGTTCAGCGTGGTTATTGTTTTCTCTTGACGATGAAATATGCTGCTGCAGCTATTACAATCAGGATTGCTACGACTGCAATTGCATAATACACCGCATTGCTGCTGCCTGCCGGTTCTTCAGGCATTGGTTCAGGCACTTCGTAAGAGATTGCAAAATAAGACAGGTGGCTGGTTTCAAAAGATACGTTTCCATCTTTATAAACACAGTTCATTTTTTCAGTATTGCCATCGTCTTTTACATAATAGACCACAATGTTGTCTGGAAGTTCATTTTCCTTTAGTTCATAAGGCAGGGAAACTGTGATGGTTTTACCATTGAAACTCGTTATTTTCTCATTTCATTTCAGCATTGTGATGTCATATACCGGCCTGTCCCCTATTGCTTCCTTCTGCTTTTCATTCAGCTCATCTTTGGCATCTGACACCTTAATCGTTATCGAGCTTTCTTCAGTTGTTTCAAGTATCGAAGACAGAACATCCTTTCCGATTGAGACTGAACCTTCTGGAAGCTTCACGACTGCCTCAGATATTGAATCATCTGCGACAATCTTATCCAAAATCTCTTGGAGATTCTCTTTGCCTATTGTAACTGATGAAACATCTTCAATGTCGCTGACATCAGTAATTGTCACTGATTCAGAGCCGGAAGACACTGCATCATCCACGATTTTATCGATGTCGCTTTTTGGAATCTCTATATCGATGTTTCCATTTTCATCCGGCACCGGCACTTCAGGAGTTACAGGAACATCTGGGACATCAGGAAAAGTAGGTGTATCAGGCACATCTGGAACAACTCCCGGAATATCTGGTTCTAATCCGCTGAGTGTGTTGCTTTCTGGATCGTATTGAGTATACCAGGAATTAATCTCAATTGTAGATTCACATTCGGAAAGTATAGGAAACGTATCAACCGTCGGATTCGTTCCATTCCAGTAATTTCCAGAAGCAGATATGTGTGTGTTTGAGTGTGTTATTTTTAGATATGTGCTGCCTAGATCATCACCATCAAGTTCTACTTTCTGAAATGAATTTAAATAGATTTTAATTTCATCAATATCTATGTAATCAAAACGGAATGCTCTGCCTCCATTGGCTTGGTCATAATCCCAGTTTTCAAGATGATTATTTTGAATTATCAATTTCCCACTGGACTGATTGAAAACTTGAATCGAATTGTGATAGGTATTCTTAATCCAATTTCCTTCGATTATTACAGTACCTTTTGCAGATGAGATGCTTATTCCAGAGGGACTATTTCCATAAGATCCAATATTTTCAATAAGATTGTATATAATGGTTATATTGTCAACTGCCATTTGAGATGAAGTATTGAAATGAATGGCTGCGTTGTTTCCATCATCAATATCTGTGAAACGATTGTTTTCAATCGTTATGTTGGATATGCTGCCGTTTTCCCACCATCCCACTATTACAAATCCTTTGTTTTTGAAATCAAATCCTTTTATTGTCAGACCATCAACAATGGTTGGATTCGGATTTTCATGAGTGCCGTGAGTTTCTATGC
Source organism: Candidatus Methanomassiliicoccus intestinalis Issoire-Mx1 (assembly GCF_000404225.1). Classification (NCBI taxonomy): domain Archaea; kingdom Methanobacteriati; phylum Thermoplasmatota; class Thermoplasmata; order Methanomassiliicoccales; family Methanomassiliicoccaceae; genus Methanomassiliicoccus; species Candidatus Methanomassiliicoccus intestinalis. The sequence goes on along the minus strand of NC_021353.1, from coordinate 174,140 downwards.
TGATTCCATTTGTTAGTATCGTTCCAGAAGCATCCCAAGAATTATCTAAAGGATTATTATCTGAATTAACACCAAGCAGTGTAACATCTCTCAAGCCTTCAGATATAGAAATTGTTTCATTGTAAGTACCTGGCAATACAGAGATTGTTTGACCAGAATTTACGACTTCAATAGCTTTAGAGATTGTATTAAATGGAGCGCTTTTAGACCCATTTCCAGAGGTTTCAACTGAACTATCTACATAGATAGTTCCAATTATCGTTTCGCTCACTAATTCTGAAAATGATGAATTTACAGGATCATACAAGTTATACCAGTTAGACAATTTCAGATTACCGCTTATTTCTGGAGTTCCTCCCCAGTAATTACCAGAGACATCTATAAGCCCAACTGTTGGTTTTTTATTTATTATTTCAGAAGAGTATAAAAACGCATTATCTGAAATTGTCATTGATAAAGAATAGACTTTAAATGTTACACCATTAAGAATATTATTTTTAAATTCCACATTATTACCACTTATAGATACGCTCCCATTCGATATATCATTGCCAGTTATCTTGTAATTTGGCATAGTTGCTATATGAATTGCGTAATTATTGTTTTTGAAAATATTGCTATATATGGTAGTAGTTTCAGAATTCGTTGCGATTTCAGAGTATATGGCATTAATCCAGCCGTCAAAGTAATTATGTTCAATTAGACTTCCAGAACCAGCATAGACTGCTGTTGATTGATCAGCATCACTGGTTGGAGTGGATTTTGTAAACTTACAATTCATAACTTTTGCATTGACGGAATTTCCAAGATCTATCGCACCGCGCATACCATTACAGTTGTCACCATTAGCTCCAATCGCATTTGAATCGATGTCGATCCAAATTGAATCTAAAGTAGCAGAACTTTCAATACGAATATTTACAACTAGACTAGTATCAGAGGATCCTTGGAACCCAGTAATTACAGATGAGGCTTCTTTAGTCTCTCCGATAATTCCTTTTAGAGTTATATTCTTATCAATTGTAATGTATTTATCAAGGTTATATGTGCCAACATCCAAGTTGATAATATCCCCATCACTAGCATAATTGATTGCTGTCTGTAGGTCTGGATATTCCAATCCATTTATTGAAATTCCCGTTGATTCTCTTTCAAAAACAGAATCTTTTGAAATCTCTTCAGACACGGAATTTGTAGAAGAATAAGTGTAATCATCAACTGCTGTCAATGAGACTACACCGCCTGAGTTGTTATTAATGCTAAAATAGGCATTGACAGTGTAACCTACTGTGACTAAAGTTTCTTTGATGCCAGTTTCACCAAGAATGTAGTACATATCTCCAATTTTACCAGTCGCTGGATGTCCACCTGTGACTTCACCGAGTATACGCTTGACATATATGCCTCCATCCTTGTAAATTTGAATTGTCTGTTTATCGCAGATATACGTTCCAACAAGCGCATCCAATTCAGACTGAATAGATTGTTTCGAGTTCAAGGATAAAAAGATAATTCTCTGATCGTCTAGATCGTTGTATAAGTTACATTGACACTTTGTGCCATTAATAGAGAATCCAATGGAAAGGTAGTCATAGCGTCCACACTCTCCCAGCGTTGAGATTGGTACATCCCATGACCACCATTCATCATTCTGTAACTCAACAAAGGCAGTATAATTCAAGGTCACATCTTCTGAAGATGTGTGCCACCATGAAACTTCAAAATTTTCAATCAAAAATGCTGGCTCATTAGAAACTGCAGAAAAACCATCAATCGGCTCTGCTTTCATGTAAATAATATCATTTTTACCCATACCACTTAAATCAAGAGCGTCTTCATGGATGGAGTATGAAATCGATGCATATCCTTCATATTTAAACGGAATTTCAGTCCAGTCGGTTTCATTAAAACTATATGATAACTTAATCGGACAGTTGTTCCAGTCAATCACATTCTGATCTTCATTAGCGCTTAAAACCGGCAGATTATCAGATAGATTATCGTCGTAACAATCATCTGATTCAATCTCACCCAAAGGCACAAGCAGGGTCAGTGCTGCAATCAATACCGCACATGCCGCAATTAGTCTGTAAATTTTGTTCATTCAGATCACCACGTTTAATATTAAAAATCTATATCGCCATAATATCCGATATATTCTGATAGCTGGATGCTATTTCCATAAGTAAAACGAATACAATGTGGTATAAAATAACTGCTCCTGAATGCTAAGAAAATATAATTAATTAAAATATATGCATTAAATAAATATGGTATACCATATTAAGGCATTTTTTGGTACCAGACGTGTAACAAAGAGGCATAATTCAGTTCTTGAAACTGTGAATCGGTGCCGGAATTCTTCCTCCCCTGCTCACAAAGTCTTTGCAGCTGAAAGAATTGACCTTCATCACAGGAGCTGAGCCGAGAAGGCCTCCGAATTCTGCTGTTTCGCCAACACCTTTGCCGATAACAGGAATGATTCTCACGGCAGTAGTCTTCTGATTGACCATGCCGATTGCCATCTCATCAGCAATTATGCCAGAAATCGTGGTAACCTCTGTATTTCCAGGGATAGCAATCATATCTAGTCCTACAGAACAGACACATGTCATCGCCTCAAGCTTTTCAATGGTGAGAGAACCACAGGTGACAGCCTCAATCATTCTGCCGTCTTCGCTTACCGGAATAAAGGCTCCAGACAGTCCTCCGACATATGATGAAGCCATTACGCCTCCTTTTTTCACCTGATCGTTAAGAATCGCCAGAGCCGCAGTAGTTCCTGGCGCTCCTGTACGTTCCAGGCCCATTTCCTCCAGGATTTCGGCTATGCTGTCGCCTACTGCAGGCGTAGGAGCCAGAGAAAGATCAATAATGCCAAACGGCACGTTAAGGCGTTCTGAAGCCTCTTTAGCTACCAGCTGCCCCACCCGCGTAATCTTGAAAGCTGTCTTTTTGACAGTCTCGCATAAAGTTTCAAAATCTGCTCCTTTGACCTGCGAAACTGCATTCCTCACTACTCCGGGACCGCTTACCCCGATATTCACAACTGCATCTGCTTCTGTGACTCCGTGGAATGCTCCTGCCATGAACGGGTTGTCATCCGGTGCATTGCAGAATACCACCAGCTTTGCACAGCCTATTGAGTCGCTGCCTTTTGTGAGTTCTGCCGTTTCTTTGATTATTGAACCCATGAGGCTGACGGCATCCATGTTTATTCCCGTCTTTGTAGATGCCAGATTAACAGAACTGCATACTCTTTCGGTTGAAGACAGTGCTTTGGGGATAGAACGTATCAGGAGCTCGTCTGCTTTAGTCATCCCTTTGGGGACTAATGCTGAATAGCCTCCGAGAAAATTCACCCCTACCTTCTTTGCCGCTCTGTCCAAAGTTTTTGCAATAGTGACAAAATCTTCCGGCGTCTTGCATGCTGACGCCCCCACGATTGAGATCGGCGTTACTGAAATCCTTTTATTAACAACAGGAACTCCAAACTCCAATTCGATGTCATCTCCGACTGAAACCAGATCTTTTGCGATCGTGGTGATTTTATTGTAGATGTTATCATTGAGTCTCTCAAGACTGCTGTCCGCACAATCCAGAAGGCTTATTCCGAGTGTGATTGTTCTCACATCAAGATTCTCACGGAGGATCATGTCGTTGGTTTCCAGAACCTCATAAATGTTAATCATGCCGCCACCTTCAGATTCTGTGCATCATGTCAAAGATGTCCTCATGCTGCATTCTGATGACGACACCGATCTTTTTGCCAATTTCATCAAGATCCTCTGAGATCTTAGGAAAATTTTTGGAAGAACCGTCAATGTCTGCAATCATCATCATGTTGAAGTATCCGCGGACAATTGTCTGAGATATATCCAGAACATTGATTCCGTTATCTGACAGATACGTGCATACTTTTGCAATGATGCCTACGCAGTCTTTTCCTACAACTGTGATGACGACTTTCTTCATGAGGTGTCCTCCGAGAGCTAAGATGCCAACAAACAACGAAGTATATAGACATGACCATTTAAGAGAATACTCTTGATGAGATGACGAGAATATCAGGGGATAAAAGGTTAACTGATGGTGCACTAATGATGAACGGGAGAAGAGTAAAATGACCATATATGACAGCTTATATCAGTTCACAGAGTATATTGCGCCGATCAAGCTTTCCATTCATCAATATCTGCTTGCTGCGCCTGAGCCTGTACTCATACATACCGGAACTGCAGACCAGACTGAAAGGATAATTCCCCAGCTGAAAGAGATTTTGGGTTCTGTTCCTCCTAAATACATACTCGTATCCCATTTTGAGTCCGATGAATGCGGTGGCATCTCAATTCTGAAAAATAATTTTCCTGATGTGACTGTCGTATGTTCAGAAATCTGTGCCAGACAGCTTGCTGGCTTTGGCTACGATGGTAATATACTTGTTAAAAGAGCCGGGGAGACCCTCGAAGGTGACGGTTTTCTATTCAGCTTCGTGAATTATCCGTCAGAAGTTCATTTACAAAACGGATTGCTGTTTTTCGAAGAAGTCCGCAAGATACTGTTCAGCAGCGATCTTATGTTTCGATTGGGAGACAGCCACGGAAAACTGATAGAAAGTGTCTGGAGAGATGAAGTGTACAGCATAGACATGAGCAGAGTTCCAAATGAAGAAAAATTAAAATCAATGAAAAATGAGCTTTTAAAAATTGATCCAGAGTTCATAGCTGTCGGCCATGGACCCTGTGTCAGAGTAGATTAAGAAGATATGAAAGTAGTTCACTGAACTACTTTAGCACCTTCACATGCTTTATGATATTTTCCAGTCATGGATTTTATCTCAATTTCGTAAACTCCAGTTGGGGAGACTTTCTTCTCATCCATGTTTGTACGGCCTGGAACAATTTTATCAATAGTTGCAAGGAGCACTTTCTTCTTTACTTCCAGATCGTCAACCACATGAGCGCATCCGCGGATGATTACACTCTCATACACTGTGGTGGTATCGCAGGCATGTTCCCCTGTGAACTCATAACCGTATTCCCTGGCAACTGTAAAACAACACTTGCAGTTGTTTGTTAAGTTGCTTACCTTTTCTCCGATTTTCCTGCCGTGGATGTAAACCTTGTTGTCAACATATACAAAGTTGACTGGAACACCATATGGGAATCCGTCTTCTCCGATAGTGGAAAGTACGCCATACTTTGTTTTGTTCAAAACAGCGACCATTTCATCTTGGTTCAACTGATATTTCTGCATATTGGGCTGCATGAGATTAAGATGAAAGAAGAAATATTTATGCTGATTCCTCAAAGGTAATCTTAGAATCTGATTTAATGATCATTTTGTCAAGAGATTATTAATCCAGTTTGACTAGCAGTGTATTTGTGTAGATTAACTCAATAATCATGTTCAAATTTAAGTTCATGGTTGCGATGAATAAAACCAGTAAAGATGTTGATAAATTACTTTAAAATAAGGATTATATTGGATGGTGTGCAATCATCAAGCGCAGGGGAACCATCATCTCAATCATATTCCCCTGCGCATATGAAGTGAAAATAAATTAAGTTAAGTTGATTGAAGTTTGAAGTTTTGAGTTTGAAATGATTGTTTTTGATATTGATTTTTGATATGATATTGATGATTGAGTTCTTTTATTTTATTTTGAATTTGAAGTTTAATTTTGATATTGAATTTTATTGTTTTTGAGTTGAAGTATATGATTCATATATGATTTGAGTTGATGATTTGAGTCTGATTTTGATTTATGATTTGTGAATTTATTTCGATATACCTGGACTGATTGATTTTTTGATTTGATTTTGATATGTCTGGACTGATTTGATTATATCTTGAGTTTTTTTGATGAGCCTGAATTGACTTTGATAAGTCTGGACTTTGTTTCTTTTATTCTTTTGTTTATTCTTTCTTTTCTTTGATTATTTTGATTATTCTTATTGCTGATTGAGTTTGCAGTTTTGGTTTTGAAAAAAATTGTTTTTTTGTTTTTGATTTTGGTTTCTCTTTTCTTTTTTGAGTTTTGAAGTTAGAAAGTGATTTTAATTTCAGTCTTTGAGAAGAGAAGGCAAAAATGGTGATTGAATGAAAACAGAAAAGAGACTGACAATGGCTCTGAGCGTCTTAGTTGCGCTTATGATGCTAGCTGTCCCTCTCGCATCTTCAAGCAACTTGTTCGTGGATGGGGGACAGACAAACTCTAACGGCGATGCGCCAAACTTAGGTGCTGCCGGAGACACGCTTACAATTAATCTTAATATTCCTGAAAATAGTTTAGATGTTATTGATTATGATGACTTAAAAGATAATCTAACTACAACTAACATAATTTACTCTGTTGATGCTAAGAATGGAGTAATACGTGCAATATGTGATTCTGATGAATCGTCCAAACAAGTCCAGATAAAAACTGTTTTAGATGCTATTAAAACAGCACTCGGATCAGATGGAAGAATGGCAGCATATGATCTAACTTTCTCTGGTGATTATACAACAGTTGAAGAAAAGATTGAAGGCCAGATAACTGCAAATGCTGTATGGAAACTTAAGAACACATACGGAGAAGTGAGCATAATCACAAAAGGTCTTGGAGAAGATTCTGAAAAGATCAAAGCGTATAAATATGTCGATGCTAGCAAAAAAACTGAATTAAATATAGATGATTTACCAACGTATCTGAAGACTGCTGGAAATGGATATGTTGTTAATTTGAAATCCAGTAATGATCAACCTGTTTATACATATATTGTTACTGATTCTAAGGGAAACAAAGTTGTTGATGGGGATAAAATAGAATCTGGCAGTGTTCTTACAGCAACATATACATTTGACAGCCTAAACTATGGTACAATATCTGTAAATTCTCCCATATTTGACAACGCAGTTACATTTTATGTAGCTAAAACAACAGGAGCATTGCAAGTAGCTACTACTACATATTGGATGATATTCAACGCATTAGTCAATGAAGAATATCTTAATGATGTAATGGATTCTAACAATCCTGCAGCTTCTGTACCTAATTTCACAGAAACTCCTTCAGCTATTGAAACTCCTTTCACTGCAAACGATGGATCGTGTAAAATTAATTCATGGACAAATGGAACTGAAAATTATGCATTAAATAGTAATTCTACTATTTCTATTGGTTCTGAATTAACATTAAATGCAGAGTTTACTACTTTCCCAGTAAAATTCATGGTGAACGGTCAAGTACAAATTGTCAACGTTAAGTACGGAGAATTTTCAAAAGCATCATGCCCATTTGATACTGCTGGAATGACTGTCTGGATATCTGTGGATGATGGTGGAGTCAAAAGTATCTTTAACTTTGATAGATCTGCTGAAGATCTTCAAAAAGAATTAGTCAAATCTACTTCTGAAAAGACTCTTACTCTAATTGCATTATTCTCTGCATACGATGAAACAGCTTATGTCACATTTAATGCAGCTGATGGTGCATACTTTGGAGATAAGAAAGACAAAATAACCGAAGTTATTATCCCAGTCGCTAAAGGAACAACTGCTGACAAGATTCCAATGCCTGCAAATCCAAGCAAGGATGCTGATGGAAAATCTTACCTATTTGCATACTGGGCTGCTGATGGCAGTGAGTATGAATTTAAGAGCACAAATAAAGTTGATGATGCTGGTTTAGAGTTAACTGCTAACTTTGTAGAGTATACATTTACAGTTAACTTCTTTATCGATGACAATAAATACATTGTACTTTACTGCAATGGCGACTTAACTTACAATTCTACATCCAAGAAAGTAGATGTATCCAATGTAACTGGTGCATTGTATGATGGCAAAACATATCTTGCTGCTGATATTGGTGCAGATTTAACATCTAAACTCATTCCTACAAAAGCAGGTTACAACTTTGTTCAGTGGAATGACAAAGACGGAAAAATGATGCTTACCCTGGGTATAGATGCTAAAGAGTATGTAGAAGTAACAAATGCCGGATTTTCAAAGATCAGTGCAAACACAGACTTGTATGCTGAATTCGATGCTGCAGAATATGTAATCATATACAGCGGTAACACTGCTGCTGCAACAAACAATATGATTCAAGTAGGAACTGTTGGAGAATCTTTGAATTTCTTCAGCGACTCTACTTTCAGCAATGACGGCTACAAGCTTAAAGAGTGGAATACCAGGCCTGATGGAAAAGGTACAACCTATGCTTTAGGGTCTGCATTTACTCTCAGCGGAGCAGACTATGATAAACTTTCAAAGATCTCCAAAGACAATATGACCATTCCAGACGGCATTGATCACGGCTTCACACTCTACGCTATCTGGGAGAAAGTCGGAAGTTCTGACAACCCAAGCGGCAACACTGATGGAGACAATGACAACAGCAGTAACACTGATACTTACTTACTTGCAGGTATCTTAGTTGTTATCATTATTCTCATTATTGTTGTAGCTGTTGTGCTGAGAAAGAAACAGTAAGAATAATGAAAAACTCTCTTTAAATGAATTAAAACAAAGTCAGAGTTTAATCTCTGACTTTTCAAATTTCTTTTTTTAAAATAAGTTTTTGAATGTTAGACTTTACAAAGTTCACTTTTTAAAATAAGTTTTTTCAGGAAAAGTTTCAGAAAAGTAAACAAAAGAAATAGAAAAAAAGTAAGTAAAAGTTAATAAAAAGAATCAGTTAAGATTCTTATTTACTAACTTCGTTAGTTTTCATTGTTTATTCTTCAATCTTTAAAGTTTTTAATTCTTCTTTCTCAGTACAACTGCAACAACTATGATCAGAATGATGATCACAACAAGTATTCCAGCTAACAGATATGTGTCTGTGTTGCTGTTGTCATTGTCTCCATCAGTGTTGTCACCAGGTGTTGCATTGCCATTGGATTTTTCCCAGATGGCATAGAGTGTAAATCCTTCCTTATTGGAGATGTCACTGTTCTCAATAGAGAGTTTACCTAGTTTCTCAAATTCAGATCCAGTAAGAGTCAATGAAGCTCCTAACTCATAGGTTGTACCTTTTCCATCAGGCCTTGTGTTCCACTCTTTAAGAACATATCCTTCATTTCCAAATACTGAGTCCCCAAAGAGGTTTAAAGACTGATCTACAGTTCCAATCTGTGGCAGAACATTAGTCATTGTAGCAGTGTTACCATTGTATGCAATGACATATTCCTTAGCCTCAAAGTTAGCGTAGAGAGTCATATCTTCTTTTACAGTTGTATAATGTAGTGTAACTCCAGTCACTTGTTCATATTTTGGAGGATTTGTAGCAACACTGTATGTATCGTGAAGAATACTACTGATCATTGTATTGCCGTCAGCATCTTTCCATTCGCTGATCGTATATCCAGCTTTAGTGGGGTATAATAGTGCGCTTAAAGCTCTGCTGCCGTCTTCACCTGAGGTTAACTTAATGTCATTTAATCCACCAGAGTATTTATATGCAATGCCGTTGCATTCAAATGCAACTAACTTGTCTGCAGAGTAATATAAATGTCCAGTTATATTATTGTCTACATTGAATGAAACAGTATATTTATAATTAATATATTCTGCATTCAATACTATGTTTTTATCGATCTTCGTTTCACTGGAAAATTCATATTTAGTATTTTCGCCATCATACCAGTAAGCAAACACGCTCTTCGTTCCCTGAGCTACAGTGTAATTTGTTGGATCATTAGGTAAGATTATCTGATCAGCAGTAGCATCCTTTGAACTTATTGGAACTACAATATTCTGAACTCCACTTTCCTTGTCACCAAAATATCCACTTTTAGCATCAAATGTTACATACAGCGTTTTAGCAGGATCTGTGAATAATGCCACCAATACAAGGTTATTGTTTACAATCTTCTCCTGAAGTTTTGGATCATTGAAATTAAAGATGTCTGGTACAAAGTTATTTCCTGAGTAAATGACGTTACCGTCTACTACTGGTAAGCTAACCCATTTGGTCATTCCGGTTGTGTCTAATGTACAGACAGACTCAGAAAATTCACCGTAAGGAACTTCAGCAACCTGAACTTGTCCTTTTACCATGAAAGTAACATTAAATTTGTTATAATCAGCATTTAATGTCAATTCTGCACCGGCAAGAGACTCACTTTTAAGAGCGTAGGTTTCTCCATTGTCAGTCCAGTTCTTCATTGTGTATGAGTTTTCACCATCTTTTGTAAATGATGTATCAATATATGATTTTGTTTTGCCTTCAGGCGTTGCTTTTCCTAATGCACTGAACACATCAGAATATGTGTATCCAGCAGCTACATTCTTATCAGCATAAAGTGTTACTGGTTCTTCAAAGATATTTGAAGAAATTACAACTTTTTTATAGTCCTGGCTGTTAAACGTATATGTCACAGTCAGATCGCTAACGGCTATAGTGCTAGGTGAAGTAATTTCTTTGTTGCTAGAATCAGTAACTTTATGGTCATATACTTTAATATAACCTGCTGCGGCATCTTTAGCATTTGCGACAGGTTTAGGATTGAAAACGTATCCTTTTATTAGCGACTCATCAACAGGAAGACCATTGTCAGCGGTAATTACAATCTGTGTTTTATCCACTACATCTGTTTCATTGTCAGTGTATGTGCTGTATGCATATGCTTTTGTTTTTACTTCCTGCGCAACGCCATCAATTGTAGAATTTACATTGATCTCTGCATATGCATCATCATTAAGTGCCCATTTAGCAGAAAGTGTGAAACTTTTATTGATGTTTTCACTATCTGCATAGTATACAGATCCGTTTGAATCCATCCATTCGTGTGAGTATGCTTTTCCCCTGAATTGGGCATCTATTGCTGTATTCACTTTGGATATGATGGATTCTATTGCAATTCCAGAAACTTGTGTCCCATCAGCAATGGCTAAAATTGTGCCTTTTTTCTCATCAACTGAGAAGATTATTCCAGCTACACCAGTTAATGCAGCTTTAAGGGTTGTATAGTTAAGCTTATCTAAGCTGTTTTCGGGAATATTCAATTCAAATGTAATAATGTCTCCGGCAGCACCTAAGTTTGGCGCATCGCCGTTAGAGTTTGTCTGTCCCCCATCCACGAACAAGTTGCTTGAAGATGCGAGAGGGACAGCTAGCATCATAAGCGCAACTAAGACGCTCAGAGCCATTGTCAGTCTCTTTTCTGTTTTCATTCAATCACCATTTTTGCCTTCTCTTCTCAAAGACTGAAATTAAAATCACTTTCTAACTTCAAAACTCAAAAAAGAAAAGAGAAACCAAAATCAAAAACAAAAAAACAATTTTTTTCAAAACCAAAACTGCAAACTCAATCAGCAATAAGAATAAGAAAAAGAAAGAACAAAACAGAAGAAAAGAACAAAGATAAACAGAAGAAAACAAGAAAGAATCAAAGAATAAGAAAAAGAAAACAAGAACAAACAAAGAACAGAAATCAAAAATCAAAACAAACTTCTATTCAAATCCCAAACAATCAATATTCAAATTCAATAATTCAACAAATTCAAAAACCAAATCACTTCAAATTCCAAACAATCAAAAACAAGAACAAAACAATAAACAAAATAATCCAAGTAAATCAAAATAAATAATCAAAATAAACTAAGTCCAGACATATCAAAAAATCAAATCAAAAATCAATCAATTAATACTTACCCAAATCAATCAAACTCAATTCAATTTCACTTAATATTCTCAATGTAATTAATATCAAATTCAAAATGAAATCAAACAAGTTCAAACAAAAAAATAAAACTCAAATTCAAAAATCAAATATCAAAGAATAACATCATTAAAAATTTCAATCAGAAATCAAAATCAAAAAAGAAGTAAAATCAAACTTCAAACTCAATCAACTCATCTTACTCAATCATGACAGTGAATGCGCAGGGGAATATGATTTGATTTATGACGTTCCCCTGCGCGTTGATGATGATTGTAATTATCTCATCTGGACAGGAGAATGAGCGGATCAGATACCTAATTCATCTAGAGAATTTTAGATCCTTTGAACACTCTTGTTTTAGCAAATATTACAGTATAAACATGAGGTTCTAGAAGATCTGTCTGTAATCTATCAGAAAGTCTGAGCACAAAGCGTTCTAATTCTCTTCGATAATCCTATGATTCTTCCTTCCCTACATCCTTCCCTACAATCATACTCAAGCAGAGGATTCAATCAGTATTGCTGTTCGTATTCAGCAGAAAATATTCTCCTACTGATCGAAGTTGTAAATTTTACAAAAATTTGTTCAGATATTTGTACGATAAAATTAGCGGGCATGCCGGGATTCGAACCCGGGTCACCGGCTTCGAAGGCCGGAAGGATGATCCAGACTACCCTACATGCCCAAAAATAGCAGTCTGTTAAATGGGGGAAGGAAGACACTCTGATTTTAAGCTTCCCCTTGGTTTGGCAATTACAGAGGGGGCCTTGTCTTCTTCACGCTTTTGATGTATATCGCGATGAAAACTGGACCGCCTATAAGCGATGTGATGATTCCCACAGGGATGCTGACGCTGAACGCCCAGCTGCCTACAAAGTCGCTTATCAGAAGAATCAGAGCACCCAGCAGAATCGATGCCGGCATAACATATCTGTTGTCGTTGCCGATCAGTTTCTTAGTCATATGTGGAGCCAGCAGACCTACGAAGCCGATGATTCCTACAATGGAAACAGATACGGCAGTCAGCAGAGTGGCAAGAATCATTCCTACCATCCTGGTAGACTTCGTATTAGTTCCCAGACTTTCGGCGACCTCATCGCCGCTGTCCATTGCATTGTAGTCCCAGCGCTTGTAAAGGAAATAGATAACTACAATTGCAAAGACTACAAAGAGAATAACCAGCTCTGTCCAGCTTGATTTTGAAAGATCTCCGAACTGCCAGAACACCATTTCGGCAAGCTGAGACTCATCGGCAAAGAACTGAAATGCAGAAAGTCCAGCCAGAAATATGGCGTTGAGCGCTATACCAACAAGAACAACGCTTTCCGGCGTAGAGTAGGCAATCTTGGACAGACTGACTACAATGAGAACGGCGATCATCGACCAGATAAATGCCCCGATCGAAATTCCATAAGGTGCACTGAAAAAGTCTTCGACAATAGTTCCTGAAAAGATTGTTATCGATATCATAATTGCAAATGCTGCACCGAATGCCGCCGCATTTGATATTCCAAGCGTATAGGGAGATGCCAGAGGATTCCTGAGAACCGCCTGCATTACTGCTCCGGAAATTGCCAGCGCCCCGCCTACCAAGATCGCGGCCACAATGCTGGGCATTCTCATCTGCCTGACAACTGCATACGCCGTTTTGTCGCTGTGATCCCCGAAAATGATCTTAACAACATCAATAAAAGAAATGTGGTAGTCTCCGTAGCCTATGTAGGCAACGGAAACAACGAAGACTGCTACGAGGAGAAATACAATAAAGAGAATTTTTTTGTACAGATATTTGTCATACTGCACAGCACTCTCTTTGGTTGCGGTGGCGGCTGGTTTCGGATGCAGTTCCTTTGCAGTCACAATTTCTCCTCAAGCAGTAATGTAATTTAGTTTAAGCCGTTGCTTCATTGTACGATACAAACAGATCGTTCACTCCGTAAGTCTGCGCAATGCCGTTGTAGATGCCGTCTGCTTCTTCCTGAGAACAATCTAAGAACAGACTCCAGATGCTTGTTGCGGTATCTTTCATATCAATGTCCTTGAAGACTTCAGGATACTTTTCTGAATAGATGGCATACAAAGTCCAGTAAGCATCAATCAAAGTGTTGTCATAGCATGTACTGAATGCTACTGTCGGCAGTGAGATGTAAATGTGCTCAGGATATGCGCTCAGCTCACTCACCCACTTTGATCCGTCTGCAACTTTTTTGTATCCTCCGAGATCAATGAAGATTGTATCTATTCCATTGTTTTTATCATATTGAAGAAGAGCTTCTTCTGATTTAGCAGAGATCCACTGAGCTCCGTTGGGAGTTCCCATTCCGTCATCTTCAGCAACATTGTTCACAGTAGTGCCGAGATACGCCAGCGCGCTTGATTCAGTAGTTATGGAACGGAGCAGATCAGCATTTCCATAAGCGAGCACCCCGCCGATGTAGACATTGGAGGTCTCATTTATCTTGCTGCATAAGTCATCTAACGTTTTCATCTGTTTGTCGATTCCTGCAAGAAGTTCTTTTGCTCTGTCAGACTTGTGGAAAATCTCACCCATGAGATTAACCTGCTTTTCAAAATCAGGATCGTCAAGATTGTAAACATACTTGATTATGCAGACAGGGATTCCCGCGGCATTCATTTTTTCTTTGAACTCAACAACCTCTTTCTTTATCGTGTCTGCCTGATTTCCTATGATCACAAGATCAGGGTTCAGGGTAACGATCTTTTCCATTGTGGCAGAGTTCGTGAAGTCTCCCACCATCTCTAAGTCTCCCAGGCCGTAGACATAATTGTATGAAATACCGGAAAGAACAGGCTTAGCTGCAACAGAACTGGTTGCTACAACTTTCTTGGAAACTTCTTCACCCATGAAACTCAGGTACCGCAAAGCAGGCCCGCATTCAGCCACAACCGATTCAACATTCTCAGGCAGGGTGAATTCATTCCCAAACACATCCGTTATCGTGCGGTCTCCCTTGGTATTGTCTTCCTGGGCATCTCCCAAAACATAGTAGATTCCCCCGGCAGCAATAATCACCACGACAATGACCGCAGCTAGTTTTACCCCCAGATTTGCCATATGGCAGACTATATACTCTACATAGTATATCAATACTACTTATTTTTAAAAGGTAATATCAATGCTTGCATCCTACAGCAATGTAGTACTCTTCATCATCTCTTCTGAAAATTACATCCAGATGTGCCTTTTCCATCATTTCTGTAAGCTCATTCATCTGAGGAAGAAAATCATTGGAGACTATTTTTCCAGCTTCCATGTGCACATTGTTTATTTTGTCCCTTGAAGCTGAATGTGCTACAACGAACTTTCCTCCTGATTTCAATCCTTCAGTAAGATGGGATACTGCCAGAGGCTGATTGGGAAAGTGGGGAAAGCAGGAATAACACATGATGAGATCAAATTCTGGCTTCATTTCCAGATTGTAAATGTCTGACACCTTAAACGTCACAGGATGTTCATTTTCAGGAAACTTTCTTCTTGCAGCTTCAATCATGTTCTCTGAATAATCAACTGCTGTTATCGAGCCTGAATCCAGTTTAGACTCATAGTATGGAATCATGACTCCTGTGCCTGTACCCACATCCATAATCTTTTCATCGCCTTTCAGCTCCAAAATCGAAGTTATGTAAGAGACCTTTTCATCATCGTGGGTTGTTATGCTGTCCCAGATTTCTGCTCTCTCGTTGAAAAACTCTCTCTGCTTGGGATTTATTCTTTTTGAGCAAGGTTCAGACATAATACGCACACATGGTAATACGTATTAGATTATATTAATACTACTGTATTTCAGTCCTCTGGATGCAGCTTCTTGAGCAGATATGCCATGTTCTGGCCTAAATTCTTCATGTTGCGCATGCCTTCTTCATCCTTGAGAACATCGCCGGAGTCTTTTCCATACACCATGTTCCAATATGTTGAACCTGCAACGAAGATCTCCTTATTGAGAAAAAAATGGTTCAAGGTGTCTACTGCAGTCATTCCTCCGCCTCTGCGGACTGCTGCGACAGCTGCGCCTGCCTTGTGCCGCAGGATCTCTGGATTAATGGCTGCGACATAACCAGCTCTTTCTAGAAGCGCTTTCATTCTTGCAGACACGTCTGCTGAGTAAACCGGAGATCCCAGGATTATGCCGTCTGCCTCGGCCATTTTATCGAAGACTCTATTAAAATCATCATTTTCGAGTGCGCAGCTTCCATTCCTGCATGCTCCGCAGCCTCTGCAGGGCTTGATGTCCTTATCGAAAAGCTGGATCATCTCAGTGTTTATGCCTTCCTTTCTGAGCTCCTCGAATACAGTATTGATCAGAATGAACGTGTTTCCGTCCGCTCTCAAGCTCCCGTTGATGCCTACGACTTTCATTGCTGCTCCCCATAATGCGTATGCAGTTCTGCCTCAAAAGCATCTCTCTGCCGAAAAATGCCAAAAATGTTAAGCTAAGCGGACAAGTTCACGTAAGCATGAAGCGAATATCCATGGGAGACGGGGCAGGCGGAGAGCTCATGCATGAACTTCTCTCTGATCATATCATTCCATTTTTTCCAAAAGTACAGACAGAGGTCCCTCTTGATTCATTTGACGACTCTGCAGTTGTAGACGACATCGTGTTTACAATAGACGGACACACTGTGAAGCCCCTGATCTTCCCTGGAGGAGACATCGGATCATTATCAGTAAGCGGTACGGTAAATGACATCTCAGTCATGGGAGCGAAGCCTCTTGCCATTGCGCTGTCGATGATTCTCGAAGAAGGCCTGGATATCAAGACTCTTGAAACTATCTCTAAGTCAATAGGAAAATACTCTGAGATTTCCGGCGTTCCTGTAATCACCGGCGACACCAAGGTAGTAGAACAGGGAGCCGCTGATGAAATGATTGTTACAACTTCAGCCATCGGAAAGAGAAGTCCGTATCTGGATGACAATCTCCGCAAGGCAGGAGAATACAGGAAAGTAAAGTCCAGATGGCTTACTGATGACAATATTCAGGAAGGAGATGCCATCATTGTCTCAGGAACCCTGGGAGACCACGGAGTATCTCTCTTATCATTCCGTGAGGGCTACGGTTTTGAGACTGAACTGCAGAGCGATGTCGCTCCCCTGAACAATCTCATCGAGCAGGTAATGAAGACCGGCGGGGCAGTAAGCATGAAAGATCCTACCCGGGGAGGATTTGCAAATGCCATCAATGAATGGTCATCGAAGTCAGGCATAGGCATTGAAATCGAAGAGCATTTGGTTCCTCTGTCTGAAACAGTTGTCAGTGCCTGCGAACTTCTCGGTATCGATCCTCTTGCCATTGGAAACGAAGGCAAGGTCGTCATCGGCTGCGTGCCTGAAATGGCTGATGAGATTGTGAAGACATTGCGTACTCATCCTCTCGGAAAGAACGCTGCAGTCATCGGTTACGCTACAAGTAAGTTTGAGAATGTCGTCTTAAAAACAGAAATCGGAGGACACCGCATTCTTGAAGCTCCTGTGGGAGACCCTGTGCCGAGAATATGCTGATTGCAGAACGATCGCCTGATCGTTTCAAACTTCTTTTTATTCAAGAGTCTGTGTGTAAACACTGACTTCTTTTTTTAGATATGAATACTGTCTGCATTATTTCACTCAACTGACTAAATCCGCTGAGTCTAATGGCAGATATTGAATTAATGAACAACACATCATATAAATAAAGCATTGATCAAGCAGACTTGGCTCACAAACAGGCATCTTGGTTCAATGCGATTCAATGAGTTTAATAATATACAATTTAAAGTCTGCCGATTGTGCATTACTTCATTCTTTACAATAATCATATTCAAAACGAAGCTTTCAATTAATGAGGATAAACGCATGAAACACTGATTATTGTCTCATGTGCTATGGGTTCAAATAGGCTCAAATGGGCTCAAATGGGTTCAAATAGGCTCAAATGGGCTCAAATAAGTCAGTTAGATTGCACGACCCAGTAACCGTATCTATTGTTTCCTTTTCTCATGATGAGTTTCTGATCTTTCAAAGAGGATATCGCACGTTTTACGCTGCTGCGTGACACTTGTAATTTTTCAGACAGCTCATCGATTGTAAGAGACCCGTCTAGATTAATGGCATCTAAAACATGCAACTCAACTTCATCAAGAGAGTAATTAGATGCCCTTATTTCTTTACATAATTCACTGGGCTGTCTGTACAATGTTACTCTGAAGTCTGTTCCAAGAAGTTCAAACTCAGGCTCTCTTAATCCGTGTTCAGCACATTCAGATATCATTCGTCTGATTCCTGTCCCCCAGCCTTCTACTAATCCTGCAAGTCCGAATATTCTTGCCAATGCAGGATTCCTTGGAACTGAGAGTCCAGACTTGATGCGTTCAATACTCATTGAGCTAAGTTTACCTGGATAAATATTCAGTTTGAAATGCGCTATGCAGTACTTCCTTACATTAATTACATTTGAAACGAAGTCTTCAATTAATTACTATGATCATCAAGCGCAGGGGAACGTCATCTCAATCATATTCCCCTGCGCATTCACTGTCATGATTGAGTAAGATGACTTTAGTTTGAGTTTTGAAGTTTGAAAGTTTGATGATTGAATTCATTTATTTTATTTTGAATTTGAAGTTTAATTTTGATTGAGTTTGAAATGATTTTTGATATTGAGTTTGATTTTTGAAGCTTAGTTTTTGATATTGTTTTATCGATTCGTTGATGTTTGATCTATTTTAAATTTGAAGTTTTGAGTTTGAATTTGAATTAAGTTATTGATGATTTTGAATTGATTTATTTTGATATGTCTTGATTGATTGATACATTGATTTGGTTTAGATTCTTTGATTTGTCTGGATTGTTTTGATTATATTTTGAGTTTTTTTTGATGAGTCTGAATTGATTTTGATATGTCTGGATTGTTTTGATTATTCTTTCTCTTTGTTTCTTGTTTGTTTGGTTTTTAGTTTTTGAAATGATTTGCAATTCTCATTTCTTTTCTTATTCTTTCATTCTTCTTCTTTCTTTGTTCTCTTTGTTTATTCTTTCTTTTCTTTGATTATTTTGATTATTCTTATTGCTGATTGAGTTTGCAGTTTTGGTTTTGAAAAAAATTGTTTTTTTGTTTTTGATTTTGGTTTCTCTTTTCTTTTTTGAGTTTTGAAGTTAGAAAGTGATTTTAATTTCAGTCTTTGAGAAGAGAAGGCAAAAATGGTGATTGAATGAAAACAGAAAAGAGACTGACAATGGCTCTGAGCGTCTTAGTTGCGCTTATGATGCTAGCTGTCCCTCTCGCATCTTCAAGCAACTTGTTCGTGGATGGGGGACAGACAAACTCTAACGGCGATGCGCCAATTGTAAGTGGTGACACGTCATATAGAGTTGATTTTATTTTGAATGAAGGCAGTGAAGGAAGAATTAGTTTAGACCAAGTAAGTGAGACTAAGTTAGATGATCTTATTGTTGCGTTAAACAACGCTAGCAACAGCCCGGTTGTTTCAGGAGCTACTTGGTATAAAGATAAAAACAGTAATATATTTGCTGTTGTAACCGGTGACGTTACAATCCAGCAGCTTATCTGGGCATTAACAGATACTTCCGGTGCCGATAAAGTATTCAAAATTGAAAAAACAGGATACATTTTAGACTCCTTTGAAAACAATGATACAAAAGCAGCTTTTGGACCAGATAAACAAAATAACGCTATTCCAAGCTCTAACAACGGTGACAAGATTACAAAGGATATGACATTTACAGCCAAGTGGCTGCTTGATGATTCAAAATATGCTGAGATTCCAGTAGATGTTGTTTATGAGGGAGAGACCAAAGAATATGTGAAAGCGTTCCCAAAGTATGAGACGGTTGATACTAATATTGATGAAAAGAATGTATATATCACAGTTTCTAAAGGATCATTTTTAAATGTCGGCATTGACGACCTTAACACATACGGAATTGTTGTAAATGCCAATGATTCTGAAGATAAAATTACAGAAATCTATACATTCAAAACAACATATGGAGACAATAAAGAAATTTCAAAAGAAATTTCTTCAAAGGCAGTGAAAGTTCCAGTTACAAGCAAGTTAACAATGACATATACATTTAACGACAAGGAGTTTTCAAAAATCATTGTAAACTCCATTGCATTTAACAAAGAAATCTTCAAAGATGGATCTGTCACATTATATGCCAGTAAACTGAGATCATACTCGTACGCTGATGTTTATAATGCATTGAGTGGGGCAGATAGTCTTGCAAATGAGACTAATGCAGGAAAGCTAACATATGATCTTCCAATATTGGATGTTACCGATGATGTTACAAAAGACGGGTATAAATTAACTGGATGGAATGAAGGAGCTGAATTATTAAAGAGTGAAAACAATGCTTCTTCTCCTTTGACATTAGATGCTAAACTGAATGGATACTATGTTATCTTCATGGTAAACGGTCAGTTTGAATATGTATATGTTCCATTTGGAGAATTAAGTGCTGATAAGACTACACTTGATATCAGCGGTGTAAATCACTGGGTATCTATTGATTATACATCCTACAAAGCTGGAACCTTCACAGCTATAAAATCATTTAACTTCGCATCAACAAGCGATGTGGGATCTGTCGAAGATGTTACAGGTAGAACTACCGAAAAAGAACCAACAGCCGTTCTGATTGCATGTTTCACTCCTTCAAGCAGCACTTCCTATGCGGTATTTAATGCTAATTCTTACACATACAAAAGTGGCGACAAAGATGCTGATGATGGTAATGACGCAGAAGTTATTAGCTCAATGGTTGGAACATTCGGAAATGAATACGTTAATTACTTAATCATTCCGGGCAAATCAGGGGATAAAATAACTGTACCTTCGATTAAACCCATTTATGGTGAAGAATCTAAAACATTATTCATTTCATGGAACAAGTATCCTGCAAAGATTACGAAAGTCTCTGATGGGGCTGCTAAACCTAACTACACATATCCTGCCATTGAAACTGCATACAGTGAAAAAGATGCATATGGTGCAGCTAACGAGGTAATTCTGTATGCTGCCGATGCTGTTGATTACAAATATATAATCACATTCTATGATGGATCAGAAGTAGTCGGTGTATTCTATTATTCTGCAGCTCCAACAACAAACATTGAATCTGGACTTGTTGCATGGGAAATTGATGGAAAAGCCTACTCACAATATACTGAGGAATCATCAAAAGCATTTGCGAAAATCTTAACTCCTGAAAAAGATGGATACTACATCACCCAGTGGAATGATGCTGATAAGAACAAAGACGTTGAATTCAAATGGGCAGATGGAAAGATCAGCAGCATGAAAGTAAACATCAAGGACATGAAAGATGATCTGAATCTGTACGCTCAATTCAAAGCTGAAAAATATGATATTGTTTACACAAACACATATGGCAATGTCGGTTCAATGAGTCAGACTGCAAGCGTTGATGAATCTGTTAAATTATACAGTGATTCAACATTTGTATATGATGGATATAAACTCACTGGATGGAGTGACAGACCAGATGGAAGCGGAACTAACTATGACTTAGGTGCTTCATTTACTCTGAATGGAGCTCAGTATGAAGACCTTAAAGATGGAAAGTTCACACTTTATGCAGTCTGGGAGAAAGTTGGCTCAGATGTTCCTGGCGGTAACACTGATGGAAACAATGACAGTGACAACACTGCATTATACCTCATCGCTGGAATGCTTGCTGTAATTGCAATTCTTGCTATTGTAGGAATTGTACTGATGAGAAGAAAGTAAAATCTTTAAATCTTAAACTGATAAAAACAAAACTAACGAAGTTAGTAAATAAGAATCTTAACTGATTCTTTTTATTAACTTTTACTTACTTTTTTCTATTTCTTTTGTTTGATCTTGTGAAACTTTTCTTGAAAAAACTTATTTTAAAAAAAGAAATTTGAAAAGTCAGAGATTAAACTCTGACTTTAATTGATTTTACTTAAGTGTTTTTTTTACTTTCAGTTCTTCTTTCTCAGTACAACTGCAACAACGATGATCAGAATGATGATCACAACTAAGATACCTGCAAGTAAGTAAGTATCAGTGTTGTTGCTGTTATCATTGTCTCCATCAGTGTTGCCGCTTGGGTTGTCAGAACTTCCTACTTTCTCCCAGATGGCATAGAGTGTGAATGTTTTATCCCCATCTACATCTTTGAGATCTTTGTATTGCTCACCAGATAGGCTGAAAGAAGTACCAAGATTGTATGATGTGCCTTTTCCATCAGGCCTTGTGTTCCACTCTTTTAGTTTGAAACCGTCATTGCTGAAGGTAGAGTCGCTGAATAGATTTACATTCTCATCAACTTTGACAAACTGCTTCATTTCGTTTGTCATGGTAGCGGTGTTACCACTGTATGATATTACATACTCTTCAGCGTTGAATTGACCGTAGAGACTGATGTTAGACTTAATAACCTTAAGGTTAACGTCTTTTACTTTGCCATCTGAAGCGAAAGTAATCATTGCACTCTTATCGGTGTCATTCCATTGTTTGATCTTGTAGCCATTCTTTGCATAATGGATTAAATCATCGTATGCATCAATCGCTTTATATTCTCCTTTGACTGTCTCACCAGTCGGAGCACCATACAAGTTTCCATCATACTGAATTGCAGCTATATCCGTTTTCAATGAATTTTCATCTACTAATCCAGTACCAGTACTCATATAAAATATACCAACTGATTTATCACCATCATAGAATGTAATCAAATATTTGTAAGTGGTAACGCTAGCAGAAAAAGTTATTACTTTATCAGCTACTGTTACTTCGTCTACTTCATTTTTATAATCCTCAGCTTTCTTAGATGTATCATATCCGGTCCATCCTAAGAATAATGTCTTTTCTTTGTAAACTGGTGAAGCCGCTGGTTCGGGTATAGTGCTGTCAGCTTTCACAGGGATTACTACATTCGTAACGGCCTTGTCACCAAAGTTTCCATCATTATTCTTTACTGCATTAAATACTGCAAATGATGGATCTGCGGTAAATGCTGCAATAAATACTGGCACGTATGCTCCTTTGCTGTCTGTAACTTTCTTTTCCAAATCTGCTATATTAGACTCTGTAAAGTAAAATCCCTCAAATCCAGAATAATCATTTGAGGTTGTTGATGTAGCATACTTAGGCATATACCATCCGCTAAGTCCAGTTATGTCAAGAGGACATTTGTCAGCAGATAATTCTCCATAGTTAACAGTAACTATTTCATACTCTCCGTTAACCATAAAGACTACTTTGTATGAGTTTAATGTAGCATTTAATGTTAATGATGGTACTGCATTTGCTGCACTATCTAATGGCACATTGTCATTCCAGCTTGTTGCTTTATAGCTACCATCATTTACAAGAACGCTTCCGTCTGCATCATTTATTGTAGCTGGTTCGAATATCTTCTTTCCATTGTCATCCGTTACATTCTGTAATGCATAGTACACATTGACATAGGTATAAGGTGTATTGTTCTTTGTGTACATCACAACATCATTTTCAAACATTGCAGAAGAAACAGTAACTTTGCTGTATGTTGATTTTAAAGTGTAATTGATGATAATTGAGTTATCAGCAACCACAATGTCTTTTTCATCTGATAGTTCAACATCTTTAGAATCTTTCATTGCGAATGTGTAAACCACTTCGTCTGATTTATAGCTTGAAAGAGTTGTATTTGCTGAAAGGTCGGTTGGATTTACAGACTGTCCAGTAGTTTTAACACCCATAATTTTCTCTGTAGCTGAAAGTTTAAAGAATGCAGGATCTACAGTTATTTGAGTATTATCACTGTTGGCTTTGTAAGGATATGCTTTCACATATTCTTTTGTTTCACCATCAAAAGTGACTTTGACAGGAATTTCTACACAGTTCTTCTCATCAAGAAGCCACTGAGCGTCGAAAGTCATATCTTTATCAATTGCAGGACTTTTATCTTCAGTAGCGATGTTTTTGTAAAGATACATAACACCAGAGTTTGCATCTTTCCATGAGGTAAGATCGTATGCATATTTGGTTATTTTTGAAGGTGAGTTGGTTTCAGTATCAGAATTATCTATTTCATATTCGCCTTTAGTAATTAAACTGGCATTTCCAGCCTCGGTAGAGTATAAAGCGTTAATTAACTTTTGAACTGTAACTCTTTTATCAGTAACCAATGCACATAAATCGCCTTTCTCATTCTGATACCATGAGATCGTAATCTCATCGGCACCATTAGAGTTGTCAGCCTTTGGTACAGCAATCTTAGTAGGTAATGTATCGATTTTTACTGCATCAAGACTCTTTCCATCACTGTTCAATTGAAATGTTATAGTGTAACCCTCACCAGGCGCAGCACCTAAGTTTGGCGCATCGCCGTTAGAGTTTGTCTGTCCCCCATCCACGAACAAGTTGCTTGAAGATGCGAGAGGGACAGCTAGCATCATAAGCGCAACTAAGACGCTCAGAGCCATTGTCAGTCTCTTTTCTGTTTTCATTCAATCACCATTTTTGCCTTCTCTTCTCAAAGACTGAAATTAAAATCACTTTCTAACTTCAAAACTCAAAAAAGAAAAGAGAAACCAAAATCAAAAACAAAAAAACAATTTTTTTCAAAACCAAAACTGCAAACTCAATCAGCAATAAGAATAATCAAAATAATCAAAGAAAAGAAAGAATAAACAAAGAGAACAAAGAAAGAATAAGAGAAAGAAGAAGAATAAACAAAAGAGAATAATCAAAGAACAAAGAAAAAGAGAAAGAGAATTGCAAATCGATTCAAAAACTAAAAACCAAATAATCGCAATCAATGCATTCAATAAAACAAAGAACAGAAAGAAAATAGAAAAGAACAAAGAAGAAGAATGAAAGAATAATCAAAATAATCAAAGAAAAGAAAGAACAAACAAAGAAAACAATGAAAATACATTCAATCAAAACAAAGAATAATCAAAGAAATCAATGAAAATGCATTCGAACACCTAATTAAATAAACGAACAAAGAACAGAATAAACAAAACAAAGAACAAAACAGAAGAAAACAAACTAAGTCCAGACATATCAAAATCACATAAAAAACAATCAATCAAAACATATCAAAAAACTCAAAACAAATCAATTCACAAATCATAAATCAAATTCAGACTCAAAGCATCAACTCAAATCATTTATGAATTAGATATTTCAATATCAAAATCAAAAATCATTTCAAACTTCAAAACTTCAATCAACTCAAATTCAACTTAACTTAATTCATTCTCATTTCATATGCGCAGGGGAATATGATTGAGATGATGGTTCCCCTGCGCTTGAGTGACTTTGTTCAGGGAAGATTGTATGTATAAAATCTAAAAGAAGTAGGGATCAACTTGCCATGGGTGTAGGACGAATCCCCAAAGCACTGTAACTGTAAATATCAGCCGCTTCATCCAATTCGTTCTTTATGTGTTCTACAGTTTCGAAATATGCATCATCTGGAACAATTATTGTAACAAAACCGTCTTCATATGCGTCCAGGTAATCATCGAGTAGATCTTCTCTTTGTAAACTTACGTGTGTCTCAACAAACTCCGTTCCCAGAAGTACATCATCATCGAAAAACTGGATTATGCCTAGGTTATCCTGAGTTAGAATCTCAAATTCCATCTCATACTCATCGGCACCGTCTTCTTCAAGCTGTCCCAGCCTCTGCATAATTACGTCTTGTATGTCTATCAACACACCGTATACATACTAACGGATAATTAAAGCCTGCCGGCAAAGCTTATCTGTTATTTTGCTGTAAGGATATCTATGAAAGACGAGATGAACGCGTTCGATATTCTTGCGATGACATCTGAACTGCAGGCTATCGTGGGCGGATATGTAGACAAAATTTTTCATTGGGATAAAAGAAACGTCCTATTACGCGTCAACTCGCCAGACGGAAGAAAAGAAGTACTGCTCAAAGACCTGAAATGGCTGTATATTGCACCAGGGAAACCAGATATTCCAGATATTCCCTCAGAATTTGCAGTCAATCTCAGAAAGCATTTGAGCAATCTCCGAGTTGTAAAAGTATCTCAGAGAGAGTTTGACAGGATAGTATTGATTGATCTTGAACGAGCTGAGGCCAAATATCAGCTGATTATTGAGTTATTCAGCGGTGGAAACCTCATTCTTGTCTCGGAAGGAAAAATTCTGAACTCAATCATCTCCAGGAAATGGAGACATCGTGAAGTACGTCCAGGTGTTGAATACGCCTTCCCGCAGACAAAATTCAACCCTCGCAATATGGATTACGGCTCATTTTCTCAGACAGTGGCTGCTTCATCTTCAGATGCCGTGAGAACGCTGGCTACTGAGATTAACATAGGCGGGCAATATGCAGAAGAAGCCTGTCTGAGAGCAGGCATAATGAAGAATACAAAGGCAGCAGAGCTTACCGAAGAAAATATCAGGACTCTTTATGACCAGATCGAACTGATGTTTTCAGAGGCGCAGAACTCCATCAGTGCCAGAGAGATAATCATCAATGAAGAACTGGAAGATGTCTCTCCCATTCCATTGAAACAGCATGAAGGTTTTGAAACTGTACAATATGAAAACTTCTCAACTGCGATTCATCACTATGTACAAAATATCAGAAATGATGAACCTCAGGAAGATAAGGAAGTAAGCAGACTCAAAAGATTATATACAAGACAAAAGGAAGCCATTGATGCTCAGCTGGCAGTTGCAGAAGACTATTCTAAGCAGGCTGAAGCTATCTACTCTCAGTATTCAGATGTTGATGCTTTCCTGAAAAAATTCAGCAAAATTGTAGAAGGAAAAACATGGGATGAAATCAGAGAGACTGTCAAACCTCATTCAGTAATCAGCGAGATCGATCCTAAAAATCATACTATGAAAGTAACTGTCGCTGAGAGACAGGTTCTTTTGGACTACACTCTTTCCATAGAGGGCAATGCCAACATGCTTTATTCATTATCTAAAGATGCCAGAGCTAAGGCGAAGGGAGCGCAGGATGCTCTCGCCGACACCGAGAAAAAACTGGCTAAAAGGGTGAAAGAAACAGAAAAGGACGCTTCTAACTCCAAAACAGCAGCAGTAAAGACGAAAGAATACTGGTTTGAGAGGTATAAATGGTTCATAACTTCAAACGGCCACTTAGTTATTGCTGGCAGAGATGCTCACTCTAATGACAAACTTGTAAAAAAGCATCTCAAAGCTACAGAAAAATTTGCCCATGCTGATATTCATGGGGCTCCCAGCACAGTAATTGTAAATGGAGCTGAGGCAGACGAAGAAGAAATGGAGGAAGTTTGCGCATTCGCATTGTCTCACTCAAAAGCCTGGATGACAGGAGCTCAGGAAGGCACAGCATACTGGGTACTCCCGGATCAGGTGAGCAAGATGCCGCAGTCAGGAGAATTCGTTCCCAGGGGAGCATTCGTTATCAGAGGAAAAAGAAATTACATTTATCACCTGCCTCTGGAACTTGCTGTAGGAGAAATAGAATATGAAGGCGGCAGAAAAATCATGTGCGGACCTGTGAAGTCTGTTTCTTCAAAGTCCAGCAGATATGTGGTGATTGTTCCTGGAAAAACAGATGCCGGGAAAATTTCTTCCAAGCTGTCTAAAGCCTTTGCAGTTCCAGAAGAAGAAATCTCCAGAATACTTCCTCCAGGGAAAATAGAAATAGGTTCGATCCACGGAATTGAATTAGAAGAATGAGAGATGCGCCCGAGCCGGGATTCGAACCCGGGTCTAAAGATCCGCAATCTCTTAGGATATCCAAGCTACCCCACTCGGGCAACTTCCTGTATCATGTTCCCATATTAACCCCTTTCGCAGCGTAGCTTGTCTCGAGAGGGTGTTTAAAACATATCAAAAATTGTAAAATGTCATGCTTACAGCTAAGATTGATAAAAATATGCCTGCACGGCGCGCCTGGCAGAATATGAAGAGCTTACTGCTCCATATTCTGCCAGTAACGGGTAACGTAACCAGCTATGCGGTTTCTCATGACAATTGAGTCTACATTTGTCAATTTGGAAACCAATTCTTTGTTGTTTTCAAAGTCTTCATTGAACAAAGTTGGATATTTCTGTGCAAGTTCGAGAGCAATCCTTTTAATGTAAGTGGGTCTGATATTTCCCATTATTCCACCTGGTAGCGGTGGTTAGGTTAATACGCTATATAATAATTTTCCAAGGGAACGAACGGTTTTATTCGCTATCAGCTACGTAGTTACATCTGTGAAACGTTCCAAAATTCTAGCCATTGCTGCATCGCTGGTACTTGTTTCTCTTTTGACACTTGCAGTTTTCGAATCGATTCTCTCACCACCGATGGTGATTTCCTCAAGAAGCATGCAGCACGATGACAACAAAAGCGAATTGGGCATCTTAGATACTGGAGATCTTGTAATCATTGACTATCAAAAGAGTCCTTCAGAGATCATGACTTATGCACAGTCTGTTTCAGAAGGATACACTCAGTTTGGAGAATATGGAGATGTGGTTCTTTATCATACTGATCTTTCAGACATTCCCATAATCCACAGGGCAATATGCAGAGTCATCTACAATGGAGACGGCACTTTCAATATTCCAGAGCTGTCGCTGCTCCCTGAATGGATGTGGTCTACATCCAATGGAGGCTGGGAGAACCTGAGAGGTATTGTCTACCTTTATAACATAGGATTCAAGAATATTACAGTCCCGATTGATCTTGACAAAATCCTGAAAAAAATGGGAAATGACCCTCACGGCGGATTTTTAACCATGGGCGACAACAATACAGGAAATACCAAATTGGGTACAGTGGGATACATAGATCAGACTTCATTATCTTCAGTGGATTCCCCGATCCTTGATGAAGATATAATCGGAGTGGCTGCTGCTGAAATTCCCTGGGTAGGCGTACTGAAACTTACTGTAAGCGGAGAAGCTCCAGATTACCTGCCACTTAACAGTGTTGTCTGTCTCACAGCGGCAGTTTCCGCCGGAACTCTGTGCATTGCAGCCGCATACATCATTCTGAAGAGGAGGGCATGAGTTCAGTCCTAGGATTTTTGCAGCTCATTTTTCCTTCCTGGCAATGACCTTTGGAGATGCAGCTGGGACCGGCATTATGGAAGATGTAGGGAGATACATCTCTCACCAATCTCAGCATTTCTTCGGCAACTTCTCTTATCTCCCACTGAGCTCTGCGGCAGGTTCTCAGTTCCAAGAAATGCAGAAGTTCCCTTGCATTCATTGTTACAGTTATATTGGTGGAACATGCATTCGGAAGCACATATCTGGCATCTTCAGCCGGCACATTTCTGGAAGTAAGAAAATCATAACACTCCCAGACGCTGTCCATCATCTTTTTGAATTTTTCAGCGGCTTCTTTATCTTCTGCCACAGAAGGCGGCATGATGTACTGAGAATGATCCATCGAAACATATCTCTGTGACTGCTGCGAATAGGAAGCGATTCTGTGCCTCACAAGCTGGTGAGTCATCGCTCTTGATACTCCTTCTACAGAAAAGGTATATGATGCGTGTTCCAGAACAGAATAGTGTCCGCTGCTCAGAGGGGTTCCCAGCCACCCTTCCATCTTTTCTTCATTCCATCTCTCCATCAACTCATCTGCACCTTTAGATGAATAACATGATCTGGCCGCTGAAGAACATAGTTTTTCTGCATCTTTAGTGTAAGACAGAAGAGTAACACGCATGAGTCCATTAACGAGTTATATGATTTAAAAAAATTCATTCAATCTTTTGTTCAAAACTGTATTTAAGCGTAAGATTGTCCTGTTCAAGCTTGACGTCTGATTCGGGGAACTCCATATTTCTGATGTCTTTCAAGCGGAATACTTTCGTCTCCCTGTCTCCAAGAATCTTTAAAATTCCGTCTACATGCCCATCGCCGATGACTACTGCAACATCTCCATACATATCTGCAGCTTTGATTATGTTTTTGGACATGATCTCATTGCGTTCATCTACCAGAATTCTTTTCATTGTAGGAAACTGTTTTCCCATGGTTGCCATGTACAGTTCGGTATTGTCTTCATAGGAGCTTAACTCCTCTTCAATGGTTTTCTTTCTTACAAACAGGGCGGCAAATGATGAAAAGAACAGTTTCGCTTTTTCACCGAATGTCATTTCCTTGAGAATCCTGTCAAATAAGGAGCGAGCATCGACATCGATCAGACAGAATGCAATCCCCATCTCTGTCGCAGTATCCACTGCAGCGATCATCTCGTCACCGGCTTCTCCGCCGTAATCTTCGGCTATTTTGCTCTGAAAACTTGCCATCATGTCATAAGTCAGGCCTGTTTTGGCTTTTTCCTTATCTGGATTACGCAATGCATGATACCTGACTGGATCAAGTTCTATACAGACTGCTTTTGAATCAGACTGCAGAATAATGTGTCTTACTTGTTTGGCGATGTCAAACACATGTCCTACGCCCAGAATGGTTATCATTGATTATCCAATGTGCACGCGGATATTTAACAACAGCAGGGCATTTGTCAGCAGAGGCCTGTCTGCGCAAAATTAAATAATAACTATGGTTGTGCTGCAGATATGGCTGCGGAGTCTAATTCATTCATGTCAAATGGTCTGACCAAATATGATCTGGCAGTCTTTGACATGGACGGAGTACTCGTTAATTATTCCAGTTCCTGGTCTTGGATAAACAAGGAACTTGGTATAGACAACAGCAGCGATTTTAAAGCCTATCTAAATAAAGAAATCGATGATGAGGAATTTATGCGGAGAGATATCCAGAGGTGGATGGATAAGTATCCCGGCATTACCGTAGATGATGTTGCAAAGATTTTAGAAAATGTGCCGGTGATTAACGGCATAAGAGAAACTGTACGCAGACTTCACTGGTTTGATATAAAATGCATAATCATCAGCGGCGGACTGATGGCTACAGCAGCAAGAATCGCCAAAGAATGCGGTTTTGATGCATATATTGCAAATGATCTGGACAGAGACATAGATGGTTTCCTCACCGGCGATGGAATTTCGAATGTAGATCTGAAAGACAAGGGTCAGTATGTAGTGAAGTTTCAGGAAAAGTATAACACCACTAAACACAGGACTTTTGCAATAGGCAATAGCTTTTCAGATCTGCCGATGTTCAGAGAATGCTCCTTTGGAATCGCTTTCAACCCAATCGATGAAAAGATTGTGGAAGGTGCCGACGCAGTCGTTAAAAGCGAGACCATCGCCGACATCCTGCCTTATGTGATTCAAGAGTAAGTTGTCCTTACGGCTTTGGCGTATATCCTGACGATATCTCTTGCTTCAGCACTGCCGCGTCTTACCATACCAGATGCTGTTTTTATGCTGTGTATTGCAACTTTTTCTGTGCCGATTGTCATCAGGTCGCCTACATAAAACTCCTCATCGGGGAGTGCCTCCAGCTCTGCAGGTATCGTCTGGGTATGCTTATTGATGGAAATCTTAACTATTACATGGTCGAACTTTTTAGCCCAGATTGTATCAATGTTGGCAGGTTCGCAGTTTTCAACTCTCTTTCCTTTAGATTCTATTGCCGTAACCAGCAGCTGGCTTTCTCCGAGGAATATCTCGTCTCCTACACTGAGAATCTCATCTTCCATGAGTTCAATCTCTTCTCTATGAGATTCGCTTCTGTCAGAGACAATGATTGGTATCTTTAGTGATTCTGGCTCCCTTACTACGGTTGTGTATGTGTGGCCACATTCTTGGCACTTTACGGTTGCCTCGAGTGTGTCCTGCTTCTTTCCCATTTTACCTCTGAGAACCTCATGCACGGCATTCTCGCCACAGGATGGGCAATCCAAATAAAGTGCGTTGGGTATTGTCATTTAAATCAATTACACATCGCAAATTAAGCAATATATCTTTCGCTGTTGTTAACATTGTAAAACTAAGTCATTTGCAGGATTTTCTTATATTGCCATACATTTTTGAGCTTATTGTCATGTATTCTTTGTATGTGTAAATCAAATAACATCCGAAAATATTCTCATATTTTGCATTATTGGTTCTAATGCTGTTTTTAAATTTGAAATAAATTACACAACAACATCATATATTTTCTTATCACTATGGATTACCCAGGAACTTGCAGTGTCTTTATGCTTATTGAATGAAAATGTGAGGAGATATCCAGCATCGTGATTCATCAGGCTAAGATAGTCTGTAAGTTGATTAAGAGCTCTTTCATGTTCGATGCTCCTCTCCAGATCTTTAATTCAATTATAAATTCTTCTTTTCCGTATGTGACTATAACGTCCATGCGTTTGTCTTCTCCGGTTTCCGCTTCTACATAGTAAAAGCCAGATCCATTTATAATGGGTTTTAAAAATGCTAGAAACAGCAATCTTCCTTCACGCTCTATGAAATTTTCGTCTTTGTTTCTATATTCTGAATGCATAAAATTCTTGAAACTGTCAAGTATTTTGTTCATATCCAGCTTACCATTTGAAACATATTTTCTATTCATGTCATCCGTGCTGCCAATATTTCGAGACAATTTCTTTTTGGACATTAAGTGGTTGTAGATATACAGCTCAAAAATCTTATTTGAAATAACGACCTTATTATTATTTCCTTTTGAAATGATGTCATACATTACACCTTTTTCAATTGTAGAGTTGGATGAAATATAATCAATAGGATCTAAGGTAACCAACAAGGTATAGACCAAATCATAAAGTTCCCTGTCATTTTCAATATTCTTAATCAAACTGTCAGTTAGAGTAGTTTTCTCTCCCAAAAACATTTTCACGGCCTTGTCAATTCCATCAGAATTCCATTCTTTTGAGAGCTTTTCATCAATGATCTTACAGATGTAGCTAACTAAAAATGGATAACCGTTTGTAAAATAGTAAAGTCTATTTGATACTGTATCTATATCCATTCCAGTATTATGATCGTTTTCATATTGGATTAGCATAGTTGAGATTTCCCCAGGTGAAAAAGACATATCTATGTCAAACGGGGCAGCTATATTCCACGGAGAATCGTATACATAGTCATCATCAGCCCGTAGTCTCAGTCTTAAATTTTTAATATCATGAACCCCAGCTAAAATAACACTTTTAAATGCAATATCTATTCCTTCATTTCTTGAAAGGTATTTTGCTCTTAACATTCCCAAAAAATCAATTAATATCTGGTTTCCTCTTGACCTATCTGCTTCATCAATTATGAGTATTATTTCTTTATCTGATGAGTCTACAAGAGATACAATATTCTGACCAAGATTGGTCATAGGGCTAATCAAAGCATCTATATTCTGCCAGTTAGCTATAGACTCTGGGTCTGCGTTATTAAGAATGAGGGATTTTTTCACAGCATTTATAAATTCGTTAACAAATAGCCTCTCGGATGAGAAGGCATTCTCTTCCCACACTTCAAAACTGATACATATTATAATATATTTATCAGACAGCTTTCTTCTCACTTGGTTAAGCGTTGTAGTTTTTCCATATTGGTTGGGTCTGTTTATAACAAAATATTTTTCATTATCTACTAAATTGAGTATGTGATCCAACTTATCACTTATGTTAACCATGTAATGTTTCTTAGGAATGCACGCGCCAGTAATGTTAAATTCTCTCATCTTAGTCTGTTGCATATTATGTTGAAATCTATATATCTGTTAGCAATGAGAAGATGGTGTGCAATCATCAAGCGCAGGGGAACGTCATAAATCAAATCATATTCCCCTGCGCATATGAAGTGAGAATGAATTAAGTTAAGTTGATTGAAGTTTGAAGTTTTGAGTTTGAGCTCTTTTATTTTGATTTTGATACTAATTACATTGAGAATTATGAGTTGAGTTTGAATTTGATTGATTTGTGTAAGTATTAATTGATTGATTTTTGATTTGATTTTTTGATATGTCAGGACTTAGTTTATTTTGATTTGATTCTTTTGTTTATTCTGTCTGGATTGTTCGTTCTTTTGATTTACTTGGATTGTTTTGTTTGATTGATTGTTTTGATTATTTGGTTTTTAGTTTTTGATTGTTTTGATTTTGGATTGAAGTTTGTTTTGTTGAATTATTGATTTAGTTTTTGAATTTGAATTGAAGTTTGTTTTGTAATCGAATGTATTTTCATTGTTTATTCTTTTCTATTTTCTTTCTGTTCTTTGTTTTATTGAATGCATTGATTGCGATTATTTGGTTTTTAGTTTTTGAATCGATTTGCAATTCTCTTTCTCTTTTTCTTTGTTCTTTGATTATTCTCTTTTGTTTATTCTTCTTCTTTCTCTTATTCTTTCTTTGTTCTCTTTGTTTATTCTTTCTTTTCTTTGATTATTTTGATTATTCTTATTGCTGATTGAGTTTGCAGTTTTGGTTTTGAAAAAAATTGTTTTTTTGTTTTTGATTTTGGTTTCTCTTTTCTTTTTTGAGTTTTGAAGTTAGAAAGTGATTTTAATTTCAGTCTTTGAGAAGAGAAGGCAAAAATGGTGATTGAATGAAAACAGAAAAGAGACTGACAATGGCTCTGAGCGTCTTAGTTGCGCTTATGATGCTAGCTGTCCCTCTCGCATCTTCAAGCAACTTGTTCGTGGATGGGGGACAGACAAACTCTAACGGCGATGCGCCAAACTTAGGTGCTGCCGGAGACACTTACGTATTGTACTTTGACTTTAACGTACCTGAAAACAGCTTAGATGCTGCTAACTTAAAGAGTACATTTAATGGCACTGCTTCTGCCACCAATAATATTGGAACAAAAGGAGACGGTGATAATGCTACAGCTGGCAGCATTGAGTTCTCACTTATAAAAGGAAAGACTGCTCAGGAGGATAGAATTCTTGCCTATGTTAAACAGCCTACTGGAACTGGAGATTCTTTAAAATTAATTACAATTGGAAATGTATTAACCAATTTAAACACACTTGTGTTTGACTCTAGGGAAGGTTATGACTTAGTTTCATGGAAGGGAACTGATGGTAACTCATATTATGCAGATAGTGATGCAAAAATAGAAAAAAATATGAACTATACTGCCAACTGGGAATTAAAGAGCGTAACGGCATATATTGAAAATACTGATAACACAGGTAGCAATCCTTCTACTACTCCCACCGCGTCAGCAAATACTGACCCCATTGAAGTTACATATGATTTCAAAGAATTCAAAGTAAATGTAGTCATTGACGGTGAGACGAAAGAATATGTGAAAGCATACTTAGTTACAGAAGACGCTGATGGTAACCCGATCATCGAGTTTAATGTATCACTCAGTCTTAATAAAACTTCTTTGAGCACCGCTACCGTTTTCAATAAAACTAGGCCTGGAAGCGAATCAATTGCAGGTGTAGGATCTGATGGATTCTTGATTACCAATTATCTGATGAATCCTGCTCCTACAGAAGGTTATTACGTACCAGTTTACAATATTCTCACAACTGATTCTAACAAAAAAGTAGTTTACGATTCTAAAGAAACAGGTGAGAAGAAATATGCTGATTATGTGTCTGGAAACTCTCAGAACAGCTTCAATGTAAACTTTGAACTTATCTCAACATACACACAATTAACAATCTCTTCGATATTGTTTGATGAAGACGTTGCAGTCTATGCATACAAGGGATCTTCGTTCACATATGCAGACTTATTAAAGTTCCTTACTGATCCTGATTTATCTGGCCCAGAAAATTTTGAAGCTCCATATATAACCGGAGATATGACTGATTTTAACTCTGCAACTGGGAAACTGCCTGTAGAAAATAATAAATACGTTCTTACAGGATGGAATGGTTCTGTTCTTTTGAACAGCACAGAAAAAGTGACTGAGACTTCCTTAACACTTGATGCTGATACAAACTCATACAAAGTCGTATTCATGGTGAATGGCGAATTCGAAGTTGTTGAGGTTCCATTCGGAACTGAGTTAAGTGCAAGCCTGACTAAACTCGATACTAATGGTGTTGATCACTGGGTCAGTCCTGTCACTGGTAAGGCATACGTATCAGATGCATTCTCTACATTCAAAGAATTCCGTTTTTCACCAGATGATATAAAAGATGCTGAAACTGCTGGAAAATCAAATGATACATTCATTCTTATAGCATGCTTCCAGCCTGCAAATAAAACAGCATATGCCGTATTCAATGCAGGTACTGCAGACTTTGGGGATGAACTTGTTAAAACAATTGTAATTCCTGGTGAAGTAAACACACCGATATCTAAGCTTCCAGCTACACCTGAAAAAGAAGGAAAGAATGTATTCATCGGCTGGATGACCCCAGATTATAAGCGGACTGATGGTAAATATACATACACAAAAGATGCTTCAAAGGATGATCCAATTGTATACTCATCATCTCAGGAATACAACAAAAAGAATGACGTGTCTTCATACACTGCCAAGATTGAATCATACAAATGGACAATGAGCTTCTCAGCTAACGGTTCAGTAATTGGAGTTCTATATTATTCTCAGGGCGCTTCAAACACAATTGCCATCTCAAATACTGATTTAACAACAAACCTGGTCGCATATCAGTATGATGGAAAGATGTACAAAGCTGCCGATGCAAAAGGTGGATCAAGCACAGCTAAAGATGCATTTGCAAATATAGTATCTCCTCTTAAAGCTGGGTACGAATTTGTTCAGTGGAATGGTGCCGAAGGAAAGAAAGTAATCAGCGATGTTATTACACCAGAAATTACTGATACGGATTACCGTAGTTACACAAGCTCAAAACAATCCATTGAAAAACTGACTGGAGATATTACAGTTTCTGCTGAGTTTGATGCTAAACCATATATTGTACAGTATGCAAATACTTTCAATTCATCATCAATCTATGCGACCACTCAAATTGCAGATGTAGATGAGACACTGAAATTATTTGGAGACTCAGTATTCATTCAAGAAGGGTATAAACTCATAGGATGGAGCGACAGAGCTGACGGAAACGGAACTAAGTACGATCTCGGATCAAACTTTACCCTATCTGGAGAGCAGTATGAGAAACTGAAAGATACCCCTGGTCATCTGATTGGCGAGGATGTAACAGTTACAATGTACTCAATCTGGGAGAAAGTTGGCTCTGGATCAGGATCTGGTGACAACACTGATGGAGACAATGACAACAGCAACACAGACACATATCTGTTAGCTGGAATACTTGTTGTGATCATCATTCTGATCATCGTTGTTGCAGTTGTACTGAGAAAGAAGAACTGAAAGTAAAAAAACACTTAAGTAAAATCAATTAAAGTCAGAGTTTAATCTCTGACTTTTCAAATTTCTTTTTTTAAAATTTAAATTCAGTAAAAGTTTCACAAAATCGAACAAAAGAAATAGAAAAAAAGTAAGTAAAAGTTAATATCAGAATCTTAAAAAGATCCTGAATACTAACTTCGTTAGTTTTCATTGTTTATTCTTCAATCTTTAAAGTTTTCAGTTCTTCTTTCTCATCAGTACAATTCCTACAATAGCAAGAATTGCAATTACAGCAAGCATTCCAGCGATGAGATATAATGCAGTGTTGTCACTGTCATTGTTTCCATCAGTGTTGCCGCCGGGAACATCAGATCCGCCGTTGTATTCCCAGACAGAGTAGAGTTCGATTACTACGTCTTTGCTATCATCGGTTCCAGCGAGTTTCTTATAATCTGCTCCATTCAGAGAGTATGTTGCACCGAGATCATAATTGCTTCCGCTGTTTCCAGGAACGGTAGACCATCCTTTCAGAGTGTATCCTTCATGAATAAAGGTGTCTTTTCCATAGAGAGTAACATTCTGATCGACATATGCAGTCTGAGATTGAGTTCCTTCGAATGTGTTGACGTATTTGATTGTATATGATTTAGCATCGAACTGAGCGTACACGCTGAAGTCAGTCTTTATTCCATCCTTAGGGAATCCATCACCGGCTTCAATTGTAATTTTATTATCTGCTGCAGTTGCAATTGAAAATACTTTCTTTCCATCAACATCATTCCACTGAACGAAGTTATATCCATCTTTTTTAGGCTGGAGAGCTTCTACTGCTTTTTCAAAGTTAGCAACGCTAGCTTCGTAGATGTTTCCTTTATATTCAAAAGCAACTAAGTCTCCAGATACAGTATTGTCGTCTGGATCAACAGCTAATGCTCCTTTATAGTACAGTTTAGCACTAACTTCATTGTCTATATAGAATGTAACAATATGCTCATAGGATTCTGGCATTGCAGTAAATGTCTGTATCGAAGATAGATTATATTTTGAATCGTTTGTATAGCCTGAGTATCCAAGGAATACAGTTTTATCTTCGTAAACTAAGTTAGATACTGGTTTGACTATGCTAGCAGACTTAGTTTGGGTAGTGTTTCCCTTTCCAGTAACTACAATTCTATCAACGTTTTCATTGTCTCCAAAGTATCCATTGGTGCCAGCATCAAATATTGCATAGGCAGTGTTGGCGCTTGATTCAAAACAGGCAACAAACACAACAGATGGAACATCGACACTGCTTACTGAAGCAGCAACTTTCTCTACAGTATCAATGTTGCTCTGAGATGCAAAGCTAAATGTCTGGAATAATGTGTTTCCTTTCAAATCACTCTGCTTAAGGTTTATTCCTTCAAGACCAGTCATCTCACTGAGACCAAGTTTAATATTTTCAGCAACATCTTTAAACGGAATCCATACCCAGTGATTCAAACCTGAAACATCAAGAGTGCAGAGATCTTCGCTTAACTTTCCAAACTCAACGAACTTAACTTCATACTGACCGTTTACCATGAATACAACGTTGTATCCATTCAGTTTAGCATCAAGTGTGAATTCAACAGCTGTTGTCTGAATTGTGCTCTCTAAAAGTGCAGCACCTTCGTTCCAGCCTGTAACTAAATACTTTCCATCACTTGTTTTAATACTCACTCCATCTGATTCGTACTTTAATGAGTCGTCATCGTTTTTAGCAAGTGTTATTGGTATTGTTTTATCACTATCGATCTCCGCTTGTACTGCAGCTAAAATCATAGAATAATCATATGGTGTAGCTTTGTCAGCATATAACATTACATCTTTGCTGTCTTTGAATGCAATAGAATGTACTGTAAGTTTAGCATATTTAGCATCATTAAATGTGTAAGTTACAGTTAATGAGCTTGTAGACGGGATTTTTCCATCAGTTGGAAGTGCTTTGTTGTCTCCATATGTTACTACACCATTCGAGTAAACTGGTAATAATTTCTCTGTAGCATTTATTACATAGCCATCAGTGCTGAGGTCTCCAACTGTCTCGACTGCATTCTGTAATCCCTTAACAGTGGTATCAAGAGTTCCATCGTTGTTATATTTGTCTACAATAACTGCAATCTTTCCATTTGCATCAACCTCATATGCTTTCACATACTCTTTTACATCACCGTCAAAGTTAACAGTCACAGGAACTTCTACATATCCTGACTGTAACTCCCACTGAGATGCGAATATCATGTCTTTTTTAATTAAATCTGATCCAGATACGCTTGAATCATATATCATGCCAGTATCTGCATCTTTCCAAGAGAGTAATTTATATGCAGCTCCCTTATTAATTTTTGAGTCGTTACTACTGAATAATACTTTAATTAGGTTTTGAATATGCGCGTCACCAATGATTAAAGCACACAGATCACTATTTTCATTTAAGTACCATGTTACTTTACCCTTAAGATCGTTATCTTCCTCGGTGGCAGTTTTTAACTTACTAATAAAGTCATCATCAACATTAGTTTGGTCTAAACTCTTACCGTCAGCATTCAACTGGAATGTGACTGTGTACCCGGTCGAAGCGCTCAACATTGGCGCATCGCCGTTAGAGTTTGTCTGTCCCCCATCCACGAACAAGTTGCTTGAAGATGCGAGAGGGACAGCTAGCATCATAAGCGCAACTAAGACGCTCAGAGCCATTGTCAGTCTCTTTTCTGTTTTCATTCAATCACCATTTTTGCCTTCTCTTCTCAAAGACTGAAATTAAAATCACTTTCTAACTTCAAAACTCAAAAAAGAAAAGAGAAACCAAAATCAAAAACAAAAAAACAATTTTTTTCAAAACCAAAACTGCAAACTCAATCAGCAATAAGAATAATCAAAATAATCAAAGAAAAGAAAGAATAAACAAAGAGAACAAAGAAAGAATAAGAGAAAGAAGAAGAATAAACAAAAGAGAATAATCAAAGAACAAAGAAAAAGAGAAAGAGAATTGCAAATCGATTCAAAAACTAAAAACCAAATAATCGCAATCAATGCATTCAATAAAACAAAGAACAGAAAGAAAATAGAAAAGAATAAACAATGAAAATACATTCGATCACAAAACAAACTCCAACAAAATCAATAAACAAAACAAACAGAACAAAACAGAAGAAAAAGAGAAACAATATGGAAAAGAGAAAATAGAAAGAATAAATCAAACAAAGAGAAAAGAATAAACAAAACAGAAGAAAGAAGAAAAGAATAATCAAAAGAAAACAGTCAAAACAAACTAAATTCTAAATCAATCCAGACAAATCAGAGAATCTAAACCAAATCTATCAATCAATTCAGACATATCAAAAACAATAAAATTCAATATCAAAATTAAACTTCAAATTCAAAACAAATAAATCAAGTTCAATCAAAATCAATTCAACAAAATGAATGTCAAAATTCAATCATCAAACTTTCAAACTTCAAAACTCAAACTAAAGTCATCTTACTCAATCATGACAGTGAATGCGCAGGGGAATATGATTGAGATGACGTTCCCCTGCGCTTGAAGTTATATTTTAAACTAAGTAAATCAATCAGGTGAAATGGCAATGATGAGAAATGATATATTGTTCATAATCATTGCGTGCTTGTTCATATGGTATTGAAAGATGAAAGAAAAAAAATGGGAAAAAACAATGATGAAGTGATTTTTCCTGTTGCTCCAAATTTAGCCGAAGTAGGTGATTCTTACTTACAATTTATTGAAAAGATTAAAGAACAGATTCAGAATCAGAGATTCTCAATTATTTCGCATGCCAATACTGCCATGATCTGCCTGTATTGGAACATAGGAAAAGCCATTCTGCAGAAACAGCAAGAAGAAGGTTGGGGAGCAAAGGTAATTGACCGCATGTCTCAGGACTTAAGAGATATATTTCCTGAAATGAAAGGGTTTTCGCCTCGAAATATCAAGTATATGCGGAAATTTGCTGAAACCTGGACTGATTATGAAATTATGCAACAGCTTGCTGCACAAATACCTTGGAGAAGCAACATTTACCTAATGGATAAACTAAACGATCAGAATAGCCGTATCTGGTACGCAAACAAAGCTTTAGAACAAGGGTGGAGCAGCAACGTACTAGATTTACAGATACGCAGCGGATTGATATTTCGAGAAGGAAAAACCGTCAACAATTTTGAAAACTCTTTATCACTAGCAGAATCAGATGCAGCAAATCAAATCTTCAAAGATCCTTACTTATTCGATTTCTTAGGAACAGACGTTCCTCGTAGAGAAGTAGAGATCGAAAAGAATCTGATCGATCACATTCAAAATTTCTTACTAGAATTGGGTCAGGGGTTTGCTTTTGTAGGCAGACAGGTACATTTAGAAGTAGGCAAACAGGATTTTTACATTGATTTACTATTTTATCATCTAAAGCTTAGATGTTATGTGGTTATTGAACTGAAAGCTTGTGATTTTGAGCCAGGATTCATCGGCCAGCTTAACATGTATCAAAACGCAGTAAATGAAGTACTCAGACATCCTGATGATAAATCAACAATCGGACTGTTGTTAGTTAAAGGAAAAAATAAGACGGTTGTAGAATACTCACTGGCAGGATATCAAAATCCCATCGGTGTTGCTGACTGGCAGGATAAGCTTACTAAAGTGCTACCAGAAGATTTACAAAGCAGTCTGCCGACTATTGAAGAGATAGAAAAAGAATTGGAGTAATTGTTTAGCATCTTGTTGCATAATCGATCATGACGTGTATCGGGCAGAATCTTAATTAGGATTGATAATACACATAATCTCAACAAGCTTTGATAACGTATCATAATATCGTTAATCCCAGCATGTTTTACAGTTAAACTGCATAGAAGAATACTAAATGCTAATCCACTGTGCGTTACTCTTATAAAAAGAACTAATTTGATTGCAGTTGAGAAGTTTAAATTGGTTCTATTGACATTTGATCTCTATTAAAATTCCACATGCAGTTAAACCTTTGTTTTTCATGATTTGCACCACTGTTGTCAATTGAAAGAAATAGAAAAAGAAAAAAGTAAAAGTTAATATCAGAATCTTAAAAAGATCCTGAATACTAACTTCGTTAGTTTTCATTGTTTATTCTTCAATCTTTAAAGTTTTCAGTTCTTCTTTCTCAGTACAACTGCAACAACGATGATCAGAATGATGATCACAACGAGTATTCCAGCTAACAGATATGTGTCTGTGTTGCTGTTGTCATTGTCTCCATCAGTGTTGCCGCTTGGGTTGTCAGATGATCCGACTTTCTCCCAGATAGCGTAGAGTGTGAATCCCTTTTCATAGGTGTTCGCTGGTAATCCGCTGCCAGATGGAACTCCTTTCAGATCTTTATACTGTTCACCAGTAAGAGTAAATGAAGCTCCTAAAGCATAGGTTGTACCTTTTCCATCAGGCCTTGTATTCCACTCTTTAAGCTTGTAGCCGTCATTGCTGAAGGCAGCATCACTGAATAAGTTGACAGAAGAATCAACAGTTCCGATCTGAG
Organism: Candidatus Methanomassiliicoccus intestinalis Issoire-Mx1; assembly: GCF_000404225.1. NCBI lineage: Archaea > Methanobacteriati > Thermoplasmatota > Thermoplasmata > Methanomassiliicoccales > Methanomassiliicoccaceae > Methanomassiliicoccus > Candidatus Methanomassiliicoccus intestinalis. The sequence continues at coordinate 131,755 of NC_021353.1, read as the reverse complement.
GCATGTTGTTTGTTGCAGTTGCAGTGTTACCGTTGTATGCGATGAGGTACTCTTCTGCTTTGAAGTTAGCGTAGAAACTCATGTCAGATGAAACTTTATCGAATTTGACACTGTATGTTTTCTTTTCTTTGTCAACTTTGTCAAGCATTACATTGCCGTCAGCATCCTTCCACTGGGATATTGAGTATCCGTCTTTAGCAGGGTAGAGAATGCTGTTGAATGCTTTTGTTTTATCTAATGATGAATCTTTGAGATCGAGACCAGTAGCATCGTATGCAGTTCCCTTGTGGAAGAATGCAACAAGACTGTTAACGATACTGTCATCATTTACAACTGCATCTTTGTTATAATAGAGCATACCGACAACATCGCTGCCGTTGTAGAATGTAATTGTATATGCATATCCAACAACATTTGCAGAGTATATTGAAATATCATCTGCATCCTCGGAATATTTGGAGGCATCGTCTCCACTTGCAGCGTAATCCATCCACTTGCTGCCCGTGGTATCATAAGTCCTGTAATTAATGAACAAGTTGCCTTCTTCATATACTGGGCTTACAGCAGGCGTAGAGATTAGGCTGGCACTGCTCTCTTTGGATGTTGTTCCGGGAATGATGATTTTATTAACATATTTATTCCCAAAGTCTCCAGAGATGGATGCTTTTGATAAATCGGCTGCATCATAGTTATTTGCATCAAACACTGCATATGCAGTCTTGCTTGCAAGATCAAAGCATGCGACTAATACAGCAACTGGTTCTTTAGGAGTGGCTCCATTTACAGCTGTTTTTCCAAATTCATCAAATGTTGTTTTCACACGGTCTGTAAAGCTTGTGAATGTTGTGAATGTTGTAGAGCTGCTAAGGGATTTATAGTTATTATACGCGACATACGCCCAGTGATTAACACCAGCAACATCAAGTGTTTTTACTAAGTCAGCACTTAATTCTCCAAACGGAACATATACTAATTCATAAGCCCCTTTGGACATGAAGATAACATAGTATCCATTCAGTTCAGCATCAAGTGTAATCTGAGTTGTTCCAGAAGGTACAAAGTTAACTGAATTTAATAATTCAGCGCCGTTGTTCCAGCCGCTTAATAGGTAGCCGTCATCGGTGAGTATCTCATTATACCCTTCACCAGTCAATATGTTACTAGGGTCAAACTTATCCGAATCGGGTGTTAATACAGGTTTTACATCTGCGTCTGCAATAGCTGTAAGATCATCAATTAAATTATATCCCTCAGTTACCTTTTCAAATCCTACAAATAATGAGGCTAATACTGTATTGTACGTAATCATATTTACTGAAGCTTTGTTAATGTAGAGAGTAATATCTTTTCCATCTTCAAAGGCTGCAGATGATACAGTCAGTTTTGAATATTTTTTATCATCGAATGTATACGTTACAGTCAATGTGCTTTTTGATGAAATCATCTTGTCATCTGGAAGATCGTTATCGTTTCCATATGTGACAATTCCGTCTTTGTAGATTTGTTCATATTTTACAAAGTCAGCTATCATTCCATACACTACAATACCAAACAAACTTAAATCAGCAGCATCAAGAATTGCTTCGTTCAAGTCATCCTCAACGATATTTATCTGATTAGAATTGTTTCCTTTTAATTCATAAGCTTTGTAATATTCTTTTGTTTCGCCGTCAACAACAACGTTCACAGGAACTTCTATATATGTTTCTTCCTTGAGTTCCCACTGGGCAGCGAATGTCATATCAGAGTTAATTACTGCACTGTTATCAGAACCATCAATATTAGAATATTCATATGATAGGTTTGACTTTGTATCTTTCCATGATGTTAAATTATATGCAAGACCTTTTGAAATATTGCTTGCGTTAGGGGCTGATTCATCAAACAACGCATTAATTAAAGTTTGAATGTGAACGTTGGCATCTGGAGTATCTTTATCATACATAACTAAAGCGCACAGATCTCCACTCTCATTCAGGTACCACTGTGAAACACCAGTGATATTAAGATCGTTTAATTTGCTAACGACTCCTTTCACGGCGCTACCGTCAGCATCAGTAGTGTCATTTAAATTTTCAATTTGGTCTAAACTCTTACCGTCAGCATTCAACTGGAATGTGACTGTGTACCCGGTCGAAGCGCTCAACATTGGCGCATCGCCGTTAGAGTTTGTCTGTCCCCCATCCACGAACAAGTTGCTTGAAGATGCGAGAGGGACAGCTAGCATCATAAGCGCAACTAAGACGCTCAGAGCCATTGTCAGTCTCTTTTCTGTTTTCATTCAATCACCATTTTTGCCTTCTCTTCTCAAAGACTGAAATTAAAATCACTTTCTAACTTCAAAACTCAAAAAAGAAAAGAGAAACCAAAATCAAAAACAAAAAAACAATTTTTTTCAAAACCAAAACTGCAAACTCAATCAGCAATAAGAATTGCAAATCGATTCGCAATCAATGCATTCGAACGAATAATCAAGACTCAATACAAACAGAATAAACAAAACAAAGAACAGAATAAAAGAAAAATAATCAGAACAATAATCAAAGAATGAAAGAAAAAGAAAACAGAAGAAAATACATTCAATCAATAAACAAACAGAATATATCAAAGAAACAATAAGAATAAGAAAAAGAGAACAAAGAAAGAAATGAGAAAGAAACAATAAAAACAAAACAGAAGAAAACAAGAATAAACAAAGAATAATCAAAAAGAACAAGAAAGAACAAATAAGATAAAACTTAGCAGTTCAGACAATTCAAAAAACAATTAAAAATCAATGAATCAAACAGAAAATAACAATCAAATTCAATCAAGACTTATCAAACTCAAATCATTTATGAATTAGATATTTCAATATCAAAATTAAACTTCAAATTCAATCAAAATCAAACAAGTTCAAATCAAAAAAATAAAACTCAAATTCAAAAATCAAATATCAATGAATAACATCATCGTAAATTAAATTTCAATCAGAAAAGGAATAAATTTCAAAAATCAAAAATCATATCAAAATCAAACTCAAAATAAATCAATTCAAAATCATCACAGTTCAAATAAAAAAAATCAAAATCATTTCAATCAAACTTCAATCAACTCAAATTCAACTTAACTTAATTCATTCTCACTTCATATGCGCAGGGGAATATGATTGAGATGATGGTTCCCCTGCGCCGACAACACGGTAAGCGTTAAGATTGGAAAAATTAGCAACCATGCTCAGAATGTATTTAGTACATAAAAAGAAAAAAAAGAAGGGAAATGCGGGTATCCGCAGTTTATTGAGGCTCTTTCATTTTGTAAATAACAAAGCCAGACCAGATCTTCGGCCAGAAATATGTAGTTTTCTTAGGCATTTTAAGATCTTTCATTGCAAGTTCCCACACCTTTTGGAGTGATGGTGCCTTTACAAAAATTGCCAGTTTGGCTTCGCCATCTGAAACTTTCTTTACTGCTGAAGACGGATCATGATCGAATGAAAGTTCAAGATCTCCGTTGACCAGTGGAGCCAGAACTTTTTTAAACATGATCTCTTGGCACACATATGTGTCAACGCTCCACATATCCTCACTGGGAGCATTGTTGTATTTTGCAAGAATTGTTTTACCAGATGGGAAGGTTATGCCGAAAACTGGAACATCTATTGAATCCATTTCTTTCAGTGCATCTTCTGGAGAGTCTGCGTCTTTAGTTTCAAACTGCTCGTTTATTGCAGACATGATTGTAGACTCGTCTGATTCTAAATTCATAACCAATCTGTGTGTAGGTCTTACGAACATTCCTGAGTCCTGAGATGACACAAGCGTGCAGAGCACATATGATTTCATCGATTCATCTGGATATTCCTGTGAGTATCTGTATGCAGTTTCATACCTGTGATGCCCATCTGCAATCAAAATCTTCTTATGACGCATCATCAAATGCAGAGTTGTGACTGCAGCCCTGCTTGAAATTCTGTGAATTTCATGAACTGTTCCCAGATCATCTGTGTAAGAGAATAATTTCTGAGTTGGGAAGCATTCAAGATCTACATCTGATTCATCATATAATCCAAAAATTGACTCACAATGCGCTTCGGTGGCTTTGAGGAGGTTCAAGCGGTCTTCCTTTACTTTAGGAAAAGTCTCCTCATGAGGGATTACATTTCCTTCTGAATAATCTTCGGTTTTTAAAATCCCGATTATTCCATTCCTCTGCAGCCACTGATCGCCGTCTTTAAACTTCTGACGGTAAAGATAGTAGCATTCGCTTCTATCCCGCTCAACAATCCCTTTGGAAATCCAAGAAGCGAGTTTCTCTGCTGCTGCAGAATAATCACCGTTCTCTCCGCCTAAAGTGATGTTTGTAATGTTATATTCATGCGATTGTAATTCTTTCAATTCTTCCGGTGAGATTATATCATATGGCGGAGAAACCCTCTGGCATATGCATTCATTCTCACCCAAGACTGGTAATATTCCTTTGAAAGGCTGAAAATCAACCAATTCTAGCACCTGCATGTGAAGATGGATCAGATAATTAAAAGATTTCACTCGCCGTCAACTTAAAAAGCGAGATAATCATAACCGCATTCATGGACAAAAGGCATGCAGCGGGACTAGCTGTAGCCGGTGGCATAGCTGTTTTTTTGATCAAGGCAGTGGCATTTGGGATTTCAGGATCCGTTGCGCTTCTGTCTGACGCTCTTGAGTCCATAGTTAATATTGCTGCATCCATTATGATGCTTGTATCTGTCCATATTGCGCTCAAGCCTGCAGACGAGAATCATAAATATGGGCATTACAAAGCTGAAAATATTTCATGTTTTATTGAGGGAGTTCTTGTACTCATTGCAGCAGTGCTTATATTCTGGGAGGCAGCCCAGCGTCTGTTATCTCCGATTGAGCCTTCAAATCTGAACTATGCGATTGTCGTATCACTAATAGCGACTGCGATAAACGGCATCATGGCTCTTGTTCTGCTGAGAACCTCTAGGGCATCTGGATCCATTGCTCTTGAAGGAGATGCGAAACATCTATTTTCAGATGTCGTGTCTTCTGGCGGTGTAGTGTTGGGACTGGCAATTGCATCTGTCACAGGATTGATGATTCTTGATCCTCTTATTGCAATGGTTGTAGCTGTTCTTCTTGTAAAAATGGCATATGACATTCTTAAGAAAACTGCTCAAGAGCTTATGGACTGCAATTGTCCAGATGAGGAAAAGATCATTGATGATGTTCTTTCAGGAATCAACGGTTATATCGAGTACCATGATCTGAAGACAAGAAGAACTGGAAACACAATATATGCTGAATTTCACCTGTGTGTTGATGGGAAATGCACCTTGGCAGAGGCACATCATCTCACAGACATCATCGAAGAAAAACTAAAGAACTCGATACCAGGCCTTTCAGTCATGATACACGTAGAAACAGAAGAAGAAATTGTACATCCCCTTCACTCGCAATGAAAGCGCAAAATCAGTTTTAACATGTGGCTGGCTGGGTGTTTCATGACTCCCAAAATGATATCACCAGAAGAGCTGAATGATAATTTCGATAATGTAAGGTCAGGCGACTGGAGTCTTGTAGATGTCAGAGATGCATTTGATTATCGAGCAGCACACATTCCCATGGCAGCGCTGATGCCATCTGGTTATACAGAGAATATGATCGGGCAGGTGAACCCAGACAATGTTGTGGTGTTGTACTGCAAAACCGGAATCAGAAGCGGCAGAGAAGCGCAACATCTTTCAAATTTGGGCCGCAAAAACGTTTACTCTCTAAAAGGCGGCATTGATAACTGGACTGCATCTGGATACCCGGTAGAATCCTGGTTTTGAACCAACGGATCAAAAAACGTTCTGGGATAAGCCTTTCCATCAATCTGTTTGCAGATCACATCTGCAGACAGAACAGCCTGGAGAATTCCTATGCCGTTGCATCCTAGACTGTAGTAAAGTGAGTCTAAATTGGGATCCTTTCCAGCGAGTCTAACTCCCGTATCTGTATAGCCCATCAGTCCTTTCCACTGATAATTCCTCGGACCGCTGAATCCCGAGAGTTTTTGAAGTAAAAATGCTTCAATCATGGAGCATTTTCTTTCATCATCCTGAGTCCATGTTTCTATATCTTTCCAGCTGGTCAGCTTGGTGTCGAGTCCACCGGCGCATGTCACATATTGAGAATTTACGAAGTTTTTTGTGACATAATAATAAGGTTCAGAAGGATTAGAGGGAACGTACGACCTTATTCCTGCAGGAGCTGGAGAGGTCAATCTTCCTATCATATATCCTGCAACAGGCTGTATCTTATTATCCAAGGATATTGGAGAGCCAGATTCTAAAGAAAATCCACCGTATCCATTGGTGCACATAACCACTGAACTAGAGTTTACAATATGTCCGTTGCAGACTATTCGAGCAGCATCATTTTCCAAGGATATCTTATCCGCTGGTGAATGTTCATAAACTTCAAATTGATCTGGATAATCTTCAAGAAGGCGGTTTGCCAAATTCTCGATTAAACAAGGGCAGTTCACTATTCCTGAATGATATCCTGTTGCAGCAGCATAACCTGAAGACCATGTCTGTCCGTTGAAATCGTCAAGTTTTACAGCATCCGGTTCATTAGAATCAGATGGTACGTACAAACAGGTAGATCCAGGATTCTTCATTCTTTCTTTCGCTGACTCCAAGTTTGAAAATAAGGCTAGAGCTTCTACGTCAGCAATCTCTGAAGATGCATATTCAGCCATTGATTTTAATGATGAAACGGCATTGTTTACAGCAGCGTAAGTATTATCAGTCAGCTCTTTTCCGTATGTACGGATAAGTTTTGGATAGGGGACTTCAAATGCCGCAACAGCCTGTCCTGCATTATGCCCAGAAGCTCCGCTGGAAAGTAGATTTCTTTCTAAAATTATGACATGACGATCCGTCTGTGTCAAAAGAGAGTAAGCCGCGCTCATCCCAGAGATGCCTCCGCCTATGACTGCTATGTCTGTATCTGAGTCTTCAGATAAGCTGGCAGCCTGGCGTTCACGATGCAGATTTAACATCAGGGGCGACTCGATTCTCATCATGAGTATAAATCAAATCATATTCCCACAAAATCACGAAAATACGGACCATACTTATACAGTACTAACACTGATGGCACATCCATTTCCCACAAAAATATACTTAGTACTCATTTTTACATCATTTATTACCTTCCGCTGTTTCCTGTTCTATAAACTCTGTTTTCCTTTTTCTTCTAATTCCATCAAAAACTTATCGTAATCAGACATGAATAGTCTGTCTTGTACAATACGATATTTTTCAAATTCTGTCTCTGCATGGAGTTTTGCCTGCTCTGCACTAATCTTCCCTGCACCCGTAAGTATCTCGCTTCCGTTGAATTCTAGAAAACCATCTAACCGCTTTGCCCAATCTTCCATACTCATTGGAATATGACGTTCCGCCTGCAATTCTGCATAATCAAGGTACAAAGATACAATCCTTTCCATATAGGACATTTCCTCGTCACTCAAATAATTCTTTGCAATTGACACATCAGCCTTTACAATTTTTCCATTTGGAGCTGCTTCCCATGTAGATAATCCCATATGTTCTTTCTCCGCATTAGCCCGTTCAACAATAAGTTCTGCTGCCGTATGTCTATGAACTGCCCAGTGCATTTTATTTTGTACGGTCTGGAAAAAGCATCTGGTAGTCCCTGCATCCTTATCATAATCAAAAGCAGTGGCATATAGGTCAGTAATCTTTTGGTAAAATTTACGCTCTGAAAGCCTTATCTCACGAATGTTCTCTAACTGTCGCTCAAAATACTCATCTGTGAACATATGACCTTTTTTCAGACGCTCTTTATCCATTGTCCAGCCCTGGATGGTATAATCTTTAACAATTTGTCCCGACCATTTCCGAAAACGAATCGCTCTGTCATTATTTACCTTAAATCCCACTGCAATAATCATCTGCAAATTATAATGGATAACTTCACGGTTTACCTGTCTTGTTCCTTCCGTTTGAACTATTCGGAATTTCCGAATAGTTGCTTCTTCAACAAGCTCACTATCATCATATATTTTCTTAATATGCTCATTTATTGTCGGCAAACTTACGTCATAAAGCTGTGCTATCATTCTCTGCGTCAGCCATATATTCTCATCTTCATAGCGCATTTCCACGATATCCGCATTATCTCCGATAGATGCGACATATGTCAGATATTCTGCTGCCGAGCTATGGATAGCCATCTCATTTTTCTTTTTTGTCATTATATTTCTCCCAATGCAATTTTTATCGTTACTCTAACACCAAAACGCCTTTGTCTAACAAGTTCAAAATTTATAGATATAACTCCTTTCTCAGTCGCATTACCAACACATTAAGCTGTTCTTCATTTTGTTGTTGGATGTATTTTTCTACTTCTTTCGTCAAACCGTCATCCTTAGAATCGGCTTCAACTTAGGATTGCCATTTTCAAATCATATATTGCATTATTTCTATTATATATGTGACATGTACCTTAAAACTATATTTTTCTTCTATGTACTCTTTTATCATCTTATAATTAACTCGCTCTTTCGGCTTGTAGGCTTCTGCTCTTTCAGAGATTGCCTTTAACGGAACTTTACCTTCACCCTCGCCAAACTCAACTTTTAAGTTGATATGACTGTCTGGCTTTTGTGGGAAAGCAGTATCACTGCCTCATCATGAACTGTTATCTGTAGCCGTTTCCATATCTAAATGGTGCACATTTTCTGCTTCCAATGATACTATGGCCTGTGCTGCTATAGAAGGGTTGATTTCATATCCAATTCCGTTTCTACCCAGCACTGCAGCCGAGAAGAGTGTGGTTCCTGATCCCAGGAAAGGATCCAGTACGGTCTCGCCTTTGAATGTAAACGCTCTGATAAGCCTCGAAGGAAGCTCTAGCGGAAATGGGGCCGGATGAGTTCTTCTGCCCCCGCTTCCATGGGGTGCAAATGTCCACACATCTGTATTCTTGATCTGCAGCCAGAAATTTTTGTCAAGCTTAGACTCATCCTTTATTTCTCTGGAGAGATGTGAATATTTTCTAGAAGCTTCATATCTTGAAGAAGGCTTTTCGAATTCTAAGATAAACTCGTGCATGTTGTTAATGAGAATCCCGCCGGGGTAAGGATATGTGCCAAAAGGCGCTCTTACTCCGTTAGTCTTATGCCAGATAATATCACGTTTAAAAATGAATCCTGTTTCTTCACAGTCGTCTATCACTCTGCCCGTAAGGTTAAGAGTACGAAAACTTCCTCCTTCTGTTTTCACAGGCAGGTTCATAATGTTTATGAAAGCTTTACGTCCAGGTTTCAAAACTCTGTAGCATTCGTTCCATACTTTTCTAGTCCCCTCAATCCATTCTTCAAGAGAGTTTGTATTTCCCAAGTCTCCGAATATCGGAGTTTTTGAGTATTCTTTGGCATTGAAATAGGGAGGTGAAGTGACAATAAGATGCACGGAAGAGTCTTCAACTTCCGTCATGTTTGAAGAATCGCTGCAGTATACCGTCTGCAGGCTGTTCATGCATTTTATCGGTTCTCCAAAACCGAATGAATTCATTCCATGATTTACCCAGAGTTCTGATCTTCCCACTAACTGTATTAATTCTGACTACGGGGAGTTAATACTTGCGGACCTCATCGTATGAGAATTTTTCAGACCCTTTCCTGAAAGTATGAGTTACAGGCACTCTTGAGGGAACTGTATAATCAGAAAACATCGAAATGGTGTGAGTCGGACAGATTCTGGCACACTCTCCGCAGACTATGCATTTAAATCTCTCTACAGACTGGGATTCTCCCTTCACAGTTGTAATGGCAGAAGTGGGACAGCTTCTCTCACACAGCCGGCAGAAAATACATTTTTCCATATCCCACATAACTTTACCTCTGTTTTCTTTGGGAACGTAGCCTTTTTTATCAGTCAAAGGCAGAGACAGCAGATTTCTAAGAGACTTAATTATCACAAGTATCACCTGTCAGTACAGCATATGCATGGATCGATGGAAGCGGCGATCACCGGAACATCTGCCAGAGATGAGTTTTTAATTATGGCAGCAAGAATGGGGACATTTACTGAGGCGGGAGTTTTTATTTTGAGTCTTGAAAGCTTTTTTTCTTCAGACCGCAGAAAATAAATGAGTTCTCCCCTCGGCGCTTCAACTCTGGAATAAAAAGATCCTGCCGGCAGTTTCTTAGCGGCTACCGCCGTCTCTCCATTTTTCATGATAGAGAGACATTGTTCTATGAGATCTAAGGATTGAATACACTCTTCTGCTCTGACCGCAGTCCTCGCAAAAGCATCCCCTTCTTCCCTGACTATGGGATGAAAGGCTATTTTTCCGTAGGCTGCAAAGCCGTCCAGCCGAGCGTCTTCTCTGATTCCGGAAGCTCTTGCCACCGGGCCTACTGCACACCAGTCTCTCGCTTCATCAATAGTAAGCTTTCCAACGCCTGAAAGTCTGTGGACAAGAGTGACATCATTGAGAAAAACATCTCGCAGAGCTTTGATTTCTGGCCTTATTTCATCAATCACTGAGAGAATATCCCTGACACCTTCTGAACTGATATCTGTTCTTACTCCTCCTATGATATTGACAGAATAATGAACACGGCTGCCTGTCAGCCTGTTCAGGAGCCTCATGATATGCTCTCTTACAGCAAATGAACGCATAAAGAGACTCTCATATCCAGCAGATTCGGATATATGCCCTAATGCAAGCAGATGCGAAGTCAGTCTCTGAAGCTCCATGAAGATCGTACGGATTATCTGGGCTCTTTCCGGAGCCTCCACACCAAATATGGCTTCCATAGCCTGACAGTATACTGATGAGTGATGGAATGAGCATATCCCGCAGACCCTTTCCACAAGATACTGGGTTTTCTTATAATCCAAGGCAAGTGCGTATTCCATCCCACGGTGATTATATCCGATATTGACTTTGACAGACGAGACTTTTTCTTCAGTGATTTCGAGGGAAAGATTCATAGGCTCTAAAAATGCAGGATGCTGGGGGCCGAACGGAATCATCATCGGGCGGCTCATAGATTCTTCCTCAGCGGTGCATGTTTAGATTTCTCTACCAGAAGCAGTTCCGGCGGCGCTCCGTTAATTTCCAGGCCAAAGAGATCGACAATTTCCCGTTCCATATTCAAAGCACCGGTGTATATGTCTGAAATCGAATTTATCTGCTCATGCGGCAGAAGAAAATACTGATAATCTCTCAGTTTTCCGTTTAGATCGTAAATGTATGTAAGTCTCATCCCATCGCCGTTTTCTTCAGCTACTATCGCGGCCAGCCTGGCTTTGGAGCCCCTCATTCTCTGAGCCTGCAGCACTATCTCCTCTTTCACGCCCATGTCTATCATTCCTTTTTTCTTCAAGAATTTTAACTGCTTTGCTAAACCCCTCAATTATTGCCTCCGGCCTTGCAGCACACCCCTGCACGAAAACATCGACCGGAATAACTTCAGAAATCCCTCCACAAGTATTGTAGCAGTCTTGAAACGGTGCACCTGTAGACGCACAGTCACCTACAGCAACAACCACCTTGGGTTCTGGAACCTGATCATATAAATTCTTCAGCCTGGGAGCTGATTTTTTATTAACTGGACCTGTTAAAAGCAGCACATCTGCATGTTTAGGATTGCCGGCATTAATTGCACCGAACCGTTCTATGTCATAATATGGAGTGAGCAGGGCCCAGATCTCCATGTCACAGCCGTTGCACGAACCCGTATCAAAATGCATTACCCATGGTGATTTTCTCAGACTCATATTATCCCCGTCAGATGTAAGACTGCAATGTTCAGAGCCATCAGACCTAATGTTATCGCAGGAAGAGTGATCAGCATGGTTTTTCTGCTGACCCTGGCAGTTGCATTGTCAATCAGAATTGTAACAAATATCGCAGCAACAACTATGATGATCTTTAGTACCATGCCTGCTGCAGGGCTGGATGCCCATACAAGCATCGAGATTAAAACATACACAAATCCAAGCTGCGCCCATTTTGCAATATTCAGGATGCCAAGCATAGGGCCGGCATACTCTGCGTAAGGTCCGGTAACAATCTCCTGATGTGCTCCGGGTACATCATACGGAGATCTTTCCATTAACACGGAAAGTACAGGAATCATGGCAAGGAATACTGCAGGAAATGTGAGAATGACATTGTGCGCATGAGTACTGGCGGCTAAAGCCAAGACGAACAAAACCGGTTCATAAGCAGCTATTGCAAGCAGCTCCCTTCTTCCCCCGATCCATGAATATACAGAAGGGGAAGCAAAAGCACCTGCAGCCAGATATACCGCCCCGGCACCCGACACAAAGAATGCCATCATCGTGTCTCCGCCATATATCAAAATGAATACTGCCGCAATCTGGAAAGCCATTGATGAGACTGCATAGACTACAGGAAGTCTCTTTGAATAAAACAGCTCCTTAGAGAAAAATTTTGAAACATCATAAAACGCCTGAAAGATACTTGGGCCCCTTCTCCTCTGCATCCTGGCAGAGAGTTTTCTGGCAGCTCCGAGGCTTAATCCTCCCAGAAGGATGATGATTACTGTTTCGGCCAATGCAATAAGTGCATACAATCAGAACACCCCCACAATGACCATTAAAAAGAATATGAAGACTGAAAGCGCGTATACAAAATTTTTAAAGACTGTCTGCTGCTTTTTATTCAGATAATATTCTCCTGTTGGAAGATACTCTTCACTCTCTCCGCAGGCATACCCTTTGATGTGCCTCCCCTTTGGAGGTATAAAAAATGCCAGAAATGAGATGATCGAAACCAGCAGGATAATTACCAGAGGAAACAAACCTCCAGATACCTCCAGTGTAAAGAGGTCTGGAGAGAGTTCAAATGTTTTTGAAGCTGCTCTGGCTATGCCTTGAGCCAGAGGGATTATGGAAACTGAAAGGGCAATTATTGAGAGTAATAGAATCGTTATTGAAAATCTGTATTCCTTCGGCTGTTTATCTCTTACAGGGGGATCAGTTGGTGAAATGACTACGCCGATCCATTTGAAATAATATAGTGAAGTAATTCCCAGTCCGATAGCCAGAGGAATAATTATACCAGGATTTGCTGAAGCCGCTCCGATGATCATCCATTTGGAGGCAAACATACCAAACGGCGGCAGGGTGATCGAAACAATCCCGGTTATCAGAGCCGCTGTCAGGAATGATGATTTTCCCGACAGTGATCTCATGTCTTCTATCTCCTCACTGCCTATTTTCTCTTTTACAGATCCGACCGTAAGGAATAACAGGGCTTTTGAAAGTGCGTGATATATCAAAAGGACGATTGCGGCCATCAAGGCATGAGGCTGAGCGATGCCTGCACACATTACGATAAGACCTAGATTGGAGATCGTAGAGTATGCAAGCAACCGTTTGGCATTTGATTGAGCGGCGGCAAGAACTGCAGCTGCTACAAAGGAGATCAGCCCGATAAACGCCACACCGGCAGAAAGAGCTGGTGAGTCAGCGAATACTTGTGAGATCCTCAGCAGAAGATAGACTCCCAGGTTGACCATGGTGGAACTATGAAGCAGTGCCGAAACCGGAACTGGTGCGGCCATGGCTCCAGGCAGCCACGACTCTACCGGGAACTGTGCTGATTTTGTCATTGCTGCAGCTATTAAAAAAATCGCAGGGACTGCCAGAGAAGCAGATGAAAATGATTCAAGAGATTCACCGTTGTAATATGAAACCGCCAGATACATCCCAACTGCCAAAGCGGCACCTCCGGCAGTATTGATCGTAAGTGCCAGTCTTGCAGCCTTTTGCGATTCGTCAGTCCCCGGATGCTTAATTAACAAAAAGGAACAGAGTGACGTAACTCCCCAGAAGAGAATGAACCAAGAACTGTCATTGGCCATTACTGCTCCGTTCATAGCCGCAATGAAGACAAAAATTGTAGTGAAAAATTCTCGTTGCCTATCATCGTTCCTCATGTAGCGAACAGCATAAACTAAAATTACTGACCCGAGCAGAGAGGTTATGAGTATCAGAACCATGCTCAGTGAGTCAACAGCCAGAGGAGGAGCTGCATTCCAGGGGGATAATGCTGAAGATATGATTTCTATGATTGCCGCTGCGGCAATGATCATGCTTTTGAGCCTGACAGCATAATACAGAAATATGCCTGCCAGCAGGATTTCCAATCCCAATATGACTGCCCAGGAGAATTCTGGAAATGACAGCGTAAATCTACTCAGACCGCCAAAAACCATTGTTACTGACGATATTGAGATAGCGATTGCTGCGATGTAGATCAGATCGTGCAGCTTTCTGCTTTTTCCTGCAGTATATGCTGCAACAGCAGCAAGCAGAGGAACTGCGATAGTCATCAAAGCCGCTATCTCTTGAAAACTCATATTGTCATCTAAAGTAGGTTGTGGCGGGAATAGATAGAAAACACCCGCTAAAAATGCGGATAGAAGTGCCCAGAATGCAACACATCAACGAAATGTATATCTGCCACAGGAACATACCCGCCTTCATACAGCCCTATTCAGGGTGAGCGGCCATAATGTTCAGTTGAGGTGTATCAATGGTAAAAATGCCTGAAATTAAAAGAGAGCTTTACGCCTGCTTGCAATGTGGATATTGCATACGCGTATGCCCTTCTTATGAACAGACACCTTGGGAATCTATTACTCCTAGGGGAAAGATCTATTATTTGAATCAGATTGCAAATCGTTCTCCAATGGACACTTTGCTGAGACGTAAAGTGGAAATAGACGATGAGTTCGTAGAAGCCATATACCGCTGTACTGGCTGTGCTCAGTGTGAGACTGTTTGTCACGTTTCTATTGAATTTGGAGATTTCTGGGAGAAGGTACGCGAATGGCTTGTGGATCAGGGAAAGGGGCCATTACCGGTTCATGCTAAACTCGCAGAAAAGATCAGAGCTACTCGCAATCCATACGGTGAGCCCACTTCAGCCCGTGACAAGTGGTGGCCAAAAGAGGTTCCAAGACCAGAAAATCCAGAGATTATTTTCTTCGCGGGATGTACTGGATCATACCGTGCCACTGATATTGCAAAAGCAGGAGCAATCGTATTACACCGTGCAGGCGTGAATGTCGATGCACTTGGAGCAGATGAGTGGTGCTGCAGTTCACCAGCGCTTAGAACTGGACAGATCGATCTGACCACAGAACATGCAGAACATAACCTTCTGGCAGTGGAAAACAGGGGAGCTAAAGCAATGGTTACAACCTGCGCTGGCTGCTATAAGACTACTACAACTGATTATGGAAAGTACTTCTCAAATCCTACATTTCCTGTATATCACTTTTCCCAGTTCGTAAACGATCTGATTAAAGATAAGAAACTCAAGTTTACAAAAGAACTGAACGTTAAAGTTACATACCATGACCCGTGCCATCTGGGACGTCATGCAGGAGTCTTTGAAGAACCTAGAGAGGTAATTCAGAAGATACCTGGTGTGGAATTTGTTGAAATGCCTAGAAACCGCATGGGTTCAAGATGTTGCGGTGCAGGAGGCGGATTTAAGAGTGCATTTAATGATGCAGCCGTCAACATTGCAGCTGAGAGAGTCAGAGAAGCGGTTGCTACCGGAGCTGACGTTCTTGCAACTGCTTGTCCATTCTGCGTGGTTAATCTGCAGGCTGGAGCAAAGAAGATCGGTGCAAAGATCAGAGTGGTTGATATCTCCCAGCTTCTGCTGGAAGCCACCGAACCTGTAGAAGAAGAAACAAAGGCCTGATTAGGTCTTTCCCTTCTTACTTTTTTTAATTTATTTTAGAAAAATAATGCATAATGAAAAGATTATGCGAATTCTGGACCTATTGAAGATCTTGGTGGCATCTGCGGGGGTTTATTCTCCTGTACATTGATATGAGGCAGTGGCACTGGAGATGGAAGGTGCAGATCTCTTGTCAGGAACATAGCAATTGGTACGCAGTAAGATACGACTGAATTATGAACTGTAGCTGCTTCTTCTTTAGGGAGTGCGCCGTTTGCTATCCATTTATCTCCAAGGATGTTTTCCTCATCTTCTAGAAGAACAGACCCTTCCATTACAATAAATCCAATTCCAGAATAGTTTACTGCAAACCTGAAATCTACATTTACCTTATTGGGTGATACTTTAGAAACTTGAGTCACTGTGCTGTTATGGTCTATTCTGACATTGGTGACTGTTTCTCCCCTTTTTGCAAAGCGCTTTGCTTCGATAGCACTTATTTCTACTCTTTGGATTTGATTAGCCATTTCACTGCTGTATTATGTCTTTAGTATTTCAGGTTTGTTTGACGTTATGACTCTGGTAATCAGATCCTGTCAGTATTCTTTTTGTAAAATCACAAAAGTTGAGATAAATGATATGACACAACTGGCTGTATAGCATTATCAATAACGAAACATGCATTTGTCATGTAATGATCGTTCTTCAGACATCACTAAAAAAATTCGGTATATCTACGTGTGATGTTAAAAAGTGGAGCCACTGGAGGGAATTGAACCCTCGGCCTACGCCTTACCAAGGCGTCGCTATACCACTAAGCCACAGTGGCGATTAAAAGGGGGAGTCTTCTTGTCAGTTATAAAACTTTCTAAGAAATTACGTGTACTTTCCTGCAAAGATGCATAACTATTCTTAATCCAGATAATACAATGATACGAATGATTCGCATCTAAACAAGAGACATTATACTGTACGTTATGTAAACACATGCGGACATGCATCAACGCGCAGGGGAACCATCATCTCAATCATATTCCCCTGCGCATATGAAATGAGAATGAATTAAGTTAAGTTGAGTTTGATTTAAGTTTGATGATTGATTTTGAGTTTTGATATGATATTGATGATTGAATTCTTTTATTTTATTTTGATTTTGAAGTTTAATTTTGATATTGAATTTTATTGTTTTTGAGTCGAAGTATATGATTCATAAATGATTTGAGTTGATGATTTGAGTCTGAATTTGATTTATGATTTGTGAATTGATTTGTTTTGAGTTTTTTGATATGTTTTGATTGATTGTTTTTTATGTGATTTTGATATGTCTTGATTGTTTTTCTGTTTGTTTGGAGTTTCTTTTATTGAGTGTTAATTGTTTTGTTTATTGTTTTGTTCTATTTTTGTTCTTTTCTTTCTTTATTCTTGTTATTTTGTTTTGACTGTTTTGTTCTTGTTTGTTTATTGATTTGCAATTCTATTCTCTTCTTGTTTCTTTGTTCTATTTTCATTCTTCTTTCTTTTATTGTTTTCTTCTGTTTTTCTCTCTTTTGTTCTTTTCTTCTGTTTTGTTCTTTGTTTTATTATGTTTGATTATTCTTTCATTGATTCTGTTTGTATTGATTGTTTTGATTATTTGGTTTGATTTTTGATTATTTGGTTTTTAGTTTTTGAATCGATTTGCAATTCTCTTTCTCTTTTTCTTTGTTCTTTGATTATTCTCTTTTGTTTATTCTTCTTCTTTCTCTTTTGTTTATTCTGTTTATTGATTCTTCTTGTTTGTTTGGTTTTTAGTTTTTGAAATGATTTGCAATTCTCATTTCTTTTCTATTTTCTATTTTCTTATTGCTGATTGAGTTTGCAGTTTTGGTTTTGAAAAAAATTGTTTTTTTGTTTTTGATTTTGGTTTCTCTTTTCTTTTTTGAGTTTTGAAGTTAGAAAGTGATTTTAATTTCAGTCTTTGAGAAGAGAAGGCAAAAATGGTGATTGAATGAAAACAGAAAAGAGACTGACAATGGCTCTGAGCGTCTTAGTTGCGCTTATGATGCTAGCTGTCCCTCTCGCATCTTCAAGCAACTTGTTCGTGGATGGGGGACAGACAAACTCTAACGGCGATGCGCCAATTGTAAGTGACGCATCGAATGATGATATTACGATTAAAGATGTTTACATAATCGATAATATCACTGATCTTAATGACTTACCAATTTATGATAAGCTTAAAAGTATTCTTGGCAACAAATCTGATAAAGACATGAATAGTTACGCTCCATGTCTTGTCACAGTTTACACTGTAAGTGATAAAGTAAAGAGTAGTAACTTGGCGACAACTGGTGACTTGAAAGTCAAATTCGATGTTGATTACAACAACGGAACTAACGATATAACTAAGTATGGTGGATATTCTGGAATGAATCTTTACGATTCATCAAAGAAAGAGTACTATGCAACATTCCCACTTGGAACCTTTAATGGTGATAGTGATTCGCTAGGCATTTCTGAATCCAAAGATTACTACAATCAAGTATACACTGTAAGTGCTCAGTTATATGATTCCAGTAGCGAAACTGTTGGATCTAAAGTATCAATGACTTCTGAAGTTGACAACGTTACAGTTGATGAAGTCTGGATGATTGATGATCAGAACAGCTTTGAAAAGATTGCAAACTATGGGAAAAACTTAGAAGATTTTATTAAAGGTGGCAAATGGACAAAAATAAATGACGCTACTGAACGTGACCCTTGGGTTGCCGTTGCATTCACAACAACATCTCCTGGTACTGTAACACTTAACATATCTGCTGCTCATAATTTATCCAGTGAAAAACCATTCACAATGTACTGGAGTAAAGCCGGGACATATGTGTTTGTTGCTACTGTAAGCAATCAAGATGGTGGCACTAAGGATATGTTGGGGATGTCCAACGCGGCGCAGTGGGATAATAATATTTACAATGTTGAAATAACCGCTGCTAACGGAAACAAGTCTGTTGGATCTGCAACATACGGCAGTCCTTCTGGAACATACAACGTCATCTTTAAATTAAATTCTGATGAGAACAGTTTAGACATTCCTGTTGTTAAGATACCCACTGTGAGTAGCTCCAATACAAATGTAAAATCTTGGGAAGTAAACACCGATGGGGATCTGGTCGTATCACTCACCACTGAGAAAAATAAAGTTTCAATCGAGTATTTGATTACTGAAATATTTGATCAGATTACAAGAAATGGATATACACTTACTGAGTGGGCATCTGATGACGGTAACTACACAAACATGAGCTATGCAGGTGCAAATAATAATAAATACACTAGTTCTCAATATGCTGATGGAGACAAAGCAGTCGATAAAAATATGACCTTCACTGCAACCTGGGAATTAAAGGAAGGATTTGTTGAAGCTCCTATTCATGTTTACCAAGATGATGTTCTTGTAGGAGATTTCATTAAAGCATATGAGGTAAGAGACAAAAATACGATATTTATCAACCCTGTTGGTCTCGCTGGAGATATTACAAAAGCAACTGGAATCAACACATTTGGTATCATTGTAAATGATGCTACTAAGCCTGATGTTGTAAATGTTAAAGAAGTATATTCTTCAAAAGTAACATATGGAAGCAGCAATGATCTTCCTGCAAATGGATTAATTGCTTCAAACAGTGAGATCACTGTAAACTACAATCTCAATGACAGATTATACTCTAAAGTAGTCGTTCACTCTGAAGCATTCAAAGACGGAAAAGATGTTACTCCGTTTGCATTAAAAGGCGCCGATTACAAATACAGTAATGTTTTCGCTGCATTACAGCAAAAAGATGACATACATGGAATAAAAGCTGCACTTGCTTTGAATGATAGTGGCATATCTGAAAAAGATAAAAACGCTACTACATCTGATAACTACTATCTGTTAACAGGATGGAACAATGGTGCTGAACTGTTAGACAGCCAGAGAAACGCTCCTGCTGAATTAACACTTGATTCTGAACTGAATGGATACTATGTTATCTTTATGGTAAATGGTCAGTTTGAAGTTGTATATGTTCCATATGGAGAATTATCTGCTGATAAATGCACAATTGCCAGCAATGTGAAATACTGGTCATATGTTACCTATGACGACAACTACGCTAAGGATACTCTCAACAACATACAGACATTCAGCTTCACAAAGTCTCAGATCAAAGTCATAGAAGGATTAACGAACGATCATAAAACTCCAATTGCTGTCTTTATTGGATCCGAATATTCATTCAACAACACTGCATATGCAGTATTTGATGCAGGCGAAGGAAACTTCGGAAACAAATACGTTGATAAAATGATTGTTTCTGGAAAAGCTTCCTCAGGAACAACAAAGACAACGATATCTCTGCCTGAAGTATCTCCAGTTTACGAGAATACTGTAGTACTTGTTGGATATGTAGGATACAAAGCTAGTGGGGAAAGTGCTTCAACATTCAATGGTGCTGGATTTGTTCAGACATTCTATGCTGATGTAGTCCCATACAAATACACAATTACATTCTACAACGGCAGCGATGTGAATGGTATCTTCTACTATTCCGGTGAAACCACAGTAGATGAAAAAGACATAACTTCAAACCTTGTAGCATTCTCATACAAGGGAACTGCATACGATGCTGCTGATCTCAAGCTCAACGATTCATCATTAGATATAACAAAAGCATTCAATAATGTTCTCTACCCTGCTAAAGACGGATACAAAGTCACTCAGTGGAAAGACACTGACGGCAATGTAATGCTTGACAAAGTTAAGAAAGAGACTAAGGTAGAATCCGACAAGAATGTGACCAAAATCACATACGAAGTCAAATTCAAGAAGATCTCATCTGACATGAGCTTCTATGCTAACTTCGAAGCAGAGAAATACGCAATCATATACAGCGGTAACACTGCAACTGCAACAAACAACATGGTGCAGGTAGGCAGCGTTGATGAAGCTTTAACTCTCTTCAAGGACTCAACATTCAGCAACGACGGCTACAAACTCACTGGATGGAACACAAGGCCTGACGGAGACGGAACTTCATACAAGCTTGGAGACTCTTTCACCCTCGATGGAAAACAGTTCAAAGACTTGTCAGATGTCAGTAAGGTATCAAACGTACCCAATGACATAACAAAAGGCTTCACACTCTATGCTATCTGGGAGAAAGTAGGAAGTTCTGACAACCCAAGCGGCAACACTGATGGAAATGATAGCAGTGATAACACTGCATTATATCTCATCGCTGGAATGCTTGCTGTAATTGCAATTCTTGCTATTGTAGGAATTGTACTGATGAGAAAGAAGAACTGAAAACTTTAAAGATTGAAGAATAAACAATGAAAACTAACGAAGTTAGTAAATAAGAATCTTAACTGATTCTTTTTATTAACTTTTACTTACTTTTTTTCTATTTCTTTTGTTTACTTTTCTGAAACTTTTCCTGAAAAAACTTATTTTAAAAAGTGAACTTTGTAAAGTCTAACATTCAAAAACTCATTTTAAAAAAAGAAATTTGAAAAGTCAGAGATTAAACTCTGACTTTAATTGATTTTACTTAAGTGTTTTTTTACTTTCAGTTCTTCTTTCTCAGTACAACTGCAACAACGATGATCAGAATGATGATCACAACGAGTATTCCAGCTAACAGATATGTGTCTGTGTTGCTGTTGTCATTGTCTCCATCAGTGTTGTCACCAGATCCTGATCCAGAGCCGCTGTTGTTTTCCCAGACAGCATACAGAGTTAATGTTGGCACTCCCTCAATGATGTCCAGTTTTTCATATTGCTCTCCTGAGAGAGTAAAGTCTGATGAAAGATTGTATTTGGTTCCCTCTCCGTCAGCTCTTGTATTCCAGGACAGGAGTTTCTTTCCTTCGTTGTTGAAAGTTGAAGCTCCATAAAGCTTTAAGGACTCATCTACAAATCCAGATTGATTGATTGGGTTAGGGGCAGCCGCAATTCCGCTGTTGTATACAATGTTGAATTTCTTAGGTTCAAATTTAGCATATAAACTCAGATCATTCTTGAGTTCTTTTATATTGACTTTATCAACGCTATATACAGTCTCACCATCAACTAATTTAGATGAAATTGCAATCATTGCATTTCCGTCAGCATCGTTCCACTGTTTAAGATCATAACCTGCCTTTGTTGTATAGATTATGCTCTCATATACTTTATCTGCAGGATTATCATCTGATTTATTGTTGAGTGTTAATGAAGATTTCTGATATGCAATTCCATCAGCTTCAAATGCAACTAAGTTTGCAGTAATGTCTGTAGATGTTGGAGCTCCAGAATAATAATAGAATACTCCAACTGCATCATTGCCATTGTAGAATGTAACCTTATGAGAATATTTCTCAGTAATGGGATCATACTCAGTTACACTGCTTGAAGAATACTTATCTTCAGATGAATACTTTGTTTCACTGTGTTTCCAATCTATGAATAGCATTTTATTATCTTCATCACCGAATGCAGGTGTGGTTGCAGGTAATGGAATGTTCTCATTAACCTTTCCAGGTATGATTATTTTGTCAACATCCTCATTTCCAAAGTTGGCGTCACCTGCATCAAAGACTGCATAGGAAGTGCTGCTTGAAGGTGTAAAACATGCGATAAATACAGCCACTGGAGTTTCATGATCGTTTTTCAATTTTTCAATTACGTTTATCTGAGACTGGTTGAAATTGAAGGACTGTATTCCACTAAAGGTTGAGTCTGAATAATCAGTGTGGTCCATCCATACCCAATGGTTTAACCCAGACGTATCGAGTGTACATTTGTCTGCAGAAAGCTCTCCATATGGAATATATACAATCTCATATTGGCCTTTGGACATAAAGATTACATTATATCCATTGAGTCTTGAATCAAGTGTTAATTCAGCAGGAGCGTTTCTCTGGCTGTCTAACAGTTCAGCACCGTCATTCCATCCTGTTAACAGGTAGTAGTTATCAGATGTAGTGGCGTTTTTATCGCCATCAAGGTTGCCGTCATCTTTAAGTGATAATGCAGCTTTTATTCCATCAGTCTCAGTGGTTGGGAATTGTAAAGCTTTGAATATCTGATTGTAAGTGTAATCTGCATTCTTTAATGCAAAGAGTGTAACATCTTTTCCGCCTTTGAATGCTTCAGAATGGATTACAATCTTAGAATATTCTCTGTCATTGAATGTATATGTTGCAGTGAGTGTGCTGTCTGCTGAAATTATTGCAGAGTCTTCAATGGTCTTATCACCATATGTTAATTTAGCATCGGAATAAATCGGTTTAATAGCTGGAGAGTTCTTGTCGTCTACGTTATTTACAACAATACCGTTCAAATCCAGTTTTGCAATTGTTTTAATGCTATTGTTTAGACCCGCGTATTTAATTTCAACTTTATCATCGTTATTACCAATCAACATGTATGCTTTTACGTATTCCGTTGTCTGATCGTCAAATACAACATTTACTGGCACTTCTTTGTATCCGTCTTTAAGTAACCATACTGCAGAGAAACTCATATCTTTTTTAACAGATGTTGTTCCAACTGCGCTTGTAGAATACACATTTCCATCAGCATCTTTCCAAGAGTCTAAAGTGTATCCTGTTTTAGATACTGCATTTGAGATGATAGAAACTAATTGTTCAACATAAATAGAACCAGAGTTTACAATAGCATGATAAATGCCATTTTCATCAACGTACCAGCTGATTCCTGTAGTTGTTCCAAGTCCATTTACAATAACTTCATCAAGACTCTTCTTTCCGCTTTCATTTACATCATTTAAGTTAAATGAAACGTCATAAGACTTTCCAAGATCACCATAATTCATGGTGTATGTTGCTTCTACACCATCACTGCCTACTTTTGCAGTGACTGTATAATTATCAGTATAGAACTTAGATTCATCACTGATTTTCAGTGCATCTTTGCCAGCAGCAGATATACCGCTCGGTAGTTTTCCATTAGCATCAGGTGTACCGTTTAGATATGCAGTAAATACATATGTAGTGTCAGCGGCACAATTGGATTTTGTAAATGTATATGTATCATCAGTTAATGTGCTGTTTGGATTTGATACAGTTACGGTAGCTTCACCAGCTTCCAATGCTTTGAATGCTACTGCAATCCATGGACCATCTGCTATACATTCATCGTCCCATAGGTCTGTATAGTTTTTATTTTGAATTTCAGGAGTTAAATAACTTCCAATCTTGTTTAAGCTGGTCTGGTCATTTATAATCCAGACTTCTACTATTTCAACGGACTCATTAGCGCTCAACATTGGCGCATCGCCGTTAGAGTTTGTCTGTCCCCCATCCACGAACAAGTTGCTTGAAGATGCGAGAGGGACAGCTAGCATCATAAGCGCAACTAAGACGCTCAGAGCCATTGTCAGTCTCTTTTCTGTTTTCATTCAATCACCATTTTTGCCTTCTCTTCTCAAAGACTGAAATTAAAATCACTTTCTAACTTCAAAACTCAAAAAAGAAAAGAGAAACCAAAATCAAAAACAAAAAAACAATTTTTTTCAAAACCAAAACTGCAAACTCAATCAGCAATAAGAATAATCAAAATAATCAAAGAAAAGAAAGAATAAACAAAGAGAACAAAGAAAGAATAAGAGAAAGAAGAAGAATAAACAAAAGAGAATAATCAAAGAACAAAGAAAAAGAGAAAGAACAGAATCGATAAAAGAAAATAGAAAGAACAATCCAAACATAATAATCAAAAGAAACAGAAGAAAACAAGAAAGAACAAACAAGGAATGATCAAATGAGAAAGAATAAAACAAAACAGAAGAGAATAGAACAATCAAAATAAATCAAGAATAAAAGAATAAACAAAACAAACAAAAACAAAATAACAAGAATAAATAAAACAAAAAGTACAGCCAGACATATCAAAAAATCAAATCAAAAATCAATCAATTAATACTTACACAAATCAATCAAACTCAATTCAATTTCACTTAATATTCTCAATGTAATTAATATCAAATTCAAAATGAAATCAAACTTCAAAACTCAAATTAAAGTCATCTTACTCAATCATGACAGTGAATGCGCAGGGGAATATGATTGAGATGACGTTCCCCTGCGCGTTGATGCGTGTCCGCATGGTCTTATGACTATTCCAATGCCGTAACAACTCTTAATTTGATATAATCATATTCATCCCATAACTGTAGCAAATATGTTGCTGGACGATAGAGATTGAAAACGCATATCAGATCTTTGAACCCTGGAAATATCTAAATAACGTATGGTTATAAACTATACTCTGGTACAATAATCAATACTGGAGACCACAACAAATGCGAGTAATGCATAAAGGGTGAAAATATGGGCATTTCTAATGATTTTTTGATTGCATGCGTTATTAGGTTATTCAATAAACATGAATCTATGATCTGGTTCAATAAATTGTATGATGTACTAGGCGCCACAATCTCATCAAGGAATACATTATCACACAATATCGATAAATTGTTCGATTTGGGCATAATAACTGGAGATTGGACTAAATCAGAAAATGGCAATTGGATTAGAAGCTTTAAAACGTCTAGTGAAGCTGAACGTTTAATCGATAGAATAATTGAGACATATGACGTCATTGTTAATTTTGACACTCAGCCAGAAAGTGTTCAATTTCAACGGGATGCTTAAGATGTAGTTACCATCAGAGCGAATAAATTTCAAACTCAAATCAATAACGAGAATAAAACTCTAAAACAAATGAAACTCAAACATTATCACTTCGAACTTCAAAATCATATTACCTAATTAATTCTTCAAACTGAATATGTGAATGTGGAATGTGATGATGCCCAACAAGTTTTCTGTAAAATCCTGAGAAATTTCTCACATGCAACGTGTAAAACAGATGAAAATCATGAAAAACGTACTATTTTCAACTTTGCGAAGACTTAATTAGAGTGATTATGATAAAGCCCTATCAAAAATACGGCACTGTTTGAAGAATGGTGTCTCCCAATAGAGTATGAATTCAGATCTGGATTGATTTATACTCTATCTAATGGTGGTATCCAATGGATGAAAAAAGAATAGACGACAGAAAACTCGCTTTCTTAGTTGATGGTGATAACGCGTCTGCCGCATATGTTGAAGAAATGTTGGCAGAAGCTTCAAAATACGGATCTGTGATTATAAGAAGAGTATATGGAAACTGGACTGTAAACGGTCAGGTAAACAGTTGGAAATTAAAGCTGAAGGAATATGCTTTGATACCATACCAGCAGTTTCCAAATATCTCGAATAGACATATTACAAAGAACACTACAGATATAGCTCTGATAATTGATGCAATGGATATACTTCATGACGGCATCGTAAATGGTTTTGTAATAGTTTCAAGCGATTCAGACTATACCTCACTTGCCATACGAATAAGAGAACATGGAATATTTGTGATGGGTATTGGAAAGAAAGATACTCACGATTCATTCAGGCGCGCATGCGATGTATTCGTTTCAACTGAAAATCTTGGAAAGGATGAAGAAGAAGACAACAAAGGAATTTCTGAGAACAGCGGAAGCAGAGAGAAGAAACAGGCAAAGGATGCAATCGATCTGCTCTGCAGAGCATTCGAGTATGCAGTAAATGATGATGGAATGGCGTTAAATGGAGACATAGGCGCAGCTTTGAGGCGTCTTGATCCGGCATTCGATACCAGAACATACGGGGAATCATCACTGCTGAGCCTTATCGAAAAACTAGGAGATATCTTCGAAGTAGAAAGGTATGACCGCGGTGCCATATACATACGCAGAAAGGATGGCCGCAAAGTATCCACCTGCGAAGAAGAGATCGTTCCCATGCCGCCTGCAAAGCAGAATCCGATTGATGCTCTCCCAATTTTAATACAGGCATATACAACAGTAGATAAGAACCGTGATGGGACTGTTGATACATACCATCTTTTCAAAGCAGCACGCCGGCTGGATCCTAAGTTTGACAGCATAAACTATGGGAAAGAAAAGATTTCACATCTTCTCGAAGCCCTGCCGGAATACTTTACCCTCAGCCGCCGCGGCAAAGCTATGATGGTTATGATGGTAGATGACAGCACATCTGAAGAAGAGGAAACTGTAGAAAATACCGTTGAGGAAATTGCTGATGAGCTCGTACCTGAAGAAGATGTTAAAGAAGAGGTCATCGTAGAAGAGGTACGTCCGGCCAAGAAGAAGCTGAGTCAGATTGATGCACTTAAAATTGTAAAATCTGCATTTGACAGCATCGTGAAAGACGATGGCAGAGTATATCTTCCACGCCTTTCAAGGGAAGTCGGCGCTATGGCCCCTGATCTTGACTTTAATGACTTTGAGAAGAAAGGGATCAAAGAATTCATTGAGGAATTCGATGACGTTTTCACACTCATAAAAGAAGGGCGCACGGTTTACGTTGAAAGACGTAAGGGACGGCGCCCCAAACGCAGCATTTCAGAATTCAGTGTAGAATAAATTTTTCAGTGGCGTCCGATTTCGGATGCCACCCAGCCTACCCCCAGAATAACAACTGTGGCAGCAAGCAGAATTCCTGTGTTCTGAAAAATTGAATAATCTCCTGAAAAGAAGATGATCCACATGATGCCGAACACTGCCCAAATAATAAGACAAACGCCTGCAGTGACGGCTCGGATTTTCCTATTGCTGTGATAATAACCAGGCTGCACAGGTACCGGAAATGAGATAGACCAGGTAATCCAGATAGAAATTAATGCTCCGACTGCAACCAGCACTGCGATAAGAGTTACAGCAGCATTCACAGCATTGCTCATATCAGGGCTGGCCAAAAGCACCCAGCAAACCATGAATATCATAAGGCCGAAAAGAAGGATTATCGAAGCTACTGATCTCCAGAGCAGCGCTTTCCTTCTTTCTACGTCAACCATCATATATCTCTCATCAATCAGCTGTAGATTAATTTTGTCCTTGTTTTTCAGCCTTTTTCTTCTCCCAGATGGGTTCATATCTTTTGACTTCTGCATTGAATTCTTTTACCATTTTTTTACTCTTGTATAACGATAAAAGCCTCTTGTGACACTTCATGCTTTCAGGATTCAGTTCCACGGCTGATTCTGCTTCTCCAATCGCAGCCATAATCAGACCTTTAGACTCGTAGATTTCTGATTTTCGTATCATCAAATCTGATTTGGGCTCAACATGCAGCAGGATCTCATACAACATTAATGCAGATTCCAAATCTCCAGCGGCATCACAGGTTTCTGCATAGTCCAAAAGCTCGCCGCTTATATCTTCTTCAGAAGGTTCAAAGATATCATTCAGTATAGCATACATCAGCGTAGCAAGGGCTGCAGAACTTATTCCTGTTTCATCTGAAAGCCGGTTCATTGTCATAATGCATTCAATACAGTTCTGGACATTATCGCCCCTGCCGATTTCACCGTTTTTCTGCAGATATTTCATAGAATATGAGTTTACAACAGGCCATTCTTCAGGAGCCTGCAGATGCCAGAAACAAGCTGCCAGTTCAGGCCATGATCCGGCATTGGATGTATAGCTGCCCAGATAATCTTCAAAATCCAGAAGTTTTCCTTTAGCATCATTCAGATCTTCAGGCAGTTCCATCAGAGTTCTCATCTGAATCTCCAGTTTATCCAGATCCAGATTTAAAACAAGCCAGCTCATTGAAGCGGAAGCGTCCTGTGATGGGACTGGGTAGCTCTCATCCTCTGAATTATCAAGTTTGAATTTTACTGTGGCGAAATTTACCTTCTTATCAATAAACTTGGAGATTGTGCTTCTCAGCTCAGGAGAAGGTATCTCATGAGGAGACTCCCCAAACATTGTGAGGTACTCATAATATGCATTTATCAGCTCATTCATTATTTCACCTCGGTAATCAGTTTTCTAGATTTTAATTGGTCCGGTAGCATGTTGTGGAATGCTCCGTTCTGCTCATAAGTAGAAAATTTAGCAACATCAGCACGTCTGTCAACCTTTTCAACGATGATCTTATTCTCTTCCTTCTTTTTTACAGACCATGCCTGCCCTGACAAAATAAAGATATTATCTACAGGAAGTTCCACATGCCCTATCGGCATCCCGGTAGATGCCTCAATAACTAAATTTTGCTCATATCCAGCAATATTTGAATAAATTTTGGGTCCAAGACCTTTCGCAGCCGGGCCTTCACTGAGCATACCGTTCTCTTCAAGGATGTATTTTTTATCCATTAGGTGTGTGACTATTGATTTCAAATCCTCAGTGCTGCAGATATCTTTAAAAATATCAGAGAAAAACCCGAATCCCCTGGATCCGCTTGCCAAACATGACAAAATCTGCTGGATGATCACAGAGGGATCAAAAGTCTCGTCAGCAGGCTCGAATTTTCCAAAGAGTATTGTGTCCAGAACATTTCTGTAATAATCAGCTAATCCGCCTTTTCCCACAGCAGCGACT
Source organism: Candidatus Methanomassiliicoccus intestinalis Issoire-Mx1 (assembly GCF_000404225.1). Taxonomy (NCBI): domain Archaea; kingdom Methanobacteriati; phylum Thermoplasmatota; class Thermoplasmata; order Methanomassiliicoccales; family Methanomassiliicoccaceae; genus Methanomassiliicoccus; species Candidatus Methanomassiliicoccus intestinalis. Next base: position 102,561 of record NC_021353.1, on the reverse strand, counting down.
GAAATATATGAACCGCGGCGGTTTGAGCGTCCTATTCTCTGAGCAAGGGATGCTACAGATTTGGGAATCGAGTACAAGATAACCAGATCTACATCTCCTATGTCCACTCCAACTTCTAATGTAGAAGTGCACGCACAGACTGCGGTTTTAGCTTCTCGGAGAAAAGCTTCAGTTTCTTTCCTCATTTCCTTCTCAAGCTTTCCGTGATGGACTCTCACAGAGTCTGCTGGGAAATAATATTTCAGAGTATTGGAAGCAATAGTCTCTGCATCTTTGGGACTGTTGCAGAAAACCAGAATTTTGGAACAGTTATTCTGCCTCGCCCAGATCAGAGAATCCTCCAGAGTCGGAGTTATGTGATATTCTATGCCCCTTCCGCCCTTGGATTCGACAATATTTGGAGAAGGCATGAAGCGGGCGGCTGTCCTCTCAGGTTTTCCTATTGTGGCAGACATTGCACACACGTTGAATTTGATCCCTACCTCTCTTCTCAAACGTCTCAAAAGAATCTGCAGCTGATCTCCCCTGTAACTGCCGTCCAACATATGCACTTCATCAATTACGACCACTTTTACAGAATTAAGCTGGTGTTTTTTCCAGCAGATCATGGAATCCAGCGATTCGGGTGTTGTTACCAGAACTTCCTGCGGGTTAGATTCATCAAAGTCTTTGATGTCGCCGTCTCTCTGCGCAACCCTTATGCCTAAAGGAGAAAGTACTGTTTCCAATCTCTGCCTGATGTCTGAGATCAGAGCCCTGGTAGGGGAGATGTAGATTATTGAAAGTCCCAGCCATCCCTCTTGTATTAAGCGCTCTGCCAATGGTGCAAATACAGCTTCAGTCTTCCCGCTGGCTGTAGAAGAGATAGCAAGCACATTACGCCCCTGGAGAATCAGCGGAACGGCTTTTCTTTGTATTTCCTTCAATGATTCAAATCCGCCGAAGAAGTTGTCTCCGGTAAGCGGCAGAAGTCCTCTTACTTTTTTGTCTTCTCTTGTATTCAGACGCTCCTCGTTTTGAGGGTCGATTTTCCTGCTGTAGGTAATTTTCGGCTCAATTGTAGGAATCTTCCTTTTATCAGGTACGGGTTCCACGGCTTTTTTCACAGGAGCTTTCTTCGGATACTTGGGGATATTTGCAGGACCCCCGTGCATTGCCATGTCCATATGATGGCTTGACTTGATGAGTTCTCCTTTTTCTTCATACAGCTCTGCAAGACGATAATTGGCCTTTTTGTGAGCGGGATATTCAGCTACAGCTCTGAGGTATGCTTCTATAGCCTCATCGATCTTGCCGCTTTTCTCAAATTTGGCACCTAATCTGCACTCGCTTTCCGCTTTTTCTTTGCGTTCTCGCTCTGACAAGAGCCAATCACCATCAGTCAGAACACGCACTTCTTTTAAGTGGTTTGCGAGGGGGTAGGTGAAACTACTCTATCTCTTCAGGATTCCAAGTTGTATGATACTCTTCGTTGAGAGCGTCTAATCTGCTCATATCTTCTTTAGAAATTTTAAAATTGAAGATGTCTGCATTTTCTTTCATTCTCTCTTTAGAAGTTGTTTTGGCAATCAGCATCATGTCTTTCTGAACAACCCAGCGAAGCAGAATCTGTGCCGGCGTCTTATCATATCTTTGAGCAATTTCTTTTAAAACCTGATCATCTAAGCGCGTTCCTCTGGTCAGAGGGCTGTATGCTTCCAGTATGATATGCTTAGACCTGCAGTATTCCAGAAGTCCTTTTTTATAAAGAAACGGAGAAAACTCAACCTGATCTACAGCAGGCATATTCATGCCGTGTCTTTCAATCTCTTCCAGATGCCTTTCCATATAATTGCTTACACCGGCAGCCTTTATCCTGCCTTCCTGCTCTAAATGTTCAAGAGCTCTCCACATTTCAAGCCGGTTTCTGCCGCGAGGCCAGTGTATCAGATATAAATCGATCTTGCCGAGAAGCATCTCGCTTTTTTCAAAAGCTTTTATCGTCTCGTCATACCCGTCTTCGCTATACCATACCTTACTTGTTACAAAAATCTCTTCCAGAGGAATTCCTGAGTCCCTGATTGCCCTGCCTATTCCTTCTTCATTCCCGTAGTATGCTGCGGTATCTATGTGTCTGTAGCCGGCGTTTAGAGCATCCAGTACAGTCCGGTATACGTCTTCATTGGAGATCTTAAACGTCCCGAATCCCAATACCGGCATTTCTGTACCGTTGCGAAGCTTGATTTTCTCTGAAGACACATTATTCATAGGCAGAGCTAGGACTGCGAAATATCTTAAAGTTTGTACACGGAGTTTCAGTTCAAAGGTACATTATCCGCACCATATGCACCTCTGTATTCTAGATGATACCCGGCAAGAGAGCCTGAATAATCGAAGTACAGATCGATTTCCATCTTGTCATTTCTTAATGAATCTCCGCTGAAGTTTAACTCCCTGCTTTCTGGATTAGACAGCCCGGAATCAGCCTGGATAGACTTGGAGCCGTTTACAAGATAAAAATCAGAAGCGTTTATTACAACTCTGACATTTGTATTGTTTACAACTTCAGCTTTGATTTCGGTGTACTTCTTTCCATTTACGTCTTTAATGGAATGTTCATTAATGCTGAGCCCGACTTTACCGCTCTCGGGTACATTCAATCCAGAACACTTCAGAGGTGCAGACACGGGATTGCCTTTTTCATCAAACGCCTGGAATGTTACAGTGAATGTACCTACACGGTTGAATGTCACTTCAACAGGAATATTCTGACTTCCTCCATTTGACATGTTTACATTTTTGACCATTGCGCTCAGAACATTTTCAGGTTCAACATAATTTTTAGTTGTCTGTATGGTGTTTCCATTAACAGACACGCTCATGCATCCGATATCTATGCCGCCATCGCTGCGTTCACCGAAAATCATAATATTGCTTTTTCCTGCCCAGCCATTAGAATCTACAGTCAATTCAAATGTATATGTCTGATGAGTGGAATAACTGTATCCGCCTACACCCTGTCCAGGATATTTTACAGAAAGAGTGAGACTTTTATTGTCCGTTTCTACTGGAGCTACAACCGTCTTGTTTTGTTCTGGCTGATTTTGATTGCTGTTACTCTTACTATCATCAGCCTTATTATCGTCATAAACAAGCACGGCGTAAGCTGCAGCCCCGACCAACGCCAAAGCCACTATAATCACTATAGCCATACTGAATTTTTTCATAGCATTTCCCCACGCTCTTCAGGAGCTGGTGCTACTTTTTCAGCAAGCTGTATATTATATTGTCCATTGAATCTCTTACACACGCAGATTTATGAGATTTCCATGCCCCGGGATCACACAGTCTGCCATCGACAGAATTCTGTGCATACTTGCCATAGCCAAATCTCTATCGATATTTATGCCGGGGGGCAGGTTTTTAAGAATGTTGCTTTCAGTAGGAATCGCATCCCCTGCAATTATACAATGCTCGTTTTCTACAAATACGCTTACCGAACCGGCAGTATGTCCAGGAGTGTGAAGAATTCTGATACCTGGAAAAATTTCTTCATTGTCATGTACCGGTGAATATGAGATATCTGATGCTTCTAAAGGATGCATCATCACTTCAGCATTTGGGAACAGATCAAGATTTGCTGTGTGATCTTCGTGTGAATGTGTGAGTACGACTGCATCAACATCTTCTGCGTTTATCTCTGCATTGTTTAGATTATCGATGAGTTTGTTTCTGTATTCTTTTGAAGATGTGTCCACCAGCAGAATGAAACCATCTTGAATGACGGCAGTGACAGTGGAGTGGGCTTCCAGAAGCTGCCCGTTTTCCCTTCTTAAATAACCTTCGACAAGCACTCTGATCATTTCATCTTCCTTGAATAACCGCAGTTGCACTTAAGTGAGTTTTTACTCCAAGTCATCATACTGCCGCAGTTTGGACAAGGAGTATGCTCAGCAAAGTGCTCCATCCATGCTTTTCTGATATCTGGATTGGTTTCGCCTCTCAAGGCGTCAATGGCTTCTCTCTGTTTGCTGTTTGTAACCAGTTGCTCTAAAGAACTCGTCTCTGGAACTTTATCTTCATGTTCGCTCATTACTGACTTATAGAATAAAAGACCGATTACGGCTCCGGCCAGAAATCCTCCAAGGTGAGCTTCCCATGCAGTCTGGGGACTTCCTGCTGCAAGTATTACATTGAAGAGAAACCATACTGCTGAAACCGCCCAGACTGGAGCATCAGGAATTAAGATAAATCCCATGATCATTGTTATTTTATCTCTTGGATATGTGACTAGAAAAGTACCAATGATTCCAGATATTGCCCCGGATGCCCCGAGTAAATATACCGGCTCATTCCACAGAACTGCACTGAAGGTTAATGTTGCTATGATCCCTGAAATAAAATAAACCGCTGCAAACTTTAGTTTGCCTATTCTCTGTTCCAAGGCTGGCCCTAACAGAATTAGGAAAAGCATATTTCCCAGCAGATGAAAAATGCCAGCATGTGCAAACATGCTTGTTAGTATGGTGTATAGATTATCGCCTGTTTCAAGGTAAACTGGATTGAACGCCAATGCTGAATTCGATCCAGACCAAAACATGGTTAAGATGAAGATTACAATATTACAGAGAACAAGCGTTATAGATAAGTCCAGCTTTTTAAAAAAGGAAAGAAGCACGCATACTGCGATTATGCCTATTACCACGCCAGCTAAAGCATCCACGTACCGTGTATTTTGAATACTGCTTTTGTTACTTTCGCTTCAAATTCATAATTTGTAGATACAATAGAAGGCAAAGATTAATAAGGAATTGGTATTTACTCTCGACATAACGCCGCAGTAACTCAGCTGGGAGAGTGCAAGACTGAAGATCTTGAAGTCGCTGGTTCGAGCCCGGCCTGCGGCACTCTTGGTTTTTGAATATATTTGATGTCAAGTCATTCTGTTTATTTCTCAAAATACGAATGCTTATTCTTCAATTAATCTGTCTTTACGCACATATCATGCAATTGTGAAATGAGCAACGGCGATCATCAAGCGCAGGGGAACGTCATAAATCAAATCATATTCCCCTGCGCATATGAAGTGAGAATGAATTAAGTTAAATTGAATTGATTGAAGTTTGAAATGATTTTTGAAGTTTAATTTTGATATTGAATTTTATTGTTTTTGAGTCGAAGTATATGATTCATAAATGATTTGAGTTGATGATTTGAGTCTGATTTATTTTGAGTTTGAATTGATTTTGTTTTCATTTAAGATTTTTTGAGTTTGATATGTCTTGATTGATTATGTTTGATTGTTTTCTGTTTGATTCATTGATTTGATTGATTTTTGAATTTTGATTTTTTGATTTGTCTGGACTTAGTTTGTTTTAATTGTTTGTTTTTGTTTTCTTCTGTTTTGTTCTTTGTTTTATTATGTTTGATTATTCTTTCATTGATTCTGTTTGTATTGATTGTTTTGATTATTTGGTTTGATTTTTGATTATTTGGTTTTTAGTTTTTGAATCGATTTGCAATTCTCTTTCTCTTTTTCTTTGTTCTTTGATTATTCTCTTTTGTTTATTCTTCTTCTTTCTCTTATTCTTTCTTTGTTCTCTTTGTTTATTCTTTCTTTTCTTTGATTATTTTGATTATTCTTATTGCTGATTGAGTTTGCAGTTTTGGTTTTGAAAAAAATTGTTTTTTTGTTTTTGATTTTGGTTTCTCTTTTCTTTTTTGAGTTTTGAAGTTAGAAAGTGATTTTAATTTCAGTCTTTGAGAAGAGAAGGCAAAAATGGTGATTGAATGAAAACAGAAAAGAGACTGACAATGGCTCTGAGCGTCTTAGTTGCGCTTATGATGCTAGCTGTCCCTCTCGCATCTTCAAGCAACTTGTTCGTGGATGGGGGACAGACAAACTCTAACGGCGATGCGCCCTTGATAGGGGAAAATGAATCGCAAAGTACGCCTACTAAGGGTTACACTATAACATTTCAATTGAATAATTCAGACATGAATGGAAGAATAAGTTTAGATGTTCCAACAATCACAACTACTAGTCTTTCTGATGTAACTTGGTACACTAACGAAGATGGTAATCTATGTGCTGCTGTTACAGGCAATTTGGAAATATCAGCGTTAATTGGTGGAGTTAGTGTAAGTAAAGTAGGATACACCTTCGATTCTTGGAACTATGAAAATAAAAAGTGGGATTCTAGTACAGCACCAGATGATTATATCAAATCCGATATGACATTTTCTGCAAATTGGAATCTTGATCCTGCATACGTGCAGATTCCCGTAGATGTTACATTTGATGGAACTGATTATAAATATGTCAAAGCATATGCATTATTGTCAGATGGAAAGACTGTAACAATCAATCCAGATTCTTTAATTGCACTTATGCCATCTGAAATCAGCAATAAGGGTTATGTGTTGAATGGCTCTAAAACTGGTGCAGATGTAGAAGTTTATACATACACAGTTAAAGATGTAGCAGGGGAGATCAATAAAGATAAACCTGTAAACTCAAACAATACAGTTTCAATTATATACACTCTTAAATCATTCTACAATAAGATATCAATATCCTCCATAGCATTTGGTGATGAAAAAATTGTTATGTATGCATACAATAAATCCGATTTTGAATACATTACTTATGCAGATGTATGGGAAGCATTAACTAATGATAGTAATAATTTCCCTCTGAAGGGTGCATCACCAAATGCTGATGGAAGTTACACAACATCTGATAAAAAATACAATATAATTGATTGGGACAATTCTATCCTCTTAAAAGATATTAAATCTACACCCGGTAATGATTTAACTTTAAATGCTGTGTTAAACTCCTATAACGTTCTGTTTATGGTAAATGGAGAATATGAGATTGTAGAAGTGTTCCGTGGAGCATTGTCTGTAGATTCCTGCACGATGGATATAAGCGGAGTAGATCATTGGGTGAAGTATACTTACGATAGTGAAAAATCGGAAACTGCAGATAAGTATAAATTTGAAGCATTTAACTTCTCTACTTCAGATATCTCAAATATAGAATCCAGTACAATTACACCTGGTACACCAGCAGCATATTTAATTGCTTGTTTCACTAAAACTGACAAGACTGCCTATGCCATATTTGATGCAGGTGATGCTAATTTTGGAAGTAAATACGTTCATCAGGTTATACTTCCAGGAAACATAACCTCTGACAATAAAAAGAGTTATATTTCAACCCCATCGTCAGATCCAAAATTCACTGATGATATGACACTATTCCTAGGGTGGGAAACTGGTGGCAGTCAATACACATCATCTAATGAATATCCCAAATCTGCAAATGGCATAACTGTATATACAACAAATTCAGAAACATATGAACACGTAATTACATTCTACGTAGACAATAATCTCATTGGTGCACTTTATTACACTGGTGCACTTAGTGAAGATAACAATAAATTAAAAGGATCAGTAGTTGGATTTGAATTAGATGGAAAATTATATCCAATGAATGATACAACAAGAGAAAAAGCAATTAAAGCGTTAATGCCTGAAAAGTCTGGATATACACTCTTGCAGTGGAATGATGCAGATGGAAAGAAAGTCTTTTCAATATACTACGACAAAGAAAATAATCTTGTGTTTGATGCAGAATTTCCATCCGATGGAATAAAAACTGACCTATCACTGTATGCTGAATTCGATGCTGCAGAATATGTAATCATATACAGCGGTAACACTGCTGCTGCAACAAACAATATGATTCAGGTAGGAACTGTTGGAGAATCTTTGAATTTCTTCAGTGACTCTACTTTCAGCAATGACGGCTACAAGCTTAAAGAGTGGAATACCAGGCCTGATGGAAAAGGTACAACCTATGCTTTAGGATCTGCTTACACTCTCAGCGGAGCAGACTACGATAAACTTTCAAAGATCTCCGATAAGAATGGCAACATTCCAACAGGTATTGATCACGGCTTCACACTCTACGCTATCTGGGAGAAAGTAGGAAGTTCTGACAACCCAAGCGGCAACACTGATGGAGACAATGACAACAGCAGTAACACTGATACTTACTTACTTGCAGGTATCTTAGTTGTTATCATTATTCTCATTATTGTTGTAGCTGTTGTGCTGAGAAAGAAACAGTAAGAATAATGAAAAACTCTCTTTAAATGAATTAAAACAAAGTCAGAGTTTAATCTCTGACTTTTCAAATTTCTTTTTTTAAAATAAGTTTTTTCAAAAAAGTTTCACAAGATCAAACAAAAGAAATAGAAAAAAAGTAAGTAAAAGTTAATAAAAAGAATCAGTTAAGATTCTTATTTACTAACTTCGTTAGTTTTGTTCTTATTATTTTCAATATTTAAAGTTTTCAGTTCTTCTTTCTCAGTACAACTGCAACAACGATGATCAGAATAATGATCACAACAAGTATTCCAGCTAACAGATATGTGTCTGTGTTGCTGTTATCATTGTCTCCATCAGTGTTGCCGCTTGGGTTGTCGCCAGAGCCCTGAGCTGAGTCCCAGATAGCATAGAGTGTAATTGATACTTCACCGGATTTGTCTTTCAAATCTTCAAACTGTGCTCCAGTAAGAGTGAAATCTGCACCGAGTTTGTATGAATCTCCAAGACCGTCAGCTCTTGTGTTCCAAGACAGAAGTTTATGTCCTTCATTGTTGAATGTAGCTTCGCTGAGAAGTTTCAGAGCATCATCAACATATCCAGTCTGAGTCATCTCATTGATTGCAGCTGCGATAGCACTGTTGTAAACGATGGTGTATTTGTTTGCATCAAATTTAGCATAGAGACTCATGTCGCCTTCAATTGATTTGAAGTCCTTTGTTAAATCGAATTTGCTCTTATCCTCTCCAGTTATGGAAGGATCGTATGAGATCATTTTTGTGCCGTCAGCGTCGTTCCACTGTTTCAGAGCGTATCCGTCTTTCTTAGCAGTCAGAACGGTATCTAACTTAGAAGCACCATTGTAAATTGTTCCTTTGTACTGAATTGCTTTAATATCACTAGTTAGACTTTCTATATTTCCGTTGACATCTCCATTATCAACATACAATACTCCAACAACATCATTTCCTGAATAGAGGGTTATTGTAGAGGCATATGTTGCCCATGAAGCTGTGTAAGTTAGTACACTGCCCTTCTCAAAGTTGTTGAAAACTTTCTTATCAGATACTGTCACACCTTTGCTAAGTTCAGTATATGTTGTCTTAGTGCTGCCTATTGTTCTGTTCCAATCAACTAAGATTGCTTTAGCATCGACTGAAGGAGCAACGCCGGGCAGAGGAATATTCTTTCCATTTTCGCCAGAGATTATGATTTTATCGACATATTTGTTTCCGAAGTCAGCATCTTTCCCACCATCAGAAACATTACCTGCATCAAACACAGCATATGATGTGCTGCTCTGAGTTGTAAACACTGCAACAAATATTGCAGCAATTTCATCAGACTTCAAGCTACCAGCATAAGTCTCAACGTTCTTCACACTGGTTGAACTGTTGAAATTGAATGTTGTGAATGTGTCGGGAGTAAGAGCTGTGGCACCATTGTATTTACCCATATCAACAGATACCCATCTGTTAAGACCAGAGACATCAAGTGTGCAGAGTTTATCTGATAATTCACCGTACGGGACTTTTACAACTTCGTATTTGCCGTTAACCATGAATACTACATTGTATGAATTTAATTCAGCATCTAGTGTAAGATCAGCAGAAGCATTTCTTGTGCTGTCTGGTAACTCAGAGCCGTTGTTCCATCCTGTGATCTTATAGTATTTATCGGATGTAACGTATGATCCATTGTCTGGATTTACAGGTCCTACTTTTATATTCCCAGTATCTTTCAGAGCATCAAATACATCTTTGTATTTGTAATCGCTGCTGTTCAAAGCGTACAGAACAACATCTTCTTCAAACATTACTGAAGAAACAGTAATCTTTGAGTAAAGTGTAGTGTTCATTGTGAATTTTACTTCAAGTGATCCAGTAACAGAAATCTGTTTTGGATCTTTGTTTCCATTTGCATCAGTTACTTCTGATGTGTAAATTAATTTGTTATTGTTGTTTGTAACGTTGACAACATAACCATTTACATCCATGTCGGGTATCTGGCTTGGAGAAATTATAACATTAGACTTCTTGTCGAACTTAACTACTTTATCTTTATCATCAAATTTGTATGTTTTCGTGTATTCTCCAGTGAGTGTTCCGTCAACATAGACATTCACAGGAACTTCCACATAATTATCGGAATCTAATGTCCAGACTGCAGATAAAGTCATATCTCCTTTGACTAAGTCTCCACCTGAAGTGTATTTAACATTGTCATATTGTCCATTTTCTGAAGTCCAGGCATCAAGAGAGTGCCCTACTTTCATATCGGAACCATTGGCTGAACAGAATGCTCCGATCAGTTCCTGAATTGTTATGTTTCCCGATACAATAGCAAATATGTTTCCATCAGCATCTTTATGCCATGTATACCTTCCAAAAGCGTCAGCGCCAGGAAGATTGACATTCACATCATCAAGACTTTTTCCATCAGCATTTAAATTAAAGTTTACAGTATATTCTGTATCAGTATATACTACAGAGCTAGGTTCGCTTACAGTTGTGCCTGCTTTTACAGTTGTTGTGTATTCTCCTTTGTATTTGTCTGCTGAAAGACCGAGGCAATCATCGCTACCTGCTATAGTTCCTAACTCGAATACCAAAACTTGACACTCTTTTCCGCCTTCATCAGCATTTAACAGATTTTCTGGAAAGTTAGTGAACTGTACAGTTATCTTTCCATTTGCAGAATCAGCAGTAATCGTTTTTGTGTTTGAAACTTTAACATTGTTTAGTATAATGTTGGCATTTTCAAAAGTTATTGCAGGTACATTTGCAGTTCCAGTGGTTAATTCTGTAGGTACATGATACACTATGGCGATCCACTGATGTCCATCTGCCCAGCTGTCACTATTTGTTCCAACATCAGATTTGTCAAAATCATAATACTTAATAAGTCTATCATAACTAGCTTGACTGTCAACAATGAATGTTTCAATGATTTTCAAATCATTTCCCTTAACACTATTCCAATCAAACTTATCGGCATTTTCCCCTATCAAGGGCGCATCGCCGTTAGAGTTTGTCTGTCCCCCATCCACGAACAAGTTGCTTGAAGATGCGAGAGGGACAGCTAGCATCATAAGCGCAACTAAGACGCTCAGAGCCATTGTCAGTCTCTTTTCTGTTTTCATTCAATCACCATTTTTGCCTTCTCTTCTCAAAGACTGAAATTAAAATCACTTTCTAACTTCAAAACTCAAAAAAGAAAAGAGAAACCAAAATCAAAAACAAAAAAACAATTTTTTTCAAAACCAAAACTGCAAACTCAATCAGCAATAAGAAAATAGAAAATAGAAAAGAAATGAGAATTGCAAATCATTTCAAAAACTAAAAACTAAACAAACAAGAAGAATCAATAAACAGAATAAACAAAAGAGAAAGAAAGAAGAAGAATGAAAAAGAGAACAAAACAAACAAGAAACAAAACAGAACAAAAGAAAGAATAGAAAGAAATGAGAAAGAATAATCAAAATAATCAAAGAAAAGAAAGAACAGAATAAACAAAAGAGAAAATAGAAAGAAACAATAAGAAGAATAAACAAAAGAGAAAAGAAACAATCAAAATAAACAATCAAAACAAACTAAGTCCAGACATATCAAAAAATCAAATCAAAAATCAATCAATTAATACTTACACAAATCAATCAAACTCAATTCAATTTCACTTCATATTCTCAATGTAATTAGTATCAAATTCAAAATGAAATCAAACAAGTTCAAACAAAAATATCAAAGAATAACATCATCACAAATTAAATTTCAATCAGAAAAGAAATAAATTTCAAAAATGAATATCAAAATCATTTCAAACTCAAACTTCAATCAAATTTCAAAATCAAAGAAGAAGTAAAATCAAAATAATCAACTCAAACTTTCAGACTCAAATTTCAATCAAATCAAAGTCAACTTAACTTAATTCATTCTCACTTCATATGCGCAGGGGAATATGATTGAGATGATGGTTCCCCTGCGCGTTGATGATGATTTGAAGTTCTATTGATGATGTAATATGATATATTTGAACGAACTATTTTCTTAGTATCATATATTCTAATAATCTAGAATGATTGCATTTGATTGTAAAACCTCACAAAGTCAAGATAAAATCAATATTACTTGTGCAAAAGATTTTGTTATTGCTTAAAATGAGTGAATTGTTAATGTGAACATGATGATATTCATCACAGACTTTCATCACCTCTTGTTTCATAACGTACTTCAAAATAATCAAACCAATATCTTCGGACTGAGTTGAATCTGTGAATGGACAATATGCGAATAGCTTGGATTAGTTTTTAATAGTGATTTGTAATAGAGGGAGCAATACATGGGCTCATGGTCTAGCGGTTATGACGTCGCCTTTACACGGCGAAGGTCGCCGGTTCAAATCCGGCTGAGCCCACTCCAGACCATCTGGCAAGCGATTATTTTTCAGTCATAAATTACTGGATATTTTTACAGCTCTTTATAGAGTTGAATCCTGTGTTATCCAAGGAGGATTCTCAATGAGTGGAATCTTACCAATCCTTTGTCTCTTCTGCATTCATTCAACAGACTCAGAGGCAGTACCGATGATCTCCTGATCGCGGCCTTATCATTTTCACATTCACATTTGATGAATTAGCCTAAAAAATCAGGAGATTCAAAAATAATAGGTAAAATGAGAAAAACTAAACTTTGACGAACAAGTGATTGGGGCATTACATTGATCAGAACTCTGGTATCAGAACATCATGGAATCTAATGTTGCGCAGTTTGAGAATCAGACTCCAAGTCTTCACTACTGTATATCTACAGCTAGCCAATCCAATACTTTTTATCCTTTATCTTTTTTTAGAATTGTTGATTGATGTACCTATACTTACTGAATTTTTTATAAAGATCAAATGCAGATGTTGAAATGAGTGTTTCATGCAGATGTCGAATTTTCAAAATATCTTTGATTTTGATTAGGTTTTGGCCAACACTCTTGGTATTTTCCGGCTTCTCCGGACATGATTTTCACAGTCAAAGCTGCCTCTTAAATCCGCTTAAATTGCGATTTTTGGCATCATGAATAGAAAAATACATTAATTTATCTTGTAATACACGCTAAACTATTGTAAATACTTAAAAGTTTGACAAGGATTGTTGGTGTATGACACGAGAAAAGAAGAAGTCGTTAACAGTCACACTTCCGCCCGATGTGATTGAGTACCTTGGGAAGAAAGTAAACTCAAGGGAGTTCTCAAGCATGTCGCACGGTGTTGAGATCTGTGTGTTGAAGTATATGGAAGCAAAAGCAAAAGAGGAGAACAAATCAAATGATGTCATAGAATGATAAAACAGCTAAGAGTTATGCTTAGCTTTACCGGTCACATGGCCATCATTCAGCGCAGCAGATATTCGATAGTTTGAGAATAGGTCTACGTAAGTTTGATGGCTATGGCAATTTATTCTAAATTTATAATCGCTTTTTACAGATTTGTCTTTATATACGGTCAAAAAACAGATTGAAGTCTGATATTTTGCGGTGGACTGATTAAGGAGGAGACTTGTCCACCGCGTGTTCGCTTTGGGTGTATCTATTCTACTGCTGTGTGATTACTCATTTTCTTTTTTCTTGCAGCTGCACTTCCCCCTGTTCGGGCAGAACATACAGTTGCATTCTGAGTTATCCTTATCGATATAAATCACCCCTGAAGTTCCAGATCGCCTGCTTTTTTCTTTCTTTGGGTCTTACTGAGTTTACCACCATGTGTTTACCTCTGAGAGTTTTAGGACTCCCTAAATCCTATAGCATACTAGTACTTAATAAAAGTTTTGGTATACCTAAATTTTAAGAATAATGCATTGAACGTCTGCTACAAAATGAAAATGTCTAAAAATCGAAGAAAAAGCCTGTTGCTGCATTTTTAGAAAGACATGAATAGCTATAAATACAAATGGAAAGTTTACTTTCCATACGAGTTAAGAATGCATGAAAAATAATTTAGAAAAAATCAGGAAAGAAAGAAGAATCAAACAAGAAGAGCTAGCAGATGCTCTAGAGGTGTCCAGGCAAACAATCGGATCTTTAGAAAATGGAAGATATAATCCTTCAATACTGCTGGCTTTCAAAATTGCAAGATACTTTGGGATGAGTATTGAGGACATCTTCATCTATGAAGATGAGGAAAAATAAGTATTGAATCTCATCAGCAATCCGCTCATCATGGCGGTTCCTGAATCTGTGAATTTACAAACTTGGCTCGAACATCTTGGAGATGGTGCTAATGAATGAAAATTACCAAAAGACAGTGTATACTATCCTGACTGTTGCAGGAATAGTCCTGTTTACTATAGGATTTACAGTACTTTCGCCGGAAGAGTATTCCCGAATATCTGGAGTATTCATCGGCATAGGCGTGGGATTGGCAGCTGCAGGTTTTTCGCTGCTGGTCATATCAATTTCTAATTCTAAGCTGCCTGAGGAAGTTAAAAAAGCAAAAGAAATTGAAACGAATGATGAACGCAACACAGCGATCCGGGAAAAAGCCGGTTACAAAACATGCATTGCCATGAATTACGTATTGTGCATATTCATTATAGCAATAGGGCTTATGGGTGTGGACATTGAGATAATATTAATGGCCGTAGCAGTATTGATAATTCAGATCATTCTGGTAATCTACTACTCAAATCATTATTCAAAAACGATATGAGGCTGTTGCCTCATACTTTTTCAATTCTGCGTTTTTCCATGTATGGAATGAGATATTCATATCCTTCTTTTTCCATATCCTCTAAAGGAATGAATTTCAGTGCCAGACCATTTATGCAGTAACGCAGACCTCCACGGTCTTCGGGGCCGTCTTTGAACACGTGCCCCAGATGAAAATCTCCAGTACCGCTTCTTACTTCGGTTACAGCAGTTGTTCCAAACGGATGGAATGTTTTCTCAGATACTGCAGTGTCACTTATCGGTTTAGTAAAACTCGGCCAGCCCGATTTTGAATAAAATTTATCATAAGATGAGAACAATGGTTCGCCTGTTGCAGTATCTACATAGATTCCTTCTTTGTCATTTTTGACATACTTGCTGGAAAAAGGCAGTTCTGTATATCCTTTTACCATGATATTGTATTGTTCTCTGCTGAGTCTGTTTGAAATGTCGATCTGATCATCATAGTGATAATTCTTAGCGGTTTCAAATGCATCCGAACCCAAATGACAGTATCCATGTGGATTTTTGTCCAGATACTTCTGATGGTATTCCTCAGCTGGATAGAAGTTCTCCAAGGGAAGAACTTCTGTCACTATCTGATTTTGGTAATGTTTCTGCTGTTCTTTAATGAAGCTTTCAATCTCCTCTTTATCCTGCGAATCTACGTAATATATGCCAGTGCGGTATTGGGTGCCCTTGTCATTTCCCTGTCTGTCTTTTACTGTGGGGTCAACAGCCTTGAAATAAAGTTCGAGAATCCCCTGCAGAGGCAGAACAGATCCGTCATATTCTATCCGCACAGTTTCAGCAGATCCTGTCCTACCGCTGCATACTTCTCGATATGACGGTTTTTCATATGTGCTGTTTGCATAACCCACTTCTGTTTCGACTACACCATCCACACAGTCAAAGAATTTCTGCATTCCCCAAAAACATCCACCCGCCAAGTATATCTCTTTCATAGAATCACAACTCCGATCAATATGTATTTCTAAATCACCTGACTTTAGAACATACCTGCTATTAATTGATAGAACCGTTATGCTGCGTATCCGTTGATGTGCATTGATAATTATCGATTTTTTTCCAGATCATCTGCAGTACCCATGCGGAGCGCATAATACACAGCTACTGCTCTGTTTACTATCTCTGATTTGTTGCCATAGCCGCATTGATAAAGATCATCAAGATACTGCATTGTTTCATGCCTGAGCACATACGTCCTTTTGGAGTAATATGGGGCCATTATGATGCCTCCGTACTGCAGCCCATTTCTGTCGACTCCTGCGGATACTCTGACAAATATTCTGGACATTCGTCATCCAGATAAAATTCCTGAGAACTTGGAAATCCAGACGCTGCGATAGTTTCCAGATGAATTATACGTTCCAGGTGAGGGTATTTCTTAATGTTTACTATGGATATTCTGCATTCATGAATGTGCTCCAAATCAACAGTATCTATAAAGTCTGAGGTATTCAGAGGTCTTGCATTTTTTATTAAGAATTCTCCATCCAATTCATCAAAAATCTTCAGCAGTGAAGCATTGTCTCCATAGCAGTGGTTGTAACTGTACCAGAAGATCTCCTCCCTCATTCCTGGAACTACATCTCTAGACTGAGACATGGCCCAGATTGAAGCTATTAAACTTGCATTGAGGTGATACTGCCTTTTATCAGGAAATTCGATTGAGATGAACTTCTGATGCACATATGAGTCAGCACGCAGTGAAAAGTTCCTGTATTTCCTGAAGCTTCTATGATGAAACGTATGCCGTGTATGATTGGAGTTCTGATACTGCCTTTTAGCACCTAGAGCATTCATTGCACACTCTCCTTATGAAGATCATTCATCTGCAGGCCTGCTGCGTAGTTTTTATCAGTCTTGTTGTATTCCGCTGCAAATTCCTCTAAGTCCAGAGATCTGCTCTCAATTGCATTGTCCAAAAAATCTGATAATAACTGCCCATATATATGATGGACATTTTCCAGATGAACTCTCAAATGAGATCTGTCTGCAAAATTACGAGAATGTACGCAAACAGGACAAAATAGATAATGCCTGTTTTCACAAAAATTTAATTTTTCTGGAATGTTTTTAATTAAGATGTTTGCTTCTTTTATTTCCGTTTCATTACAATCCTTTATCATAATACTCTCCGATGTTTGCTAGCTTAATCGCTATATTTTCGTTCTAACGACCGGCCAGAGTCTGAGCATGTTTGATTCAATCAAAATTCGAATCATAAGTTCTTATCAAATGCACAGCTTACCGGGGTTTGAGCCTGCTCATTCCGGCATCTAACATTTGGTGAATAACTTCTGCATGCTGTACTCAGTTACACTATGTATGCTGTAAAATAAGTGATCTTAGGATGTATAACGACTATTTAAATGTATGTA
The DNA here is from genome assembly GCF_000404225.1 of Candidatus Methanomassiliicoccus intestinalis Issoire-Mx1. Lineage (NCBI taxonomy): Archaea > Methanobacteriati > Thermoplasmatota > Thermoplasmata > Methanomassiliicoccales > Methanomassiliicoccaceae > Methanomassiliicoccus > Candidatus Methanomassiliicoccus intestinalis. Next base: position 85,363 of record NC_021353.1, on the reverse strand, counting down.
ATCAATTTAAATGTAATTTTTCAGATTGTTAGCCAGCATACAAAATATCTAATGATGTATGAAAGATACCCGATCAAATTAACAATATTTAATTTTAGGTGTAATTAAACGATATAATATTTTAGCTGATTAAATACAATAAAATCAATAGTTTAATGTTGAATTTGAGATATATTTAAATATCTAAACGGGAAAATCATTAAATATGAATTTCCTGCAGGGATCGTTTTCGCAAAGGTTGCTTACAATGTGCGCGCGCGTGCGCATACGCATAGCCCCCTGCCCGTCTTTTTAAGTCAAGTTTGCCCTGTTTTCGATCTTCGAAATTTTTCAAAAAATGTGCAAGTTTCTTCGCAAAAAATGGAGAAAATATGTGGATAAAATTAGCTAAAAATTAGCGCTTTTGAGCGCTCTTTCTGTAAAACAACAATGCTAGTAATACAAACGCAATAACTGCGATTATTGCTGCTATGTAATAGATGTTGTATTCCGAAGATGTCTTGCTGTTAGAACATTTTTCCCATGAAGCCGTGAGAGTGAGGTCTTTGTCAACAACCTTGCCGAAATCATACAGCTGCGTGCCATCGTACCATCCGTTAAACGCATATCCGCTTTTTTGAGGCGTATGAGGCTCTGACACTTTGTCGCCATAGTCTACAAACACAAATGCAGCATCTACCGATCCGCCGTTTGAATCAAAGGCCACACAGTAATTGTCGACGTAATCTACTTTGAAAATACCTTCTGGAATCTGGTCTGCAAGAGCCGCCGCATCATTTAGGCCGTCTTCCAGATATATCATCTTCTTTGCAGATTGATTTTCATTGATTCCAGAATTGTAAAAAGCAGCTTGTTCATTGTACTCAGTGATCTTAGGCATCATCGGAAGCGACTTTACGCTCATGAAGTATATTTCCCTGAGATTTCCCGCATCAGCAAATGCGGCATCACCTATTTGGATAACACTCTGAGGAATCAGTATGCTTTCCAAGAATTTTGTATCGGCGAAAGCCTGATTTCCAATTATCTCTAATTTAGATGGGAATATTATTGAATGAATGTCAGTGCCCTTGAATGCGCAGTCACCGATGTATGTCAGTGAATCTGGAAATTTTACACTTGTGATAGAAGTGTCTTCAAAAGCATGGCCCATAATGGATATCACGGTGTCTGAAAATTCAATGCTTTCTAAGTTTCTGACACCTTCAAAGGCGGATTCTGCCACTGTCATCACACCATCTGGTATTACAAGATGGATTTTTGCCGGGCTTTTGAGCAGATAACTTTTTACGAGCTGTTCCTGCGTAGATGCAGGAATCCTTATACACGGATCGGCAGCTTCCGCAAAACACCCGTAAAATGAGTTTTCACCGATGGATTTGATTTCTGTACTGCCTTCAATCACGAATTTTTCCATATTGCTACAGTCTTTGAATGCAGAATTTCCAATAATCTCCAGCCCCAAGATATTAAACTCCCTTAAGGATGAACAATATGAAAAAGCAGCATCGCCTATCTCGCGGACATTCTCTGGCAGCATCAAGTTCTTAAGAGAAGAACAGTTTGAAAATGCCCCGACTCCGATAGAATCTATGCGTCCAATTATTTTTACAGTCTCCAGAGATTTGCAGTTGGAAAATGCCCCCATTCCAATACTTATTGCGCCATTGGTCGATATGCTTATGGACTTAAGGCTGGTGCACATGTTGAAAACTTTCTGCCCCATGCTGTCCACTGTTCCTTTAAATACAATCGACTCCAGAGACTGACAGTTGGTAAATGCATAATCTCCAAGAGTTATGCTGGAAGACTCTAAAACAATGGATTTTACAGTTTTATTGTCTGCAAAAGCTCTGCTGCCTATTGCGGTTACTCTATGGCGTTCATCAAGATCAATAGCTGATGGCACCGTTACTTTGGAAGAGGCTCCAGTGTATTGGATCAGCACTGCCTCATTATCTTCATTGATGTTGTATGTGTAATAATCAGACCCGTCAACGACTACAATGCCGGAAGATGCTGCCGAATCTCCAAGTTTCAGCTCTGAAGCTGTGTCATGAGCAGGCAGCGAACACATGATGATGACAATGGCTAGAATTGTCAGAGATAATGCGGCAATCTTGAGTTTATTCATTTATGCATCCAACTGAAGAGAACATCTCCAATAATTTAACTAATGGCATATTGGTATAAATTCGTGATTATCTAAGCGCCAATATCTAAAACAGCTAAAAATTCTAAAAAAAGGCTGTTTGTCAATCTTCGCATATCACAATCCTGTTTCTGGGATGCTTTTCAGTTAGGATGTGCTTCTGCTTTTTAGAAGTGACATGTGTATAGATCTGTGTAGTCACTATAGAGCTGTGACCCAGGACTTGCTGGATATATCTTATGTCTACGTCTTCTTCTAAAAGGAGGGTTGCAAAAGAATGCCTGAACATATGCGGGGTTATGTGCCTGCTGATGTCTGCTTTTTCAGTGTACTTCACAATCATTGTTCTCACCGACTGCTCTGAAAGCCTGTTGTTAAGGCGGTTTATAAAGAAACAGCCGCTTTCAGGAATCTTGCCGCAGAAAGCAGATTTATACATACGCAATGCCGTGATTACAGATTTGTTGCCTATGTGAACTACCCGTTCTTTAGAGCCTTTTCCGTTTATGATGATATAATGATCTGAAAGATTGACATCTTCGGTCTTTAAAGAACAAAGTTCTGACACCCTCATTCCAGTAGCAAAAAGCAGTTCCAAGACTGCTATGTCTCTTATGCATTTTTCATGTTCAAAACTGCTTTTTTTGGAGTTTTTAAGATCTGAATACGCTGCGGTAAAGATCTCCTGGATTTCATCAAGCGGTATCGTTTTTGGAAGACAGAACGGCTCCTGAAATTTAGTTCTTATTTTGGAGAATGGATTTTTTTCAATAATCTCATCTTGCTCCAGACAGGAACAGAAAGACTTGATGCAGGCCACTTTGCGCTTTGCAGTTCTGGGTTTGTAATTTTTATGGAGGTGCGTAACATAATCGCTTAAATTTATCTTATTCAGCTCTCCGTCTGTCATTTTCATAAAATCTGTGAACTGACGCAGATCGATTCTATACGCCTTCAGAGTTTTAGGGCTGAGATTTCGTTGATACTGCCAAATGTCAAGATAATGTTCAGTTAGCGACTCCAGATCAAACAATGTATTACCCCGGATTACAAGAGAAGACACTGATTATTCTTCAATATTTGTAAAAAAACCTTAAGAAATTTATCAGTTTAATTTCATTGGTTTTTAAAACTATCGAAAGTCCAGATTTTTATATTGAGTGATTCGAAAAAAGTATTTAGATACTGTGAAGCGATACTTCAACGCCATGAGCCGACCCATCGACTCGGGCATCATTATTTTGATCTTGAGAAAAGGCCGGTGATTCTCTCAGTTCAGAGAGAAAAACGGAGGAATTAAAATAAAAGAAAAACAAATGAAAATATTAGCACTGGCAGTCCTGGCTGTGATCGCTGTATCCTCATTAACATTTATGAATGAAGATGACGGTAACAGCGGTCCCGTGATTTCTGCCGGAGAGACTCAGTCCGATCCGTACGAGTTCTCTCTTCTTGCAGGAGATCAGTATCGATATGCTCTCAGTGCAAACATAGACGTTACATACAGCATAACATCCGGCGATTTGAGTAATATCGGATTCCAATTGTCTGAAGGAATCATATCCGGTGTAGCAAAAGAAGGAAAAGAACTGATCTGCATAACAGCCACTTCCAATGACGGCGGTCCTGTAAGAACTGCAGATCAATGGATTCATTATTCTGTTTACAACATTCTTACCTTGAAAGGCACACCGCAGACGGCATCATGGTCTGGAACTCCTTATACATCTGCGTTTACAATTTCTGATGTAGATACAGATAATGAAGGGGAAACTGTTCTTTCTCTCAATGACGCCGCAGTTTCTGCAGGATACGTCATAAACAAGATATCCGAAACATCATACACACTCACAAGATCTGCTGATAAAAACATCGCAGGATCAGTTGATGTTACTGTAACGGCATCTACAAATGCAGGAGGAATTACGCAGATTAAAACCGCTTCTGCTACAATCAGTACTTACAGCCGTGTGGGAATCACATCCATGCCTGATAATCATCAGGGAACCGGGCTTGTTGTATGGCTGATAGAAGAAGACAGCACCTGGGAATATAGGCCTACAGCTGTTCCTGATGACGCATCCATCTCAGTATCAGGTCTTAATTCACAAATAACATGGAAAGATGGTGTTCTTAAAGTAAATAGAATCAACGCTTTTGATTCCACTAAAATAACATTTACTGCTGCAAGCAGCGCAGGCGGATCTGAAGAGACAGCTTCACAGGAGATTATAATCCGTAATTGGAACCGCGTAATTTTTGAATCGGCCCCATCCATATCTGATATCGTAACTTCAGTGGACGGAAGAAGTCTGCATGCTTCTGTAAATGCTGCAAACTACAGCTACATTAAATGGACGCTGAGCGATGGTACGGTTTACGAAGGAACGACTGAAATTGATCATACTTTCGCGGAAGGAACTGCAGGACCTCAGGATGTCAGAGTGTTAGTCAGAGATGAAGTCGGAAGAGAAAAAGCATCCCAGGTAACATTTAATTTAGAAGATGATGAGGCATCTGCAGAAAGCACAGAGTCTTCAGCCAACTGGCTGATCATTATAATTTTAGGAATAATCCTCGTAATCCTTGGATTGCTGAATAAACCGCACTGGTTTCTTTCGATAATAGGTGCGGCTCTTATGATCGTGGATTTACTGTTTTTCAGGGGAGGATTTTAAAGAAGGTGCCATGAAAAAAGTGGGTATCTGCTTGCTAAGTGTTCTGGCAGTCTGTTTGATTCTTTCTGCCAATACTGACACAGGAGGATGCAATAACATCATCCTGGGAAATAAATCTCTTCCTGACGGGACAATATTAAGCGATGACGGCAAGACGCTGATTAACGCTTCCTCAGCTGCTGTAAATTATACAATTCCCGACACTGTCGAAACAGTCGCTGGATACGCATTCTTCAAATGCAGCAGTATTAAGTCTATAACCTTTCAAGAAGGTGTAAAGACTATCGAATCTCATGCTTTCGATGGTTTAGGCTTAATCACAGTAAATGTACCGAAAAACGCTCCATATATGTCATCAATACCGCCATTCTTCAACATTGTAACTGTAGGCGGAGCGAACTATACTGTAACTTTTGAAAGCAACGGCGGAAGCGCGGTAGCTTCTCAGAACATATCTGAAGGAGAGTCTGCATCAAGACCAGTTGATCCAGTTAAATCAGGATATGTGTTTGGAGGATGGTACAGGGATGCTGCACTCAGCATGCCTTATACTTTTGGAACTGCGGTCGGAGGCAATATCACACTGTACGCAAAATGGTACGAAGACATAGTCTTCATATCAGTGCCTTCGGTGAATGACATAATTGCTACCGCTGACGGGAGAACAATAACTTTCAGCCTTGATGCGGAAGATTACGTTTACATAATCTGGAACATGGGAGATGATGCTGAGTATACAACTTATGGGAACAGCATCACTCATTGTTATGAAAGAAACGGATCATATACAGTCACTGCCACAGCAGTCAACTCCTATGGTTCTGCAGCCCCTGTCACATATAGTATTGATATTGAAAACGATGAAAAATCCAGCATTGACTATGCTGCAGTACTTGCAGGCTGCATTATTGCAGTGGTTTGTTTCATCTTAGTATTTTACTTCTGCAACATCTACTGGGCAGTTTTGTCTGCAGCGTTTATCTTCATAATCTACTGCATACTGATATTCTCGGGGGTGTTTTTATGAATGCATCCTCTGCATTACTTTTTGTAGTGCTCCTGTCTTCATGCATATCCCCTCTGGCAGATTCTGCGGACGGGGGAGATCTGCCGGATGCACCAGCAGATATTTCTGTAAATAGTCAGTATGTGTATGTTCCAGACATATCAAATGAAAAACATCCAATGCACATATTGGATAGAATTGTACTTAAAAATCTAAAGACCGGAGAAATCTCATCTTCGCTATCATATTCTGGTCCAGAATGGCTGAAGATTGCTGTAGAAACAGAATACGAGTACTCTAAGTGGGATCCTACAGTTATCAATGAAGTCTTGAAGGGTGTAAGTTTCAGCGGTACATGCGTAAACCCTGGCATATATAACCCAAAGCTCACGCTTACTGCACTGAACGGAACATTTGTGAGAGAATGGCAGTGGAGTATTGATGTTTCAGTTACTGGAGAAGAATCAATGGCAGTAACATTTTATTCCATGCAGGGAGGAGACTCCCTCTCCTATACCCTGACATCTCCATTCTCATTGACTTTTCCATCGTCTGATGTATTTTCAAGGGATGGTTATAAGCTTTCAGGATGGGGAGGAGGATTGTATGAATGCAGCCAGATAGTGCAGTTGGACTATAAACCGGAAGGCTACAGTTTCTACGCCCACTGGGTGAAGAGTGAAGACGTTCCAGATGCAGACGGCAGTCATGTTGTTACATTTAATTATGGAAATGAAGTTAAAAATGTAACCGTAAAAGACGGTGATCCAGTCAGCAGACCTTTAGAACCAGTCCGCAATGGGATGGCAGTTAAAGGCTGGTACACTTCACCGTCAGGAGGCAGCGAATGGAATTTTAACAATCCAGTTGCTGCAGACACAATCCTGTATGCAGTCTGGGCTCCGCACTTCAACATGGAAAAGAAAGGGCAGGATGTCACTATCTCAATTAATTCCATCCACTGGAACGGATATCAGCACCAGATATGCTGGGACATCAATTCAGAACTGGAATCAATTGGATATTCTACAGTTAAATCCCACCATTATGACAGCGGAAATCACACCATTACAGTAATTTCTGTTAAAGGAGATCATACAGTCTCTTCAAAAATTACCTTTGATGTGAAAGCAGCGGAAATACAAGATGATGCGGAAAAATATGACACATTTACCTTGGCAGCTATAGGCATTGCTTTGGCTGTATCTGTAGGATGCATCGCATTTCCGTTTTTAGGAATTCTGAGTCTTATTTTGATGCTAGCCGCCATTCTGATCTACATATTTATCCTCATATTCTCGGGGGCGATCTGATGGGTAAAATCCACAAGATCCTATCCTGCATGCTGGCTCTCAGCATAGTTGCTGTAGCGACCGTACCCCAAATGATAGAAACTAATGAAAGACCAGAAAAAGAATCCGCAGCAGTGCTGGGAATCCCGGCACTGGCAATACCATTGGCTGTAGCCTTAACAAAAGAAGTTGCAAAATATACACTGAAGCAGGTAATTGCAGCAGCTGTAGTCGGCGGAGCCGCCGGATGGATTCTGCATGAATATGTCGGCAGTGATATTAAAGCAGACACAGAGCCCCTGAAAGCCCAGGCCAGAGCTTATGAGGCAGATATCATCAACACAATACTCACCCGGGATACGGGTTCAATTCTAAGAAGCATCGATGGCTTTTCAGATATCTGGGAGTTCACCCTTGCCCATTGGATGAGGCAGTCTGAGATCACTGCTGTAGAATTATGGGATCCTGCAGAAGATTATACTGATGATACGGGGTCTGTTGTAATGGCCCTTTCAGGACTGATGGTAAATCTGGCACAGTTCTTTGAGAACATAGAATACGGACCAGACTCGTCATATGAGCTTTTAGCAGACAGACTGAAGATGTGGGAACAGAATCCAGACACATACGGCCCGATGAAGCTGGCCGTCAGATATGGAACAACAGCACTCACCAATAATGACTATATGGACATTCACATATGCAATGCAGTATATAATGCAGAAAACGGAAAAAATACTGTCTGGCTTGACAACAGGAACCTTTGGATTTTTGGATCTGGATTCAGCATAACAGCAACGCTGGATGACGGAACTTCTGCTACATACACTCTGCAGAAAGGCTACAATGATCTTACAACTCTTAAAAGCAGGGACGGAAAGGACTTTGCAGCAGGGTACTATACCCTTCCGGCGGGCCGGTCTTATGCAGGTTCAATTGTACCCGCTGTCAGTTCTACAGCGGCCGAAGTCACTTCTTCAGCAGTAATCGAAATGGCCGGAAAAAACTATTCTCTTGCTGCATACAACGATGATAAATCAATTAATTACATATCATCTACTAACTATGCATTTGGAAATACTTACAATTCTCTGGATGTCATGATCACTCAGGACAGTTCCACTCACTACGCTGTAGATATGATTGAACTTCTTGAAGGATACAAAAAGATGATTGATGTTGTAAAAACCACTCTGGAAAAATCAAACGTTTCTGCAGCTGCCGCATGGGATGTTTTTACAAGAGCTGGAGCTGCTAATATTTTGCTGTCTCCCTCATCATTCGTTCCTTCCAATGCAGATCTCTCAGAATCAGAGATGTATGTCGTAACTGTAATGGCTATGCATCAGCTGGCAGAATATACAGCGGCATCAGGAGATATTTTGAACAAGGAGGATTATCGTATTTCTCCAGAATCTCTGAATGTTTTAATTTTAGGAGACATATATGATGCCGGCGGAACACTCCTGTATAAGGATGTGGTGTTTTCACCGTATGTATGGCTGTATGATCAGAGTTTTACTGCATCTGCAACCACAACCATGAGGCAGACAGCGCTCTTTGCAATCTGGGGAAATGCTGATCATCTGGATGGCAGCATCGTTTCATCATCTGTTTCTAATGCCGGTCTCCTCTCTGCTTCAGACGGCTACCGGGTAGATGTTAAAGAAATAATGAAGTCCGGGAAGCCGGTCAGCGAAGTGAGCCTGAAAGTGTTCTCGGTGGATCAGTGGCATGAGTATGAAGATTCCAAGGGCTCCGGCGGATGGGATTTTTCAAATATGGAACGCAGTTCAATTGCAGCCGCGGCAATGCTGCTGATTGCGGGAGCATTCTTTGTCATTTCAATAATTACAAAAAGAATTGAATTTCTCGTTATTGCAATGGCCTGCGCACTTTTAGCTCTAACCGGGGTGATCAGATGAGCACATTTGAAATCTTGGTTATTGGGATAATCCTGATGTTTGTATCTGCTCAGTGCGGTGCCAAAATTCAGAAAACTGTGAAATTTTTGTATCCGGTAGATCCTTTCACAGTTTCTCTGATGGCTGCATGCATTTCCGTCATGATTATTCAGAAGCCTTTTGAGTGGTTTTGGTATCTGCCAGTCATTTTTGGATATATTCTAGGATTTGTAATAGTCGGACGTACCTCATACATAATGCTGCGTTATCTGCAGCCTAATATAAGGCACTCTGATGCAGATCCCTGGGTATTTTATCATGATAAGAATGGAAACATGTGTGTGCAGGATCAGTCTTGGAGACAGCTTCTGAAACGAATCTTTCTCGGAGTGCATCATTATGTGTTGTGCGACAGCGATCTTGCTCCAAACTGGGTAGAGAGTACACACCACCCGTTTATTCCGAGATTCAGGATTCAGGTAATGTACGTTGAATACCTCAGCACAGAGGAAGAGGAAGTGTGTCTGAAAGAATCCAGAAAGCTTCCGAAAAACGGAGAAAAACCCAGAGGTTTGTACGTTAAGCAGAGAATAAGCTACATCAAGGCGGCTCATGGTTCGCAGGTATCTCTTGCAGAATTAATTGCAGATGCAGGAGCCTTGGATAAAGCCAACAGCCGGATCGAAGAATTAGAGAAAGAGATTTACTGGCTTCGTAAAGAAGCTACTACTGTCACTACATCTCTGATTGGAATGTTTATAAAAGACAACTATGCGAAGAGCCCATTGGTTTTGGCTCTTTCGAGCAGAATTTCAAGATTAAATAAGAAAGAAGAAAAAACTATAACGGAGGTAACACAATGAGATGGTTATTTGGAAGACAGATATTAGGAGCTAAAGCTCCGTCTGGACTTCATCAAAAATCAAATGAAAGCAAAAAATCTGCCAATGACAGAGTCGATATGTCACTCAACAGGATCTATGGAGATTTTACTTTTCTGAAGGATGACGCTGACAGGAAGCTAAAGTCATTCAATGACTGCGGAGGGCAGATAATAAGAGATGAGAATTCTGTAACGTATAAACTCGGCCAGACATACATCACAAAAATTTTAGATGACAGCGGCAAAACAGAGCGCTTTGTTTACTGCACATCTGATTATTCTGATGAAGGCGAGAAAGTGCAGGAGGCTGCAATAGCTGACAGTGATGTCGCAGCATATTCATACTTCCGTGCTAAAACTTTCAGCTTAATGATGGACTTTGAAAAATACCGCCCTGAAATCGGGATAGTGATGAACTGTGCAAGATGAGTACTATCTTCCTGAAGATATTAAGGTATGGCTGCAGAGCTGTAAGGATCATAAGACTATTCTTCTTGATGGTCAGGTTCTTGAAAAACTTGCTTCTTCTCTTGAAGAAGACATATCCTGGGATGAGCAGAGAATTAAAGAATTTGAAGAAGCAGGAGGACTTGTAAAAGACGATGATGATTCTACAATTCTGTTCCTGAATGATGAAACCTTTGTGAAAGAATTTGAGTACAACGATCATACCTGCTACCTTGTCAGCATCCCTGCTGGAGAAAGTGAAAAAGTTAAGCTGCTGGAGGGTGCATGGATCGGACTCGTAGACCTATATTCTTCCAGAGGCGCCAGGGATGATGTTATCGCAGAACTCTACACGTGCATGGGTAACTATGACCACACGGAAGGCATGGAAAGGCTCACTAATAAATTCATAGAAAATGACGATCTTACTGCGTCTATTCTTGGAATATACGGCTATAGAAAAGAAAACCCTGAAGATTTTCTAGAGGAATCGCCTTGAGCGCTGTCTCGGTCGATGAAACAATCAGCAGCCTGCATAATCAATGCGGATCCCAAAACTTCCATTATTCCTATGACTTGAGAGGCTATGAAGATATGAATGAAAAAGCCTCGAGACCAAAGGATATCACACGGCAGGTCAATGACAGGCTTTTTCCTATGATCCCTGACAAAGATAAAGAAGACATCATCTGGGTGCATGCAACTCTTCAGGGATATCCTTCAACTGGTAAGACAAAAATGCTTGAATATCTTTATCTAGAAGCTTTAACTCGATACGGTGAAGAAAACATCAATCTAATCTGGACAAATGACCCTTCAATTGCATTCAGCAGAATAAACAGCAGACCTGTGCAGCTGATGATGATTGATGACGCCGCACGCTGTGCGAATTCACTTAATATGCTCAACCGGGAAGATATTGATGTAGCCACGATGTTTCAGCAGTTGAGGCATCAGTATGAGAAGGTCAGCGGCAATAAATACGGCGTAATCATATGCATCTTTTCGTGGCAGCGCCGCACGGAGCTTAGAAAAACATATAGACAGGGTTATATTCAATTTTTCAAATCTGCCGGCGCTGAAAAAGACGAGCGGGATTGGCTCATCTATAATTTTGGGGAAGCTTGGTACAACCGCTTAAGAATTATAACCGACAAAATTCAATGCGGAGACAGTCGATATAAATCATTATCAATTGGTTATCTTCCGACATTGGGAAAAGATCTTGGAGGAGTTGGGTTCTATCATTCTAAGCTGGTTCACGTACCGCAGTGGCCGGATAAAATGCTTGTCAAAGAAGATCTGGAGACGGATGATGCTCCGGATGAGCTTCCTTCTAGCGAGGATCCAAGCGCTCCATCTGCAGAAGAGCTGAAAGCACATGCGACATGGTATGCCGAAACTGATGAACTGAGCAGATATGCTCAGTTTTACCAGTTATATTACTTAGAAAAAGTACCAAAAAGCGTAATAGCCAACAGGTTCGGAGTCAAAATAAGAACTGTAGAACTTGGAATTAAAAATTATCGTGAAGCTCTGCTTTACGAACTTTATTCTAATAATCAATAAACGGAGATTCATATGACTAAAATTACAAAATCAAACATGAGTACACATTTCTCAGAATATGCAATATATCTCAGTTCACTGGAGAAATATAAGCAGCTAATGAATATGAGCGCATTTCATAAAATAGAATGGGGAAGGATATGCAGAACTACAAAATTGAAAAGGTAAAACTTTCAAACGGTCATGTATGCAACATCCCCGTAGGAAATGACGGTTTTGTTCCAGTTGAGGAAATGATCAAGAGATTCAACAGTGTTGTGGAAAAAGGACACATCAGAAACAGATCAAAAGATTATGACCGGGAAGCGTCTGTTGTTTTACCGATCAAACTTACAGCCAGAGAAGCTGCGGTGTGGTGGGATTCTCCCAATAAGTATGATATCGAGTATATCGACGCTCCCGGAAAAGTACAGAAAAATCTCAAATACATTAAAGATCCGGAGTCCAGGAAAATTCATGAAAAACTTGACATAATCTGCCTTCCGTCAGAAGAAAGAGATATAAGACGGATTATTGATGAGGCATATCCTCTGGAAGAAAGACAGAAACTTGTTAAAAATGGAAACGTCACAGTTGTTGTCAGGCCACTGGAAGACTCTGCTGGAAACATCATAGGACGAAAAATTGAGCTTGACAGAGATTACGGTAAGAATAACAGCACTTTTGTTCATGAAGGAATTCATCTTCTCCGAAAAGATGATGAAAGCAGAAGCGGAATTACAAAAACATCAATGACTTCTTCTAATTTTAACAAAACCACAGAGATCAACAATCTCAACCTTGAAGAATCATGTACTGTAGCAGAGCAAATGGCCAGAGGCAAAAACCCCTCGAGCGGATACTATCAATTTGTTCAGATTTTCGATGAGAATAAAAAAAGATGGAGATACCCAACTGAAAAAGAAGCTCTGGATATGATGAGGAAAGACCGTGCAATTTTCACAAACGGAACTAATAAACCGCTCAAAGGAAAGGCTGCAATCAAGTCAGTAAATGACAATTGGTCGCAAAGCAATATTTCCAGACTAAAAATAAAGGGTTCTAAGACCAGAGCTATAGATGAGTTTTCTAAACACACCAAAATGAACGAACTCAAACCAAAAAGGAGTATTTTTGGCTTTAGGAGGAGAAGTTCATGAAAGCTATAAAAATGAAAGAAACACGCTCTGGCAAATCTATCATCGGAAAGAAGGATAACGAGATCATAGTCCTCAATAAAAATGATTTGTTTGACCTGATTGAACTGCAGAGATTAGATCGAAAAGCAAAACAGGAATATTCAATTTTCAAAGGCGGTAAAAAACTCAGAAATGAGAACTATTCCAAAGAAGTCAAACTGGCAGATGGCAGAATTCGCATACTCTATGATGTTTCCGGGCATCCTGAACGTAATGTGATAATATATGAAGATGGTAAACGAAAACTTTTCAGCGGTCGATATAAGATCAAAAAATCATTAGAAGATGGTAATTGGAAAATGTGATTAGTTGAGCTGTGATTTCGACTACAAGATGGATACCGCCATCCATCAATTTTTTTAATATTGGCTACAACGCGCAGGGGAACCATCATCTCAATCATATTCCCCTGCGCATATGAAGTGAGAATGAATTAAGTTAAGTTGAGTTTAAAATGACTTTGAGTTGATTATTTTGATTTTACTTCTTTTTTGATTTTGAAATTTGATTGAAATTTTTGGTGATATTATTCTTTGATTTTTGATTTGAGTTTTATTGATTGAACTTGTTTGATTTATTTTATTTTGAATTTGAAGTTTGATTTTGATATGATTTTTGATTTTGATTTCTGATTGAAATTTAGTTTATGATGATATTTGATTTTGATATTTTTATTTGAACTTGTTTGATTTCATTTTGAATTTGATACTAATTACATTGAGAATATGAAGTGAAATTGAATTGAGTTTGATTGATTTGTGTAAGTATTAATTGATTGATTTTTGATTTGATTTTTTGATATGTCTGGACTTAGTTTATTTTGATTATTTATTTTGATTTACTTGGATTGTTTTGTTGAATTATTGAATTTAGATTGAAGTTTGATTCCTTCTTTTGTTCTTTTCTATTTTCTCTTTTGTTTTCTTCTGTTTTGTTCTGTTTGTTTTGTTTATTGATTTGAGTTTTTGATTGTTTGAGATTTGAGTTTGTGAAGTTTGAAATGATTTGCAATTCTCATTTCTTTTCTTATTCTTTCATTCTTCTTCTTTCTTTGTTCTCTTTGTTTATTCTTTCTTTTCTTTGATTATTTTGATTATTCTTATTGCTGATTGAGTTTGCAGTTTTGGTTTTGAAAAAAAATTGTTTTTTTGTTTTTGATTTTGGTTTCTCTTTTCTTTTTTGAGTTTTGAAGTTAGAAAGTGATTTTAATTTCAGTCTTTGAGAAGAGAAGGCAAAAATGGTGATTGAATGAAAACAGAAAAGAGACTGACAATGGCTCTGAGCGTCTTAGTTGCGCTTATGATGCTAGCTGTCCCTCTCGCATCTTCAAGCAACTTGTTCGTGGATGGGGGACAGACAAACTCTAACGGCGATGCGCCAATGTTGAGCGCTTCGACGAGCCTAAGTGTTTCTAAATATACTTGGCCAACTCCAGCTAATAATCAAATTATCAACACATTTATAATTGACAGTGAAGCCAGTTATGACATGTTTATTGACAAATATCTTAAGTTAACTACTACTAACTCAAACTCGATAGAGGGTTCATTTGGTGGAGAAAATAGAAGCGATGCTCAATGGAAAGCAGATCCATGGCTTGCCATTGTGTACCAATCCACTGACACTGTTAACTCTCTAGAACTCACAATTACAAATAGCAATATTAAAAAAATAGATGACATTAAATCACAAAATTCTCTGAAGAATGTTGTAATTGACGGAAAAGCTACAATCTCAGGCTCGAGTTTAAATTTCAGCGGAACCAGTCATGGAATTGTCGTTGGATTAAATGGTGATCTTGGTTTATCTTCTGATAAATTCCATGGAGACTATGATATTTTATTAAAAATAAATAATGCAGCTAATCCACTCCATGATACAGTAACATATGCAGATCCAAACGATATCGAAATCGTTGACTCGTGGATTGTATACGATCAAGCTTCTTTAGACAAGATCGGAACCTACGTGGGCAAAGATATTCAAAACAGTAACTTTAGAGAGAAATGGGATGGCAGTTTGAATGCATGGATTGCTATTGCATACACTGCACCTGAAGGAGTAGGATCTGTTGACTTTACAGCGAAGTTAAACGATGGTGATTATTCTACAATTACCACAAGTGTTGGAAATTCCAATGGAACTCATGTATTCGCTGCGTTTGTAAATGGATCTCACACTAATGAAGACTGTTTTAATCTTGCTGTCGGCAATGATAGTTCCATTGCTAAGTATCACGGAGAATATTTTGTAAATGTTGCCGGTGCAAATTCATCATATTCCTTTGCATTTGGAGCAGATGCAGGTGAGAAAATAACTGTTACATTTAACCTGAATGTTCCTGACTCCGAAGGAAGAATCAGCTTAGATGACGTTAAAGCAAATATTACAAAATCTACTGATGGTCTTGATGTAACATTCTCATACGATCCAGATAATAAAAACATAGTTTATGCTACGTTTGAGAAAAATGAAGTTTCAATTACTGGTCTGTTAAGTCTAATTAACCCAGCAAAAGCAGGATACATATTTAGTTCATGGACTGACGATAATGGTGTTCAGTATGAATCTGGTAGTGATAAAATTACAAAAAGCATGATTCTGAATGCTAACTGGGAAATTATCGATAACTGGGTTCAGGCACCGATTGATGTTATATACGATGGAACTACATACAAATATTCATTAGCATTATACAGTGCTGACGAAAAAACCGTAAATGTTTCTTCAAGTAACATTATCAGCCTACTTCCAGAAGCAATTAAGGACAAAGGATATGTAATCAATGTTAAAAATGCAAACACTGATAACGACTTACCAACAGTTTATTCATACACTGTAAAAGAAAACAATGCTGATGGTAAAGACTTAAAATCAACTGGACTTGTAAGCATGAATGCTGACAGTACTGTTTACATTGAATATGCATTGACTTCTTACACAAAGATTACTGTTTCATCTGAAATCTTTGGCGATGCAAAAGCAGTAATGTATGCATACAACAGCAACACCTATACCTACAATCAAGTCTGGAATGCTCTGATTGGTCTCGGGGAGGATAATAAAAATGCAACTGCAGCAAACCTTGGACTTAAGAAGAGCTTTGGTGGAGAAGTATCAGGTAGTAATAAAGCTCTCAATGTTAAACTTGATGATAATAAATACACAACTTCTGATGGAAAATACAAAGTTACAGGCTGGGACAGCGGTATTGCTTTAGATGATACAAAGACTGCTCCTGGAACAGATTTAACATTAAACTCTGAGTTAAACGGATATAACGTTATCTTCATGGTAAACGGTCAGTATGAAATCGTTTATGTTCCATATGGACAGCTTACTGCTGACAAATGCACACTTAATGTTTCTGGATTGAACCACTGGGTGTATATGGAATACAGTGACTATGAAAATGACACTTATAAATTCCAGACGTTTAACTTCAACTCTACTTCAGATGTTAAAGCAGTAAACGATAAAGCCGTATCTGGAGAAAAACCACAGTTTGTATTCATCGCATGCTTTGAGAAAGCAGACAGCACAGCATATGCAGTGTTTAATGCTTCAAACAATGGAATCGCTGGAAACTATGGAAACAAATACGTTAAGAGCATTATCATTCCTGGAAAAGCTGTTGCCGGTACCAACTCAACTGTAATTCCATTACCTGCTGTTTCACCAGTTTATGAGACAAAGAATGTTCTGATTGGATACTCTGGATACGTAAGCACAGGAGAAAACCCCTCTGCATTTGGTGTTAAGGACAGTGTTACATCCTTCAACGCTGATATAGTCTCATACAAATACACAATTACATTCTACAACGGCAGCGATGTGAATGGTATCTTCTACTACGGCGGAGACTCTCAGACATCAAGTGACTCTATAGAGACAGGACTTGTAGCATTCTCATACAATGGTGTAGCATACAAACATACAAATGGAATCACGCTTACAGGAGATGCTCTGAAAGCATTCAACAACATACTCTACCCTGCTAAAGACGGATACAAAGTCACTCAGTGGAAAGACACTGACGGCAATGTAATGCTTGACAATATCAAAGTTGAAAGAAACGATGACAAAACTGTAAAGTCTTCTTCTTATGAAGTCAAATTCAAAAAGATCTCATCTGACATGAGCTTCTATGCTGGATTTGAATCTCAAAAGTACACAATTGTATACAACAGCAACATTGCAGCATCTCCAAACCCAATGACTCAGACTGGATATGTTGATGAATCTCTGAAACTTCTCGGTGAAGCTACATTCAACAATGATGGATACAAGTTAGTTTCCTGGAACACAAGAGCTGACGGAGAAGGAACTTCATACAAAGTAGGAGAATCATTCTCAATCAACGGCAGCGCATATGAGAAACTCGATAAAATAAATGCCAACGACAAAGGCTTCACACTCTACGCCATCTGGGAGAAAGTCGGATCATCTGACAACCCAAGCGGTAACACTGATGGAAACAATGACAGTGACAACACTGCATTATATCTCATCGCTGGAATGCTTGCTGTAATTGCAATTCTTGCTATTGTAGGAATTGTACTGATGAGAAGAAAGTAAAATCTTTAAATCTTAAACTGATAAAAACAAAACTAACGAAGTTAGTAAATAAGAATCTTAACTGATTCTTTTTATTAACTTTTACTTACTTTTTTTCTATTTCTTTTGTTTACTTTTTTTGAAACTTTTACTGAAAAAACTTATTTTAAAAATAAAACTTGTACTTTTGAATCAAAAAATAATTTTAAAAAAAGAAATTTGAAAAGTCAGAGATTAAACTCTGACTTTAATTGATTTTACTTAAGTGTTTTTTTACTTTCAGTTCTTCTTTCTCAGTACAACTGCAACAACGATGATCAGAATGATGATCACAACAAGTATTCCAGCTAACAGATATGTGTCTGTGTTGCTGTTATCATTGTCTCCATCAGTGTTGTCACCAGGTGTTGCATTGCCATTGGATTTCTCCCAGATAGCGTAGAGCGAGAATTCGCCGTTCTTCAGATCTTCATACTGTTCTCCATTAAGGGAGAATGAAGCTCCTAAAGCATAGGTTGTACCTTTTCCATCAGGCCTTGTGTTCCACTCTTTCAGTTTGAATCCGTCATTGCTGAATGCGGAGTCACTGAATAGATTTACACTTTCATCAACTTTAACAATCTGCTTCATTTCGTTTGTCATGGTAGCAGTGTTACCGCTGTAAATGATTGTGTAATCTTTAGGATTGAATTGACCATATAGGCTGATGTCTGATTTGATTTCTTTAATGTTTACTTTTGAGACCTCATAATATGGAGAAGTCGTGGTCTCTTTTACAGTAATCATTGCTTTTCCATCAGCATCATTCCATTGTTTGAGAGCGTATCCATCTTTATCAGAGAATATGATTTTGTTGTATGCATCAAGGTATGCTTTAGCAGCGTTTGGATCGGCATATACAATCGTATCATCAGCCGCATTTTCTGCCTTAAGTGCAGATGCTGAGTATAATGTACCATCGTATTCAATTCCTACGATTGCACCATTTAGATCAGCAATTTTTAAGATGCCTGTTTTTTCATTGCAATAGAATACACCAGCAACATTGCTGCCGTTGTAGAAAGTCACAGCATATTTGTAATCGTCCCAGACTGCATTGTATGTAACTACTTTGTTATCAGCATATGCAACGAACGTGTCTTTCTTAGCATCATCACTACCCCAGTTTTCAGTGGTATTCCATCCAAAGAATAACCAGTGATCTTTAGATGATGATGGAGCGTCAGCCTTTGATATAGAGTCTCCTACTTTTCCAGTAACAATGATCTCAGTAACATCTTTGCTTCCAAAGTATGCATTTGAGTTATCGCTGTCAGATACACCCTTTGCATTGAATACTGCATAACCAGTTTGTGAAGCAGGATAGAAACAAGCGATGAACGTCTGAGTTATTTTATCCTTATCGGCCTTTGACTGGTTTTCCAGCTGAGCGATGTATCCCTGCGTAAATATTACGGGGGTAAATGTGTATTTATTATTAGCAGACTCGTACGTAACCCAATGATCGACAGTCATTCCAGAGATCAGAGTGCACTTGTCAAGAGGGTTCTCTCCATAAGCAACAGATACAACTTCGAATTTACCGTTCACCATGAACATTACTTTATACTCATTAAGAGAAACATCTAATGTAACAGCGTTTGAAGCGTTCTTGTTACTCTCAAGATTTCCTTTTACACCATCAAATCCAGTTATTCTGTAATAGTTGTCAGAAGTAACATATGATTTATCTGTAGCGTAAGTTGAAGATGTTGTTATTCCAAACAGTTCAGATTTGGTTCCATTATATTTCTGAAGTGCGTTGAACACTTGAGAATATGTGAAATCATCAGTTGCAGGAGCAAACAATACTACATCACTATCAAACATTTCAGATGAAACGGTTATTTTTTGATATAATGTAGTGTTCATTGTGTATGTAACAGTTAATGAATCATCGGTAGAAAGTACAGTTCCATTCTTTACTTCATTGCCGTTAGAAGATGTAACTTTCATTGTGTAAATCTGTTCATTAGATCCACTGACTACATTGTAGCCCATCTGGCTGATTCCAGGAAGAGATGTGATTAATGCGTTTGTTTTAGTTTTTGATGCATCTGAAAATGCTATCTTATTATCATCATTAAGAACAAATGCTTGTACAAACTTCTTGTCTGTTGTAATGTCGCCGGCAACGTTTACATCAAGCTGAGCATAGCCAGTTTTCAAGCTCCAGTTAGCCGTAATGGTCATATCATCAAGTATTCTATTGGATGCGACATTAGAATCTTTATCAGGAAGTTCTGAATTTTGATAGACTATTCCAGAAGCGTCTTTCCATGTATCAATCTGATAACCATCATTTGTAATGACATTAGTTTTAGCTAGACATGATATTAAGTACTCAACGGAAGTGAATCCGCTCAGAACAGATGCTCTTACACCATAGTCTGTCTTATACCAGTTGATTCCTCTCTTGGCATCATTGATTGGTAATGTAACATCAGTCTTATTCAGAATTGTTGCTCCGTTCATTTCATTTAAAACAAAGTCAACATTAACTGAAACAGGGTTGTAAGAGAATGTCTTTGAATTGTCTTTAACATCATCCCCAAGTTTTAAACTCACCACTGCATCAGAAATCTGTTTGGTTATCTCAAACCCAAATGCATCTTCAGAGTTATTAACTAATGCAGTTCCAAGATATCCAGTAGCTAGGTGATTTCCCTTCTTCATACCATTGAATGAAATAGTATTAGTATCACCGATTTGAATAGAAATATCTCCTTGCTCATCTGTTGTAAATGCAATAGCAATCCATGGAGTCATTCCAGCTTGCCATGTTTCACTGCAATTGACTGCCTCACACCACTTAGCAAAATCTACATAAGTTCCAATTTTATTTAATGTAGCTTGATCATAAATAAGCCACACATCATCAACCGACCATCCTTCGGTTGTTGTAGGACTATTTGTATTGTCACCTGTACTTGAAATATCGGCATCAGCCCCTATCAAGGGCGCATCGCCGTTAGAGTTTGTCTGTCCCCCATCCACGAACAAGTTGCTTGAAGATGCGAGAGGGACAGCTAGCATCATAAGCGCAACTAAGACGCTCAGAGCCATTGTCAGTCTCTTTTCTGTTTTCATTCAATCACCATTTTTGCCTTCTCTTCTCAAAGACTGAAATTAAAATCACTTTCTAACTTCAAAACTCAAAAAAGAAAAGAGAAACCAAAATCAAAAACAAAAAAACAATTTTTTTCAAAACCAAAACTGCAAACTCAATCAGCAATAAGAATTGCAAATCGATTCGCAATCAATGCATTCGAACGAATGCGGGACGGTTCTGATTGTTTTTTTCTTTGTTTTTGGCTTTTCTTTCTTTCCTGGCTCTGAAGAGTGATTTGTCCATGCAAAGAGCAGGTGTGGTTATCAAAAGAGGGGAAGATCGGACATCCATATAAAATTAATCATATAGCTATCACGCGACCCATCCATCGACATATTTCATAGCCTTGCATGTTTTTCAGTTGAGCATCTGAAGTGGTTTATGCGCTCTTATCAGTAATGGGGGATATAATACTTATGATATAGATATCGAAAATTAGCCCAAAATATATTGAATTGGTGAGATAAACACTTTTTAAATAATAACTGCTAGTTTTATTATTGAATATGAGAATCCTTGATGAGTGTTCAATAACATACATAAATCAAAAATAAAGTATCATTCTAAACATATTGTATTGTATAAAACATCATGTAAGAAATTACCGAGACTTATAAACATATTTCAAAAAATATGTTAAATTTCGTACATTTAGGAGATTTAGAGAAAGTCAGGGACTAAACGGTACTTTTCTCGGGATCTAAAAAAGGTAATGACTAAGCTTGTGATGAAAATCTAATCAAAATATACCAAGCCTGCACGCTTTCTGCAGATTTTTGCTCTGAAAACAGCTCAGCGGGAATTCTCCTTTTACTGTTATAGATATTATATCTTAGAACATAAAGAGGACATAGAACACAAAAAAGGAGAATATCAGTACAATTCACCAGCATAATTACAGGAAACAAATATCATTTATGATAATTTAGACTCAATATAACACAAATATTTTATAAGAATTCAATAACAGCCAGCAGTTATGAATAAATATAAGAAATTAAAACAATAGTCAGACAAAATAAATTATACAAGCAGTTTATAATAAAATAAATGATATGAACACTACCAGCATTCATACAAAGAATGCCGAATCAGCAAAAAAAAGCACACACATACCGGGCTCATAACGAACAGAATTGCTTAGGCATAACTATTCTAGAACATAAGAATACTAACAGCAGAACTCTTGAAAACAATAAATCAGCAGCAGAAAAGGAGATAATCACGGAGAAGTAAAAAAAGAATACAAGCCCGTAGAATCAGAGATACCTAAAAAAAATCAGCCGTTGCAGGGCAAAGCAGAGGCAGAGGAATAGAGACAAACGGGTAAAAAGAAACACAGCTGAAAAAATCACAAAAAAATAAGAATGAAGCAGGGTTTGAAGCCTGCTTTTTAACCTTTATGAAATGGAAGGATCAGCTTTGTAACATACGGATGAAGCTTCAGAGTATCAACAAAGCTGTCTTCGCTGTTGCGCTTCATGTACCACATAGCATAGATGGAAACAATCAGAGCTCCTGCTGTATCGCACACCAGATCTCTGATGGTATCCCAGGGGCTGTACTGCATATTGGTGCCTGAGACTTCATCAACGATCAGTTCAAACACTTCCCAGTAAGCACTGAATGTAAACATGATCAGAAAGATGAACAGCGGAATGCTCTTCGAAGTAAACCGGGTATCTGGATCGAATTCATTCACTACCATCAGGGTGTAGAAGACACACAGAGCCACAGTAACAGAGGAAATCGTGTGGGTCACAGTATCCCAGTAAGGAATGAAATCATATCTCAGCAGCAGCACTCCGTAAGCATGCAGGAAGATGGCGACTTCAATCAGCAGCACAAAGGGAAGGGGCAGCGTAACCCACTTCAGCCTTCTGAGGATCAGCGGCACTAAGCAGAAGAAGGCACAGAAGAAGCCTGTGTTGACTTCATAGCTCATACGCTGAGCCTGACTGATTGAGATTATCGACATTATAATCAGAATTATGCTCGCAAGGATGCAGATTCCATCGGACAGTTTGCCTTTATCCATTTCAATCCACCCCGTAATACAGAGAGATTTCTGTCTTGGGAATCCGTTTGAAAATACACCTGAGGATATATCCATAGATCAGCGACAGAAATGTAGTCAGGAAAGCAGGCAGCATCAGATGTCTGTTTGATTCGGTATTGTCCACTCCGTTTGCAAAATCATCATTTGATACAAGCCAGCCGTCTGCGGACATCTGCACGTAAATAACGAACATGCAGACAATGGCAAACATGCAGGCAAAGGCAATCGAAAACAGCAGGATCCAGCGTTTGGAGATCTTAATCTCGCTGCTGCCCGCATTTATCGAAATCATCAGCAGCATTCCGCAGACCATAGCGGCAAATGTCTGGACAGCATAGGAGTATACATCGAAATGCTCTATGGAGACAGCAGAGTCGATGAAGGATAAAACAAGATATGCAACGAAAGGAATAGGAAACAGGACTGCTACTTTCTTATGATATGTCTGATTGAAATCCTTGGTTATAACAGCAGGAAGCAGGATAACAATAAGCGCAATTACTGAAAGTAATGACCAGGTCCAGTCTCCTCTCCATCCCGATACCGCTAATGCTAGTACCGGCAGGATGATTGAGAGATAGTAAACTGTACGCATTAAATGCCCTCAGGTTGTGTATTCTGCCCCAATCAAAACCAAAGGACTATTTGAATGTATATTTTCAATTAGACGTATCGATTGGTATATCCAACAGACATTTTGCTTTTAAACAGGTCCGTGTGATATCAAGCATTACCAGAAGACCAGCAAGAACAAATGCAAAGGAGATTAACCAGCCATCAATAGAAGCTAAAAATGGAATCCCTTCAGCCTCGATTCCCTGGCCGATGAAAAGCAGGACATACATGATAATCAGCTTAAAAAATACATTCTTATCCTTTACAGCCCACAAGGAAAAGAAAGTAAAAGGAATTATAAAGTAACCCAGACGGATCATTGGATATACGCAGAGGAACAAAACAGTCGTAAGCATAGCAGAGCGCCAGATGTCTAACTTGTATCGATAGGCAATGAAATAAGAGAGTAACAAAACCGCTACCGTAATGATTATGCCTGCACTGCTTGGAATGTCGACACCTCCGCGGATTAAGAGGTTAATAAGAGACATGCCGCCGCTGGCGTTATCTCCTTCCGTAAGGAAATAATAGTGAAAAAGATCAATAATTCCCTCTCCAGATGCGATCATGAACGGTCCTATGATAAGCAGGGAAACGAGTATGCCGATGACAATTCCCAGCAAACGTTCTTTGTTATTCTTCATTTTGATGAGCAGGTTAGGGAAAATAAGCCCCTGCAGCATTTTAACCCATGCGGCCACTGTTCCTACCACGGCAGAGGTTCTAGCATAGCCAGCAAGAAAAACAATTACGGGAATAAGATAAAAGAATGCCACGATCGGCTCGTCCTGGATTCCAAAGGTTGCATCTACTACAGCATAAGGACAGAGTACTGAGAGAATTGCTGCATAAAATGCATGCTTTTCATCCCATTTTCTCATAGTCAGATACATGAAAAGTCCAGTGAGCAGGGGGAAGACAGAAAACCATATCTGATACATCCAGTCAGATCCGCCGAAAGCCTGCGGTGGAACAAAGAGATAGTTTATCAGAGGAGGAGACTCGAGATCGATATCCTTGTAGAGTATTTTACCGTCTAAGATCGCCTGCGCTCTTTCGCGGTAGATGTCAAGATCGGGGTTGGGACCAAATGTAGAGTTGATCCAACCACCAACAAAAAAGAAATCGGCAACGATGAATGTCCCGTAAACCGCCAGAGCAAGAAGGATGAGAAAAAGAACTTTCTGCTGATAATCGAGAGCTGTTAACTTTTCATCCAAACGTTTTAGTTTGCTCACAGAATCTGCAGACGAGTTTCCCATCCAATCCACCAAAGGTAATCAAGAGCTGTAGAAAAACGTATCCTCATTTAGTATATTTACAATTGTTCTTTTGATTCCATTATAAAATTTCATTAATTAGGGAGAAAGATGCATACTGGGCAATCATCCAAAGTACAATGGCAATAAGACCGTTTAAGCATGCCAGCCCGACAGATAGAAAATCAAAGCCTGTAATCAATCAGCATAGAACGTTTCTGAAAACTGGCCGGCGCTGTTTGATTCGTATGTGTGATTCAGAGTTATCAAATATAAAAAAAGACACAGTTTTCAGATAAAATTAATGAAAGAAATATCAACCACGCAAGTTATCATATCTGATGTTTATCTGAAGACCGTCATTGAAAATTAAAGAAAGCGTGCGTGAGCACGCCTATTGTTCAGAGAACTTCTTTGAAGACAGAGCCTTTGGCACCGCAGACCGGGCATACTTCTGGAGGTTCTCCGTATTCTAAATCTCCACAGACTGGACAGATGTAGAGCTTTTTTGCGCCCAGATCCTTGCCAGAAGCAAGCACTTCGGCAGCTGCTTTATACAAAGCCTCGTGGACCTTTTCGACTTCATTGGCATATGAAAAGGTTCTGACAGCGGCTTTGTTGCCTTCGGACTCGGCCTCCTTGATAAACTCTGGATACATCTCAGTATGTTCATAGTTCTCACCTGAGATGGCAGCCTGCAGGTTCTCTGCAGTGGATTTAATTCCTCCTGCAACCTTAAAGTGAGCAAGAGCATGGATTGTTTCGGCTTCAGCTGCAGCCCTGAAAAGTTTGGCAATTTCAGGATAACCATCAGCTTCAGCCTGCTTTGCGAAAGCTAGATATTTTCTGTTAGCCTGTGATTCGCCTGCAAAGGCGCTCATAAGATTATCTGCTGTAGACATTTAATCAACCATTTTACTCATGAGGCTTTTCCTAAAAATAATTAGCTCCGAATAGTTGGGGCATCCTCAATCATATCACACCAGGCCAGATGTTTAGGAATGCGCCCGTTGGCAGCATCAGAATATTCCCTCATGATCTGTTTTGTTATCCATCCGGGAGAGCCAGAGCCGATTATTCTGCCATCTATTGCCCTTACAGCCTGAATTTCTAAAGCCGTGCCGCACATAAAGACTTCATCGGCAGACACAGCCTCATCCCATACAATCTCCCTCTCTTCAACTGCATAGCCAAGGTCAGATGCAAGCTGCATTACCGTATCGCGGGTGATCCCGCCGAGAATACCTGCTGTCAGTGAAGGTGTGGAGATAGTCTCCCCCTTAACAATAAAGAAATTTTCAGCTGAACCTTCAGCAATCATCCCAGAGCTGTTCAGCATCAGCGCTTCGTCAGCTCCTTTCTGCATAGCATCACGTTTAGCCATGATCAGCCCGACATAGCCGCCGCATATCTTGGCAGAAACGGCTGCAGCCCTCCAACGGGGCTTTTCCCAAGGAGAAGTAAATACCTCAATTCCTCTTTCAGCTGCGCCTGGTACATACTCACCCATGCTTACAGCGGCCACCGCCACATGAACAGGCATATCCAGTGTTCCCAGTGACAATGAGCTGCCTTCTCCTGCAAAAGCTACCGGCCTGATGTAATCAGCAGCGGGATTTGCTTTCACAGTTTCTTTAACTGCCTGACAGAGTTCATCCGGAGAATTCGGGATCTCTAGACCCAGGATTTTAGCGGAACGAAAAAGCCGTTCGATGTGGTCTTTCAAGCGGAAAACGGAAACGTTAGTATTTGAGCGATAGGCTCTGATACCTTCGAAAACACCCCAGCCGTATTGCAGTCCAAAAGAAAGGAGAGAAACTTTAGCCTCTTGAGCATCCACTAACTCCCCGTCATACCAGATTTTTAAAGCGTTCACAGAATTCCCGATGTACTTTTTTGCAACGACTAGTATAAATTAGATACGTAGAGGCGCATCGTTGCCTTTAACATTACAGGGGCAAGCATCAGACGACAATACGGCAAGAAAATCCTTAGCAGTATTGTCCCAGGTAAATTTAGCCGCCCATTCGCATGCTTCACGGCTCATTCTCAACCTTTCACTGCTGTGCAGCAACAGCTCTAATGCGGCTTCAGAGAGGCGGTTTACACAACCATCCTCAACCAAAATAGCAGTATGACCGTTGCGCATAGAATCATGAATTCCCGGCACGTCATAACCGACAACCGGAGTACCGCAGGCATTGGCCTCCATCGGCCCGATTCCCCAGCCCTCTTTTACCGATGCAATCATCGAAATCCAGGAAGATGATAGGATCTGTGCCTTTTCTTCTTCGCTGACCTCTCCGCGGAATTCAACATTTGAAACTATCCCGAGTTCTTTTACCAGAGAGATTAAGTCTTCAGCATCTCCGCGTCCAGCAATGATCAGTTTTGCATCCGGCAGCCGTTTCAGGATCATCGAAAAAGCGCGTAAGATGTCATCAATCCGTTTGTAAGGTTTTATCCGCCCGACATAAGAAATAGTCGGTACCTCGCTTTTAGGCAGAAGATTTAGTGAATTGACAGCAACCCCGCAGTGTACAACTGCCAGACGAGACGCTGGAATCTTAAACCTGTCAGCCACATCCTGCTTAGTGCTTTCAGAAACAACAACAAACCTCTGCCGGTGGTAAATTTTAGGAATTAATGTCTGCAGAGTATATCCAAACCAGCCGAGAAAGGAAGAAAGTTCACGTTGAAATATTTCTTTATCCATTATATGATGGATCACCGGAATTACTTCAGCATCAGCATAAAGAGTAGAGAAAAAGGGAACTCCGTTGATGTCATCAATTACCAGATCATAGCGGTTCTTGCGGAAAGCCAAAGCGGCTCGGAGATAAACGCTGAAACGGTTTCCCATTCTCTGTATATGAATACCATCGATTACATCTTCTTTAAGGGAATGAGGATAACGAGCACAGAAAAGAGTCACTTCATGATTGGCGGCCAGACGTTTCCCAAGCTCATGAACGAAATTTTCCGCACCGCCACTCTGCGGATGTGTGATATCACGCCAGTTCAAGATAAGAATCCTCATGCTATCTGGTGACAATATCTAGTCTTGCTGATCCTATTTTAAGACTCTGAATTTATTAAAGAACGCGTGTGTGTCCAATAATGCACTATATATATGAATGAAAGCCATCAAAAGTTAACCTGGGATTCTCATGAAAGTTGTGGTGCTCTGCCGAAAACTAGAAGGTATGCCAGCTAACGGTTTTGACAGGTATTCTCATGATCTTGTAGAAAATCTTTCAAAATTACCGGAAGTCGAGATCATTCTGCCCAATCAGACGCCATCTTTGGATATACGATCTTATGGTTCTGTAGCTAGTCCGTTGTACTATGACATTTTTCTTCCGATCGTTACCATTCTCCGCGGACGCATGAAAGGTGATGTATTCCACGCCGTCACAGATGGCCAAGCGGTTGTTTTTCCATGGTTGAAAGGCAAAAAGATACTGACGATGCATCATGTTGACAAGACCCCGCCGATCGGTGTCAAAGAAAAGATCTTCCGCGTCTTTTACGGCTTCGGCACAAGGATGGGAGTCGAACACGCCGATATGATTATCTGTATTTCTGAACAGACGAAAAAAGAGATTCAAGAAGCATATGGAGTAGAAGATTCGCGGCTGTGCGTCATCAACCACTCTGTTTCCAGCCGCTTCCAGCAGCTGCCTGATGTTAAAAAAGAAAGAGTCGTGGGGTATCTGGGAGCACTTAAAAACAGAAAGAATCTTGAATTTATGATCAGAACTGCAGCAGCTTACAAAAAAATGTATCCGGATGATAAGGTAATCTTTTCCATATGCGGAGAAGGTCCAGAAAATGGAAGGTTGAAGTCTCTGACTGCACAACTTGCATTAGATGATACCATTGAATTCCGGGGGAAAATTCCCGATGATGGGTTGGTAAATACCTACAATTCATTCAAGCTCTTCTGCCTTCCCAGCCTGCAGGAAGGCTTTGGACTGCCGGTAATTGAAGCTGAACGCTGCGGCGTGCCTGTATTGACGATTGCCGATGCAATGATACCAGAGGAGGTTGTGACGGCAGCCACAAAGTGCCAAGACGAAGAAGATATGGCAGCAAAAATCCACCTTCTGCTTGATGATGAGACTGCTTATCAAGAAGCAGTTGATAAGAGCCTGAAACACTCACAGATTTTCAGCCCTGAGTGTACTGCAAAACAAACTTTGGAAGTTTATCAAAAGGTTCTCGGCAGAAGTTAATCTGCCGATTTTACAGAGTTCATTAAAGGCCACGTTTTTTATTCTGCATAAGACGGACAACCACAAACATAACTACTGCGGCTCCTGCAACTACGAGCAGGTAGGTCAGCAGCATTTCATTGTAAGTCTCTTGTCCCTCATAGTGCAGCGTGATCGTATGCTCTCCCGGCGGCACATGATATGCATTTGCCATCGAATTTGTGGCAACATGATCTAAGACGGTCCCGTCCTCCAAAGTGGCGACCCACAGATCAGAATAGCTGTCGGCAACGATCATCCACATCCAATCCTCTGAAGAGGTCTTGATGGTATAGTCAGTATTGGTAGGATGCGTAAACTCGATCGTACCAGCAGATCCATCAGAAACAGAGAAGCCCGCTGGCAGCAGCGAGACCCCGTAGAAGTTCATATCATCTACCCTCAGCTCATGGACCCCTGCCTCCAGATGAATTACCGCTTCCAGATAATCGCCATTACGCTGCAGATCCACCTGTTCGCCATCAATCGAAAAGGTACCAGCACTTTCGCCAGCGACCCGGATTAAAAAGTCGCCGCCGTATGGCAGATCAATACTGTGAGTGGCATAAGAATGTTCAAGCGAGACAGATAAAGAGTCAAGATATACTGTGTTCTGACCGACTGATTTCAGAGTGATCTTGAGAGAACCTCCTGACGAGACCACGGTTAAAGCAGCTCCCTGCATATCCGCGCCGGAAACAACTAGCGTGCCGATCGGCATATCGGAATTATTCTCCCACACTTCAACAAGAACTGCAGAATTAGCATCAAGTGGAGCGGCATTGAGTTCAATTGTATATGGCACACCAGCGGCAGTCTGCGGAATTTCGCCCAAAGTAATCGTTTCACCAGGCTTGACTTCCTGTGGCTTTCCATCGACAACGAAAGAGTTCGTGTAGAATGATCCGATACCGTATCCGTCTTCACCAAGCCACGGCAGGTAGACGCCGTCCCATGATGAGGAAGACACAGGCAGCACAAAGGCGGTCTGGTCCGCCAGTTTAGTTAGAAGTTCTGTAGCGCGGCTTAAGGCAGCATCATATTCGTCAGCACCGATCCATAAAGTACGCTGCAGACAGATTTTACCATCTCCATGGGTAGAAAGTGTTACCTTGTGGCTGCCCTTCGTCACATCAAGATCCGCGACATGTGTCCAAGCAGAATGCGTGAATGTGCCGGATGTATCGATTTCTGCCACCTCCTTGCCGTCCACATAGACGGTGACGGTACCGCATCCTGGTCCGAAGATCATATCAAGCCAGAGTGAGAAGGTTCCGTCCGTGTCGGCATTTATGGAGATATCAAGCGTATGTTTCCCGGTAGTTGATACACCTGGATATGCGGAGTATCCCCCCATGTAGTAAGAGGGGTCATAAATCCAAGTAGAAGCACCATCAGTTGTATGGGTGCTGCCTAAATCAGAAAGCATGATCATTGCTCCTCCCCAGTCTTCCATTTCCATGACGAAATCTTCTAAAGAAGGAGTGGCAATGGTTCCCATAGATTCCAGGGCATCGCTGACATCGCCTCCGGGATAACCGGCGAGAATGTTAAGACCAGCGAGATCTGCTATGCCCATACCAGACAAGCCGATGAGGTATTGCCTGGGACCGGTAGTGAAAAGAGGATCACCGGCCTGATGAATGCGGTCCAGCCAGTCTTGGTTTTCATAGATAGTAGCTCCGCTTTCGTAATCTTTCCAGACTGTGAGATCCTGCAGTGAAGCAAACAGACGGGCTTCTTCTTCAGGCGTATGCACCTGTACAACTATGAAACGGACATCTGCCGTACCGCCAAGCAACTCCGAGATGGTCTTATAGCCAAATGATTCACTATAAATGGCCGAACCTAAGAAGGACCAGTAATCTTCGGTTTCTAAACCGAAGGCATACATCTTACCGGAGATATACGGACTATACATTCCTACTTCGGGTGTCTGCGATGAAGGATAACCGTCAAAGCGTGGCTGATCAGGAGTGTAGTAAACCTGCGCATAGGGCAGATTTAGAATGCGGAAATTCCCATCGACACCGGCTAGATCCTCATAGGGTTGTGCATAAACACCAGGCAGATTGAAAGATTTGATTTCACCGGAAAGGACTGCCGAAGAGGAAAATATTATACAGACAGATAGTGCAACGGCGAGAACTTTAGGCTTAAGAACGTCCCGCCTGATCTTTTTCCAGATCCCCTTAAGCATAGTTGGGGAATGACGCAGTTCATCAGCATGCGTGACTAACATTCCAACCATCAATGCATAGGCGAATCCTGTCAGCAGATGAAGGCGCGAGTAGACACGGATCGAATCCATCAACGGAACTGTGTCAAAGAGAATTTTGAATGATGACCCGAAAATAGAATTAGGCCCGCATGCCAGTACAATAAAGATTAAAGAGGGGATGGCCAGTGATAACAGCAGCCGTCTTTCTTTTTTGATTTTTAGAGAGTAGAATGCAGCAATAGGAACTGCGAAGGCTAAGATGTAGCCTAAAATTCCATAGCCGCTCAGTATCGTCCAGTTATCCAATGACGGTTCTGAATGAATAAAGGAGTTTTCTGTGGACTGCAAGAGGAAAGAATAGAGGAGAGAATAACTGCTGTACTGCTGGGCAGCTTCAATCGTGTAAACAGTAGAAAGCGTGGACATGCCGCCGTCTGCAAATTTTGACAGAGCCATGGGCATGACTAAAACTGCCACTGCCAGTATTCCGGTAAAAAGTAAAAACGCCGAATTTTTAAGTTCGATGTGCTTGCGATAAAGCGGAAGCAGCGTATAGACCAGAATAAAGAGTATTAGAAACACTGCAGTTATAAGGACAATGTGCGGAGAGCCTATTGAGCCTAAAATAAAGGCAAAAACAGGCAGCAATGCAGCATAGAGAGATTTGTGTTCCGTGATAGTTTTGTAAAAGCAGAGAAAAAGAAACGGTAAAATTGCATAACCAGCAATGAAGAGATGATGATTTTCAGTGATCTGTGAAAGATAGATCTGCGAGAATATGTAGACAATACCGGCAGTTACCGAAGCCAGCCTGTTTTTTGTAATCCCATATGAACAGAGATACATAGCAAAGCCAGCAAGCCAGAAAAAGCCAACTACGAAAATCTTAAACACTGTTGCGGCAGACAGATGGAGGACCTCTTCCATCAGATAGTACCCTGAAGACAGAATCACAGAGGGAAAATCAATATGCCCTAACGAGGGCATATCTCGCCAGGCAGAAAAATAAGAGTTCTCGTTGAACATCACGCTGAAGTCTGTAGGCGGACCCATTGCATCGGTGCCAACAAAAAACGAGCCTGAAAAATAATTTCTAAAAATGATTAAGGTAATAACGGCAAAGAATAGCGCCGGCACTAATATATTTTTTACACTGCGGCTGGATGCTATATCCTTCCAGTTCATTCTTTACCCGCCTGAGACTTTGAAATGTCCGTATATATAATTAATGTCTATACAACTTATGCTTATCTATATTTTCAGATTATCTATTCAACAGAATTTCTGCAATTGGATCAACAAAGGCTTTAATTTAGTTGAAACACTTACCCTATATAGAGAAAGTTAAGAGGCTTAGTTCATGCAAGATTCCGATTTCCAGCGTTTCTCTGTAATTCTCCCTACCTTCAATGAAGCAGAAAATATAGAAAAAATGGCATCAACACTCTTTGGACTGTACCCAGGAATAAAAGTTCTCGTAATGGATGACAATTCTCAAGATGGTACCATCGAGATCTGCAGGGAAATAGAGAAGAATAACGCTGATTTTAGAATCAATGTAAGAGACATTAAAGATAAGGGCTTGACTGCAAGCGCCATGGAAGGGATTGTAAAGAGTGAGACGGAGTATTATATAGTGATGGATTCCGATTTCCAGCACCCTCCGGCAATCCTTAGAAAATTGATGGAGGAATTATTGTCCGGTTCTGATATGGTCATCGGCAGACGTTCAGAGAAAGGTGCTTTGAGTACGGGCCGGAGATTATCATCTGATGCGGCACAGTATCTGGCCGCCTTCTATCTATGTTTTATCGGCCAGCAGGGTTCGAAAGACATTATGAGCGGTTTGTTCGGTGGTCGCACAGAGATGTGCCGCAAAGTTATTCAGGAAAAAGAGCAGGAATTTGAACGCATGGGTTTTAAAATCCTTTTTGATCTGTTGAAGTTTATCAATCCTGAGGCAAAGATTACTGAAGTGGAATATGAATTCGGCGCCCGGGCCGGGGGCGAGTCTAAAATCAGTTCCACAATTATAATCTCGGTCTTAAGGCAGTGCGGAGTCTTCGGTAAAGGCTGCGCCAGCATTGCCAATGCAGTCCTTTCTAAAAAATAAACAACCAGAAAAAGGCCAGAACATTGAAACGACAGTTGGCCCATAAGAAGATCTGCAAAAACTATTGATTGTGCAGAGAACAACATGAAAGTAAATTATCAATCAGTCTGATAACCTTTAGAGAATTGAACATCTGGATGATGTCTGACTTGATCGTTTAAGGTAACAACTGATAAAAGAGTAGGTTCAAGGAAAAAGTATTTTTATAAAAATATGTGAAACTCTGAAATGAGAGAATATCATGTTATGCATTGACAATAAATTTGTGTTAAATGTATAGATGAATAAGTATTACGAATATTAATATAATACTAATACTATCTACATATGCTTCATCAGAAGCTACATAACATGGTGGTAAGGACATGAATAGAACTATAAAAATGCTGATAGCATTTGCCGTTGTAGTGTCATTCTGTATAACACCTGTTGCATATGGAATGAGCACTCCAGTTACTGAAGAGATGTCTCTTGATATGACATTGGGAGATTACGCAATCTCTTCGTCAAAGGCAGAAGAAATAAGTGAAAAAGTAGTTGAATTAAATTCAATGGAAAGTTTCAAATCCATTGAAAAAGACAGTATATTGGAGATTGGCAATAATTCATCCAGCTTAGTTGGCTCTGCAGAATATTATAAGTCATTGACAAAATGCATATCTGACAGCATTCCAGTGGTTTCTTTAGATGGCGTATCTGCATTCACAGACAGCAATCTCGATATGCCTACTGCATTTGTGGAAAATGCAACCGCAAGTGGGGTTTATTATGATAAATCAACTGGTGCAATGTGTTGCTATAGTGTAAAATGTGATGATTTGAATGAAGCCCGAAACAGAGTATACGGATGGGCGGATGATAAACTAACTCAAAGCCTTGAAATCAAGGAGAATGCATCATTAGCTTCCTCTGCAGAGACCCCGGTGTGGGGCGGTGAAATCCAGTCATATGGAGATATATCATGCGGAGATTATGGATGGTTCTACATAAGGACTAACTATTACGAGCAAATGACGAACAGCAATACATATCGTTATTATCAAGCTGATTACAAACTTCAGGCTGTTCCAAATACCAGTGCAAACACTAGAATCGCTGATATGAATGTGCAGTGCGATGTTGACAAATTAAGGAGCACTCAAAAACTTCTAGACTATGGACCAACAACTACCTCGGGATCTTCAACAGCAAGTGTAAACCTTAATTGGAGCGTCAGCTTAACTGGTGGTTTCCAAGTAGAATGGGAATTGAACGTTCATATTCCATACCAGATATAATGGTTCATGATTATTCTTCATTTGGAGAGAATTTATTTACATGTAGCCATGACATCCAAGAAAGTGGCAATGTTGGATCCAGTACAATTCTAGTCAAACCAGGATTGATTGCTTCATCTGCTAGGTCCACAGATAACGGTTCATATACCATAGAAGACAATTATAGTGTAAATTATTGTAAATATCAAAAAGTTGGATCCAGTTGGTCCTGCCAGAATTATCACTTATTTTACACTACACTAAATGTAAACATTCCTTAAACACTACATTTGTAGTTTAGATATGCAGTTTACACTGCATTCATTTTTATTTTTAATTAGATTTTAGCAGAGTACTGATAAGAATATTCAAAAATAGAAAAATGCTCAGTGAATAAAGAGCATTTTTGACAGGATTCTGAAATGTTCAAACGGATTAAGACGTTTGATAATCACCGAATATTGCATCAGAGAGTATAGACCCGTCAGTAATTTTGCAGCCTTCGCCCAGTAATACATTCTGGAGACGGCAGTCGCGTCCAATTGTGCAGTTGTTCCGCATGAAAACACCGTTTAATTCCGAGTCTGCACCGATTACTGAATCGTGTCCGACAGCCGCAGAGTTCAAAACAGCGTTGTCACCAATAGAAACATTTGCACCTATGTAAGCCGGTCCAACGACCGTACATCTGCTGGTAGCAAAATTAGAAGAAACTATCGGCCCCTCGCAACGAGCATTGTTACGATCACCCATTGTACCCCGGCGTTCAGCCATCTGCAGATTGGCTCGCAGCAGATCATCTGGATGACCAATGTCAACCCACATCCCCTGCAGCACCGATCCTTGAATCTTTTTACCATCTTCCAGAAGAGCGGGGAAAAGTTGCTTAGAAAAGTCAAATTTTTCACCAGCAGGAATGTACTCCAGCACTTCTTTGTTAAGAATATAGATGCCAGCATTAATGAGGTTTGAAAAAACTTCTTCTGCCGCAGGTTTCTCTTTAAAACGAGTCACAGCCCCTGTTTCATCCAGTCCCACAATTCCGAACTCGCTGGGGTTTTCTACACTTGTTAAAGCCATTGTCGCTACTGCTCCAGACTGCTGATGCTCATTAAGCAGTACATTCATATCAACATCTGCAAGCACATCCCCACTAGCTACAACAAAAACATCAGAAAGTTGGTCCTCAAGGAGTTTGACAGCCCCGGCAGTACCAGCTGGCTGTTCTTCAACTGTGAAATGAACATCGACACCAAAGTCTACATTGCGAAGATTCTGGATCAGATCCTCTGATTTGTAGCCACAAGTCAGGTATACTCCTTGTATTCCTGCCTGAGCCAATGAGCTTACAACATATTTGATGCATGGGACATCAAGTATCGGCAACATAGGTTTCGGCAACGAATCCGTCAGGGGCCGGAGTCTTGTTCCCTCTCCCCCCGCTAGAATTACACCATTAAGCGGTCTAAACATTGCACATTAGTATGTATTCAGCAGGTATTTAATGGGAAAGTTCAACAGTGCGTAAATGCAACGCCTCATTCAAGATCAGCCTAAGAAACCTCTTTGATTAGCTGCTCGCAGTACAAACTCACCAAGATCTTTAGACTGTCTCAGATTGCTGGAGATATATGAGGTGATTTCACGGTGTGATTCATCAGTCTCATAATCGATACTGAGTGTGTCTACGGCCTTGGCGATGTCAGGCATTGAACTGAGAATATCTGGATTCATGAACTGCAGAGCCGAACGCATACTCGTGTCAAAGTGCGGGCAGACGTCACGAACAAAGTCTAGATCCTTTTCTGTTAAAGCATCCATACCCAGCAGCTCTGGTGGAATTCCTAAAGAGTATAAAGCACAGCAAAAGCCGATTGCCCGCGGCAGTTTTACACCTTCCATGCTGCGGGAGTAACCAAAGAGACCAATGTGCAGTTTCCTTTTCCTCCTACGCGGGACATAGTTAGAAACTTCACAGATGAGCGGTGCTAGTTTGACAAGACGCTTGCGGTAGGAGGTAGAGCAACGCGTTATGATGTCCTCAGCCTGCTGCTGATCAATTTCATGAGCGTTCTTTTTGCAACTGTCATTGAGCTGCTGGATGCCGCTGCGGACTTTCTCATTTGAATTATCATATTTGAAAGCGGATTGAACTGTAAAAGTCTGCACGGACGGGTATTCTTCCATGATTTCGTTTACATTATCTGGCTTCAGATCTCCTCTGAAAGGTGCTGAACCAACACCGATTATGGGGAATATCTCAACACCGCTTCTCTCTTGCAACTCTTGAAGATTATATAGAGCAATTTTGTTCATAAGTATGGCACTAAGATCGCCATAGTTCATAGCAGGGTCAGAGCGGGCTAGGAATACGCGCTGATAATCCAGATTTTTGCCGCTGATGTATTTTTCAGTAATATTGTGTGCATCCAGCATATGATCAAGATCTTCAAAAAGAGGGATGACATTGATGGCTTCGGGTTCAAATGTTCCGATCCAGTCAGATACTGGCGTTGAATCATCAAAAAGCATGTGCTGTTTACCTACCACAAAATTGCGATAGTAACTGTAGACACGATCCAGCGACAGAGCTGAAGAAGTCATCGGCAGGATTACTTCAAAAATAGGCGGGATGTCGTTTTGATAGAACAACTGAGCAGTATCAAAGGAACGGGGAATCGACTCCAGCGTTTCCAGCAAAATCTTGGCTTCATCTTTTTCTACAGTTGGATTGGGCACACGCAATGTAAGAAAAAGATCTTTGCCTATCTGCTTCTCACGGAAATACCACTCATATTTGGAAAGCAATTTTTTGACCACAAAGTTATCAACTTCCTTACCTTCACAATCCCACATCTGTTCATCACATTCTAAGTGAGAAAACACGTAATAAGCTTCCTGAATCTCATCTTCACCACCCATTTCTGGCGATTCTGCAAAAAAAGGCGGATTGACATTATCAGGGTGCTGGGTACTCATACAGCGAGGAATGTTGAAAGAGGTCATTGTATGTGCACTTGAGCATTAGTATTTAAAATTGATCTTCTCTCAAGTCGTTATTTGAAAATAACGTAATTACTACACGAAATCATTAGAAATAAGCTTTATATTCTATGAAAAATGTAAAAAATATAACGAAAAACGTTTAGAGCTTTTTAGTGCTCTCAACTATGTCCCACATCACCACATCACCTTTCTGGTTTGATACGTGGCGAGCCGCTTTTACCCGGGAGTATAATTCCAATGAAATAGAGAAGATGAACTTGAAAGGATGAAATCCCAAGGTCTTCATTGAATCAAGCGTTGCATGGAGAATTAATTTTTTATCCCAGGTGGGAATTTCAAAATCATAATCTTTTTTCATATATTGCTCGCCGATATTAACCCTGATCCGCTGCTTAAGAAAGTCTTTGACGGTATCAGGACCGCGGTTCAGAACAACTGCATCAGGTGCATAGACGCTGTGATAACCTTTCCGTTCCAGTTCCATCTTCATAATATCCTCGTCAGACTGCTTGCCCACAGTCAGCGAGATTCCCAGATTTCTAAAGGCTATGAGCTCCCCGATTTTCGGGACTTTAAGAGAAATGTTATGATGCATTTCCCAGATCATATGGGAAGCAAACCCTACAAATGTAGAGATGTCATTGGTAGGTATCGGATGTCCTCCTACTATACCAGTCTGCGGATCGTCAAAAGGCGCCAACAGCGGCATAAGACATTTGCTGTCACGGAAGACATTATCTGCATTGAACAAAACAACGATGTCTGTATCAACACGACTCAGAGCAGCGTTGATTGCTGAGTTTTTACCTTCTCTTTTTTCCTGCACGATGAGTTCCAATGTAGGATATTCATTGATGAGTTCGGTGACTATTTTATCTGTATCATCAGTGCTGGCGCTTGAAACAACATACGTTTTCTTCAGCACAAACCCTTCAATCTGCTGCACATAAAGCGAGCGAATTGCTTTCTCGATATTATTGGCTTCATTATATGCGCATATACATACTGAAACAGACTGCATTTTTTCACCAATTAAATAAAAAGTTAGTGGAGGGGAATCCACAAACTTCAGTGCCTGAAGACTCTGGTTCCGGTAAACACCATTGCCATGTTATGTTCGTTGGCAGCCTGAATCACTTCTTCATCACGGATGGATCCGCCCGGCTGGATGATTGCGGTGGCTCCCACTTTAGCAGCCTCATCGACTCCGTCCCTGAAGGGGAAGAAGGCATCGGAAGCCATCACTGAGCCTTTTGCATCCTCGCCTGCCTTGTGTCCAGCAATGAATGAAGAATCGACACGGGACATCTGCCCGGCTCCGATTCCTACAACTCTTTCGCCTTTAGCAAGAATGACAGTATTGGACCAGATATGTTTGACTACTCTGTTGGCGAACAGCAGAGTCTTGATTTCTTCCTCAGTCGGAGCGCGGTTGGTTACCACTCTCAGATTGTCTCTTGTGACCTGAGAATTATCAGCACTTTGCACGAGCATTCCGCCTTTGACATATTTCATCTTCAGTGTCGGGGCGTCAGCCAGAGTTACAGCTTCGTTGGTCCTCATGATCCTGACATTCTTCTTTTTAGTAAGAATCTCAAGAGCCTCGGGTGCAAAGGATGGTGCCATGACAATCTCTACAAAATGCTTGCTGATTTCATCAGCAGTAGCTACATCGCATTCTCTGTTCAGACCGATAACACAACCGAAAGCGGCCAGAGAATCAACGTTGTAAGCGGTAATGAATGCGTCATAGATGTTATCGGCACAGGCAATCCCGCAGGGATTGGTATGCTTAATCACGACTGCACAGGGACGCTCTTCGAATTCACGTAAAAGAGAAAGTGCTGATTCAATATCGAGAATATTGTTGAATGAAATCTCTTTTCCGTGCAGTTTCTCCAGACGGGAAGCTGCCACGCCCTTGGTAAATGGATCAGCATAGAAAGCTGCAGCCTGGGAAGGATTTTCGCCGTAGCGGAGATCCTGGACTTTCTCCATGCCGATGGTAAGATACTTCGGGAACTGTTCTGTGGGGAACACTCCTCCGAGATACTCAGAGATCATACAGTCATAAGCAGCTGTGGAGCGGTATGCTTCAAGCATCAGACGTTTAAGCGTCTCCTCGCCGATTTCCCCATTGCTGCTGTCCATCTCTTCGATTATTGGATTATAATAGGAAGGATCAGTAACAACTGCCACTGAATTGTAGTTCTTGGCGGCAGCGCGGATCATGGAAGGACCACCGATATCGATGTTTTCGATGATGTTTTCCAAAGTAGAATTTGGTTTAAGAACTGTTTCTTTGAAAGGATACAGGTTTACAACAACCATATCGATCTTCTTGATGTTCATTTTTTTAAGCTGTTCCATGTGCTCAGGAACATCTCTGCGGGCCAGTATACCAGCATGTACATTTGGATGCAGTGTTTTAACGCGTCCATCAAGCATCTCCGGAAATCCGGTGATGTCTGAAACATTCACGGTAGGGATGCCCTTGTCATTGAGCAGAGCCGCGGTTCCACCAGTTGAAATTAACTCTACTCCGCGTGAGCGCAAGGCATCTGCGAAGTCTACTATGCCATTTTTATCCGAGACACTTACAAGTGCGCGTTCAATCTTGACCAAAATCAGGCCTCCACAAAAGCAAACCGTGAGGTTTACCAGCTATATATCTAACCTTCACATATGAAGCTTATTATCAAAACCAGCTAAAGAAGGTATAAGATTCTTGAGTTTTCAGAAGCACATCTTTTATTTTGATGAATATTAAAAGAGCATTTTGTAAAATATGATTTTAACAAATAACTTCGTCAATTAACGAAATATATCTTCAACAAATACTAAAACAGATATATAGCAGAACAAAATCAATATTTCATGGCCGACAACAACAATATGCCGACCAGAGTCCTTGCAAATCCTGCGCCCCTGGGGCTTCTAGGTTTTGGAATGACAACTGTACTGCTGTCATTTCACAATCTGGGAATGTTTCCCATGGATATGACAATCCTGGCACTGGGAGTTTTCTACGGCGGACTGGCACAGCTGATTGCAGGGGTTATGGAATACAAGAATGAGAACACTTTTGGAGCTACTGCCTTCACATCATACGGATTTTTCTGGATGGCTTTCGTCCTCGTAGTTCTGAATCCGTTTGGTGAAGCAGATAC
Organism: Candidatus Methanomassiliicoccus intestinalis Issoire-Mx1; assembly: GCF_000404225.1. NCBI lineage: Archaea > Methanobacteriati > Thermoplasmatota > Thermoplasmata > Methanomassiliicoccales > Methanomassiliicoccaceae > Methanomassiliicoccus > Candidatus Methanomassiliicoccus intestinalis. Next base: position 44,591 of record NC_021353.1, on the reverse strand, counting down.
CACAGCTGGAGGAATGTTCTTCCTGCTCTGGGGAATTCTTACGCTCTTCCTTTTCATAGGAACGCTGCGCTCCGATATGTCTATGAAGATAATCTTCGGAACACTGACCGCATTATTCTTCATCATTGCAGCAGGGAACTTCACTGGAAGCGAGATTATTCCGATAATGTCAGGCGCCCTGGGAATAATCTGCGGAGGCTCTGCGATGTACAGGGCATTCGGAGAAGTCATCAACGAACAATATCAAAGAGAGGTCTTACCTCTCTAAATTTTTATAGTCATAAAAAACCTACATATTAACTTACACAGCTGAACTGACACTAAGGGGGCAGCTGACTCTGTCGGCACCTGTTTAGAAAAGCCTCGGCGTTGATGAAGATGATCAGGTATCGTTAATGGAACGTGAATACGATTATGATATCTTAAATACTAAAGATCATAAGATGCAGAAGCGGCTTGAATAGAAAGAGCTGAGAGACAGGTTTGAAGGAGCAGCAGAAGAGACTAGCCGAAAAGAATAGATACATGAAGGAAAAGTGAAAGGAAGAATAACGATCAGATGAGTTATTCCGATCAATTGCTACCTTAAAATTTCAATGGGCATGATCTAAAGTGCAGACAGGTCAGACCGCTCGTATGAATTGCTGCCAGACATTGATTTCTTATAATTCCAGCATTGAATCGCCTGCTGTAAGGTTTTGTCAGGATTGTCTTCAAAAAATGCATGGATGTAAGAATTGTACTCAAACTGCCTGCCTATCTCAGCCGGTCCTTTCTTCTTTTCTGCAAGAATTTCATGATACGCCGCTATCGCTTCAGCATACGTCTTTCCTGTATTTACCTTCAGCCATTTTTGAAATTGAACGTTAAAAGAGAAGCTGTTTCCGATTCTTTCTTTGAAAAATGCCCTGTGTTTTTCAGAGCATACAAAATCAGGCTCAATCAGCGATTCTTCTGAAATCTGCACGACTCCAGTCTTTGTCTTCTTTGCTTTTTCTGCTGGCTTTATTTCACCAGTTGTCAGATAATCTGCGATGCGTTCTGTAAGTTCCATTTTGCTGCCTGATGCAGGAAGTCCGTTTGCTCTGCAGAATGCCACCAGTTCTTCTTTCAGAAAATAATAGCTTCGAAAAATCTCTTCGTCAAGATTCCTGTCAAGAGCTGGCTTTTCATTCATGAATGCACCTTTTTTTCTGTTGGCTATGTAATTGTGCATCTGTATTTTAGTGTGCGTTGATGTAATAGTCCATAAAATTGCTCATTCAATTGAGCAATTCTTTATTTTTTGATAGTTTTGCTCAGTTTATTGAGCAAAATTTAATCTACTATTCCGCTTATTTACAATGCACATGATTGCCAGAGACGAGTATCTGCAGAAGCTCATAGACCTTCGCGATACTGATTTGATCAAAGTCGTAACGGGAATCCGCCGCTGCGGGAAATCTACACTGTTCAAACTGTATCAGGATTACCTGAAATCAAACGGAGTTTCCAACGAGCAAATCATCTCTATAAACTTTGAGGATCTGGCATACGAAGAGCTGCTGAATTACCGCAGTATTTACGATCATGTCAAAAGCCGTCTGATCTCTGAAAAAATGAACTATGTTTTTTTAGATGAAATACAGGCTGTAGATCAGTTTCAGAAAGCAGCCGACAGCTTGTATATCCAAGACAATGTTGATCTTTACATCACTGGTTCCAACGCATCGCTTCTTTCAGGAGATTTAGCAACTCTGCTTTCTGGCAGATATGTAGAAATCGCAATGATGCCCTTGTCGTTCAAAGAGTATGTTTCTGCGCAGACTGACAAGTCAAGCATTTCAGAATTGTATTCAAAATATCGCAAAAACAGTTCTTTTCCTGGTGCGATAGAAATCTCCAGCCACGGCAAACTGCGGGAATATCTTTCAGGAATATACAATACTATAGTGCTGAAAGATATTGTCGCGAGATACAATATTCAAGACGTATCAATGCTGGACAGCATCATCCGCTTTATGTTTGACAACATTGGGAATGTCTGCTCATCAAGAAAGATCGCGGGAGCTCTGGCTTCCAGCGGAAGAAAGGTCTCTGCCAATACTGTGGAGCGCTACCTTTCGGCTATGACTAGCAGTTATATCCTTTATCAAGCAAGACGTTATGATCTCAAAGGAAAACAGTATCTGGCGTCAGGCGAGAAGTACTATGTGGCAGACATCGGCCTGCGGAACTATCTTCTCGGTGACAAGGCTGCAGATTTGGGCCACATCCTTGAAAATATTGTTTTTCTTGAGCTTCTGCGCCGCGGAAATGATGTATATATCGGCAAAGTAGGCAATTCAGAAGTGGATTTCATTGCTGTCGGCGAGGAAGGCACAGTATATTATCAGGTAGCAGCAACAGTCCGGGAAGAATCAACACTGAATCGAGAGCTGGCGTCTCTGAATATGATTCAGGATCACAATCCTAAGTATCTGCTCACACTTGATGATGACCCGCCGATGTTTCATAACGGCATCAGGCAGATAAACGCCCTTGACTGGCTGTTGTCCCGTCCGCAGGATTGAACTGCTGAGCGTTTAGTCTCAATCACTGAGTTATTCTGCTCTTTAGAAACTTTATTACCTGTTCCCTGTCATGAATGACGAACTTATGTTCAAAACCGTCATTAGTATAAACTGAAATTCCGTTCGGCACAATGCCCAGCGTATTTCTTTTCTTTATATCTTGGATGGCAGCATACTCAATGCGCGTTTCTCCTGTTTGTATGTTAACAGCATGCGATTTGAATGTAAGACCGTTCTCGTCAAAATTGATCCAGCCGCCTACTGCTTCTTTTCCACGCATATAGTTAGCACCGATTTTCTCATTGACATAATTCTCAGCCATATTTCATCACATCCTTCATATTGTTAAACGTAATAGTAATATAATCATCAATATTTATATTATGTTATACATATGTATTATGCTGCATTGAAACTGCAAATAACCGTTTTAACAAATGCTGCAATCTCTAAAAAGCAGCATATTTTGGTTGATTAGTTCCATAGAGAAGCAGAAATGATAATACCCTCATTCCAGATACAGTGAGAAAGGTGCGGATGCATGTTCATAATCAGTGAAAGGATCAACGGGCAGTTCATTTCAGTAGGAAAAGCGATAGATAACAGAGATTCAAAATTCATTCAGGAACTCGCTTTGAAGCAGGTAGACAGCGGCGCCCAGGCTTTGGATGTCAACGTAGGACCGGGAAGAGACAACGGCCCGGAAGACATGACCTGGCTGGTTTCAACTGTTCAGGAAGTGACGGAGGTCCCGCTGTGCATTGACGCTTTTGGACCCAAAACCATGGAAGCAGGAGTCAAAGCATGCAACAACCCGATCATAATGAATTCAACCAATGCAGACCCGGCGCGCATGGAGAAGTATTTCCCCATCTGCAGGGAATACAATGCAGACATCATATGCCTCTGCATGGACGAAAAGGGAATTCCCAACTCCGCCGATGCCAGAGCTGAAATGGCCATGCTGATGATGGCTACTGCAATGGAATATGAAATCATGCCGGACCGCCTGTTTCTGGATCCTCTTGTAATGCCGGTCTGCGCGGCCCAGGATCAGTGCGCTAAGGTCATTCAGGCAGTAAGCATGTTCCAGTCGCTCAATGAACCTGCACCGAGGACTGTAGTGGGTCTGAGCAACGTTTCCAACGGAGCCAAGAACCGCAGTCTCATAAACACCACATATCTGGCAATGCTCATGGGCGCCGGACTGTCCTCAGCAATCATGGATCCTGAAGACAAGGAGCTGATGGATGCCCTCAAAGCCGGGGAGATCCTGCTCAACAGATCGCTCTACTGCGATGATTTCCTGAGAGCTTAATTTCTCAGTTCAGCGTCTTCGATTATTCTGGGAACGACTGATTCCCAGGAAATTGCCATAATGTGCACGCCGTGCACTCCCTTTATCTTCTTTATTTCTTCAATAGTCTCATGACAAATGGCTAGACCCTCTTCCTTGGGGTCGGCAGCAGACTTCATTCTGGAGACCATTTCATCAGGCAGGCTGATGCCGGAAACATTATTCTTCATGTGTTCAGCCATGTTGTAAGACTTCAGAGGCATCACGCCGGCAAGGATATGCACTTTTTTATCGAGACCTCTGTCACAAACGGATGACATGAAATTTCTGAACCTTTCAACATCGAACACTGCCTGAGTCTGAATAAAATCAGCACCGGCAGTGATTTTCTTAGCCAGCCTCTGCACCCTGAATTCAAATGGATCAGCAAAGGGATTGGCGGCAGCACCGAGAAACAGTTCAGGCTTCTCTTTAAGCTCATCTCCGCCCCAGACCCGGCCTTCGCAGCGCATCTTGTTGAAGATCATCAGCTGCTGAATTGAGTCAACGTCATAGACGTTCTTAGCCTCCTTCTGATTACCAAAACTCTGATGGTCGCCGGACAGACACATCACGTTGTGAATGCCGAAAGCAGATGCGCCGAGGACGTCAGACTGCATGGCAATTCTGTTTCTGTCGCGGCAGGTCATCTGCAGTATCGGCTCGACTCCCTCCTGCAGACAGGCCAGAGAAGAAGCGAAACTGGAGATTCTTACGATAGCGGTCTGATTGTCAGTAAGGTTGACGGCATCAACGCAGTCTTTGAGCATAGCCGCTTTCTTTCGGATTGTTTCACACGAAGCAGATTTAGGCGGGCTTATCTCAGCAGTCACGGCGAACTTTCCTGACTCAAGAACATCCTTCAAATGACTCATTCCAGCCCCTCCTTGATTTTCTTCTCATCTTCGCTTAAAACCATCTCCTTGCGGACAATCTTTCTCGGACCGCCGGATCGGGAAGGAATCCAGTTTTTAGGGGGAATTATTTCTGAAAGTGTTTCAAGACGGTTCAGCCTTTTGAGGTTCTGATATATTGCATCCCAGGCGCATTCAGTATCAGGATTAATCTCACATTTCCCGTTTTGAGAACCGCCGCAGGGGCCGTTAAGCATAGATTTCGAACATCTGGCAATGGGACAGATTCCGCCGGTGAGGTGAAGCGTGCAGTCTCCGCAGCCGCCGCATTTCTCAAGATAGATTCCCTGTTCTTCCGGACCGCCCATGTTAGAAGTGTTCAGACCAGGGAAAACAGGAATGCTGCTGACTTCCTGAATAAACTGCACTCCGACCCCGCATCCCAGAGACAGAATGACATTCGCCGAGGAGGCTTCTTCAGCAATCTCTTTAGCCCACTCTTTTTCACACTGTCTTTCCTTAGAGACTTCAGAGATCTCCCAGCCTAGAGAGTTCAAGTCTGAGTACAGACCGAGAGCTTCCGACAAGGCAGAGACTTCCCTGTCGCCTCCCGCCATACACACAGAGGCACAGGAACGGCAGCCGGCAATCAGGATTTTTTTATTATTTCCTATTATTGAAATAATTTCGGAGATCGGTTTTCTTTCAGCAATTATCATCTCTCAGCCCCCAGAATGTCAGGATGTCCCAGTCTCATAACTACTTCTTTCATGTTTTCAAATAAATTAACTAAATCAACTGCCTGATTAGGAGCCAGATTTAGAATTTCAAGCCTTTCACCGCTGATTCCAATTTCTGTAAGTATGTCACGGACTTCATTCACGCAGCGCCTGGCCTGATAGTTTCCAGAATTGTATTTGCAGTTGCCTTCAACACAGCCTGCAATAATCACAGCATCTGCTCCCTTCCTGAAAGCGCGCAGAATGACAGCCTCATCGATTCTTCCAAGACAGGGAAGCGCTAAAACTGCAGAATCTGGCAGGTCTGCACTCTCAACTGTTTCTTTCATTTTTTCACAACAAATTATCAAAATACGGCAGTCATTCATGCAAACACCTCAGGACATCATCGACAGCGCTAATGATTTCCAATCTTCCAGAACCCTTTAAGGAGATAGCAGAAGCAGGGCAGAGATTTACACATAATCCGCAGGCCTGGCAGAGATCTCTGCAGATTTCAGACTTTCCTCTTTCATTAATGGAGGGAGCATGAAACAGGCACACTCTGACGCATGTCATGCAGGACGCGCATTTCTCCTCGTCAACTTCTGCAGAATCAACCGCAAGAGGATTGCGGGCGGCAGTAACAGCTCTGGTGGCAGCGGCTCTGGCAGAAGTGTCCATTTCCCTCGGCAGCAGAGCACGCGAGGCGGTGCCGCATAAAAAGATACCGTTTCTCATTGAAGTCACAGGACCTCTGCTCACATTTCCCAGACGGAAATGCCCGTCCTCGTAAAGATTGATGGAAAACGCCTTCGCCCAGAAAGCGGCGTTTCTCACTTCCTGCTCTTCATCGGTAATGACTAGATCAGGAAGGATATCCAGCACTTTTCCTGATGGAGAATCAGTAACTCTCATTTTACCGAAAGAGCGTTCAATATTCTCTGCCCTGATGAATATAATTCCTTTCTTCTGAGCTTTACAGTATTCCAGCTCATCAAGCCCGAATGTCCTCACTTCAGGAGTGATTATATAAATTCTGCAGTCTGGATTGTTATCCTTTATCTCGATGGCCTTCTCAACTGCAATGATGTGCGATGAACGGGAAGGTTTCTTGGCATCAAGCATTATCACAACTGTGCCGCTGCATACTATTGAATTGTTTTCTAAAACTGAAGATAATGTAATGCAGTTGGAATCAGCAGCCTTGGGAGTCTCGTCGACGGCAATGACTGCAGCACCGACATTGAATTTTTTAACTTCAGAATCAGTCTCAATCTCAGCCAGAAAGTCTCCCTGCATGCCTGTGAAGCTGAGCAGCCTGCCCTTGACAGTCTCAACACCTTCTAGAGGCGAGAAGGTCTCTTCAGGAAGCACCAGGCGCAGAGGAACCTCACCCTGATGAATGATTTCTTCAGCAGCAATCTCTGAAGATTTTCCTCCTCCGGCGATAAGAATCAATGAAGCCCCTCCAGAAATGCAGCGGCCTTGCCGGCGGCGGCGATGCCTTCTTCCACGCTTTCCCTGATGTCCTTGGGACCGGTGCAGCAGCCGGCAGCGTAAGCTCCCTCGCCCTTCTTGATGAAGAAGCCGTACTGATTGCACTGCAGTCCGAGAGAAGCAGCAAACTTCTGCGAGTTCGGCGGAGGCTGCAGTCCTACTGCCAGCACAACAATGTCAAAGGGATCCTCGCGGACTTCGTCTTCGACTGTGGCATATCTTACCAGCGGCCTGCTGTCTGCTATGACTTCCGCCGGCCTGCTTCTTACCACATGCACGCCGTCTTCCCTGCCGTACTCGGCAAGCTTGTCATAACCTCTGTCAGAAGGCCTCCAGTCCCGGTAGAAGAATGTAACCTCGATACCGGGCAGTTCTTTTCTGATTCGTTTCACCAGTTTGAGAGAGTATTTGCAGCATACTTTGGAACAATAGGGAGCACCGTGCTTGGCGTCTCTGGAACCTACGCACTGAATAACAGCCAGGCTTGAGGGGGCTTTACCGGTCGAAGGCATGTGTATGTCATTAGAGATCATCATCGTCTCTAAGTCTCGGGAGGTAAGAACGTCAGCGCAGTCCGAGTAACGATACCTCGCATCTATGGCAGCGTCGAAAGTCGGCGAGCCGATAGCAATGATAACTGCTTTCACCTCAATCTCAGAAAGACCTGAGGAAGACTGGACTGAAAGAACATAGCTGCCGGGAATACCGCGGACATTAATTACTTCTGAATCAGAGAGCAGTGTAACAAACGGGGACTTCCTCACCTCTCTTCTGATATCCACAGGAGAACAGGCATCACATCTCTGGCAGACTGGATTGGCTTTGCAGCACAAATCTCTTGACAAACCGCCTATGTGCCTGCCGGAATCTATCACTGCAGAGGATATTCTCCTCCTGGAAAGCTCGAGAGCTGCGGCAAGCCCGGCAGCTCCTCCCCCGATGATTCCGACTTCGTACATATTGTTCTCCTGAGATGATGCTATTGTTTATTCACTTTGTGAAGGAAGCTTGAATAACAGACAAGAATATAGCGGTTTGTGGCTCTGATATCATTTACGGTAGATGTCGACAGGGATGTTAATCAAGCGGTGCAGGGAAGCCCGGACGCGGTCTGTCCTGGAGGCTGCACCCGTTTCAGTTCATCATATGAAGGCTTGAAGATATTTATCGAAGTTTTAAATGAGCTGGGAATCAAAGGCACGTTTTTCATGGAAGGAAAAACAGCTGAAGTCATCAGCGCAGACTGCGACCTGAGAGATTTGATGAAAATCCACGAGATAGGATGCCACGGCTATAACCATGAAGACTTAACAGGAAAAGACAGCGGGGTAATTCTCACCAATGAAGAGATAAAAGCAGCTGTAGAAAGAGGAATCAACGCAGTAAAAGAAGTCTTCAAAAAAGATCCGCGGGGATTCAGAGCTCCTTATCTTCACTACGATGACCGCATACAAGCAATAATTTCAAACTTAGGATTTAAATACAGCTCATCGACCGTGAAGGTTGATGACGAGTGTGTCTGCTCTGAAAACAAGATTCTGGAAATACCAGTGCTGAAAACCAGAGATTCAGGCGGCAGATGGATGCAGTCCTACCTGTGGCCGCTGCACGAAGGAAAACGCTCTCTGGCAGATTATAAGTACCTTTTATTGAAAGAAGTGCCGCTGCTGGTTCTCGGAGACCACTCATGGCATATGGTAGAGAATTACTCAGGAATGTTTTCAAAAGAGAAAATAAAACAAAATAAGGAAGAGCTGAGGGACATTCTGTCCTATGCTCTTGACAGGGAGTTTGAGTTCGTAACACTGGAAGAGTATGCGGAAAGATTCAGCTCAAGCCGATGATTTTTCCATCGTCCGTGTAATCGATGTGTTTAGCAGCCGGATCGGTAGGCAGACCGGGGATCAGCATGATCGTTCCGCATATGGGGACGATGAACCCTGCTCCTGCAGACAAAGCGACTTCTCTCACTTCCAGTTCCCAGCCTGTCGGGGCTCCTTTGAGCGCTGGATTGTCTGAAATGGACAGCTGAGTCTTAGCAACGCAGACCGGCAGATTTCCTTTGCCTGACTGCTCTATCGATTTTATGTCTCTTTCAGCAGTCCCCACATACCTGACTCCGGAAGCTCCGTAGATTTCTGTAGCGACCTTGTGGATCTTTTCTTTGATTGTCAGCGAGTCTTCATAAAGAGTGTGGAAGTCTGCTTTTCCTTCCTCAAGAACCTTCATCACTGCCTGTGCCAGCTCGTTTCCTCCTTCGCCTCCCTTGGCAAAGACTTCGGAAATGGCGCAGGGCACTCCCAGTTCTCCGCAGTGCTTTCTTACTGCCTCGATCTCTTCATCCGTATCAATGGAAAAGCGGTTGATGGCGACCACAGGAGGCACGCCGAACTTCTTGATGTTCTCAACATGCTTATCCAGATTGGCAAAGCCGCGTTCCAGTGACTCTTCTCCCAAGGCATCGTGCAGCTTGATTGCTCTGACTGAAGCTACAACGACCGCGCAGTCGGGGCGGAAGCCGGCCTGTCTGCACACAATATCAAAGAATTTCTCAGCTCCCAGATCAGCGGCGAAGCCTCCTTCAGTCACCAGAACATCTGCAGTCTTCAATCCGTACTTTGTCGAAATGACGCTGCTGTTGCCGTGAGCAATGTTGGCAAAGGGAAATCCATGAATGTATACCGGGTCCCCCTCTAAAGTCTGAACTAAGTTGGGATTGATGGCATCTTTGAGAATCAGCATCATAGCACCGACGCAGCCGATCTGTTCTGCAGTTACAGGCTTGCCGCGTATGTCGTAAGCTACGACTATCTCACCCAATCTCTTTCTCAAGTCGGATACTGAATTTGCCAAAGCAAGGATGGCGCTGATCTCAGACGCTGATGTAATGATGAAACCGCTTTCCCGCGGGATGCCGCCGGTGCTCTTTCCTCCCAGGCCGACAACAATGTTCCTGAGTTCCCTGCAGTTTGTATCCATGGTCTTCTTCCATGTAACTCTCGTAGGATCGATCTGCAGCTCGTTGCCCTTGGCAAGATGATTCTCAACCATTGCTGAAAGAAGATTGTGGGCTGCTGAAGCTGCATGAATGTCGCCGGTGAAATGCAGGTTGATGTCCCACATCGGATAGACCTGCGCATAACCGCCTCCGGTGGCTCCCCCTTTAATGCCAAACACCGGCCCCATGGAAGGTTCCCGGAGGCCTCCGGCCACTTTGACGCCCAAACGTCCCAGCGCTTCAATCAGGCCGATGGATGTGACTGTTTTTCCCTCTCCTGCTTTGGTAGCGGTGATGGCAGTAACCAGAACCAGCTTGCCGTTTGGCCTGCTGTCAAAGCGCTTGAGAACATCCAGAGGAATTTTGGCGGCGTATTTGCCGTAAAGATGCAGATCGTCAGGTGTAAAACCAAGTTTAGAAGCCGCAGCCTGTATCGGTTCCATGCATGCTTCGCTTGCAATTTCAACATCAGTCTTCATAAAGAATCACTGTATATGAACTGGTGATAGGAGTAGAAATATTAGAGAGTTGGTGAAGCGTGTAGGAAATACAGATATCAGTCATTTATAAGATTCTACAACCATATAATAAACTCTATTTTTCAAATAACGTATATATGTATTACGTTATTGAAGTAATTGAAAAACTATAATATATGAAATGTATCTCAAGGGCCCCCACAAAAGATTGGTGATTAAGCAAGTCTTTATGAAATATGTTCAATATAGTATAGGATGATGATCATGTGCTATTATATTGGGATTCAGGATCTCGTGGCTAATGCGTTAATCGAGTTAGTCGATAACAATAAAGAAGGAAAGGTCAGTTTTAAAGAACTGAATGAGTACGGAGCTAAAGTTCTTGATGTATTGAATGAGAAAGGAGAAAGGGCAGTATTAGTACTGTCTAGGGATTATACAAACAGATTCATTCATAATTGCACAGAGTATTTCGAAATAGAATCTCATGATGATGAAAAATATGTCTGCCTTAAAGAAGGTATTACAACAGATAAACTAAGAGATGTGTTTAGATCGTATACTACATATCAAGTTCTTCAAGCATTCGTTGACGCGAAGTCCCTTGAAGTGTTAGGAATAACAGCCTAACTCGATAATTTTTTTAATTCCCAAATTTCTTGTGTTAATATGATGATGTTTTATATATTGAAAGGTCTTTAAGAAATAAATTGATGCAACAGAATACATGTAAACTGTTTAAAGATCCAATCTATGGATATGTTCAAATACCTGAAAAAATGGTAAGACAATTCATAGATAGCGCCTGTTTTCAAAGACTAAGGAGAATAGGACAAACGAGTTATACTCCCTTGTATCCTGCTGCACTTCATAATCGTTTTATTCATTCAATAGGCGTTTATCACCTGGGAAAAATTGCATTTGAATCATTGAAAAAAGACGTTTGTAAAAGATATCAGGATTGCAAGGATCTAGAGTGGGATTATCTAGAAGATGTGTTTGAAACTGCATGTCTTTTACATGACGTCGGTCACGCGCCTTTTTCACATTCTGGAGAAGAATATTATCTAACAAATGGTAAATCAGATGATCCATTGTATGAATTATTGAAATCCACTGTATCTGATGAATCTTTTACACAAGATATGGAGTACTATCTTGAAAATACAAAATCTGCTGCGCCACACGAAATAATGAGCGTTATTGTATCGATTGTATCGTTTAAAGAGTACTTTAAAGACTCCGAGTCTAAAAGTCTTTTTGCCAGATGTATAACTGGATATATACATCAAAAACCAAATGGATTTGAAGAGTATCTTGAAAACATTCTAATAAAATTGTTAAACTCTCCCATCATCGATGTTGATAAACTGGATTATCTTATCAGAGATGCATACGTGACTGGGTATGATAATATACACTTAGATTATACTCGTTTATTAAACAGCATAATGATGCAGAAGATTGGTGAAGAGTATGAGCTGGTTTTTGATAAAGGTGCTTTGAGTGTGCTGGAAAACGTAATCTATGCACATGATTCAGAAAAGAAATGGATACAGTCTCATCCAATAATTCTCTATGAGCAATTTCTAATAAGATATACGATAAAACATGTAAATTCATGCATGAGAAAGGATAACCAAGTCGATCATGAAAATCTGATATGCTTTGATGCAATAACTGAAAAAGGAAAAAAGTTTCAAGATACAACCATTTCATACTTATGTGACGATGATTTGATTTTCTTAGTCAAGAATGTCTGTCCAGATAAGTTGACTCAAGAATATTTTGAAAGAAATAGATGGCGCCGTCCGTTATGGAAATCAAAGTCAGAATTTAGATCAATAATTAATACAATTGGATTAGAAGCCATCGATGAAATAAATAGATATTTCAAAAGAATTTATAATTTTTTATCAGAAAAAGAAATCCCAGTGTTAGATGATACAACAATCAAAGAATTTGAAGACATGATATCTAATTTAAAGGAAATTGATAATCCAAAATTAAAAACAGATAAACAGAAGAATTTAGAGTTAGACGCTAAAACATTAAAATTCATGGAATTCATTAGAGAGATGCTAAAATGCAAGAATATTCCATTTGATATAGTAATCTTAAAATCAAATGATTTTAAAAGCGGGTTCCAAAAGGAAGAACTTTCTAACACAAAAATATACTTTCCCAGTTTAGATAAAGTAAATAAGTTGAAAGTTGTGTTAAACACCCTAAACTTTACTGAAGATTCGATGGAAATGTATTACATATACTACAGACCAGCCTATGAAGATGATAGTCTAGTAAAGATAAACCTTAGTGAATTTATGAATGGATTAAGGAAATATCTGATGCCTAACTGACTTTGATGATCATACGGAGTGATAGTTGTTGATTGTATCATACACAATGAATCCTATGCTCAATAAATCATTAACATATATTCTGCAGATAGTTCGTTAAACTGGAGATTGTTAAATAGTCTCGATGCACTTTGCATGAAGACAGAGAGGATTATATGGGCGGATCACAGATTATTTTCGCTGTTGCAACGTGCATGGTAGTCATCGTCATCGCTGCGGCTTCATACTGGTATTTCAAATTTTACAAAATAGAGAGTTTTGTATGCCCGAAGTGCGGCTGCGAGTTCAAGCCGAATGCCGGCAGGATGCTTCTGTCAAATGATAATTCAGAAACTAAAGTAGTCAAATGTCCGAAGTGCGGCTGCAAAGAACACATGCAGCCTGTAAAAGCTGACAATATTCCTAAGAACTAAACTATTCTACAACGATGACGGTACTGCAATATGTCAGTTGCAGTCCGTTAGAATAATTCACAACTCTGAAAAAACACATACTCAGGGAAGTTAAGTGTGGTTAGTCATAAAAAAATAAAAATATTAATATCAAATAATGTCATATACCCTTGTGACAAACGGCCCTGGTGATCCCTCCGTCGCATTACAGGTCTCCGGCACTATTCTGGGAATTCATATGACTGTCCAGATTGAGAAAGGGCCGGACAGCACAGCACTGTCTGGTACCTGCAGTCTGACTGAAAATGACCTTCTCAGGATTCTCTCAAACTTATCATCAGATTGGGAGAAAGAGTTTCGGGAGTCTCCGCTATATCCCTTAGTTAAAGACTTGAAGCTTGAAACTGCACTGATATATGACAGCCGGGGAGATCTTGCAGCTGTCGGCCATGTTACATCAAGCAAAGAATCAGCTGCCCTGGGAATTCTGAAAAACGGGGGAGATCTCCTACTGCTGCTGTCATTTACAGATCAAAGTCTGAATGATGCTTTGTGTGCTAATGATTCATTCACCGATTTTCTGGCAAAGGTCATAGAAGTTGCCGGTGCCATGAATCTCTGCATCGGTTTCAAGAAAGGAACGGCAGCATCATTTTCAGATGCAGGCAGCAGATTTTCAAAGATTGAAAAAGCAGTCTTTGATAAAAGCGTGTTTGAAAGGGTAGCTCTTCCTGATAGGAAAGAGTTAGACAACCAGACTATAATAGTTTCAGGGAAAGTAGTGCTTGAGTCAAGTTCTCTGGAATTTCTGCGCAGTCTGGGAAGAATAGTGCCCAGCGGCTCTGCGGTTTCACTCACTGCCGGCTACGGATCCCCGTCATTTATTCTCATAAGGATAACAAAAGGTTCCGAGACACTTGAGATAATGAATGACGGCCTAAGCTTTAGACATCTGGATTGTTACCTGAAGCTTGGATCCCCGATACTCATAGATGTCAAAGGAATGCTGGATTTCGATATTAACGGACAGGCTTCAACATTCATTATAGACTGTAAAGCATCTTCATCAAGCTTCGGGATATCTGCTGAATACGGAGGAGCTCCGATACCTTTTGGAGACTTGTTTTCACTAAGTCAGATCGGCCTCTCGATAGGAGAAGCAAAGGATCTGCTGACTTTCGGAATCTGGGGAATTGTGCAACTCCAGAAGATAGATCTGTTCGCCCTGTTCTTTGCTCAGGTCGGAGGCGGAACCGTAAGAATTCTGGCAATGGGACTTGCATTGAACAGGCTCAGCATATCATCATTGATTCAGTCTCTCATGCGTGTGACCCTGCCGGGATCAGATTACTTCGACTTCATCAAACTGGAGCCTTTTCCTCTTGAATCCACGGTGATGGAAACAAATGTATTCTCAGATCTTTCCAGAGAAGGTCTTGATAAGATAGCTGAGACGTTCAATAAAGCATGCAGCGGCAAGCTGGGAGGAAGAGCTTCCAGTCCGGTAAAGGGCGATTCCATAATTGTAAGGGCAGACGGCAGCAACGGCTGGGTTCTGACTGATGAAATAAATGTCAGGCATTATTCTATAACTAAAAGTGGAAAAATCTCTCTGTCCCCTCAATTTTATTACTGTACAGAAGCGAATCTGTCAGCGGGCAGTTATAACCTGTACAAAGGGATGTTTGTATGCGCATCAATCGAGATTCTGAAACAGAGAATCAATATTTACGGAGAAGTCGACGATAAGAACGGCTTCGAAGCTTTAGTAATGGTTGCCCCCATCAAGAACTCCTGGATCAAGCTTACAAAATCCGATAAAAATTACGCACTGATGGAAACTGGATCCAACAGCATTGTGGAACAGTATCTCCATGACGGGGACGGCCCGGTATTTTATCTTTGTTTGAAGAAAAATAATTATAGAATGTATCTTGATGCTTCTCTGGAAATTACATTTCTTTCCTTGAAGGCTGCTACATACCTGTCATTCGAATCGGGATCATTTTACTTATATGCACAAATCAAATTTTTCCTGATAGAGGCGCGTTTGATGCTCTCGGCATCATACAGCGACTTCAACAATTCTTCATTCTTCTTCAAAATAACACTTGATTTCTCATTCTTTCAGGATATCGCTCAAACAGTAATAAACATGGTAAGGGCTTTTGTTGCCAAGACTCAAGCCAGAATCACAGATGTTCAAAATAAACTGGCGTATGCTCAGCAGCAGGTGCTGGGTTTACAGTATCAGATTGACAACGTTAACAGAAAGATTGATTCATATTCCTATGAACTGTCACACCTCAAATGGTACATGTTCTGGAAAATACCATATTACATCTGCGTACTGGGAGTTTTGGAAGTTGAAAAGGCTGGCATATATATTGCCATGGGTGTTGCATATGCTGCCCTGGAAATAGCTAAGTTAGCATTAGAAGCAGTAAAGCAGGTCACTGGAGCGATAGGTTGGCTCATAGAGAAATTGGTTGAAGCGGTGTCGTCAATATTCTATCTTAAAGAAATTTCAATAACACTTGATGCTAAGGCAAGTCAAAGCATGAGTGCTGCCCTGAGCGCCTGCTTCACACTCTTTGGGAAGGATTATACAATAAATACTTCAGCATCCCTCTCAGGCAACGTCAGCAGCGGCATACACAGCAGCATATCAAATAATGTCACCAGCAGAACGCAGTCTGAACTGAACAATATGGACAAACTAGATGCCGTTGCCTGCATAGATACAGCCTTGAAAGACTATATTGAACAAAGCGACTTTCCCTACACAGACTGTGATGAATACTGTCAGTGCATTTCAGACGGTCTTGAATTTGTATCTAAGTCTGCCACTACATATGGAGCATTAGGAGCATTTTACAAGTACACCTACGGGAAGGATGATGATCTCAGAGAAAGCAGAACCGGACAGATTGTCAACAGACTGAGCAATGCCCGTTCCCAGTGGATGGGAAACTTCGAAATACTGCTCAATGTAGACTGCGAATCTCTGATTCAAGAAGTAAAAAAAGAGACGCAGGCAAATGGCACTCAGAACGACTGTTCTGAAAACGTCCTTGGAGCTCTAGAAGAAAAAGGAAAAAAGTTTAGGAACTTTCAAGAATATCTGTTAGAACAGAAAGATATTATTTCTAAGATGGATGAAAATTTCCAAGAAGCAACCAGATCTGTTCAGGACAGTATCTCCAGTTCTCTTCCAGAACAGGACTGCAGCAACTATTCAGAAGATTTGGGAGAACGGTACTACGAAAGCGTTTTCAATATCTGTTCTGATTTTGCATTAAATGATGAAAATGCACCAGACAACTCTTTGGATGGGTTTGAATTAGACGATAAGGAGACATATTTCATAAACCCGGCGAATGAGCCGATTATCAATGCCATGTTTCTCAAGGTCTGCGAGAATTCAGAATCTCCGCGCCTGCAGAACATGAAATCAAGAGTTCAGGAGAATCTTGAAAGCAAACAAAAACTGAAGAATTACAGAGTAAGGATTCCGATAGTTAATGAATGAAGTTAAAGGGTGAAAAAATGGCAGATGAATTGGTAAGTCAGCAATATGAGGATCTTGCAGCAAGTGATTCAGCGACACAGATGAGAATAACTGTAGGATTTAAACTATTGAATGTTTCCCTGTATGGAACCCTGGAATCTCATGCAGACGACAGCAAAGAGCTGCTGATTATGCCGTCTATGAATTATGATGCAGAACCGTTTACATTAGTAGAGTTGGTAGATGGATTAAACTCATTCCTGAAAGGCATAACCGGCAAAGAGTGGTTCACTAAAGATGGCATACTAAATAGTTTAAAAAAATTCTTAAATGAAACAAATTTAGACTCATTAAAAATCTCAATTCAGCAGGTTTTTCTGCATGTTAAAAAGCCAAAAAGCGGTGAGTCTACAACAGAATATGCATTCAGTCTTAAAATATCAAAGGATTCAAATGCAGCTCCAAAGGATTTTACATTTGCATCCATAGACAGTTTGGCGTTTGGTATCTGGAACACCAACAATGTCCGCATCCTTTCAAATATGGATCTATTGTCAATTAAACAATTGCTGGAGTGATATGAAGTATGGATGAGGAAAGATTAAGCAGCATTGCGTCTAAAATCGGTTACACGATCATAAACGGATTGAATGCAATCCCCTCATATCAAAGATATTTTGAAAATTTTAAAAGCATTAGTATAATATATAAATTAAATAAAAAATGGAGTGAAATATCATCTGAGATAGATGCTTACATCAATGCATATTACATGTCAATATTAAATCAAATATGCTGCACTAGAAAAAATACCATAAACTGCCCTAAGTTAAATTCGTTTGCCATTCTAACTGGATGTACATCCTGTCCAGCATATGATTATAATCACAAGGCACTGAAAGATCGTATAGTATCAGGCATTAAAAAGCATCTTGAAAAAAATATTGTTAAAGTACGGCACAGGTGTTTTTATCGTTTCTACCCTGTGGGGCAAGGGCTGATGTGCGGGATTTATACATGCAGATATCAGTATACAAATGTAGATATTGACATGGACATAAGTTCAAATGGATTCAGCAGCAGATATGATATAGTTGACGGTCGCCTTACAATCTACGACTGCGGAAGCACAATAAGCTTGAATTTTCCAGAAAACCAGGGAAATATTGTATTTCAAATGCTCAAAGACGACTGTGAGCGCTTTAAAGTGTGCACAGAGACAGAAAAATATGTGATAGACCAGCTGATTGTTTCTCATTTTGACTGCGATCATATTAATGGAATCAATAAATTAACTAAAGATTACGTAATTAAGAACTTTATCTATCCCTTTTCAAGTAAATTAGATAAGATTTGTATGTTCTTTAAACATCTTGATGTTCTTACAGAGTTAGAAGAACTATTCGCACCGAAAGAATATCTGATGTCAAATTTGAATGCTAAAAATATAATTGAAGTTCATTCTGGAAATAATTCAGATTATGGAACCATGCCCTTTCTAAAAGATAACATAGAGATAGAAGGTATTGCTGGCTCATTGATTTATGATCCTGTAGATGAGGTGAGTAATAATGAGAGACCGGCATTCTATAAAGCATATATGCCAGATGGAGTGGGTGTTGAAGACAATATATCCGCCACCAATAAAGATGATGTGTGGATGCAGCAGCTAATTTTCTGTCTGCCCTCTGATAAAACCTATGAAGATGTATATGAAATTATTAAAAAAGAGTTCATAAAGATAGGAATAAATTTAGAGACAGAAACGCCGGAAACAATACGCAATCTAATTATGATCAAATTAAAGACTAAAGAAGGTCATGGAGAGATCGCACAGATATTCAGAAGCTTAGGATATAAAGCGGATTCGGACACTAATGCCTCATCACTGTGCTTTTATTTTGGTCCCACAACGTCAGGAAATGTAGTGGATAGCGGCTACAGAATTAGTGCAATCAATGTAGATGGCCATTGTATTAAGGAAATTCAGAAAAGCCTGAATCAAAGAGGGCTGCTTTTAACAGGCGATAGTGTCTTAGATTATGAAGAGAAAGTCTCAGAGACGAATATCGTGTCTCATGCTCAAACACTAGTTAATGAGATGAAAGAAAGCGGAGCAAGTCCTGGAGCAATTTTACTTCCCCATCACGGTTCAGAACATAATATCAGTGCAGACTCATTTAATATCCTGCATAATGGCACTGGTGCCAAAAACTGGGTAGTCAGTTTTGGAATAAATTATAAGTTCGGACACCCTCACAACGTACCCTGCATGTTATTCGGATGTCATGTACTTCCAGTAATTCAAAAAGAAGAAGCCGGCATAAGTGATGTAGAAAAACGTTTTAAGCCAATAAATGAAAACTTAGTCTATATCAACACAGTTCCGGACCCCTCATTTCAATTTGGCAACCGGTGCATAAATGATGTAACGCTCTTTCACTGTAATGATCAGTGCTGTGTTCTCTTAGAGAGTTATAATTCACTATGACAATGATTAAAGAACCCAATTTTTCCTCTAGAAACGTTAAAATACACTCATGCCCTCGAAAGGTGCAAGATGGCGTTCGAGCTCTTGGATGACCGCATTCGTGCGGTTCTCAAGGAAAAGGGCATTGTAGAAGCTACAAAGGCTCAGGAGAAGGCAATTCCACGCATACTGGAAGGTAAAAACATACTCCTAGTAGCTCACACCGGCATAGGCAAGACTGAATCTGCCATGCTTCCTATTTTTCACAATATTCTCAAGACCTCCGGAAAAGGAATCAGATGCCTTTACATAACTCCTCTGAGGGCCTTAAACAGAGATATGCTGGGACGACTGACCGAATTGGGATCCGCTCTGGATATCCAGGTAGCCGTAAGACACGGAGATACAGCTCAGGCAGAAAGGCAGAAACAGTCTCAGAATCCTCCAGATGTTTTGATCACTACACCAGAAACGCTACAGGTGCTCTTCACCGGCAAGAGATTAAGAGAACATCTCAAAAATGTGAGATGGGTTGTAGTCGATGAAGTTCATGAACTGGCATCAAATGAAAGAGGTGCGCAGCTGGCAGTCGGACTGGAAAGGCTGGCGGCGATCTCAGGAGAATTTCAGAGAGTTGGTTTGTCGGCTACAGTAGGAACAGTGGAGGAAGTCGCCGGCTACTTAGGCGGAGACAGGGAAGTAGAGATTGTACAGGTAAAATCATCAAAGGAACTGGACATCTCCGTGAAATGTCCTGTGGTAGATGATCATGTTAAAGACTTAGCAGGAAGGCTTCAATGCGATCCTGAGTTGGCAGCGGCGATGGTGCTCTCAAAAGAGATTATCGACGCACACAGATCAACGCTGCTTTTTGTAAACACAAGGGATACTGCGGAAGCTTTGGCAGCAAGATATGCTGTCTGGGATGAGAACACAAAGATCGGAGTACATCACGGATCGCTGTCTAAAGACATCAGAATAGATACGGAAGACAGATTCAAACATGAAGAGCTCAGCGGCCTCATCTGCACATCATCTCTTGAATTGGGAATTGATATCGGATCAGTAGATTATGCTCTGCAGTATAACTCTCCCAGACAGGTTTCAAGGCTGATTCAGCGTATGGGCCGGGCGGGGCATGCAGTAGGAGAAAAAACAGAAGGTTCAATAATAGCCACTGAACCAGACGAACTGGCAGAGGCAATGGTAATTACCAGAAAGGCTGTGGCGGGAGAACTTGAACAGCTGAATGTAAGAGAGAATCCCCTGACAGTCTTGGCAAATCAGCTTGTGGCGGCATCAATGGCCGGCAAGGTGGAGAAAGAAGCCACTTACAGCATATTCACAAGATCATACCCATTCAGGAATTTATCTAGAGACACTTTCAATGATGTCATTGCTCAGCTGGTCTCGATAGGTTTGATCTTCGACAACGGCACAGATTACAAGCGCTCCAAGAGAGGAATGACATATTTCTATGACAATCTGTCAATGATCAGAGACGAACGGACTTTTCTGATCAGAGAAATAAGCTCAAGGAGAATCGTCGGTACGCTGGATGAGTCGTTCGTGGCATCGTTTGCAGAGCCTTACGCGGTATTCATCACACAGGGAAGATCCTGGAGGATCGTAGAGCTGAGAGAAGATGAGGTGCTGGTAGAGCAGATAAATGATCTGGGCTCCATTCCATCATGGACAGGAGAAGATATCCCTGTGCCTCTGGAAGTGGCAGAAGAAGTGGGCAGTCTGAGAAGGCTGAAAAACTTCAAGGATTATAACGGAGACAAGCGGGCAGTAGAGACAGTTAATAAATATTTAGAAGAAAACGGAGAGAATATTCCGTCTGATAAACTCATCACTCTGGAACTGAGCAAAAGAACGGCGATCATCAACATGTGCTTCGGCACAAAGGTGAACGGTACAATTGCCAGGATTCTTTCTATGCTCTTGACTGCGAGAATGGGCGAGTCTGTTGGAGTTACCACAGACCCTTACCGCATAATTCTTGAACTTCCAAAGGAAATCGGACCAAAAGTAATCGAAGATACTCTGATGTCTGTCAAATCTGCAGGAATTGAATCATTGATGAGAATGTTTCTCAAGTCGTCTTCATTCCTCAGATACAGATTTGTTTACGTAGCGAAGAAATTCGGCGTCATAGAGAAAAATGCCGATTACCGCAGTGTCAACTTCACGAGGCTGGCTGAGGCCTTTGAAGGCACACCTTTGTTCGAAGAGGCAGTCATGCATGTCCTCTGGAATGATTTTGATATTGCAGGAACAAAAGAAGTTATAGGCCGTATAGAACGCGGTGAAATTGCATTTAAAGTAACGGGCAGCACCACTATCGGCATTGCAGGACTGCGGCAGTCTAAAGAGCTTATCATGCCTCAAAGGGCAGATCACAGCATTCTCATGGCATTGAAGAAAAGATTAGAAGACGAGACTATGAGCATGTCGTGTGTAAGCTGTCAGAATCAATGGAGAATGAAAGCAAAGGATGCTCCCTCAAGAATTCTCTGTCCCAAATGCGGGGGCATGATGGTTGCTGCGCTTCTGCCTTACAACAGAGACAACATTTCTTTACTAAAAAAAGATAAACCTACTGCAGAGGAAAAGAAAGAAATCAAAAGAATGTACAAAAATGCCTCGCTGGTAAAAGACTACGGGCCCAAAGCGGTAGTGGCGCTTGCGGGAAGAGGCGTAGGACCAGACTCAGCATCAAGAATACTTTCAGGATTTTATGAGAATGAAGATGAGTTTCTGCGGGACATCTTGAGTGCAGAACTCACCTATGCAAGAACAAAGAGGTTCTGGGGCTGAAGGAGCAGTAAATAATCTTTTGAGAATTACACAAGATATGATGAAAAATTAAAATAATTCTTTTGGAGCTCCTGAATCACTCAATGGCACTCATTTTATTAAAGAGTACCAGAATATTCTGAACCTCCAAAGTCTAGGAGCCAATCAATCACATTAATGATTTTCACACCTTCCGGGACTTCTGGAAATTCTCGATCCAGCGTTATCACGATTCTTTTGAAATCTGGACCCATGGATACAAACGATCTGGTTTCACGGTCCAGAGTGTTCTTGTCTGTCAATGAAAGAACTACCTGATAAAATTCTGGTTCCCCGTTTAGCCAGGCAGTAAAGTCAATCTCCCTGGTTTTGTAAGAGCCTACAAACACCTCATAGCCTCTGCGGATTAGTTCCAAATACACTACATTCTCCAAGAGTGCTGACTCATTATATTCCAAGCCATAGATAACCACATTTCTCAGGCCTGTATCGGCGGCATAGAACTTAGCATTCGTCCTCAGGTGTTTTTTACCTATGATATCATACTTGCTTGCCTTATAGAATACAAAGCACTTGCAAAGTTCACTGAGATATTTCTCAGTGGTGCGAGGATCACCAATCAATGCACCATTGGTTATATTGGTTGTAGAGACTAAGTTTCCAATATTAGCCATCATGAATGAGGTTACATTCTCCAATATGCCTTGCTCCAAATCTACACGCATTCTGATATCATTATTTACGATCGAGTCATAAACTCCTCTGAGTATAGCTTTGTTTTTAGACTCGTCATCTTCGAGATCTACTATCGGCATCCCACCCCAACGCAGATACTGATAAAATCGCTGAGTGTATCCATTTTCCATATCAATAGGATATCTTACAATAAACTCCCTAAAAGAAAACGGAAGAATGTGAATTTCAACAAATCTGCCTGTGAGATGTGTTCCAAGCTCAGAAGATGTCATCTGTGAGTTAGACCCGGTTATGTATATGTTCGCTTCAAATTCTAACCTCAGTGTATCTACAGCTCTCTCCCATCCACGGATCAGTTGAACTTCATCAAGGAGGATGTAAACCCCTTTTGTGTGAATCAGATTATGAATAGATTCATACAGCATTCGCTCAGAATCAATGATGTATCTTTTCTCTTCTAAATCAACATATATTACATCTTGCTGTGAGACGCCGTGGTCCAAAAGGTATTGGCGAAACTGTCTTAAGAGCTCCGATTTTCCAGATCTTCGAATCCCAGTTATAACCTTGATAAGTTCGGGATTCTTTCTATAACTCTCCAATTGAGACAGATACTGAATACGAGGCACTACTATTCTACTCACAATCATATCATGATAAAACATGGATTTAAATGTTATTAAAATATGGATGACAATACACTAATTTTATGGATCTGCATACACAAATTCGTATGAACATCCAAAATAGGAAATGTTCTGAATTAAAATTATGCAAACAAGGATATTGAAAAGTTGGAGAGAACCTGCACCAGATATTGAATTGAAGATCTACTGCTATGGAATGAAAGACACCAGCAGTCTAAATTAAAGAATTACAGACTCATTAGAGCCTGTGAAATTTATTTCTCAGAGTGCCTACGCTTTCAATCTTCACTTCCACCTCATCGCCGTCCTCTAAGGGACCTACACCAACAGGAGTTCCTGTAGCAATTATGTCTCCAGCTTCCAGAGTGATGTATCTTGTGATGTACTCGATGAGCTCTGGAACAGAAAAGATCATGTCGGAGACGCTGCCGCTCTGTTTCAGTACACCGTTGACTCTTGTCTCAATTTTCAGATCACTAAGATCAGGCACATATGTAATCGGTACTGGATCAGACATAGGCGCAAAAGTATCAACACTCTTGCTGAGGGCCCAGGGAAGTCCTGCAGCTCTCGCTTCATCCTGCATATCTCTGGCAGTAACATCATTGAATGCCGCCAGGGACACTGCATATTCCAAAGCGTCTGCGGATTTTACATTTTTAGCTTTCCTGCCGATAATGACTGCCAGTTCTCCTTCGTAATCAACCCGTCCTTCTCCAGGAAAATAGATTACTGCCCCGTTTTCAGCAAGAGAACTCTGAGCTTTAAGAAAGATCACCGGCTCTTTTCTTACTTTAAGTTCCATCTCATCAGCATGAGCTTTATAGTTCTGGCCTATGCAGACTATCTTCATTGTTCTTCCTCCGGCACAGGTTCTTTGGGAGGAATGAATCCTTTCGCTATTATATAAATCTCAGAACTGCTGTCTCGTGAAGCTTTTGGAGAGTGCAGTTTTACATTTTGGAAACTTGAGCGGACATCATTCAGGAAACCTTTCATCATGTCGCCTTCGAAAATCTTCATGACCAGATTTCCTTTGGGCTTCAAAACCTGTCTCGCAAAGTTCAGGGCATATGTGCAAAGCTCTACAGACCTGGCATGATCCATACAGTAGCTTCCGCTGATGTTCGGAGACATGTCGGATATGACTACGTCAGCTTTGCCGCCTAGAAGCTCTTTGAGTTTTTCGGCAGTCTCGGGCTTCAGCATATCCCCTCGTATGGTCTGAACACCCTCCAGAGGTTCAATTTTCTGTAAATCAACACCTACAACTTTGCCCGTTTCGCCTACTCTCTCTTTTGCGATCTGAAGCCATCCCCCGGGAGCAGCCCCCAGATCGGTCACGGCATCTCCTTCTCTGAAAATATGGAATTTTTCGTCTATCTGAGCTAGTTTAAACGAAGCTCGGGAACGATAATTCAGCTTCTTGGCCAAACGGTAGTAATGTTCTCGCTTTCTTTCAGCGAGCCACCTGTCGCTCATTACAATGCAATCTATGGCAGCGCTTTAAACCTTTGGTTATTCTAAAAATGTACTGGGTTTAAAAATGAATGGAATAAAAAACAGTCAGTAAACGTAAACTAAAGAATTCTGCTAGAAAGTTTAGGTATACCAAACATTTATTAGGTACGACTAAAATACAGATTTAGGTTAGCCGAAATAATCCTTACAGATTAAGGATACTCGGCCGGATGGTGAAAGATATGCTGTTATCAATGGCTGGATCTGGAGAAAGCGTAGAGATTAAGAAGATCTCCGGCAAAGACGAAACCAGAGGACACTTAGCATCCATGGGCTTCATAGAAGGAGAAAAAATCACAGTCGTCTCGGAAATGGCGGGAGGTCTTATTCTAGACATTAAAGGTACACGCATAGCCATTGACCGCGGCATGGCCAACAGAATCGTATGTGAGGGAGTTGCATGAAAACTCTTAAAGATGCAAAATGCGGCGATACTGTTACTGTTATCAAAGTGAAAGGCGAAGGACAGCTCAAAAGACGGTTTATGGACATGGGAATAACTAAAGGATGCAGCATTTTTGTAAGAAAACTGGCTCCATTGGGAGATCCCATAGAAATTACAGTAAGAGGCTATGAACTGAGCTTGAGAAAGGCTGATGCGGAGTCTATAGAAATCCAGTAACTAGCTGTGTAAAATTTACCGGTTCTGCCGGTGCGTGGAGGTTCGATAAATGGTAATTAGATTAGCGTTAGCTGGCAATCCAAACTGCGGCAAAACAACGTTATTCAACAACTTAACAGGTGCGGTACAGCATACCGGAAACTGGCCTGGAGTGACTGTTGAAAAGAAAGAAGGAAGGTTGAAAGGCAATAAAGACGTTGTAATTACAGATCTGCCGGGGATATATTCATTGTCTCCGTACAGTCCTGAAGAAGTTGTCTCAAGAGATTATCTAATAAAAGATAAACCAGAAATAATCATAAATGTTGTAGATGCCACAAATCTGGATAGAAATTTGTATCTCACTACCCAGCTTTTAGAGACGGGAATTCCGGTAGTGGTAGCTCTTAATATGATCGATGTCGTCGAAAAGAATGGCGACAAGATTGATTCTAAAAGATTGTCTGAAATTCTAGGATGCAGCGTTATAGAGATTTCTGCCCTGAAGAAAAAAGGCATGGATGAACTTGTTACAGCCGCAGTAAATACTGCTAAAAGCAAGCAGACATCTGCAGTCAAAAAGATATTTTCAGATAAAACTGAAAGATTCATTTCAGAAATAGCAGCAGTTATCGAAGGAAAGGCTGAAGACAGTCTTCTCAGATGGTATTCGGTTAAACTTCTGGAAAAAGATGAAAAAGCTACTGAAACATTAAAGCTTGATGCTCAGGAAAGAAACAGAGTAGTTGAGATTGTATCAAGATTTGAAAAAGAATTTGACGATGACGGAGAAAGCATCATCACCAATGAACGTTACAATCACATCGGAACGGTTGTAAAAGAAACTTCTAAAAAAACAAGAAAAGAGAAACTAAGTGCTTCTGATAAAATAGACAGGATTGTAACCAACAGAATTCTGGCTCTGCCGATTTTTGCCTGCGTGATGATTGCTGTCTATTACATTTCCATCTCCACAGTGGGAGGGTGGATGACAGACTGGGTCAATGATACATTGTTTGCAGAGACACTCATACCAGGTGCTGAATCATGGCTGGAATCTGTAGGCGCTGCAGACTGGCTTACCTCATTCATTGTCAACGGTGTCATAAACGGAGTCGGAGCAGTATTGGGCTTCCTGCCTCAGATGATTGTGTTGTTTATTCTGCTGGCAGTATTGGAAGACTGCGGATATATGGCTCGTATAGCATTCATTATGGACAGGATATTCAGAAAATTCGGACTGTCTGGAAAATCATTTATTCCTATTATGATCGGAACTGGATGCGGTGTGCCGGGAATCATGGCATCCCGTACAATTGAGCAGGAATGCGACAGGAAGATCACCGCCATGACAACTACATTCATTCCCTGCTCTGCGAAGATACCGATTATCGCTTTGATCGCCGGAGCATTGTTCGGCGGTTCAGTGTGGATTGCCGTATCTGCATACTTCCTGGGAGTAATCGCAATCATAATGTCTGGCATTATCCTCAAAAAGATGAATAGGTTCTCAGGAACTCCCGCCCCGTTTGTAGTTGAACTGCCTCCTTACCACATCCCGGGTTTAAAGACAGTTATGTTCAGCACAGGAGACAGGGCAAAGGCGTTCATTAAAAAAGCAGGTACAATCATCTTCGTAGCGTGTGCATTGATCTGGTTCCTGTCGTCATACAACTGGTCGCTCCAGCCAGTAGGAATAGAGAATTCAATTCTCGAATCGATAGGATCTGCAATCTGCGGAATATTCGCTCCTCTAGGGTGGGGAGACTGGCAGGCTACAGTAGCTACTATTACAGGATTCATTGCAAAAGAGAATGTGCTGGGAACATTTGGTACATTATTCGGTCTGTCTGAAGTATCTGACAGCGGAGAGGAGATCTGGGGCTTCGTTGCAGCATCATTCACACAACTGTCTGCCTACTCATTCCTGATTTTCAACCTGCTGTGCGCTCCATGCTTTGCAGCAATTGGAGCCATGCGCCGCGAGCTGGGAAATAAAGGATGCCTGTTCGCTGTGGGATATCAGATGGTATTCGCATATGCAGTAGCTCTCTGTGTGTATCAGTTCGGAATGTTCTTCACCGGCGGAGGATTTACTGCATACACGCTGCTGGCTGTAGTCGCACTGGTAGGAATCATCTTCTGCCTGGTACGGCCAGATAGGATACTTGACAGAAAGAAAGCGGAGGTTTCAGCAACATGAACGCTGCCACTGCAGTCATAACCCTGATCATCGCAGCATGTCTTGCATATGCAGTATACAACATAATCAAAGCAAGAAGAAATGGAGGCTGCGGAAGCTGCCCGTCCTGTTCAGGATGTGGAGTCTGCAAAATCAAAGAAGAAAAGAAAAACTAATTCGAGTGAGGTACAAGCCTCACTTTTTATTTTTTAAATTTGGTATACTATATGATAATAAAACAAAATATTTTCTAAAAGTGGTATAGTATAACTGAAAATATTGATTCAATTTCAGAAAATGACATAGTATAACATACAATTAAATAGGCATGTTCACATCTAAAATGTATATGAACAAAAAACTGGTCGAACGAAGTGGATACCTTGAAAAGTTAGAGATGTTTCGAGATGATACTAACTTTATCAAGGTTATAATGGGAGTTAGAAGATGTGGTAAATCTACACTTCTAGACCAGTATATCAAAAGACTCAAAGATTTGAATGTCGGGGAAGATGAAATTCTCCGGATGAACTTGGAATCAGCAGAATTTGATCATATTGAAGATTATCATGATCTCAAAGAGTATATTTATCCAAAAGTTCCAAAAAACGGAAGATTTTACATATTTTTGGATGAGATTCAGAGAGTAAAGGGATGGGAAAAGATAGCTAATGCATTGATGGTGGATACTGAAGCGGATATATACATCACTGGGTCCAACTCTCAGTTGTTATCTACGGAATTATCCACATACCTCGCTGGCAGATATATCTCAATTCGTATGCTTCCCTTATCATTCAAGGAGTATCATGAGCTGCGCGGAAACAAAAGAGATGACAATGAGGTCTTTGAGGATTATATGAAATATGGAGGATTTCCAGCCATAGATCCTGCAAACGGAGAAACTTCTGTGGCATCTATGCTTCAGGATTTGTACAATTCAGTAGTTTATCAAGATGTCGTTTCACGGGGAAATATCAGAAACACTGGAGAACTGGAAAGGCTGGTAAAGTACATGATGTTTAACATCGGTAATCCCTCTTCACTGAGAAACATAAGTGAAGAAAGCAGCATAAACAGGAGTACTGTAGAGAGATACTTGAATCTTTTAGAAGAAGCATGTATAATCTACAAAGCAAATAGATTCGATCTTAGATCCACAGCACTTAATCCCACACCAAAATATTATTCTGTAGACACTGGTCTGAGAAATATCTCAATAGGATTCCCATCGGCTGATAAGGGAAGAGTACTAGAAAATATAGTTTACTTAGAACTGCTGAGACGCGGATACAGCGTTACAGTTGGAAAGTGGGATTCAAAAGAAGTGGATTTTGTAGCTGAAAAGCCTACAGTCGGAAGAGAATATTTTCAAGTGTGTTATAATGTGTATTTAGAAGAGACACAAGATAGAGAGCTGACACCGTTAAGGTTGATACAGGATAATTTTCCTAAGACTGTATTGACCATGAATGCGGGCAGGCCCTCAGTGACTAAAGACGGAATACTGATAAAAGACGTAGTAAGATGGCTGCTCAATGAAGATGAGTGAATTAGTCAGCTCAAAATCACAATGCCAATAAAAACAATCAGAGTTATAAAAAGAAAGGAAAGTGGGCTTGCGCCCGTTAGTAAGAAACGCTCTTAGCCTGTTTAACCGAATAAAGCAGCTAGACCGGCAGCAGCCTCGTCTTCGCTGACTTCTTCTTTCTTCTCTTCTTCTGCTGATTTTGGAACGTCAGCAGGAGCAGCGGCAGCGGCGGGAGCAGCGGCAGCTACAGGGGCGATAGCAGCGGAAGCAATAGCTTCATCGATGTTTACACCCTCAAGGGAAGCAGTCAAAGATTTAATCTTGGCGGCATCGGGTTCGACGCCTGCGCTCTTAAGAACGTTTGCGATAGCATCCTCATCAACGGCCTTTCCGGCAGCGTGAAGGACCAACGCACTGTAGATATACTCCATTTATATTCCTCCAAATTTACTTAATCAAATAATCCTCCAAATCCAGCAAAGGAAGCTCCTTCTTCGGAATTGGATTTTTCTTCATCGTCTTTCTTCTCTTCGGCCTTTGTCTCCTCAACAGCTGCTGGTGCAGCATTGGCTGCGAGCTGCTGTGTCAAACGCTCGTCTCCAAGTTCTGGGACACGTGATGCAATAGCAAGCATTCCTACGTTTGCTTTTGCCAGGAGAATCTTTACATTTTCTTTTGTAGGTATTGCAGCTTCAACACTGAGTGATAAAGCTTCGCGGTAAGCCTTCGCGATTAACGGTTTAATTGTCTCCTCAGTTGGGTAGACTATGCTTATACCGAGTGCAAAAGCGTTATGCGCTCCAGTTGCCAACAAATTGATGTAATGATCGGGGGGCACGTCGAGAACGGTTTTGTCATAGATGACGCCTTCTTCATATGCAGCTCTGAGGTCGAGACCTACGATCATAGGTAGAATTTCTAATTTAGGCAAGAGTTTAGCTAAGTCCTCGGGGACTGCTTCTCCCTGTTTAACCAGAACTTTATCTTTACGGATAACGATCTTTCCGCCTTCAATTGCTGCTGGAATTCCTGCTTTCTGTAACTCACCCACGATTGGGCCGGGTTTGAAAGGTGTGTCTCCAGCTTTGATCTCGATATCTTCAGGAGCTATGTCGCCAGGTTTCGCAGGAGCAGGTGTTTTAGTCTTCTCCATTGAGCGGAACAGCTTGAAGGGGTTCATTGGTGTGGCAACAATGGCGCACTGACCATGGACTTGTTCTTTCAGCTTTTCCAATCCCGGTTTCTGCTTTGCGGCCTCGTCTAAAGCAAGAAGCATGAGATTGTTCCTGGTCATGACCATGGAGCTGTTTTCCCTCATGTTGCTTCTAATGGCCTGCATTTGAGGAGAGGGAATTCCGTGAACGTCAACAATGGCTACGACTTGTCCGTTAACCATCATATCAGCCAGTTCTTTGACCTTCTCTTTTTTCCAAGATGCTACATGTGCCATCTCAGCTCACCTACAGAACCCTTTCAGACGGACCCATTGTCGTCTTGACATAGGCCGAGTCGATGTTCATTCTTCCTTTCTCAAGCTTGCCGGTAACCCTCTTGAATATAGCTTCGATATTTTCTGCGATTTGCTCAGGATCCATGTCGGCTGTGCCAACGGGAGTCTGGAACGTTTTACGGTCCTTTGTACGGACTGATACGCTCTTACGCAAATTTTCTATTATTGGAGCAGGGTCCGCACCAGGTGCAATTGGCTTTGGCATTTTACCACGCGGAGCGAGTACTATACCGAGCCTCTTACCAATCTGGGGCATCAGTGGAGCTTCAGCTATGAAATAATCACATTCTGAAGCTACCTTTTTGGCCTGTTTTCTATCATCGGCAATCTTACCCAATTCATCGGGTGTGATGACCATGTCGGCTACGTCCTTAGCTTTAGCAGCCAGTTCGGCGCCACCGATAACACAGACCTTAATATCCCTACCTCTTCCATGTGGCAGAATAATATCCTCTTGAATCCTATTTTTAGGATTGGAGAGATCCACATCCTTGAGGTTAATGGCCAAATCAACAGACTCTCTGAAATTCCTTTTCGGGGAACTCTCAAGAGCCTTTTTGACGGCCTCTAGGGTCGTTTTTTCAACCAAGTATATTCCTCCTGTAGTGCAAGTGAGCTAACGCTCTCCTACAGAGTGAGTGACTCTAACAAGGTATTGGTCTTAAAGTTTACGGTTAGACAATGCTAAAAAAACAAGTGAAAATATGCAATATCAAGTATACAATAAAGAGTTCAGATGCATTTTTTGATTAAGATATCTTGTATCTTTTAGTCTTGAGTTTATTTTCGATAGCACATGCAGAGCAGACTGGTTTTTTGAAGAATAAATATTTTTTAAAATATTGTGAGCACGAAATGCATACTGTCTTATCACAAAAACTGCACTTTAATCCATGTGATTTCTTTTTACTAACATGCACAACTGCACCACAGTCGTTGCATAGCATTCCAGAAGATATCTTAGAGTTGCAGATTTCACAATTCAAGAAATTTTCATTCAGCACAAAAAATGAGCTTGTGTGGTTTTCTGCCAGAGACATTTTTCTCTTGCGATCATGCAATAAGAACTCAATGTCTGAATAAGGTATATACACATGAGTTACGTCTTTGATCAATATGTCTTTTTTAGAAGGAGCGCAAGTTTTAGTATAACTCTGATTGTTTCTTCCATCATAGCTGACAGATCTTGTATGTTTATTGATTATATACTCATAAGCAGTCTTTGTTAATTCATTCATCGTAGGTGCTGGACCAGATTGATCTACACACGTCATATCTGCTACAGGATCATAAGATTTGAAAGAAGATGCTGGAAAACACTGAGAGAATGAGCTGTCGCACAAGGAAAGATCTTGCTGCCTTAGATAGAGAGTGTCGCTACATTTTTCCGTATGTATTAGACCCACTGAAGTAGAAAACGTTGCATTTACATCATATTCAACTTTATAAAAGGGGACTAATACCGACTTTTTTTCTTCAATTGCCAGTTCAGAAGAGATGCTGTTAGGATAAGATAAAAGTGTTCTACTGATGAATGAGGATAAATGATCTTTGAATATCTCTCCACTTTCAGGAGGTATGTATTGCATAGATCCGCTCTTGTCATCTGATTCAGACAAGAGGAGTGAATATCCCACACCATACGCAATTTCTTTCAGCCTATCCCGATCGATCAGATCAATAGGAAGATTGTTTATATTTACATGATTGACAGCATCCTTTGAAAAGTAGCCAGTAGTTACAATTATTCCTTTTGAAACGTTTTCTGTTATCATTGCAGAATGTAATTTTTGAACAACTGGACGTCCTATAGGATTATGTGGATGGTGTTTACATTCAACAAAAATGTCTCCATCGGGAGAGTGTATTATCAGATCTCTGCCTTTATCATTAACAAGTGGCATGTTTTCTACAGGGACTTTATAGTATTGTAAAAAAATATCCTGACAAAGTA
Organism: Candidatus Methanomassiliicoccus intestinalis Issoire-Mx1; assembly: GCF_000404225.1. NCBI lineage: Archaea > Methanobacteriati > Thermoplasmatota > Thermoplasmata > Methanomassiliicoccales > Methanomassiliicoccaceae > Methanomassiliicoccus > Candidatus Methanomassiliicoccus intestinalis. The sequence continues at coordinate 11,976 of NC_021353.1, read as the reverse complement.
CTTCAAAATTACCACCGGACAAGGTGTTCAAATAAACAGTTTTCATTACTACCCAGACTCCTGTGTATAATGGGATATATCCACTATATTATACATTGTGAAAGGATAAGAATCAATAAAATAATTTTATTATGATCAGTCTCCCATGAACAGGAAGTAAACAATGAGAATGTAACCTAAGACTAGCATAAAAAGCGAAATAATCCAGAAGGTTTTGAGGTATCGACCTCGAACCTCTGGATCTTCCCAATCAAAAAGTTTAGAAAAAAGTTTCACTCTTGTGCCTCGGCTTTTCCTTTGAGATGTTTCAGAGAGAACAAGTTGTCTCTTTCCATCTCCTCTAAACGGAGTTCAATGAATGCTTCCGCTTCCTGCAGTTCAGGAATTACCTTGAATTCAAGAGCGTTGACTCTGCGCTTTGTACCCTCAATTTCGTTGAGGAGCTTTTTCAGAGTTGTCTCGATCTCAGCTGCCTTGGTGAGTGTTTCAACCAATTCTTCGAATGCTTCAGTAGCTTCGTTGATGTAGGTGGAAGTACCCACAATACCGTACCCGCGTTCTTCGATAGTGCTTTTGACTGAGTTTGCCTCAATCTCTGGCACTACCAAACCCATAACGTTCTTGGAACGCACGGAGATCTCAGGATGTGTTTTGTGGGCGTAGGCCGCAGATTTGACGGAGATTATTCCGTCAACAGCCATTGCAACATTGATTTTCCTCATGGCGACTTCATGCTGCTTGCTAGCTTCCTCACGAGCCTGCTTAGCTTCTTCTAGGATTTTGAAGAATTCGAGAATCAGGCCGTCCCTCTTCATCTTGAGGATTTTATAACCTGACTGCGTAAGCTTGATTTTACGCTTAACTTCGAGCAGTTCGGACCGGGTTGGCTTGACCTCTGTAGTTGCCATGTTCACTCACTCTTTCTGTGTGCAGGGTGATACTTTTCAATGTATTTCCTGTCAATTCTGGACAGCTGGTTCTCAGGTAGGAGAGCTACTAACTGCCAAGCAATCTCGAGAGTTGTCTCGATGTCTCTGTCTTCATCAGCACCCTGTCTGACAAACTTGTCTTCAAAGGCGTCAGCGAAGTCCAGGAACTTCTTGTCTCTCTCGGATAATGCTTCTTTACCGACGATAGCCACGAGACCTCTGAGATCACGGCCTTCTGCATATGCAGCATAACACTGATCTGAGATGGCTTTGTGGTCTTCACGAGTCAGGCCTTCTCCGATACCTGCGTTCATCAATCTAGACAGGGAAGCCCCTACGTTGATTGGTGGGTAGATACCGGCACGGTACAAGTCTCTGGATGCCACAATCTGACCTTCGGTAATGTAACCGGTAAGATCTGGAATCGGGTGGGTAATATCGTCACCAGGCATAGTAAGAATCGGAATCTGTGTGATTGATCCTTTCTTTCCCTTGATACGGCCTGCTCTCTCATACATGGTTGCAAGGTCGGTATACATGTAACCTGGGTAACCTCTTCTACCTGGCACTTCTTCACGAGCTGCTCCGATCTGTCTTAGAGCTTCGCAGTAGTTTGTGATATCAGTCAGGATAACTAACACGTGCATGTCGAGTTCAAAAGCGAGATATTCAGCTGTGGTGAGAGCGAGCTTAGGTGTAATCATACGCTCAATAGCTGGATCATCTGCTAAGTTCATGAACACTACAGCACGCTTGAGGGCACCGGTTCTCTCGAAGTCAGCCATGAAAGCCTGTGCTTCTTCAGCGGTAATTCCCATGGCAGCAAAGACCACGGCGAATTCCTCATCGGTACCGCGCACTTTTGCCTGACGGGCAATCTGCAGAGCGACATCGTTGTGAGGAAGACCAGATGCTGAGAAGATTGGCAGTTTCTGTCCTCTGACGAGGGTGTTCATACCGTCAATGCTTGAGATACCAGTCTGGATGAATTCTTTAGGTTCTGCCCTGGCCCATGGGTTGATAGCAGCACCTGTAATGTCCAGACGCTTTTCAGGAGTGATTGCTGGACCTCCATCAATTGGATCTCCAGCACCGTTCAGGATTCTTCCAAGCATGTCGTGAGACACCGGCATTTTCATGGTCTCTCCAAGGAACTTGACTCCTGCAGCGCGTTCAATACCGGAAGTACCTTCAAAAATCTGAAGAACTACGGTAGTTTCTGATGTATCAAGAACCTGACCTCTCTTCTGGCTGCCGTCAGGCAGAGTAACAGTGGCCAGTTCTTGGTAACCTACAGGCTCTGTTTTCTCAACGAAAACGAGAGGACCTGCAATCTGAGAAATTGTATGATATTCTTTGGAAACTATGCTCATGCCTTTGCCTCCAGTGCTGCGAATACATCAGGAAGTTCTTTGGCAATCTCATCAAGTTCCTGATCTATTGTTTCTTCATACTTTGACTTGGCAAACCTGTCCCTGATAGGTAAAGCAACGATTGAGTCCACGCTTACATTGTTGCTTACAGCTTTGTTTGAAAGCTCAGCAAACTGCTTGATGAGTTTCATCATCTTGTACTGGCGTGGCATAGGACAGTATGTGTCAATCGGGTGGTAAGCGTTCTGCTGCAGGAAGATTTCACGGATCATCCTGGCAATTTCAAGAGTCATCTTCTGCTCTTCTGGAAGAGCATCTGAACCGACTAACTGCACAACTTCCTGAAGTTCAGACTCACGCTGCAGAATTTCCATTGCCCACTGTCTGAGGTCTGGGAAGTCTGGAGCTACATTGTCTCTGTACCACTTGTCTAAGTTACCAGTATATAGAGAGTATGAAGTAAGCCAGTTGATTGTCGGGAAGTGCCTCCTTTCTCTTAATTTAGAGTCAAGAGCCCAGAATACTCTTACGATACGTAGGGTGTTCTGTGTAACAGGTTCGGATAAGTCTCCGCCTGCTGGTGAAACTGCACCTACTACAGATACAGATCCTATGGATCCATTGATGTTCTCTGCACGACCAGCTCTCTCATAGAATTCAGATAGTCTTGCAGATAGGTAAGCTGGATATCCTTCTTCACCAGGCATTTCTTCTAAACGAGAGGAAATTTCTCTCATAGCTTCTGCCCATCTTGAAGTAGAATCAGCCATCAGGGATACGTTGTAACCCATATCACGGAAGTATTCTGCAATTGTCATTCCGGTGTAAACTGAAGCTTCACGAGCGGCCACAGGCATGTTTGAGGTGTTAGCAATAAGAACTGTCCTCTGCATGAGCGGCTCTCCTGTCTTTGGATCCTCTAACTTAGGGAATTCAGACAGAACTTCAGTCATTTCGTTTCCTCTTTCTCCGCATCCGATGTATACCACGATTTCAGCGTCAGACCATTTGGCTAACTGCTGCTGTGTAACTGTTTTTCCAGTACCGAATGCACCAGGAATTGCACCTGCTCCTCCCTTTGGCAGAGGGAACATTGTATCAAGAACTCTCTGTCCAGTGATTAATGGAATATCTGGCAAGAGTTTTTTGACGATCGGCCTTCCAATACGTACAGGCCATTTCTGCAGCATTGTAATGTCTTTTCCGTCAACAACAGCTACAACATCATCAATGGTAAAGTCTCCACTCTTGACTTCTTCGACTTTTCCAGTTATACCGTGGGGCACCATGATCTTGTGAGTTAGGTAAAATTCCTGCACGGTACCGAGTACATCTCCGCCTTTGACGACATCGCCGACTTTAGCGACAGGTGTGAATGTCCATTTTTTGGAGTGATCCAGACCTGGAGCTGAAACTCCTCTGTTAATGAAGTCTCCCATCCTGTCCATCAAGACTGGAAGGGGTCTCTGAATACCATCATACACACTGCTCAACAATCCTGGTCCCAATTCAGCAACTAGGGGCTGTGCAGTATCGATAACTTTCTCACCAGGTTTCAACCCGGAAGTCTCCTCGTAAACCTGAATGATAGTCTTGTCGCCGGAGATCTTGATAACCTCACCCATAAGGCCTTCTTCCCCGACCTGCATGACATCATACATCTTCGGGGAGATGCCAGTCGCGGTTACGACCGGTCCAGCGACCCTGTAAATCTCTCCTTGCTTAGCCTTAGCCATATTAATCCCTCTCAGTCTTATACAAATCAACGCCAATTGCGCTCTTGACTTTCTCTCTCAAATCGCCCTCTTCTCCGCCAACCTGTACTACGACCGGAGAAATGCTGTCCAGCGCCTTTTTACGTGCACTAGAGGATACGCGCGAGATGTCTTCCGAATCCACTGCTAGAATTCCAATGGAACGATTTGTAATGAGTTCTAAAAGTTTGGATTCGTATTCCTCTGGTTCAACGGCGTAAACCTCTTTGACGCCGGCGAGACGGAATCCCATCACAAACTCTTCGCTTCCTATAACTGCAAAGTCCATTAGATCACCAGCAGTTTTTTGATAATTTCATTGTCCATTCCGCTAGCCTTTCCCCTGGCAATAATGCGGATGTTATCAACTTCAATTTTCTTTCTAATGACATAATCCAAGATAGGCAATACCGATAATGGATAAAGATGGGAAAATCTCTCTGCCTCCTTGGCCAAATATTTGTCTAATTTCACCATTACTGGATTTAAAGATCTTGTGGTCTTGGCCCTCTCTAATGAATTTTTGATTTCATCATAGAATGAGTATTTTGACAATTCATCAACTAAATTATCAAATGTCTCTACACCAGCAAGTCTGTTTAACTCAGCAATAGAGAGTTCATTGCTGCCGCCTTCAATGAAGTATGTCTTAATTTTATCACCAGGCATACTATCCATTTTTAGTTTCAGCAATGTTCTTAAGTTTACAATATCAATTTCACGCTTTACAAATGAAAGAAATTGACTATCTGATTTCTTATTGGGGTCTATAGAAGCCAATAATCTTTGGTAATAAATGAAATCTAGATAATCTTCTACCGCAGCTAAATTGCCATCCCGTTCAAGTGATAGAGTTATGTCCGCAGGAACCTGAATGCTAAGCTTGCGGGCAGATGTCTCGAGAATCTCGGACATGCTGTCGATAGCAAGCAGAGCGTTTAGGTCTTCTTCACTGAGAGTTCCTGCAGGTACAAGGTCTTCCTGGATTTCTTCTACGGTGGCATTAGAGTACTTTCCTCTCAGAATGGTTTTGATGTTCCACATATCCCATCTGCGAAGATATCCTGCCACGATTTCTTTCAAATCACCAGAGCAGAATCCAATGATAGATCTGTAGGTGTGAGCGAGGTTTCTGGAGGTTCCCAATTCTATGAGGTCGACTCCGGAATACTTTGAGGCCAGTTCAGCCATCTCAGTTTTGTACTGCGTTTCACCCATGAATCTACCGATCTCATTGAGATCCATCATTAGCAACTTGGGGTAGTTGTCATTGGTCAGCAGGAGGCTTTTTTTCGATTTGATCCTTGCTGTTGCGTAAGCGTAATTGCCTTTCCCCCGACGCCCTCGTACAATCATTTATTCACCAGTTTCCCTTATTCGAACAGGATGTTCGATATTTCTTTCAGATCCTGATCCCAGATACCTTCTAAGATCGTCCTGAAGCGGAAGTCGAGACGGACTGTGCCGTCTTTACTTTCCAAAATCAGGCCCGATTCCATGTCAGTTTCTGTCAGTTTTCCCATTCCGTCGACGTCAGCCAAAAGATTCTTCTCTCCTATAGGGCAAAGAACCTTTGGAGATGGGATGACTTTTGAGCCTTGGTCGACGATCTTCTTGTAAATGCCGCCTTTCTCATTGGCATCCATTTCTGAAAGCTCGGCTAGCATTTCCTCGAAGGTGCGGTTGAGAATGTCTTTCCTCTTGTTGAGAACTATCTTTTTGGCATCTAGTTCAGCGCTGGAAATCTCTTGGCGCTTCATGCGCTCAATTGATTCCTGCAGCTCTTTCTCTTCAGCCTTACGCATATTCTCAATTTTCTGGTCGGCTTCCAAGAGTATCCTGGATCTTTCATTCTCCGCGTCCTTGACAATCTTATCAGCTTCTTTGCTGGCATTGCCAAGGATTTCGTCGGCTATCTTGTCCAATGACATGGAGTTAGCCTCTCTTACATGTTGATCCAGAGTAGGATAGAGATAACCAGACCGAAGATAACGATGGTTTCAGGGATAACTGTGAGAATAAGACCCTTACCGAAAAGTTTCTCGTTCTCAGCCATTGCACCAACTGCAGCTGCACCAATGTTTGCTTCTGCAATACCGGATCCGATACCGGCCAATCCTACTGCAAGTCCAGCTCCAACTGCTATAAGTCCTTCTGCATCTACCATTTTTATTCCTCCGTTGCTATTGTGTGTTTTCTAATTATTTTCAGGGGGTTGAAGTCTACTCCACCGCCCTCAAAGAATCTGTTAAAGAGTTCAACATACTCCAACCTTATACTGTGGAGTCCTGCCGAAATTATTGCCAGTATAAAGATCATTAAATGACCAATTATGAAGACTAAAAGTCCCAATACCAGCATTATACCGCCACCTGGAGCTATCATTTCCAGAGCGATCATGTTGAAAGCCAGCGCCATGCCTGCTTTAGACATACCGATGGCAGCTATCCTTGTATAGGACAGCACATTGCTTAAGACTTCAGGAGCCTCGATGATAGCTGTTGCCCCTTCAGCCTTTACAGCTATTAACAAACCAACTACAAACAGTATAACTCCAACTATGAATCTAATATCTGTGAAGTTCATAGTGTCTGATACTGGCATAAGCAGATTGTCAACAATCCACAGAACCAGGAATGCAAATCCTACGAACATTAAGATCCAAGAGAATTTCTCAGACACAGCTGCTTTGATTCCGTGCCTGATGGTTGTGTTGTAGAAACCTATTATTAAACCTAATAAGAGGTGTGCAATACCTACCCAGACACATGCATATAGCAGAAGTTTTACACTGCCGAGTTTTGTAACGTATCCCAGTTGTACAGCAAAGTCGCCTATGTTGAACAAGACATGTGGTATAGATACTCCTAAGAGATTTTCCCAACTGAGTGCCCCTGCTTCAGCAGCATGGAACTCAATACCAAACATATCGCCATACAAGAACAGTCCAAAGAATATAGAAGTCAAACCTCCATAGAACAGCATGGTAGCGATTCCACGCCATTCTTCACTCTTGCATCTTCTTAAACCAAGAAGACCAAGGACTGTAAATGGAATACCATAACCTACATCGCCTACCATCAAACCAAAGAATATTGGAAAGAATATGGCAACCGTGATTGTAGGGTCAATTTCATTATAACGAGGAGTTGACAGAAGCTTAGTGAAGAACGTGAACCTACCAACGGTCTTGCCGTGCTTAAGTTCTACAGGAACTTCTTCCTCTACTTCTACTGGCTCCTCTTCATCATATCCACTAGGTTCCGCATGCTCTTCTTTACGATCTTTGGTGCATAATACCTCAAGGTATACTTTGTCACCAACTTTCTTATTGAAGGCATCGGAAATTGAGCTAAATTCTTTTTCAGGCACCCACGCTTCGAGCACAAAAGAGTGTTCTGTGGCACCCATTCTCAAAGGAAGCTCAGCTTTTTCGACGACGATGCTGAGCTGTTCATCAGCTGCAGAAATAAACGATGCATAACTGCTTCTGATTTCAGCGAGCTTAGCCTCGATGTCTTCTAATTGTTTATTCACATCAGCGATTTCGCTTTCCAATTCAGCAACCATCTGAGATGGCATACCTTTTCCTTCGGGTATGGGAACTTCACTGAAGCCCTGTTGAGAAAGTGTGCGCTGAGCCTCTTCTAATTTAGATAGAGGAACAAATAAAACAATAAAAGAGTCGCTTCCCTTGAACAATTCGTATTCATTCTGTAATGCGTCTTTCAACGCAGTTTCAGGATCAATTTGAGAATATCCAGCAATTACGCCCAATGATGAATAACCACGATATAAACCCAAGTCTAGATCCACTTTTTTAAATGGATCCAACAAGGATATGCGGCCATTCAATTCGGACAGTCTGGTCTGCATCGAACTTTTAGATTCGACGATACCAGATATCTGCTTTTCAATCTCGTCCATTGTTGACTGAAGGGTGTCTTCAATTTGTTTTACAGAGATTTTCTCTTTGTAAGCGCGCCCATCAATTTCTAGATCTTTTTCCATAGATCTGAGCTTCAAAAGTTTCAGAGAAGCATCGGAAGCTGCCGAGAGTGGGGATCCTAAAGTAAATCCTTCCTCTCCATCTGATGGAAAATCGATAACATGAACATTTTCGAGACTATAAAGAAGATCGATAGTTGCCGGTAATTGATCCTTGGTCCCAACGACCAATATCTTACTCATTGATTCCGGTAGCAGCATCGAATGTCCTCTCGAATTGTTGCTTGATCATCATTTTTGCTTGAGGGATCTTCTTTACAGCTACAGCTTCTAGTGCTGCTGCATCGTCGTTCCCTTTCTGCAAAAGCCCTTCTTTTTGAGATGCCAACGAAGCCTTCTGGCTTGCTAACTCTGAAGCTGACTTGGACCTAAGGTCTTTCTCTGCCTGCTGTATCTTGTCTACAGCCTCTTTACGTGCAGAGGAAAGAAGTTCTTTCTCTTTAGATCTAGCCTGCTCGATTGTCTGCTTAGCCTTAGACTCGGCATCTTTAACCTGGAGAAGTGTTTCAGATTTACCCACGGGTCTCTCTCCGGTGATTTTCTTTGGGAATCGGATTAACGTATATAAAAACTTCCTGATAATGTATCCATTATTTAACAAAAAATAAAGTTTACATGATCATAATTGCGATATTAAGCAGAAAATACAGGCAAACAGTACGCTCAGATTGTTGCGAGTTAAGAAGAATTCACACGAAAAATATAACTAATCTAAAAATGTAGAAAAATTATCACTTGTTTTCCACATATCTCCTCACTAGTACATTGCTTTCCTCAAGAATTTCTCTTGAAAGAGTGTCTACGTAATCATCGAGGTAAATGACTTCTTTTATCCCTGCATTTATGAGAATCTTGGCACAGAGCACACATGGAAAATTAGTGATGTAAATAGAAGCATCTTTTACACTCACGCCAAAATAAGCCGCCTGAATTACAGCGTTTTGTTCAGCATGCACCCCTCTGCATAGTTCATGACGCGTACCCGACTCTATATGATTTTCTAACCTAACGCATCCAGTTTCCTCACAATGTTTAATTCCTCTTGGAGCTCCGTTGTAACCTGTAGTAAGAATTCTTTTTTCCTTTACAATAACCGCTCCCACGCTGCGCCGGAGACATGTAGATCTGGTGGCAGATAATTTTGCCATGTTCATAAAATATGCATCATTGTCAGGACGAGTCGCCATAAACAGTTATTGAAATCATAACTTATCTATCTTATTACCTAAAAATAACATCAGACCTCATAAAGATCAACATAGTTTTTTCTAATGAGTATCCAATAAAGTCAAAGTGAATAAAGAGAACAAATCTACTTTAAAGGCGATAATAACCATTCCAGCTGTTATTATAGTCATATTTGTAGCGCTGTTTGCATACAGCGGAATCTGGCCGCCTTTAGTAGTTGTAGACTCTGAAAGCATGCAGCATGGAGACCAAAGTTCAATAGGCACTATAGATACCGGAGATATCGTAATTATCAAAGAAACTAATTCATTTGAAGATATTACAACATACGCTGAAGGACTATCAACAGGACACAAAACCTACAGCGGCTACGGTGATGTTATAGTTTATAATTCAGAATACTTGAATAAATCTATAATACACAGAGCCATAATCAAATTAGAATATGATGAACTGACGAATAGCTTCAGTGCTCCTTCGCTGAAAGATATAAATGAGAATTTATGGGAAGCTGACGGCGGCCACTCTTATTCAAATCTTAAAGATGAGATCGTACTAAAAAATGTCCCGTATACTAAGGATGGAGAAATAAAAATAAATTTAAAAAATATTTTATATGACATGGGTTCCAGCCCGCACAGCGGAATAGTCACTATGGGTGACGGGAATACTAGAGTAGATCAGAACTCAGGAATATCAGACCTTGTGGAAGAAAAAGATATAACTGGTAAAGCAAGAGGAGAAATACCATGGTTTGGAATTGTAAATCTTATAGCAAACGGCCATGGCCTCAGCAGTGTACCTCAAAACAGTAAAACAGATTTTGTTATTGCTTTAATACTGATCATAGGAGTACCAATAGGGCTGAGTGAAATTATAGATTATAGAAAAAAGAAAAAGGATTAGATGAGAGTTGTTTGATTTTTTGGGCGATAATTTTTGAGAGGATGAAGAACCTCATCTTCTTCCAGTATTTTTTTAGTCTCATTTATAGGAACTGATAAGTCTATCTCCTTAGTGCGGCCGCCACGTCCAAATGATTTTACTCTTGCATGTACAATTCCCATCATGTCAAGCTCTGAAACTAAATCTGTGACTCTACGCTGGGTTAAAATCTGCATATCAATAAACTGAGAGATATCACGATAGGTCTCGTAAAGTTCTCCTGTCGTGAGCTTGCCGCTTCCTCTTTCTTCATTGATTATTATGCTCATCAATACTAATTTGGACTGTGTAGGAAGTGTTTTAATGGCTTCAGTAACACAATCTAATTCTATCTTGTTTTTAGCTTTGTAAACATGAGCTTCAGTAACCTTGTCGTCACCGTTTCTTTCTGCTATCTCTGCAGCTACTCTTAAAAGATCAAGTGCTCTGCGGGCATCACCATGTTCCTGGGCAGCTAAAGCAGAACATAGCGGCGGTACGCCGGGGTCAATTACATCAGGATAAAAGGCAAGTTTGGAACGCTGATCAAGAATATCTCGAAGCTGTTCAGCATTATAAGGCGAGAAAACCATTTTCTCTTCGCCGAGTCTGCTGCGGACCCGAGGATCTAAAAATTCAGTGAACTTAAGGTCATTAGAGATTCCTATCAAGGAAACTTTTGACCTTTCAAGGTCATCATTTATTCTTGAAAGATTGTATAAAACATCATCGCTTGATTTGTAGACCAGCTTATCTATTTCATCCAAAACGATGATTACAACGCGATTAAGCTCATCTATTTTCTCTCTGAGAATGTTGTATACCCGTTCTGTACTCCAGCCAGTAAATGGTATACGCTCTTCAAATTTATCGATGATCATGTTTCCTATATTTTGGAGAACACCATATTGAGTGTCGACCACTTCACAATTCATATAAAGATAAATGACACGATCAAATTCGTCTGCTTTCAGTATCTCTTTTCCAAGATATTTCACAGAAGCAGTTTTTCCTGTACCTGTTTTACCAAAAATAAGAACATTAGAAGGTCTATCTCCTCTCAAAGCAGTTACCAAAATAGAAGCCAGCTGATCTATCTGATCTTTACGGTGAGGAAGTTCATCAGGAATATAAGACGGCCTTAATATTTCACGGTCTCTTTTGAAGATTTGTTTTGAATTTACGTATTTGTCAAAGATGTTGCCGCTGATGTTGTCCATCTTAATACCTCTATTAAATACTCAATTTCTTCCGGCTGTGAGATTACCAGAGCAGAAGAATGATGAAATTTATTGATTAAGAAGGCTACACTTTAATATTCAGCAAAATAAGCTGTGGTTAATGCTGCACTGACTTGTTTCTGCATGAGAAATAAAGGTGCCTTGCAGAAGAAGGGAGAGAGCTTTTGGTATTTGATCTATGCGCTGATAGTAGAACATTGTAAAATAACACTAGAAAATTAACATGTAATATTCTATACTACCCCCACCCCTTCATTTCCACTGCAAATTTTATTCATACACAGCCTTACCTTGATTTTTATAAAACTAGGTAAACAACCCAATAAACAAAAAAATAAAAATTTTAAACAGCGTTAAGAAGTTTCCGTTAGAAAAAAAATTTAGAATATCAGAATAGATATAGAAAAAGAATCTACTAATATATTATATTATAATATAGGAAAAAGAAGAGAAAGAATAAGAAAGAGAAATATTTTTCTAAATTTAGAATTCTTAAAATAAACGAGTAGGTATGTAAAAAAACATTACAGTGGAAATGAAGGGGTCTCCCTCTCAATTT